>NZ_LKEU01000062.1 GCF_001766835.1 Acetobacterium wieringae | reverse complement strand
TAAATTTGATTTCACTTTCATTATTAAAATAATAGTTGTCCTTTCTCGATTCATAAATCACTTGTTTCAGACGACTGATATATGCTTTTATTTTACAATCAACCAATTCATCATTCAGATTATTTTTGACATTGCTGATCTTATTTTCGAGACCACTGCAAATTTCTGGAATTATAATTTTGCTTTGTTTTTTAACACTGTCCTTGTTTACCACTAATTGCACAAACATGATGCAAACAGCGCTCGCTGCTAAAGCAGCCAGTCGCAGTGGCATTTCTTCCAAACTAACTGGAAATGAAATTAAAAACACATACTGTAAGCTAAACGGGGTAGACATTGGTGAACTAATGGTGTAGCTTAGTGCGCTTGCAATCATGAACAGACTTAAAAAATCAATCGGAATGGCCAAAAAAATATTAATCGAAGAAATATATGCAACAATGCCCATGACAACATTAAATGTTACCAATCTTATAAGATTTTTTATCGGATTCGCAGTCATATTTTTCGACAAGTATATCAGTATTGCAAAGACGGTACTAATTGCAATGACAAGATTCGCACTCCCGAACACCATTGCGAAAAGTGCAATAAATGTTACGATACTGATAAATAAAACTGCTGTTTTAATAAGTTTCTTTTTCATCTTCACGTCCTTATCTCTGTCTTTTTTGATAAAACCTACTTTCTATCGGCGCAGTGTCTGGGATGTGGGGATCACTTAATTTGATTTAATTCCATATAATATGCTTTCTACCTCCATTTTCTGTCATAACTCATATAGCCATTTCCATCGATTTTAAACAGCTCGCAATATACATCACCTTCAAAAAGCAGTTGATCAATGACACCAAACATGACTGGATAAACAATACTGCATGACAACTATCAGAATAATCCTAAAAATTAGCTTATTGACAGAATACCTTTAATTGAGATAGAACACCCCATTATTATTAAATTCAGATGCACCCTTTATGACTAAGCCAAAGCGCGTGTAGATCGTACCTGATTCATCCATGTCAATCCAACGGTTTTCGAGATCACTCTGAGACATCAGGCAATAACCAACGCAGGCTGGATCATTAAAATAGAATTGATATCCATCATTTGTCTTTTGATAGCCCACACAAATCACCCAGTGACCATCGGCAAGATAGGCGTGGTCTGATGCATTGGGATCGGTTGTGTTATATTTATCACTCCAGGCTTGAATACACATCATCACCGGATCGCCAGCATCAATCAATGAAACCAGTTCTTCAATTGAAATATTTTCTTTTTTCTCAACATTAACCCCTTGGGATTTAAAATAATTGTAAATCTGCTGAGGCGTCGTACCATTCTCAGGCGTGGTTCCCAGATCATGTTCGTAGGTTGACAGATTCTTATCCCCAATCTGTGGATATAGATAATTCATCAGCATCTGCACACAGGTGGTACCGCAGGTATAATCGCCATATTGGCGGAGATTCGGGACATCAATGAATTGATCGGCATCGGTTGTGTAACCAACATAAATATCACTTTTTTCATTCGCTGACTTTTCTTTGGTTTGAGTACTGCAAGCCGCGAGTGTGACAACCATACATAACACCAGAAGCACTGCCAATTTCTTTTTCATAAATAATACCTCGTACTGTTTTATTTTTAATTATATCGTCACATCAAACAAAATACCAGATAATCGCCAAAAGTAAGAATAGCATTTCTTTTTTCCAAATAAAAAA
>NZ_LKEU01000061.1 GCF_001766835.1 Acetobacterium wieringae | reverse complement strand
TTAGGCGTTTGCAAAACGCCAAACCCCGCATAATAGCGGGATATTTTTAACCTAAAAAAATATAACTCCTCACCAGATTGTGATAAAATTGAGTTGCTCAAAAACAAATCTATCAACCTGAAAGGAGTTATATCATGACCATTTTATCACAAAAACAGCTTTCTTTGGCTGAAATTTATTCTGAGTGCACTCATTTTTTTGAAAGTGACAAACATCACTTTCTTTCACTACTGGAAGAGAATCTGAATCTTCATGCGTTGATTCCGCATTCTTTTTATCAGCATTACTACTGCGCACATGGCCGACATCGGGATTTTGAGCTTTGTTCAATTCTCTGGGCGCTGATCCTGCAGCGGATTTTTTCCATCCCCACGGATACACTGCTGATTACTTTTCTCAAGTTTTCCAGAGAACTTCGGGATTTCTGCGGTTTTAACCGGGTTCCCCATGCATCGCAACTGACCCGTTTCAAACAAACATACCTGCTGGACTTACAATCGCTCTTTCATCGTCTTGTTGATGTGACTGAACCGATCTGCCAGAAAATTGATGCTGATAAAGCGATGATGACTATTTTTGATACTTCCGGAATTGAAGCCTATGTCACTGAAAATAATCCAAAATTCGCCAATAAAATTATCAAACAGCTCAAGGCATTCAAAAAATCTCACCAGCTTGATGACGCCTATGATCCCTATAAGGCCGCCTACGGCTCAATGCCCACCCACGCCAAATCCAATCCGGAAATCAAACAGCTCTATATCAATGGTCATTTCTGTTATGTCTACAAGTTCGGCATCATCACCAATGGCCTTGGCATTGTCCGGGATATCACTTTCTATGATAAGAATTTTCTGGTTGATCATCCTGAGATTTCTGTCGAGAAAAAATCAGATTCTCCCGATGAGGATAAATCCCTTCATGATACCAAAGCCCTGATTCCGGTTCTTACCGACTTCTTTAAAAAGCACCCACTGATTGTCCCCAAACTTTTCATTGGCGATGCTGCTTTTGACAGTTCAGCGATTTATCAATCCCTTCTTGAGGAACTGAAATTTGAAAAAGCGTTCATTCCATTGAATCAGCGTGGCAGCCTTTCCTATCCGGATTGTCCGGTTAATGCAGATGGGATTCCCTGTTGTCCAAACGATTCGTCACTTCCCATGAAACCCGAAGGACGGGCTAAAAGAAAGAACGGCCTGATCCGGTTTAAATTCACCTGTCCCAAAACAAAATGGATCAAACAGCAAGTCGGGAAAGCCAAACGTCAGTGTTTCTGCGAAAATCCCTGCTCGCCTTCTTCCTGTGGTCGGATGTTTTATATCTATCCTGAAAAATATCTCCGCACCTACCCCGGCACCCTACGGGGGACTCCCGAATGGGATCGGATCTATAAAATCCGGGGCGTTGTTGAACAATCCATCAACCATTTCAAAGACAGTTTCTGTCTGGCAAACCGTAAAACTCAGAATGCCGGAACACTTCATGCCGATTTGCTGTTGGCCGGAATTACCCAGCTGATTACCGTGATCCTTTCCGATAACATCCATCAGCATCAGTACTTGCGCAGCCTTAAACCACTCGTTGCCTAGTTGGACTTTTCATCATTATCCAGCTTTCATTTTTGCGCTCTTTTTCTCATCTTTTTCAACACATTGATTGCTTTGCCGTTCCGTTTCCCTTCCGTCTTCATGAAGTCTATCTGTTTCTTACCGCCGAATTCTCTGAGCTCTAAATCTTTTTCATTTCGCAATTACCTA
>NZ_LKEU01000060.1 GCF_001766835.1 Acetobacterium wieringae | reverse complement strand
GGGGTCAGTAATTGGGGTGAAGTCGTAACAAGGTAGCCGTATCGGAAGGTGCGGCTGGATCACCTCCTTTCTAGGGAATACAGGAAGTCATGGTACTATTTTCTTTTGTATGACTGGTTCATACAAAGACAGAAGCAACGTGCATAAAATTTAATACGTTTTAATACTTGGGGGGGTGTAGCTCAGTTGGGAGAGCACCTGCCTTGCAAGCAGGGGGTCAGGAGTTCAAGTCTCCTCATCTCCACCAAATTTTAAAACAAACAGATGGGCTTGTAGCTCAGGTGGTTAGAGCGCACGCCTGATAAGCGTGAGGTCGGAGGTTCAAGTCCTCCCAAGCCCACCATAAAATCAAAAAGGATCGTATTTTTCGTCAGAATCCTTGAGTAATCAGGGATGAATTCAGCCGAAAAATGCGTTAGCTTTTACATCAGTCACACGCTAACGCTTAGTGACCTACCAAATGTTATCACATTTGGGTAAAAGCGTCGATCATTGAAAACAGCATAGTGTATAAATAAAAAGAAATACAATTTCAAAATGTTAACAACATTAGAAACGTAATTTTAGGATCAAGAAGAAAAGAGCACAGGGTGAATGCCTTGGCAATCAGAGCCGAAGAAGGACGCGACAAGCTGCGAAAAGCTGCGAGAAGGTGCACATAACCGTTGATCCGCAGATATCCGAATGGGGAAACCCGGCTGGTAGAAGACCAGTCACTGTAACGTGAATACATAGCGTTATGGAGGGAACCTGGGGAACTGAAACATCTTAGTAC
>NZ_LKEU01000059.1 GCF_001766835.1 Acetobacterium wieringae | reverse complement strand
TGTATATGATATTTTAATAGTGGTCCATTTTTGACAGATTTTTAGTTGAAAAATGGCCCACTATTTTAATTAATCCCCAAATATGAAATAATCATATTTGGAGGTGAAGGGAGTGTTAAATTTGATGGACAAACACGCAGTTATCCGACTCAAAAAGGAAGGGCATTCGAATCGGAGTTTAGAAAAAATGCTGGGAATCAACAGGAAAACAATTGGCAAATATTGGAATGATTATTTAAAGGATATGAGCCAATTAGAAACTGGCGATTGTGATCTTCGTGAAATTCAGGAAAAGATTGCAGCACCGCCTAAATACGATGTGTCAAAGCGGCAGTACCGAAAATATACGGAAGCTATGGATGAATTTCTAGATGATATCCTAGCATCTGAAAAAAAGAAGGATGCGATCCTGGGTACCCATAAACAAAAGCGAACCAATGAACAGATCTATCAGCTGGTACTAAAAGAAGGGTTTGCTATCAGTCAGTCAACCATCTCAAACCACATCAGAATAAAGCGTGATAAACACAAAGAATGCTTTATCCGACAGCAATACGATTTTGGAGACCGCCTGGAGTATGATTTTGGTGAAGTCAAACTGGTCATTGATGGAACTGTTCAGACGTTGCATCTGGCGGTTCTTTCCTCACCGGCTTCAGATTTCAGATGGGCCTATCTGTATAAAAATCAGAAGAAAGATGTCTTCATGGATTCACATGTGCGATTTTTTAAAATGACCGGCGGAATCTACAAAGAAGTGGTCTATGATAACATGAGAAATGTGGTTGCGAAATTTATTGGAAGAAGTGAAAAGGTATTAAATCCGGATCTTTTAATTCTATCCAATTATTACGATTTTCGGATTAATGTGACAAACTGCTTCAAGGGGAATGAAAAAGGGCATGTGGAAGGCAGTGTCAAGATCATCAGAAATCAGGTCTTTGCGGAAAAATACGAGTTTTTCAGCTATGAGCAGGCTTGCCTCTATCTGGAAAACCGACTGATTAAAATGAATGAAAAAAGCGGCATAAAAGATGAAGTCAAAGTGCTACAACCAGCACCACCTCCGTTTGAACTTGGTAAACTGTCGGAACCAAAAGTGGATACCTACAGTTTTGTTCAGGTAGAAAACCGGTTGTATTCCGTACCGGATTATCTGGTGGGAAAAAAGGTGACCGTTAAATCCTATGTCGATGTAGTTAAAATTTATGCCAATACGCACTTTGTTTGTGAGCATAAAAAGAAAGATGGCGATAATGAGATCAGCATCGACATCAATCACTACCTGCACTCATTATCGAAGAAACCAGGGGCCCTTCGAAACTCACTGGCTCTAAAAAGCATACCACTGCTTAAATCCATCTTCGATAATCATTTTAGTACAAATCCCAAAAGATTCATAGAGATTTTAATCAAAAATCATGATAAAAGTATGGAAGAATTACTTTCAGTCTTTAAAGACTATGATGTTTTCACAGATGGCGTGGATCCGATCGATACCAATCCCAGTCAAAAGATTATTGCCATTAAAACAAGAGAACTGATTGCTGGATATAAAAATTTATGTGTGGGAGGACAACGATCATGATGAATGTGAAAGAAATGTCCATGGAACTGAAATTGTCGTATATCCGCGAAAATAGTGAGGCTTTAATCGAAGAAGCCCGGCATCTTGGTCTTGATCATCGGGAATTTCTCATGCTTTTTTTAGAACGGGAAGTTTTAAGGCGGAAAGAAAACGGGATTGCCCGGAGGCTTCGTCAAGCGCGCTTTACCAATCGGAAATATCTGGAGGATTTTGACAAATCCAAATATCCTCCAGAAGTTCGCCATAAATTTGAAAGCCTTGAAACCCTGAAATTCATTGACCACAAAGAAAATATTATTTTGATGGGAACACCCGGCTGCGGAAAAAGCCACTATGCAGTTGCTCTTGGCATTAAAGCCTGTATGGCCAGTAAAAGTGTTCTGTTTATTTCGATCCCCAATCTGATTATCGAACTCCGGGAAGCCATGAGTTTGAATCAGGTCAGCAATTACAAACGGAACTTCGAGAAATATGATCTGGTCGTTTTAGATGAACTGGGATATGTTTCATTTGATAAAGACGGCTGTGAGATTCTCTTTAATTTATTATCCAATCGAAACGATAAAGGTTCGATTATCATTACCACCAACCTGGCCTTTGAGCGATGGGAAGAAATATTTAAAGACACCATGCTAACTGGTGCAATCATTGATCGCCTTGCCCATCGGGCACATATCATGGACTTTTCCCGTGAGATCAGTTATCGGATGGAGGATACCATCGCCTGGCTAAAGAGCACCAACTAGTGGACCACTTTTGAAATAAAAATCTGGACCATTTTTCACTTGACGAAAGCA
>NZ_LKEU01000058.1 GCF_001766835.1 Acetobacterium wieringae | reverse complement strand
TGTTTTTTGCAAGTACTTTTTGCAGAAAGTTGCAAGTTAAAAATACAGAATGTTGCATTATGGAAAATCCATAGTTTTGCAAGCTGAAATGCGAAGCGATTTCGATAAAACTCAAAGCATTGCAGGCAGTTTGTTATTGTTTTTTTAATTGATTGTCCGATATTGAACGGTACAATTCATTGATGCTGGATTCCCGCATCCGGTTACTGGGTCCCGGAAACATGAGCAGGTGGCAGTGATGAAGGAGCCGATCCAGCATGGCAGCGGTCATCTGTTCATCATAGAGCACATTGACCCATCGGGAGAATTCCAGGTTGGTATTAAGAATGATAGACCGGTGTTCATAACAATCGGAGATGATTTCGAACAGGAGCTGTGCTCCCGTTCGGTCCAGTGGGACATAACCATATTCATCCAGAATAATCACTTCGGCTTTATTCAATTTTTTCAGAAAAGCGGTCAGGGTACCCGCTACTTTGGCTTCGGACAGTTTATTCACCAGGGCGGCCGTTCGAAAGAATTTAACCGGGATTCCCTGTCGACAGGCGGCAACGCCGAGTGCGGTTGACAACATGGTTTTACCGGTTCCGGTGCCACCATAGAGAATCAGATTCTTCTTTTCGTGGATAAAGGCCAGGGATTTCAGGCCTTCTGGAGTCAGATCCGAAGGCAGGGTGATTTCATCAAAGCGATATCCTTCAAAGGTGTGAATCCCATAGAAACCGGCGCTGGTAACCAACTTTTGGGTGCGGCTGAGTTCCCGGTAACGGAGTTCGTCACTAAGCAGCTGATACAAATATTCCTGGTGACTGCTGCCTTCGGTGGTTTGCGCCAACTCGGCCAGATTGCGACTCAGACGCAGCTTCCGGCAGCATTCAAAGATTTCTTTATCGAGCATATCCGTCACCCCCCTTTCCCTGAAGCAAGATATCATAGGCCGTCAGATTGGGCTGCATCGGGATCATTTTGGGAATGCCCGGAGCAAGAGTCATTGCAGGCAGCTCAGGTACATTCGAATACAGCCGCCGGTAAAGACTCTCCAGACTGTCGGCATCTCTCGCCTGATGAGCAATTGCATGGTTAACGGTATTTACGGCACTGTCAAAACCGGTGCGACTGGTCAACTCGGAAAGAACCTTGAGGATCTGTCCAACTTCGCTGCCTGAACAGGTGGCCAGATAGGTTTGCATGGTTTCCGGCATCAGCTCATAGATCCCAGTATATTTCAGGGCCCGGGGTCTCAGGGATAATTGTTTCAGATAAGGCAGCCAGTCCATCTGTTCCTGCCTGGTATCTCCATAAAGGCGCCGGTGCCGGACAATTTCCCGAAAATTTTCATCCTGAATAACTACCATTGCCGACGTTAAAACCAGATGAACCGGGCACTGGGCGTACTTTGGAGCCACCGAATAAGCATGCTGTCGTTTGTTCAGATAAATCCTGGCCCAGTTGTCGGCTTTGAGGGTTTGATGACCGGTGAGGTCAAACGCAATTCCGGGCAGTTTGTGGCAGGCCGTCAGATCCGCCTGAAACCGCTCCTCGATGGTTTCATCGTAGCGATA
Source organism: Acetobacterium wieringae (assembly GCF_001766835.1). Lineage (GTDB taxonomy): Bacteria > Bacillota > Clostridia > Eubacteriales > Eubacteriaceae > Acetobacterium > Acetobacterium wieringae. The sequence continues at coordinate 975 of NZ_LKEU01000058.1, read as the reverse complement.
ATGGTTCCGCCGGGCATCTTTTTCACACTCTGTCAGCAACTGCCGGTTATAATCCGACAGCGACAGAAAGCGGGGAACCGGTACCATGAAGTTGCGACGCTGATAGCCGACCTTGTTTTCGACGTTTCCTTTTTCATGGCCGGCCCCGGGATTCATGAAGACGGCTTTAAAATGGTAATGCTCCCGGAACCGTTCGAATTTGTCAGTCAGTTTTCGCCCGCCATCACGGATAATCTCGGTAACAATGACTTTCGTGTTATCAAACCAGAGCTCCCTTGGCACACAGCCAATGTGGCGGAATATAGCATCCAGCCCTTCCAGCAGGCATTCCATATTTTCACCGTAGAACAGCTGCAGATAACCTTTATTGCTGTATGGAAAAGAGACCTCCAGGTATTTTCCAGTCAGTTTTTGGCCATTTTCATAAAACTCAGCCGTACCAAAATCAACCTGCGCTTCTCCGGGTTGATGTACCAGTGGCAGATAGGCCTGTTTATTCTGCTTAAATATTTCCCGGTGTTTCACTGCGTAATAGCTGGCGACCGTCCGATAGGAGCAGTCAAAACCGGGAAATTCGGCCAGCAGGCGATGAAATACCCGTTTAGCTGTATGGCGCTGTTTGCGTGGGGCTGATTTGTCCTCAATCAGCCAGGAATCGATCACCTCCTTGTAGGGATCCAGTTTGGGACAGAATTGTTTCTCCAACGCCGGCTTTGGCGGCGGGCTGTTGAAATCAGTCTGATCAATGTATTTGCGTACCGTTCGCCAATCCAGGTGCAACGCTTCCGCAATCTGGGAAATATTTTCCCCTTTCTCATAAAAACGATTTCTGATATCATGTATCTGATCCATTGTGAGCATTCTCCATTTCCTCCTTGTTCTTTGGTCAGATACAAGGATAATTGACTTGAGTTTTGCCCGCAATGGATTTTTGCAATATTGTGCATTTTCCAACTTGCAATACTATGGATTTTT
>NZ_LKEU01000057.1 GCF_001766835.1 Acetobacterium wieringae | reverse complement strand
AGAAAAGACATCCAACATCTCGAATCTGAAACGGTCAGAACCCGTTATGAGCTGAGCCGTCATCTTGCATATCCCTATGATGAGTATCTCAGAAGTGACATTCTCTCCGATCTGGGCCGGCGATACAGTGATCATCCCGCTTATCAAGTCTATATTCAGTTGTTATATAATAACCAGGATCCCATGGAAACCGATGAGTGGTGCGAACATATCTGCCGCCTCGCTAATGGCCACGATGATTCTGAGTATTAGCATTTAGTTACTACCGGTTCAGCTTCCGTGAGGGTGGATCTCACCCTCCGTGAAGCTGGGTCGAAATGATCGTGCAAATGGAGTTTGCCGGTCGGAATATACAATATTCCGCCTCTTTATAGGCCAGGTAACTATCCGTGGTGGCGATCAGATTTAAATCACGGGTTGCCAAATAGTCTTCAATATCCGCATCGATGATTGGGGATTTTTTATGGTTGATCCGTTCCACTTTTTCATGGATGATATCCAATGCAATCACCTCATTGTGTTGGGCCAGCAAAATAGCGTTGGATAAACCAACATAGCCCGTTCCTGCTACTGTTATTTTCATTTTAGGTCGCTCCTTTTCATCCGCGCACTTTCGCACAAGGGGACGGTTCTTTTGTGTCCTCAGATCAAACCATATGGTTGACACAAGAAAAACCGTCCCCCTGTGCTTCCTTTTGTATCCTCTGATCAAATCATATGGTTGACACAAGAAAACCGTCCCCTTGTGCTTTCTTTTGTGTCCTCTGTTCAAATCATATGGTTGACACAAGAAAAACCGTCCCCGTGTGCTTACCTGCCGTCCCCTTGTACTTTCTGCCGTGTGTTTATTGATAATATTCCTGGTACCATTGCACAAATTTTTCAATACCTGCTTCAATGCTCGTTTTGGGTTTGAAGTTGATATCGCGTTCGAGATCGCTGACATCGGCGTAGGTTCTTAGCACATCGCCTGGCTGCATATCCATATAAACTTTTTTTGCCTCGATTCCCAGCGCTGTCTCCAAGGCGTTGATAAAGCGCATCAGGGGCACCGGGTTGTTATTGCCGATATTGTAAATCTTGTAGGGGGCAAAGCTGGTACTGAAATCATCCTTGCTTTCATCCCAGTTTTCAATCGCAAGTGGCGGTTTGTTGATCAAACGGTAAATCCCTTCAACAATATCATCGATATAGGTGAAATCCCGCTCCATCCTGCCGTGATTAAAAACTTTGATTGAGTTCCCTGCCAAGATATCCCGGGTAAAGGAAAAGTAGGCCATATCCGGTCGCCCCCAGGGGCCGTAAACCGTAAAGAAGCGCAGCCCGGTGGTCGGGATGCCGTATAGATGGCTGTAGGTATGGGCCATCAGCTCATTGGATTTTTTAGTCGCTGCATACAGGCTAACCGGATGATCCACATTGTGGCGGGTGGAAAACGGGATAACCTGATTGCCACCGTACACCGAACTTGATGAGGCATACAGCAAATGCGCCACCGGATAATGGCGACAGGCTTCCAGAATATTTATAAAGCCGATTAAATTGGAGTCCACATAGGCATCGGGATTTTCGATTGAATACCGAACCCCCGCCTGGGCCGCCAGATTAATGACGTGGGTGGGCTGATAACAATCAAAAATAGCGTCGATCTCGGCTTTGTTTTTAAGATCAGCCTTCTGAAAAACAAAATTCTGATAGGACTCCAACCGTTCAAGACGGGACTGCTTCAAGCCCGGATCATAGTAGTCGTTGAGATTATCGATGCCAATAACATCCAGCTGCTTTTCTAACAGATATTGAGATAAGTGAAAGCCGATAAAACCAGCCGCTCCAGTAACTAAAATTGTCATAAATGCTAAACCTCTTTCTAAGTCTATTAACCGTCGCACGTGGGGGTCGCACAGGGGGACGGTTCTTTTGTGTCCTTATATTTAGAATAATTGCAAAGTTGACACAAGAAAAACCGTCCCCCTGTGCTTACCATCACCCGAGCCGCTTATTGATAGATGCCGTAATGGGGATTCAGATATTCCGCCTCAGCCATCAGTTCATTAAAGGCTTTTTGCGTCTCCTCTTTTTCCTCCTTGTCAATCCAAGAGAGAATGCCGGCATAATCATTTTTGTATTTGTAGTCCTTCATGGCCTTGCCCCGATCCACCCGTATGATCCAGTCTTCCCAGGTATCGGGATACTTATCCTGAAGCTTTAGCAACTCCTCATCGGTCAGATGCACCATTTGAAATTCGCCGTAGGGCTTCTTTTCTTTTTTATTGTTTGGTTTGTCTTTGTTTAGTTTATATAAGTGACCCGTTTAACCACCCGGATCACTACCCGTTTGATAACCTGTTTCATTACCGGTTTCACGGTCAAAAAATGAACTGCGGGAATTTTGACCACTGAATAAGACAAACTGATATTTGTTGGGTTCCTTGTTTTTGCCCCGTTTGGAAATCAGCAAACCCGCCCTGACCAGGTCGTCCCGGGCCCGAATAACTGTATTTTTTGAATTTACCTGAACGATGCCCATCAATCTCACAATATCTACTTGCAGCCAATCCGGAAAGCCGACCTCGTTCCAATACAAAAACATTTGAAACCATAACAGCCGACTGGTAGCAGATAAGCTATTGCTTTTGACCCATCGATTAAAAGCGGTCATTTCCGATACAAAATTTACATTCATTCTGCCACCGCCTGCTTACCTGTGAATCATCGCCGTTTTCTTATAAACGCTGTGTCCGTGACGATCCGTCATCTTCTTTTTAAAGCTCATGTTACCCATTCCTTCTTTCATCTTTATTTTGTGATACCAGACCAGTCAGACACGACGTCTATGTATGCCCGGCGTTGAGATCAAAATTATGATAACACAGATTAGCAGGAGGATGTGCACTCAAAAGGCATAAAATGAATTTCAGCACATTCTGTACTGAATTAGGGTAAATTTTTGTCCAATATGCGATTATGAACTTCCCGGTTGTTTTTTGCAAGTACTTTTTGCAGAAAGTTGCAAGTTAAAAATACAGAATGTTGCATTATGGAAAATCCATAGTTTTGCAAGCTGAAATGCGAAGCGATTTCGATAAAACTCAAAGCATTGCAGG
>NZ_LKEU01000056.1 GCF_001766835.1 Acetobacterium wieringae | reverse complement strand
CGATTCGATTACAAAACACCGGCAGCTGTATTCTATGAAAATATGGCATTGGCTGCCTGATCAAAATGCGAAAGGAGATTTATCTAAATATTTCTGATTTCGTGTCTTGACAAGCGTGTACATTATACAAGATCTTTATCGATATTGAACCTTTCAAGCGTATTTTTTATTTTACTCAATGTATTTAAACACCCATAGAAGGTTTCATCAACTAGTCGTGTACCATTGTCAAAAGGTAATTCAACCCCATTAAAGCTCAAACGTTTTACTTTAACGGGTTCTTTTATGAATTCACCATCATAAATGCGCTCAGCTAAAGTGCCTTTTAAAGCAAACTTTAAATTCATTTTTATTTTTTTGTTTTGTTCATCTTCTTTTGTAATAATTGTGATACTATTTCCGAAATTTATGGAATTGATACCATTCTCCCAAATGGACTCCATATTATGATAAAAACACTTTTTACCTACGCCAATTTTATAGCTGTTTTGAATTTTTATTATCCCGTTTTCAACCCGATCATTTGGAATTTCCAAATCCAGTTCTTCTGATTTATAATACAAAAAATTTGATGTCGTTGTTAATAATTCAAAATAATCAGTATTTTCCGGATCAATCGATTTACACGTAATAACAAAATTAGCTCCATCCTTTATCGTATTTTCCCATTCATCAAAGCACAGACGATTTGGATTCACCGTACTCATTTGCTTTTTTTTGTTCTCAATAAAATTCAAAAATAAATTTGCTAATAGTCTCTCCTCTTTAGGGAGCATCTCAAATTCAACACTCCTTTTTCTCCGACCTTTTGTTTTGATTTTTTTATAAGACGCGCCAGATCTAATTGCAGTAACTCCTTATAATATATTTCTGTAGAAAAATCTTCTTTTATCAGGACAACTACAAATATCGAACCGCCTTCGCTTTCATATGCCTTCAAATCGATCAGATCAATGGAATGTTTTATCCTATCTCTGAAATTCTGTCTTACGGTCTTTCCTTTAATTTGAATTGGCACTCTCCCTAAAAAAGTATTTTTGGGATGATTTATATACTTATCATTATACATGTAAACAAATCCATCCCATACCGGTGTTTTATCATTTGAATCTAAATAGGGGGATAAGTAGGGATTTCTCATTTTGATTAAGTAATTACTTGATCGATTACTTAATTTACTTGATCACTTACTTGAAACGCCCATTTCCGGTCATTGATAGAATCCTGTGTTAAGCAACTATTCTGCTCTTATAAAATGCCGTTATCAAGCCATTTTAAAATTTTCATACGGGCCTAAAAATGTATTAACCAATGTTTTTGAATTAAGTTAATCCTAGTGATTTCACTTGATAATCGATATAATTTACTTGATCAACTTGTTTTCTATTCTTCATCGTTATTTTTATCGACCAATACCCAATAGCCCGTTTTTCTATTTTCACTATTTCTTTTAATCACGGTTGAGTTCTGCAACGCTTTCAACAGGTTTGAAATTTTAAAGTTTTTCTGCTTTTCATCCAGCACATCCGGCAGTTTATCCCAGAGTAGTTTAGTGATATCTTTTTTCTGGGCGCGCTCAAAGGTTTTGAGATATTCCACAATCATATCTTTATAGTATTGATCATCAAATCCTCTGTTGCTGATATATTCCGCTTTGGCATCAATGCTCTGGGCGATCGACGGGGTCAGAAAAATGTTTGGCGCCTTCCCCTCAATCACATTCAGATTACGTAAGGTTTTGATCTCCTGGCCATCGATTGGCAGGTGTTTCTGCACCCGGTCAATTAAATAGATCGTCTGTAAATCAAATTCCGGATGTTCATAAATAAGCTTGGTGTAATTCTCATCAATGACTTTGCCATAAACCGTTGCGCTGACGATGTTGTGTCGTTCTAAATCATAATCCGGCATCGGGAAATATTTTTCCTTTTGAATTTTAAACACTTTTCTGATGCCCATGGCCGCCGTATCAATCATTGAAAACTGGCGCATGATATTGGCAAGCAAGGGATTGCGATACCCCGGCGGCGCATACCCCGGTTCCAGCACCGGTTTGATACTGCCCGGCAGAAAGTTACCCGGATTGATGAATTGAATCCGACCATCAAATTCGTTGACGTATATCCGACTGCCTAAGGTGTAATTTGAATGAACGATACAATTGTTGATCATTTCACGCAATAACTGGGGATCGTATTGTTGGGTTTCCAGGGGAAACAAGGTCAATTGATCGGGCATGTAACGGTAGGTTAAATTGCGTATATGCTGATAGATTTGATCCACAACGGTAATAAAAGGAATATCAAATATTTTGTAATCTTTATCCAGGCCATTGGCATCGTAAAGCCGCCACATCACTTGCGGCGGAGCATCGAACACATAATCATACTGGGAATCTCCCAGCAGGAGCATGGCGGCATTGGTGAGCTTTCCATCCCGCATTAGTTTAAGCTTTGTCAAAATTTCTGCATCACTCATCCTGTCGACTTCCATTTTGATATGTTCCTTGTTCATATACTTGATATAGTTTGACCGGGCAATTTTAATGGCATGTGGATCCAGAAACGATAAATCGCTCTTTTCAATGATCTGATTGGACCAGTCGATTTGCTGTAAATTACGGATGGCATCAATCTTATCCTGACTTAAAGGAATCAGGGAATCTCCCGAGCGCCCATAATAACGGTTTTTCCAGCCAGTGGGAATGCCTGAGGCTGCCGCCGGTATCTGAAACAGAACCACCCGTTTAGGCTGATCATTTACCAATGGGAATATTTCGATAATCTCAACAAAGGACATTCCCCCGGTAGTATCCCGGGCGATCTGATTTTTGAATTTGGCAAGGGCTTTTTCTTTATATGCTGAACCGACAATTTCGCGATCCGCTTCCCGGACCCCCAGCACCAGCCAGCCATATTGTTTTTCCCGTAGATTTGCCTCATTGCTGATGGCCGAAAAATAACGCCCGACCTTATCGTCATCAATGTGTGATTTGGCTTCTTTAAACTCAACCACTTCCGATTCCCAATTTTGAATCAGGTTATTCAAAATTTCCAGATATTCTGTCTGGCTGCTCTCACGAGCCAGTTTTTTTGTTGCCATTATCGATCCTCCTTTGCTTCCTTAATTTTGAGCACGGAACTGTCTGCTTAATTTAATAAATCCTCATAGATAAAACATTTGTGCTTAAAGGATTCTTTATAATGTACACGCTTGTCAAGACACGAAATCAGAAATATTTAGATAAATCTCCTTTCGCATTTTGATCAGGCAGCCAATGCCATATTTTCATAGAATACAGCTGCCGGTGTTTTGTAATCGAATCG
>NZ_LKEU01000055.1 GCF_001766835.1 Acetobacterium wieringae | reverse complement strand
CATCAAATTTAACACTCCCTTCACCTCCAAATATGATTATTTCATATTTGGGGATTAATTAAAATAGTGGGCCATTTTTCAACTAAAAATCTGTCAAAAATGGACCACTATTAAAATATCATATACAAACCTCCCATTTTAACCGTCAGGAGTTTAAATGCTGCTGTGAAGGCCGTTATTGTAATGGCTTCCCGGCGGAAATGAACCCAGACCTGGTCGGCCGGCTGGAAGCCGTCCGGATGATGCTGGAAAACCCGATTATCATCACCTCCGGGGTGCGCTGCCCGGTTCGTAATGAAGAAGTCGGGGGGATTCCCCATTCCCGGCATCTCTTTGGCGATGCTGCTGACTGCTATGCTCCGGGGCTCTCAGTTTATGCTCTGGCCGCCGCTGCCATCGCCGCCGGGCTTGGCGTGATCATTTACGAAGATGAGGGTTTTTGCCATCTGGAAATTTAACCAGCATTTATAGGGTATGACTTGGGGACGTTACGGATGTCAACCCGATCGGGATGACGTACGAAATGTCTCCATGTCATGACCGAGCCACGCTGTAGCGATGACAAACAAAATGTCTCTTATCCAAATACTAAAAAAAGATGGCACCTTTTTCCAGTTCATTCCATTTATAAGTATAACCGATGAAAGGAGGTACACAAAATGCCAGTAACTACTGATTTTATCAGCAATAAGCTCCAGGTTCGTTCGAACCATGGGGTGGTCGACGGGAAAGAAGTGATTAAGTCAAAAACTTATTCCAACCTCAAAGAAACCGCCGTTGATGATGATATTTACGCTGTGGCTGAGGCACTTGCCAGCTTGCAGGTTCCCACCATGGAAGAAGTACTCAAAATCGAAACCACCCTACTGATTCCCGGGGTGTAACCCCAAAAATGTAGGTAGTTGCGAAAGTGCCGTGAGCTTTGACTCCAGTTTCGCACGAAACAATTGTTACACTGTACAGCGGACAGTTCGCTGAACTGTTCGCCTACACGTTACACAATTGTTTGTGGAAACTGCACCCAAAGCACCGATTGTTCGTACGATCGCAATTGTCTAACAAAAAATATAGCGAAAGGAGGTAAAATATGGCCGATATTAAAGCAACCATGGTTTTTGCCCGTGCCGATGGCAAGAATGCAACCATTTCCGTATCAGATGCCGATCCGGCGGTAACGCCTGCTGAAATCAATGCAGCAATGGATCAGATTCTGACCCGAAATGTGTTTGCCCCAGACAATATTGCCCTGGTAAAAAAAGTCAGCGGTAAACTGATTTCCACCACCACCCAGGACTTCGAAATGACCGTGTAGCCAAAGGCGGGGGAAACCCCGCCTGAGGTTCTCGAAAACTCCCGTACCGACCAATTGTTAATCTGTTGTACGCTACGGAATCGGACAGGCGATGCCGTGTCCGCTCCGATGCGCACAACATGATGTAACAATTGTCGGTACTGGGTTAGCTCTTTTGACAGGTAGCATATGAAAAGGGGACGTTTGATGGGGCGAGTCGAGGGGACGTTACGCCTATGATAGGGTATGACTTGGGGACATTACGGATGTCAGCCCGATAGGGATGACGTACGAAATGTCCCCATGTCATGCCCGCGCATCGCTGTAAATATAACGTCCCCCCGCCCATGAAAAAACATTTGTTCGCAAAACCATTGAAATAACAAACCAATTCATGTATAATACAAAAAAAGAACTAACGTTCCATAAGATTGAAAGAGGTGACAAGATGAAAAATAATGAAATGATTCGTTTGGTAAAAGGTGCCCGGCAGCGGGATACCCAGTGCCAGTTGGCTTTAATTGAGGGCTTTAAACCCTTGATGCTCTCAATGATCAGGCGTTATGTGTACGAAGTGGACGCTGTTGACGACTACCTCAGCGAAGCCGCCATCGTTTTGCTCAATGCCGTAGAAACCTATAATGAAGACCGGGGCGTGCCCTTTTCCGGCTATCTCAAAAAAGAGTTGTTCTATTATTTTGTCAATGTGGCCAAAAGCCATAAAAATTGCACCTCCCTGGATTTTTCACCCGGCGATGACGAAAATATTTCCCTGCTGGAGGTTCTGCCCGATCCCGCCGATATTGAAGGTGACTATGTACGGGCGCAAGACCTGTTGGCCTTACGGCAGTATCTGCCCTGCTTAAGGGAACGGCAGCGCTGGATTATTGAAGAACACTATGGCAAAAACCGCAGCTTCCGGGAAATCGCCGCCGCCCTGGGGGTTAGTGCCAACAGCCTGGTCAAACTCCACCGCCGGGCGATTAATGATCTGCGTACCCATTTCGGCCTCAATCTGATCAACTGATAGGGCGTGACTTGGGGACGTTACGCCTGTCAGCCCAGCGGGATGACAGGCGAAATGTCCCATTGTCATGCCCGAGCCACGCCGTAGGGATGACGTCCGAAACGTCCCCATGTCATTCCCATGTCATTCGAGCATAAAAAAAGACCACTCGCACGAGTGGTCTTTTGCTTTAGTACAGGCTGTTCTTTAAGTTATTAATCTCAATTTTGAGTTTGTCGGAGATTTCATTGAGCATCGACAGTTTTTCGTTGATCTCAACCATGGCGGCCTGATGCTCGCCGATGATTTTATAGGATTTGGCCGCTTGCGATTCCACCGAATTCATGCTGACCACAATGCTGTCCAGAATACTTTCAATCTTCTTGGCTGAATCCACACTCATGACCGCCAGTTTACGAACCTCATCGGCAACCACATTAAAGCCCCGGCCAAATTCCCCGGCCCGGGTAGCTTCAATGGCTGCATTAAGGCCAAGCAGGTTGGTCTGAGTCGCCACATCCCGGATAAACTTAAGAATCGAGTCGGTTTCCTTGACCTTATTTTTGGAAATAGTGGAAGATTCCAGCAGTTCGTCAGAGGCTTTAATTAAGGCTTCAATCTGAACTGAGAAGTTATTGACCACGTCGGTAACCGCCCGGATATTTTCAAACATATTTTCCGAAATATGCTGGAAGTTCTCGGTTTCATGAACCAGCAGACGGTTATGATGGCCCATTTTGGAAATGGAGTTGGCAAAAACATACAGCATATCCGCTGCGGCATTGATTTTATCCCGGGGGACAATCGTAATTTTTCTTAGGGCGGCGATATACTCATCCTCATCGACCCCGATTTCCCGGGCGATTTTTCTAAACTTGTCCTCATCCGGTGGCGCATCAAGCACCTGTCCACCAAGAATTGCCCCGATCTGCACCCCATCTACGACAATTGGCGCCGCAAAATCCACCAGTCCGGCATGACAGGAGTAAACCGCCGGTTTACCAGTGGTACCCGCTTTTTTACCACCATTGACATCACAGGAAATACAGCGTTTGTTGCCTTCGGCCGAGCCCCGGGTGTATTTCATGCAAAAATCGGTAAAGTTACTGGGCTCGGTAATCGACCCCTTGACATTATCAACAGAAATACTGGCCATCCCCAGAGCCTTGGCAAAACTATCCTGAAACTGCTGCAAGACGTGTAAATCAATGAGCTCATCGACAGTGTAGCTTAATTTCTTCTCCATTTTAAAACTCCTTCATAAAAAATTATCCCTAAGACATCATTTGTGTAATACTGATATCGTGTGCATAAGAAAATGTATTAATACTTATATTCCCATAATAGATACATTCTATCATGTCATTATAAAAAAGTCACCTATAAACCTTAACCCCCCGGAGATAAAAATTCACCCACCAGCTGGTAGGGCGTGAAAAGGGGACGTTACGGATGTCAGCCCGATAGGGATGACGTACGAAATGTCCCCTTTTCATGACCGGGAGCCGCTGTAAATGTAAAATAAGAAATGTCCCATTGTCACATCCGGGAATCGCCGTAGCTTATGCGCTCCCTTGTGCCCAACCTTAATTAACCATAAAATTATAAATTTCTACCCGACCTATGCTATAATATAAAGAAGAGAACCGATCAATCAAAAAAATCCTGGCACATAATCTGCCACACCTTGCCTTTTTCTGATGTATCAACGATAATAGGCAGTATGTATAAGCATAGGGGATGACTTCCTCCTTGTGCGCCGAAAAAAAGTTAAAATTCCATGCAATAAAACGTTAGTTTAAAACGTTACTATAATGTTGGGGGTTATCCTGATGAAGCTTTTTCTTTCCATGATGGTATTAAACGACACCGTCAGTACAGAAAAACAAAAACTGAATATCGATGAAGCCATCTTCACCCGGATTGCCAATGATGATATGGCAGCTTTCGAAGAATTATACCGTCTGACGGAACGCACCGTCTACGCCTTTGTATTGTCAACCTTAAAAAACCATGACGATACCCTCGATGTGGTTCAGGACACCTACTTAAAGATTCGAGCCGCCGCCCATCTCTATCAGCCCATGGGTAAACCGATGGCCTGGGTGTTTACCATCGCCCGGAATCTTTCAATCAGCAAAATCCGCAGCAAACAGAAAAACGACTGCATTGAAATGACCGATCTGGAAAATGATTTGAATTTTTCCTACGTTAGTGACCAGGAAGACCGCCTGGTAATTCAGACTGCGCTAAAAATACTAAGCAGCGAAGAAATCGAAATTATTTTATTACATGCCATTTCCGGCTTTACCCACCGGGAAATTGCCAAAAATCTGGATATGAAGCTTTCAACCGTCCTCTCTAAATATCATCGGGGACTGAAGAAGCTGAAGAAATATCTCATCGAACAGGAGGTGTTAAGATGAGCACCCACAAAAAACTAAATATAGAAGCCTCCCTTTCCCGCAGTATCAGCCAGGCTCCCGGCCTGGATTTTGATAAACTGGCCGCCATCCCGGTCATCAAAATGACTGGGCACGACACGATCACCCGGCAAACCCTGGCCCCGACTAAAGCCCGGAATACCAGTCAGCGGTATTTCAAGCCCATTTCCATGGCGGTAGCCGGTGCACTGGTCATGATTGTCTGTATCACCACCTGGTTTGGCGAGTTTAAATCGCCTGAGAGCATCATCGCCCTTGACGCCAATCAGAGCGTCGAGATCGTTACCAACAAGCACAAGCAGATTTTGTCGGTTAAAGCCTTTGATCAGGATGTCCAGGAGTTGCTTGATGAAGAGAACCTCAGCCAGTCCAATCTGGAAGACTCGGTGGGGGTCATCATCACTGCCATGATTAAAAACGGCTATCTGGATGAAACCAAAAGTGTGGTGATGATCACGGTCGAAAACCAGAATACCGCCAAAGCCGATGATCTGGCCGTCACCCTTAATCAGGTGATTAAAGACTCGGCCACTGCCGAAAACATCAGTGCCACCGTCGTCCGGCAAACCGTCACCCCGGATAGCCAGGCCGTCACCGAGGCCGAGCAGTACAGTGTCACCACCGGTAAGCTCAATGTGATGAAGGAATTAATCGCCGCTGACAGTACCCTGACCATGGAAAGTCTGGCGGGCATGTCGCTGGCCGATTTACTGGCCGTATCCAAGGAAAAGGCAGTCGATCTCACCAAGGTGATTGTTGTCGATGAACCGGAAAAAGAGACCAAGGAAGTCACCACCCCAGTAGTGGAAACCCCGGCGATTGCCCCACCGGCCACCACCGAAACCAGTGTGGATACCAACGGTACCGGCAAGGTAACCAATACGCCAGATCCGGCCGTGGTTGCGACCCCGGAAACCCCGGTGGTTACCACCCCGGAACCCCAACCCACCACCGAACCGGTTGTCTCCCCACCGGATGAAAAAACACCGGAAGCAGTGGATGACGAGAAAACACCGCTAAGCGAAGAAAAAACGCCATTAAGCGAGGAGCAGACACCCTTAAGCGAAAACGATCCGATCAGCGAGCCGCCAACGAGTGAGTAGGGCGTGACTTGGGGACGTACCGCCTGTCAGCCCAGCGGGATGACAGGCGAAATGTCCCCATGTCATGCCCGGGCAGTGCAGCGTGTAGGGGCGTTTATTAATCGCCTGGTTCATGCCCATGCTTTTCAGCAAGTCGAAGATAAAAATAAAAAAAAATAAAATCCGGTGCAATAAAACCTCAATCCTGGGCGTTAACCAATTGTAGAGTCAAAAAGCGTTTATTTATTGAAGTTTGAAACCGGAAAGGAGCTGATCGCTGTTATTCTTGAGAAAGGAACCCTTGATTTAAAGTTTGGCAGTCGGTTTGGTCAAAAATTGAAAGTGATGGATACATTGTTTTTCTGAAATATCAGAATGTGTCAAAGATGTGAGCTAAACCCATTATTGTTTCGGTTTTGTAATGTAAAAATCACGAATTTTATTCAAAAAAACATCGATATTTATTGCAAAACATCGTAAGAAGGTGTAGAATCATACAAGAACGCTCTTTCTCGGTTTACCGTTTCACTGTATTGGCAAACCAGCTTTTTTAAAAAGCCCAGGATGGTTTGCATAGCTAAAAATTAGGAAGGAGGAAAGAGGGACAGTTTTAACTGTAAACCAGGAACAACAATAAGGAGCAAGATTAAGCTCTGGAATTTCCAGGCGATTAGTGATGAGCTATTGCTGGAACTTCCGGATAAAAAAACCCAAATTTTAACAACGGAGGAAACAAAGTATGAAGAAGATTACTGTTAGCATTTTAACAACATTGTTAATGCTATCCATGGTATTCTCCTCAAGCGTATTCGCAGCTGAAAAAGAACAGTCAGCCTGGGATTCGTTTTTAGGATTATTCAGTGCTAAAACAGCTGCAACATCAGATGTTGGCGTTGAGTACCGTGGACACATTCAAAACGTAGGAAATTATCCACTGGATGGTTCCTGGATTCAAGGACCAACCGAATTAGGTACAGAAGGTAAAGGCCTTCGATTGGAAGGATTCTGGATTCAATTAGATGGCGATGTGCCAGCAGACGCACACATTGAATATCAGGTTCACGTACAAAACGTGGGTTGGATGGATCCAGTTCAAGATGGCGAATTTGCCGGTACTGAAGGAAGAAGCTTACAAATTGAAGCCATTAAAATTTCTTTAGTTGATGACGAAGGCGTTCAATTAGAAGATTACTCAGTAGTATACAGTGGCCATGTACAAAACATTGGCGATGTAGGTCCTTTTACTAATGGCGAACAATTAGGAACAGTTGGTTCTTTCTTACGATTGGAAGCAATCGAAGTTGAAATCGTTCAGAACCCAGCTGACTTAACAGAATACAACGCCGCTTTAGCAGCTGTAACTCAAGCTGATTACACAGCAGCTAGCTGGACAACTTACCAAGCAGTTGTAAATGCTAACAAAATGACTGAAGATAATCTTCAATCAGAAGTTGATGCAGCAACAGCAAATATTACCGCTGCTCAGGCTAACTTAGTTGCAATTCCAAAAGTTGTAAGCGTAGCAGTGCCTAATGCAAAACAATTAGTTGTTACATTTAACAAAGCAATGGATAAAACAACTTTATTAGCTAATACTACTACATCTCAAACAACTGATGATTATGTTTTATCAGTTGATGGAAGCGGTAAAACTGTAATTGGCATTGCATATTTAGATGCTCAAATTGCTGTAAATAGACCTTCAATCACAGGTGCCGCTGGTGGTGCTACAGGTGCCTTAAGTGCAGATGGAAAAACATTAACCATCACTCTACCAGGCGCTGAATTCTTCAAAGATCGATATACAGTAACAGTAGGAACACCTATTAAAGATACTACTGGTTTAGCTTTACCAGCTGTATACACAGCTAATATTAATGTAACTGATACAGCAAGACCTACACTTGTTGGAGTGACATATACAAACTTCCAAATTGCAAAAGTAAGCTTTAGTGAACCACTCGCTGCTGCTGGAACAGTAACTTATGCTTTACCAGATGGTACAGCGATTACGACACCAGTTGCTTCAGTAGATGCAGATGGAAAAATTCAGATTGACTTAACAGGGATTGCCGCAACTGATGTAAATAAAAATATCACTGCAACAATCATTGGTGCAACTGATTATGCAGGTAATGTAATTTCACCAAATCCAATTACTGTAACAGTGATCAAGAATACTCAAGATACAACAAAACCAACAGTTTCAAGTGTTACTGTAACAAGTAATACTACATTTGATATTAAGTTCTCAGAAGCTCTGATTTCTGATCCTACAATTGCACCCATTACAGCATCTGCTGTCACAGTTGTTAAAGATATAAATGATGCAACTGTTTATCATGCAACAGTTGCTGCAGCAAAAACAGGATTACAAACAGTTTCTGTAACAGCATTCTCTGATTTGTCAAACAATGCAGGTGATGTCCCAGCAAACAAAGTTGTAAACTTCTCTGCTGATACAGCAGCACCAACAATTACTTCATCGAAAGTTGAAAAAATTGATGGTATTGAATACTTAGTATTAACGTACAACAAAAATGTAACTGCAAATGCAGGTGTTACTATTAATGGTTCCTATGTTGATAACTATGTAACAACACCTATGCCAGCATTAACTACTGGTGCCGCAAATACAGCATTTGCACTGTATAAACCAGTTGATGGCAAGTCTATGTCAGTACAACTGGAATTAACAACATTGACAAAAGCAGCTGAATACACAGTTACTTTACCAGCAGCTTTAGTTACTGACTTGTTTGGTAACAATAACGCAGAAGTAACTAACTTCAAATTCACAAGAACATCCAATGCTAGTACTTCAGCACCAAAATTAGATACAACTTATGGTACTAATGGTGTATTAGTAGTTGATAACAACACAATTCGAGTACAATTTGATAGACCAGTTGCAGGAGCAAGTGCTCTCACACTTTCAAACTATGCACTTGAAGGAACCGTATTAGAGAGCGTTACTTTACAATCTAATACAACAAACGGTCTTGTTGAATTAAAAATTGCTAAAGACTCAAATACTCTAACTGGTTCACGTACCTTAACTGTAAGTGGTGTAACTAGCCAGACTGGCGATGTAATGGCAACTGCAACAGTAGCAGTTGCACTTAACGAAAATGTACGACCAACAGTAAAAACAGCACAAGTAACTACAACTAGTGTTATTACTTTAACAACTTCAGAAGATATTAACCCAGCAACAATTGCAGCTGGAGATTTTGAAGTATATGTTGGTGGTAATAAAGTGACTACAGCCGTTACTGCAGCAGCTGGTGGTACTGCAAAACAGATCACACTTACATTAGCTGTTCCATTAACAGCAACAGATTTATCAGCAGGCGTAGTAATTAAACCAGCAACTGGTATTACAACAGCTGATACAGTTGGAAATGTATTAAACTTAACTCAAATTACAGTTACTCAGTAACTAGAAAAAAGAGATAAATTTTAATATATTTAAAGATTCAAAAGACGATCCCAGTTCTTCGGAACTCGGATCGTCTTTTTTTTTGGAGACACGGGGACGTTTCTGGTGTCAGGTGGAGACACGGGGACGTTTCTGTTGTCACATTTAGAAGAACGTGATAGAATGTAGTAAAGAGGAATAAGAAGTGAGGTAAAAAATGGCGAGGCAGGCAAGAGTAAGAAGTATGACAGGTATTTATCATGGAGACACGGGGACGTTTCTGTTGTCACATTTAGAAGAACGTGATAGAATGTAGTAAAGAGGAATAAGAAGTGAGGTAAAAAATGGCGAGGCAGGCAAGAGTAAGAAGTATGACAGGTATTTATCATGTGATGTTAAAAGGGATAGACAGTCGAAACATATTTATGGATGATGAAGACAAAATGTACTTTATGGAAAAACTGAAGCGAGCTAAGGAAACGGGAGAATTTAAACTCTATGCTTA
>NZ_LKEU01000054.1 GCF_001766835.1 Acetobacterium wieringae | reverse complement strand
CTCCAGCTTGTTTGTTTGTTTTTCGCTAATTCAATTATAACAAATCTGGTGTTTTCATGCTATTTTTATGCCTGTAACATCGGTGTTAAGGTATTTGGGGTCGTTTATTTATGTGCGAAGTTTGAGTATGTAAATAAAATACATTGCTGATTCCCGCTGATGACCTCAGCAACATTGGAATTACGTAACCGAAGCACCCTTTTTAACAACAGAATATTCAGAAAATTTCTGTTGTTACTCATAAATTATCAATATTGATTTGAGAAGCAATATCCTTACCGTTTAGTTATCATTACCTTTCATGAAAGCTCCAATATTAGCTTTTGCAAAATCTTCAAATGTCCGAGGGTTTTTTCCGGTTAATTTAAAAAATTCATTGGTGATTGTTTTAGCCGTACCGAGTCTGGTCATGATATACAACATGACCGTAACATTGACATAGCCTTTATCCAGCCCACGGTTCTTGATATAGTAATTTCGATATTTTAACAGGCCTGGTTTGACGTATGTTATTTTTCTGTTATTCAATTTACTTAGCACATCTGCCACCTGGAAATAGTCTAACGCTTCCGATCCGGTATTTTCCTCTTCTAATATGCAATTTGCAATTTTCATTAAGTCAACTAATTGACCAAATTTATCCACACCCATTTTTTCTTTCAATAATTTAACCGCTTTAAAATACTCAATAAACGATGACTCAACCAGATTCTCTCCTTTTTCGGTTATCACAAGTGTATAACTTCGCTTATCAGTAATCGAGCTTTCCTTGATTAAAAAACCTTGCTTCGTCAAAGATTTTACCATTAAGCTGACCGAAGGTTTGGAGATGTTAAAAAATTGGCTGATCATCAGCGGAGTCACAGCACAGCTTTGCTTTTGAGCGTATATCAGTACACCCATTTCACTAGGTCTTATGGAAAAATCCCGCTTTGAGTTCATATGTAACCTGCAAAACATCCCAATTACATCCGCACTATTTATAAGATCAACATTCATTTGCACCTCCATATAGTTAACTTACCTAACTATATGGAGCAATTATTCTTTCGCTTTGTCAATCATTTTCAATGAGCATGTGCAGATCCGTTCAATGCCTCATTCTGGGATTGTTTGGGAGATGATTCAATTTTGAGGCTTTCTATCGTGTGCTAATTAGTCAAAACCATGTCCACTGATACATGATCCGGTCCGCTATAATTAACAACTGCTAATCCTCGTTCTCATGAAATACATACGCCGCTCCTTTTTAACTGGTTTTTATCCTCAATAGTAGTGGAGGCTAGAATAGCCTTTTTCCAATCAGCTTTCATTCAAAAATCATGGCTAAATTCAAGTAATAAAAAACCACGAAATACAAGCTCATGCTGCTAAGCACTCATTTTCGTGGATTTTTTCCTACTGGAAGCTTTTATTTTGCTGCTTTTTCTTTTCTAATGTAGGCAGCTGCTATTTTTTTATAGTCCGATTTAAAAAACGCACACTCTTTAATACACACGGTGCAGCCATGCTGTTTTGAAAACGGAACGGCGCACTTTTTGTAGTCAATATGCTGCTCACTGCCATCTTTGCAGATCATTGGCTTTTCATAAATGGCCTGGGCCGGACATTTTTTGACGCACGCATGACATGTGGCACAGAAATCTGGTAGCCAATCATAATCTAATCTCTGGTTAACCGGAAGATTTTCGATGTCGGTTAACACTGCTGCCAGTCGTACGCTGGGACCGTAATCAGGTGTGATCAGCAACCCATTTTTTCCAAAGCCGCCCAGTCCGGCATCCCTGGCCATCACCGTAAGATTCAAATTACTGCCGATCGCCGGGATGGCCTGGGCATTAAAACCTTTTTCTCTTAAAAAATCAGAAATCAGATTAACCGCCCGGCCAAGTTCATAGTAGGTTCTAAAAATTTCTTGAATGGTTTTTTTTGACGGCGCTTGTTCAATCGCTGTTTTTTTCATTTCCACGGTGAAAACCATAGCATATTTAAACAAAACAATTGATTCTTTAAACAGATGGGTTTCTTTAACTTTGGTATAGCCGATACCCTGTTAATTAGCAAATTATAAGTGTCAAAACAGCCCTGATTTAATCAAATTATTCCGGCTAAACCCGGCTTTTCAACTATGGTATAATGATTAATCATTAAGCATATTAAGGAAGCACCAACCATGGTTCATCTGGAACACTTTTCTGAACACCCGCTGGATTATATCACCGAATTCTACACCGCTGAAAAAGTTCGCATCGACAGCTGTCCTCATTGTCATTCGTGCAGGCGGCTTCATCTTCATGGTATCTATCACCGACATGTGATCTGGTATGAGGATGTCTTCTCCATTCCGGTCCAACGCCATTACTGTATTCATTGCGGTAAGACCGTGAGTATCCTGCCTTCTTTCTGCCATTCCGGGTTTCAACTGGCCCTTCCATTCCTACTGGAACTGCTTTGGGCCTTCTTTAACAGGATTCCTTCAGGCTGCGCTTTAGCGCATCAGCATCGGCACTTTATCACCCGGCGTTTTCTTTTTTGTCTGAACCGGCTGATTGAGTATTTTCGCATCTGCCATGATCCTTTAATCGTCTTTCCTGATTTTGGGCATAAAAAAGCCATAAAGCTTCTTGAAATGGTCTACTCGGTGGGGAAGCCCCACATCTTCGGCAAAAGATATCACGATCATTTTAAGATAGGATTTATGGCACTTTAATTGTACCATCCTTCCCTATTTTTTTGAAGAACTATTTGTCCCACAGCGCTTTTGCTTTGCCTTTTATCGCTTGATCCGTTATGCTCTACTTACCTGGTTTTCTGGATCCTTAAAACCTCATATCTAATTAATCGGAGGTTTTTTACAATGACTGAAAAAGACAAAGAATTGATTGCTTTATTTCGCTATGGCCTGATTGCGCCGTTACTGACGGATACCGTCACAAACCACACGGCTTATCTGGATGAGGTCAGTGCCAAAACCCATGATGTCCCGCATTATGGCATCCGTCCTACAACCGTAAAACCCTGCTGGAATGGCACCGGCTGTACCGGCGCCATGGTTTTGATGCGCTCAAGCCCAAGGTTCGGACAGACAAAGGGTCTTCCCGGGCGCTACCGGCAGAATCGGCCAAACGGCTCCTTACGCTGCGAACGGAAAACATTCATTTATCGGTGAAGTTGTTCCATGAGTGGCTCATTCATGAAGGCCACTTCACCAGCTCTGACTGTTCCTATTCGACAGTGTATCGGCTGCTGAAAAAACATCAGCTGTTAAAGGCATCTGTGGCGGATACGTCGGATCGCCGCCGTTTCGCCCATGTTGATATCAACACCCTGTGGCAAACCGATGTTTCCCACGGCCCATATCTGACTCTTAATGGTAAAAAGCGCAAAACCTATCTGATCGCTTTTATCGATGATGCTTCCCGGCGGATTACCGGGGCTCAGTTCATGCTGGCTGAAAAGAATG
>NZ_LKEU01000053.1 GCF_001766835.1 Acetobacterium wieringae | reverse complement strand
GCTTAAAATGGATTTTCTCGATGGAAAGCTCGACGTCAATGAATCATTCAGTTCTAAAATAACAACAAAAATTATTGCGAAGTCCGGACTTAAACCACTAATCAAATTGTCGCAATTAAAAGTAAAAATGAGTGGTGAAGCGGAACTGGATTCATCTATCTACAAGGGAATCGTAGATGAGGTCAGTGACAAGTTTGGCAGAGATCTCCAATTATCAGTTGAAACTGATAAGTTAGAATCGGATAAAGAGATCCTAACATTTGAAGAAGTCGATGTGAAAGAGATTTAACGTCAATAATTGTCGGGAAATATCTGAGAAGCAAAAATAAGTTTAACGAAAACTGGATATTATTATTACTTGAGCTATTGTATAGAATTAATACAGTAGCTTTTTTGTTTCTGAAATTATAAAATTTTTGTCTCACTCCAAAGAGATTTGTTTCCTCGGGAAACAGGAATTAAAAAAATGAATGGAATCAATAGATGAATACCCTTTGGCTATAATTTGTTATTGACAATATATCATAAAAAGGTATACTATTAATAGAACGAACGTTCGTTTCATTTGGTGATTGAGTGGGGTGAAGAAATGGATCGTGTTATTTTACATAGCGACATGAATTCGTTTTATGCAGCGGTAGAGTGTTTATATAATCCAGAGATTAGAGAAAAGCCGGTGGCCGTTGGTGGTAATCCGGAAAAACGTCACGGGATAATCCTGGCCAAGAATGAGAAAGCCAAAAAAGCAGGTGTTAAGACCGGAGAAGCCTTATGGCAAGCGATGGGGAAATGTCCTGGGCTTATCATTGTACCGCCGAATTATGAACGGTATCTCCGATATTCAAAGTTGTCCAGACAGATTTATAACCGGTATTCGGATCAGGTGGAGCCTTATGGTTTGGACGAATCCTGGGTCGATTGTACGAATAGTGTGAAAATCCACGGATCAGGCGAAGAAATTGCCCGAAAGATCAGTGCGGAAATTAAAGATGAACTGGGAGTAACGGTATCAATCGGAGTATCCTGGAACAAGATTTTTGCAAAATATGGATCGGATTACAAGAAACCGGATGCGATCACAGTAATTACCCGAGATAATTATAGAAAAATTGTCTGGGAACAGGAAGCTGGGGATCTGCTTTATGTGGGGCGATCTACCAAAAAGAAATTACTGAAATATGGTATTTATACCATCGGCCAATTAGCAGAAAGTAATCTTGATTTTCTGGTTCATGTGTTTGGTAAGATGGGGGTGGTTCTATGGCGGTTTGCCAATGGTCTGGACGATAGCCCGGTTAAAAGCTTTGATGAGCATTATAATGGCAATGAACGGCTGATTAAAAGCATTGGCAACAGCATTACCACACCCAGGGACTTAACTAATTTGAAAGACGTCAAGATCATAATTTATATGCTGACCGAAAGCGTGGCCATGCGTTTAAGGGAAACCGGCTGTTATTGTCAGACTGTGGCCATTCATGTTCGAAATAAAGAGCTTCACAGCTTTACCAGGCAAATGAAGCTCCAGAAACCATCGGATCTGACCAATGAAATTGCCAGAGCTGCTATTGATCTGTTTGTAAGAAACTATGATTTCAGTTCGGACATCCGCTCCATGGGTGTGAGGGTTACCGATCTGATACCGGATTCAACGCCCATTCAACTGGATTTATTTGGCAATGAGGAATTACGGGTACGACAGGCAAGATTGGATGATACCGTGGATGGCTTAAAAAAACGCTTTGGCAATCTGGCGGTGCGACGGGCTGTGACGATTGATGATCCGATGGGGTGCCTGGATGCTAAGAAAGATCATGTCATCTATCCCATTTCATATTTTTAGAAGGAGATGCTTTTATGGCGGTGAAGAAGTTTGTGCCGGTGATTGCAAAATTTGAAAAAGATGGAAAGATCATTCCGATGAAGATATTGTGGGAAGATGGTCGAGAGTTTGATATTGACTTTATCTTTGATATCCGGCCTAGATCGTCTTTGAAGGTCGGCGGACAGGGAACCCGGTATCTTTGTCGAATTAAAAATAAAGACGTCTATGTCTATTATGAAAAGCCAAAATGGTTTGTTGAAGGTAAGGAGCATTAGTTGCAGAATATATTTCATAATTTGACAAAACAGTTCATTAATCTTACAATGAAAACAATACCACAAAGGGGAGGTTCATTTGAAAAAGCTGATTATCAAAAAAGAACGGAATTTGTTATTGTTCAGCGATGTGATAAACGACTATCCTTTACTCAAAATAAGACTTAAAAAACATACAACCATTGATGAGCAGATATTGAAAAAAGAAAAAGCGACCGAAGAAGAACTGAATATCTACCGGATGCGAAACGATATCGTGACCCAGGCCAAAAATGAATGGCAAATCGATACAAGCCGTAGTGTGGATCTTCTCCCGGATGATAAGAAAGTCACCTGTGAAGTGTGCGGAAGGCCCATTAAAAACGTATTCTATATCAAAAATTCAATCAATCAGAATTGTCTGAGAACTGGATCCGAGTGTATCAGACATTTTGCAATTGCAGATAAGCAACATCTAGATAGTCTTTTGAAGAATGCCAAGCGTTTGAAGCGCCGGGAAGAAATCGAACACATTTTTCCAGGGATCGATTTACGAATCTACCAGTGGTCAAATTTTATCGATGAACAGCCGATTATTATCAATGATACCCTGTCTAAGAAATATTTTGAGTTAGGGGATTTACTAAGTAGTATCTATGGTGCATTCCTGAAGCAAGAGAACAATAGTGATAAGGAATCAGAGGATGAGATCCGGCGAATTTTAAATGAATCAGATGAGCTAATAGAGGAAATTTTGAAATATGTTAAAAGTCATAAAGATGATGTTCTCTATCCACCAAGCCGGATTTTTCGGCAGATGGAGCCACAGGCAGTTGCCTGGCTGAAACAGGATGGTTATATCACGCCAAGAACGCTGTTTCGTATCCGGGACGATGAGGTTGCTCAAAAGATCTTTGAAAAATACGATGCTTTTTTTAAAACAAATAGAATCACAATCCTTAATGTCAGTCCCAAGCATGGCGTGGATTATCGGATCAAGCGTCAGGCAAATATCGTTCTGACAGCGCCGTATGGCATCTTTTGTAAAAAGTATGGTGCCGAGATTCTAAGAGTAAATGATATAGAAACCATTGCTTCAGAACGGGACCTGGTAGGAATAGGAAAGGTCATTGAGTACCGATCACTGGAATCGTTGATTTATATCATGCAGGATCTATACCTGAAGGAAAGCCCCTATGCCATTGAGGAACTTTATTATGAATACAAAGAAGTCTATTTTGTGGTGAATAACGGTTTAAGCCGTGAATACTTAAAGGTAGAGCTGCCAGGACTGGAAGCTATCGCAAGAGAAACGGTTTATTTCAAAGGGATTGAAAATAAAAAGAAGATTCATGTATTCCTGGACGAATGTCGCAAGAAACCAGGTAATGTCACGAGCCGGGCAGATTATCTGTTTATGAAAGAGCAGCGTGAAGCAAATAGTCGAAGATCTGGGTTTTAGTCTTATAAATTTAAAAAAAATAGATATATTTGATCGATTATAATAAACATTCATACTTTTTTATCTTTATAACATTGTGAATTTGATTCTAAGGTGTATATGTTAACGTCAAACCTGTTTAACTCATATAAATAATGTTTTATTATCAAAACTGAATAGGAGAATCTAAAATGGATGGAAAAAGTCTACTGCCAAAATTTTCTACTGAAGCTTGCTTAAATGTTTTTGCTGAAAAATACTTTTTATTTCCTGTCGAGTCTTTATACACAATCGAGGAGCCTTTAAAAACTTATTTAAACCAATCACATATTTATATGATACTATCTGCTCCTAAATATATCTTTGATTGTGTCAATGTCGATGAAAATGGAATTAGTTTCGATATTATTGATAAACTGAGTAAACATTCGTTTCACGTAGAACGAATGACAGTTATTTCTCAACCTATTAACTATAAAAAATTAGAGGTTAGATGCGAACAGCATAAAATGATCATTTCAGGATTATCTCAGCTCTTACTTAATAGAAATCATAAAGATTGTATATGATATTTTAATAGTGGTCCATTTTTGACAGATTTTTAGTTGAAAAATGGCCCACTATTTTAATTAATCCCCAAATATGAAATAATCATATTTGGAGGTGAAGGGAGTGTTAAATTTGATG
>NZ_LKEU01000052.1 GCF_001766835.1 Acetobacterium wieringae | reverse complement strand
TAAGCATAGAGTTTAAATTCTCCCGTTTCCTTAGCTCGCTTCAGTTTTTCCATAAAGTACATTTTGTCTTCATCATCCATAAATATGTTTCGACTGTCTATCCCTTTTAACATCACATGATAAATACTTGTCATACTTCTTACTCTTGCCTGCCTCGCCATTTTTTACCTCACTTCTTAGTCCTCTTTACTACATTCTATCACACTCTTCTAAATGTGACAACAGAAACGTCCCCGTGTCTCCCCCATATGCCGGAGGATCATCAGAAATACCTGGAGTGGAATGGCGATCGCTTTATTGAATGGGCCCATAAAATCGGGCCCCATACCGTTACGACGGTAAAATCGGTTCTGGCTTCCTTCAAGGTCGAACAGCAGGGTTACAAATCCTGTGTGGATCTGTTGAAGCTGGCTGATAAATATTCGGTCAACCGTCTGGAAGCCGCCTGTAAAAAGGCCTTGTCCTATACACCTCATCCCAGTTATAAGAGTGTTAAAAATATTCTCACAACCGGACAGGATAAACTGTCCGATCAACCAGAAAAGGATCATGAGTCATCTGTTGAAAATCAATACGGATATACCCGGGGGGCCAGCTATTATGGAGGTAAGCATCATGACGAATGAAGCCACCCTCAATAAACTCATCGAAATGCACCTGTCAACAATGGCTGATGCCTTCCGTCTGCAATTGAACGATCCCTCCATGGCGGATATTCCGCTTGAAGACCGGTTCGGTCTGATGGTTGACCGGGAATATACCAGCCGCAAGAATAACCGGTTGCAGCGATTGATCAAAAAGGCTGGTTTTGATCAGTCCCAGGCAAATGTTCATGACATCAATTATCAGGCTGGTCGAAAACTCAATAAAAAACTGATTGAACGCCTGTCGACCTGTGAATACATCCGGGAAGCACACAATATTATCATTGCCGGGGCAACGGGTACGGGTAAGTCCTACATTGCCTGTGCTCTGGGAATGGAAGCCTGCAAACACTACTACGCCACAAAATACATCCGTCTGCCGGAACTGCTGGCTGAACTGGCGGTTGCCAGGGGCGAGGGCAAGTTCAAAGAAGCGATCCGGCACTATCAGAAATACACCCTCCTGATCCTCGAAGAATGGTTGCTGATCAAACTGACCGAAACGGAAGCCAGGGACTTACTGGAGATTATCCACGCCCGTCATAAAAAGGTTTCCACAATTTTCTGCTCTCAGTTCGCCCCACTCGTCTGGTACACCAAATTTCCTGAAGCCACTGTCGCCGATGCCATTCTTGATCGGATTGTTCACGATTCACACAGCATTGAGATTCAGTATATCGACAAGGAGCATGATCGCTCCATGCGAGAAATTTACGGAATTGATTCTAAAAACACTTAAATAGCCACTTGGCACCATGTCGAAACGTTTGAAACCACTGTCCGGTCTCGGAGACATGAGCCTCCGGACAGCCTGGTTTTTCCAGCCGAAATATTCAATGGTTTCCGGGGCAGCTCCATCCATCACCTCAATCGTTGCCGATGGAAGATTAATCACCACTGCTGGACTCCGGTTCGTTTTTCCCAGACTCATCGGAAGTTTGGCAAAAGTAACCGGTTCATCCGGTTCCAGTTGTGTGGACACCATTTCCTGGCCACAAGCTTGTTGACGGATGCGTTTCAGCCAATAATAATAGGATGTTTCTTTAACCAGATTCTGCTGACACCAGACCTTGACGGTCATTCCACTTGACCGTTGATCCTGAATCAGTTGTGTCCACTGTTCCATGCGGAACTTTGTTTTAACTGGAGTTATTTCATCCATTTGCAATACCCTCCTGTGCAGTTTTTCAAAGTCACTTGAAAAACTCGAAAAACTACAACTTGAAAAACTTTGGTTTATGTTTGGAGTCTATTATCTCATGGATTTATTCAGGATGTAAGGCACCCTGTTATTGATCGCTTACGAAATCTGGGACGATTTTTTAATCCGAGTCCAAAACCAGTGGCACTGTAGTCCGGATTAGCTGGCTCTGTCATCAAATCGACTGGCACTGTAGACCGGAACGCTCCTGTCACGACTGTCAGCACTGACGGCAATTTAGGGAGAAAATATTTGTGGCACTCTGGACTCGTTGGAGAATTCAGATTCTTTAGTGAGATTTGCAGCTGGAATACTGGCTCAACTCATTGCAAACAGACAATAGCGAAAAGTCACATTCACTGCAGAATAGTTTTCCAGTCAGATCGCTCAGACTTTTTTAACTAATGTGACAACAGAAACGTCCCCATGTCACTTGCCCATGTCACTTCGTCTGACACAACTGTCGGTACTGACGGCAATTTGGAGAAAAAAATAGACTGGTTGGAGAATTCAAATTCTTCAGCGAGTTTAGCTGGGCAAAAACTGGCCAACAAATTGGAAACAGACAAAAGCTGGAAACCTGAGCCACCAGCTAAATCTTTTCCAGACAGTTTGCTCAATATTTTTCAGCCAGCAAAGTGCACAATAGAACCGTCCCCTTGTGCTCAATTCTAAATGTGACAACAGAAACGTCCCCATGTCACCCCCAGTACAGGTTCCCACGTTCCCTATAAAAGCCTGTATCATGTTCATGTCACCTCTATGCCGGTCATCATATAGTCGGTAATCAGGTTACCTCTATACTTATCCTGGAATGACGTTCAGACTCCAGTTTTGATGACATTAAAACACGTTTCGACACTTGTACGGTGATTCGCTGGTACTCATCTCCATGATTCTCACCTGACAACTCTTTGGTTGCCTTTTCCTTAACGCTCACTACCCTGACTCTTTACCAGAGCAGCTTAAGGTGGTTTGAAACCTCCACCTGAATGGCGGTTCCGAAGGGCCTTCCTTCATCTTCTATAGAGCATAGCTCTGTATTATTTTAAATACTATGCCTTCGTGGCACACAAACGTCCCCATGTCACCTTATACGTTATCCTCCTTTTGAATCGCTTACCCCGTGTCACTCCACCCTGGCAAAAAAGAAAAGACGACCCGAGTCCCGAAGAACCCGAATCGTCTCTATTCTCTGTTTCTATACTATCCACCTCAATAAGTTAAGTTGAATAAGTTAAGTGACAGGCACCGTTTAGTTCTATTATTCTATAGTGTTGTAAATGATGCTGTTGCACCTACTGTTGATAAGTTGCCAGCTGCATCTTCAACAACTACATATGCCTTATAAGCAGTAGCTGTTGTCAATCCTGTCATATTAACAGTTTGAGCTGCAGCTGTAGCAGCAGCAGTTCCTTTCGTTACCGCAGTACCTTGTGCTTTAACAGTTGCCGCTGTTGGCGCAGCATCTGCAGCTGCATATACTAAGTAATAGTATGTACCTGCTTCATCTGATGTGAAAGTCAAGTCAGCTGTTGTTGCTGCAAGGTTACCAGCAGAAATTGCACTTAATGTTGGAGCTGTTGTATCGACAACTACATTCCAAACAGCAGTTTTTTCAAATCCTGTTACAGCTTCGTTCTTATTAGCATCAACTACACTGAAAGTGCTTGCTGTTTTAACAACTACTGTAGATGTTGTATCAGCTAAAGGAGTTGTTAGTGTAATGTTAGCAATAGATGCACCTGATGTAAAGGAAACTGTGCTAGCAACTTTTGAGCCATTTACATATACTTCTAAGTCAGCATTGTTAATTGTACCAGTTAAAGCTTCATTGAATGTTACTTTAACATTATTTGTTGCATTAACTTCTGCCAAAGCAATGAATGGTTTTACATTTTCATACAGAGTTACAGCTCCACTGAAAGCCTGAACTGCATTTCCGTTTGTATCGACAACATTATCAACTGTTACAGTGTAGCTACCATTAGTTTGGATAGCGCCTGCTGCCATTGTTAAGCGTACGATTTTCTTAGTAGAATCAGTAAATACCGCATTTGTGAATACTTGTGAGCCTTCAACTTTGTAGTTAGCTAAATTTAATGCAGTTGCATCAGTTACTTTTTGAGTAAATGTAACATCTACATAGTTAGCATCGCCATTAGCTGCTGTACCTTTTGCAGCTGGTGAAGCTGTTGTTGTAACTGAAGCATTTGAAGGTACAACAAATGTTAAAGTTTTTGCAGTGTTAGCCTGTCCAGCTGCATCTTTTACTTCGCCTGCAGGTAATGTTACTGTGTAAGAACCTACTGGAAGCGCTGTAACAGCACCAGCTGTTCCTGAATAATCGTCTGCATTAATTAATAATTCTTTAATACCATCATTGTCTATATCAGCTACAGTTAAGGCAGATTTATCAATTTTTCCACCATCTGTCAATGTGCTTAAAGCATACTGTACATTGTCATAAACATATGAACCTGCTGTAATATCAGCTGGTGTATCTGCTACGATATTACGGTCGAATTTGACTACAATTTTGTTACCACCTGCTGTTGGTTGATATTGTGCGCTTACTAATTGTGGTGAACTTGCAGTAAATGTAACCATTTGAGCTACAGCTGTTCCAGAGTTACCAGCTAAATCTTTGAAGTTTTTAACTGTTACTTTGTGTAAACCTGAAGTAGTTGTTACTGTGATTGTATATGTTTTTCCATCAGCTGAAACAACTGGTGTTCCGATTGCTTTTGTTACATCATCAATATCAATTGTTGGGTTTGCTTGAAGTCTTTCAGTGAACACAACATCAAATGTTGCATTACCACCTGCATAACCAACTGGAGTTATTGAAGTAACCGCTGGGGCTGTTGTATCATTTGTGATAGTAAAAGACTGAATAGTTGGGTTTGGATTAATCAGATTTGTAGCTTTGTCTTTTAATCCAACTACCTGCAATGTATAATTGCCGGCTGTTAAACCTGCAACATTAACTGTAACTTTGCTTTGGTTGTTTGCAGTGACATATGTTGCCTGAGTTCCTGTATTGATTAAACCGAATTTTTTGATTCCGTTAGCATCATATACGGCTACAAATGCATTTACATTTTTCGCATTACCTGATGTATTAGTTGTATCTAAATCCGCATCTTTATCAATTGTAAAAGATAAAGTTTGGCTGTCATCCCAAACAAGAGAACCAGCTACAGGACGGACTTTATCAGAAAGTACATAAACTTTGGCGAAATTTTTGATTTCATTGTTGTAAGGATCTTTTACGCCATTTACGCCAACTGTGGTATTTGCGTCAACGTTTGTTAGTGGTGTGCCTAATGTTAAAGTCGCTACTTTATGATCTGCTGAAACTTCAACAGAAGCAACTGTATTGCCTGATACTGAATATTTGGAAGCAGTACCCATAGTTACAATATCCATTGCTGTGTTGTAGTTAACATTAATTCTAGTAGCATCAACTACAGTTACATCAGCAACTTTAGGCATTGGAATCAGACTAGCCTGAGCAGCGATAATATTTGAAAACGCACTTAAAATCAGAGTTGGATCATTTTGCTAAAACCCACTTAAACCAATACTTCCAGAGATTCCATTAACGCAGAACAGTTTTTCTAAAGATAAAAAACAGAGCGGTATCCTTGTGAATATAAAAAAAACAAAAAATCTATAAACAGGTTTTCAACATAAGAAATTCCCATCCGATTTTCTGAAAATTCAAGTGTTTCCAACAGATTGTGCTACTTTGGCTGGTGTTGCTGAAACCCGGTGATGTTGTTCCTGAATTCCAACCCATCCACCTTTTTTCTTCCTAAAATCCCGTCAGTCGTGTCAGTCTCGTCAGACAAAATGACTGTGTGATCTTCTTAGAAATGATTAAAACAGAAGAAGAAGCTTTTCTGGTTTGGTTCTCGCCACAAAGCGATTCCTCCTTCTGTCCAATCAAATTATCTTGGCATATTCTGTAATCTCAGGCAATCCCTATTTTGATTCTTCCCACACAAACTGTCGGCACTGCCGGGACTGACGGCAAATACGGGAGAAAATTTTTGGAGATCATGCAATTCCTGTTCAGCAATTAGTGGCACTCCATCTGCATTTCCGATCACACTAATTAAACTCCTGCAAGCCTCAGAGGGCTAAAAACTTTTTGACATCATCTAAATTTTCAAAACCTTTAATTCCCTCAATTAATATCTCTAAATTTGTTGAATCCAATTTAGTGATCGCTTCAGAATACTCAGCAGACATGACGCCGAATTTTTGAGTCAATAATTTGATTGCCATTTTGATCAATGCTTTGGTTTCGCCTTTTTCGATACCTTCTTCAATTCCTTCTTCTTTCCCTTTTAAAATTCCTTTTTCAAAACCTTCTTCTCTTAAAACTTCTGCAAGTGTCATCGCTACTTCACTCCCTTCAGGAAAAATTCCTTCAATGTATTTTTGAACAATATTTGAATTCACTTTTGAAAATTCCGGCACAATTTCGTAAACATAACGCAGACAGGTTTCAAAGTACTCCGTAGCTGTCTCTTTTTCATTCATTGCATTCAGTGCTGCAGCAACTCTTTTGAGGGCTTCGAGCAATTCCTGTTCGTCATCCCTGTTGACATGTTTCAGAATTGAAAGCGTCACATAATAACGTGAACCCAGTACAATTGCCTCATCTGGAAATCGATTCAGATCATAGACATGGTAACGGAAATTAGGGATACCTTGCTTGATGTCATCGGGTAATTCATCATAGTCGAGAATCATCGTGTCCAAAGCGTTTCCAAGTTCCCAGTTTTGTTGCCCATGATAAATAACCATCGGAATGATCACCGGGATATGTTTGGCTTTTTCGTTTTTAATTTTTTGATTCCAGATGCTGACCAGATAGTTCAATAACTGCAATCCCACATTTTTGTCCAGATAACTCTTGTGTTCAAAAAGAAGATAGAGATAGGCTTCTTTCTGATTGATGGTGGTTCGAAACAACAGATCTGAACGGGTTTCTTCCAGTTTCTTGCTGACGTAGGTACCATTTTGCAGTTCCAGATTGTTCAGATCAATGGTCTTTAAGATCGAATCTGGCAGGGAGTCTTTTAGAAAATTCTGTGAAACTTCCAGATTCGCAAAGGTCGCCCTGAAAAACATATCATGGGGATTCTGTACTTTTTTCTCAGTCTTTTTTGTCTCAGTCACTTTCATTCGTTCACCTTCTTTGCTATTGTCATCATTATAATCGATCTCCCTTTAAAATGCTATTAAATTTGATCATGATAAAAAGCCTTCTCTCATTCGCCACCTTTTTGCTCCAAAACTATCGACAATGCTGACAGTCCCGGCAGATCATTGTCGGTACTGACGCCACTGACGATAAAAACGGGACAAAAGGGGGGAAGATCATCCGGCTAGCATTTGGCCAACAGCTTGTCCATTTCCCGCTGAAAACCATAACGTCTGAAGAATTCAGTCAGAGCGATTTCAAGAACATCCCGCTGTTTCACATTTTTACTGTCACAATATTCCTTCATTAGTCGAATCAAAGCATCTGAGAAATAGATGGTCTGAGAACCCGCTTTTCCGGGAATGGCATAGCGGGGCAGTGTTCCTTCGGATTGAGGCATCAGCAGTGTCACCAGTCGATCTTTGTTCTGTAGCAGCATCTGAAGTATTGGCAGATAGGGTTCCAGTTCCATCAGTCCCACTGCAGATTCACCACTTTTTCCAGCTGACTTAAAAACACTGTCATTGAGATTGTCCGTTTCTGCCATTGTTTCGTCACTGGTGTTCGCCGTCACTAGGACATAGTTTTTCTTTCCAGAATCCCACAATAACTGCTTACTTTCCATGTATTCACCCAACTCCCGGTGATCTTTAAACCAAACTCCCGGGCAATGGTTCTGGGATCACTGTCATCACCCATTTCTTCAAAACGCTTGATGATCATTTCGGCTTTGAATGGTGCTCCGGATTCCAGTTCGTCAAGAATAGTGTCTGCTTTTGTCACGGCGGGAATGTAGGTCTGATTGTGACTGTCCCAGGTGAAGCCTTTTCGGCGCAGATAGGTGTCCAGGGATCGCCAATTAGCCAGTTCAAAGGTTTCAGCCAGTTCTTTTCTTGTTTTTCCTTCCATCAGGCCAGCCAATGTCTCGGTGACACGCTGATCATAGATGGGTTCCATTGATGCTTTCATTATTTTTTTCCTTTCTTTTTCTGAATCATCGCTGCCAATCCCTAAATGAGATTGACAGCCTGCTGCAGTTGACCAATATCCTGATGAATGTAGCGACTGGTGACGGTGAGATTGCTGTGTCCCAGTAGCTTCTGAACTGCTGGCAGGGGAGCCTGATTTCTGACCAGATTGGAAGCAAAGGAATGTCTCAGAATATGGGCGGTGACATGCTTTTCCCAGCCCAGTTTAGCCACCGTTTCAATCAGAGTCTCATTCACTGTCTGCCGGGAGAGTCTGCCGGTTCGGGTGGTGGCAAAGAAATAGCTGGAAGTGGTTTTGGGTCGGATGGTATTTAAATAATTGACCAGTTCTTCCTTCAGTTTGGCATTGATGGGAATCACCCGATCCTTGTTGCCTTTTCCCTGACTGGAATTGTCAATAATAGTTCAGTCAAAACACGCAAGGAATTTTCCAAGCCCCTATAGAATAGCCAGCCCTCATCGTCGGTAACAATCATCAAAACTTTGAATGCTATGCAGCGAGCTGGTGATTGTCGATAAAAAGCCCCCGATAAACTAGCGGTGGATAGCCATTATTTGTACTGTAAATTCGTCGACGATTGTAATAATGGATGTAGCGATGAACAATCGTTTTGACTTCAACCATGGGCATACTTTTGGTATTAATTTTATAGAGCTTCTCTTTTTTCAGCGTTGCGAAAAAACTTTCCATCCGGGCATTATCATAACAACGCCCGGTGCCACTCATACTCTGGATGGCATTTGCTTTTTTTAATACCTTTCGAAAGCGTTGGCTGGTAAACTGCGTGCCCCGATCGGAATGAAGGATCATTCCTTCGGCACCATCATCTCTGCAGGCGTTTTGAAACGCTTCAACACAAAGGTCTGCCCGCATGTTGTCATCCATCCTGAAGCCCCGGATACTGCCGTCATAGCAATCAAAAATGGGTGCCAGATAAAGTTTTCCATCTTTACAGGGGATTTCTGTAA
>NZ_LKEU01000051.1 GCF_001766835.1 Acetobacterium wieringae | reverse complement strand
GCCTTTTATCCTGATTCTCACTGGTTTACCAACGCTGGCCAACCGCCTGGCCTTAAACCAGAACCGGTCGCTGGATCAGCGACTGGTGACCCGGTTTCATTTCTCGCCGCTGACACCGGATGAGGTCCGGGACTATATCAAACACCGGTTTAAGCATGCCGGTGTTTCACGGAATCTGATCAACGAGAATGCTTATGAAGCCATTTCGTCATCCACTGGCGGTTATCCCCGATTAGTCGGTAATCTGGTTACCCAATGTCTGATTCTCGCCTTTCAAAAGCAAACCGATCTTATCGATGAAGAGATTGTTTTTGCCGCTTCTGCGGAAGCTGGGATTTAACGCCTGACGGCGTTACTTCCCTTTTTTTCTGGAGAAATAAAGCGTGATTATGTGATTAAAGACTGGCGTTTTATTTTCAACAACTCATAATTTTTACATTATTCCGTTCTTTTTCATCCGTTTTATTGTGATTAAACCAGTCCGAAATAATGTGAAAATTTACATTGTCTCGGAATATTTTGTAAGCGTATGTCTTTCTCATGCTATGCGCTGAGATATTTCTCAAGCCAAAGTATTCACCGGCATCTTTAAGAATATTACTCACTGCCTGAACTCCAATCGGCCCACCTTTACGACTGGGAAACATGTAATCATAATCCTGTTTGTCTTTGATATAGTCCCTCAATATCTTTGCGACAGCTGGTAGGATTTCAGCAGATCGCGGCTTCCTGTTTTTTTCTCTGATGTTCTTTGCATTCTTTTTCTTTCCCTCTAGAATAAGGAACTCTCCAGAACGGATGGCTTCCTTCACATCTCTCACCTGCAGCTTAACCAGATCACCGGCACGAAAGCCGGTCGTTATGCCAACCACAAACAAAACATAATTCCGCAATCCTTCCTGCTCCCTTTGGCTATTAGCTAACAAATAATCCTGAATATTCAGAACATTATCAATATCCTTTATGGGATTTGATGGTCGCTTTTTCATTTCATGATCACACCCTCCTTTTTAAAATAAAAAAAGCAACCTTTCCGGCTGCTCAATTCTTTACCTACTTTGCTATGTTAGATAATATCATGGTTTTAAAAAAATTGCTGTGGGGTAAATTGTGGGATTTAAGAAGCACTACATCTATTCAAATTACTTTCTCAAAATTAATTGCAATAAAAAAAGTCAGCTTAACTGACTTTTTTATGTGTAATGACCGCTTAAGTTGTCATTCATAAATTTTCTTATTTCTGCAAATGCATTTTTTCAATTAATGCATCTTGCAATACTTTTGAAAAATTTACGTTTTGTTCCTGTGCTCTTGTTGCAAGCCATGCAGGAATTGTCAAATTCTTTTTGACTACTTTTTTCCCATACTTTCTAGAATATTCTGAAATATCCAGAACAAGATATTGTACAAATGCACCTTCTTCTTCGGGGATAATCTCAGCAAATCTACTTGGGCTAGGTACCTCCTTTCCATCTTCAAGTTCTCCTACGATCCAGCCGCTCGCAGCATCTTCTGCCATTTCGATAGCAGTTGCCAAATCTTCGCCTTCGGATACGCACCCTGGTAGATCCGGCACTTCAACCGTATATCCTTTTCCATCGTCCCAAGGATAAAATACCGCAGGATAAGTCGACTTCTTAGACATTTTTCTACCTCCTTACAATACTGATATATTAAATATTTTACATAGGCAGGTGTGTAAAGGGGCTATTCAAGCCCCGCCTGCTTCCTAATGCTTTTTATAGTACGACTATTCAAGTCGTTATGCTTAGGAATTGGAATTGTGACTTTTCCTGGTTTAATTGGATGTTTGAAATGATGGTGAGAACCTCTAACGGTATCTAAAACCCAACCATCTTTTTCGATCATCTTAACCGCTTCACGAAATGTCATAAAACACCTCCTATATGATCTTAGCTAAATTATACGCCTAATACGCATTTATATCAATCTTTTTGTGCGTATTAGGCGTATCTTAATTTTTGTTTAAGGAAGCCGATATTTCTCTTATATAGTCGTAGCTATACCCCAGCACCAACGCAATCTCCTGCAAACTGTAACCAACCTGATCCCTCAGATATTTAACCTTTGTATTCACATTATCAATACTACTTATCTGCTCAAGGATCTGGTTTTTCAAATTAACGAGAACATCAATCTCCCGGTTGTGTTCATTAATTTGTTGTTGCAACTCCATGACCTCCGGAAGAATATCTTCAAAAGCTCTTGACTGGTTACCGTGAATGCATGACGCATCCAGATCATCCCCCAGATTACTTGTTTTAATACCATCGGGAGCAATCTGGTTCATCAGTCTCCCTTTTCTGCGAACCAGATTGTCCCTACAATTCGTCTCTATATTGATCATGGCCGTAATACTCTTAATCTTTGACATTCGCTTCCCCCCATGTTAAAATAGTTTTATGAGCAACTTGGGGCGAAAGCTCCTTTTTTTATGGGCTTTTTCGGCTCAATCATTACTTGAAAATCATATACATTAGTAACCACGCATCATTATTTTTATCATCGTCTTCTTCGTCGTTTAATAAATTTTGGATGATTAAATAATCAAGGTAATTTGATAAAAACGAATT
Source organism: Acetobacterium wieringae (assembly GCF_001766835.1). GTDB lineage: Bacteria > Bacillota > Clostridia > Eubacteriales > Eubacteriaceae > Acetobacterium > Acetobacterium wieringae. Next base: position 10,469 of record NZ_LKEU01000051.1, on the reverse strand, counting down.
TCTATAATAAAAGGTACTACTCATAATCGTTGAATAGTCGTAGTTTTTTAATGACTTATATGGTCTCGAAAAATCAAATTTTTTGTTACTAAAAGCGTAATAACTACTTGATTCTACTGATTTTGTACTGTATGTAATGGTCGTGGCTGGTTTATAGCTGCTTGTAACGTTTGTTTTGCCTGTGCTTGACGAGCTGCTTGCATTGCTCGGCTTACTCGAAGTTGATGGTTTACTTGTCGATACGCTTGGCTTACAAGTGGAAACACTTGGTTTAGACACACTCGGCTTTACCGAAACTGAGCTACCTTTAGCTTCTGCCACGCCAGAACAAGCAATGAATGTAAAGTTTACTAAAAATAATAGTACTATTGAAATTTTCAACCAATGCGGGAACTTCATTTAGTAACCTCCGACTCTGACTTATTTTATGCGCTTTTTCATCCAAATCAACTTATAGCATGAATACTCATTTCATAATTCTGGCACCTCTTTAAACGATGTGCATTTGCCGAAGCTGAACAATTATTTTTGAAATAATTATTGTAGTGCTTACACTCCTTCTTTTTACAAGCGTTTTTCTTTTTCCCTTTCATGCGTTCCTCCTTTTCTGGGACACGCCCAGATACAAATATATGATGGACAATCAATGTAAGAACAACCTTCACAGATCCAATTCATCCTTTGGCTCCACTGCCATACCACTTTGATTTCAATGTACGAATATCTTCTTTGATCTTTTCAAGTAATACCTTTTCTTGTTCAATATCTTTCGGATTTGCATCTGGCCTGGTAATGTAATATTGCAGAGCGTGTTTTATTGTCTGAAGCTTTCGGTACTTATTCATATATTAGCCTCCAATAGAATTTCGAAATCCGCTGTTTTAATAATTTTTAGTAATTTTTCCAACTCAAAATTTCGATATGCTGTCATCGCATAAGTATAAGGTTTTGAATGATTGTACCCAAACTGATCAATGTATTCCCGGCAAGCTTCCTTTGTTAAAAATGCGCCTGTATTTTTGGTTAATACACCTTCAATTCTGTAAGTATAGATTTCGCAGTCGATATCTTTTTCTATAAGAACTCCTTTTGCATCCTCTAAATCATAAATCGAATCCAATTCACATTCGTTAAAATACCCGACATCGCTCATCCACTGTTTTAATTCGTCAAGTTCGTCCTCAGAATAAACTCTTTCTGAATCAATGGCCAATTCAACCCCGTCTTCACACCCAGGAAGCGCTGGAACTTTCTGCTCTTCCATCACTCCCCAAAATACAGGATTGGCATTGCCATCATTTTCCTGACTATTTAACTTTCCTTGTAATTCAATCAAGAATTTAATATCTTCAACATTCATTTTTCACCCTCCATCTTTACTAACTGCACTTGAAACCCCAGAGCTTTCATGATTTTCTTAATCGTTTCATATTGCGGTTCTCGTTGACCAAGTTCATAATGGCTGATACACCTTTGCGATACACCTGCAGAGAATGCCAATGCTTCCTGAGACCACCCAAGCTGTTCACGCTCTTTTTTGATTCGTTCTCCAATGTTCATTTTCACATTCCTTTGCTGGTTTAAATTCTAAAATGCTACCTTCCACTTTAATCAGATCAATCATTTCGCTGTATTTGCTGCATAATCTCCCATGTCTATTTTGACAACTTTGACAATTATTATTCACGTTTCCATTTCCTCCTGAAATTTATAAATCATAGCTGGTCGGCCATTAAATAGTTTTGTAGCTCTGCCACGGCAAATTATGACACTGATATGGTTGACCGTAGTATTGCACATTTTCGCAAGTTCATTTAAACTCCCAGCCGTGGCCAATGGCCATTCAAATCTGCTTGTGTCAGCAATTAAATAAATCATTCAACACCTCAAGCCCCATAGGTGGTTTCTATCCTACCCATCTGGTTATAACGATAAAAATCAAGTTTTACTATCGGGAACCCAGGGTATTTCTTTCCATTCTCACAAGAACACCGGCCAACACTTTCATGGCCATCTGGATCAATCAGCATCAGCATTCCGCTCCCCTTACAGATATCACACGCCACAGACTCAATCTGAGTAACTTTATATAACGTTCTAGCCAGCGCGAGAATATCTCCGGGTTTTGGTTCCCGTGTTTCTCCCGCTTTCAAAAATTTTATATACGCCTTGTGGCAAGTCTCATAAGGCACTTTTTCAAGAATTTCCTGCCATGTTTCTATTGCTGTTGCTTTTGAACTAATCCGAGGAAAGCATCCCTGCATTTCCTCCAGAAAGTCGTGGGTTTCCGCATGATTCAATTTTTAATTCCTCCTGTCTTTCAAAATTTAACAACTTTTCAACTTTTGCCATTTCGATGATATCCGCCGGTGTTGGAGGAAACTTCATCACTTTAAGCAGTTTAAACAATGCTTCGCTGGCATGTTTATAATCAAGATCCTTGAGTAATGCATGCCAGGTCGTATTCATAATTCCAGCGCCATCCACTTTGAAATTCGGGTAGACAGCAGATATTACAGTTAAGATTTTAGCGATTTCTTCAGAGTCCAAAAATATCACCATCTTCCTTCTTGCCACTCATCTGGTTTGCCAAATTACTCACGGCCCCCTGTAGATTCTTGGGGATAGTTACCTTGTTATCAAATACGCCCTCAACGATCCTCACAAAATTTTCAGGTTTCAAAATCCAGTCGAAGCTGGCCATCCATCCCCGATCATTAATCCCGCATAGAAAATCACTTTTGCCAGTTTTAAAAAAACATATGCTTACTGCTTCCCGTCCATGCTCCTTGATCCGCTGCTGAATGGTATTGCGACGCTTGGGGGTCAGGGTCGTTACTTTTGGCAAACGAGAAACTACTTGATTGAACTCCTTAACCACATTATCCAGATCCAACTTTTCTGGTTTCTCTGCTATTTCAATTACAGTGGCTTCAGTGGTACTCTCTTTATCTGTGTTTACATCTGTGTTTATATATGTGTTTATATCTGGTATAGGTTCGACATTCCTGTCACTTCTATTTGACAAATCTGTCACTTTCATTTGACAATTATGTAAAATGGAAATACCATAATCGGTAAATGCATACCACAAAGTACGATCATACTTTAATTCATTATAATTGCCTTTTATGATGATTCTTTTTTCGATTAAATCATCCAATATCTTCCGAATTTGTCGATCTGTCCAAAACGGAAATAAATCTTTCCATGCCTTGATACTATTAAATGTCCAGTACCGTCCATCATGAAAGTGCTTATCATTGGCTTCATTTTTCTTAATCCAAAACTGAAGATTTTGAACAACAATTGCAGCATTAACCCCCAGCTTTTCAGCTACATCTACATCAAAACTATAATTCACGCCACATCCTCCAGCTTTTCAACGCCTGCCCATTCCAGGGCAGTTCTCAAATTGGTTGTAAATTTAGTCAGCACCTTAAAATAATGCTTAACACCATCTGATTTCATCTTGATTTCTTTATATCCCGGAGCCGTAAAATGCAGTACCCCATTATTTTTTGATTCTTCTGCCACAAATCCCTTTTTTTCTAAAATTTCAATTACTCTCTGTAATGAATAGCTCATGTTTCTTCCTCCAAATATTCCGGTTCCAGCTTAATACTCACCCGGAACCGGTTAATCATTTTTCTAAATTTTTCATCACCTTTTTGACGTGTTGATTCTCTTTCATAGAGAGACATCATTTTCAGATACTGAATCTTATCCTCATCACTCGTTCTATTTTTCTTCATCCCGACCTTTCCCCACTATACAAACGCATTTTTTTATGCTAAAATTTACAAAAGAATATTTACCTAGTCAGGGTAATAACTTGAGATCGCTGTTCCCGCAGCGGTCTTTTTTCTATTGCGGAGAAAATCAAACTCCAACCGGACATAATGCCCTCCATTAATTCTTTTATGAACATTTCCGATGTTTCTATTTCGTGTTCATCAATATGATTATCCAGGATAACCTTTCTCATTGCGCTTTCTAAAGGCTGTATATCGCCTATTTCGGCTTGAAACTTTAAAAATGCCAGTGGGAGGTCTGTTAACTCGACATCCGGGAATATTTCCCTGCCTATTAAAGTATTTTCTTTAAGATGAATTAACGGTAACCATGGTGTACCGTATAATTTTGCCATGTTCAGCACAACATCTTCCGGTGGCATATGCTTCCCAATATCGATTGAATAAGCTTCATAACTCCCCAATGCCCGAACCGAAATCCCAAGCTTCGGTGCTGCTTCTTCCTGGGTTAAACCGGAACGATCTCTGCAGATTCTGTAAATACTTCTGTATGATTCTTTCATGTTCTTTTCTGATCCTTTCGTTTAGAATTAAGATATAGAAAATAAATTCTCCCGAATCCCTTCAATAACCTCTTAGATCCACGCTTAATTCTTTGATCTTTCTTCAACCCATTTTTCAGCCAATGCTATATTTACATAGTACCGCTGACCAATTTTAAAAGCCGGAAATGTGTCATCGTATAGGTATAATGACCGTATTCGATTATAGGGTAACCCCAGCTTCTCAGCCGCTTCCCTTGGCTTAAGCAGTAATGTTTCCGGCTCTGCTTTTGGTTTTGCAACTTCTTCCTTTACCAACTGCTCGATTATGGTTCCAAGTAATGTTAAAATATCTGTGTTCTGTGCTTGCATTTTCTCACCTCCTTGTTGGCTTTATTTATCTTTTCAATTACTCACTCTTTTGTTATACTTAACAAAAAGGAGTTTATATGGATAAAGATCCCACTTTTATAAATAACTTGCTTACTTCACCGCTTTGGTCCTTTTTAAGTGCTTTTCTTGGGATTGCTGCCATGTTTTTTCGTTATAAATGGAAAGATTCAGCAAAGGCAGCTGAAAAATATACGTTTTTATTTAAAAATTACAAACTTGTTGGCGAACTCGAAAAATCCTCTGATAACTTAGCAATTCAATTATGCAAACAGGCAAAATTTGTGATCACGACTAAAGTACTTGATCCAATAAAAATAAATGACATCCGAATCCTCATATCAGATATTAAGCGATTTGAAATTATTCTATCCCTTGAAGAAATTGATAGTTTGGAAATCATAGAAAAAATAATTAAAAATCCTAAACCAGATTTTGATGCTTTAAACGACCATTTAATAAAATTATCAGGTAACCTTAAAAAAGAAAGGATGTATCATCATGATTATTACTTCGCAACAAAAAAAACAACTAATTTCAAAGCTAACTAAACAGACTGAAGCTGGTGAATTAAAATGGGAAAGAATAGGCCATCATCAACCATCCCCGACATCAATACAACAATTCATTTACGGATTAACTTCTGAATACGTTTTAGAGGATTCATACTGGACACCATATAAAGAAGGCTTTTTTTGTCTATTACATACTGTTTACGATCCTAGTTCACTTAATGACAAAGAACTTATAGAAAAATTCAACAAAATATTTAACTTGAACCTATTGAGCCATGGTTTTATTCCTGTTCCTGATAATGCAACTGAGTATAAAACAAATTACAAATTACTTGTTCAAGCTGACCAATATATTGTACCTGAGTTAATTCCACCTGCAGGAGAACCAATGACCGATGAATTATATGTCTTAAGTGAAGTAATTAAACGTTCCAATGCTAAGAATGAATACTTTATAAATCAATATTTACAAGAATCTTAGCAAACATTAAATAATATCGATGCAATCAGAAAGCAATTACAAACTAAGTATGCCCTAAAAAAAAATAAAAACCTTTTCTTATCTTCTTCTGCTTTCTGATTCGCAATTTCGAAATTTCGGGCAACATTTTCCCAATATTCCTCCACATATTTTGAACTTTTTCTATTCTCTTCCATCCTTCTCACCTCCTAACTGGCTTTTTGTTTTTCCTTAACTCTGATATAATGAATTAATTAATCTTGAGGAGGAAATAACTCATGCAAGGATTTGAAGCCATTAGTTTACTCGTCGCCTTCATTGCTCTAATAATTTCTTTAGCAACTCTTCAACAGAATAGAAACATCGTTGAAGAATCAAATCGTGCATATATTGTTTTATACATCGATCGTGAAAGGCCAGATGACTACAAAAGCATTGTCTTAAAAAACTTTGGTAAAACAAGTGGGGTCCTTTTATCTGTTGAGTTCGACCCGCCGTTACCGGTAGATAAATCAAAAATTCATCGTAATAACCGACCTTTATTGACCGATTTCAAAAACATCTTTTTCGCACCAGGCCAATCATTTAAAACGCATTTCGATTTAAATAACGATGATGCTCAAATATTTAATGTCATTGTGACTTACGAAACACTTGGTCGTACTATCAAAGAAAGTTATTCGATCGATCTTACTTTCCGTAAAAGTCTATATCGTCTAAAAACTGATGTTGAAACCGAGTTAGATGCTCTTAAAACGATCAGTCAAAGCATTCTTGAAGTTTCTGACAAGCTCTCCTGACTGCATTGGCCACTTCATCCTTATCACATATATCAGCATTGATGTCTAAGCTTATTGTTACAGCAGGTTCGCCACTAATAATTCGTCCATCCTGTGTATAGACTGGCTTACCATATCCAAGGGTTGATACTATTTTTAATTTTGTCGGATATAAATCGTAATTATTTTTTTTACTTTCCATCCTCCTCACCTCCTAACTGGCTTTGGTTTTTCGCTTCATATCGTAGCATTTGTTCGCAAAAAAAACTTCATTTTCAAATACTTCTTCGACATTTTTACCTAACGCTTCAGAAATATCTTCTGCTATTGGCAATGAAGGATTCCTTTCCCCATTTTCAATTAATCCATAGTAGCTGCGATTAATATTTGCAAGCTCAGATATTTGTTTTTGGGTAAAATTCGCTTCTTTCCGTAGTTCATATAGCTTTTCTCGTTTCATTCCACACCTCCTTGCTACATATTGTAACATTATTATATAGCTACATTTTGAAGCAGTCAAGTGTTATTTATAATTTTACGCTACATTTTGCAGCATTGTTTGAAAAGCTACAATTTGTAGAGTATAATCATGAAAGAGGTGTTATTATGATTGGTGAACGTTTAAAAAACTTACGAAAAAATATGGGTTACACTCAAGATGATCTCGCTGAGAAACTATCAATATCAAGATCTTCGCTTTCGTTGTATGAAATTGACAAAAGAGACCCAGATAGCGAAACATTTAATAAGATAGCTGATTTTTTTAATGTTTCACTTGATTATTTAAATGGTCGCACCGACGATCCTAACCCGATCCGTGACGTTGACCAGGATCTGCATGATGAGCACAACTACACCAAAGAACTGGAAGATTTTCTGAAAGATAACGTAACCACGGCTATGTTTCAGGACTATGGCGATTGGTCTGATGAAGAGAAAAGAGATTTACTGCAGTTTTTAAAAGGGCAGAAAGCTTTAAGAGAACAGAATAAGGGAAAATAAGCAGGCTTTATTCTAGTCTGCTTTATTTTTCATAAGAATTTTTATAATTTATGGAGGCACAAATGTTAGAAAACCTAGTTATCACAAAGTTGTTTGGTCGATTTGATTATGAAATCGATTTAAAAGATGGTGGAATCACTATTTTAACAGGTCCAAATGGGTTTGGAAAATCAACTATTCTTAAAATAATTGAAGCAGCAAGCAATGGTGACCTTGTTTTTTTTAGAAAACTAAATTTTCTAACAATTATTCTAAAATCTCATAAAAAGGAAGTATGTATACGAAAAGAAGATAAATACTTTAGTATCAATGGGGTCAGCATCGAACCAATATTACGGCGTTACACGAAAAATGGTAATTATTTTCTAAATAACAAAGTTATCTTTGAAAATAAAATGTGTTTTTTAGAAAACTCATATGAAAACAATGAAATCTTTAAATTTAATACTGAAACTATGCATAACCTTGATGATTCTTATAAAGAAATCAGTAATATCGAAGCTAAAAAGGAAATCCTTTTTCAAGCAAATAAACTTTTTAAATTAACGGAAGAAATGAAAAGTTTGTGCGGTCGTGTAAGGCTCATATCTGAACAACGACTAATTCAAGAAATTAAAAGCACTAAAAAAAAATCAAAAACTTACAATGAAAAAAAAATGCGACATGTAATCAGTGATATACCAAATGATTTAAAAAAGGAAATCTCTAAAATATCAGAACAATATTCACAAGTTTCCAATAGACTTGACAGTACTTACCCCCAACGACTTTTCTCAGCAAAAAAAGGTCTTAAAAGCAGTTCTGAATTCAAAATAAAATTAGAAGAAGCATTTATCAAATTTAAAAGATTAAGTAAATACGCCTTAATTGATCAAGATATTACGATTTTTGAGAGAAACGCTTATAAAGATGAATTTTCCATTGCTTTTAAAATATACTTTGATGATTTTGCTGTAAAATACAGTGTATTTGAGCCATTACTTACTAAATTAGAATTATTTACAAATATTATTAATGAGAGATTATTGTTCAAAGAAATTCGAATAACTAATGATGGCTTTGTTGTTGTCGATATTGATAATAATAAATCTTTATCATTAGAGGATTTATCTTCTGGTGAAAAACAAGAAATTGTTCTATTTTATGACTTGATTTTCAATACTGATAGCGAGCTTCTATTATTAATAGATGAACCTGAAATTTCCTTACACATTGCTTGGCAAAAGAGGTTTTTAGATGATTTATTGAAAGTTGCTGAAAATGTGAGTTTAAAAGCTATAGTCGCAACTCATTCTCCGCAAATCATAAATAACCACTGGGACATTCAAATTGATTTAGGTGAACTGTATGGCCGCGAATTCAATTAGAATAGAATTAGATAAAAATGCTATCATAAATGACATAAACTTCATGCAATCTGTGGATATATACAAACAGGATATTTATTTAATAGTGGAAGGATTAGATGATCTATCATTTATTCAATCTAAAGTAACGAATTCAGTATATCTCTATGAATCCTTTTCTGGCAAAAATGGTGTTAGAGAAATCGTAGATTATTTTGACAATAATTATCGTGTTATTGGCTTATATGACAGAGATTATGAACAAATTGAAACTATAGAAAAACATTTTTATTATGATCACAATTGTCTCGAGATGATGATTGCTAAAAATGAAACTGTTTTTAGTAGTGTATGCTCTGAATATTACAGAGGTTTAAAGAGCTCAACTGAAATATTGGAAGATGTTTTTTTTAACCTAAGATTTCTGGGTGAATTAAGAAAATTAAATCACGACAGCGGAGCAGGTTTTAAATTTAGTAAATTTTCATTTGATGGTTGCATTGATGAACATTGTTACTTAAATCATGGAAACGTAATTTCAAAAATCAAAACATGGAACCCGAACAGACAACATCACTTTTATATGCTGGATGAGTTTTGTAATACCTATGATACTGCAGAGTGTTTTGATCACGACTACTACTTCGATATTATTAATGGGCATGATTTCATTTCCTTTTTATGTTATTCAATTTATTTTCATACAAACAAATCTAAAAGCAAAGAAGATATTGCAAGTTCATTTCGTTGTGCTTATAGATTAGAAGACTTTCAATCAACAATATTATTTGAAAACTTAAGGTCATATGAACAAGAAAAGCATTTGCATATTCTTATTAATTGCTGACTTATTTTTAGCAAACCTAATTTTTTCACACAACAGAAATTTCCTCACCAAACCCAAAGACAGAACGTATGTTTTGTGGTATAATCCTAAGAAAAACAGAACTTACGTTCTTTTTTTTCTTAGGAGGTGTCATGTTTAAATTTTCTAAAAAGTGCGCTTATAACACATTGAAGGCAAATAATATTTCAGAATTCCCCATCCCTATCTACGCCATTGAGCAAATAATCATTGATCATGATTTTGATATCGTGATTATTCCCACTCTCAGAAAATCCTGTGTTTTTGACCAAACTCTTTTTGTCGCAAACCTTCCGGATACTGAATTTCGCATATCACTTGCTCATGAACTTGGTCATATTCTTCTACATGATTTTTTCATCCATTCCAGCCGATCTGAAGCTCAAGCCAATGCTTTTGCAGCTTATTTTCTTATGCCTCCAGGTATGTTTGAAAAAGATCTGGAACAATTAAATGAGTGGGAACTTTCTGAAAAATACGGCGTTCCTGTTGAATATGTAATAAAACGTGCAGCATTAATAACTGAACCAAGGAATAAAGAAATGAGGTTATTCTAAATGGCAAGAAAAACGTATAAGAAAAAAACAAAGAACGGTACTGAATATTACTTCTTCCGGCTGTTTTATAAAGATAATCGACCAAAAGATATTTATGCAAATAGTGTCAGCGAAATGGAAGAAAAGATTGGATGTTTATTGTAAAATAAAAATGTAGAAAGTTGCAAAGTAAAAATCCATAGTATTGCAAGTTGGAAAATGCACAATATTGCAAAAATCCATTGCGGGCAAAACTCAAGTCAATTATCCTTGTATCTG
>NZ_LKEU01000050.1 GCF_001766835.1 Acetobacterium wieringae | reverse complement strand
CAGATACAAGGATAATTGACTTGAGTTTTGCCCGCAATGGATTTTTGCAATATTGTGCATTTTCCAACTTGCAATACTATGGATTTTTACTTTGCAACTTTCTACATTTTTATTTTACAATAAACATGCGGCCATGGATGATGAAGTGGCCCATTACTTTTTTCAGATTGTTTCCAATCGCTATGAAAAAGGCTCAATCATTCTGACTTCCAACAAGTCCTACGGTAGTTGGGGTGATGTGTTCGGAAATAATGTCGTTGCAACAGCGATCCTGGATCGGCTGCTGCATCATTCCACAACGATCAATATCAAAGGTGACAGCTATCGGATCAGGGAAAAGAAAAAGGCTGGCTTTTATGATGTCAGCCTATATGAAAACGAATCGAACGATGCTAATGGGTAATTTTTACCGTTTATTTTGGGAAGTTTTAAAACGGTATTGACAATAACGCATGACTTTACATAATTGCCATTGCCGGAGGCGCCTTTTAAAATGATGTGATGGCCGTCTTCGATATACTGACAGGAGGCCAACCGGAGAATCTGGGCTTTGTCGAGCTTCCGGTCTTCGTGGTATTCAATCCCTTCAATGGTGGCACCAGGCTCAGCAAAACGGGCATTCCGGATAAAGCGCAACAGTTTATTGGACTTCCGGCGGTTCCACTCCGCATCCACCAGAAGCCCCAGCCGGTCTTCAAAGCCAAGCTGGCTGTAGGTGGTCTGATCGGTGAACTGGGCTTCCAGTTCATCGGCCATGGCCGTCAGTTTCATGGCTCTTAATGCAGCAAGGGTCGACTGATTAATCATTCCGGCTCACCGCCTTTCTGGAAGTAGGCAGCCCCACGGGTGATGCCATAACTGCTGGAAGTTTCCGATTTTAGTTCACGTCCCGTTTTGATTTTATCCTGACCATTTTTTAAAATGGTGCTGATGTTGCGAATTGTCGGTGAACTGCTGTAGAGAAGCACCCGCTGGCAGGCGTTTTCAAGGCGTTCATGACCATAGCGGTCGGCCAGCTTTGTCAGGCTTGCACAGGCTTTGTAACCCTGTTCCGGTTCCCGACCGGCAGCCAGAAAGAGTTTGATTACGGTGTTGGTTTGTTCGCCTACTGACCCAGCCCATGCCTGAAATTCTTCGGCACTATAGGAAAGATATTTCTGGTGGGCCAGTGGCATGTGTTCGAAACGGATAACCGGCTCCCGCAGTTGCGCTGCTGATCGGGGATGGGATGCCACCCGGGAACCGTGAAAAAAGACTTCCACGGTTTTCTCCGTCAGCCGGATGTCGACATCTTCCCCAATCAGATCAAACGGCACCGAAAACTTGTTTTTTCCATCAGAGATCAAATAATCCCGGGGAACCCTGGCAGTGGACCAGATGGCCGGTTCATAGGGAGTAAACGGAAGCGGCTTCATGAAGTCATGTTCTTCCTCATAATAAGCGCGGTGGCGATTGCCTTCCCGTTTTTTAAAAGGAAAATGGTTCAGCTCTTCGAGCTTTTCGCTGACCGCTTTTTTGACTTCGGCGATTGAAAAGAACCGGCGATTCCGAAGTGCCGCAATGATCCAGGTGGAAGCATACTTCACCGTTCCTTCCACGAGGCTTTTATCCTTGGGGTGGTAAACCCGGGCCGGTACGATGGCCGTATCATAATACTCCGCCAGTTCCTGATAACTGCGGTTCAGAATGGTCTCATACCGGGTATTTTTGACCACCCCGGTTTTGAGGTTATCCGGCAGCAAAAGCCGGGTGACCCCGCCGAAGTAGCTGTAGGCATTGGCATGACAGGAAAGCCATTGACCCGAAGTCATATCGGAACACGCTTCTGCATAGGCATAGCAACTGCAGGGAAGAACCGCCACAAACAGATAGGCTTCAGTGGTATCACCGGTAAAGGGATCCTGAATCGGAATGGTATTACCCGCCCAGTCAACCTGCATCACATCACCCGGCTTATGCCGGATCCGCATGGTTGCCTTTGTCACTCTGGCCCAATGGCGGTACTTGTCACAGAACTGCGAATACATATAGGGCGTATTGCCATTGGTGTAACAGGTTTCACAGTATTCGCTCCAGAGCAGAGAAAGATTCACTCCCGGCTTCGCCAGTTCTTTGTGAATAGCGCTGTAATCGGCCTCCTTTCGGGGATTGTTTGCTGTCAGCCGGCCAGGATAGAAGGTGGCCAGCAGAACTTCATTAGTTGCCGCTTCGTCCAGGGGCCATTCAATGCCTGCTTTGGCTGCGGATTCAAGCACTTCCCGGATAGTGTTTCGCGAGCTATGCACGCTTGCAGCAATCTGCCGCTGGGTGTAATTGAGACTGTTCAGTCTCAGGATTTCTCGATAATTCACCATGATTATCGACCTCCTGTAATGATAGTCACACATTTGTGTGCCAACTTCATTATAGGATCAATTTATATGAATGGCTCACCTTTCGTTAAGGTGGGTCAGTTCAATCGTGATGGTGGGACAGTTTGTCCGTGCAGATGGGATTTCACTGTCGGAATATACAAATATGTCATCATTTCAACGCCGACCAATTATGATCCGGATAAAAATTATTTCAATACCCGGTCGGTCGAAGCAGTGATTGCTAATGTATTATCCATCAATCCGGAGGCGGTGATGGTGATTAAATCGACGGTGCCGGTAGGTTATACCGAAAAAGTTAAAGCCATGTTTGAAACCGATAATATTATCTTTTCTCCGGAATTTCTCAGAGAGGGTAAGGCCCTGTACGATAATCTTTATCCCACCCGCATTGTGGTTGGGGAACAGAGTGAACGGGCGGCTGTCTTTGCGAAGCTGCTGGCTGAGGGTGCCATTAAAGACGATATCCCGATTCTCTATACCGGTTCGACTGAGGCTGAAGCCATCAAACTTTTTGCCAATACTTACCTGGCATTGCGGGTGGCATATTTCAATGAGCTTGATTCTTACGCAGAAATGCGGGAATTGGACACTAAACAGATCATTGAAGGGGTTTGTCTGGACAGCCGCATCGGCAACCATTACAATAATCCTTCCTTTGGCTACGGCGGCTATTGTTTGCCCAAGGACACCAAACAGCTGCTGGCCAATTATGCCGATGTGCCGCAAAATATCATGTCAGCCATTGTCGATGCCAATCGTACCCGGAAAGACCATATAGCCGATATGATCATTGATCGCAAACCAAAAACAGTGGGAATCTTTCGTCTGACAATGAAAATGGATTCTGATAACTTCCGGCAATCGGCCATCCAGGGGGTCATGAAGCGGATCAAAGCCAAGGGTATCGAAGTTGTGGTCTTTGAACCGGCCCTGGAAGAAAAGGAATTTTTTAATTCAAGGGTAATCAATGATCTGGGGGCATTTAAAAAACTCAGTGATGTGATCGTGGCAAACAGATTATCAGGGGAGCTGGAAGACGTGGCAGAAAAGGTGTATACCCGGGATTTGTTCAGCCGAGACTAGACACAAGGGGACGGTTCTTTCGTGTTAAGTACTAGGGGAAATCAAGGGGATGGTGGGATCTCAGGTAACTGAAACCTCCGAAAAACGAAGGTACCTGTAAATCTATACAATAGCACGAATAAATATGCTCGCTCTAATCTCACAACGAACTTTATTGCTCAACTGTTTTTAAATTCACTGCCCAGGTCAGTATGGAAAATTGAAATCTGATTGATCCAACCGGTATTTGATCCTGACAAAAGCTTCATAAATAAACCAGCTGTGCGGTTTTGTTTGGCCCGGCACTGTATCCGCAAAGGGGCGGTTCTTATGTGCCGGGTTTGATTAACTACCATTATTAAAGTAATGAGAAGCCGTGGCCCAGGATGGTTGACCAGTTGCTTTTCTGAAACAAGAAACGCACAACAGTAACCCGGTGTATTTCTTCTGATATAACGTAAAAAGCAAGGTAACCGTTGACAATGACAAAATGGATTCCCCAGGAAGCTAAAACCGGATCATCCACCAGCTTAAATTTATTAGGAAATTCAGCAAGGGCGTTGATCTGTGCTTCAGCTTCGTCTAGCAGGTCATCGGCAGCTTTGGGATTTTTGAGAACGAATTCGATATGGTCTGTGGCTCTTAAAATATCTCGTTCAGCGGCAGCTGTGATGTATACTTCATAGATCATCTGTTGCGTTTGTTCCGGATGGAAGAGATTGCCTCAGTGAAGATACGGGTATTGCTATTTGCAATATCATCCATGCCTTCTTTTATTAGTCCATATAATTCAAAGCGGCTGTTCATTTCCTCGTAGGCTTCAATGCTCATTACGGCAAGATCGCCTTTTCCGTTTTTGGTAATGAAAACGGGTTCCGAATAATTATGACAGAATTTTGAGATTTCATTGTAATTGTTTCGTAGTTCAGCACTGGATTTGATTGTGGGCATGATAAACACCTCCTTATATAACAAAATTATACAGGTATTTCGTTATATGGTCAAGTAATTCCTCGAGACACACGAGACACAAGGGGACGGTTCGGGACCTGTGAAAAAGTCCGAAAAACCATGACATTTTTATTAAGCTAAAACAAAAAAATAACCCTGTATGATATACTTTATGTGCGAACAAAAGAAACCAAACAGGGGGAAAGTAATGCTTCAATTAAAATCAAAACAATCATCATTCCATTGCTTATTATACAATAAAATTCCAGATAATCATATCTTAAAACAGATAAAAAGAGTTGTTGATTTCAGCTTTATCAATGAACTATTGAAAGATACTTACTGTGAAAATTTTGGACGTCCCGCTAAAGAACCGGAATTGATGTGTAAACTGCTGTTTCTTCAGCATATTTACAATCTTTCCGACGAAAAAGTGATAACAGAAGCCAGTTTTAATCTTACCTATCTCTATTTTCTGGACGTCAATCCCGAAGATACCTTGCCCGAGAGAAGTCTACTATCGAAATTCAGAAAACTGAAACTGGGCGAACAGATGCTGGATGAGATCATTATCGAAATCGTCCGACAATGTGTGGAAAAAGGCCTTCTAAATGATAGCAGCGTGAGCATTGATGCCACCCATGTGGAAGCTAACACCATCAAAAAAACACCAGAACGGTTAATGAAACACCTGGCCAGAAAGATCATAAAAAGCTATCAGGAAGAAACCAAAAAAGAACTGGAAAATCTACCGGAAGTACCAAACTACAAAGAAATCAGCGATCATAAACAGGCTAAACAGGTCATGAAAGACTACCTGGAAACGGTGATTGAAACAACTGAAAGCAACGCAACCACGGAGACCCCGGAAACAAACCAGCTGATTGTAAAAGCAAAAGAAATCCTGGATGAGCCTAAATTTATGAACCAGACTGGAATCCGATCACTGATCGATGAGGATGCCCGGGTCGGTCGAAAAAGTAAAACCGCCAACTTCTTCGGTTACAAGGTTGAGTTTATTATGACTACCGATCAGCGGATCATCACAGCCGTGCGAACTGCGAACGGAGCCTATGTGGATGGAACTCTGATTGAAGAACTGCTAAATGATACCCTTTCGAGTGGGTTAACAATCAATGAATTTTACGGAGACAAAGCCTATTTCAGAAAATCCATTCTTGAGAAGATTGAAGAGCTGGAAGCCCAATCTTACGTTCCAGTCAGCAGCTCAGCTTATCGTATTGATGAAAGTGAATATTCCTACAACAAAGATTCGGATCAGTGGTTCTGTAGCCAGGGAAATGAAACCGTCAGCCGGAAGTACTTCAAGCGAAAGCGGAACGATGCAAAAAGTAGTATACAGGAAGGCTATCGGTACTACTTTGAGAAAGAAACCTGTAGAAGTTGTCCAAAACACGATGACTGTGCCAAAAAAGCAGTGCGAAAAATACTCTATACTGGGGTCAATACAATAGAATTCTATGAAATCTCACAAAATCAGAAAACTGATGTGTTCAAAGAAAAATATAAAAAGCGAGCCAGCATTGAAGGTAAAAATGCTGAGCTCAAGCGATTCCATGGACTTGGCCGGGCAAAAAGCTACGGTCTGGTTGCGATGTCCAAGCAGGCAAAGCTGGCAGCCATTGCAGTAAATTTAAAGAGAATAGCGGCTATTATGACCGCTAAATCTTCTTGTTTTTTTGAAATATTCGTCAGTTTTAGAATTAATTACACATTTTAAAAATCATTCATTCAAAATTTGTGAAACTAGCAAAAAAGAGGCTTTTTTCACAGGTCCCGGACGGTTCTTTTGTGTCGGTGGATATCATATTTTTAGTTTCTTCATGATGATTGGGATAACGTTTAATTGTTGCGTCGGTAGCTGAAGAGAAAGGCTTAGAATCAGGTAATGGTTGGTGAGAAGATATAAATGAGTGGGTTACAGGTTTATTATAATTTTTTCATGCAAAGCGGACCGTTTTCCAGCCGGAAAACGATGGTGTTCACCGTACTGGTGATCTTAATTCTGATTTCTTTGCTGATTCTGAATAAAGAAAAATGGACAACCCAGGAAAAATGCTTTAAAACGGCGATCTGGTTTTATCTGTATCTGATTTTTCTGTATACCTTTTTATCAAGAACCGGAAAGGGTGACATGGACTATAACCTGACCCCATTCTGGTCGTACCAACATATTTTTTCAACCCATGAGTTCAGGATCGTCCTGGAAGTGCTTTTTAATTGTCTGATGTTTATCCCGGTCGGGATATTGGTGCCCTGGGCTTATGAAAACTTTTTACATGAGGATGAGGTAAAAAAACGTAATACCGTGCTTTTGTTTGGGTTGATCGTGTCGGTTTCAGTGGAGTGTCTGCAGCTTTTTACCAGAACCGGTCTGTTTGAGTGGGATGATATTTTCCACAACATGATCGGGTTGATGCTGGGGTATGGCATTTATCTCTTTCTTAAAGGCAAACAGTTCTGGGAAGTGCATCGCTACTTTTTGCCCATGATCGGTGTGGTCCTGGCCTTGATAATCGCAATGGTTTAAGCACAAGGATTCCCCCGAAGCAGAATAAAAAAATAAAAAAAAACGTGGCACACAACATGCCACACGTTGTTTTGATTTCATTACTATGTTAAAATTCACTCAATCAATTTACTTGAGGAAAAAGACTTAATTCGCTGAGAAATAGAAGATCAAGCTTTCTTGGCATGTAAGCTCGTGAAACCGGTAATGAAACAGGTTATCAAACGGGTAGTGATCCGGGTGGTCAAACGGGTCACTTATATAAACTAAACAAAGACAAAGCAAACAATAAAAAAGAAAAGAAGCCCTACGGCGAATTTCAAATGGTGCACCTGACCGATGAGGAGTTGCTAAAGCTTCAGGATAAGTATCCCGATACCTGGGAAGACTGGATCATACGGGTGGATCGGGGCAAGGCCATGAAGGACTACAAATACAAAAATGATTATGCTGGCATTCTCTCTTGGATTGATAAGGAAGAAAAAGAGGAGACGCAAAAAGCCTTTAATGAACTGATGGCTGAGGCGGAATATCTGAATCCCCACTAAGGCATCTATCAATAAGCGGTTCGGGTGATGGTAAGCACAGGGGACGGTTTTTCTTGTGTCAACTTTGCAATTATTCTAAATATAAGGTCACAAAAGAACCGCCCCCCTGTGCGAGTCAACTTATGAACTTATTATAGAAGCGGCACCACGCTCTTTTTATCTAATTGAATAAATGTCTTGTCTTGCAACAATTATATGATACAATAAGTGAGAGGTGAAAACATTATATGGAACGTAAGATAAATGATTACTTAATTAGATGGAAAAAAAGTTCAAAAAGAATGCCATTGCTTATTAATGGAGCGAGACAGGTGGGAAAAACCTATAGTGCCCTTACCTTTGGGAAGACTTATTATCAAAATACAGTTTATTTTAATATGGAGGATTCTAAAGAAATAACGGCAATTTTTGAGCGGGATTTAAATCCTGAACGGATCGTCAGAGAATTATCGGCAAAGATCGGTCAGTCAATTTTTAAAGAAGAGACCCTGATTATTTTTGATGAAATTCAATCTTGTGAACGGGCTCTGACGGCGTTGAAATATTTTTGTGAAGAAGCGCCAGAGTATCATATTATTGCGGCTGGCAGCTTGCTGGGAGTTGCTTTAAATCGGGAAAAATTTTCTTTTCCGGTTGGAAAGGTGGATATGATCACGTTGTATCCCCTTGATTTTGAAGAATTTCTATGGGCAACGGATAATTACAAAATCAGGAATCTTATTTGTGAATCATTTGAAGCATTTACGCCTTTATCCATCCATGAAACGGCAATGGATTTGTATAAGATGTATTTGGTGGTTGGTGGGATGCCCAGAGCAGTGACGGAATATATTGAGACAAAGGACTTTGATTTTGTGATGGTTGCTCAAAAGACCCTGAATGATTCCTATATCGCAGACATGGCCAAGTACGCAACACCCCATGAAACGACTAAAATTATGGCCGCTTGGGCAAGTGTTCCTGCACAGCTGGCAAAAGAGAACCATAAATTTCAGTATAAAGTTATTAAATCTGGGGCAAGAGCGTATGATTATGAAATTCCGCTGGACTGGTTAAAAGCTGCGGGCATTATTAATAAGTGCGTTCGCATTCATGAAGGCAAGATGCCCCTATCTGCTTATGCTGATAATACTTCGTTTAAGTTGTACATGGCTGATACTGGTCTGCTGTGCTCCAAATTTGATATCCAAGCCAATATAATTTTAGATAGCCCGGTGAGTTTTCATGGGTTTAAAGGCGCTTTAACCGAAAACTATGTGATGCAGGCGCTTGTTACGAATGGTTTTGTGCCCTATTATTGGAGCTCTCCGGGAAAAGCAGAGTTGGATTTTGTGTTTCAGGATCGTCAGGGAAATGTCATTCCGTTGGAAGTAAAATCGGCCGATAATGTCAAAGCAAAGAGTTTAAAACTGTATATGTCTTTATATCAACCGCCTTATGGCATCCGCGTTTCTGCTAAAAATTTTGGTTTTGAAAATAACATTAAAAGTATTCCACTTTATGGCGTATTTTGTTTAACTCATTAGGTGACACAGGGCGACTCAGGGGGACGTTTTTTTGTGTCGGTGGATATCATACTTCTAGTTTCTTCATGATGATTGGGGTAACGTTTAATTGTTGCGTCGGTAGCTGAAGAGAAAGGCTTAGAATCAGGTAATGGTTGGTGAGAAGATATAAATGAGTGGGTTACAGGTTTATTATAATTTTTTCATGCAAAGCGGACCGTTTTCCAGCCGGAAAACGATGGTGTTCACCGTACTGGTGATCTTAATTCTGATTTCTTTGCTGATTCTCAATAAAGAAAAATGGACAACCCAGGAAAAATGCTTTAAAACAGCGGTCTGGTTTTATCTGTATCTGATTTTTCTGTATACCTTTTTATCAAGAACCGGAAAGGGTGACATGGACTATAACCTGACCCCATTCTGGTCGTACCAACATATTTTTTCAACCCATGAGTTCAGGATCGTCCTGGAAGTGCTTTTTAATTGTCTGATGTTTATCCCGGTCGGGATATTGGTGCCCTGGGCTTATGAAAACTTTTTACATGAGGATGAGGTAAAAAAACGTAATACCGTGCTTTTGTTTGGGTTGATCGTGTCGGTTTCAGTGGAGTGTCTGCAGCTTTTTACCAGAACCGGTCTGTTTGAGTGGGATGATATTTTCCACAACATGATCGGGTTGATGCTGGGGTATGGCATTTATCTCTTTCTTAAAGGCAAACAGTTCTGGGAAGTGCATCGCTACTTTTTGCCCATGATCGGTGTGGTCCTGGCCTTGATGATCGCAATGGTTTAAGCACAAGGATTCCCCCGAAGCAGAATAAAAAAATAAAAAAAAACGTGGCACACAACATGCCACACGTTGTTTTGATTTCATTACTATGTTAAAATTCATTCAATCAATTTACTTGAGGAAAAAGACATAATTCGCTGAGAAATAGAAGATCAAGCTTTCTTGGCATGTAAGCTCACTTACCACTCAAATATTTTGAAATGCGAAAGGGTAATTGTGAAAAAGTAATGGAAAAGAAATTTAAGCGTAGGGTTGTTACTGGGGTATTGTTGTTGATGTTATCAATAATTTCCAGTAGCAGTGTTTTGGCTGCTAATGAGGTGGTAGGCAAAGCAGTGCCGGAGGACATTGGGGTGGCCTACCGGGGTCATGTCCAGAATCAGGGGAATATGCCAAAACCGGAGGGAAGTTTGGTGGCCGGGCCGGAAGCGCTGGGGACCAGAGGGCAGAGCCTCCGGGTTGAAGGCTTCTGGATCGAACTCACCGGCAATGTGCCGGAGGGAGCCAACATTGTTTATGAAGTCCATGTTCAAAACGAAGGGTGGATGGCGCCGGTCAAAAACGGAAACTTTGCCGGTACAGCTGGCAAAAGCCAACGGGTGGAGTCGATCAAAATCCGGCTTGAGAATTTGCCGGGCTACGACGTATACTATCGCGGTCATGTCCAGAATGTCGGCGATATTCCCCAGGCTGACGGCGACTGGGGCTGGAAGAAAAACGGTGAAGAACTGGGAACCACCGGTTCGAGCCTGCGTTTAGAGGAACTGCAGGTGAAGCTTGTCAAGCAGCCGGATACCTCGACAACCTATGATAAAGCCGGCACCTATGGTCCCAAGACCGGTGTCGACGTGATTGAAAACGATGTCGTTATCAATACCCCCGATGTCGTCTTACAGAATCTTCACATCAAGGGGAACCTGACCATCGGCGAAGGTGTTGGCGAAGGGGATGTGACCCTAAACAATATTACCGTTGATGGCGAAACCTTTGTCCGGGGCGGTGGTAAAAACAGTATCCACATTAACGGAGGCGAGTACAACAAGATTACCATCCAGCAGACATCCAGTGGCCAGGTGCGAATTGTGGCAACCGACGCCGCTGGTTTGGAAGTAGTTGTTTCGGAAGATGCCAAAGGCGAAGACATTATTCTTGAAGGGGCCTTTGAAAATGTTCAGATTGATGCACCCGATGTAAAGATTTCCACCCAGGGGGAAACAACCATTAAGGAAATGGTTGTCGCTGAAGGTGCCAAAGGGTCTGAAATTACGCTGGATAAAAAGACCGTTGTGAATCAGATCGATGTCGGTGCAGCTGTTGAGATGAAGGGCGAAGGAACCATTGAAAAGGCTAATGTCAATTCAGACAATGTCACGTTTGAACAGAAGCCCAAAGAAGAAGTGATTGCGCCGGAGGTAAAAGTACCCCCGGTAGTGACGCCGCCGACACCGCCAAAACCAGATCCAACACCATCAGAACCATCGGGACCTTCAGCGGAAGATTTGAAGGTTGCAGAGTTTAATAATGCGAAAAATAATATCGCTGTTTTGGAATTATTATGGAAGAATGCGCTCAACCTGAATCTGACTGGATTTGACAAACTGGACTACCTGGGGGAATGCATTGTGGTTCAGACCATCCTTGACAAAAATGGTTTTGGGACTAGAGCAGCGATTCAGGCGGCGGTTACCGAAGGCATTAAGCTTGCTCAAGACGATGCCCAGGCCAATGCATATATGCAAGCATTGTTTTCCTATACGCCTGAATTGAGTGCTGAAGGCAATATTTTTACGGTAACTTATCCTGATAAGTTGACAACAGCCCAACAGAGTCTCTTAAGTGGATTATATACAGATTTAGTAGTAAAGACAGACGTTCCTCTGGCGGATGGAGAAGTTTTCGAATTAACCGTAAATGGGACGACCAAACAAGTATCAAGTAAGGACTTAACTGGTGGTGAAGTTTTGTTGTCAAAACTACTGGGCCGTCCATTGGTGGAGGGTGATCTGGTTCAGAATCAGAAATCGACACTTACCATTACCATCAAAGATGTCAGTACAAAAGTCGAACGCTATGTCACGGTTTGCCCCTGCACCAGTAAAAATGGTGAGGAGTATTTTAAGAATTTCACCAATGCGTATGCAATTCAACTACGGCCTTTATGGGTGGCCGCTTATTCTGATTCAATCACAGTTGATTACAGGAATTCGGAATTCTTATTCAATTATGATGCGGAAAATCTGACCGCTGTTCAAAAGCAGGGCCTGGATGGTTACTATGCCGACACGATGATTCACCTTGATCAGCCATTGGCAGCTGGCGAATCAATTAAAATTTCTGGGTTGGGTACAGAGGCAACCTTGACCAGCAGTACCGTTATGGAGAATGAAGACAGAACTGAGATCCGCTTATCTAAACTGATGAAAGTTGCTTTGGATACGAATAATCTGGCAGTTAACCAGCCGGAATTTCAAAAGATCGGGCTTAGTGAGCTTAAATTAAACTCAGCTCATTACATCTGGGCCGAGGCTGTTCTGACTAGGGGAAATGATGAGATAATCAATACGCAAAAAGCATATGGGACATCGATTTACCCAACCTGGATGGCTGAGTATCAGGACTCAGTTTCAACCTCAGCTGAAAATGCGCAAATCGTTGTTCATTATGAAGGAGGCTTATCCGATTCGGCAGTGACGGGTTTAGGTGATTGTAAAGCTGATGTGATGATTTATTTGAGTCGTGAACTTGAAGAGGGAGAAACCCTTACCATCTCATTACCTGACAAACCTGAGAAAAAGGTAATACTGACCAAAGGGATGATAAAAGACTCCCAATTCAGACTATTGGAGCTGTTAGGCGTTACCCAGAATGCAGCTACAAAATCTGGTGAGGATATCATTGAGTTTTCGATTGACGTTTTGAATCGTAATATTCAGATCCATGCCAATCCGATTCTTGTTCAGAAAGATCAGGATGTTTATCTCAATAATGGAGCAAGTCTGTCCCTTTATCAACCGAGTTTTAAAGCCTATAGTGATAGCGTTGAATTGAGTTCAACGGATGATAACAAATTTCTGGTGAATTACAAAGGTGGCTTATCGCCTGATGTGCAGGCAAAATTGGCAGGTTATTATGCCGATGCCATGATTTATCTCGACCGAGCCCTTGAAGAGGGTGAAACGGTTACAGTCAAGGCATTTTCCAAGGATGTTGAGATTTCAAAAACGTCACCCGCAGAAGACAGTGGGATGAGAAGCTACCGACTGTCAAAACTGTTGGATATTAAGTTGGGAGATGCTAATCTGGCAGTAAAACAGAACGGTTCATTTGAGATTGCAGTAATCAAAAATACCCTTGAAAAACAGCTGAATGTCTCAACGACGGCAGTTCTGGTAAAAGATGGTGATATTGAGTATCTGGATAACTATACCGGAATGTCAATCAATCCACCAGGTTTTGATGCGTATCAAAACTCGGTGGAAATCCTTCCAGATAATAATCAAGGTTTTACAGTAACCCATAAGGGGGGCTTATCTCCTGATGATGTCCAAAACTTGGCTGGACTTTACGGCGATACGCTGATTTCTTTTGATCGTCCATTGAAGACAGGTGAAGTGATCAAGGTGAGTGCATACGGCGCGAAAGCTGATATTACAAAAAGTTCCTTCACCGGTTCGATCGATAACAAAATTGGGCTGACCGAATTGCTGAAGATAAGCCCCGATCAAGCGCCGTTAGCAGCGGCCCAAGGGGAAGACATCAAAATAAGCCTTGCAGCGGTAAATCTGCAAGCGCCGATTAGTGTTGCGGCCTGGAATGGATTGGTTAAAGGCGATGGTACCTGGGTATATCGGGCGAATACTGGGATCGGGTTTGGCTTCTGGCCATTGTTTATGGATGCCTATAAGAATAATATTACCCTGGAAACAGATGAGAATAAAATTACCGTTACTTATTTAGACAAATTGACAACGGATGAAAAATTAGCCTTAGACGGTTATTATTCCGATGCAATGATTAATCTGAGCCGGCCACTGGCTGCAGATGAAAAAGTGACCATCAATGCGTTTGGAGCACCTATGACTGTTGATCGCACGATGGTAACAGAAAATAATGGTACCCAAATCAGATTATCAGAATTACTGAAGATTAAGCTGGGAGTGAATCAGTTGGCGGCAAATCAAACAGGGGGATTTGATATCACAGTAACTGACAATACCCTCAAATCGGATCTCAGGGTAACTGCTGAGGCCATTCTGGTGAAAGATGACGCGCTTCATTACATGGGAAAATATACAAGCCTCGAACTTAAGTCTCTGATATTTGAGACAGCTGTTGCCGCTTACACCAAGGCGCTGGCAGTGTCGGCGGCAGACAATGTATTTACAGTAACCTATGCGGGAAATTTAAGCACAGCAGATCAGGCTGGCTTGAATGGGTTTTATTCCGATGCGTACATTTATCTGAACCGTTCGTTGGTTGCGGGGGAAACAGTCACTGTCAATGCTTTTGGAAATGATTATATTATCGACGCTAGCAAAATTACGGATGCTGATAATAAAATCCGTTTATCAACATTGTTGGGAATAAACTTAGGAGAAGCTCAATTAGCAGCAAAACAGTTAGGGAGTTTTAATATCAGCATTGTGCCTCAAAAACTGAATGCTGATCTTGAAGTATATGCACAGGCCATTCTTGTTAAAGCAGATGGTGACATAACAGAACTGAACCGGGGTGCAACGCTGTTGGTAATGAAGGAAACAGATCAACCAGCGCCAGTAGGTTTGACAGGTTTAGCGCCAACAACATCAGAAAATACGGATGGGATGATCATCGAGACAACCGAGCTTATGGAGTATAAGCTAGAAACTGCTGAAGAAAGTGCATATGTTCCGTGTACTGATATAACAACAATGGTTGCAGTCCCGGGCACATACGTAGTCAGAAAGGCTGCGCAAACTGAGAGCCTTGCAGGTGCAACAGCAGTGGTAACAGTGCCTTCTTGGAATGAAGTGGATGTTAAAGTAGAATATCAGGGTTTTGTGGATGCGCCGGAGGCTGGTTGGCTACTTGATCGTGCAATGCTTGAAACCCCCAAGGAGGATTTCAGTTTTGACGCAATCCGAGTCAATCTTGCTAATGCACCTACAGACGCCAAAATAACTTATCAGACCTATAATGGTTCTGATAATCAAACTGTCCTTGGTTGGTCAGCTCCAGTCAGCGATGGTGAAACGGCGGGAACGGATAATCCAGATGGAACAAAAAATCCAATCGAAGCGATTAAACTTAAGCTTGAAAATATGCCAAACTACTCTGTGATTTATCAGGTTTATGTAAAAGATCATGGATGGCAAAGCTGGGTGCGCGATGACGCAATGGCGGGAACTGAGGGAATGAGCTTACCAATAGAAGCGATACGAATTCGCATTGTCAAGGAACAGTGATTTGGTGAAAAGTGCACAAGGGGACGGTGGTGTTGTGTTCTCAGACCGGGGGTAAAACACCACCGAAATAATCAAAACATGTGAAGTAAAAAAAATTAAAAAACCGTTGCCAAAACAGCGGTTTTTTAAATGACATAAATGATAAAGATGTAGACATACAAAGGGAGGCTATATGAAAAGTATAAAGAGAAACGTGATGATTCTGGCGATGAGTGTGCTCATCCTATTGTTTAGTACAATTGGGGTATCTGCAGCAACACTGGAGACAGAAGCGATTGGGGTTCAATATCGGGGCCATGTCCAAAACAAAGGCGATATGCCACAACCGGTAGGAACGATGGTAAAAGGCCCAGATGCATTAGGGACTCGGGGGGAAAGTTTGCGGGTCGAAGGTTTTTGGATCGAACTGACTGGCGATGTGCCAGAAGGTGCCGCCATTAAATATCAGGTTCATGTCCAGAATGAGGGCTGGATGACACCTGAAGTGAATGGCGCATTTGCTGGCACCCATGGAAAATCCCAACGGGTCGAATCGATCCGGATCAGTTTAGAAAACCTGCCGGGTTACGATGTTTATTACCGCGGCCATGTTCAAAACGTCGGCGATGTCCCACAGGTTAATGGCGACTGGGGATGGAAGAAAAACGGTGAAGAACTGGGAACCACCGGCTCGTCACTCCGTCTTGAAGAATTGCAGATCAAGATTGTTAAGCAATCAGATGTTACCTATGACAAAGCTGGTACCTATGGGCCAAAAACTGGCGAGGAAGTTGTTCACAATAACGTCGTGATTAATACCCCGGATGTCACCTTACAAAACATGCACATCACTGGTGATCTGACCATTGGCGAAGGAGTCGGTGAAGGGGATGTAACCCTGAACAATATCACCGTTGATGGTGATACATTCATTCGTGGCGGTGGGAAAAACAGTATCCATATTAATGGCGGGGATTACAATAAGATTACCGTCCAACAAACATCCAGTGGACAGGTTCGAATTGTAGCCACTGATGCGACTGGTCTGGAAGTTGTGATTTCCGAAGATGCCGGTGGCGAAGACATTATCCTGGAAGGTGCCTTTGAGAATGTTCAGGTGGATGCCCCCGACGTAAAAATATCGACGCAAGGTGATACCACCATTAAGCAAATGAATATGGGTGAAGCAGCCAAAGGCAGTGAAGTTACCTTAGGTTCAGATACAAAAGTAGAGAATCTGGTATTGGATGCCGAAGTAGATGTTAAAGGACAGGGAACCGTTGAAAAGGCTAAAGTTAATTCTGATGGCATTACCTTTGAAAAAGCACCGGTGAAACAGGATGTGGCGCCAGATGTAGAAACACCACCAGTTATCACCCCACCAGCGGAGAAACCACCAGTTACCCCACCGGGTACCCCGGGTGGCGGTAGTGGCGGTGGAACACCAACTACGACAGCAATCATTGGGGTATCAATTACTGGCGATCAGAATGTCGGATCAACACTAACAGCAACACCAAATCCAACAAATGGCACTGGAACATACCAGTGGATGAGAAGTGCAACACCAATCGGAACATATGAAGCCATTATCGGAGCGACCTCAAAAACTTATGTTTTACAGAGTGGCGATGCGACGAAATTTATTAAAGTTGTAATAACGGGAAATGGCAGCTATACTGGAACACAAACCAGTGTGGCCACCAGTGCGATTACAAACCTAAAAGAGATAACGGCTTTTACGCCGTTAACACCCATTACTTTAAGCAGTAACGAAAATTTAACAGATCTTGCATCACTTAAAGCAAGCAGTAAATTACCCACCCAGGTAACCGTAACAGATGGTTCCACGCCAGCATCGGCAACTATCACAAATTGGATCGGTACGTTTGACGGAACAACTACGGGAGCCAAAACCTTAACCGCAGTTTGGACAATGCCAACCGGTTATCGGGATCAAACAATACCGATCACAGTTCAGATTACTGTCAATGTCAACACAGCACAAACAACAGTGTCGAGCAGCGCTAAAGTAATCACCGGCACAACCATTGGAACTCTGGATGCTGGTAATATTACAGCGGTACCAGTTGGAACAAAGGTCAAAACTTTAAAAGACGGTTTGACCCTGTCACCCGATGCAACCTGCGAGATTGTGGCATCAAGTGACCCAGGGGCACTGGCCGTTACGGATCAGGAAAATACTAACGTGACGGGTACAATGGTCATTAAAGTAACCGCCCAGGATAACAGCATAGCGATGTACACCATTACCATGGCACCGGTAGTAAAATCAACAACGCCAACAGCGGGTACAACCACCGTAGCAAAAACAGCCCAAACACAAGCAAGTGTTGGCTTTACCCTGACTTCCAGCCACTCCGTCGGAGCCTGGAAAGTATTCTCGAATGCTGACTGCACAACGGCAGCAACAGGGGTATCGGCAACATTAAGTGGCAGTACGCTGACTTTAGCCCATGCGACCGATCTGCCAGCAGCCACTTATTATGTGGTATACAATGACGGAACCCATACTGACAGTGAGGCGCTGGCATTGACGGTAGGCGCATATGAAGCAAATCTCGTCGATGTCCTTAAGAATCCGCGGTTTGAAGCCTCAAACGGAACATCGTCGATATATTTTGATCAGCCCACCGATAAAACCGGTATTCAGAATTATCAGATTATGTTTTCGTCCGATAATGGTTTAAATTGGGATTATACAGCCCAGCTTTCAGTCGCAAATGAGGGCACACTATCACTTGATATGTCCGCTTTGGCGATTAATCTGAATGAAACAAAAGCGTTTAACAAAGTAAAGGTAATTAGCAATGTTGCTGAAAACAGTGACTATCAGCAAAATGAAACCTCCTTTGCGATTGATTTTACAATAACAAAGGAAGGCTCTGAATTGGCAATTGCTGTTGCTAGAAATGAATCGAACGATGTTGAAATCACACTGTCGGAAAATGCATTGGATGATGAAACTTATGCAATTCGGATCTTTGGTGCTTCGGGTGTTGGAGCATCGAGCACAATTACTTTTAAAGGCAGCTATATTACTGATAACGTGATTACAATGTCTCATGCAACACAACCAATTAGTGGACTTAGTGAAGGGGCAGTTTTCAAAGTCTGTAAAATCAACAAGTGTACAACTACCGGCTTAAGTGTAACACCCATGCAAGCAACCGGAGTCACAATCAATAATACACCACCAGCATTAAGTAGTGAAAAAGCGATCACAGCCACCACCGTTGGAACTTTAACCGGTGGCAACATTACCGCCCTTCCGGTTGGAACCAAAGTCAGTGCCTTGAAAGCTGACTTGACTGTATCAGATGAAGCCACCGTAGAAATCATCACCGGTACTGGTGGTTCAGTAGTGGCCGATCAAGCCAATGTGGACGTGACCCCTGACATGAAGATTGAGGTAACAGCCCAAGATAACAGCAAAGCGGAGTATACCATTGCAATGGGTGCGGTCGGTATCGCATCAAACCCACAAATTACCATTGTATCCGAAAGTGATACCTTTATAAAATATGATGCTCCAACAAACATGGCAGGCATCAGCGCTTTTGAAATCATGTTTTCAAAAGATGCCGGATCCACATGGGAAAATAAGAGAACGGTTATCGTTGATCAATTTTTTACTGAATGGAGTTTACAGGCTTATATGTCAGTAGTTTCCGGTTATGTAAATGAAACAACGACCTATAACAAAATGAAAGTAATCAGCAAAGCGAAAGCTGGATACCAGCAAAGTGAAAATCCAATGGATTTAAACTATACGATTACGAAGACCGGCGAAGCACTGGCGATTACAGCAACACGCAACGCAGAAGGAAAAGTCGAAATTAAATTGCCGGCGGAAAAAACAACAAATGAAACCTACATTTATCAAATATTAAATGCAGAAGGAAGTATTATCCGGTCGGATCTCATTTCTGTAAGTGCCGCGATGTATTGGGCAGCCAATGACACAATTGTTTTACCCAATGTCATCGTCCCAAGTAATGACTCACGAATCAAAATTAGTCGAATCACTGGCGGGTCTGAAACTGGACTTAATGCAACACCGTTACAAACAAATGGAGTAGGTATTACTGAAGCTCCTACCTTGAGTGATGAAAAAGCAATCACAGCCACCAGCGTGGGAACCTTATCCGGTGGCAACATTACCGCCGTGCCGGTTGGTACTAAAGTCAGTGCCTTAAAAGCTGGACTAACCGTATCCCCAAACGCTATCTGTGAGATTATGACGACCAATGCACCGGATGCTCCGGCCGTTACCGATCAGGAAAATACGGATGTAACTGCATTGATGGTAATTAAGGTGACCGCTCAGGATAATAGTTTAGCATCTTATTCCATCGCAATGGCACCAACCCTGGATGCCCCTCTCAACCTTCAAGTTGCAACGGGGAATGGAACAGCAACATTGCAGTGGGATGCGGTCGCAGATGCAGTATCTTACAAAGTCTATCAATCATCCACCAGTGGTGGCGTTGACTATTCAGAAATAGCCAATGCTGTAACAGCGACGTCCTATCAAGCAACCGGTCTTACTCCGGGTAAAACCTATTACTTTGTGGTCAAAGCTGTGGCAGCTGGCTATAGCGATAGCCCAGCATCATCAGAAGTAACTGCTATTGCCAATATCGATTTAACCGGAAACAGCTATTCTGGAAATAAGCTGGTGGTCACAAATGAATCCCTCAGTTTAGCAACCCAATCCACGGGGGCACTGAGCAATATCACAATGGATACACAGATTATTGATGGTCTGGATCAGGGTGCATACCGGATTAATCCGGAAATACCGGTAACGCAAGCACCGGGTGAACCGCTGGTCAACTCAAGTATGGAATCAAATATGACCCTTGCGAATGTCAACGATGAACGAAATTTTTACACGTATAATTATCAAACCCAACAATACGAAACAATCACAACACGATGCGCTTATGTTGGCATCCATTCCGAGATATGGGTAGACAAGAACGAAGCCGCTGGGACAACACTGACCGCTGAAGAAGCACAGACACTGGCAGCAGAGTTTGATCAGAACATCTATGACCTGATCATAACGAATTTCTATGCAGCTCCCGATGTGAATAATGACGCAAAAGTCGCCATTCTCGTTTTTGATATCAAAGATGGTTATGCTGGATCAGGAGGTTACGTTGGTGGCTACTTTAATGGTAATGATCTATACGATAGATCCAATTCGAATCAGTTGGATATGATTTATGTCGACACCTATCCTTTGATCGGAACAGAAAAAAATCTTGCCAATAGTTATTCAACTATGGCACATGAATTCCAACACATGGTTAATTTTAACTGTAATAAGGATCAGGGCGGCCAAATGGAGACCTGGTTAAATGAAGCCTTGTCACTGGCCGCTGAACATCTTTACGAAGGGGTTCAATCAAGTCGAATCAGTTATTACAACAATTCAACGCCCATTGCTGACGGGCGTTCGGTGATGGATTGGAATAACAGTGATTCACTGCCAAATTATGCTCTGTCTTACCTGTTCTCTCAATACTTGAGAACGCAGGCAGAAGCGAAATTGGGTGAAGGGATAAAAACCGATATTTACCAACAGATTATTGCCGATCCAGGTGATACAAACACAGCTTTAAGCAACGCAATTAAAGCCAATATTGATGCTGATATGACGACCGAGAAATTTATGACAAACTTCCGAGTCGCCATGGTTTTAAAAGCCAATAGCGGATCATATAGCTTTGGCAAAGATGCAGCATCCTTTAGCGGCGTTACAACCAAATTAAGTACCCAAACATCGGCTGATCTTAAGGGTGGTGGCGCCATCGTTAAGGGAATTAGCGGATCATTTACAGCGCCGGACCTGCATGGTGACACCATCACCTTCACTGGCGTATATTAAGCACAAGGGGACGGTTCTTTTGTGTTGTGCATTGTATTGAAGAATGGTACAATTTATAAAAAACGCAGGAGAATGAACCCATGCCAAGAAAAGCCCGAGAGAAAAGTGCAACCGCTGTCTATCATGTTGTTTTCAGAGGAATCAATCGACAGGTTATTTTTGAAGATCAGGAAGACCGTGTCAAGTATCTGGAATTATTAAAAGCCTATCAGGAAATCAGCGGTTTCAAAATCTATGCTTACTGCCTGATGAGCAATCACATTCATCTCGTGATGAAAGAAGGAGAAGAAGAGTTGGGAATCGTCTTTCGGCGATTGGGTGCTGGTTATGTCTATTGGTATAACTGGAAATACAATCGCCGTGGACATCTCTTTCAGGATCGGTTTAAAAGTGAACCGGTCGAAGACGATGCTTACCTGCTAGCCGTGATCCGATACGTCCATCAAAATCCTGTGAAGGCCGAAATTACCGATAATCCGATGGATTATCCATGGAGCAGTTATCACGAGTATTTAAGCGATAAGGGGCTTTGTGAAACCAATGATATTCTAAGTTTATTTTCAGAAGACCTGGCAAAGGCTAAAAAACAATTTGAAACCTTTAATCAATCTGAGGAAAACAGCCAATGCTTGGATATTGACGAAAAGAAGAGATGGAAAGATCCTGAGGCAATTGATTTGATAAAACAATTGGCCGTGGTAAAAAATCTTTCTGATATCCAACAATTAGACAAACTAAAGCGGGATGACGTGATCAGAAGTTGCAAAAGCGAAGGTTTGTCGATCCGGCAGATTGAACGGCTAACTGGAATCAGTTTTGGTGTTGTGCGTAAGGCTTAAGGGGAATGACACAAGTGAACCATCCCCCCCGATCAAGGATGAAAGGAAGGGATTAGGATGGTTAGAGATGGTCTGATTCACTATTGCGATTATTTAAAGCAGAATGGTCCTTTTGCAAGTCAGCAAATGATGATTATAACAGGAATTGTAATTGCAGTACTTGGTCTAATGGTTTTGATTTTCTATAAAAAGTGGACAATTACAACGACAATCGCCCGAGCCCTTTTGTTATTTTACCTCTATGTAATGACACTATACACGCTATTGGCAAGAACGGTTGCGGCTGAATATCTGTATAAGCTTCAATTGTTTTGGTCATATGGGTATATACAATCAACCCAGGACGGTTTGATCGTCTGGGAAGTGCTGATCAATTGTATGATGTTGATCCCGGTCGGTTTTTTGTTGCCGCTGTCCATTGAATCGATTGTAAAAAATGAACGGAAACGGGGCATTTTTGTATTGCTTTTTGGCCTGATCTTGACGGTAGCAATCGAACTGACTCAATTTTTTACACGAACAGGATTTTTCGAATGGGATGATATGATCCATAATATGATTGGTTTATTTGTTGGTTATGGCTATTATCTGATTGTCAGGAAAAAGTCAATTACCCGGTTTCACTGGTATTTCTGGCCGATGTTGATTGTATTGGTTGTTTTGTTTGAATTGACCAAAGATTCAATTTTCATGTAAATATAGGGGTTGGATTTCTTCATTTTGTAGAGAAAGAAAGGTTATAGATCAGGTGGTTAAGGTGAGAGCACAGAAATGAAAACACTCGAGATTTATGTTAATTTCTTCATCGAAAATGGCCCGTTTTCCAGCCGCAAGACGGTGGTAATCACCTTGATGGTCATCTTAATCCTGATATCACTTCTGATTATCAATCGCAAAAAATGGACAATTCAGGAAAAATGTTTTAAAATGGGAGTTTGGTTTTATCTGTATCTGATTTTTTTGTATACATTTATTGCACGTTCCAAAAAAATAGAAACAAATCTCAACTTGACACCGTTTTGGTCCTATCAACATATTCTGGAAACCCATGAATTAAGGATTGTGCTGGTGGTTTTGATTAATGTCCTGATGTTTGTGCCGGTAGGCTTGCTGGTGCCATGGGCGTATGAGAATATTTTGCATGAAGATGAGCAAAAAAAGCGAAATACCGTTTTACTCTTTGGATTACTTATCTCCCTGTCACTGGAGTTTTTGCAGTTATTTACGCAAACTGGTCTGTTTGAATGGGATGATATATTCCACAATATGATCGGAATGATAGTGGGCTATGGGATTTATCTGTTTCTAAAGGGCAAGCCTTTTTGGGAAGTGCACCGCTATTTTCTGCCAATGATTGGGGTGGGACTGGCTTTGATGATCGCAATGATTTAGCACAAGTGCCCTCCGTTAGTCTGTTACAGATGAAATGAAAAGACGATCCAAGCTGAAAAGCTTGGATCGTCTTTAATTTTGGGGTAGAGAATTGTTAGATCAAGGACACAAGAGAACCGTCCCCTTGATCGTCGTCCCCTTGATCACCTTCTTAAGGTAATGCGTTGTAAATAGTTTGGAATGAAGTTAATAAAGAACCTAAGCTATCATATGTGTTTGTGAACAAACTAGTTAACAAAGATTGTCTTTCAGGATCAGTAAGACCATTGTATTGAGTTTGAGCATACGTCAATGATGCAATCAAAGACGAGATTTGATAATTTGATAAATAAAGCGCTTTATGAGAAGCATCAAGACTATTAAGCTGAGTAAGAATCGTGTTCATAAACGATATTCTCTCACTAATTTGATCAAGTGTCGGTGTTGTATTATGATAAGAATTAGCTATTCGCATTTGTTCTTCAATGACAACACGGACATTAGCCAATTTGTCAAAATAATCACTTAAGATTGTGAGTGTATAGCCACCAGCTGGTTTGTTTCTAAGCATATCGGCAGCTAATGCAGTTTGTCTACCAGCAGTTAAAGTATTATAAGTATAGCTTCCACCATCGGTATAGGTTTTTGTAAGGAGTGTCAAAATTCCTAAAGCACTTGCATTATTTTCCAGTGCTGTTTCCATCGCACTTGCACTTGTCGCTGCATTTACAGCTGCCAAAGCAGCAACGGATGGATCAACTCCACCGCCACCACCTGGTGGAACAACGGGTGGAACAACAGGTGGCACATCAACGCCTGGATCAACGACCTGTTCTTTTGGTGCCGTTTCAAATTTGACGCCGTCGGCATTGACTTCGGCTTTATTAATGGTTCCGGTACCTTTGATATCAGCACCGCTATCGAGAACCAGATCACCAACAGTTGTGCCAGCAGCTAAGGTAACTTCACAGCCGGTGGCATCTTCGCCGATGGTCATGTTTTTAATGGTGGTATCACCTTGAGTTTTAACGACAAAATCTGGGGCATTGATGGTGACATCACTAAATAAACCTTCCAGGATAAGTTCTTCCCCAGCGGCATCTTCAGAGACGACGATCGGAATTCCACTAGCCGTGGTGCAGACAATACGTACATTGCCGGAAGCGGTTTTTTCGACAACGATTCTGGCATAATTTCCGCTATTGATATGGATACTGTTTTCACCACCACCGCGAACGAAGGTGTCGCCATCAACGGTGACGTTATTCAGGGTGACGTTGCCATCACCAACGCCTTCGCCAATGGTCAGGGTTCCTTTAATATGAAGATTCTGCAGGGTAACATCAGGAACATTAATAACGGCATCACCGCTTAGTTCTTCAGTACCTGTCTTGGGGCCGTAGGTTCCTGCCTTATCATAGGCTGTTGTGGTGGACGGCTGTTTTACAATTTTAACTTTGATTTCTTCTAAACGTAGCGATGAACCAGTTGTTCCCAATTCTTCACCATTTTTAACCCAGCCCCATTCACCGTTTACCTGTGGGATATTGCCAACATTTTGGACATGACCTTGATAATAGACATCATAACCAGGAAGGTTTACAAGTTTGATTCGGATGGATTCTACACGCAGACTTTCACCACGGGTACCAGCAAATTCACCAGCCTCTACAGGTGTCATCCAACCGTAGTTTTGAACGTGTACCTGATATTCCAGGTTTGCGCCTGCTGGTACATCACCAGTTAGTTCAAAGCAAAAGCCTTCAATCCGTAAACTTTCGCCTCTGGTACCAAGTGGTGTCGGACTGTTAACCCAAGGCATGTCGCCTTTGTTTTGAACATGGCCCCAATATTTTACGCCAATGTCTTCTACTGCTGCGGTATTTGTTACATCTGCACTTGTGTCAGCTTCAGTTGTGGCCGCAAAAACGCCAGTTGCAAAAAACACCGAAATCACCATGAATGCACACAACAGCCCGGAAGTTAATTTTCCGGTAATCATTTTTCTCATAACAGAATTCCTCTCCTTTTTAAATCATTTTTTCCGAAAACTTCTTAAAAACAGTTGATCAGTTATTTTTTAAACACTTCCTTTCGTTGCATGGTCATTTTTCTTTTTAGAAAATTTTTTGATGAACCAAATGATTCACCGTATTTAATTTGCATAAACATTTCACATTATACCATTAAAAAAAACAAAAAGATAGATGTGGCTTTTCATGTGACAAAAGTTTTTTAAATTCCGTCGTTTTTGATATTTTATTGATAGAAACGTTATTGAGAGTGATTTATTGGACTTATACACAAAATGTTTGACATATGTAAAACAATCAAGTGACAAAGACCTTAATTTATATGGTAAAATGATAAGCAATTAAAGCGCTGTCAATGATGACTCAAATAAGCAGGGAATTTTACTAAAATATATTGTATTCTAATAAGTTTATCGATATAATAAAAATAAAGACGACAGAAGGAATCAAAAAAGGAATAATGATACAGCGTTAATCGGTTTAATCGGTAAATTAATCGAATGATGCTCCAATAAATAAGGGAATCAAAATAAGTATAAGTGAGGTATAAAATGAAGTTAAGAGATTTGTTGAAATTTATTGACACTAGCTTAACGCTCGAGACAATGGGCGTCAAAGAGAAGCATGAATCAAAGTCAGCTCTTACCCAGGAACAAATGAACTGTATGGTAAAATCAATTGAGACCGATGAGGGAAACCTTTTAATAAAACTAGTTGATCCGAAACAGACGAATGCCTTAGAACAATATGAATATTGTTTTGAGTGTGGTATGTAAATAAAAAATAAAAAACTTTGTCGCTGGAGCAGATCACACCACGGCAAAGTTTTTTTTATGAATTGTAGTTATTATTAAATAGCAATAGTATTTCAATAATAAAAACTGTATAATAATGATTAAAATAAAAAGTGGAGTTTTTTTATTACCTACCTGGCGGTGCAGTGAAGCAAAAAAATGAGTTTATTTTGAAAGGGGCGAAAATCTGTTTCAACTACGAAAAAATTAACACTGACTAAAATTAAAACCCACGAATGCATCAGCAAATATTTATTAATACTTCAACAAAGGAGCGAAGCAAAATGAAATGGATTTATGATATGAAGATCACCCGGAAACTGGTAATCAGTTTTATTTTGTATCGCTGGTGGCAGGGATTGTCGGATTAATAGGTGTGCTTAATCTAAATAAAATTAATGCATCCTACATTGATTCCTACAATAATGTGACCACTGCGCATATGAGTACCGGAAACCTGCTTTCTAGTCTGGAAAAAATGAGATATCAATTAGTGGATATGGTTTTAGAATCCGATCCCAACGAAATTAAAAAAGATGCCGAGGAGATTGTCGCCGATAAAGAAATGATCAGCTCCTCAATGGATCAATTTGAAGCGACAATTGTAAAAGAAGAAGTGCGGGCAGAATTTGCCAAGCTAAAAGAAACCATTGCCGATGCTGAAAAACAGATTGATACGGCAGCCGATCTGGCAGCAGAAAACAAAGATGCAGAAGCCTTGGCAATGCTTGATGAAACGGGATCACTGACAGCATCTTTTGAAGCTGCGACCACAGAAATGGGTGAGCTTATCAAAATGAAGGTTGATTCCGGAGAAGTCCAAATCAGTGAGAACACGGGTGACACCAATACGGCAGTTACTCTTATGTCGGTTATAACAGCTTTAGGGATGACCATTGCCATTGCCCTGGGTATTTTTTTAAGTAAAATTATCGGAAAACCCATCCAAAAGGTTTCTGAAGGTCTAAAAGAGATGAATCAGGGTCATTTTATGATCCGTCTTAAGATGGATCGAAAAGATGAAGTCGGTGAGATGGCAGATGCATTAGATACTTTTTCAGAGAGCATTCAAACCGTGATTGTCGGTACATTAAACGATGTATCGGCTGGGGATGTCAGTGCCAACATTGTACCTCGGGATGATCAGGATGAATTGGCGCCAGCGCTTAAACAGATCATTGAAACCATTCGGGCACTGATTGCCGAAGCAAATAATCTGTCAGCTGCTGCCGTGGAAGGAAGACTGAACACCAGAGGTGATGCATCGGCTTTTACCGGTGGATATAGAGAAATCGTTGAAGGCGTTAATGCGACCCTGGATGCAGTAGTCGGGCCGCTGAATGTCGCTGCTGACTATGTGGAGCAGATCAGTCGGGGAATTATTCCGCAAAAAATTACGGATAACTACAATGGTGATTTTAATATCATAAAAAACAATTTAAACACCTGTATCGAAGGGTTAAGTGCATTATCGGAGGGTAAACGGATTCTTGAAAAGATGAGCGTAAATGATTATTCTGAAGAAATGACCGGTCAGTATCTGGGAATTTACGCCGATATTGCAAAAGCCATCAATGCGGTGCATGAACGTCTGATTCGGGTGGTTAATGTTGCTACGCATATTGCGACCGGAGATATGAGTGATCTGGAAACATTGCAGCAGATCGGCAAGCGAAGCGAAAATGATACCCTAAACCCCAGCCTGATTGCCATGATTAAAAACATTTTAAACCTGGTTCAGGAAACAGAAAGTATGGCCAGTATTGCCGTTGAAGGGGATTTGGCAAATCGGGGTGATGCCTCTAAATTCCAGGGTGAATTTGCCAAGGTCATCGATGGCTTTAATCAGACCTTGGATGCCATCATACAGCCACTGACTGAAGCAGCAGAGATTCTGGATTTGTTATCCACCGGAAATCTGAAAATTACAATGGCTGGTGAATACAAAGGCGACCATGCCAAGATCAAGAAGGCTTTAAACAATACGATCGTCTTCTTAAAACGCTATGTCGACGAAATTTCAGAAACTCTGGAAGCCATGGGACAGGGTAGCTTAAATCAGGAAATTACAAGCGAGTATCTGGGCGATTTCCTGCCGATCAAGATCTCCCTCAATGCGATTAATGACAAACTCAGCCAGACCATGCAGGAGATCAATGATGCCGCTGGACAGGTGGAAATGGGGGCCAGACAGATTTCCGATGGTGGTCAGAATCTGTCGCAGGGAACCACGGAACAGGCCAGCGCGATCCAGGAATTAACGGCATCGATTGAAGAAGTCGCCGGAGAAACTAAGCGAAATGCCATGAATGCCAATCAGGCCAATGAATTGGCCGTAAGAGTCCGAAAAAATGCCGAAGTGGGAAATGATCAGATGGAAAAAATGGTTACCGCCATGGATGAAATCAGTGATTCCTCCAATAATATTTCAAAAATCATCAAAGTGATTGATGACATTGCTTTCCAGACAAATATTCTGGCCTTGAATGCTGCTGTGGAAGCAGCCCGGGCAGGACAGCATGGCAAAGGCTTTGCAGTAGTGGCAGAAGAAGTTAGAACGCTGGCGGCCAGAAGTGCGGAGGCTGCAAAAGAAACCACGGGTCTGATTGAAGGCTCCATCGACAAAGTGGAAGTAGGCACCCGGATTGCCGATGAAACAGCTGAAAGTCTCAAAGAAATACTGAATGAAATTGAGCAGGTAACCAGTCTTGTAGGTAACATTGCCCAGGCATCCAATGATCAGGCATCGGAAATAGCGCAGATTACCAAGGGCATTGAACAGGTTTCCCAGGTGGTGCAAACAAATTCGGCCACGGCTGAAGAAAGTGCTGCAGCCAGTGAAGAATTATCAGGTCAGGCTGAAATGCTCAAACAAATGGTTGGCGCCTTTGAATTAAAACGTATTGGCCAGACGCAAAAAATACAAACTCGATTGGAGGAAAAAAAGGCGGTCAAAATCGAAGCAGATCTTTCCTTTGAACCCCAAATTGTGCTGGATGACAACGACAAATATTAAAAGACAGAATAATTGGTGATCAGCCTGATATTGATAAGAAACAGAGGGAATTATTAGAAAAACCAGGAACAGCTAACAACAAAGCCTTGCCGATGCAGTCAAACAGGATTGATCGGCAGGGCATTTTTAATAGATTGAGCTGATAAATAGGATGATAGTTGTTGCCGGTGGTAAAAATTTTGACACATCATGCGCTACAGGTTGTCTAGCCAAATTCGCTGTGTTAAAATATAAAAATAGTGCATAAAAAAACGATTCTGTTGTTTTACAGCCTAAGTAAACGATAGCCAAGTAAGAAGGTGATAAGGTGCTATTACAAAAAGAACGGCAAGATGTGGTGAAGTATTGCCGCAAGATGATTACGGCCGGATTAACCAAAGGAACCGGTGGCAACATCAGTATTTTAAGTCGGGAAAGGGGCCTGATGGCAGTCAGCCCCAGTGGCATCGATTATTTTGAAACCACTGAAGGAGATGTGGTGGTGATGGATCTCGATGGGAATATTGTTGATGGCAAGCGAAAGCCCTCCAGTGAATATGAACTGCACCGGATTTTTTATGTCAGGCGGGATGATATTGCAGCAGTGGTTCACACGCATTCGGTTTATTCCACCGTCCTGGCAACCCTGCGCCAGCCGCTACCGGCATCCAGTTATCTGGTGGCCTATTCAGGCTTGGATGTGCGCTGCGCCGATTATGCCTCCTTTGGCACCCGGGAACTGGCAGAAAAAACTTTTGAGGCGATGCAGGATCGCTTTGCGGTGTTAATGGCCAACCATGGTTTATTGACGGGCAGCAAAGATATTCTCAATGCCTTTAACATTGCCGAACAAATTGAGCATTGCGCCGAGGTTTATGTAAAAGCCCGGGCCATTGGCACCCCGGTGATTCTGGATGAGGATGAAATGGCAAGGATGGTCGTCAAGTTTGGTAGTTTCTACGGTCAGAAAATGTCCCGTGATGAACCAGATGAAAAAGATGAGTGAGGAATCGATGGAAAAAAGCAAGAATTTGACACGTCTGAAAAAAAATTACCTGGAAAAGAAAAAAACGGCGACAGAAAATAAAATGGTTTCGGGGTTTAAAATTGGGATTTGCGTAATCCTTTTCATAACTGTTATTTTTCTCCAGGTGCGGCTTTCAGCTTTAAGCAATATTGCTGGGGTTATTGCACAAATTCAAGTGATCGTGTCGGTCTATCTGGTGGTTGCGGTACGGGATAAAGGCTATCAGATTGCGGTGGCAATAAATATTTTGGCGTCATTGCTGGTGCTTTTCGGGGTGGTTATCGGTCAGAGTAATCTGGAGGCACTCCCGGGGGTGGTGGTGCCGCTGTGTACCATTATTACAATCAGTATTATTTCTTTTTATGAGCATAGTTTTAATACCAAGTTAAGTGAAATAACCGAACAGAAGAAGGAACTCAGCGCCCTATATGATGAATTGGCCAGTTCGGAAAAAGAATTCTTACAACAGAATGTTAAGTTGAAGGAACTGAACCGCAAAATGAAACAGCGGGAGGTGCGGCTCAATTATCTGGCCTTTACCGATGTCTTAACCGGACTGCCTAACCGTGAGATGATTATTGGTAAGCTGGATGCTCTGGTTGACCGCCATCAGGAAGAAGCGGCACAGTTTGCAGTGGTGTTTATCGATCTGGATAATTTTAAAAAAATTAACGATTATAAAGGCCATTATATTGGGGACTTGCTACTAAAAGCCATTGCCGATAAAATGAAGAAGATTATTTATCAGGAGGATATGCTGGGACGTCTGGGGGGCGATGAATTTACGCTGATTATTCAACGTGATCTCACTGAAAGAGAAATTTTAGAATATGTGGAAAAAATTCGCTCTGCACTGCTGGAGACCTTTGAAATTGAAAACATGGAATTAAATATCAGTGCCAGCTTCGGGATAGCACTTTGCCCCCGGGATGGAATCACCACGGCAGAACTGCTGAACTATTCGGATAGTGCCATGTACAAGGCCAAAGAATTTGGCAAAAATCGAGTACAATTCAGCACCGAACAGCTGTAGCCGTGGTGGTACTAATTTTAAAACTGATGGATGCGATTGCGAGTTTGGGTAAATTTAGGGTATAATGACTTTAATAACGTCATTGGCGACGGGTAACAAGCGGGCGCTTTGTGACGGGAACGCATCTGGAGGTGAAACGTGTGGCTTGAGATGAAAAAGAACCTGGTGATGATTCTGGTTGTTGGTTTTTTAGGCGGGATCATTGGGGGGATCACCTGGCTGATTCTCTTTTTATTAAATCACGGCATTGAAATTATCTGGCATGTTATCCCGGAAAATATAAATTTAACTGTTTATCCGCTGGTGGTTTGTGCGCTGGGAGGGGTGCTGGTCGGCTTATGGGAAAAACGCTTTGGCCCCTATCCCAGAGAACTTTCGGAAATCATGGCGGAGGTAAAAAGCGGAGAAAAGGTTCCCTATAATAATCTCCATATTGTTGGGATGGCGGCACTGTTGCCGTTGGTTTTCGGTGGCAGTCTGGGGCCGGAAGCCGGGCTTTCCGGGGTTATCGTAGGCTTATGTTTCTGGTTTTCCGACAAACTCAAATTTGCCCTGGCAGAAGTGGATGAAATCGCCGAAATTGGGATGGCAGCCACCATTGGCGTCATTTTTAATTCACCCTTATTTGGGTTTGTCAATCAGATTGAGGA
This sequence comes from Acetobacterium wieringae, assembly GCF_001766835.1. GTDB lineage: Bacteria > Bacillota > Clostridia > Eubacteriales > Eubacteriaceae > Acetobacterium > Acetobacterium wieringae. Next base: position 111,036 of record NZ_LKEU01000050.1, on the reverse strand, counting down.
TGACGGCAGTGTAAAAAAAATACCCAAAAATACCAAGATCTTATTGTATTTTGTGGGAATTCTTGGTGGGCTGGGGGCATATCGGTTATTGTCCCATGCAATCGGTGGCGGACCGGGTCTGGGAAATTTTCCGGAGATAAAAACCCTGGGAACCAATGAATGGACACTGGTGATTCCCCTGGCTCTGGCAGGGAGTCTGTTGGGGATGCTTTATTTCATCTTTAAGAGCATTGTCAAAAAAGCCATTCATCCGCTTAAAGATAAAGTGGTGGTAAAAGCGGTGGTAGCCGGTGTGATTCTCGGCGGGGTGGGGATATTTTTACCCTACACCATGTTTTCCGGAGAACACCAGATGACGGGACTGATGACGGGCTGGGAAAGCATTGGTGTCGGGCTACTCTTTGTAACTGCCATTGTCAAACTGCTGATCACCAATATCTGTTTGGAACTGGGCTGGCGGGGTGGCCATATTTTCCCGGTAATTTTTTCCGGGGCAGCAATTGGCTATGCGTTTGCGATTTTACTACCCATCGATCCCATTTTTTGTGTGGCTGTGGTTGCTTCTGGTCTCACCGGAGCAATCCTTCGAAAACCATTGGCGGTAATTTTATTATTGCTGATTATGTTTCCCCTGAGTGCGATTATTCCACTGGTGATTGGCGCAGTGATTGGTAGCGCCATTCCGGTTCCGGGATTTTTGGGACTTGATCAAACAGAATAAAAAAAGATCTGGGCGCTGAGCTCAGATCTTTTTTTAAAGCGTATACAAAAAAGTAACAGTTTTTGGATACAATACTTATTGCTCTGCAGGATGGCTTGACATGGTGGAGGCAAATAGGGCAATTCCACCAACGATTAAATAAATCCCGGCAATGATTGAGAATGCAAACAGCATAACATAGGGATTAAAGAGGAAGAAGAAACCCAGGATGGTATTGATGATCCCAGCTGCCAGTAGCCAGCCGGTACCAGAACCGCCCTGCTTTTTCATTACCGAAGATGCGGTGATCTGATTAATGCCGGTGAATAAGGTCATAAAGGCCAGCATAAATCCGAAAGTCTCAGCCCGGGCCAAAGCTGGTGCAAAGACAAGCAGAAAACCAAGAATGACGGCCATGATTCCGGAAGTCAGGCTCCAGCCATTTTTAACTTCACTTTTGGCATAGTCATAAATCATAAAAACACCGTAAATCATTAACCCAATAACGAAGATCCAGATCATCATGTTGACAAAGAACTGCGGTGCAATAAAGACCCCGATTCCAAGCAGAACCATAATAATTGAAGCTGCGATTCCCAGACCTTTATGGCCTTTTGTTACATTACCTACAACGTTTTCCATTTTTCTACCTCCAGGTTAAAAATAATTTCAATAAGCTGATCTATAAATGCTATTAATATAATGCCCATTTTTAATAAATTAAAACAAAAAAATTATTTTTGTGAAAAAACGTTTTATTGGGTAAATAAAAAAGTAGTATACAAGAATTTAAAATAAAAACATGGATCGTATATCATTGCGATATACAGAAGGGAGAAACAGATGCGTGGTCCAATTGATTACATTGTTTTGGAGTTTGAAGGGAACCAGTTTAAAGGAGAGGTGCTGAGTGCCTTAACCGATGCGGTCAGCAAGAAAATAATCAACGTACTTGATCTGGCGGTGATTCTAAAAGATGAGAACGGGAATGTAGTGTCATTGGAACTGAATAATCTGGATGGTGAACTGGCCCAATCCATTGCTGCTCTGCACCGGGAAAAAGCGGGGTTGATTTCCATGGAAGATACCGAAGAAGTTGGTGAGGTACTGGCACCCAACAACGCCGCCGGGTTATTGATCATTGAACAATTATGGGCAAAGGATCTTAAACGGGCCCTGATTAATGCTAATGGAAAACTGGTTTCAGAAGGGCGAATCCATCCGGATGCCGCCGCCGAATTGGATGAAGAGGAGGAAAATTAAATGGCCGGATTATTAAGAGGAGTAGCCAGAACTGCCGTTGTGGCTGGAACGGCCACAGCCGTATCAAATAATGTCAGTCGTCGCCAGGCCCAGCGGTTTGCCCAAAAAGATCAGCAGGCTTATGCTCAGCAACAGCAACAAGCCTATCAACAGCAGCAGGTTTCTCAGCAGCAAAGCTACCAGCAGGATGTGGATTTTGACGAACAACTGGCTCAATTAGCCAAGCTGGGTCAGCTTCGTGATCAGGGAATCCTAACGCAACAGGAGTTTGAGGCCAAGAAGCGACAAATTTTAGGCGTTTAACGGATAACAGATCGATGTATAATTTTAATGAACTGCTGATTCTATTTACGGTGGTGCTTTTTTTGGTGGTGGTCTTTAGCTTTATCAATGAAAAAACAATCAAACTACCCTATGAAATTGGATTGGTCGTTTTTGGATTCGGTTTTTGTCTGATTCTGATCCTGCTTCAACAGCTGCATGCCTTGACATTGCCGGAAGAATTGCTGGATCTGGTCAAGCAGTTCAATTTCAATGATTTTCTGATTCACGGGGTTCTATGTTTCATGCTTTTTAGCGGCGCCTCTCGGATTAAATTCAATGACTTTGATGAGGATAAGTTTTTAATTGGTAGAATGGCAATCATTGGAACGATGGTATCAATTCTTATTTATGGCAGTCTTTTTTACGGATTGGCCTATTTATTTCAGCTAAACATGAGTTTTCTGGAGGCCTTGATTCTGGGATCGATTGTGTCGCCATCAGATCCCATTTCAGCCATGAGCATCCTCAGCAAGGTGGGCCTGCCCCACCGATTGTCTTTGATTATTGAAGGCGAGTCACTGTTTAACGATGGGGTAGCGGTGGCAATTTTTGCCACCCTGATGAGTATTCTTGAACAAACCGGCACCGAACTGACCCTGGTCAGCTTTGTCTGGGGGCTGTTTGCCGATATTCTAGGGGCGGTGGCGGTTGGACTGATCGTTGCACTGTTGTTGTCAGTGGTCTTTAAACAGACCAAAAACCGATATATTAAAATCTTTACCAGTATTCTAACGGTGATGACGGCTTATCTGATCTGCGAATATCTCGGTTTTTCCGGGCCGATCGCGGCCGTCATCTGCGGACTCTTTTACGCTACCGGAATTGCCCGCTTGCAAAAACGGGGGATGGATGAGGAAATCCAGGAAATCCATGACCTGTTTTATGATTTCTGGGGAGTGATCGATAACCTGTTAAATGGGGTTCTGTTTTTACTGGTAGGGCTTTTGTTTGTGGATATCCGCAATCTCGAAGGATTCTCCAATGTTGGGATTTTGATCATTCTGATTGGTTCAATATTAATCAATACTATCGCCCGAACCGCTGGTGTATTCGGAAATGTGGTCTTTGTAAAAAATCTACCATTAAAAATGTCAAAATTCAGTTTTACAGTATTTTTCACCTGGGCTGGCTTAAAAGGAGGGCTTTGTCTGGCACTGGTCATGGGTACGGGGACTTCGCTGGCGGCGGATACCTACAGCATTTTTCTGATTGCCACCTATGCCATTGTGCTGTTTACCACGGTATTTCAGGGACTCACCGTGGGTAAGGCATATGAGCGATTGAAATAATAAGGGTGAAAACGTAATAACGTAATAACACAAGAAAAGAACAACCCTCCCGGAAAAATAATCTCCGGAAAGGTTGTTCTTTTGTTTTATATTATTTGGATACGTTTATCTCGGTCCAGGCCCGGTTGTAAATCTCCATCACATCATTGGGGAGATCTTTAAAGATTTCGCTGCGGGCCAGATCTTCTTTGCTGATGTTAAAACCGGCATTTTCAGACCAGCTGGCATCCAGTAGGGCCAGGGCCGGAGCGTTGGGTGAGGAGTAACCGACATATTCAATATTTTTGGCGGCAATTTCCGGAGTCAGCATAAAATTGATGAATTGTTCGGCTAATTCCGGGTTTTTGGCATTTTTGGGAATAACAAAATTATCGTAGAAGGCATTGGAACCTTCCTTGGGAACCGCAAAATCAAGACTGTCGGTCTCACTCATGATAATCGCCGCATCGCCGGAGTAAACCACTGCCATGGCCGCATCACCGCTGGCCATTAAGCTCTTGACATTATCGGTGACATAAGCCATCACCAGCGGTTTCTGGGCAATCAGGGCATCCCGGGCGGCATTGATATTGGCTTCACTGGTTTCATTCATGGAGAAACCCAATCGCTTCAGCGAGACGCCCATACTGTCGCGGATGCTGTCGTACATTAGAATTTTGGAAGCGTACTTGTCGTTCCAGAGCAGATTCCAGCTGTCCACCGGGTCGGTGACTTGCGCCGTGTTATAAACAATTCCCAGAACCCCGTAAAAATAAGGTACCGAGTATTGATTGCCGGGGTCAAAGGCCAGATTCTGGGCCGAAGCATCGATATTGGCCAGATTAGGGATATTGTCTTTTGTGATCGGTCGGAGCATTTCTTCCTGGATCAACCGTTCAATCATATAATCAGAAGGCACCAGGACATCGTAGGTGTCAGATGAGTTTTTGACCTTGACATACATGTCTTCATTGGAGGTAAAGGTTTCATAATTGACCCGGCAATTGTATTCTTCTTCAAACTGAGCGATCACCTCCGGATCCATATAGTCACCCCAGTTATAAACCGTCAGCTCGGCCCGATCATCAGACCCGCAGCCACCAGCCAGAAAGGGCAGACACAGTAAGACAAAAATTAATACGATTTTTTTCATTCTTTTCTCCTCATAAGCTTTATTGAATATTTTTAATCCCTTTTTCACTGCGGATGTTGATTAGGACTAACAAGACCATGATACATCCGAACATAATGGTTGACAAGGCATTGATTTTGGGGTTGATGCCAGCCTTGGCCATGGAGTAGATGGTGATGGACAGGTTACTGACCCCGTTGCCAGCCGTAAAAAAACTGATGACAAAATCATCAATGGATAGGGTAAAGGCAATCAGGGCGCCGGAGGTCACACCGGGTAGAATTTCCGGGAACAGTACCTTCCAGAAAGCCTGTCGAGGCGTTGCACCGAGATCCAGGGCGGCCTCGAAAATATTTTCCGGCAGCCGGTTAAACCGGGGCAGCACCGCCAGGATCACATAGGGAATACAAAAGGTGATGTGGGCAATAATGATGGTGGTAAGGCCCATTTTCATGCCAATAAAAATAAACAGCGACATCAGGGTGATCCCCATGACAATATCCGGTACCAGCACCGGAATGTTATTGAGCAACAGGTAGGGGCGTTTCAGTTTAGAACGCATCCGATAAATGCCCAGAGCTGAGACTGTTCCCACAAGGGTGGAAACAGTGGTGGCTACTACGGCAATGATCAGGGTATAATATAAGGCCTGGAGGATGTAGCGATCCTGAAAAAGCATCACATACCATTTCAGGGTAAAGCCAGCCCAGGGCCCCATGATTTTTGAATCATTGAAGGAATAAATAATCAATACCAGAATCGGGGCGTATAAAAACAGCAGGATCAGACCAAAGGCCAGGTTTTTAAAGAACTTTCTCATAGCAGCTGCCCTCCAGTGTCAAGTTCTTTCCCGGTAATTAAACGGGCAATACCGAGAACCAGAAAGATTATCGTCATCAGAACCATTGATATTGCTGAGCCGAAGTTCCAGTTGTTCAGGGTTAAAAACTGCTGTTCAATGAGATTACCAATCAGCATGTATTTGCCGCCGCCCAAAAGGTTTGAAATGACAAAGGTGCTGACTGCTGGCATAAAGACCATCATACAGCCGGAAACAATTCCGGGCAGACTGAGCGGTATCTTGATTTTTAGAAACATCTGGAAATGGTTAGCCCCCAGATCGGTGGCGGCCCGCAATAAATCCGGGTCGATTTTTTTTAAGGACGTGTAAATGGGTAACAGCATGTAGGGAAAAAAGTTATAAACCATGCCTAGAATCACCGCTGATTGGGTGTACAGCAGACTGACATCCCGGAAGCCCAGCAGCCTGAAAAATTGGGAGATCAAACCGCTGCCGCTAAGCAGGACCATCCAGGCGTAGGTACGCAACAAAAAATTGACCCACATGGGAATGATCATCAACACAATCATCATATTTTGGCGATGGCCGGGTAGGGAAACGATCAGGTTACCCAGAGGATAGGCAATCAGAAAACAGATCAGGGTAGCAATGACGGCATATAAAAACGAGCGGTATAATAATTCCAGATACACTGGATCCATAAACTGCTGATAGTTTTCCAAAGTAAAGGTGTAGATCCCGGCCTTAAAATCCGGGTTGGATAAAAAGCTGAACCAGATCACCACCAACAGCGGAACCGCAATAAAAATCAGCATCCACAGACCATAGGGATAGGCGATGTATTCCTTAAATGATTTCATGGTCGTTGTCCTTTTTCATGATGTGAATATTATTGGGGTCAACCTGGATGCTAATTGGGTCTCCGGCGAAAAATTCCCGGGTGGTGTGAATCAGCCAGTTGATGCCCTGACAGGTCATGACAATTTCATAGTGCATCCCCAAAAAGGTCACCGTTTCAATGAAACCATCAAGAAAGCCAACGCCAGGGGGGAGAATTTCGATATCTTCCGGACGGATGACGGTGAGCACGGCTTCATTTTCCTCAAAGCCTTTATCGACACAGGGAATGGCCACTTCCTGAAGTTTAACCAGACAGTCTTTAAGCATTACTGCCTCGAGAATATTGCTTTCGCCAATAAAATCAGCGGCGAAGGCGTTTCGGGGTTCATTGTATATGTCCACCGGTGAGCCGATCTGCTGAATCCGGCCGCGGTTCATAATGATGATGGTATCGGACATGGTCATTGCTTCTTCCTGATCGTGGGTGACGTAAATAAAGGTGATCCCGGTTTTTTTCTGAAGATTTTTCAGCTCCAGTTGCATATTTTTGCGCAGCTTGAGATCCAGGGCTCCCAGGGGCTCGTCCAGCAGCAGCACCTGGGGATGATTGACCAGCGCCCGGGCAATGGCGACCCGTTGTTGCTCACCACCACTTAGGGAATTGACATCCCGTTGTTCATGGCCCTGAAGATTAACCATTCGCAGCATTTCTTGAACCAGCCGATCGATTTCGTCTTTGGATTTCTTTTGAATTTTTAGTCCAAAGGCAACGTTGTCATAGACATTTAAATGGGGGAACAGGGCATATTTCTGAAAAACCGTATTAATCGGCCGTTTATTGGCCGGGATATTGAGCAGGGTTCGTCCTTCAAAAAGAATGTCTCCAGAGTCCGGGGTTTCAAATCCCCCAATCATTCGCAGCAGGGTGGTTTTACCACAGCCGCTGGGGCCGAGGATGGTCAGAAATTCATTGGGGCGGATGGAAAAATTAATTTCATCAATGATGGTTTTATCCCCATAGTGTTTAACCAGGTTATTAACTTGTATAATCTTTTCGGTATTTTTTTTCAATTCATAAATCCTCCGTGGTATCGAAACCATCTATTTAAGCAAAAAAATCCCCAGGCTTTCCCCAGGGTTGATTAAGCGATTCATTGCTTATGGATAAGCACTATTACAATAATTTATTCTAACATGTAATCAAGCGGATAGCAATGAAATTAGAATTGGCAACCGGGATTTTTAAATGAAAAAAACAGAGCGATGTTCCATTATCGGGAACATCGCTCTGTTGCTTTTATCATGTTTGGAAAATTTATAAAATGCTGGTAATGGTAATATTCAGGAAGGCCCGGTTACTGAGATCAAGTTCAAAGGGGGCCACATCTTCGCCATCTTTTTTAAAAATTCGAACCTTGGGTCGCATGGAAAAGTTCTCATAATTCTCAATGATAATTCCAGTCAATCGGTTGCTCAGTTCCACGCAGGTGCCAATCGGATAGGGGGCAATCTTGCGGATAAAGACATCAACCAGATCCGGATCGAAAAGGGTATGAGAAGCACCCATAATGTATTCGATGACTTCTGAAGGGATGATGGCCTTGCGGTAGGGGCGGTCAGAGGTCATGGCATCGTAGACATCGGCAATGGCAATGATCCGTCCAAAGAGCGAAATTTTCTCTTCTTTTAAGTCGTTGGGATAACCGCCGCCGCCGAATTTTTCATGGTGATCGAGAATCCCGATTCGGGCGGACAAATTGATGTTTGATACTTTTTTGATATAATCATAACCCAGGGTGGAATGGTTTTGCATTTCACAGGATTCGTCATCAGAAAGAACTCCGGCTTTGCAGAGAATATCTTTCTTGACAAAAACCTTGCCGATATCGTGCAGAATAGCACCGATTCCCAGATCGCATAATTGTTCCCGGCGTAAGCCCAGGGCGGTTCCCAGAACGATGGAAAGGACGGCGACATTCACTGAATGGAAATAAGTATAATCATCAAAAACCTTCAAATCCACCATATTAATGACCATGTGGCTATTTTGAAGAATCTCATCAACAATGGACTCAATCTGTTTTTGCATATCATTAAAGGTATTCTTTTTTAAAGAACCTTTATTTTCGGTGGTAATAAAGACGTCTTTCACACATTTAACCGTTTCGGCACGAACCCGGTCATTGATGATATTGATGATTTGAATGTCTTTGGTTAGATCGTCTTCAACATAGATGCCATTATAATTCAGTTTTTTTATTCGTTCGATATAATCTTCAGTCAGAACCGTATCTTTGGCAAGTATCAGCTCACCCCGTTCACCCCAAAGATTATTTCCTAACATCATTCCTTCACGCAGGCAAAATGTTGGTACATATCTCATGGTTTTCCTCCCAATATAATGACCTGTTATAAAGTCAGGACTAAGTAATAATTATACCTATAAGATCCCTGTTTTTGCAATCAAAATTTCATGTCAGCTCAGATAAAAAACAGGAATAAAAAAAAATTTAAGCTTAATATGCCTTTAGTTATGACAATAAAACCTTAAAATCGATTGAATGAGATAAATTCATCGATGGTTGGATGGGTGGAAGTCATGATTTTTTCCGGGGTGTCGGAAAACAGACAGGAGCCCTGATCGAGAAAAGTCAAGTGGGTACAGATCCGGAAGGCCTGGCTGAGATTATGGGTGATGATGATTATGGTCAAGCCCTGGTCTTGATTTCGTTTTTTAAGGGCGGTTTCAATGAGCTGGATACTTTTGGGATCAATATTGGCAGTTGGTTCGTCTAAAAAAAGTACCTGCGGCGAAAAAGACAGCGCCCGGGCCAATGCGGTTTTTTGGGATTCGCCACCGGAAAGACGGCGGGCATTCTGATTTTTGATTTCACTGATATCAAATTCTTCCAGCAGTTGCGACACCGTCTGATTGAGCCGGTCTTTTTCATAGTTGCGGATTTTTAACGGGTAGGCAATATTCTCATAGACAGATCGGGAAAAAAGCGTAGGGGTATGGGTGGAGTAGGTCATTTGGGAAAAAATATCCTGACATAAGGGATGATCATTGTAGCGTATCGTTCCAGAGGAAGGAGCGATCAGGCCCGCTATTATTTTCATCAAGGTGGTTTTTCCAGAACCGTTGGGCCCAATAATACCATGAATTTGGCCGGACTCAAAAAACAGCTCACCATATTGGCCATCCAGATGAAGCACTTTTTTTTGGTTATAGGTCTTAACAATATGGCTAGTCTTGATATTCATTCTGATCTCCCATGATAAAGTGATATAAAACAGAATTGGTGATAAACGAGATGGTCATCAGAATCAGACCCATGGCAATCGAAACACTGTATTGGCCCATGTTGTTATTCATGGCGATAAAGGTGGTCATCACCCGGGTGAAGTCCCGGATATTGCCGCCAACAATCATAACGGCACCAACTTCCGAAATGGCCCGACCAAAACCGGTTACCAGGGCAATCATAATGACCCCTTTTAGCTCCAGAACCAGCAATATCAGGATATTAAGTCCCTGGGCTCCCAATGTTTTACCGGTTTGCACCACCTCGTAGCCGCTGGTGCTGGCATGGTTAAAGACGATGCCCATAATAACCGGCGTCACCAGAATAGTTTGGGCAATGATCATGGCGGTAGGGGTGTACATCAGCTGAAACTGGCCGAAGGGTCCCGAACGGGCCAAAAAGAGGGCGGTAAACAAACCGATGATAACCGGTGGAAATGACATAAAGGTATACAGCAACCGGGAGACCACTTTTTTGCCTCGAAAATTATTGATTCCCAGAATGACGCCAAGGGGCACCCCAATCAAGGTTCCGTAAAGGGTCGATGAAAAAGAGACGAAAAGCGATAAGAGAACAATTTGAATGATTTCAGGGTCAAAGGAAAAAATCAGCCGAAAGGCTTCAACAAAACCATTGAGTATGTAGTCCATTGATTTCTCCATAATGAGATCCTGGAAGATGACATCTCCCAGGATCTCAATTGATTGTTATTTTTTAACAGCGTCCGGAACAAATAGTTGATCGCCATTGACTTTATAGGATGCGATCAGTTCCTGAGTTTCAGGAGATACGATCCAATCCACAAACGCCTGGGCACCTTCGGCATTGATCTGGTCATTAATACTTGGCGAGACGGCAATAACCCCATATGGGTTATTAAGCATTTCATCACCTTCGCAGACGATTTCCAGATTAGCCATGGTGTCTTTCATGTTGGCGTAAGTGGCCCGGTCTGCCAGAGTGTAGCCCAGTTTTTCATTGGTGACGGTCAGGGTTTCGCCCATCCCAGTGCCGGTTTTTATGTACCAGTCACCAGCTGGAGTAATATTGGCAGCTTTCCAGATTTCCAGTTCTTTGGTATTGGTGCCGGATTTATCATCCCGGGAGACAAAGGTTGCGGGCACGGCGGCAATGGCGGTAAAGGCTTTAACTGCATTATCAGCAGCTGTCGTTTTGACCTTGGCCGGGTCTTCTTTTGGTCCCAGCACCACAAAGTCATTATGCATAACGGCAAAACGTTCAACCCCATAACCGTCTTTGACAAATTGTTCCTCCTGGGTGATGGCATGTACTAAAAGGACATCAGCCTCACCAGCTTTCCCCATTTCCATGGCTTTACCGGTGCCCACGGCGACAACCTTGACGGCAATTCCGGTTTGGGCCTCAAAATCGGGCAGAATTTCTTCCAGCAAACCGCTGTCCTGGGTGCTGGTGGTGGTGGCCAGAATGATTTCTCCGTTGGAGCCGGGCTCTAAGTCTTTTTTTGCCGGAGTACAGCCCAGCGTACTGAGGGCAATGGTGCAAACAAACAAAACAATAACCAATAGTGACAATTTCTTTTTCATTTTCTTCCTCCTAAAATATTTTATCAAAAGAGCAGATACTCTAAAGACGACAATAAAGAGAAGTGAATCCAAAAAAAATAATCGATTGCTCAAAAAACAATCGAAAATTCTGCGTTAACCATCCTCTACACACTGGAAAGCATCGTCATTTCTAACGAGACTCTAACGATTGAAAAACCATAGTAAACCGTAGGTTCTTCAATTCGGATTGTTTGTTTTCACTATGAAACTGTATTTAATTGGTTTTATTTTATCAAATCAGATAGGTTGAGTCAAGTCTGCCATGGAATTGTGTCTTTCTGTTAGTTGATACCCAGTAGCCGATCATTTATTCATAGCAACTGAAATGACCATTAAAAAAAGCGTCAAAAAGTGATGTGTGCGGTGAAAAATTGATCAAAAACTGTACGTTTTTTTATCCTTATTTTGATCTCATTTTGTAAAATGTCTTTTACCATGACATTTTTGCCCAGCCGTTGACAGACAAAAAATCTGATGATACCATGAATCAATCAGATTGAGCTAGAAATTTTGATAAAGGAAAATGTGATGAAGACAATAAGAGTATGTGTTGGCAGTGCCTGTCATGTAAATGGATCGTATAAGGTGGTGAAAGCGATGAACCAGATCATTGATCAGCGGGGGCTGGGGGATGAGGTTGAATTGGTGGGATCGTTTTGTATGGGAAAATGCACCGAGGGTGTGGCTGTGGAATGTGATGAGATCATCTATGCTGCGTCTGTTGAAAATGTGGAAGAAGTCTTCGAGAAAATTATGGGGGGAAAATAATTGAGTATTATCAATTTTTCAAAAAATAAATGCCGTAATTGTTATAAATGTATTCGGAATTGTCCGGTGAAAGCCATAAAGCTTAAGGATAAACATGCTCAGATTATTCAGTCCATGTGTATTGGCTGTGGTGTTTGTATTGCTACCTGTCCCCATAACGCCAAAGAAATTCATAGTGATGTCGATACCATCAAGCAATGGCTGAAAACCGAGCAGGTGGTGCTAAGCTTGTCAGCGGTATTCCCGACAGCCTATTATCTGGATCATCCCCGCCAGTATCTGGGAATTCTTCGGGAGCTGGGCTTCACGATTATCGAGGAGACCTCGATTGGTGCCGAAGTGGTGGCCAAGGCCTATGCCGATGAGTATCGCAGTGATAAGAAATTTATTATTTCGTCATCCTGTGCGGCGATCAAAAACCTCATTGAGATTTACTATCCTCAGTATCTCTCATCGCTGAGTCGTCAGGTCTCACCGATGATTGCCCATGGCAAGATTCTTCGTGAAAAATATCCTAATGCCAAAATTGTCTATGCCGGCTCCTGCCTGGCTAAGAAAATGGAGGTACACGACAAGGATGTCCGGGGCATCATTGATGGGGTTTTAACCTTCGATGAAATTGACAGCTGGATTAAAAAAGAAAACATCATCCCCAATAAAATGCCGATGGAAGAATTTAATGCCATTGGTACCAACACCGGACGGCTTTATCCGATTACTGGCGGATTGGCTAAAAACAGTGTCGAAAATCTCGATGGCAGCCGGAAAATTTTGCGTATTGATGGAGTCAGGGACTGTATGGAGTTTCTTGATGAGATTCACCAGCTGGATAAAAAATACTGGATCGAAATGAACGCCTGTGAGGAGGGCTGTGTCAATGGCCCGGGTAATATTCACAGTCCGCTGTCTAAATATGAAAAGGTGGAGATGCTGCAGACCTATATTGATTTAAACAGTAAAAAGGAACCCTCCACCGATATTCCAGCGGTTGATACCAGGCGTTCATTTCATAAACGGCCCGTTCATCATCTGGGCGAGGTACCGACCGAAGAGCTGGAAAAAATCCTCAATCAAATGTCCAAATTTACGGAACGGGACGAACTGAATTGCGGAACCTGTGGTTATGAAACCTGTCGGGATAAGGCCCGGGCGGTATATTGGAATATGGCGGAATTGGATATGTGTCTGCCACTGATCACCAGTAAGACCGAAGCCATTTCGAATTTGATTATCACTACCACCCCCAACGCCATTGCGGTGCTGGATAAAAAATTCCGGATCATCGAGTTTAATGCTGCGGCGGAACGCCTCTTTAATATGAAAAAGGAAGATGTGATGCGTTACAATTTTGTCGACGCTCTGGATTACAATCCCTTTAGAAAACTCAATCATGACCGGGGCAATACCTATACCGGCAAAGGTCACTACGAAAGAGAAAACCGCACCTTTATGGAAATCTTGACCTATATTCCCGAGCAGGAGCTGTATATGGGAATATTTATTGACATCACCCGCCAGGAAAAGCAGGAGCAGGACATGCAAAAAATTCAGGAAGAAACCCTGAAAATGGCCCAACGGGTTATCGACAAACAAATGCGGGTTGCCCACGAAATTGCTGGCTTACTGGGTGAAACCACGGCTGAAACCAAGGTGACCCTGACCAAGCTCCAGAAAGTGGTAACCAGTCGGGAGGTTGAAGTTTAATGGCGTTATTTATGGATATTGCCAGCGATAGTGTCAACAAGGTTCATGAAGAGCTTTGCGGCGATAATGTGGAAGTTCGGATCAATGATGAAAGTGTCATAGTGGTGCTGGCTGATGGCATGGGCAGCGGCGTCAAAGCCAATATTCTGGCAACCCTGACCTCTACCATTGCGGCCACCATGCTGGAAGAAAAAATGGGGATTATGGATGTGCTCGAAACCCTGGAAGCAACCCTACCCAAATGCAGCGTTCGCCATATGGCTTACTCGACCTTTACGATTGTGCAGGTATTTAGAAACCGGATGGCTTATATTCTGGAATTTGATAACCCGCCACTGGTGTTTATCCGGGATGGGGAGATTATCGAACTGGAACGAAAAGAAATTGAATTCCAGGGAAAATCGGTTTATGAAACCTCAATGGAAATCGAAAAAGGCGATATTATGGCCTTTTTCAGTGATGGTGTGATTCATGCCGGGATTGGCCATTTGTTAAACTTTGGTTGGCAATGGGAAGAAGCGGCGGATTACGTTCTGGCACGCTCCTATGAAAACAAAAAGGCCAAGGACATTTCGATGGCACTGGTGGATACTTGCTACAACCTTTATGGCGAAGAACCGGGAGATGATACCACGGTGGCCGTTATTAAGGTGGAAGAACGAAAATATATCACCATTTTTTCGGGGCCACCGCTGGATCAGGAGAAGGATGCCGAGATTAAACGGCTGCTGGAGCGGGCCCGGGGCAAGAAGATTGTCTGTGGCGGAACCGCTGCCAATATTGTGGCCCGGGAATTCGGCGAAGAGGTCAAGGTTGATTTTTCGACCATGTCGGATCGGGTGCCGCCGATCGCTACCATTAAAGGGATCGATCTGGTAACAGAGGGGGTATTAACCCTTCAGGAAACCTTGCGGATCTGTGAAGATTATATGAATAATCGTTGTGGTCGGGAAATATTTCAGGAAAAAAACGGCGCATCGATGCTGGCAAATATTTTAATGAACGAATGTACCACCATTGATTTAATCATGGGGAATTCGATTAATCCGGCCCATCAGAACCCGGATTTTCCGGAGGAACTGACGACAAAATGGCGGGTGACCCAAAAACTGATAGATATGCTGCGGAGCATCAATAAAGAAGTGAATATCATCTACGTTTGATCAGGACAAATCATGGCAGCATAAAAAAATCGTAATTTTATCAAAAAGAGAAGCGGAACACCCCGGTGAGGGTGTTCCGCTTCTAATATAATATGCTTTGAGGAGAAAAGCTATATTCTTTATTTACCCAAATTTTTTTAATTAACACAAATAATCAAAAAAACATTATTTTTTTAGTTGTTTTTTTAAGACGGCAAAATGGTAATAGCTGTATCCAGCCCCAAAAACAATGGCGCAAATGGCAAAATAAAGGCCAAACAACGGATTCTGAATGCCTCCGGAGAAAATGATCAACGAGCCAATGGCAGCCAGAAGAGGACAGATCAGGCCCCGGAACAGGCTTTTGATTTCTTTTTTTCGCCACAGTGAAAAAACTTTATAGTAGAGGCCCAGGTACAACAGATAGCTGGTGACAACGGCGATTTCGGAAATATCGGAATTCGGAAACAGCTTATATTTCTGAGCAAAATAATGAACCATCAACCAGAATCCAACAATGATTAGGGCAAAAAAAGCTGAATTGACCGGAAAATCAAAGTGAGACGAAATCTTCGTCATTGCTTTGGCTTTAGGGATCATTTGATCCAGACCCAAGGCATAAGGCATCCGGATCATTGCCATGACCAAGCCATTGAGGGTTCCCAGTACCGAGATGAACACAAAGAGCATCAGGATTTTGGCGCCACTGGGACCCAAAATCATATTGGCAGCATAGTCCAGATGGGCATCGCCACTGTTCATTATTTCGGTCGGCCCCACCAGATTTGAAATGCCCACAAAATAAATAATGTAAAGCACCAGAATAATCATCGGACTGATTACCAGGGCCAGGGGCAGATTTCGTTTGCTGTTTTTTATTTCATAGGCCACTGAAGTGGATATAATCCAGCCGTCAAATGAAAAGGCAATCGGGGCAATAGCCGCAATCCAACTGGTAGAGCCGATTTCAGAGATGGCTGTACTGGTGAAATGGTCTGCGGTACCGCCAAAGATCAGACCGGCAAAGCCGATGATAACCAGCGGAATCAGTTTGATGACCATGGCGGCACTTTGAAAATGACCGCCAATTTTGGCTGACAGAATATTGGTGGCATAAAGCACCAAAAAACAGCAGATCCCCACCAGAATCTGAACTTCCAGAGTCTGTTCGACATTAAAGAGAATGCAGAAATAAATGCCGGAAACCCAGGCCAGAATAGCGGTGATGGTGGGTAAATATATAAAGGTCTGGAACCAGCCATAGGCAGAACCCATGCTGGGGCTGATAAATTCCTTGGCGTAGGAAAGAACGCCGCCGGGACGATCGGTTCGGGCTGCCAGTTCAGCAATGGTTAAACAACCAAAGACAATGCTGATGGCTGCAATGACGAAGACCAGAATACCTAAAAACACATTGCCGCCGGTGGCGACCAGAATATTATCGCTTCGAAAAAATATACCAGAACCGATAACGACGCCAACAATCAGCGCGATGGCGGTAAATAAGTTGTATCGTGACTGTTGCATGGTAACCTCCAGGGTTTGGATTCCTGACAATTAGTAAAAGCCTTGGTGTGATTTCTTATTGCCTGAAAAATGATTTTAAAATTTACTTGGTACCGAAAAGCCGGTCACCGGCATCACCTAAACCAGGCACAATGTAAGCGTGGTCGTTTAAGTGATCATCGATGGCAGCGCAAAAAATCGGGATATCAGGATAAGCGGTGGTGACGGCTTTGATCCCTTCCGGGCAGGCCAGAATATGAACCACCTTGATATTGGGGCAGTTGGCTTCTTTTAATAGGCGAATGGTATGGATGACCGAAACCCCGGTGGCCAGCATCGGGTCGACAATTATGGCTTCTCGTTCGGCAATATCAGAAGGCAGTTTCTTGTAGTATTCCACCGCCTGGAGCGTTTCGGGATCACGGTACAGACCAATGTGACCGATTTTGGCCTTGGGGATGATGTTGGTAAAACCTTCCACCATGCCCAAACCTGCCCGTAGAATAGGGACAATGACCACATCTTTTTCGGCCAGTACTTTTTGGGTTGTTTTGCAGATGGGTGTTTCAATCTCGATTTCTTTAAGCGGAAAATTCTTGGTAACCTCCCAGGCCATCAGGCTGGATAGTTCTTTCACCAGTTCCCGAAACTCCCGGGACGGTGTTTCCATCTTTCTCAGGTGGGTCAATTTGTGCATGACAAGTGGATGATCCACGATCGTTACATTTTGCATGATAATCTCCTTTTATTGTTAATAGATTAATAATACGATAATTGACTGAATAATTCTACAATTATTTAAGAATTATTTGTTGACACTTGGGAAATAAGGGTTAAAATGAAATAATATGATAAAATTCAAGAGGAATAGAAATTTTTAAAAAGGAAGGTGACCTGAAAAATGAAAGAAATTAAATTATATACTTGGGCCCACTGTCCCTATTGTCGAGCCGCCAAACAACTTCTGGATGATAAGGGTTTGAAGTACAACGAAATTGATATTTACAATGATGCGCAGACCCGGCGCCAATTACAGGATCAGACCAATCATTATACGGTGCCTTTTGTCTTTATAGGGGAGACATTTGTTGGTGGTTTTTCAGAGCTTAAAGAAATTGAGTTTAGCGGTAAACTCGATGAATTATTATAAGGTGAGGTTAAGATGGCAGCAATAACATTCAAAGTTGTAGAAGAAATCGGTGTTCTCAGCGAGTTGCCCAGTGGTTGGCAGAAAGAGCTGAATTTGGTTAGCTGGAATGAACGGGACCCCAAGTATGATATCCGGGATTGGAATGCAGATCACGAAAAAATGCGTAAGGGCATCACGTTGACTGCTGATGAGCTGGTTCAATTGCGTGATATCTTAAACGGTATGGAACTTTAGGAAATAAACAGTAAAAAGCGTATCTCACCAGATGGGGAGATACGCTTTTTTAGGTTATTTGATGGGTTCGGCGCAATTGGCGGAGCCACTGCTCTGGAGCATCTCCAGGCCGTGATCCAGGGCTGGCAGAATGGCTTCAAGGTTTTCTTTGACGGCTTTGGGGCTGCCGGGGAGGTTGATGATCAGGGTTTGCTTGCGGATACCGGCGGCACTGCGGCTGAGCATTGCTTTGGGGGTGATCTGCAGGCTGTGATAACGCATCGCTTCGGGGATGCCGGGAGTCATCCGGTCACAGACGGCAATGGTGGCCTCCGGGGTCCAGTCCCGTCCGGAAAAGCCGGTGCCTCCGGTAGTCAGAATCAGATCCAGATGGTCTTCATCGGCCCAGGTTATCAGGGCAGCTTTAATGGTGTCCAGATCATCCGGAAGAATGATGGTTTTGACTACCTCATAAAGTTTGGTTTCGGCCAGCATCGTAGCAATCATCGGACCGCTTTTGTCTTCCCGTTGGCCCTTCGAGCCCAGATCACTTAAGGTCATTATTCCAGTTCGATACATGTTTTCCTCCTAAATATTAAATGTAAAAAAGTCATTGGCCAATAAATCGATATATAACAGTTTGTTTCGCAAAATTTCTTCTTTGCCGGTTAGGACTTTCAAGGCTTCAGATACCTGTAGCGATGCTGCCAGAGCCGGAGTAAAGGATGGGTTGCCCAGAGCCTTGGAGTCGTATTCTTTTTCACCGACATAGAGTCGGGACAGGGTATCATCTTCCGGAAAAACGGTGGTGATCTGGGCAAACCAGCCGCCGATGGCACCGTGGATCAGGGGGATGTTCTTTTCCTTACACAAGGTCTGGAGGGTCAGCCGGGCTGGTACATTATCCAGAGCATCCATCACCAGATCGGCATCGCCAATCAAGGAAAAACCGTTTTCCTCGTCGAGAAAATCGTGATAATAGGTGGTCGTCACTTCTTTATTGATCAACTTGACCCGGGCTGCTGCCGCTTTAGCTTTGGGGGTGCCAATATTTTTCTCGGTTGAGAAAATCTGGCGGTTCTGGTTGGAATCTTCAAAGACATCACCATCAATCAAAATCAGTGAACCGATCCCGACTCGGGCCAGCATCTCAATGATATAGCCCCCCAAACCGCCACAGCCGACGATACAAATTGTGGCATGTTGAATGCGCTCAAAGTCCTGTTCGGAAAAAGCTGGAAAATTGCGTTCATAACGTGACATTGCGCCACCTCCTTAAGTCCAATAAAAACTATTCATTTTAGTATAACAATTTTTAACGAAAAATTAAAGTCTTGAATTGATATTGTTTTTTCTGACAATAATCGTTAGAATAGAAAGCAGACACCGAATGAAAAAAATGGTCGGTAAGGAGAAAAAAATGGAGTTATTAAAAGTAAAAACCATTGATGAGATGAAAAAAATTATCAATGAGTCATTTATAGATATCGCGCTAGAGAATGAAACCATTGATTTAAGCCATGGATTAGGGCGGATACTGGCGGCTGATCTTGTATCGACTATCGATGTTCCGCACTTTGATCGATCCGTGGTTGATGGGTATGCGGTGAAACTAACCGACGTTCAAGGAGCGTCCCAGGCCATACCGGGCTTTTTAAGAATCGCCGGAGAAGTCCAGATGGGCAAAGAAACCGCCGAGCGCCTTAACCAGGGTGAAACCTTCTATGTTCCAACTGGGGGGATGGTACCAGCCGGTACTGAAGCCATGATTATGATTGAGTATACTGAAAAACTGGGAGAAAAAGACCTGGCCATTTACACCAATGCCGGTGCCAATGAAAACATGATGCAAATTGGTGATGACATCAGAAAGGGGGAACTGGTTTTTTCCCGGGGCCATCAGTTAAGACCTCAGGACATCGGCGTTTTATCAGCTTTGGGTTATTTGCAGATCGAGGTTTTTAAGCGTCCCCGGATCAGCATTATTTCCACTGGTGATGAAATCATTCGGCCTGGTGAAACACCTAAACCTGGGGAAGTGATTGACATTAACACCCCGGCGCTGGCAGCGGTGGCAACACGTTTGGGCGCCGCGGTCATCTCAACCGCCTACGCCAGAGATGACCGCGAGGAGATTCGCTTAGCCGTGCAAAAGGGCATCGAAAACGGCGAGATGGTGATCCTTTCTGGTGGCAGTTCGATGGGCGAAAAGGATTATACCGTTCAGGTCATTGATGGGCTGGGACAGGTGCTGCTCCATGGTCTGGCAGTTAAACCGGGAAAACCGACGATTTTGGGAACCGTTTCGCAAAAACCGGTAATCGGTTTACCGGGCCAGCCAGCCGCCGCTATTATGGTGATGATGATCGTACTACAGGAATTTATGCGCTTGTATTATGGACAGGATAGTGTAAACGATCTGACCGTCCAGGGGGTGCTTACGGAAAATGTTCATGCTGCCCCGGGCCGACGAACTTTCCAGACCGTGGCCATCAAAAAGACTGAAAATGGCATCGAAGTCCGGCCTACTCACGGTAAATCGGGAATGATTACGCTGTTAGCGTATTCTGACGGTTATATTGAAATTACCGAAAACGAAGAAGGAAAAAATACTGGCGATCAGGTTTTGGTAACCCTGTTTTAAAAAGCTCGTAGACTGACTACTTAGATCTGAACTGGAGGGAATAATGAATACTGAAAATACCGGAAAAAAAGACGAACGGAATTTATATTTAAAAAATGAAGATCTCAATCTGGCAGTGACGAAGTATCTGGCCTTATTATCCTTTGCCGAAGCGCATCAAAAAGGCCGTGTTCTACCCGTCATCGAAGCCCAGGGCTGGGTGACGAAAGAGCCAGTTTTTGCGAAAATTTCATCGCCCTATTATAATGCCTCGGCCATGGATGGCATCTGTGTCGAAGCGATGGCGATGATTGGCGTGGACGAACGTCATCCCCGGACGTTGATAAAAGGAAGCGATTTTAATTTTGTCGATACTGGCGATGTAATTGCTGATCCCTACAATGCGGTGGTGATGATTGAGGATGTGATCATAAAAAGTGATAATGAAGTCAGCATCAACAATCCGGTTTCGTTGTGGCAGAATGTCCGGCCAATTGGTGAAGATATCGTTGCCGGAGAGTTGATTATCCCGGCTTTTCACCGGGTTCGCCCAATCGATCTGGGGGCCCTGCTAGCTGGCGGCATTACGGAGATTGAAGTGATGGACAAACCCCGGGTGGGGATTATTCCCACCGGTACCGAACTGGTGGAAGCCGGGGAAGCGATGGCGGTAGGAAAAATAATTGATTCCAATACCCATATGTTTGCGGGGCTGGTCAAAGAATATGGCGGCAAAGCCCGACGTTACCCGACAGTACAGGATGACTACGAGGTGATCAAAAAGGCGATCATTAAAGCTGTTGATGAAAATGATGTGGTGCTGATTTCCGCTGGTTCCTCAGCCGGAACCGAAGACTACACCCGCAAGCTGATTGCAGAACTGGGTGAAGTAGTGGTTCACGGCGTCGCCATTAAACCGGGAAAACCCGTGGTGTTGGGGATGATTCAGGGAAAACCGGTGATCGGGATTCCCGGCTATCCGGTCTCTGCCTATTTTGTCTTTGAAAGCTTTGTTAAACCGGTAATTCTGGCCTTTAACCATCAGATCCTGACGGAGGGAGTCACCATCAAAGCAGTGCTTTCAAAACGTCTGATGTCGTCGCTTAAGTATCTGGAGTTTGTCCGGATGAAATGTGGTCGGGTCAATCAGCGCTTTGTGGCTACGCCGCTGGATCGGGGCGCAGGGGTGACCATGTCACTGGTCAATGCTGACGGTATTTTGAAGATTCCCAAAAATGTCGAAGGTTATGAAGCCGGGGAAGAGGTCGAGCTGATTCTGATGCGACCCCGGGAAGAAATTGAAAATACCCTGGTTTCGATTGGCAGTCACGATGTATTGATGGATATCGTTGCCAATATCATTCATCAAAACAAAGAACTGGTAAACTTGTCTTCGGCCCATGTGGGTAGTCTGGGTGGGATTATGGCAATCAAAAAAGGTGAGTGCCATATTGCCCCGATTCATTTGCTGGATGAACAAACCGGGATATATAATCTCTCCTATTTAAAGCGTTATCTGGCTGACGAGGGGGTCGTGTTGATTAAAGGGGTTAAACGAACCCAGGGGATGATTATACCCAAAGGCAATCCCAAAAATATTCAGGGAATTACCGACCTGATCCGACCAGATATCAGTTTCGTCAATCGGCAGCGGGGCTCAGGTACCCGGGTATTGTTGGATTACTTATTAAAACAAAAGCAGCTCAATGCCAATCAGATTTTAGGCTATAGCCGGGAAATGAACACCCATATGATGGTGGCTTCGGCGGTTGCGTCCGGTTCCTGCGATGTCGGGATCGGGGTTTTATCGGCCGCTAATATGATGGAACTGGATTTTATCCCGATTGGTGATGAAGCCTATGATTTTGTTATTTTAAAAGAAAATCTGGACGATCCCCGGGTGCAGATATTTATCAAGGTACTTAAATCAGAACAATTCAGAGAAGCACTAAAACGGCTGGGGGGATATGAACTGGAGCAGCCGGGAGAAATCGTTAAACCCTAGACATCAGGGGAGAAAGCAGGAAACAGATGAAGGATCATTATGGAAGAAAAATAAATTACATGCGTATTTCCATCACCGATTTATGCAATTTAAGATGTGTTTACTGCATGCCGGAGGAGGGAATTGAGAAACATCCGCATCAGAAGAATTTGTCCTTTGAAGAAATTCTGGATCTGATTAAAGCTGGGGTGTCCCTGGGGGTTAATAAGATTCGCTTAACTGGCGGAGAACCGCTGGTGCGCCATGGGATTGTTGATTTGGTCAGAAGAATTGGCGAGATTCCCGGGATTGAGGATCTCACTATGACCACCAATGGGATTCTCTTGCCGAAATACGCCAAAGATTTAAAAGCGGCAGGCTTAAACCGGGTGAATATCAGTCTGGACACCTTTGATCCGGCCAAATTTCATGAGATTACCCGGTGGGGGCACCTGGAAGATGTTTTTGCCGGGATTGCCGCCGCCAAGGCAGCGGGAATGCATCCCATTAAAATCAACACGGTGCTGATCAAGGGGTTTAATGACGATGAAATTGAAAGCTTTGTCAATTATACCCGGGACGAAGGCGTTTATGTGCGGTTTATTGAACTGATGCCGCTGGGTGAATCCAGCGGTTTTGCAGAAAATAAATACCTTTCCAATGATGAGGTGCTAAAGCGCGTGCCCGCGTTAACACCACTACTGATCCCGGACAAAACCGGACCGGCAGAGTATTACCAGCTGCCCGGAGCCAAGGGGAGAGTCGGTCTGATTAATCCCATCAGTAAGCATTTTTGCAGCGAATGTAACCGGATTAGGGTGACCACCGATGGTAAAATTAAACCCTGCCTCCATTCAGACTTCGAAATTGACCTGGTGGCGCTGCATCAAGCCGGAATGACCTATAAAGAAATTCTCTTACAGGCGATTAATAAAAAACCGGAAAAGCATCATATTAATGAACATGAAAAGCAGTTACTAAGAAATATGAACGAAATTGGAGGATGATATGGACGAAATGGATAAAGAGATCGTCGAGTTCACTCATTTTAATGAGGCGGGCCGCAGTAAAATGGTGGATGTCAGCGAGAAAAAAAGCTCCGAACGAATGGCCGTTGCCAGAGGAGCCATCAGTATGAAAAAAGCGACTCTTAAAAAAATCATCGACGGCCAGATGAAAAAAGGCGATGTTCTGGGAGTGGCTCAGGTTGCTGGAATTATGGGTGTTAAACGAACGGCTGATCTGATCCCGATGTGTCATAATATATTTATTTCCGGCAGTGACATTAATTTTCAAATTGATGAGGCAAATTCCCGAATTCTAATCGAAGCCGTGGTTAAAAACACCGGTCAGACCGGGGTGGAAATGGAAGCCCTAACAGCGGTTTCAGTGGCTGCCCTGACCATTTATGACATGTGCAAAGCAGTCGACAAAGAAATGACCATTGAAGCGATTTATCTGGCTAAAAAAACCGGTGGCAAATCCGGTGAGTTTATAAATCCCAACCATCAATAAAATTTAATAGGAGAAAAAACATGAGTGGAAAAGTAATAGCAATTAATATTAGCGAAACAAAAGGTGTCATGAAAAAACCGATTTCGGTCGGGAATTTTATAAAGGATTTTGGACTGGAGGGTGATGCCCACGCCGGAAAATGGCATCGTCAGGTCAGTTTGTTGGGACAGGAGAGTATTGATAAGATGATCGCCATGGGCGCAGCGGGACTATGTGCCGGTAATTTTGCTGAAAACATTACGACTGAAGGCATCTGCGTCTATGAACTGCCGGTGGGAACAAAGCTAAGAATCGGCGAAACCCTGCAGGAAGTGACCCAGATTGGCAAAGAATGCCATGCCGGATGTGAAATCGCCCAACAGGTCGGCGATTGCGTAATGCCAAGAGAAGGTATCTTTACCATTATCCTCGAAGGTGGCGTTATCAAAGCAGGGGATACCATTGAAGTGGTAGAATAGTCAGAAAAACATCTGCACATATAGTGTTAGCTTTTGGAATCATGGTTAGGACTTTCGGGATTGGCCACGATTGCTAAGCGGTCCTTATTTTCCAAACCATAAAACAAATCACAAAAAATGATGGAATGTGTATTGCATTATCAGAATTTAATGTTACAATAGTAAATGTTATTGCCGTACAACTGTCTTTCATAGAAAGACAGCGGCCTAATGGAGGACGATATGAATCAATTTATAAATAGTATGGCCGGTGTGGCCTGGAGTATCATCCCGATATTACTGATCTTTTTTTTGATGTCAGGCATCATGTTTGTATTTTATTTCAAAGTGAAAATTGAAGAAATATCGATCTATTTAAAAAGTGTTGCGGCTTCCCTTGAAAGGCTTTCAAATCGGCGAAATGACTATTAGAAAGAGTTTTATGGAGGAAATTATGTATTTTGAAAAAGTAAAAGTTGCTGATCCTGAGATTTATGAACTCATGAAAAAGGAATTGCATCGACAGCAAAGTCATTTAGAGCTGATCGCCTCTGAGAACTTTGTGTCAGACGCAGTGATGTTAGCCATGGGGAGTCATTTAACCAATAAATACGCCGAAGGTACGCCGGGACACCGTTTCTACGGTGGCTGTGTTCATGTGGATACCATTGAACAGATCGCTATTGATCGGGCCAAGGCCTTATTTGGTGCCGAACACGCCAACGTCCAACCTCATTCTGGAGCCCAGGCCAATACCGCAGTTTACATGGGAGTTCTGCAACCGGGTGATACGGTTCTGGGGATGCGCCTGGATCAGGGCGGTCATTTAACCCACGGTAGTCCGGCCAATCTTTCTGGAATATATTACAATTTCATTTCTTATGGGGTGAATCAGGAAACCGAAACCATCGATTATGATGAGATCGAGAAGCTGATCAACGAACACCAGCCCAAATTGGTAGTAGTTGGCGCCAGCTCATACCCTCGCGCCATCGACTTTGAACGGATTTCAAAGCTGACCAAGGCCGCTGGGTGTTATCTGATGGTGGATATGGCTCACATTGCCGGTCTGGTGGCGGCTGGACAACATCAAAGTCCGGTGCCTTATGCCGATTTTGTTACCACCACTACCCATAAAACCTTGCGGGGTCCTCGTGGGGGGATTATTCTCTGCAAAAAAGAATATGCCAAGCTGATCGATAAGGGTGTCTTTCCCGGTACCCAGGGCGGTCCCCTGGAGCATATGATCGCCGCTAAGGCCATTGCTTTCAAAGAGGCCGCAACACCTGAGTTTAAGGCCTATCAGGAACAGGTGGTCAAGAACGCTAAAGTATTGGCGGCGGCGCTGGAAAAACGGGGCTTTCGAATCGTTTCCGGTGGCACCGACAATCACCTGATGCTGTTAGACGTCAGCAAGGTCGGCCTGACCGGGAAAGAGGCCGATGAAACCTTGGGAAAAGTCAACATCACTGCCAATAAAAACGCCATTCCTTATGATAAGGAAAGTCCTTTTGTGACCAGCGGCATCCGGGTCGGAACACCTGCCGTAACCACCCGGGGATTGGTGGAAGCGGACATGGAAGTGGTTGCCGATGCCATTGAAGCGGCACTGATTAAAAAAGACATGGAACTGGCCCTGGAAAAGGTCGCCTTTTTAACTGAAAAATATCCCTTATATCCCGACTTGATGGATTAAAAATTTTAATAGCAGAGCGTCTGACCAATATTGTTTGGTCAGGCGCTTTTTTTGATTCGAAATAATTTAAAAAGACAGAAAAATTTTTAGGAAAAGAAAAAGCTCCAACCGGAATGATATCCAGTTGGAGCCTGATTTTTTAGGAGACGGGAGTAGTTTCAGCTTTTAATTCTGGTGACACAGAGTTTTTTAAATCGTTGGTGCGTTTTACAAGTAACAACGAGGAGCCAATTCCGAGGATCGCACAAATAATCAGTAAGATAAAAATCTGGTTGAAGCCAGTGGCAATATCACCGGCAGCTTTGGCATCATCGAGCCACTTACCGCAAATCAGGCCGTAGAAGACATCCGGGATAAAAGCGATAAATGAGATAATACCTGTAGCCATTCCGGTCATTCCAACGGGGATACCAGCCTGATCCATAATTGACCAGTAAGTGGATTTCATGATGTTTGCGATAAAAGCGATCACCAGGGTCAGGATAATGCTGATGGCGATCACCTTGGCAGAGAAGAGCAGAGCAACCAAGGCAGCGGCGATGGCGCCAAAAGCGATCATAAAACCTTTGCCTTTGTAAGTGAACTTATCCATGAAAAAGCCGCCGATTACCCCGGCTAACAAGACAATGATGTAACTGCGGACGATACCAATCGCGCTGGCTGTTGTTGTTGAGATGTTAAGCACCTGCACCGTATAGGTCGTCATGTAGGCATTTCCAATGGCCCAGGTAAGATAGGCAAACATAATCACCAGGATCGTAATCCAGACGCCTTTGTTTTTCAGGACATCCATAACGCTGTATTTGGTTTCGTTAACGACTGCCTGCGTTTCGTGTTTGATATCTGTTTTGGGAAGAAAGAGCAGGGCCAGAACAAAAAACAGGGCACAAACAGCGGCGCCAAATATAAAGAGAACCTTCATGCCGGCAGCTGGGGTAGCGGCCAAACCGACAATCGCCAGAAATGCGAAACCCATCAGGGTTTGGATAACGCCGCGCAAGGCTTCACTGCCACCGAACATTTTACTCTGATTGTCTTCGTTAGCCAAATTTCTGATTCCCTTGAGATAGGCTGACCACAGGGTGGCAATACCGAAAAATCCGTAAAGAAAATGAATAATCAGCAGCGCCGTAAAGTTAGTGGTCATCGCAAAGGCGAAAGTTAGCACAGCATAAGCCGCCAGGGTGGTGGAAATCATTGAGCGCATTGAGAAACGGTCAGCCATCCAACCGCCGATCGGATAGCAGAAGGTATAGGTTAAATTCAGTGCCGAGGCCAGAACACCAATTTGCGTATTGCTAAGCTGATACGCAGCAGCAAATTGATCGTAAAAGGTAAAGCGTAAAAAGGGTAATTGATAGGCAAGGGCAACCGTAGCACTGAGTATTAAAAATACCATTGCATTCTTAAATCCAAAATTTTTCATTTCATCCTCCTGAAACATAATTGCGAAATACATGTCTAATGCAATGGAGTATAACACGATAAATGTAAACGGTCAACAATTATTTTTAAGAAAGGAAAACAACCAAATATCTTAATAAAATGCCAGAAAATTGAGGTGTTTCAGAAATATTTATGCAAAATCTTTATAATGTAGATCACCAGGAAGTCTGGTTTCGATTACAAAATAAGTATTGACAACAATTTGGGAGCCGTGCTATAGTTTAATTGCGAAATACATGTATTTATTAAAAAAATTCGGAGGTTATTTCAAATGTATATGAACAGACGCTTTTATGAAAAATACGTTTCCACCAGCGATGTGGAACTGCTGCACGAGTATTCTTTAAAAGTTTTAAAAGAAGTCGGTGTTTCCTTTGCCAGTGAAGAGGCCTTGGCGATCTTTAAGAAACATGGTGCAACTGTCGAAGGGAATATTGTAAAAATAAGTGAAGAACTTTTAAACAAAGCCCTGGCGACAGCACCGAAATCATTTGCGGTGACCACCAGTGCTGGTGAAACACACATTGGTGAGCGTTTCAAACCAAAAACAGTGGGCTGTTACGGTCCTTCAAAATTCTTGTTTGAAGATGATACCTACAGAGCGGCATTACTGCCGGATGTGGTTAAGTTTTTAAAACTGATGCATACCAGTGATGTGACCGATTTTGTCAATAATTCTGCCTATGATACCCCGGATTTAGACAAGTCTCAGGACAATTTCTATATCCCGCAGGTGGCATTATGTCTTAAATATTCAGACCGACCAACTTATGGCAATGTTGCCAACAGTTTAAATGTCAAAAAACAGAGTTTGAAGGATGCAGCCAAAGAAATTGCCAACCTGTACAAGGAATTCTATGATATCTGGGATCGACCGGTATTGTTAACCAATTGTTGTGCGCTCTCACCGCTCGGCTACTCATATGAGGTGCTAGATAACATCATGGGTCTGGTTGAAGAAGGTCAGCCGGTTACCATTATCACCTGTTCGATGACCAATCTGACCGCTCCAGCGGCACTGATGGGTTCGGTAATTCAGGACAATGCAACGATTCTGGCCGGGATCGTCTTAACGCAATTGATTAACCCGGGAGTCGGGGTTATTTACGGAACCGTGTCTTCACCAACGGATATGCGTAAAACAGCCATTGCCATTGGGGCACCAGAAGCACAGCTGATTCAAATGGCAACATTGGCCTTGGGACGTTACTATGGTCTGCCAGTCAGAACCGGTGTCAGTGGTTCGGATTCACTCAAACCCGATTATCAGGCTGGGGTTGAATCAATGACGACATTGATGACCACTTACCTGGGAAAATCAGACTTTGCGCTGAATAATGCCGGGATTCTTCAATCCTACGCCGTCGGCAGTTATGAAAAATTTGTTCTCGATGAAGAGGTCAATCGCATTTTGATGCGACTAAATAAAGGGATTAAAATCTCGGATACACAAGCCGGTAAGGTTTTTGACGAAATCAAGAAGGCTGGCCCACTGGGTAATTATTTATCAGGAAGAACCCCGAAAGAATACCGCGATCAGCATCACTTATCACAGATTTTTAATAAAACCGCTGGTGATCCAGCCGTTATTTTTGAAGAAGTGGGCGATATCAGACAGCGGGCTTCAAAAATTATCGAAGAACGATTGGAAAGCTATCAGGCTCCAGACCTGACCAAAAAACAACAGGAACTGTTAAACCGTTATCTGCCGGAAAGCGAAAAATTCTAAAACAAATATAATTGATAAAGAATCAGGCCAGGGCATGATGGTTGCAACCATCATGTCAATAAAAAATAAAAAAGGAATGGTAAAAAAATGTTAGATTTAAAAGAATTAACACAAGCAGTAGGAGATTTGGAAGAAGAACTGGTAATGGATTTACTCAACGAGTTTGTTAAAGCGAGTCCGTCAGAACCAGAAGCCCAGGAAGCCATTGCCGCCTGTCAGGCAGGTATGGCAATTGTTGGTGAACTGTTTGAAAAGGGCGACTATTTTGTAGGCGATCTGATTTTTGCCGGTGAACTATTAACCGAGTCTATCAATCTGTTAAAACCAGTGCTGGGCAGTGGCGCTGATACAGTTGCCGGGACCATTATACTTGGTACGGTTCATGGTGATTTACATGATATCGGTAAGAATATTTTCAAAAGCATGTCAGAAGCAGCGGGTTTTGAAGTGATAGATCTGGGCATTGATGTTGCGCCGGAACTGTTTGTTAAGACCGCCAAAGAAAATCAGGGCTGCATCATCGGAATGAGCGGTGTTTTGACCCTGGCTATCGATGCCATGAAGGAAACCGTAGAGATGTTAAAATCATCAGGAATTGACGCCAAAATTATTATTGGCGGAAATCCGGTGACTAAAGAAGCCTGCCAGTATGTTGGGGCTGACCAATATACAACCAATGCCGCTGAAGGTGTCAAGATCTGTCAGGAATGGGTTGCGTAATTAATCAGCTCAACCAAACGGTAAATGAGCAGACATTCAAAAATAATTTAGGTAAAAGATAATTTAACAGATAGAAGGCAGTAACAAAGACTGTCTTTTATCTGTATTTCAAGGAGATAAAAGATGATAATAATTGGAGAAAAAATAAACGGCACGATTCCATCCGTCAAAGCAGCGATCGAAAGAAAAGATGCTGATTACATCGCCGCTCTGGCGGTCAAACAAACCGAGGCGGGAGCGACTTATATTGATGTCTGTGCCAGCACCGCACCGGAATTTGAAATTGAAACATTGAAATGGCTGATGGATATTGTTCAGAATGCAACCGATACGCCACTGTGTCTTGACAGCCCGAACCCCCGGGTGATCGAAGCAGTTTTTAAATATGCCAATAAGCCCGGCCTGATCAATTCGATTTCAGAAGAAGGCGATAAATGCGAGGTGTTACTGCCGCTGCTGGAAGGAAACAGCTGGCAGGTGGTTGGTTTAACTTGTGATAACAAGGGCATTCCCAGCGATGTCGAAACAAAGGTAGCGATCACCAAAATTATGGTTGAAAAAGCGGCGAAATATGGGATTACGCCCGATCGGATCCATATTGACCCCTGTGTAATGGCCTTGTCAACTGAAAACAACTCGATGCTTAATTTCGCAGAGGAAATCCGCCAAATCAAAGCATTGTATCCAACTATTCATGTAACCGGAGCGATCAGCAATATGTCGTTTGGCTTACCGGTGCGTTCACTGCTGAACAAAACCTGCATGGCCTTTGCCATGGAAGCCGGAATGGATTCGGCGGTCATTGATCCGCTTAACCGTGATATGATGGGTACTATCTTTGCTACCTACGCCCTGCTCGGCCAGGATAAACACTGTCGTAAGTACAGTAAAGCCTACCGACAAGGGCAAATCGGACCAGTCAAATAATTTTTTAAGCATGTTTCTTTAAACCCGGGTTAAAAACTTTCTCACGGATCATTGCAATGGAGAAAGTTTTTAGCTTAAGCGGGTGGTAAATCGCAACAGAAAGTTTTGGTTGCAAATTGTACCTGATCGGTTGATACTTTATAGATGGCATTACTGGTGCATGAATAAGAAAGAGGAAGACACTATGGTACTTTATATTTCACTTGTTTTGTTAGTTGTTTTTTTGTTTTTTGGATTTGTTTTTACCGATGAATTACTGAATGTGACAAATGTCCTGTTTGGTGTGATTACTCATAATCTGGGGTGGTTCTATCTGGTCTCGGTGCTGGGGATTCTGATTTTTTGTCTGGGGCTGGCTTTCAGTAAATACGGAAAACTGCGGTTGGGGGATGAAGACGACCGACCGGAGTATTCAAATTTTTCCTGGTTTGCCATGCTTTTTAGTGCCGGGATGGGCATTGGCCTGGTATTTTGGGGCGTGGCCGAACCGGTTTATCATTACTTACAGCCACCGCTGGGGATTGAGGCGGCCTCCAGTGAGTCGGCCAGCAAGGCATTTCAGTATGCCTTTTTGCATTGGGGTTTTCACCCCTGGGCGATATACGCCATCGTTGGTCTGGCTTTGGCTTATGTCACCTTCAAGAAAAAACAGCCGTGTCTGATCAGCTCGACCCTTGAGCCGCTACTGGGTGAAAAGTCCAAAGGAATTGCTGGCAAGCTGATTGATGTGCTGGCGCTGGTCTTAACCGTGATTGGTGTGGCAACGTCATTGGGGTTGGGGGCATTGCAGGTCAATGGCGGTCTCAAAACACTTTTTGGCATCCCCAATACGATCACCGTCCAGATTATCATTATTGTCATCATTACAGTGCTGTTTTTGATTTCTTCGATAACGGGACTGGATAAAGGAATAAAAATACTCAGTAACACCAACATCGTGATTGCGCTGTTAATCATGATTTTTGTGCTTTTTACCGGTCCGACGGTTTTTATCATCGATACTTTTTTTGTCAGTTTAAGTGCCTATCTTCATAATATTTTGCCAATGAGTCTGGCCTTAACACCATTTAGCGATGATCCCTGGCTGGGTAACTGGACCATTTTTTATTGGGCCTGGTGGATGTCTTGGGGCCCGTTTGTGGGAACTTTTATCGCCCGGATCTCAAAGGGTCGAACGGTCAAAGAGTTTATCATGGGTGTGATCATCATCCCAGCGCTTTTTTGCTGTCTCTGGTTTGCGGTATTTGGCGGAACCGCCCTGTATTTTGAAATCATCGATAAGCTAAGTATTGCCGAGGCCATTACCGGCGATGTGGCGGTCGGATTATTTGTCACCTTATCGCATTTGCCGTTTGGTCAGGCGATTTCATTTTTGGCAACCTTGTTAATCGTGACATTTTTTGTGACATCAGCCGATTCGGCCAATTTTGTGGTGGCGATGTTCTCGCGAAACGGTGATTTAAATCCGGATCGTAAAATCAAGGTTGTCTGGGGGATCGTGCTTTCATCGATGGCCATTGTGCTGCTCTTAAGTGGCGGTCTGGTGGCAATCCGCAATGTGGCGATTATTATGGCCCTGCCCTTTGTTTTTATTCTGATTATGATGTGTGTTTCAATTTTTAAGGCGTTTAAGAATGAAGCGGACTAGATATTTAAAAATAGCCAACGGTGTGGTAGAATTCGGTTATTGAAGGATAGGGGGAATGATAAAAATGAAAAGAGTGATGATTGGCTGCAGTGTTCTTAAAAAGGAAGTTGAAGCCCTGATAGATTGTTCGGATCTTGAATACCGGTGGATTAGAGAGCATCTCCACAATACCCCAGATCTTCTGCACACCGAGATACAGGCGGCCATTGATGCCGAAACCGATGCGGACATCATTTATCTCAGTTATGGATTGTGCGGGAAAGCATTAGTTGATATTCAGGCAAGATCCTGTCCTTTAGTCATCCCCCGAGTGGATGACTGCATTGCGATGATATTGGATGATCGGTCTGATCTTGGCGCACTGCGCTGTTCTTCTTACTTTGTCTCTCAGGGCTGGCTTTGGGGCGAAGATGGAATCGGCTATGAGCATGATCGGATGAAAGAAAAATATGGTGAGAAGCGGGCCTTGCGTATTGCCAGAGCCATGTTTAAAAATTATCAGTATTTGCTGTTTATCCGCACTGGGGTGGAAACCGCGGAAGATCGACAAAAATGCGAAGCGATGGCGGAAAAACTGGGACTGAAGGTTAATGAAACCACTGGTAATATTGATATTCTCGATGCGATGATAAAAGACAGCAATGATCAGCGGTTTATTCGAATCGAACCTGGCGAAGTGATAAAAGAAGAGATGTTTCGGACGGATTAAGATGCTGAGTCAGCTTGATTCATTTCAGGAGTGTAGAAAAAATTTGGTGCTGATAATCGCTAAAAAAATGGGGCAGTTTTTACAAATAATAAGTTTACAAACCGTATTGCATGCGGTTTGTTTAAGTTAATGGTTTAGTAAGCCTTATAACTGTGTTACCCAGCATCCGGCACAAAAAATCCCAGATATGATTACAACCTGCAAAGGTAAAAATCAGTAAAGATTGAGACCTGAAATTATTCAGTAAAGAATGAGACCTGAAATTATCATGATGAAACGGTAAACAAACCGGGGTTATTGTGATATAATCTTAAAATGTATCAAAATTGAGGGGATGCAGGGGGCAGTGATCATGAAATTAACGCTTAGCATTTCGAAAAAAGAATGTGATCTTATCCATGAACAGTCACTGAAACTTTTAAAAACCATGGGGATCACTGTTTTTTCGAATGAAGCACAGGAGATTTTCAGAAAAGCCGGGGCCAGAGTTGATGGTAAACAGGTTTTTCTTGATGCGCCGCTGGTTGAAGAAAGTCTCAAATTGGTTCCTTCTGCCTTTCCTGTCTATTCAAATAGCGGCCGTGTGGTAGTCGGAAAGGGTGAAATTTGCACCCTGCCAGCTTATGGTGGAACCTATGTATCTCGAAATGAAGCGATTGCGTTGGGAACCCGAAGGGATTATGTGAATTTTACCAAACTCAATCAGCAGAATCAGCTAATTAAAATGGCTAGCCCCTATACCATTGAACCCTTCGATATTCCTCTGGACTTGCGAAGCGCCTATCGGATGGCGATGCTTTTAAAATTCTCTGATAAACCTTGCCTTTCAATTGTCGGTAGTCAGGAAGAGTCCTGCGCTTGCATTGCAATGGTTAAACGCTACCGTGGCATTGACCATAAACCGGTCGTGCTTGGTAATGTCAATGTATCGGCGCCGATGATTATGGGGCATTCAACAACGGAAGTGATTACCGTTCATTGTCTGGAAAATCAACCACTGATGATTGCCTGCGGCAGTGGATTAAGCGGTTTAACAGCGCCGCCCACTCCCGGCGGTAATTTTCTGCTGGCCAACGCCGGAATTATTGCTGGAATTGTCTTTGCTCAGATTCAAAGCCCCGGTCTGCCAATTATTTATGGTTTGCCGCTATTTGGAGTGGATCCGTTCAAGGCCGAAACATTAGTTGGGAGTCCTGCAACGGCATTGTTTACACTGGCGGCAAAGGGGATGGCAGAATATTACAAAATTCCATTTCGGGCCGGCGGTACATTTACCGACTCAAAATACCTCGATTATCAAAGTGGTTTTGAAAGCGGGATCAATCTGCTCTCAACTCTGCTGGCAGAGGTCGATTGTCTGATGCATAGCTTTGGGATGGAAGATGCTTTAAAAACAATTAATTATAATAAATATATTCTGGATGAATATGCTTTCTTAAGTTTAAAAGACTTTGTCCAGGGAATGGAAATTAATGATGTCACGACGATGATGGATGAAATCCTGAAGGTGGGATCAACCGGAAATTACATCTCTTCACGAAACCTTAAATTAATCAGAAAGCAATATCGGCCCCATGGTTTTGGGGAAGGGAAAACAAAGGCAGCGGTACTAAAAGAGACCGACGATGAGATTATCAGGCGTTTAGATAGTTATCAATTTACCGCACCAACTAAAGAACAGATTAAAATAATAAGGGGTTACCTGCCAGATGAATATATCGACTAATCATGCCATGAATACAACTACTTTTGAGAGTATTGTCGAGGCCATGAAAAAAATTGAAGAAAAAAAAGTGCTTAAACTTGTCAATTATGCGATTCGAGAGGGCGCATCCCAGGCCCAGATTGTCGAAGCGATCCAGCTTGGTCTGGATCACATCGGTCATTATTTTGAAGAGGGGCGGTATGGTGTGACCGATTTAATGATGGCGGGCATCATTTTTGAAGAAGTGTTAAAATTGCCGAGTCTGAAGCTGATCAATGAGGGATCGGGTGAACCGATTGGTCGGATTCTACTGTGCACCATCGAGCGGGATCTGCATGATATTGGCAAGTCAATTTTTAAGAGTGCTGCGTTGATGTCAAATTTTGAGGTCATTGATCTGGGGATTAACATTACCGCCCAGGAAATTTTGGCAGAAACCATCAAATTAAAGCCCGATGTGATTGCCATCAGCTCAATTCTCGCCGAAGGGGTCCGCTATATCAAAGCCGTGAATGACGCTCTGGTGGCTGCTGGAATCAGGGATCAGGTTAAAATTATTGTCGGGGGACTCTCGACCCATCGCCAGGCAATTGAATACACCGGAGTGGATGCCTTTGCTCATGATGTCTATGAAGGGGTCAAGCAATGCAAAACTTGGATAACGGAGGGGGGCGAAGCGCATTAATCACAAATATGAAGAAATTGCCGATAGCATTAAATACAAGATCCAGAAGAATTTTTATGCCATCAATTCCGCCATCCCGCCGGAAAATACCCTGGCTGATGAATATGGTGTCAGTCGCATCACCATCCGTAATGCCATTTCGAAGTTAATTGATGAAGGCTATATTTATTCGATACCGGGAAAAGGGAATTATGTACTTGAAAAAAGTAACGATAAATACCTGATTTCATTAAAAACCGAACAGCTCTTAAAAAAACCGTACCAACGGGTCGAACTGTTGGGATCGGAAATTATCAAACCGACCATTGATTTGGTTTACCATCTGCGGGTAGCCCCCAACGCCCGGGTTGTTTATGTCCGCTGGGTACTGCTTTATGAGGAAAAGCCGATTGCCTATGATATTCAGTACATTCCCTATTTTCCGGGAATTACTGTTTGGAACGATAATTTTGAATATACCAGTTTCAGTGAAATATTGTCGCAGAAAAACAAATTGTTTCAAATGCAGGGCAGGATGAATGTGACGGCGATGAATTGTGATCGGGAAGTGGCAGAAATTCTAAAAATCCCGGAAGAAACGCCAGTGATGCAAATTACCCAAAAAATATTAGACGATAATGAACCCATGGGTTTTCGTCAGCTGTTTATTAAGCGTGAATGGTGCTGCGTCCGTGGAACGTCTTATCAGGAATAGATTGAAGGACTTAAATGAAAGTAAAAATATACGAACGAATTGTCAACGATATTCTGTCTGAGATCAGAAGTGGTTCACTTAAACCCAATGAAAAATTACCGACCAATCAGGAGCTGGCTGAAAAATATAATACCAGTGGGGTGACGGTCCGAAAAAGCCTGGCCACGCTGGTAAACAAGGGCTATCTGGTCTCGATTGAACGCGTCGGGACGTTTGTCAAAGAGCGAGAGAAGGATCTTTTTTTAGTCAATTTTTCCCTGGAGGGAAACATCAATGAAGAAATAACAGACATCCAGACTGAAGATATCCTGATTTCGATGACAAAATTAAAAGGCGAGCGACGGGAATTAAAGACGCTTGAAATCAGACGGATGTATTTTTCGGATGCAATGCCGGTGGGCTACAGCATCGATTCGCTGTTTCTTACTGGTCGTTACCTGAGTGCAGGGATTGAAAAAAAAGCCGAGAAAAACATTGCCATCATGCATCGAATTTTTAATAGTTTTGAGGTAAAAAAAAGCATTGAAGTGACCATGGATTATCCCAATAAATACATCTCAAACCGACTGTTAATTGATGAAAACATGCCAATGTTTTGCATAAATATATTTTTCTCAACCATAACCGATCATCCGATTGGTAAAAGAACCTTGTATGTGTTAGGTGAAAATATTGAGTTGAATGGAAAATCATTTTACGAATAAGGAAAAATAAGAAATGAACTATATAATACTCTATCTGATTCTTGTTAATCTACTTACCTTTGGACTGTTTTGGCAGGACAAACGGCGTTCAAAAAAAGCGGTCTGGCGGATTCCGGAGAAAACCCTGATGGGCTTATGCCTGATTGGCGGCTCTATTGGCGGACTGCTGGGGATGCGGGTTTTTCACCATAAAACCAGGCATACTTTGTTTGTCTGGGGAATTCCGATAATTATTGCGCTTCAGATCGGGTCGGTGCTGTTATTCTATATTAAAGGACTCAATTGACTGGTGTAAAATAAAAATACCAAAAAAGTTTTGAATATGACTTGACAATTTGTATAAAAGCGTGTATTCTATAGTGGTGTTCAAAATGATTTATGCGAGAGTGTTGGAACTGGCAGACAAGCACGTTTCAGAGGCGTGTGTCGCAAGGCGTACGGGTTCGACTCCCGTCTCTCGCACCATTTAGAATTTTTAAAAACGGCATGAGATGGTCGTTTTTTTTATGCCCAAAATCAGAAGTTGATTTGAATTAATTTTACGCTGAGATTAATTGAACTATAAATGGGTAAACAATTTGTATGCTCAATCAGTAATCAAGTTGGAAGCGTCAGAAACAAATAAGTGATTAAAAAAACTGCCAATTCTGTTTTTGAAGGGGTGAGATTAAGATGAAATGCGAAAAATGCGGCCACGAGAACGAAGCATCCAGCCTGTTTTGTCAGAACTGCGGAAATCCGATCCGGAGCCTGGAAAAGTGGGAGTCTCAGGTAACGGAGGACACGAACCGGGAAAAAATAGAAAGTGGGATTCCGGATCGTAAAACTGGACATCAGGGAAAGAATAAGGGGATCATTATTGCAATTGCGGTGGTGGTCGGAGTCTTTCTGATTGCCGGAGCCGTTTTTGGATTTATTAATTTTCAAAAAATCAATGCCGTTAACAGCGGTCTTACAAATGGCGAAGATTTACTGGCCGTTCAAAATTATAGCGAAGCACTGGTGGCCTTCGATGGAGTGTTAAAGCTGGATCCGAATAGCGCTGCAGCAATTTTTGGAAAAGCCAAAGCTTACACCGGGGCGGGCAATTATAAAATGGCCAATACCTTCTTCGAAGAAGCAATCCGAAAAGAAAAAAACTCAGAAAAATTAAAAATGATCTTTGATGCCTATATTGCTTCGGAAATTCAGGCCGGAGTATCAGAAACGGATCTTTTTGCTCTGCTGGATCGGGCCTCCGAAGTTACCGGAGACAGTAAATATGCCGATCAGAAAAGTAGCTATACGGTTAAAGCGCCATCCTTTAATCTGAATCCGGGAACCTATCAGGGGGAACAAAAACTGGAAATCGTTAAGGCGGATGCCAATGATATGGTTTTTTACACGACGGATGGATCCCAGCCCACAGTCAGTTCAATCGTATATACAGAACCGATTACCTTGACAAAAGGTGAAAAAACAATCAATGCCATTGAAGTCAATGGGGCTGGTTTTGCCAGTAAAATAATTGAAGGCAAATACGTTATCAATGATATTCCAACCACCTCTGGTGGATCCGAGTCAGAAGGGTCCGACTCGGGAAGCGGCACTGCCACCGGTTGGGACTATGCGAATTTTAGTCTCTATGCGTCTTCGACCCTACCGGACATGGCTGGGATCAGTTATTATGTCGGGAACGTGATGGATGGCAGTGATAATACCGCCTGGGTTGAAGGGGTGTCTGGCGATGGGATTGGTGAGTATGTTCAATGTGTCTATAACGGAACCTCCGCACTGACCATTCATGGAGTGGCCATTAAAAACGGTTACGTCAAGACTACTACATCCTTTGCTGAAAATGGTAGTGTTCGGGGACTGGTGATGTATGTTAATACCAGCCCAGTGGCCAACATGATTCTTGAACGGATCCGGGATGAACAGGTGATCTCAATCAGCCCGGTCACCATTAATCCTGGTGACTCAGTTGTTTTTGTCATCGATTCGGCGGTGGCGGGACCTGCGGATGGTGAACATGACACCGCTATCACCGAAATCAGATTGTTCTGATTATGGTGATGAACTTTTAAATTAGCGTCATTTTAAAATCTGGAGAAGCGATTCTCCGGATTTTTTTGATTTGTTTATTTCAGCCTTTTCTTTATCTTTTTCAGGCAAATAATGGTATAATAACAAGATAACGCTAACATCAATTAAAGAGAGGTTTTAATGAAGTTTCAGGAGATTTCAGATAAGCTGACACGATTTATTAATAAATATAACTATTTGGCTGAGGAGCGCAGTGCCAATGTGCTTTTTTTATTAAAGTGCATTGTTTTAAAATACCTGGCAGATAATCAGCACCTTGACTTTGAAGCCCACCAGAAGGCCATCAAAAAGAATTTTACGCTGGATTATGTCCTGGCAATCTGGCAGGGCCGCCCCCTTGAGACACCATTCTGGGGGCAGGAGCAGACAGAGCCTCAGCCTATTGGGGATGAGATATGGGCGTGGGTCTCTGAATTTATTCAGTCATCCCCCGCACTGGCGGGAGAAAATCCCGGCTTGATCGGCAACCTTTACGAAGCCAGTTTGCTGCTTAATCACAAGAAAAACCATGGGGTCTTTTATACTCCGGAAAACATCGCCAGGTATATGGCGGCGGATGTACTTGAAGCATTTTCACCGGGTAACCAACAGCAGGATTTTCGGGTTCTCGATCCGGCTTGCGGAAGCGGATCCCTGCTTAGTGCAATATACGATGCGATTATGGTTCGAAGTGGTGAACTGACTCCGGAGCAGCAAGCCACGCAGCATCGCCAGTTGCTGGAAACCGGCCTGCTGGGAGTTGACCGGGATCCGATGGCCTGTCTGGTAACCCGGCTGATCCTGACCTTAAAAGGAAAAGAATACGTTAAGCCGCTGGGAATTTTTTGCGGCGATATTCTGACCGAAGAATTAGTTGCCGTGCAGTCGGTCGATGTAGTCATCGGGAACCCGCCTTATGTCGGCCATAAAGAAATCCAGACGGATTATATGAAGCAGTTAAAAAACCGCTACGGTGAGGTGTATCGGGATAAGGGGGATCTTTCCTATTGCTTTATCTATCGGGGCTGGGAACTGCTAAAACCGGGGGGGCAGCTTATCCATATCACCTCCCGCTATTTTATCGAAGCTTTGTATGGAAAACCGTTACGGGCCTTTATCCGAAAAGCATTTGCAATTCAGGAAATCGTTGATTTCAACGGACTCCGGGTGATTGAGGGGGTTGGGGTTGATCCGGCCATTATCCGACTGCTTAAAACGAATCGGATTGATGATGCTCAAAGGATTCAGGTTAAACGGTTCTTTATTAAAAACCACAAACCGGAAAGCTATTCCAAACTGATCGAATCGCTCGTTCAAACCGATCAGCCAAGCGATTTTTATGAGTCCTTTGAACTTTCGCAGATTCAGCTGAATGACGATTCCTGGCGGCTCTATTCACCGCTGACCCGGAGAATCATCGAGAAGATTGAGGCCAAAACCCCCTTTACCCTGGATAATGTTGTCCACAGTTTTCAAGGCATTATCACTGGAAACGACAAGGCTTTTATCTTTGAAGTGACGGATCCGGTTCGTCCGGGCTTTGAATCGTGTTGGTTAAAACCGTGGATCAAGAACAAGGATGTGAAAGCGTTTGAAGTCGCCAAACCGCAAAAGCAAATCCTCTATACCAACCAGATCAGTGCGATTGACGAGCACCCTGAGCTAGTTGCACATCTTGAAGCATACCGGGACAAGCTAAAAAACCGCCGGGAATGCAAAAACGGCAAACTGGCCTGGTATAAACTGCAATGGGGACGGGATCCGGATCATTTTGAGAGGCGAAAGATCGTTTTTCCCTATAAGGCAACTCAAAACCGCTTTGCCATTGATGAAGCGCACGCTTATTTCAGCGCTGATGTTTATGGCTTGATTCTCAAACCACGGCTTTATCATCAGATCACCGAGGAATTTCTGGTGTTGCTGCTAAACAGCAAGCTCTATAATTACTACTTTAAGTCCTACGGGAAAAAACTGGGTGATAAGCTTTATGAGTACTATCCCAACACCCTGTTGCGACTGGGAATACCGGACATTAAAGATGAAACCATTAAGGTATTTAAAGATTCTTATGATAGAATCGTAGAATTAAAGAAAAGTGGCGACAATGTGGGATTGGGCAAGATTCTTGCTGATATAGACCAGTGGTTTTATGATTTTTTTGAGTTGAATCAGATCGAAATAGCAGCAATTGAAACAAACCGGTGATTGTGAACCGATCATTGGCTTTGCAGAATCCGAATAGAGTGCTATCGTGAAAGGACATTATGCAGGAAAGTTTTTTTAACCAGAATTATGAAGGCCAAATTGCCGATAATGCTCCCCTTGCGGTAAGAATGCGGCCCCAAACTCTGGCAGAATTTGTTGGCCAGCAGCATATCATTGGTCGGGGGAAGCTTTTGTATCGGCTGATTGAAGCGGATAAACTGTCATCAGTGGTGTTTTATGGACCGCCGGGTACCGGCAAAACCTCATTGGCAAAAATTATTGCCAACCGCACCAATGCGGCGTTTTACGAGCTCAATGCAGTGACCTCGGGAAAAAAAGAAATTACTGAGGTGCTGGAGAAGGCTAAGAATAACCTGGGGGTTTATAATAAAAAATCCATCCTCTTTATTGACGAGATCCATCGTTTTAATAAGGCGCAACAGGATGCTCTGTTACCCAGTGTCGAAAAAGGGTTAGTAACCCTGATTGGCGCCACCACCGAAAACCCCTATTTTGAAATCAACTCGCCACTGCTGTCCCGCTCGACTATTTTTGAGTTTTACAACCTGACCCCAGACGATATTCGTCAGGTGATCAAACGGGCCATTACTGATCGGGATCGGGGCTATGGTGTAATGAAAATAAACTGTGATCAGCAGGCCCTCGATCATTTTGCCGAGGTCGCTAACGGTGATGTCCGTCGGGCCTTGAATGCCCTGGAGCTGGGGATTCTGACGGTGGATAAAAATGCCGACGGGATTATTCATATCGATCTGGAAACGGCCCAGGAGTGTATCCAAAAGCGGGCGGTTCAATATGATAAAAATGGCGATAACCATTATGACACCATTTCAGCCTTTATCAAGAGTATCCGGGGTTCCGATCCCGATGCGGCGCTTTACTGGATGGCTAAAATGATTACCGCCGGGGAAGACCCCAAGTTTATTGCCCGGCGGATTGTCATTTCGGCGTCTGAAGATATTGGCAATGCCGAACCGCTGGCCTTACCGGTAGCGATGGCCGCCGCCGATGCGGTCCAGTTTATCGGGATGCCGGAAGCCCGAATTAATCTGGCCCAGGCAGTGGTTTTTCTGGCCTGTGCACCCAAAAGCAATGCCTCCTATCTGGCGGTGGATGCTGCCATAGAGGCGGTCAAGCATGTTTCAAACAGCAATGTTCCGGCGCACTTGCAGGATACCCATTATTCTGGCAGTAAAAATCTGGGTCGAGGCATGACGTATCAGTATCCTCACAATTATCCCGGCCACTATGTTAAACAGCAATACTTACCGGATGATTTGATCGGCACGCATTTTTATCAACCGACTGAAATGGGTCATGAACAAAAAATGAAAGAATATCTTCAGAAAAAGGGAATAATCGAATAAATTACGAACAGAAAAGGAGAGACATTTGAAAAAAGAATTGCAAGAACAACAAGAAAAAATGTTTAAACTGGAAGAAAATATTCATGGGTTTATCTTGAAAAAAGAAGAATTTGTGGATGAAATAGATGGCTTTGCCCGAACCTTTGTACATCAAAAAACCGGGGCCCAGTTAGTGTATATATCGGCTGATGATGACAATAAGGTTTTTTCAATCAGCTTCCGCACCCCATCCACCAACAGCACCGGGGTGCCCCACATTCTTGAGCATTCGGTATTATGCGGTTCAAAAAAATACCCGGTCAAGGAACCCTTTGTGGAATTGGCCAAAGGATCGCTAAACACCTTCCTCAATGCGATGACCTATCCGGATAAAACAATGTACCCGATTGCCAGCACCAATGCCAAAGATTTTATGAATCTGATGGATGTATATCTGGATGCGGTTTTTTATCCCAATATCTATCAAAATCCCTACACCTTCTTGCAGGAGGGCTGGCATTATCATATTGAAAATGCTGATGATCCGATCATCTACAATGGGGTGGTCTATAATGAAATGAAGGGTGCCTTCTCCAATCCCGAGGAATTGCTGCAAAATAAAATTTTTGAATCCCTTTATCCCCAGTCCTGCTACCGGTTTGAATCCGGCGGGGATCCGGATGTGATCCCGGAACTGACCTATGCGGATTTTCTGGGCTTCCATAAAAAATACTATCATCCCTCCAACAGCTATATTTATCTTTATGGCGATGGGGATGTCCGGGCGCACTTGAAAT
The DNA here is from genome assembly GCF_001766835.1 of Acetobacterium wieringae. Classification (GTDB taxonomy): domain Bacteria; phylum Bacillota; class Clostridia; order Eubacteriales; family Eubacteriaceae; genus Acetobacterium; species Acetobacterium wieringae. The sequence continues at coordinate 67,678 of NZ_LKEU01000050.1, read as the reverse complement.
ATTTAAATGACGAATATCTCAGTGCCTTTGATAAACAGCCAGTTGACAGTGAAATAGAGGCCCAGCCGATGCTCACGCAGCGGACGGAAATGCGGGCGTCCTACGGGGTGTCCAAGGAAGAAACGCTGGAAAATAAAGACTATCTGGCTCTTTCTGTGGTGCTGGGTGATAAATTATCCTATGAGGAGGCCCTGGCTTTTGATATTCTTGCCCATATCTTATTAAATAATAATTCATCACCGCTCAAAGAGGCCCTGCTGGATCTTAAAATTGCTGAAGATGTCAGCTATCATTACAGCAGTTCCTTAAGACAGCCCTATTTTTCAATTGTCCTCAAAAACACAGAGGAGAAACATAAGGATCTGTTTGTTAATACGGTGGAATCAGTGCTCAACAAGCTGGCTGCTGATGGCCTCGATCCCCGTAGCGTTGAAGCGGGCATTAATATCCATGAATTTTCCCATATCGAAGGCGAGTACGGTTCTTATCCCAAAGGTCTGATTTATGGGATTGAGATGATGGATGACTGGCTCTATGGTGACGATCCGATTGCCTACCTTAAATACAAAGCCGCCTTTAAAAAATTCAAGGACTGTTGGAAAGACGGCTACTTTGAAAAACTTCTTAAACGGATGTTGATCGACAATAGCCATCAAACCCTGGTGACGATTGTGCCGGACAATACCTTGCAGGAAAAAGCCGACCAGGCATTAGCGGAAAAACTGGCATCTTTTAAAGCGGCTTTGACCCCGGAAGAACTCCAGGATCTGATTGATGAAACCCAGACTCTCATCGAAAAGCAAAATGAAGAGGATAAGCCGGAGGATCTCGAAAAAATTCCCAAGCTGTCGCTGGCCGATATCAATCGTACGGGTCGGAGTTATCCCCTGGAAGTTCAGGAGGCGCTGGAAACCAGGCTGCTGTTCCATCCTGGTTTTACTGGCGGAATTTCTTATTTAAAACTCTATTTTGATTACAGTGATCTGCCGCAGGAAGATTTGAAATATTTATCGTTGATGTGCAAGCTGCTGGGTAGTCTCAGTACCGAAAGCATGGATTTTAGACGATTGAGTCAGGAAATTGAAATTCACACCGGTGGCCTGTCCTTTGGGATTGAGTCCTATGACGACGTCCACCATTTTGGGGATTTCACCTCCCACTGTTACGTTAAGGGAAAAGCGGTGATGGAGAATATCCCGACTTTAGTCAAAATCATGACCGACGTAATTACTAAGACACTTTTTACGGAAAAGAACCTGATTCACGATATGATCCGGGAAATTAAGACCCATAAGGAGACCCAGTTTTTAACCGCTGGCCATGTCGTCGGGGTACAACGGCTGCAGTCTTATTATTCTCAGTCAGCCCGGCTGTTCGAAGAATTTGGTGGAATTGAGTTTTATCGCTTTATTGCCGATCTGGAAGCCAACTTTGATGAGCAGTTTGAAGTCTTAACCGAAAAGCTCACCAGCATCGCCAGCTTGGTGTTTACCAACAGAAAACCAATTATCAGTATTACCGGTACCGAAGAAATCCGGGATCGGACTGTGACTGCCTTGAGTCCTTACATCATGGGGTTGGCGCCAAATAAAGCGGCTAAAAATGCCTTTGCTTTTGAAACTGATATTGCCAATGAAGGTTTCTTAACGGCGGCAAAGATTCAATACGTTTCCCAGGGTTATAATATTCGTGCTTTAGGCTACGAGTACGCCGGTTCCCAACTGGTTTTAAAGGGGTTACTGTCAATGGACTATCTCTGGAACCGGGTTCGGGTTCAGGGTGGCGCCTATGGTGCTTTTATGAGTATTGGTCGTGGTGGCGACCTGTACTTTGGTTCTTACCGTGATCCCAAACTCAAGAAGACCTTTGAAGCGTATCAAGGGGTGGTTGATTATATTAATAATCTGGAACTATCCCAGCGTGAACTGGAAAAGTACATCATTGGCACGATCAGCAGCAAAGATGTTCCGCTCAGCGCTTCGGTGAAAGGCGAGATTGCGGATAATTTTTATTTTAGTGGCGTTACTGCCGCAGATCTGCAAAAAGAACGGGATGAAATTTTAGAAACCACCGTGGCACAACTAAAAAGTCATGGTGACATGATTGCAGCGGTGCTTGCGAAAAATGCCATTTGTGTTTTAGGCAGTGAAGAAGCCATCAATGAAGAAAAAGAATTGTTCAAAGTAACCCGCTATATCAAATAGCTGCTCTGAGGGGAGAGGGGAAATGAAAAGAAAAATAGGACTATTGTTGATACTTAGCCTGGTCTTTGGCACGTCTGGAGTGTTGGCGGCGGGCTTGCCAGCCTATGGTGCTGATGAAGGTGTGATCATTTATGAAGTGAATAGCGGTGATGTTCTTTTTGCCCAAAAGCAGAATGAAAAATTCTATCCGGCCAGTACCACCAAATTGATGACGGCACTGGTAGCCATCGAACACGGTGATCTCAATGAGAATTTTACGGTGGGCGATGAAATTGCAAGTCTGGATGCCGACAGCAGCACGGCTGGTCTTGAAGCCGAAGAGGTGTTATCACTCAACGAATTGCTCTATGCCCTGTTGTTGCCGTCCGGAAACGATGCAGCGGAAACCATTGCGGTGAACATTGGCCAAAAAATTGCTGGCGACAGCTCGATCAGTTCGGATAAAGCCTATGAAACTTTTGTGGCAGCGATGAATAAAAAAGCTAAGGATATGGGGATGACCGGCAGCAATTTCACTAACCCCCATGGACTCCATAGCAGCAATCACTATACCACCCCGGCAGATATGCTGATCCTTGCTAAAGCGGCCTTTGAGGAGACCACCATCAAAGCGATCACCCGGGCCAAGGTTCATGAGGTTCAGACCAATAAGACGAAGCACAAGTGGAATAACTCCAACCTTTTATTATATTCCAACTTCAATGAACTGTCCGAGGAATATCGGGTGGCTAATAATCTCTCGGGAACGAATCCGGTCTTTAATGGCTATGCCACCAGCGGAAAAACGGGTTTCACCGAAGAAGCAAATAAATGCCTGGTTTTTGAGGGTGAAGGCAATGATAAGAATATGATCGGCATTATTTTATATGCGGATGAGACGGTGCTTTTTAAAGAAGCCAGCGATACCATTAATGCTGTAGTCAAAGAATATGAGTTGTTGGAATGGTCCGATCCGGAAGATGAAGAACGGGTCGTTCAGGTGGTTAATTATCATGTCTTTGATGGCAATAAGCTAAAGTACAAGACCAACGACCCGCTGATTACGGCGGTTCCTCAGGCCAATCAGGATAGCTACACGTCCAAGGTGAAATGGGATGAAACCAAAGTCATTGGTGACGAAACCCTGGCAAACCTCGAAGCCGATGTGAAAGCGGGAGAACAGATTGGGGAATTACAGGTTTATAATGGCGAAACCTTTGTAGAGGCTACCCCGGTATATGCGGTGAATGATATGAAGGCCCGTAACTGGACTGATTATCCGATCCTTTACTGGTATGTAACCATCATTGTGATCTTGATGCTGCTGGCGATAATGCGAATTATGTTTGTTCAGTTTATGCGCAAAAACAATATTAAATATAAAAAAATCAAAATCAAGGGAAAACAAAATTCTTCCGGGAGCAGATCTTCTGGTCAGTCACCGAAGCGAAGACGGTAGTCTATGAATAAATAATGGAGTCTGTCAGTAAAACAACAGACTCCAGCATTTTTACTTGACATGTATAGACAAGTGGTTTATAATTTAGATAGTATTTAAAGCATTGAAGTGCAGAATACGAATCAATTTTAAGATACGAAAATGATGCCATGAAGGTATTTCCAGAGTTGAAACTTGGGAGGTGTTCTTCGTGTTTTTTGTGTTAAGTTAAATTTTGAGGAGGTTTTATTATGCACATGGCAGATGCTTTAGTTTCTCCGGCAGTCGGAGGAATCATGCTTGCGGCGAGCGCCGGAGCAATCGCCTATTCGGCGTATAAATGTAAAGACGATTTAGATGAAAAGAAGATCCCGTTAATGGGGGTTATGGGGGCCGTAATTTTTGCCGGACAGATGATTAATTTCACCATTCCGGGAACTGGTTCCAGTGGACACATTGGTGGGGGGATTTTGCTGGCAGCCTTATTGGGGCCTTTTCCGGCCTTTTTGACCCTGACGGCAGTATTACTTATTCAGGCTTTATTCTTTGCTGATGGAGGACTGTTGGCCTTGGGGGCAAATATCTGGAATCTTGGTTTCTATGCCTGTTTACTGGTTTACCCCTTTGTCTTTAAACCGATCGTAAAAAAAGGGCTGACACCAACTCGGATATCGGTGGCATCGGTGGTATCGGTTATTTTAGCCTTAACCCTGGGAGCTATTTCGGTGGTGATCCAGACTCTGGCTTCTGGCATTACTGAATTGCCGATGGCAACCTTCATGGGGATGATGATTCCAATTCATCTGGCGATTGGTCTGGTTGAAGGGGTTGTTACCGGCGGAATTTTAGTCTTCATCTACAAGATGAGACCAGAACTGCTGGAATCGTCCATGGATAATAAAAAATTGCCCAAAAATTTGTCAATTCAAAAAGTACTGGGCGTTTTGCTGGTGTTTGCCGTTGTTGTTGGTGGCGGTTTGTCGCTGTTGGCATCATCCAATCCGGATGGTTTGGAATGGTCAATGGAAAATGTAGCGGGTACCGCCGAGCTGGAAGCCTCGGGCAATGCCTATGACAGTGCTGCTGGGATTCAGGAAAGCACGGCTTTCTTGCCGGATTATGGATTTAAATCAACGGATGGTGAAGGCTCAGCCGCTGGTACCAGTGTTTCTGGCATAATTGGCGCTGGGATTACCCTGATCTTGGCAGGTGGAACGGGTTATCTGATTTACGCTGTCAAACGCCGAAAAGAAAAAACAGTATAGTTGTTTTAATACTAATTGAAATGACAATCTTTATATGGTAATATTAACAATAGTTTGCTTAATAACCTCTGTTTAGTAACAGAGGTTATTTAATATTTAAGTGAAAGGTAGTCCCAATGTCAACAATTACCGATTCCATGAATACAATCAGTTCCCTTGAAGAAATGGCCGATGGCAACACCATCATTCATCGCCTCCATCCAATGGTCAAACTGATCACTACGATGCTTTATCTGGTGCTGGTGATTTCATTTAACCCCTATAATATTACTGGACTGATGGTTTTTGCATTCTATCCGGTGATTTTAATGGCACTGGCTGAAATTCCCTATAAACCCTTGCTGAAACGGCTTTTAGTAGCACTGCCCTTTTCTTTTTTTGCAGGTTTATCCAACATCATTTTTAATCAGCAACTGGCTCTGATGATTGGGCCGATGCCAATCAGTTACGGGGTCCTTTCCTTTATTTCGATTATGGTTAAAACGATTTTTACGGTCATGGCGGTGATGATCCTGATTGCCACGACCTCACTACCTAAAATATCCTATCAACTCTTATCCATTAAGGTACCCAAAATTATTGTGGAGCAGATCATGCTGACCTACCGTTATATATCGGTGTTGCTGGAACAAGTTTCCAACATGTATACGGCCTATATTTTACGAGCTCCGGCTGCCAAGGGGATTAAAATGAAGGACATGGGTGTCTTTGTCGGGCAATTGTTGCTAAAGAGTTTTGATCGGGCCGAGAGCATCTATGTTGCCATGAAATGTCGAGGCTACGATGGCAATTATCTGTATGCCAAACCCAGCCCGATTCAAAAGGGCGATTGGCTGTTTCTGGTTTTAGCTTCGGGGATTTTGTGTTTGATGCGATTTTTCGATTTGAGCCTGTTTATCGGCAGTTTTTTATAATGAGGAGTTCCAATGCTAAAAATTGATAAATTAAACTATGCCTATCCCGATGGTCATCAGGCGATCCGGGATATTAATCTTACAATTGAAGAGGGTGAGAGCATCGCCTTGGTGGGAGCCAACGGTGCCGGTAAATCCAGCTTGTTCAAACTGATTGTCGGTGTTTCCGAGATTAAAGAGGGATCAATAATGGTTGATGAACTCGCCGTTGGAAAAAAGACCCTGAAGGATATTCGTCGCCGGGTTGGGATGGTTTTTCAAAATCCTGATGATCAACTGTTTATGACCAAGGTTTATGATGACATTGCCTTTGGCCCACGCAATGAATTACTGGATGAGCATGTGGTCGAAGAGCGGGTGGTCAATGCCATGGAACAACTGGGCATCATCCACCTCCGGGATCGGATGCCTCATCGCTTATCTGGCGGTGAAAAACGGGTCATTGCCATTGCCTCTGTGCTGGCTATGGATCCTCGGGTGATTTTATTTGACGAACCGACCTCGTTTCTCGATCCCCAGGCCAGACGAAACGTTATTAATACCCTGGACTCTCTGAAGATGACAAAAATTATTGCCACCCATGATCTGGATATGGCCCTGGATATTTGTGACCGGGTGATTATCTTACACCATGGCAGTGTGTTTGCCGATGGCCGTGTCAAAGACATCTTGCTGGATGAGGCGCTCTTATCCCAATGTCATCTGGAGCTGCCCCTGTGTATGCAAAAACCCCGGATTCGATAAATGGATGATTCCGGGAAAGTAAAAGCTTGATGTCGTCAGGCTTTTTTTAGATTTCAGAGCAAGGGACCAAAAAGATTACGAATTTACTAAAGAATAGCACCGGGAAATGGTTTCCTAATTGAATTTTTAAATTTTATACGATATAATTAATGCAATGTTTGGGAGGTCAAGGATGGCAAAAAAAGATTATTCGAATATTGGTAATGATATTAAAGATATTGTTCAGGATGCCTTGAATTCAGAGGAGTTCAAAGAACTGAATAAAAACATTACTGCAACTGTCGCCCGGGCCATGGATGAGGTCAAACGCAGTGGTGAGTATTGGCAGGAGCAGCAACGTCAGCAGCGGGAAAATAATCAGAAAGCCAAACGGCAGGCAGCTAATGGCAGAAGAACCCGGGAAAAAATAAACAAGCCGCAGCCACCGGAAATGGTTGCCAGAAACGCTGTTCAGAATGCCTACAGTCCGGTTAAAAAACAGCCCAATAATTTGATTTCAAAATCACCGCACGGTCGGGTTTCCGGCATGTTACTGATGGTCTTTGGAAATATCGGCATTGGGGTGTCACTGTTATTGCTACTGATATTTTCATCAGTATTTGGCTTTACTTTTACCAGTATGCCGCTTCTGGGAATCAGTGCCGGTATTTTGTTGCCAATTTTTACGGTCAGTGCGCTGATGTCGGCCAAGGGCTCAAACCTGCGGGGGCGGGTGAAGCGCTTTCGCCAGTATGCCAGCCGCCTCAGAGGTCGCGAATTCTGTAAGATCAGTGATTTGTCTGATCCGATTGGTCGCAGTAAGAAATATGTGGTCAAGGATCTGCGCAAAATGATCAGTCTGGGAATGTTTCCCCAGGGACGATTTGATGAAAATGAAGAATATCTGCTGATCAGCGATGAAGCCTATCAGAACCATTTAAAGCTTAAAGAAGGAAAAAAACTTCAGGAAGAAAAAGCGCGCATGGAACAGGTAGCGCTGGATCAGAAAAGAAAACTGGAAACGGAAAATCCGGAAATGAAGGCGGTTCACGAGGTAATTGCCGAGGGTCAGGATACCATCCGGCAGATCAATGAGGCAAATATAGCCATTGAAGGCGAAATCATTTCTCAGAAACTGGATCGGTTGGAAAAAGTGATCACCAAGATTTTTGAATTTATTGAAGAAAACCCCGATGGTTTGCCGGAAATTCGCAAGTTTATGGGCTATTATCTGCCAACTACCCTTAAGCTGGTTTCGGTTTATCGAGATCTGGATGCTGAACCGATTCAAGGGGCCAATATTTTGGCCACAAAAAAAGAAATCGAAGATACCTTGGATACCATCAGCCATGCCTTTGAAAATCTGCTCGACAGTTTTTATGAGGATACCGCCATGGATGTTTCTACTGATATCTCGGTACTCAACACCATGCTGGCCCAGGAAGGGCTGACCAATCGAGAATTCAAAAAATAATCGCATCAATTTTAAAAGATGACGAGCTAAAAATTATACGAGGAGAATTGCAATGGAAGATAGTATGAACGATTATTCCCAGGTAACCCCGACCCTGACCTTTGACCCATTTGAGGACGAAAAAGCCGTAACGACTAATACTCATCAGGAGCTTAAGGGGGAACGGGAAGTATTTGACGAAAGTCGATTGACCCCGGACGAGCGACGAATGGTTGATGATTTTGCCAGCAAAATCGATCTCACCAATTCCAGCCTAGTGATGCAGTTTGGGGTTGGGGCCCAGAAAAAAATTGCCGATTTCTCCGAAACGGCCCTGAATAATGTCCGTACCAAAGACATGGGTGAAGTGGGCAAAATGCTCGGTGATATGGTGATGGAACTACGGAATTTTGATATCGAGGAAGAAGACAAAGGATTTTTAGGTTTTTTCAAAAAAAGCAGCAATAAGCTCAGCTCAATGCAGACCCGGTATGCCTCCGCTGAAAGCAATGTTAACCGTATCTGTGAGGCCCTGGAAAAACATCAGGTGCAACTATTAAAAGACGTGGCGATGCTGGATAAGCTTTATGATGTCAACAAAACTTATTTCAAAGAGTTATCAATGTATATTTTGGCTGGGAAAAAGAAACTTCAGGAAGTCGAAACCAAAGAATTGCCGGAACTGATTAAGCGCTCTCAGATCAGCGGACTGCCGGAAGATGCACAGGCGGTGAATGATTTGTCAGCAATGTGCAACCGTTTTGAGAAAAAAATTCATGATCTGGAACTGACGCGGATGATCTCGATTCAGATGGCTCCACAGATCCGACTAGTGCAGCATAATGATACCCTGATGGCTGAAAAAATCCAATCTTCCATTGTCAATACCATTCCACTTTGGAAAAGCCAGATGGTGCTGGCACTGGGAGTGGTACATTCTGGCCAGGCTGCTAAAGCCCAACGGGAAGTTACCAATATGACCAACGAATTATTACGAAAAAACGCTGAAACCTTGAAGATGGAATCCATCGCTACCGCTAAAGAATCGGAACGGGGCATTGTTGATATCGAAACCCTGCGTATTTCCAACGAGTCTTTAATTTCAACCTTTGACGAGGTGTTGCGTATCCAGACCGAAGGGCGCCAGAAACGAAAAGAAGTGGAAGCTGAACTGGAAAAACTGGAAAATGATTTAAAAGTTAAAATGTTAGAAATTAGAAGATAAACAAAAAAGACAATCAGTGCTAAAGACTGGTTGTTTTTTTCTTAATAAGCATAATTCCGTTGATACTCGCTTCCTAATTGCTAATCGGTCAGCGGCTTGAGAAGATGATGCGATATTTGATTAAAAAATTAATTGTATAATTGCCCAATGGATAGGTGATTAGTTGGCTAAAATACCATTGATAACTGTTAGAGATTGGGTATAATTATAATCAATAGTATTTTGCTAAGCGCATCAAGAGGGAATCATCGTCGTTCGATCTTGGTTAAGCCGATATCTTCTGAAATGGCGTAAATCAACAAGGTCTAACAAGTAGGCTACATGGGCAAGGTATTTATCAATTATAGGAGGAAAGCTATGGCAACTTTTTTTACCAATGATCATGTTGAATTGTATTATGAGGTAAAGGGTACAGGAAGCCCCTTACTGATGATTCCCGGATGGACGTGTACAACCCAGTTTTTTAAAAAGAACAGCGATGTTCTGGCCAAAGATTTTCAGGTTATTTTGCTGGATTTCCGGGGACATGGCGAATCGGAAAAGGTCTTACACAGTCACCGGATCTCCCGCTATGCCATGGATGTCAAAGAATTGTTGGATCAACTCGATGTAAAGGATGTCACCGTGCTGGGATGGTCCATGGGGGTTGCAGTGCTGTGGAGCTATCTGGAATTATTTGGCAACCATCGGGTGAGCAAACTGATTTGTGTTGACCAGGCACCACTCCAGTATACGGGGCCAGATTGGGTTTGGGGCCAGAATGGTTGTTATGACGTGGAAATGTTTATTCGAACCTGCTGTGCTATCGAATATGCACCGCGTGAAAGTGCAGAAGGCCTGGCGTTTGGCTGTCTCTACCATCAACCGACACCAGAAGAAGTAAAATTTATCGCCGATGAAATATCAAAATGCCCACCGAAGGTGCGAATTGAGATTATGCGGGATCATACTAACTTAGACTGGCGGGATTTGTTGCCATTGATCAATCTCCCCACCCTGGTGTGCGTAGCCCGACACAGTGCAGTTTTTGACTGGCAGGGCAGTGCCTATGTTGCTGAGCAGATTCCCGAAGCACAACTGGTGTTTTTTGAAGATTCCGGTCATATGCTTTTCTGGGAAGAAGCCGAGAAATTCAACCAGGTCGTTGCTAATTTTATCAAAGCCTAAAATACAGTGTCAACAATAGCATGGGTTGTTGCTTTACCCATGCTATTGTTTTTAAACCCAAGAAAACGAATTGAAAGGAGAACCCAAATGAAAATCGTGATTGCTCCGGATTCCTTCAAAGGATCATTATCAGCCACTGCAGTTTGTGACATTGTCGGAGATGCGATTCTAAAAATTATGCCAACCGCTGAGATTGTGAAGATACCCATTTCTGATGGTGGGGAGGGGCTAGTAGAAGTACTGGTCAGGCACCAATCCGGTGAAATGATCACAATAAAAGCAAAAGATCCTTTAGCTAGAGAAATAACAGCGACCTACGGAATTCTCCACGACGGGGTGGCAGTAATTGAAATGTCGGCCGCTTCTGGTTTGCCACTGCTTGCTGATGATGAACGCAATCCGTTAAAAACAAGTACCTATGGCACCGGAGAAATGATTGCCGATGCCATTAAGCGGGGCTGTCGTAAGATCATTCTGGGTTTAGGGGGCAGTGCCACCAACGATGGCGGATTGGGTGTTGCCAGTGCTTTGGGGGTATGTTTTTATGATCAGGAGATGGAACTGCTAGAACCAATTGGTAAAAATTTATGTCGGGTGAAAACAGTTGATACCAGTAAAGCCGAGAGCTTATTAAAGGGAGTGGAGATTACCATTGCCTGTGATGTAAAAAATGTACTTTGCGGCCATCTGGGAGCAGCAGCAGTTTATGGACCCCAAAAAGGTGCCAACCCGGATATGGTGACTTTTCTGGATCGGGGACTCGAAGCTTTTGGTCAGTTGCTGGAGATGAAAACGGGGATGAAGCTGATCCAATTAAAAGGGATCGGTGCGGCCGGTGGGATGGCCTTACCTTTGGTGGCTTTCTTCAATGCGCAGCTAAAATCTGGTCTCGAGATTGTATTGGATGAAATTGGTTTTGATTCTGCAATTTGCGGGGCAGATATGATTATTACCGGTGAAGGGAAAACCGATGCGCAGAGTGTGATGGGCAAGGTAATTTCTGGGGTCGGAAAACACGGAAAAAACCAGAATATCCCAGTTGTGGTGATCTCCGGCGCCTTGGATGTGGGCTATGAAACCATCTATCAGTGTGGCGTGGTGGCGGCTTTTGCTCTCTTTAGCAATGATCGGGGGCTGGCATGGCACATGGAAAATGCGGCTGAATTATTGGAGCAACGCATTTGCGACCTTTTTCGTTTTCTGGCGATTATCTGTATGATCCCACAAAATTCAAGTCAGAAAAAAAGGAGTGGATAGATGCTGGATAAAAAAATAGCGCAAAAAATAGCCGATGAGGTGATGAACACCTTGGGTTATAACATCAATGTTATGAATAAGAATGCCATTATTATTGGGAGCGGTTTACCGGAGCGACTGGGCACCTTTCACGAAACTGCGATGTTTGCCATCCGTCATTCCGTTACTTGTGAAGTCACCGAAGAGGAGGCCAAAAAACTTCAGGGTGTAAAGCCAGGGATCAATATGCCGATTGTGGATAAAGCTGGTGATGTCATCGGGGTAGTGGGAATAACCGGCGATCCGGATGAGGTACGCAACATTGGCAAACTGGTGAAAATGACCGCCGAACTGATCATTGAACAGCAGGAAACGATGAACCGCTTCTATACTCACCGTAACGACAAGGAAATATTTTTAAATACCTTAATCAGCGAGCAGCGAACCATCAGTGAAGAAGAAATAACGGATTGGGGCGAGCGCATCGGTTATAATATGGAAAGCAATCGGGTGGCGGTCATTCTGAGTTTTACTGCGGATTATCAAAATTCGGAAGAAAGTATGCTTGAAAATATCCTTAACCAGATCAAGCAGTCAGACAGCCATTTAAAAAATGACATCTCATCAGTGATGTCCGGTGGTTTTATTTTAGTGTTTAAATGCCTTAAAAAAACCGAACCATGGGAAATCGAAAAAACGATCAAAAGATATTTGGATGATTCAATCAATAGTGAAGATGTCAAAAATATGCAGTGTTTTGTAGGTAGCTACTACCTGGGGATTGAGGGTTACGTGAAATCGTATGCCGATGCCTATGGAATGTATCGCAGTGGTGTTTATAAAAGAGATCAACATGTTTATTTTTCACATCAGCACTATTTCTGGCGGCTCTATAATCAATTGGACAAGGAAACGTATGCGTTGGCGGTGGAACCATATATAAAAAAAATACAGAAATATTTCGGAAAAGGTACGGATGAAGCGATGTTGACCATGCGCAAAATAATTGAACATCACTTTCATTTTGATTTAGTGGCTGAGGATTTGTTTATCCATAAAAATACGGTTATTTTCAGAAAAAAGAAAATGGAGGAGTGTCTGGGATTTCCGATCAAATGTGGCAGTGATGACAATCTTTTATTTATGATAATTCTTAATCATTATGAAAAATTAAAAAAAATTAAAGATCAGCCAATCAGGTAAAATTTTGCAGATATTATGGAATTGTAACTAAAAATATGATATTATAGTGACAAATAATATTTGAAAGAGGAATAAAATTGGACGACGTACCGTTATATGAGACAAAAACGAAAACTCAATGTATAAAGCCAGTCACAGTGATGACTGATGGATCTGTTTACTGGGAGGAATCTTAGTCAATGGATAACAGTGTGATAGGTTTTATAATTGTTCTGGGGGTGATGTTGCTGATGTCGGCATATTTTTCGGCGACAGAAACGGCATTTACATCCCTTAATCGTATTCGCATTAAGAATCTGGCAAAGGATGGTAATAAGCGCGCAGCACAAGTACTGGCGCTTTCTGATCGCTATGATGCGTTATTGTCAACGATTCTGATTGGTAATAACATCGTTAATATCGCCTCGGCTTCGATTGCCACAGTGGTGTTTGTTCAGTATTTTGGCAATGCTGGCGTAACCATTTCTACTGCAGTGATGACGGTGCTGGTGCTGATTTTCGGCGAAATTTCGCCCAAAAGTCTGGCCAAAGATTCACCGGAAAAATTTGCAATGTTTTCAGTCCCCTTTATCCGATTGCTGATGTTTCTTTTAACACCGGTCAATTTTCTTTTTTCACAGTGGAAGAGGATGCTGGATCGATTGTTTAAGGTCAGCAGTGAACGCAGTATGACTGAAGAAGAACTGCTGACAATTGTCGAGGAAGCTGAAAATGATGGTGGCATCGATCTCCAGGATGGGGAACTGATCCGTAGTGCCATCGAATTTAATGACCTGGATGTGGATGACATCCTGACCCATCGGGTCGATGTCGTAGCGATTGATATGGATAACCCCAAGGAAGATATTGCCAAAATCTTTTTTGATACCGGCTTCTCCCGGTTGCCGGTTTATCAGGGCACCATTGATCAGATAATCGGTTTTATCAGTTATAAAGACTTTACCCATTACGTAGCCAATGGCAAAAGCAGTTTGGAGGAAATTATCAGTCCGGTGGTTTTTATTACCCCAAACATGAAGATTTCCAAGCTATTAACCCTGCTTCAACAGAAAAAATGCCATATTGCAGTGGTGTCCGATGAATACGGCGGAACCGCCGGGATTGTTACCCTGGAAGATGTCATTGAGGAACTGGTGGGGGAAATCTGGGACGAACACGATGAGGTCATTGATGAATTTGTAAAAATTTCAGATCATGAGTACCGGATTCTAGGTAAAGCCAATCTGGGAAAAATGTTCGATCTGTTTGATATGGATGACGATTTTGATGTGATTACTGTTGGGGGGTGGATTGTTGAATTTCTCGATCGGGTTCCGGAGGTTGGCGAAAGTTTTGAGTTTGAAAATTTGGGCTTTACCATCACCCAGGCGGACGAACGGCATGTGATCGAAATTGTTGCAGTCAAACATGAGATGGTTGATGCTGAAGAAAAATAACCTTGTACAAAAATAAGAGAAATACGTCTGACAGACTAAAAGCTGTCAGGCGTATTTTCATGTCAGGCCATAATACCGTCAACCGTACCAATAAAGGTGTCCACATAGGTGTTGCGCTGATCAGTGCTGATTTGTTGATGCTTCAGCAGGCAAAGATAATCGTCAAAGGTTTGGATCAGCAGTTGATTGACCAGTCGGTATTTTTCGAGGATCACCGGGTCTTTCTTAACGCTCAATTCCCAGGTATCCTTCATATAAGAAAAGATATGATTGGTCATATCCCGCATCATCCCGGCCAGCATTGCGACCTGGGGGTTTTGATAATCGGTATCTGCCTCATAGGTGGAGTGTGGTGAAATATTGAGTCGCTCTTGCTCTTGCAGGGCTTTATAGGATGCGCTACCCTGCAGAATAATCATGTGATGATAGAGGACATTGACGCTAATTTCCAGTTTATCTAAAAGAGCGTTCCGTTTTAAAAAGTCGTAATTGACTTTCAGATCTTCCAGGGTCGAATCAGGCTCAAACATAATAAAACCGACGCTGGGTTCGATCCCGTATTTCCTGAGAATCCGCAGGGCGTTTTCATTATCGGCCACTGTGGTCAGCTTATTAAGTCGTTTCAGGGCTTCATCCCGACCACTTTCTAATCCGATGAGGATGTGCTTAAGACCGGCGTCCACCAAAGATTCGATGGTTTCCTCTTCGATATCGTCGGCTCGGGCTTCAATGCCAAAGTGGATCTGGCGTTCTTTTAAGAGACGGGCCAGTTTCAGGACCCGCTCTTTACCGGCATGACCGGGGCCGTAAAAGTTGGGATCCATAAAGTAAAAGTAGCGGATATCCGTTTCTTTCATCACTGCATCAATTTCGGCAATGATATTTTCCGGGCTTCGTCCCCGCCATTTCCTTTTAATATCACCATAGTAGGGGTTGATGTAACAGAAGGTACAGCCGCCGTAACAGCCGCGACTACCGGAGATATTGACCTCACCAAACGAATAGGAACCCACGCTGCGCAGGGGAAAGGGTAAGGCATCGATATCGATAACCACCTCGCCCCGGGTGGCGACAATGCCGTTTACGCTGCGTATGGCCATTCCCGAATCAGGAATAGTGGGATAGTTTTCGGCAAGTCTTAAGAAGGTCAGCTCAGCTTCACCCAATACGGCGGAATCAATAGCCGGGCAGCGGTTAAGGATTTCCTCATAGGCAAAGGTGGGGTAAAATCCATAAACACAGACATAGGCAATCCCGTAGCTTTGTTTGACGTGTTCGATAAATTGATACAGGGTCTGATTGTCCTTCCAGTGATACACCAGATGAATCCCTAAAATCGTCGGCGGCTGGGCCGCAATTTGTGCTTCAATGGCCGGATAATCCAGCTGTTCCAGATAAGCGTCCACAATGGTTACTGGAATGTTGTTGGCAGCCAGCATGCCACCGATGTAGCCGGTGTTAAGACAGGCGGACAGGGGGGCATTGGCGATATCGTTACAGCGATCAGCGCTGATGGAACGGGGATGCTCGAGTAGAATGACGTTCATGAGGTGACCTCCTGCCACATAAAGATATTTTTTTTAGTGTGATAGATTTCCAGTTCATACCGAGCCCGGTCGTAGGGCGCCGGGTTATAGTAAGTCGGGTAGAGCAGATCGGTTTCAGGGGTGATCACGCCATGCTCCAGCGCCTGTTGTTCGACCCTGGTGCCCGGTAAAATCCGGATATTATTAAGGACGATCGTGCCCAGGGTTTTGGAAGCGTGATGGATTTTATAAATCGCATCAATAAGTTCCTTGGCTTCTTGCTGGGTGGCGGCGGTATCCCCGGGCGTATTGACCAGAAAGTGATAAACGGTAACCACGCCGCTGGCCGCCAGAACCTGAGCGGTGTCGAGGATATCCTGGACCTTCATATTTTTATCCAGCGCATCCAGTGCAGTCTGGCTGAGGCCATCGGGGGACAGTGAAAAACATTCACAGCCGGATTGGGTATAGAGCGCAACGTTTTCCTCGGTTAACAGGTTCTCCCGGAAAAAGCCGCTCCAGTTGATCGGGAGACCCCGCCGGATAATTTCGGCACAGATCGAATCGAGATGATCGACAGGAATATTAACCACCGAATCGGTGAAATGGATCCGGGTGACGCCGTAGCTGTCGTAGAGAAACTGAATTTCGTCGACCACTGCTTCCGGCGTGCGGCAGCGCATTTTCGCGCCCTGTAGCAGCGGATAGGAACAATAGCCGCAACTAAAACAGCAGCCACGTTTGGTTTCCACGCCGATACTTTCGACATATTTATTGACCGTGAGGTAGGGGCGGGGGTCCAGCAGATCGCGGTTGGGCATCACATAGTCCCGCATATCATAATCACCAACTGGTGGGACAACGATCACCGCTTCCTTTTCTCGATAGCAAAGCCCGGGTAGCCGGGGCGGATTGTTAAGGTTATTAAGTAACGGGACGATGATGTTCTCGGCTTCACCAGTGACGCCGAAATCAATTTCCGGGTAGTCCTGCATCAGTCGTTCCGGGAACAACGAAAAACCAGTACCGCCAGCTAAGATTCTGGTCTTTGGGGCGTAGCGTTTAATCACCGCCAGGGTTACGGCAAAGCCGGGAATCAGCGATGAGGTTTTATTGCCCAGAGGATCGATGTTACGCAGCGAGAGACAGACCACATCCGGCTTATCGCTTTCCAGCTGCTGTCGCAGATCCCCATAGGGATCGAGGGCCATGTTCATGTCAAAAAGCGTTAGTGTGTGATCGGTGCAGCGTTCAACCTGGGAGGCTAAAACGACGATTCCAATCGGATAAACCCGCTCGATATCGATGCCCTCCATTGAAAGGGCCTGGATGAAAAGAATTTTCATGGTTTCTCCTTGGTTTGATTAGCAGTTAATTGGTATCTTGTTTAAAACAAAGGCGATCCAGTGCCGACTGAGATCGGGCGGCAAAGATCAGGGCGGTGTCGGTGGCCAGGGGCATCAGCGGTGAGGTGACCAAATCGTGCTTTCCCAGTTCAGCACTTACCCAGGCTCCGGAAAAAACCTTGCCGTTGTAGGTGTTTAAAAACATGTTGATATCGCTCAGATGCGCTTTGACGGGGTGATGTTCATTAAAAAAATCATGGATCAGGATGATGCCGTCATCGCTCAAATGGCTGGCCGCAGTTTTTAAGACTTGTTCATTTTCCGCTTCGGCGTAGGCATGAACAATATTTGAAAGAATAATCAGCTGATATTTTTGAGTTAGCCCCCAGTCCGGTTCCAGAATATTGGCGGGATGATAGCAAACCCGATCAGAAAAAGTGGTGGCCGCAACAAGTTTTTGGGTCTGGGGCAGCATCTGTTTGATATCTAAAAGGGTTGCTTCGGTGTCCGGGAAAGCCTCCAAAAAGGCCAGCGCCATAGCCCCGGAGCCGGTTCCCACATCCAGAATAGCACCGCTTAGTTCCGTAAAAAAGGCGGTACAATCCTGGGCTTTAAGTTTGGCGACATTGTCCATAGCCCGGATATAGTTGGCCCGGCGTCGGTTCAGTTCAGTCTCGCTGATATCTTCCGGTAAAAAATTAACCCGGCCACCGGCAATCAGCGAGGCCTTCAGGGTAGTCCAGTCATCGCGCAGGTTTTTTCGCCACAGAATTGAGTCACCCTGATAAAGCGGACTCTCTTTCAGTAGATATTCTTTGGTAATCAATTGGTTATAGTAAATGTTTTGGTGTTGTCCCAGCAAGCCAAGGCTTTTTAAAAGTGCCAGGTATCGTTTAAGGGCGCTTTCGTTGGCGCCAAGTTTGGGGGCGAGCTCAGCGAGACTGGCACCCCGGATTCCGAAATCATCGATGGTCTGAAAAAGATCCATCTCCAGCGCCGTAAACAGGGCATCGGAAACCCAGTAGGCCGTGGCCAGGTCTTCCAGATACTGACCGCCGTTGGTCTTAGGATCATAGCCCTTCATGACCATTGGTTACTCCGGCATCGGAAAAGGTTAGAACATCACCAATCACCCGGGCCGAGGATTCCACCAGATGCATGGCGACCGCTGCCCCGGTGCCTTCACCCAGGCGGAAATTAAGGTTAAGCAGCGGTCTGAGCCCCAGGGCCTGCCACATCAGCTGATGACCCGGTTCTTCACTCTGATGGGAGGGGATCATGTAATCCAGCGCCTGAGGGCAGAGGGCCTTGGCAATCAGTGCGCCAGCGGTGGAAATAAAGCCGTCCACCAGGACTGGTACCTGTTTGAAGGCGGCACCCAGAATCACTCCGGCAATCCCGGCGATCTCGAAGCCGCCGACTTTGGCGAGGACATCGATGGGGTCGGTTTTGTCGGGCTGATGGCGGTTAATCGATTCCCGGATCACTTTGATCTTATTAATCAGAGCGGCGTTATCAATCCCGGTGCCTCGGCCAGTGACGGATGAAACCGGATACTCGGCCATGACGGCCAGGATTGCAGCGCTGGGTGTGGTGTTGCCGATACCCATATCGCCGGTGGCCAAAAGGTTAATCCCCTGCTCTTCAATGACCTGAGCAGCCACGTTGATTCCGGCTTCCAGAGCAGCAATGGCTTGCTCCCGGGTCATTGCCGGTTCGTAGTAAAAATTCTTGGTGCCACGAGCGATTTTGCAGTCGATAATGGCACCTTGCTTAACCAGCTCGGGCATATCCACGGCGACGCCCATGTCGACAACAATCACTTCAGCCCCGGAGGCCTTCGCCAGAATGTTAATGCCAGCACCGCCTTTGACAAAGTTTTGTACCATCTGGGGGGTAACCTCCTGGGGAAAGGCGGAAACGCCTTCAGCCACAACGCCGTGATCTCCGGCCATGGTGATGACCATTTTTTTATCAACGTTGGGGCGGATGGTGCGCTGAATCCCCGCCAGTTGTTCAGCTACGACCAGTAGCTGACCGAGACTCCAGGGTGGAATGGCCAATTGTTCAATATGATCCCGGGCCGCCTGCCGCCACTTGGGATCAGCTGGTTCGGTGTTATCGATGACGTGTTTTAAGGTATATTTGGTTTCGATCATGGTACTTATCCCTTCTATATGGTATTAATTATAATGCACAGCGTTTCGGGAGGTCACGGACCTCCCCTACGGTCTGATGATTTAGATCGGGTGCTGTTTTTTTGGTGCACAAACAATCCGATAAACAATAACGAGACATCTATTTTAGCAAGGTAGTGATTGGTCAGTTCGGGGCGAACCGTGTTCGCCCGCATCACTTAAGCTATCATTTATGCCAGTCCAAAAAACTCAGCGGCCACATCGGCTGGACATTTGCTGTCGGCACAGACGGCACAGCCATGGGAGGGCTTTTGGGCTGCCAAAGCGGCGATCAGATTGGCCTGATTGATGGCGTTTTTGACCTGTTCTTCCTGATTGCGGGCAACCCGGGCCCGGGACATCGCCAGATCCCGGTTCCAGGCGGCTTTACCACGTTTTAAGACATTAGCGGCATTAGCAGCGATCCGGGTGGTTTCGACACCGATCCGGACATCGTCTTCATTGGGCAGACCCAGATGTTCGGCTGGAGTCAGATAACAAAGGAAGTCGGCCCCGTGCATACCGGCAAAGGCCCCGCCGATGGCTCCGGAAATGTTGTCATAACCGGGAGCAACATCAGTGGCCAGGAAGCCCAGAATATAATAGGGCACCTCAAAGCAAAGTCGCTTCTGCAACAGCATCGCCGATGGAATATGGTTTAAGGGGACATGGCCGGGACCTTCCACCATCACCTGAACGCCTGCGGCCAGAGCCCGTTTGGTCAGTTCACCAGCGACCATCAGGCCCCGCAGATGAGCCTGATCGAGGGAGTCGGCGTTGGCGCCGGGTCGAATGGCGTCGCCGATGCTTAAGACCGTATCGGTGGCTTTAAGAATTTCCAGCAACCGGTCAAACTGTTCATAGAGGGGGTTTTCTTTGTCATTATGGAACATCCAGCCGGTCAGCAGCGAGCCGCCCCGGCTGACCACATCGGCCACCCGACCGGTTTTCTTTAATATTTTGAGAAGATCCATATTCAGAGCCGAGTGAACGGCCATAAAATCCATACCGGACTGACATTGTTTTTCGACCACAGAAAAAAGATCGTCGGCCGTCATATTGACCATCAGGCCGCGTTTTTCGGTGGCTTCTTTGGCCGCCTGATACACCGGCACACAGCCAGCCGCGATATTGGAATTGGTTAAACTCAAGGTTCGCATGGTGTCGATATCTTCGCCCATACTTAAATCCATAAAGCCATGGGCGCCAGCGGCTTCAATGATTTTTAGTTTTTTGACTTCCATTTCCATGTCATCGCGGTCACTGGAGGTGCCCATCAGACCGTTAACTTTGACGTCCAGTCCGCCGCCGATACCACAGATTTTAGTACGGTTGCGCAATTTGTTTTTAGGAATGACAATCCGGCCAGCGGCCACCCCATCCCGAATAAATTCCGGGGTGAAGCCTTCGCTAATCGCCACCATTTCCATTTCTTCGGTAATTTTTCCCGCCCGGGCTTTTAACATTTGGGTCATCGTTCGTTCCTCACTTCCTGGTTTTCATCTCGTAAATACTTACCGACAATTTTCATGGCACAGAAGTCGCCGCACATGCTGCACTCGGAGGCGAAGTTGGTACTGCGATCCTTCCAAACCTTGGTGGCGGTTTCGGTGTCAATGGCCAGTTCCATCTGTCGGCCCCAGTTGAGTTCCCGCCGGGCATGGGACATTTCCAGATCCCAGGCAATCGCTGCCGGATGACCCTTGCCGACATCACCGGCATGGGCGGCAATGCGGCTGGCCATCACACCCAGATAGACATCTTCGGCACTGGGCATACCGATGTGTTCAGCCGGGGTCACATAGCAGAGAAAGTCAGCGCCATAGTAGGCAGCAATGGCGCCACCGATGGCGCCAGTGACATGATCCATCCCGGCCCCGGAATCAGTGGGCAGACAACCAAAGACAAAGTAGGGTGCGCCATCGCATAATTGTTTTTGTAATTGGACAGTCGTTTGGATCTGATCCAGCGGCACGTGACCAGGACCTTTAACCATCACCTGAACGCCAGCCGCCCGGGCCTTTTTAACCAGGCCGCCGAGGATTACCAATTCATGAACCTGAGCGCCATCCAGCGAATCAGCGATACAGCCGGGACGCATGCCGTCGGCAAAACTCAGGACAACATCATATTTTTTGCAGATTTCCAGAACCCGGTCGTATTGGTCAAAAAAGGGGTTTTCACACTGGTTATGAACCATCCAGCCGATCAGATGGGAGCCTCCATAACTGACCAGTGGATCAATCCGGCCCTCATCTTTAGCCCGATTGATCACGTCCATGGTAGTGCCGCAGTGTAGCGCCAGAAAACTGACACCCTCGGCAGCCTGTTTTTCCATCATCGCAAACATGTCGTCGGCGGTCATATCTAAAGCGGTACCGTATTTTTCCTGAGCCATGGCCAGGGTCTGATACAGGGGCAGGGTACCCACCGGCCGATCCACTGTAGCTAAGACTTTTTCACGCATCGCATCAATCGGGCCCCGGACACTTAAGTCCATCAGGGTATCGGCCTTGGCCTTAATGGCCTGGTCAATTTTAGCCATTTCACCGGCGATGGTGTCGTCAACTTCATACATCCCGACGCTGGCTGAGACCTTGGTAAACAGTCCTTTACCGACTGCCACCGGGTTGATATTGGGGCGGGCGCTTTTAAGAATAACGATTTCGCCAGCGGCCACTCCCTGGCGAATCAGCTCGGGATCGAGTCCTTCTTTTTCGGCCACATAAATCATTTCGGCGGTGATTTCACCCGCCCGTGCTTTTTCCAGAATTGTCATTGTTTCCTCCTGAATTTTTAAATAATTGTTTATTCGTTTCAGCTTTTTAAAACTTGCAGAGTACCGACAATTAATAATCTGATTGTTTGCATCGGGGCGGACACGGCAACGCCTGTCCGAAGCCGCAAGCAAACAATGGATTAATAATTGGTCGGGACGGTGTTCAATGAGATCGATTATGGATTAAAGTCACCAAAAACTGAAACGTTGGCAAATAAAAAAGTCCACAGCAGTTATTATAAAAATAACCGCCATGAACTTTACCTTCGTTCATTCAGGATCGATCATAGGCAGGTCTCCTGACTCGGGGTTTTAGCGCTACGCCACACCTTCCCATTAAAAAACAGTGGTCTTTGTGGTTTGCTCCGCCCTTACAGTGATGGGTTCGTTCAGGACTCTCACCTGATTCCCTATTCTCCTTATTGCTAAGGCACCATATGCTCGCTTTTCGATTTACTTGTTTTTGATTATACAACCTAAAAAATAAATGTGCAAGAAAAAAATTAAAAAAATGATTTGGACAGTTGAGATAAAAAAAGAATCAAACTATGTTATAATAAATCAAATGAATGAGGGAGGTGAGAGGATGAATCTTGTTTTTATCTGGTTGATTTTGTTTATCGTTTTTCTGGTAGCTGAACTGGTTACAGCTGGGGCGTTGGTTTCAATCTGGTTTTGTGTGGGCTCTTTGGTGGCTTTAGTTGCCGCCTATTTTGGCGCGGCTTTCTGGGTGCAGATGATCGTTTTTTTTGTCGTTTCCATTGGTTTATTATTGGGTACAAAGCCGTTTTTAAAGAAACATCTGGATCCCCAAAAAATGGCGACCAATGCCGATCGGATCCTTAAAAACCGGGGCATTGTTGAAGAAGAAATCAATAACCTCAAAGGTCAGGGGGCGGTCAAAATAGACGGGAAGTCCTGGTCAGCCCGAAATGTCGATGGTGAGGCTGTTATTCCGATTGGTGCTGAAGTGACTGTTGTGGGAATCGAAGGCGTTAAGGCCATGGTTCGGGCGGCTGAGAAAGAAACTATTTCAAAATAAAAGGAGGAAAAAAACATGTATGGACTCATTATTTTAGGTGTCATCTTTATCATTTTTATTGTTGTGATTATTGTCAATGCCAAGATTGTTCCTCAGGCCAATGCCTATGTAGTCGAACGGCTGGGAGCTTATCATTCTACCTGGGAAACCGGTTTTCATATTGCGATACCAATTATTGACCGGATCTCCAAACGAATCAGTTTAAAAGAGCGGGTAGCCGATTTTCCACCACAACCGGTTATCACCAAAGATAACGTCACAATGCAAATTGACACGGTTATATATTTGCAGGTAACCGATCCCAAATTTTATATGTATGGGGTGGATAATCCCATGAAGGCAATTGAAAACTTAACGGCCACGACACTCCGTAATATCATCGGAGATATGGAGCTTGATGCAACGCTCACCTCCCGAGATGTCATTAATACCAAGATGCGGGTGATTCTCGATGAAGCCACCGATCCCTGGGGGATTAAAATTAATCGGGTCGAGCTTAAAAATATTATGCCACCAGAAGCGATCCAAAATGCGATGGAACGGCAGATGAAGGCCGAGCGGGAACGACGTGAAAAAATTCTTCAGGCCGAAGGGGAAAAAGCCAGCGCTATTCTGGTGGCA
Source organism: Acetobacterium wieringae (assembly GCF_001766835.1). GTDB lineage: Bacteria > Bacillota > Clostridia > Eubacteriales > Eubacteriaceae > Acetobacterium > Acetobacterium wieringae. The sequence goes on along the minus strand of NZ_LKEU01000050.1, from coordinate 43,944 downwards.
GAAGGTGAAAAATCGGCGGCAATTTTGCAGGCAGAAGGGTTGAAAGCGGCCGCTATTTTAAGCGCTGAAGCAGACCGGGAAGCCCAGATCAGACGGGCGGAAGGGGAAGCCGAAGCGATTATCACGGTTCAGGAAGCCGTTGCAAATGGGGTCAAAATGTTAAACGCTGCTGATCCAATCCAGTCGGTGATTGCGCTAAAAAGCCTATCAACCTTTGAAAAGGTAGCCGATGGCAAAGCCACCAAGATCATTATACCATCTGAAATTCAGAGTTTAGCCGGTCTGGCCACATCCCTCAGTGAAATTATGAAGGATCAGACTAAAGTCAGTCAGCAGAGTAATTTATAAACGACCATGAATGGGCAATTGGGAAACGGCAAGCCGTTTTTCGATTGCCCAAATTTTTTAACGAACAATTAAGAAAGAGGGCATATTTTGGAAATCACGAATACGCAACTTATCAAACGTTTTATACCCTATTATCAAAAATATAAATGGATTTTGTTATTGGATCTCTTTTGTGCGACCCTGACCACGGCCTGCGATCTGGTGTTGCCGCTGATCGTGCGGTTTATTACCAATGCCGCAATTAATGATTTGGCCAGTCTGACAGTGGAAACAATTCTAAAACTGGGACTGTTATATCTGATGCTGCGACTGATCGACGCAGTGGCTAATTATTTTATGGCCGATGTCGGTCATGTGATGGGGGCTCAGATCGAAACCGATATGCGCCGGGATCTTTTTTCGCATCTTCAGAAGCTGTCTTTTTCGTTTTACAGCGATACAAAAATCGGTCAGCTGATGTCCCGAATGACCTCGGATCTTTTCGATGTCACTGAGTTTGCGCATCATTGTCCCGAGGAATTTTTTATTGCCGGTCTGAAAATTGGAGTATCCTTTGGGATATTGGCCAGCGTTAATATCTGGCTGACGCTGATTATTTTTGCCGCATTACCGGTGATGCTTTTGACCACCACCTATTTTCGTAAGCGAATGCGCCGGGAAATGATGCGGTCGCGGGTTAAGACCGGGGACATCAACGCCCAGGTGGAAGACAATTTACTGGGAATTCGGGTGGTGAAGTCCTTTGCCAATGAAAGCATTGAAGAGCTGAAGTTTGAGGCGGGGAACAGTCAGTTTCTGGAAGTTAAACGAAAAACGTATCGTTATTTTGCAGGTTTCCAGACCACCACCCGGCTTTTTGACGGACTGATGTACCTGCTGGTAATGGTCTGCGGCGGGATCTTTATGATCAATGGCGCCATCAATCCTGGAGACTATGTGGCATATCTGCTGTATGTGACCACCTTGCTCACATCGATCCGCCGGATTGTCGAGTTTGCCGAACAGTTTCAACGAGGCATGACCGGGTTTGAACGCTTTATCGAAATTCTCGATCAACCGACCGAATATGAAAATCAGGCCAATGAGGTGGAACTGACTGACGTAGTGGGTGATGTCCGTTTTGAAGATGTCAGCTTTCAATACAACGATGGTGGTGATGCGGTGCTGTCTCATATCGATGTTGAGGTGAAGGCAGGGCAGAATATTGCCATTGTCGGACCGTCCGGCAGCGGAAAAACGACCATGTGTCATCTGATTCCGCGCTTCTACACTGTGAGCTCCGGCCGGATTTTGATTGATGGTCAGGATATTCAGGGTCTGACTCTCCATTCGCTGCGAACTCAGGTGGGGGTTGTTCAGCAGGATGTTTATCTTTTTTCGGGGACGGTCTATGAGAACATCAGCTATGGTCGGAATGATGCCGACCGGGACAGCGTAATTCAGGCAGCCAAACACGCCGGGGCCCATTCGTTTATTGAGAAGCTGCCCCAGGGTTATGATACCTATATCGGCGAACGGGGGATCAAACTTTCAGGCGGTCAGAAGCAGCGAATCAGTATTGCCCGGGTATTCTTAAAAAATCCACCGATTCTGATTCTTGATGAAGCCACCTCGGCTTTGGATAATGAAAGCGAACGGATTGTTCAGGAATCCCTAAAAGAGCTGACTCGGGGTCGAACGACCTTTACCATTGCTCATCGGCTGACCACCATCAAAAATGCCGACTCGATCTTGGTTCTTACCGAAGATGGGATTGTCGAAAAAGGCTCTCATGAGGAACTGCTCCGGGAAGAAGGGGTCTACTACGATCTCTACCAGATGTACCGGGAGCTGGATGAATTAAACGAAGAGTTTTAGCCGTTCATATTGCCGCAGTTGTAGCCAGCCAGGTCCAGGGTGATGGATTTGATGCCGAGGTTTTTCAGGGTGTCGATCAGGGCCAGGCGGTTGTCGATGATAACGGTAAAATCGTCAGGGTCGCATTCGATTTTAGCGGTATCGCCCAGCAGTCGCAGCCGGTATTGGCTTAAGCCCAGGGATTTGAGAAAATCCTCCCCGGCTTCTATAGCCGCCAGAGCGGCCGGAGTAATCGGCGTGTTGGTAGGAATCCGGGTGGCCAGGCAGGCCATCGCCGGTTTGGTGGCTGTTGGTAAGCCGTAATAGGCCGAGAGATCCCGGATATCCTGCTTGGTCAGTCCAGACTCTTTTAATGGGCTAAAAACCCCCAACTCACCCAAGGCTTTAATCCCGGGTCGATAGTCCTTCATATCATCAAGATTGGAGCCGTCCAGAATTACCTCGTAGCCATTGGCCAGAGCAGCATCTTTGATCTGGGTAAAAATAAATTTTTTGCAATGATAACAGCGATCAGTTGGGTTTTTGACAAAATTTTCCAATGCAAAGACATCGGCTTCAAGCACTAAGGGGATTGCTCCGATGGCTTTGGCCAGCGCTTGGGCTTCGGCAAATTCCGATCTGGGCAGCATCGCACCGTTAACGGTAATGGGCAATACAGCATCTCCCAGTACAGAAACTGCTACCTGCAGCAACAGGGTACTGTCGACACCGCCGGAAAAGGCAATACTGACTTTGGGGAAACGTTTGATATTATCTTTCAAAACAACCAGTTTTTCGGCAAGAACCGGGGTTAGGATGGTATTTATTTCCATGGCATCTCCTTGTATGTATCAATTTGAATTCTTTGATTCGGATAATGGCTATATTATAACTCCTTAAGAGGGTTCCCCGCCAGTAAATATTTTGTTATAATGTTTACATTAAGTAAGTAATTGCGTAATTTATAAACATTGAAAAAGATTTACTTTGATGTCGGCTTTCGCAAACCGTCCGCGAAGCAAATTGCTATTACCAGGTTTACATTAAAAAGTAGGGGGAATATGGAATGTCCGTAAAAAAAGCTATCTCACTGGGGGTGGGAATTGGAGTTTTGTTTATCATTGTGCTAATTATATATGGGGTAACCCATACATTTAATCAGACCAAAAGGGAGGATCATCTGGTCAAAGGGGTGGATCTGTCTGCTTACCAGGGCGATATTGATTGGGAACTACTGGCTGATCAGAATATTGATTTCGCCTTCATCAAAGCCACAGAGGGTAATGATTATGTGGACACGAAATTTAAAACGAACTGGGAAGCGAGTCAGAAAACAGCCCTTAAGGTCGGCGCATATCACTTTTTAAATTATGACACGACGGGTAAAGCGCAAGCGCAGAACTTTATTGCCAATGTACCGGTTTCTGATCAGAACCTGCCACCGGTAGTTGATCTGGAATTGTATGGAATTTATGAAGACAATGCCTTACCCAAGGAACAGGTTAAGGTTATCCTTGATGAATTTCTAAAGGAACTGGAAAATCATTATGGGGTAAAACCAATAATTTATACCACCCAGCGCATTTTTAAAATGTATATTGGAACCGACTATAAAGATTATCAAATCTGGATCGTCGATCTGGATAATGCCTGGCCTGAAACGTTGCCAAACGGCGAAACCTTTACCTTCTGGCAATATAGTCACCGGGGTATGATGGACGGCTATGATGGTGATGAAACGTTTATTGATATGAACCTTTACAACGGCACTTACGCTGAATTTATTGAAGAATTCTTCTGACAATCTGAAAAAGCTGCCAAGACGGCAGCTTTTATAGTTACTGGATTATTTTTCACAGCATGTGTTTAATTATAAACTTGCTTTCCATAAACCATGAAGGTTACAATATTCATAGGCTGCAATGACTTTATCCCCAGGGGTTAGAGCAAATTCGGCTTTCGGTGCCCCGGTTTCGGCCAGACATTTTCGTTGGCCACCTTCGGTGGTTTCAAGATAGACCCAGGCGATATGGTGTTCAGGCGTCATTGGATGGGGAACACTACCAATATCAACGGTGACGGTATTGCCATTTACGGTGATGACAGGAACGTGTTTTTCCTGAGCGGCATCAGTCGTATTGGGAACAACTTCTGTCATGGGATCGCCACAGCAGATCATTTGAGCACCTGATTCGTGAATCATTCCTACGAAATTCCCACAATGTTTACAGACGAAAAATTTTGGTTCTTTACACATAATAGACCTCCTAAGTCAATGTTAATCTCTTTTGTTATATTCCCCAAAAATAAAGAAATAAACAAATTAGATTAATTCTTATCTACATTATAACATAAGATTTAAGAAAGTGAAGACACAAATTGTTAATTTTGAAAGGAGCGAAGCGTTGCTTCGAGAAGAAAGATGGAAAAACAATGGCTTTTATGGGCAAGAGAATTACAATCAATCTCACAGTCGGGGTTGACCTACTGCAAAAACGACTATGATCTGGTTCGCTATCGTGAAATTGAAAAGCTGTCCCGAGAAATCATCGAAAAACATACAGAGATTTCCCATGAGGTGATAAAAGATTACTATATCAGGGAAGAAGGCTATTTAACGCCCAAGGTCGATGTTCGGGGTGGTGTGATTGTCGACAATAAGATCCTGCTGGTTCGGGAAAAGATTGATGGTCGTTGGTCGCTGCCGGGGGGGTGGGCTGATGTCAACCGGACACCCCAGGAAAATGTCATTAAAGAAGCCTTTGAAGAAGCTGGAGTGCTGGTTAAGCCAACCCGACTGGTCGGGCTGCTGGATCGCAGTAAATGGGTCCAGGATACCTGTCCGTATACTATTTATAAGATCCTGATGCTGTGTGAATTACTGGAGGGGGACTTTAAATGTAACGCTGAAACCATCGAGAGTGGTTTCTTTGCCATGGATCAGCTGCCACCGTTGTCACTGGGGCGAACCACCGAAGCACAGTTGACCCTATTTTTTAAAGCCCACCAAAATCCAGAATATCATCCGGTGTATGACTAAAGCTCAATAAAACCCACAAAAACTGCTGAGTGGCTGTTTTTGTGGGTTAGCTCATACAACATATGTGGTTGGTATGTTGGTACAGGTAATTGGAGTCGTAATCATTTTGGAAACAGCACTTTGTCCCTGAGATTGCAAGGTTTCTTCCACTGACTTGTTAATGGGCAAGGCACCAGCAATCATTTGGCCGTCTTCCGAGGCCGGGAAAAAATTTCCGTTCTTGTTCAGGAAGGTGGCATATACCCGGTATTGGGTTACTCCGTTGGCATCGACAAAGGTGTAAAACCCATCCTTGTCTTCCACTGGGGTATAGAATCCAAAGGGGAGTTCACCATCGTAAACGGTGGGAATTCCGTTACCCTTGTCAACCTTGGTCAGGGGAGAACTGCCGTTTTTCAAGGCCAGATAAACGTTTTGTTCGTCGACCCGATAATCCATTTGATAAAAACCTTGCTCCAGCAAATGAGACTGGTCGTCAGAGATAGATTCTTTTTTGCCGTAAACATAGTAAACCGGTTCTCCGGCGGTATTGGTATAACCAAAAACACCAAACTGAACAGTGGTCGTAGCGCCATTGGGATCATCCGGGATGGGATTAGTGATGCTTAAAATCGAGTCAAGATGCAGTCCATTGGGGATGGTTGCTGATGTGGGAACCGTCATCAAGGTGAGATAGGCGGTGGTACCGTCATCTTTGTCACAACCGGCAAAGAGTAAAACAATCAGGGAAATTAGTATGATAAATAAGAATCTTTTTTTTGACATGCCGTCGCTCCTGTTTCAAAGTTAAGTATATTTTATAACACTTTTGGTACAATAGCAATCACACTTTGGTCACAATTATGTCTAAGAATCAAACTTTCCTTGTGATTATGATGCTTTTCGTTTAAAATAATATCAATGGTTGAGGTTATCGGTACGGGTTATAATTTTCATTTTACCCTAGCTTTAACCAGGCGTAAGAAGCGAGGAAACGAAAATGTGTGCACAAAAAAAACCTTTAATTGGGATTTTACCTTTATATGACAGCAATAAAAAGAGCATCTGGATGTACCCGGGATATCCCGAGGGGATAATTGCCGCCGGTGGAATCCCGGTGATTTTGTCAATTTTGAATCACGACGAGGACATTGAAGCGATTGCCGAGCGATTGGATGGCTTTGTTTTCAGCGGAGGCCATGATGTGGATCCGCAGCACTATGGCGAAGTTTTGCTAAAATACTGCAATGAAATCTATCCACCCCGTGATCATTTGGAATTACGACTGTTACGGGCAGTGATGGATCGGGATAAGCCGGTTTTCGGGGTCTGTCGGGGACTTCAATTATTTAACGTTGCATTAGGAGGAACACTCTACCAGGATATCAATAAGCAGGTCAACCGGGAATTGCCGATTCAGCATTTTCAACAAAACAATTATGAATTTCCAGTTCATGAGGTTATGGTCAATAAAAAATCCCGGCTGTATGAAATCATAGGGATGGAAATGATCCGGGTCAATAGTATGCATCATCAGGCGATTGCCCGCTTAGCACCCCAACTGACCGCCGCGGCGTTTAGCAGGGATGGCCTGGTGGAGGCGGTGGAAATCGAGGGTCTCGCTTTCGGTCTGGCAGTACAATGGCACCCTGAGTTTTTATGGCGGGATGATGAAAATACGTTGAGAATACTGCAGGCTTTTGTTGCTGCCTGCCGAAACTAAAAAAGGAATCCCAGCTGCTTTGATGCAGCCAGGATTCCTTTTTTGATATTGGCATGACTTAGCTATTTTGCCAGTCGCATCCCTTCACCGGATAAGATCGTGGCCACATCGGCATCAGTCAGCGTAAGTTCAAACCATTGCTGATAGTGGTCTTTGACGGTCTGGGTCAGATCGACATCGGCAAACAGCTCCGGATAAAAGGTCATAGCGATAAATAACGCAGCCATATGGGGTTCCATCGAACCAGGGTGGCCCCAGCGGGTGACACCGACCGGCAGGGTGGTGACTCGTTGCTCGGCCACGGCTCTTAAGCCCGACCATTTGGGATCGCTTAGCATATAGTTGCTGGCAATGATGTCATTGGCAATGAAAGCATCGGGATCCCAACTGTAGATCTGTTCCAGAGTAGTCATCGTTTTTTCGGCATCAGTGATCAGACTACCGCCCTGAGTTGAAACATTGATAATCCCGGCGGCATCAGTGATCTGGCTACAGAGATCGCCAGCCAGGTCGGTTCGGGCGGCCTCGTTGACAGCATGGTAAACCCGGGGGCGGGCAGATTCCGGCAGACTGCTGACCCGCTCGGAAATCAGCGTCAGAGTTTGCTGGAGGGCGGCATTGTAATCGGTGGCCCGCTGTTCCTGATTAAAAACGGTGCCGGTTACGGCGATGGCCTTTTGGAGATCATCCAGGCTGGCATAGTCAATGACAACCCAGGGAATTCCGGCCTTATCGAGTTTTTCGATTTCCCCGGCATTTTCGGCGGTGCTTTTGCGCAGCAGTACCAGATCGGTGTTGGTGGCCAGGAGTTCTTCAATATTGATGGCACCGTCGTTAAAGGGAACCGATACCGAACCAATATCCGGCCGTTTATAGGACATCAGTACATCCCGCTTGATGCCGTTGGGAATGCCGACGATCTTAGCTTCCTGGCCCAGCATCGTCATGATGTGAGCGGTGGAGGCGTAGAGACAGGCAACCCGCTGGGGATCTGCCGGAATTTCTACTTCCCGATTTAGACAATCGACAATTGTTTTGGTTGGTACCGTTGTGGCTTGGTTCTGGATCTGGCAGCCGGTCAGGGTGCTTAGCAGTAATCCGACGAGTAGCAGGGTGCCAAACAGAAAGTAATTTCTTTTGAGCATGGAATGATCCTTTCTAGATAAATCAGTTAAGTCAGTCAGCGGATGTTTTTTAGTGGCACAATAAATTTCCGATGAATTCCGGCCTCATCGGTGGTACCAGTGGTGGCAATGATTTTAAAGACGTCTTTGAGATTATCGCTGGTAATCACAGTCGATGGGGGGCCAATGGCTTCGATTCTACCCTCGTTCATCAACGCCACCCGGGTGGGGACCGATGCATTTTCCAGATAAAAGGCCTGGTTGAGAAAGTGGGTAGCCATGATAATGGTTAGACCCCGTTCCTTGACCAGCCAGGTAATGATTTCCATTACCATCAGCTCATGACGAAAATCGAGGTGAGCAGTGGGTTCGTCCAGCACCATGATGCGGGCGTCCTGGGTCAGGGCCCGGGCAATCAGCACCAGCTGCAGTTCGCCGCCGCTGAGTTCGGTGTAAAGCCGTTCCTCAAAACCTTTGAGACCCACTTGGTCAAGGCTTTCTCGAGCTCGTTGCCGCTGGTTACTGTCCGGTGCACCAAAGCCTCGGGTGGCGGCGGTGCGGCCCATTACCACAATGTCCAGCACTGTATAAGGAAAGGTTTTGGTGTGACTCTGGGGGACATAAGCAATATTCTGGGCAAATTCCCGAGGTTTCAACTGGGTAAGACGGGTGCCACCGACTTCAATGGTTCCTTGTTGCGGCTGATTGATCCCTAGGATACTGTCAATCAGAGTGGTTTTGCCACAGCCATTAGGGCCGATCACACAGAAGACTTCTCCGGGCTGAACCACAAAGCTGATATTCTCAAAAATCAGCCGTTTGGGGGTGTAGCCAAAACTCAGGTTGTTTAAACGCAACACGATTCTTACCAGCTCCTTCCTTTGGTTTTTTTTAGCAGATAAATAAAAAAGGGACCGCCAATCAGAGCGGTGACAATTCCCAGCGGGATTTCGCCGCCGGTTAAGCTGCGGCAGAGAGTGTCGCAGAAAATAACAAAACAGGCTCCCAGCGACATGCTAGCCGGTACCAGCCACTTGTTGTCATTGCCCACCAGCATCCGACCTACATGGGGAATAATTAGCCCGATCCAGCCGACGATGCCGCTGACGCAGACGGCTCCGGCGGTGGCCAGGGTGGCAAAGGCGATAATAGCAGCTTTATTGGCTGGCACATTGATCCCCAGGGTACGAGCTTCACGATCACCCATTGACAGGACATTGAGGCGGTAGCGTAAGATCAGCATGCCAGCCATCCCCAGAGCCATTGGGAAGAGGGCCAGGAAGACATCGGCAGTTTTAGTGGAGGCCAGACTGCCCATCAACCAGAAGGTGATCGCTGGCAGTTGGGTAGCGGTATCGGCCAGGTATTTGAGCAGTGAGATCAGCGCCGAAAAAATCGATTGAATAATGGTGCCACCCAGTACTAGGGTGATGGTAGTGGAAGTGTTGTCGATTTTCCCGGCAAAGTAGCTGAGAATTACCGCCAGAATTCCAAAGCAGAAGGCAAACAAGGGTGTTAAAAAAATCGAGTTGAACAGCACAATCGCCAAAGCAGCTCCGAAGCCAGCCCCGGCCGAAACCCCGAGAATACCACTGGAAACCAGAGGATTGCGAAAGAGGCTCTGAAAGGCGGCCCCGCTGGCGCCCAGAGCCGCCCCCACCATGGCACCCTGAAAGGCCCGAGGAAAACGAATCTGTAGAATCACCGTAGCAGTTTCAGCGCTGACACCACGACGGGTGCCGGTGAGCCCCTGCCACAGGGTTGTCAGGACATCGTTTAAAGATACATAGTAACGGCCGATGCAAAGGGTGCCAAAGAAAAAGAACAGTGGTAGGAGAATCAGGATGATGGTGACAAGTGTTTTTTTTTTGCGGTGACATTTAGGCTTTTTTACGTCGGACGATGACGATTCCCACGACAATTGCAATCGCCATCAGACCAATGATGATCCCGGTGGTATTTAGACCGGAACCGCTATTTGCTGTTTCAGAAGTAGCTTGGTTGGCAGCTTCGTTTGTTCCGGCGGTGGTAAAGGTTAAAGTGATGGGAGCTGTCAGAACATCGCCGCTTTTGGAACTTAGGGTGGTGTCAACCTTGATAGTATAAACGGTGCCCTCTTTAAGCTGTTCGCTGGGAACGATGTTGATGAAGTTTCTAAGATCCGGTTCCAATTGGTCATCGGCCATGGTGATTTCGGCTGCCACCGGCTGATCTCCGGCCCAGAGGCTGACAGCTTTGAGGTTGGCATCCCGGACGGTGGCATAGGCGACGTTTTTACTGAATTCCAGTTTGATCGGTGTATCAATAGCAATTTCGGTGGATTTGTCAGCTGGGGTGACAGTGACGATAGTCAGCGGTTCGGTACTACCACCGCCACTGCCACCACCGGAGCCATTACCGCCAGCTGCCATAACGCTGCCGCAGCATCCAAAGGCCAACAGGCCGATTAACAATAAGGATAGGACTGTTTTTGTAAAGTTTTTTGGTTTCATGTTTTCCTCCGTAATTTTAAGATATTAGCCATAAAAAATAAAGACCAGCTGGTCTTTATTAATTAATCAACATTTGGACAGCAACGTCTGTCGCAACGGGTGGTTAATTAATTCCTTCCCAACGTGGAGGCCTAAACGTTTCCATTTAAACCCTAGCGGCCCTGATCCATAGGATGCCTTTAGGATCAAGGGCTCGGAATTAATGATTTGATTCAGTTGAGGAGCGATTAATAACTGTGATAAATATAAAATAAATAAACCAATTTGTCAACTTGTGGGGAAGAATGACAAATTTGACGGATATTTGGTTGTCTTGATTCAAAAATCGGGAAATAAAGCTTTCATACAACGGATTCCCGCTCCGACAAAGCGCCGATAGCGGCAATTATAACAGGAAATGGTTTCCTCGGCCAACCATTCTTCTTCCACATCGGGCTTAAATTCAGGGCAGTTTATTGCCAAGGTTTGTGCCTGTTTCCAGGCTTCCATCGGAAGTTGATGTTGATCAGACATAGAAGTGCTCTCCCAGTTGGCGGATTTCGGCTTTGGGTATTGTAACGTACTGATTATTTTTGTCCTGACGGACAAAAAGTACATAATGGTGGCGGTAAAGTACTGTTTTGGAGCGATTGTCCAGGCGGATCAGGGTCGTATCGGCCAGTGGTTCCTTACTGGTCAGATCGAGAACCTGTTCGACTTCGGGGAGGTTTTTGAGATCTGCAACTGTGTAGCTTTGGTTGATTACGGCATTTTTGAGAGCTCCTTTGATTTCTCCGTCACAGCCGAATAATCGCAATCCAACTCCGGCCAGTGCGCCGATAATACCCTGGCCGGTACCGCCGTGTTCGGACAGATGGAGCTGGTGGTTACGGGCACAGGCCATTGCGTCATCTTTAGTCAGAATTGTCTGCTTGGCCTGGATACCAAACTCCATCAATTCGTCATAATGACAGCTCTCGTCATAAGCTAGCACGCATAGACCAGGGTCGGAACCCACTGCAGCAACGGTATCGAGATGTTTGGCAGCCAGATCGATGATGGTGGCTAGAGCGTCATCTGGGGCTTCGCCGTAAAAACACATCGAGCTGTTATGGGAGGTGTAGAGTATATCCTCATGTATATAAAGCTGGTGTCGGGTCACCAGGCAACAGGGCCCATAGCCCTGGCGGATAATTTTTTCCTGAATCTGCTCGGCGATGGTTCCGGTACCGATGGAATCGAGGTTGTCGGTGTCGTCAATACAAAGGTAAAATTTCATGGCGGAAAACTCCTTGGTTTAATTTGCTGAATATAGTCATTATAAGTGAAGTGATTATAATTGTAAACCGCCTGATAATGATGGTATAATAATACAATCATTATGAAACTGGAAGAAAATGCGATGACAAAAACGAAAATTGATAAAATAACGTGGTTACTTGAGCATCTCCAGGATTTTTGGGAAGAAGCCAGAGAAAATAAAATCAAGGCTTTTGTTTATATTTCGCTGCGGATTTTGGTGGTGATGGTCTTAATCGCTGAGATTTTCAATCGCAATTATAACAATGTCTTTCTTTGTGTACTGACGCTGATTCTCTTTATGATTCCCAACTTTCTCAACAAGCGACTCAATATTGTGCTGCCCGGAACCTTGGAGATTATTGTACTGTTATTTATTTTTGGGGCCGAGATTCTTGGGGAAATCAATGAGTATTATTTGATCTTTGATCGCTGGGACGATATGCTTCACACAATCAACGGCTTTCTTTGTGCAGCCATCGGTTTTTCAATGATTGACATCCTTAACCGTAACGAAAAAGTAACTTTTTCGCTATCACCGGCTTTTGTGGCCCTGGTAGCCTTTTGTTTTTCGATGACAGTGGGTGTAGTCTGGGAGTTTTTTGAATTTGGAATGGATCTGTTTTTTCAAACTGACATGCAGAAGGATAAGGTCTTGACGGTGATCAGTTCAGTGTTTTTTAATCCTGAAGGAAAGAATGTGGCAGTGGTGATGCCGATCGAGAGCATGGTTGTCAATGGGATACCTTGGCATTATGGAGGCTATATCGATATTGGCTTGTATGATACCATGAACGACTTGTTTGTCAATTTTATCGGAGCGATGACCTTTTCAATCATCGGGTATTTTTATATTAAAAACCGCAGCAAAGGGAAGTTTGCCAAGCGGTTTATGCCTCGCCGAAAAACTGAAGCGGAGATTTTAGAAGAACGGGAACACTACGAAAATAAGCATCACCACGATTCGTGAAAAAAATATACAATTTTATAAAAAAAGACTTTTATTCTTGATTTGAATGTGCTATAATAACTTTCGTGGCCAACGGAAGTATCCTAGGTCACGATATGCGTGCCCTTGGCTCAGCTGGATAGAGCGTTCGGCTACGAACCGGAAGGTCGGGGGTTCGAATCCCTCAGGGCACGCCATTTTATTGATTTAATTGCCACCTATATATTATGGGTGGCTTTTTTTTATGTGTAAATTAATGCGTGAAATGTAGTCAATCAGGAGATATCTGATGAGCTGGGATGAAAAATTGCACACATAGAAAAAAACGAACTATTTACTCTTAGAACGGAAATATTGCCTTTATAGCTTCAACAAACGGGGGAACCGCCTTCTAGTACTGGCGCATCATTTCTTTCATCAGTTCCTGGATGTCATTTGGATCTTTGATGGGATTCTCACTTATAAAATTTTCCACTAATTTCCGCCGATTCTTTTCTTCTTTACTTTCGTTTATTCTTGCCATAATAAGAATCTCCTGGCTAATGTATTTAATCTACATCAACCACGAGGTTTACACAATTTTTGAAAAGGCTCTCGTAAAGTGCAATAATATTGCCTTAAATCATCTCGAAAATGAGTAATATCCATTGCTTGATCTTATAAACTGAACGTCAATAAATTCAAATCGATGGTATGCATAATGTTCTCGGCCTTGGTTATGGCTTCTTCTAAATATTTTGTATCTGGCCCTAAATAATGTCCATATACTCTTGCATTGTATGATGCAAGTTCTTCATAAGAATACTCTTCATACTTAGTGTACATATACTTGGGAAGGGATGATTCAACAGCTGCACACGATATAAGATCCAACTCACAATTGCGATCTAATAGAGATGACTCTCTGCCGATGCTTACAAGGTAAGTTCTATAATACTCATGTAGGCTTGATGCGGTATATTCCATTACAGTTTCAAAAGCGAAACGTCGATATTTCGCATCGTTGAAATATTTGTACCAGAAGATATAGGTGCTCAAAATATGACGCAAAAAATCTTGATTTGATTCTGTAACAAAAAGTCTAGTTTCTTCAAAATTTCTGTTCAGATGTCGTTCAAGAACTTCTTGGCAGATTGTATCTTTGCTTCTGAAATGATAATGAAGGTTACCTTGCTGAATGCCAACTTTTTCACAAATATCGGCATAAGTTGTCGAATTATATCCTTTTTCATAAAAGAGTTGTATACACGCTTCAATTATTTTATCTCTTGTTTTAATACCTGATTTGTAAATTGCCATGATTACCTCGAAATTATTTTGTAATTTATTATAACACAAGAAAGCGTAGTACCCCAGATACTAAAATATTTTAAATAATTAATAAAATTCTTCTTGACAAAGAATCTAACTGATAATATATTTAGTGTATACACTAAATTGTAATTTTCTATAAATTGCGAATATCCTTTACAACTTTATAATTTGACTTGGAAGATTTTGATTAGGAGATGATCGAAGATTTATTGAGTTTCCCACCATAAATGCAAAGGATTACAGAATAGAGGTTTGGTTTAGTGAAAAAAGTAAAGGAGAAGAAAATATGGCAACACAATTTAATGCTGAAGTGGAACTTAGGAAAAATGGAAAAACATATGCTACCTATGGTTTGTACGGGGGAGCTCCTTATTCTGAAATTGAATATCTTAATCAACCGATCACACCCAAAGAGAACTTTCTACGATTCATGAATCGTCAGGACTATGAATGGGTTCCTGATTCTTACAGCGACTATTACGAGATTACAACAGAAATTAATCCGGATATCAAGGCGATGGGGTATGAAGGTGGAGTTGATGCCTTTGGAGTGGAATGGGAGGCACTTGAAACTGGGATGCCAGCGATGGTAAGACCCGGAAATGAAAAAATTACTGACATCACTGATTGGCGAACCATTAAAATCCAGGATCCCAGAACTTGGGGGTGGGAAGAGGAAGGAAAAAAATATAAAGAAATTGTTGATCACACCAGACCGATTAGAGGCTGGATTACAACAAGTTTATTTGAACGATTGATTGATGTGATGGGATTTGAAAATGCAGCTAGCTCTCTATTGGAAGATCCTGATGAAGTAAAATCTTTTCTTCAAGTAGTCACAGATTATAATTTAAAGATAGTTGATTTATATCATCAATATTTTGATTTGGATGTTATTGTCATAAGTGATGACTGGGCCACACAACTTCAACCTTTCTTTTCAGAACAGGTTGCAAGAGATATTTTCCTCCCATTTTTGAAACAAATATCTGATCGTGTTCATAGTTATGGTTATAAGTTTGGAATTCATAGTTGCGGGAATGGTTTAAAACATATTCCGGTGTTTATTGAGGCTGGTATTGATATCTGGCAATTTCAGGAAAATGCAGTTGATATTGAAAAGGCACTGACTATGGTGGGGGATAAATTAATACTGGAAGGTTATTGGATGATGCCAGCAGGACTGGATGAAAAAGGTCAGGTTGAATTTATGAAAAATATTTTCGATCGATACTGTAATGAAGGAAAATTGACGATTGCATTTTGTGATGAGAATTTTATGGTAAGTTCGTTTATTCGCGATAATGCTTATATTTTAGGTCGTAAGGTTGTTAACAAATAGACTAAATAAGGAAGGTGTAAAAATGACAACAGAAAATCTCTATAATAACAGACTTGAAGATATTCAAAAAACACTAAAACGTGAAAAACCTCAGTATGTCCCGATTTTTGGAAACCCAGGCCAGGGAGTTGTTGCATATTCAGGAACAACGATACGAGAGGCATATTATGATCCGGAAAAATTTGTCGATGCAATGACACGTATCTATGAAAGGCTTTGGATCGACTGCACCAATTCTAATGGAATTACCTGGATGCCAAATTTTCAAAAATATCAGAAAAGTCCTCAAATTACTTTAGCACCAGATGGCATTTCGAATGTGGCAGTCACTCGCACTCAGATGAATGAAGATGAATATGATGTATTGATAAAAGATCCGGATGCTTTTGTCAGAGATGTTCTTTTACCGAGAACATATCCAGAGTTGTTCGAAAATGGCATTGATCATGGTGTAGAGGCTTTTAAAGCTGGCTTCAATGATATGGGGAATCTATTTTATCTTAATGAATTAGTTATGAAAGCGATGGCAGAAAAATATGGGATCGTTCAACTGACTACTGAAGATTTAATGATTGCCAATCCATTAGACACTATTTTTGATTATCTTCGTGGTTTTGTCGGAACATCAATCGATATTAGAAGGAGAAAATCACAGGTAAAAGAAGCTGCAGATGTATTATGGGAACGTTGTACCAATCAGTTTAAGGAACTACCGTATACATTTCCATTTTGCGTTCAACCGGCTCATTTACCAACTTATCTTAATCCAAAACAGTTTGCAGAACTGTATTGGCCTTATGAAAAAGCAATTATTGAAAATATCGCGAGTCAAGGTGGAAAGGCTGGCATATTCCTTGAAGGAAGCTGGCTGCATGTTCTCGATTTCTTCCGAGATGTACCAAAGGATAGTTGTATTCTTTTTGCTGATAGTGATGATGTGATTGAAGTTTCAAAACGAATTGGTGACTACCAGATTGTAGGTGGTGGTGCGATAAATTCAAAAATGAAATGTGAATCAAAAGAAGTCAATTTGGACTATACAAAGCGTGTAATTGACGAATGCGCTCGTGATGGCGGTTTTTTCTTTACGACGGATAAAAATTGGAACTGTCCATCTGATATTATGGATAATATGTTTGATGTTTTTGATTGTGCTCATGAATATGGAAGATACTAAGGAGGGAATTGTAATGGATGAAGCGAATAAGGTAACCTATGAAGAAATACTGAATGTTTTAATGGAAGATGAGACTTGGGAAGTGCCGAAGGAAGAACGCGAAATGTTCAGATACGGAATGGAGTGGTTTTTCATCGCATTTTAAGAAGTTTCAGGGTATAGATTTCAAGGCGAAAGATTTTATAAAAACGGTAACCTTTTTAAAAACAAAAAAGGAGAAGAAAATGTCCATTGAAATGTCCAAAATAAAAAAAATTCTCTTTCTAATAACCATTATGCTTTCTAGTGTAATAATCATGGGGGAATTGGTAGTGGTACCAATTATCTTCAACCTGTATGATTCATTCCCGGAAAATATAGGTGCGGTTAATACTCTCATTTCGATTCCAATGATGGCAATGATCTTTGCATCTCTGTTTGCATCGGTTCTGCTCAGAAAAATGAGCAAAAAAAGGTTATTGATTGTCGGTGGTTCAATTTTTGCCCTCTGCAGTCTGTTTGGTGCGGCAGTGGATAATGTCTGGTATATGCTTTTGCTGCGGATCCCCTATGGCGTTGGTATTGCATTTGTCAATGTAGCAGCAGTTGCCCTTATTGCAGAAGTTTACACAGATGAGAAAAAAAGAGCCACTATTATGGGTTTTTATTATGCGTTTATATCTGTTGCCGGGATTATCATTACGATTGTATCTGGCAGTCTGGCTGTTGGTTTTTGGAAAAATGCGTATTTCACATATTGGTCAGCGATACCCGTGGTTATCATGTTTGTGCTTTTTCTGCCTAATACTAAAACGTTAGAACCAGAAGTGAGATGTGATCAAGAAAAAAAATTAGATCCGATGGGAAGTAAATTCTGGATCATGATTGGAAATTTCATTCTCTATAACATTGTCTATGGGTTTGTACTCTACTTCATTTCATCTTATAGCATCGAAAATAATCTGGGAAATGCAGCATTTGTCGGCGTATTAAGCGCACTGACAACATTGGGTAGTTTTTTTCTCTGTGCAACATTTGGCGTGATTTATAAAAAAATGACTAAGTGGGCGATCCTGCCGAGTTATGCGTTTTCCATTGTTAGCATGTTGATTTTATATTTTTTCCCGAGTACGGTTGGTGTGATTGCTGCATGTCTGATTTTGGGGGCAACCTATGGTTTAGCAATTTCATTCAGTTATGCACATTTACCACTGATGGTTCCTCAGCAAAGAGTTGATGATGCAATTGGTATTGTGACTGCCGCCTATTCCCTTGGTAATTTTGCTACATCGTATTGTGTGACTGGTATTATGATGTTTATGGGTTCGGCGAATGTCACAATTGTCTGCATCGTTTTTGCGATAATTGCTGTTTTCTACACGACTATTCAATTGCTTGTTAGTCGTGGTGAAGTAAATGTGGTAATAGGTGAAGAAATATAGATTGGGATTAGTGTTAGCACTTGTTTTTAGTGAAAATGAAGAACCTCATAAAGTATGTCACAGCGAGTGCTTTGGTATTTCATTAAATATTGTTCTGGTGTCTCAGAAATTTTGTGGTTATTAAATGGGGATATTTTATTAAACTCTATCTCATTATTTCTGGAAAAAATTAAAAATATTCGAAGAGTTACATATTTTACGATTTTATAGTTAAAAGGAGAAACATATGTTAGATTTAAAAAGATTGACACAGGTGTTAGGAGACTTAGAAGAAGATCAGGTTATGGATCTGTTAAAGGAGTTTGTATCCACCAACCCTAGCGAGGCAGAAGCATTAGAAGCCGTGGGCGCCTGTCAGGCAGGCATGGCAATTGTCGGAGATTCTTTCGAGAATGGTGATTATTTTGTCGGAGATCTGATCTTTGCCGGCGAACTCTTAACCGAAGCCATTAATGTTTTAAAACCGGCTCTTGGAGCTGGTGCTTCAACGGTTATGGGAACTATTCTTTTGGGAACCGTTCATGGCGATTTACACGATATCGGCAAAAACATTTTCCGCAGTATGTCTGAAGCAGCTGGCTTTGAAGTAGTGGATATCGGCATTGACGTGGCCGTGGAAGAATTTGTGACCAAAGCCAAAGAAGTGAAGCCTCAAATCATTGGTATGAGTGGAGTCTTGACTCTGGCTATCGATTCCATGAAAGAAACGATAGATGCTCTTAAAGCAGTTGGAATTGACGCCAAAATTATCATCGGCGGAAACCCGGTAACTAGAGAAGCTTGCAAGTTTGTCGGTGCTGATGCTTTCACCACCAACGCAGCTGAAGGCGTTAAAATTTGTCAAGCCTGGGTATAGGAGTTTAAGATGATTATTATCGGAGAAAAAATCAACGGCACTATCCCAGTGGTTAAAGAGGCTATTGAAAAGCGGGATGCAGCCTTTATCGCTGATCGTGCTATCAAGCAGACCGAGGCCGGTGCCAGTTTTATTGATGTTTGTGCCAGCACTGCTCCGGAGTACGAAATTGAAACACTGAAATGGCTTATGGAAGTGGTTCAGGATGCAACCGATACGCCCCTATGTATCGACAGTCCAAATCCAAGAGTCATTGAAGCGGTATTCAAATATGCCAGTAAACCGGGGATGCTCAATTCCATTTCCGAAGAAGGGGATAAATGCGAGGTGCTTCTGCCTCTGATGGAAGGGAATAGCTGGGAAGTTGTGGGGCTTACCTGCGATAATAATGGTATTCCCAACGATCTTGAGACAAAGATGGCGATTACCAAAAGCATGGTGGAAAAAGCTGCCAAATTCGGAGTAACCCCTGATCGGATTCATATCGATCCCTGTGTCATGGCTCTGTCCACTGAAAACAATTCACTTTTAAATTTTGCCGCAGAAATTAGAGCGATCAAAGCGTTGTATCCCACTATCCACGTTACCGGCGCAATCAGTAATATTTCTTTTGGCTTGCCGGTAAGGTCGCTGTTAAATAAGACCTGTATGGCCTTTGCCATTCAGGCAGGTATGGATTCAGCCGTTATGGATCCGATGAATCGAGACTTGATGGGTACTATTTATGCCACCTATGCTCTGCTTGGAAAAGATCGACATTGCCGGAAATACAGTAAAGCATTTCGATCTGGACAGATTGGGCCAGCAGGAAAATAAAGGATATTAACCAGTGTTGTCTTATAAAAATCATTAAAAAGAAAGTCAAACAAATATCTTTACTTTCTTTTATTATGGTGTGCATGTGATGGTTTAATCTAACAAGTGAAGGTCCCAAGTACGGGTAAATAATATTAGAATCGAAACGAACCTCAAAAAGAAAATAAGGAGAAATAAATGTCAATTCAAGAAATAAAAATTTTAGTCGAAACAGGTAAATCAAAAAAAATTGCTGCTGCGGTACAGGAAGCCTTAGATGCTGGCGCAAAAGCTCAAGAAATTCTGGATGAAATGATCGCATCGATGGGCGTTGTTGGTGATAAATTTTCGACTGGTGAAATCTTTGTGCCGGAAATGCTGATTGCAGCAAAAACCATGTCCAAAGGGGTTGAAGTATTAAAACCGATTATGGCTGGAGATTCATCATCCTCATTAGGTACCTGTATCATGGGAACCGTTGCTGGAGATCTTCACGATATCGGAAAAAATCTGGTTGTTATGATGCTGGAAAGCTCTGGCTTTGAGATGGTGGATTTAGGCGTGGATGTGCCCGCTGAACGTTTTGTCGAAGCTGTTAAAGAAAATGACAATGTAGTTTTAGTAGCCTGTTCAGGGCTGTTAACCACAACTATGCCAGCTCTTAAAGAAGCTGTTCAAACCATTAAAGCGGCGCTACCAGAAATGAAAGTCATTGTAGGCGGGGCACCAGTTACACCTGAATATGCCCAAGAAATTGGTGCCGACGGTTATGCGCCGGATGCCGGCAGTTCAGCGACCAAAGCGAAAGAAATTCTTGGTCTTGCTTAAAACACGGCATATCGCAATTGGTAAACTCATGAATTATTAAATAAATTCATTGTATAAGCTAAAAATGTTACAATGCTTACATTGAGAGCGTTTTCTAGGAACAGTTTTTGTTCACCTGAATGGTTATCCCAAAAGGTATTATTTAGGTGAAGGGTTTCAGATATTCTAAAACAAGTGAAAGACGCACTATGATGCTTTAGGCATTGTAATGCGTCTTAATTTGTGCGCCCGGCATGGGCGCAATCTAACGGGCAAAAGTCCCAAGCACGGGTAGTTAGTGCCAAGTGCATTGCTTAAGGCAAGAGTGGACCCGGCGACGAGGAATCTGAAGGAAGCTGTCGGCAACTTCCGGTTTGACGAATAGAAATCATATCAGGCAACTTCAACTGGGTAGGGAAGCAAATCAAACTAAAGTCCCAAAATTATCTGGAAGTGGCAGATAGATGGAAGGAAAGATCGCGTTTTTAACTGGGTAGATCTCACGGATGTGTGGAAACAGAGTATGAAATGCGGTTGAAAGAAGATTTATCGTGAGAAGTCAGCTGAAGCCATAGTACAGAGACATTCCAGATGTCAAAAGAAGGGTAGAACCGGAGGAGGTATAGAAAAATAAAGGTGCAGGTGGAATTGACGGTATGCAGGTGGCTGAACTTCTGCCCTACCTGAAGAAAACCGGAATGAACTCATCGAATCCATACGAAGTGGAAAATACAAACCACAACCCGTCAGACGCGTAGAAATACCAAAAGATAACAGAAAAATACGAAAGTTGGGAATTCCAACCGTATTCGATCGACTGGTCCAACAGGCGATCGCCCAGATGCTGACGCCGATATTCGAGCAACAGTTCTCAGACAACAGATGTAGATTAAGACCCAAACGCAGTGCTCAAGGCGCCTTGAAAAAATGTCATAAAAATATCCGCGACGGATACAAATAAGTCGTGAATATGAAGTTGGAAAGGTACTTTGAAACAGTCAATCACTGTCGACTCATTCAGATTCTGTCTGAAACCACCAAAGATGGCCGGGTCATTTCCCAATTCACAAATATCTCAACGCTGCAAGTTGAGTTCCATTTTTCGCCAATGTCATTCGTCATAATATATGAAAAAATAAAAATATTCACTATTTTGACCATTAAAGAAAAAACTGCAAAGCTATAATTTACGTTTTGCAGATAATTATAAGGAGAAATAAATGATTATTATCGGAGAAAAAATTAACGGTGCCATTCCTTCAACAGGAAAGGCCATTGTCGAAAAAGATGCGGAATTTATCCGCAATCTGGCGATTAAACAAGCAGAAGCTGGAGCTGATTTTATTGATGTCTGTGCCTCAGTGGATGATGACATCGAACTGGAAACCATGAAATGGTTGATTGACATTGTTCAGAATGCCACTGATGTGCCAATTGCGGTTGACAGCCCTAATGTCTACACCTGCATCGAATCGATGAAGTATTGTAAGAAACCGGGGCTATTTAACTCGGTTTCATTAGAAGGAGATAAAGTTGATGTCGCATTCAAAATGATCGCTGACACCAAATGGGAATGTGTAGCTCTGTTAAATAGTGATAAGGGAATCCCCAAAACGGCAAAAGACCGTCTGGAAGTCTTCACTGACTTAATGGCAAAATGTCAGGAGTGCAACATTGATCCGTCCAGAATGCACATCGATCCATTGATCGAAATGCTTTGTACATCTGAAGATGGCATCAACATGGTTACCGAAGTGATCCGGGAAATCAAGAAACAGTATCCCACCATCCATGTCACCGGTGCGGTCAGCAACATTTCCTTCAATCTGCCGGCCCGCCGGATTGCTAACCAGGCCTTTGCGGTTCTGGCCATGAACGCCGGCATGGACAGCTTTATCCTCGATCCTTTAAACAAGGACATGATGGGAATGCTCTATGCTACCGAAGCGATGATGGGCGAAGATGAATTTTGCATGGAATACATAGGTGCATTTCGTGAGGGAATTTTTGAGAAATAGGCAAAATTAAGGGGGCCAAAAAGAATAACTTATAAAAAGGCAGGAAAAATAATTTTCCGGTCGGAGCTTTGACAAACCGAGACGTTTCAAAAATTGTGTAAACCTCGTGGTTGATGTAGAATAAATACAGTAGCCAGGAGGTTTTTATTATGGCAAGAAGAAACGAAAGTAACGAAGAAAAGAATCATCGAAAATTAGTGAAAAATTTTTTAAGTAAGAATCCCATCAAAGATCCAAATGACATTCCAGGAACTGATGAAGGAAATGATGCGCCAAGTGCTGGAAAGCGGTCTCACTGCTGAATTGGATGACGAACGGGGTTATACCCACTATGATTATCGGAATATGGAAACTGGGAACAGCCGGAATGACTATACGAAAAAAAAGACCATACTAGTCTGGGCGATATGAAATTGACGTTTCCAGAGACCGGAATGAGGCGTTTGAGCCACAATTGATACCCAAACACAAAAATAACCTGACTCAGGACATTGAAGCAAAAATCATTTTCCAGCATGGTATTGAGCGTTTCTTCGACGCTGTTTCTCACCAGATCACGTAATTCATTATGGATAATTTCTTTGGTTTAGTTGTATAATATTCTCAGACATGGCTTTAGCCTCCTGGTTTATATTTGGTTGTGGTGACTTTATTCTAAAAAATGGCTATAAACAGTGTACTATTTTTCATTATTCACTTTTGCGAAATATATTATACGTTATCGCTAACGACATGTTGTTTTCGAGAGATATTTCTAAAAGTTTGTTGTAGTTTGTTTTCTTTATTTTATCATTGTGTACTAAACTCAATAGGCCTTCTGGGCAGAGCGCCTCAGGAATTTGCTTATTTTGATTTTGATGTTCTGCATTTCTGTTTCCAAAGATAATAGGTTTGAAAAAGATCAGAAATACGATCAAGAAGCTTTAGCTTGCTCACCGTTTTTGTATGATTTTTCATGGTCGAATTAAAGACACACTTACCCCAGTTATTCGAGAAAAACTCAAAGAATATAACATGGAAATAACAGATCATTGTGTCACTGATGCTAATGTTGAGATAATTGAAAAGTTATACAAAAACTACTGAAAGCAATATCTGCAGAATTCGGTTTAAGATAATTTTCTCTTAATTTTGGATATAAAGTTTTAAACTTGCGCAAAAAACGAAATTGGTCTTGTCGGTTTAAAAAAAATATCGTACAGCAGATACCGAATAGTTGCACATACTTATTAAATACGTAAATTTAGTTTTCAGTTTTATTTCGATACACTTTATATGATATAATTAGTCATATTGATAATTTATGTAAACCATGACTTTGGCTACATAAGAAAACATTTAATCATGACTTGAAAAGGAAAACGAAATGGTATATCAAAAGAGCATTGAAACAAAAAAAATGATTGTTAATGCATCGAAACAATTATTCAAAGAGCAGGGATTTCGAAAAACCACTATTAGACAAATTGCCACAAAGGTAAATGATCTGAATTCAGCGACGTTATATTATTATTTTAAATCCAAAGATAGAATTGCGGAAGAAATATACGCTGAGTATTATGAAAAAATAATAGAGCTTTCAAAAAAACTCACAGTGGATTTTTATCAGCCATTATTGTTTTTTTATATCCAAACGAAGATCCATTTTAAAAGTGTTTTTGCAACTCAGGCAAGCAAAAAATTTTATCTGGAGATTTTTGATCTAGACTGGTTTGATGAATTCTATTTCCAATCACTGTTTGACTTAGCTTTTGAAATTGCTAATTATTATGAGATCGATATTGATAAAGAGCAAATCATACTATTTTTTATTGAAACAGGGGGAGCAGAACGAAATATTTTACTTTATCATATGTCTGGACGAATCGCGCTAGAGGATGAAAAAATTATTAATTATATTATTAAGATATTTCCCAAATTGCTGGGAATAAATGAAAAGCTGATTAATGATTTAGTGGAAGAGTGTGACATGATTATTAAAGATGTGGATATATCGCAACTTAACTTTTTTGGAAATTGAAACGTTTGGATACATGAGTTACCCCAGGCACTTAATTCAGTACTTAAATGCCTGGGTAATTTTTAAAAATAATTTCAATCATGATTGAAAAATATTGACTAAATGATCAAAAGGTGCTAAACTTAAAATCAATCATGATTGAAAAAGTGATGTTAGCAATTTATAGTGTTGAAATGCATAGGATAAATGCGGCATCCAATGAAAACACGAGTTCATTTTTCTATGAAATCGTTTATTTTTAGTAACGTTCAAAATATTTTTAAATACTGACAATATTATGGACATTGAAAAAAGAAACAGTTCAAATATTGTTGCTTAGTAAGAAGGAGAAGGAATGTCAATTGAAATGACTAAATTAAGTAAAGTGCTTTTTTTAATAACCATTATGCTATCCAGCGTGATGATCATGGGAGAGTTGGTTATTGTGCCAATCACCTACAATTTGTTTGACGCATTTCCGAACGATCGGGGAGTCGTTAATACGATTGTCTCAATCCCGATGATGGCCATGATCTTTTCGTCCCTGTTAGCGTCAGTGCTGCTGAGAAAGATTAGCAAGAAAACGCTCCTAATTATTGGTGGAACAATGTTTGCCGTCTGTAGTATTCTTGGTGCAGCAGTGGACAACGTCTGGTATATGCTGGTAATGCGCATCCCGTATGGTATTGGTATTGCTTTTGTTAATGTGGCAGCGGTGGCATTGATTGCTGAGGTTTACTCAGATGAGAAAAAACGTGCGGCCATTATGGGATATTATTACGCATTTATATCCCTGTCGGGCATTGTCATCACTCTGGTGGCTGGGAGTCTGGCTGTCAGTTTCTGGAAAAATGCTTATTTCACATACTGGTCTGTCATCCCAATTGTCATCATGTTTGTCTTTTTTCTGCCGAATATCAAACCAGTTGAACAGGAAGTCAAACGGGTTCAAGGTCAGAAGTCAGATCCGCTTGGCAGTAAATTCTGGATCATGATTGCTAACTTCATTGTTTATAACATTGTTTATGGGTATGCAATGTATTTTATATCCTCCTATAGCATTGAAAACAATTTGGGTAATACCGCATTTGTCGGTATACTAAGTGCGATTACCACTCTGGGAAGTTTTATACTTTGTGCTACCTTTGGGCAGATCTATAAAAAAATGGTCAAATGGACAATTATACCCAGCTATGCATTATCTTGTATCAGTATGCTGACCTTATATCTGTATCCAAGCAGCATCACTGTAATTGTGGCATGCCTGATCATGGGTGCATCCTATGGATTAGCCATTTCATACAGCTATGCACATTTACCGCTATTGGTTCCTCAAAAACGGATTGATGATGCCATCGGTGTTGTTACTGCTTCCTACTCTCTGGGTAATTTTGCTACTTCTTATTTAGTCACCGGAATTATGTTAGTACTGGGAACCAATAATGTTACCAGTGTCTGTATTGTGTTTGCGGGGTTTGCCGTTATCTACACCGCAATCCAATTCCTGGTCAGTCGAAATGAAGATGAAATTGCAGTTGATCAGGCAATATAACATTTATAAATAAAAACATCATGTTATCTAACTGTTGCTTCAACAGTTTTATAAAATTAATATTTTTAAGGAGCTAATTCAATGGAAAAAGAAAAAATGGTTTTTGAACACAGTCCCGTCTATCCCTATGATCCTACTGTTGGTAAATATCATATGGTACTACCACCTTTCATTCAACCTTGGGAATATAATGGTTGGCAGGCCGAAACCATGTCATGGAAAAAAACATGTTCTATCAGCGCCCAATTAAACCCCAATACTTGCTCTAAAATTGTCGGACCAGATGCATTGAAATTTTTATCAGATTGTACAACCAATGGTTATAAGAACTTTGCAGTTGGACGCTGCAAGCATGCAGTTATGACTGATGACCAGGGACGCGTTTTAACACATGGTCTTGTATTGCGAATGAACGAAAATGAAGTCATGACTTATTCACTTTCTCCATGGTTAGATTATGCTGCAACCAAGAAGGATTACGACATGGAAATCATTGACTGGTCCATGAATGATTTTAATTTCCAATGTGGTGGTCCTCGTGTTCTCGAAATGCTGGAGACTGCTACAGGTGATGATCTTCATGATATCCCTTTCATGGGACATCGTCAGAGCAGCATTAATGGGAAGCCGGTAACTATCCTGAGAATGGGAATGTCGGGAACATTGGGGTATGAAGTGCATGGTAATATGGAAGACGCAGCCGAACTTTATGAAATCGTTTATGAAGCAGGCAAGAAATTTGGCGTTGAACGTTTGGGCTGGCTTTGTTATGCTGCTAATCATACTGAAAATGGATTCCCACAGGAAGCCTTCCATTTTAAAACTGCATCTATCGAAGACGAAGGTTTTCTAAAATATCTAGCCGATCTGGGATATGACCCATATGAATGGCCATTGGGTGGAGAATACAGTGGTAGCAGCGGAGCTGATCTTTCAAAAAGAATGAGAAATCCAGTCGAACTGGGTTGGGCAAATTCGATTTCATTAAATCATGATTTTCCGGGTAAAGCAGTAATTGAAAAACTACTGGCAAAACCAGAACGAAAAACGGTCACCTTAATCTGGAATCAGGATGATATTATTGACATCTTTAAATCCCTGTTCCAAACAGAAGAAGACCCGTATAAGATTTTAAATTTCCCTCTGGAAGATATTGGTTTGACCAGTGGCGGTGGTATCCGCTTATTTCAGGACGATGTATTTGACAAAGATGGTAAGTTGATTGGTTACTCATCAGGACGTGAATACACGTTGCATCAACGTCTTATTTTCTCAATGGGGTGTATAGATATTGACGAAGCAGAAATTGGCAACGAAGTATTTGTTTTATGGGGGGAACCAGGAACACGACAGAAAAAAGTCAGAGCGACAGTTGATGTGTTCCCAATTCTTTCAAAGAAAATGGTAATGAACAAAGACTTTGATGTTGAAACCATACCACATATTAACCAGAAATAGAAGATTTACAGTTTTGTTAATTATAATTTTCAAATCCGGGCATTTTTGCTCGGATTTTGTCATATTAACTCAATATTTTCTGTTGCTAAATCAAGTCAGTTCATCAATTTTATCAAAATTACTATGTGAACTTCCAGTCGTGTAACCAAAAATATTCTGACAAAACAGATCTCTTTAATGAATAATCGATTGGCGACTCGGAAGATATCCTGATTTAAAAGTATCAGGTGGTGAGTCGTTTTACCAATTGATCGTCGTTTGCTATTCCATTGAAATTGAGATCTCTCTGATCTTCTTTAATAATTTGCAAGTTGAGTTCCATTTTTAACCAATGTCATTCGTATAAAACATATGAAAAAAAATAAAATATTCCTCTATTTTGAAGCTTAGTTTTGAACCTCATAACTGATAAAATCATAAACATCAAAAAATTATATTGAAAGAACAGCAAAGGTGGAGTAGAAAAATGTCAAGAATTGAAGAAGTAAAAGTTTTAGTAGAAACAGGGAAGTCAAAAAAAGTGGCGACTGCCGTTCAGGAAGCCCTCGATGCAGGTGATAAAGCTCAGGATATTCTGGATGCTATGATTGCCTCTATGGGTGTAGTGGGAGAGAAATTCTCATCTGGTGAAATATTTGTTCCAGAAATGTTAATTGCTGCCAAAGCCATGTCAAAAGGGGTTGAAGTAATAAAACCAATTATGGCGGGAGAAAACTCCAACTCGTTAGGAACTTGTATCATGGGAACGGTTGCCGGAGATCTTCACGATATCGGAAAAAACCTGGTGGTCATGATGCTTGAAAGTGCCGGGTTTGATATGGTCGATCTGGGCGTGGATGTACCTGCGGAAAAATTTGTGGAAGCGATTAAAGAAAGTGAAAACGTGGTACTAGTGGCTTGCTCTGGTCTTTTAACAACCACCATGCCAGCCTTGAAAGAAGCGGTGCAAACTATTAAAACAGCTTATCCGGAAATGAAAGTAATTGTCGGGGGTGCTCCAGTTACTCAGGAATACGCCAACGAAATTGGTGCCGATGGCTATGCCCCCGATGCAGGTAGCTCGGCATCAAAAGCAAAAGAACTAATCGGTGCTTAGAATTTTAAGTCGTTTAAAAGAATTTGTGATTAAGAAAGGATACTAAATATGGGAAAGATAAATTTTAAGGAGACTGAGTTACAGGGACAAGGCATGTATGAGTATGAAGGAACTTGGTATGGGTTACCTTATGCACCGGTTGAGCGTCTTATGCCACCGATTTCGCCAGCTGAAAATTTCAAAAGATGTTTAGACGGCAAAGCATTTGAGTGGATTCCAGATGGTACGTGTGATATGGTTGATATCACACCTCACTGTATTCCGGATGTGGATGCTAGCGATTATGAAGGTGGCATAGATACCTTTGGTGTAAAATGGGTAGCTCTTGAGAATGGCTTACCGGCAATGGTAGAACCGGGAAAACCAGCGCTTAAAGACATTTCCGAGTGGAAAAATCTTGCCTGGCCGGATGTGTCCTCGTGGGATTGGGAAAACTTTGGCAAAAGATATCAGGAAAAAATTGGTACGGAGCGAATCAAACGGGGCGTAATGTTGTCGAGTTATTTTGAGCGCCTAATTTCCCTGATGGATTTTGAAGGAGCTGCTATGGCACTTGTTGAAGATCCGGAAGAAGTTGAGGAATTTTTTAATAAATTGACAGATTATCACATTGAAGTAGTAAATCATTACAAAAAATATTTCGATGTTGATGTGATTATGGCTCACGATGACTGGGCAGCACAACGATCGCCATTTTTTTCAATTAATACCGTTAGAGCACTACTTGTGCCGCAATACAAACGTTTTGTCCAGCATTGTCATAATCTTGGTATATATTTTACACTTCACAGTTGTGGAAATGGTAAAATTCTCGCACCTGCAATGATTGAAGCTGGAATTGATTCCTGGCAATTACAGCAAAATGCCATGGATCTTGAAGAAGTGGTCGATTTATATGGGGATGCATTGGGATTGGAAGCTTATTTTGAAATCACTCAAGATGATGAAGCCGCCAAACAATTTATTATTGAGCAAATGCGGTTGTTTTCAAAAGTAAAAAAACCGACAATTTCATTCTATGATATGAAAGAAGAGAGAAGCTTTGATGTTCGCCGATTTATTTATGAAGAAGCAAGAAAAGCAGCTTTAACAAGATCAAATTAAGCTGGGGTAGATGAGGTAATTATGACCAGGAAATTTCTTTCTGGTCATTTTTTCTGCGAACAAAAATTGAAACGAGGTGTAAATTTATGGAAAATGAAAAAAATCTAACTATGAAAATGATTTCATCTTATGGAGTTCCAGTTGTGTTGATTAACTTCATAATGGCCGTTGCCTTTGGTGTTATCTTAAATCAGAATTGGTCGGAACAATCCGGGAACAGTCACATATATTTTGAATTGTCAATCATATTCGTTTTAGGTTTGGCTCTAATGATTGGGGTCATTTTTTATTCGTTGAAGAAAATAGCGAAAACAATTTCTGCAAATAGCGAAAACGAGCGTGTATTAATAGAAATGATGAATTATTATACTCTGTTAGCTGAAAAAATTGTTGAAGGTGATTTCGCTGATGTGAATGAGCCCGTTTTTAATGAGGAGGCCAAGAGTAAGCTAGAGAATAATCTGAAACAGATAGTCAATTTTCTGAAGTATGCCAAAATTGAACTCCAACGCATTTTAGAACAGGCAAACGCGGGAATATTTGATGACCAGATTGGGATGCTAAAATGTTCAAGCAGTGGTGAGAAATTAATACAAATGTTTAATCAGATCCTTGCAAAGGCAGCAGAGAAAATATTTTGGTATGAATCCATTCTGGATGCAATTCCCTATCCAATTCATGTCCTGGATTTAAATGGGATTGAACTTCATATGAACACTGCTTTGGAAAAATATCTAGCAGATGCTGGACAATATCCCAACCGTGAAGCCGCGTATGGGTATAAAAGCTGTGAGGCGAAACTGGAACAGTGTAATTCACCAGAGTGCCCGGATGATTGCAGTGTCAAGCGGTTATTGGTAGAGAACCTGACAGAAACGAATTTTTTCTTTGAAGGCATGTATGGCAAAATGAACACAGCTTATCTAAAAAACAAGCAGGGCAAAAATGTAGGTATTGTTGAGATCAGTGCCGATATCACACCAACGATGAGTGTAAACGATTATACTCAGGCAGAAATTGCCCGACTGGAGAAAAATCTCTATCGTTTGGCAAAGGGAAATCTGGATTTCGACTTGGAAATCTCAATGGGTAATGCGTATACGACAGAAGTATATGAGCATTTTAAAGCAATTGGCAGGAGCCTGAAAGAGGTCAAGAAATCAATTGATAATTTAATTGAAGATAGTATGATGTTGACAAATTCGGTATTGAAAGGTGATTTAGGTGTAAAGGCAGATGAAGAAAAATTCAGCGGATCCTGGAAAGCACTGATTAGTGGAATGAATCAGATACTGACGGTTATTGCTAGTCCAATTATAGAGGTTGCAACAGTGATGGATGCGATTTCAAAAGGTAATCTTGATCAATCAGTCAGTGGGATCTATGAAGGTGAGTTCGAAAAATTGAAGAAATCTGTCAACAATACAACCTTATATTTGAAACAGGTTATGGCAGAAATTACAGAAGTGACCGGGAAAATGGGGAAAGGTGATTTGAACATTTCTGCAGTCAATGTATTCCATGGCGACTTTTCAGAAATTTCACTGGCATTGAACAAGATTGTTGAAACATTAAACATCTTAATGAATGATGTAAATATTGCTGCACAACAGGTTACAGTTGGATCAAATCAGGTTTCTGTAAGCAGTCAGTCTCTTGCACAGGGGTCCACTGAGCAGGCAAGTTCTATTGAAGAACTTATGGCATCGTTTGTAGAAATTGCCGAGCAGACAAAATATAACGCAATCAATGCTAATGCTGCAAAAGAGCAGGTTTTACTTGTTCGGGAGAAGGCTGGAAATGGGAATCAAAAAATGTCAGAAATGCAGGAATCAATGATTAAAATCAACCAATCATCAAAAGATATTTCCAGGATTATCAAAGTTATTGACGAGATTGCCTTTCAGACAAATATTCTGGCACTGAATGCTGCGGTCGAAGCGGCCAGGGCCGGGCAGCATGGTAAGGGTTTTGCTGTAGTAGCCGAAGAAGTTCGGACACTGGCAGCAAGAAGTGCCGAGGCCGCAAAAGAAACTACGATTTTAATTGAAGATTCCATTGAAAACGTCGAAGGTGGCACAAAAATCGCTAGTGAAACAGCCGCTGCTTTAACGGAAATCGTCAATGAGATAGTTACAATAACAGATTTAATGGAAACTATTGCGAAGGCGTCTAGTGAACAGGCCACTGGTATTGCTCAGGTTAATACCGGGATTGAAATGGTGGGCCATGTGGTACAGCAGAATTCAGCTATAGCAGAACAATCTGCTGCTGCCAGTCAGGACCTATCTGGCCAAGCAGCGGTTTTACAGGAAATGATCGGTCAATTTGAACTGCGAGAGGATTAAGATTCCCGCTTGTTATGAGCGAGAATCTTAAAAGCGATCATTAAAGTCAGTCGTACATCGGGGTCAGCTAAGTCCATTTGTAAAATGTCGATGATTTTTTCGATTCGGTATATAAAGGTGCTGCGATGTAGAAAGGTCTGACGGGTCGTCTCAGCGATATGCATATTGTTTTCCAGATGAATTCGCAACAGATCGGCGTAATCCGTTCCTTTTAGTGCATCGTACTCTAACAGACGTAGAAGTCCGGCCGGGTAGAAAAGCTCAGGGATGGTTTTTACATTGCATTTTGAGACAATATAAGGAAGGATATAATCTTCAAATTTATACAAATTAGAGGAAGCGTTCAGCTGTCTGCCAAGGGTGGCCGCATTTAATGCTTGAAGGTGGTAGTAATAAAAGTTTTTAAAATCAGAAAAAACAGAACTGATTCCGGCGTGAATGTGATTAGTCTTTAATTGCTTGTCAAATAAGTCAAGAATTTCATCTTGGGTTCTGGAGGATTTGCTCAGATTAAAAAGAAAAATGAGATTATCCTGGTAAATGATATAACAATTATGGGTATTGATCCGGGATAAATGATATGCCAAGGCGGTCATGGGATCTTCGTCTTTGTCTGGATGGAGCTGTTCAATGCAAATGCAGAAATAATGGTCATTTACCAACCATTTGTTTTCTCGGAGAACCGATTCGATTTTCTCGGCGGGAACCAGTTTGTGATCCAGAAGTCGTTTCAAAACAGACTGAAGTTCCCGAGGCTGATTGAGATTATTTAAATCTTTTTGATGAAGCCCTAGCTGAAGCGCATCAGCAAGAACCTTGATCAAGGCTAAATCTCGCTCGGTAAAGGGACGGATAATTTCATCAATGCAGAGCCGAGCGATAAATTCCCCGTCGTTGCGAAGATTGTAAAACAGGGTGCGAAAACCATAAAGTCGATCTGAATAGATGGCCGGTTCGGTTTTCGTAGCAGCTTCATTGTATTCCGGATCCGTATTCAGTTTATTGACTTCTTCAATACTGAGATATTCGAAGGTGCTGGCAACAGCGACGTAGCTTTCCGGAATTGGATTATGTTTGTCAACAACGATAAAGACGGTTTTAAAACTGGATTCGTACAAAGAAATCGGATTGCTGAAAATATCAATAGAGGCTTCTCCCAAGGATTTGAGAGGGAGTCGCTGATTATTGATGTTTTGCATTTTCTTTTCCCATTGGTTGTAAAATTGAAATAAATCAGTCAGGCGATTCAATAGATCATAAAGCTGAATAGGTTTGGTGGTGTAGAGAATGTTGCAGTTGGAAGTCAGCAGATAACTCGGGGGAACGCCGATGCAAATGAAAGAGGGGCGGTTTTTCAGGTTTAAGATACTCGGCATGTTATCAGCTTCGATGATGTATAATCGGTCTTCCGTGAGATTGGTTTGCGAGGTATAGATTACCGGGTGCGTCAGCTGTCGAACCAGGCAATCATCCAGGATCCGGCTTTCAAATTTCAGATCGTTCAGGTCTTCTTTGATAATTTGCAAGTTTAATTCCATTCGCAGGCTCCTTTAGTTAAAATGTACGAAAAAGATGTTTCTTTTCCTCTGTTTTGAAGACTATCATATACTTATAATAGCTGATAAAATCGTAAAAGACAAGATAAATAACATAAATATCGTATTATTGCGAATAATCGTATTGTTATTAATGATAATTATTTCGATTTTTATAAAGACAATATATTATAAGTCTTTGATAAAAAAATATTAAAAATGATTAAATTAGTAGTAAATCATCATAAATTAATTGAAAGTCGGGAACATTTCCCGTTTCGATTTTTTTATAAAGACTTAAAAAAAGGAGAAAAAACATGTCAAAAATTCAAGAAGTAAAAGAGTTGGTTGAAGGTGGAAAATCTAAAAAAGTAGCGGCTGCCGTTCAAAAAGCATTGGAAGCAGGTGATAAAGCACAGGATATTCTAGATGCCATGGTTGCATCCATGGGCGTTGTAGGCGAAAAATTCTCAGCCGGTGAAATTTTTGTGCCGGAAATGTTGATCGCTGCCAAAGCCATGTCTAAAGGTGTTGAAGAGTTAAAACCGGTGATGGCTGGGGATTCATCTAGTTCTTTAGGTACCTGTATTATGGGAACCGTTGCTGGAGATTTACATGACATTGGGAAAAATCTGGTTGTGATGATGTTAGAAAGTGCTGGTTTTGATATGGTTGATTTGGGTGTAGACGTCCCAGCGGAACGCTTTGTTGAAGCGATTAAAGAAAATGATAACGTCGTTTTGGTGGCCTGTTCAGGTTTACTAACAACTACCATGCCAGCATTAAAGGAAGCGGTACAGACCATTAAAGCAGCAATGCCGGAAATGAAAGTAATTGTTGGTGGTGCGCCAGTGACTCAGGAATATGCCGATGAAATAGGGGCTGATGGTTATGCGCCGGATGCTGGTAGTTCTGCAGCTAAAGCAAAAGAATTAATCGGAGCATAATACAATTTAAAACTGATAAAATTTATTATAGGGATATAAAAGGAGAAAAGATGTTAACAGCAAAACAGAATTTACAAGAGACTATTAAGGGTGGGAAGCCAGATCGCTTTGTCAATCAGAATGAATTTCTGGAGTTTGTCTTTGAAGCACCGATGACCTCATTCTGCACAGGTCCAGGCACAGAAATTGAGGATGAGTGGGGCATCCTGTGGCGATGGCCCGAAGGTCAATTGGGACCCTTCCCGGTTCACGATGAGGAACACAAAGTAATCAAAGACATCACTGAGTGGAAGCAATACGTCAAAACACCAGACCATTATAAAAATCCCGAGGCCTGGATTGAGGCAAAGGAACATGTCAAACAGATTGATCAGAATGAAAAGTACATCACCATTATGTTTTTTCCGGGCATTTTTGAAATGACTCATTCCCTGATGGGAATGGAAGACGCATTGATGGCTCTTTATGAAGAACCCGAAGCAATGCATGAGTTGATCGATTGGTACACCGACTATCTACTCGACTATGCAAAGGTTTTAATTGAACAGATTGGACCAACAGCCATTTATCAGCATGATGATTGGGGTAGCCAAATTTCAACGTTTATGTCTCCTGAAACGTTTAAAGAATTTTTCTTACCGTCTTATAAGAAGATTTTTAGTTTCTACAAAGAGAATGGCGTGGAACTGATCCTTCATCACAGTGACTCTTATGCAGCAACTCTGGTGCCATCAATGATCGAAATGGGTATTGATATCTGGCAGGGCGTGATGACAACCAACAATATCCCGGCTCTGATTAAAGAATATGGCGGGAAAATTTCGTTCATGGGCGGAATTCACAGCGGCGAAGTTGACTTTCCCGAGTGGAATGAAGCCATCATCAAAGAGCATGTAGACAGAATCTGTAAGAAATGCGGACAACTATATTTTATACCCAACCTGACCCAGGGAGCTGATGTTAGTTCCTTCCCGGGGGTATACGAGGCGGTGACGGCGGAAATTGACCGGATCAGCAAGGAAATGTTTTAATAACTAAATAAGAGCTTCGCTGTCATATCATTTTGACTGCGAAGCTAAAATGATATGAAAAGGGGGTCATTTATGAACATTAAGTCCGAAAAAATCAGAAATACTATGTTGATGGTCACACTGATTTGTGTAACCATCGCGTTGATGGGAGACATGGTCATTATTCCGGTGGCTGGCAATATCTTTGAGGAGTATGCCAATGCCAATATGGCAGTTTTAAATTTTATTTTATCCGGGCCGGCATTAATCGGTGCGTTTAGCGGGTTGATAGCTGGAAAACTGATGCAGTATTTAAGTAAGAAAAAATTACTGCTAGTTTCTTTCGCCATTTTTAGTGTTGGGGCTATTTTTGGTTATACTGTTCATGATGCTAATTACATGGCAGCCATGAGAGTGCTGGTTGGTATCGGTATGGGGATGGTTTCGGTAATAGCCATGGCAATTATTGCCGATGTCTTTGTTGATGAAGACAAAAGAAGCTCGATGGTGGGAGTATATAACGGTGGGATGGCGGCAGTGGGGGCTGCATTAGGATGGATTTCAGGATTTGTGGCAACACTGGGCTGGACAACGGTATTTTACATTTATTTGGTTGCAATTCCGATTCTGGTGATGATCATCTTTTTTATACCGGCAGATAAAGTCACAGTGACTGGAGCAGTCGATCAGACCCAGGCCGGAAGCGGCAATGATCAAATTAATTGGCTCAGCCTGATGGCACTGTGCGGAGCGTTTCTGATTTTCAACATTATTTATTGTATCGTATATTATAAGATTTCAATGATCGTTTCAGAGAAGGCTATTGGTGATGTGGCTTTTGTCGGCACCTTATCGGCGCTGGGAACCATTGGCAGTTTTATTGCGTGCATGTTTTTTGGCAAATACTATGCAGTCTTAAAACGGGCAACCCCTATTTTAGCTTATGTTCTGATGGCACTGTGTTTTTGTTTGTTATATTTTTCAGCAAACCCTGCGATTGCCAGTGTTGCCTGTACCTTACTGGGTGCTACCTATGGGGTTGGGATATCCTACTATTTTATGCATTGCACAATGATTGTGCCGGAATCACAAATACCAATTTCGATTTCTTTTACATCTTTTGCCATGAGTATTGGTTCATTTCTTTCAGTTTATGTGGCTGCTTTTATTCAGGGATTTATGGGCGTTGAAACAATTACTGAGATCATGCCGATATTGATTGGAATACTGTTAATAGGGGCTGTTTTGTCAGCAATTTTGACCATTAAAGAGAAAAAAGCAGCAAAGCTATAATTTGCATTTTGAAAATAATTTTAAGGAGAAAAAAATGATTATTATTGGAGAAAAAATTAACGGTGCCATTCCTTCAACAGGAAAGGCCATTGTCGAAAAAGATGCGGAATTTATCCGCAATCTGGCGATTAAACAAGCAGAAGCTGGAGCTGATTTTATTGATGTCTGTGCCTCAGTAGATGATGACATCGAACTGGAAACCATGAAATGGTTGATTGACATTGTTCAGAATGCCACTGATGTGCCAATTGCTGTGGACAGCCCCAATGTCTACACCTGCATCGAATCGATGAAGTATTGTAAAAAACCGGGCCTGTTCAACTCCGTGTCGTTAGAAGGTGACAAGGTTGATGTGGCATTTAAAATAATCGCTGACACCAAATGGGAATGTGTGGCGCTCTTAAATAGCGATAAGGGGATTCCTAAAACTGCCAAAGACCGTTTGGATGTGTTTACTGATCTGATGGCTAAATGTAAAGAATATAACATCGATTCGTCGAGAATGCATATCGATCCCTTAATTGAAATGTTGTGTACCTCAGAAGACGGCATCAACATGGTCACCGAAGTGATCCGGGAAATCAAGAAACAATACCCCACCATCCATGTCACCGGTGCGGTCAGCAACATTTCCTTCAATCTGCCGGCCCGCCGGATTGCTAACCAGGCCTTTGCGGTTCTGGCCATGAACGCCGGCATGGACAGCTTTATCCTCGATCCTTTAAACAAGGACATGATGGGAATGCTCTATGCTACCGAAGCGATGATGGGCGAAGATGAATTTTGCATGGAATACATTGGTGCATTCCGCGAAGGAATTTTTGTAAAATAGGAAATTAAGAGGTCCCAAAAGAATAACTTAGGCAGGAAAAATAATTTTCCTGTCTCTTTTTTTTTGAAACCAGCAAATCTACACTTCAAATTTATCGTTAAAAAGTGATTTTTGGAAACTTAAAGTTAATACAAAATGTAGGAAAAAAAAGAAAAAATACCTACATTTTAAAACTGATATATTGGAAGGTTGATTGATATAATCGTAAATATAAAAGTTTTAATATTGAAAACAAATACAAATCCGGATTTTAAATAATGTATTTGAAAGAAATTGATTTTTTACAGGAATGGAGTGATGTACACTAAGTTTATGTCCAAATTAAGTTTATGTCCAAATAGAGTTTGGTTAAAGTTATGCGTTGGTGAATAGAGAAAAAGATCATAAAAAATTGTAGGAATTATTTTAGATAGTTTCACCACGCTAAAGTGATTGCAAATAATAATAAAAAGTAGAAAAGAGGTTTAAAATGAATATTAAATCAGAAAAACTCAGAAATGGCATGCTGATGTTGACATTGATTCTGGTAACGATTGCATTAATGGCGGATATGGTGATTATACCAGTTGCCGAAAATTTATTCAGTGAGTTTGGGGATGCTAATGTTGCTATCTTGAATTTTATTTTGACAGGTCCCGCACTGATCGGTGCCTTTTCAGGATTGGCTTTTGGCAAACTAATGCAATATATTAGCAAAAAAAAGCTGCTGATTATTGCTTTTGCCATTTTTAGTATTGGTGCTATTTTGGGATTTGCAGTACACAATGCTTACTTTATGGCAGCGATGAGAGTCCTAGTAGGAATTGGCATGGGGTCCCTGGGTGTTATTTCCATGGCAATTATCGCTGATATTTTTAACGATGAGTCGAAACGAAGCTCAATGTTAGGGATTTTCAATGGTGGAATGGCTGCAGTTGGTGCGGCAATTGGCTGGATTTCAGGTTTTGTAGCGACATTGGGCTGGTCTATGGTATTTCGTATTTATCTGGTTGCCATTCCAATATTAATCATGATTTTCCTGTTTGTTCCTGCAGATGAAACAGTACCTGTAAAAGAAAATAAAGACGATGTCGACGGTAGTGTCGATGAAAAAATGCCATGGACGAAGGTTATCGCACTTGGGGTAGCGTTCTTAATATTTAGTAGTGTTTATTGTATTGCTTTTTATCAGATATCAATGATTGTTACTGAAAAAGCCATTGGAGACGTTACCTTTATCGGCACGATTTCAGCGCTCGGCACAGTGGGGAGTTTTGTAGCATGTTTTTTATTTGGTAAAACCTATGGATTTTTTAAACGAAGTACCCCCATTGTTGCCTATACAGTAATGGCTCTGAGTTTTTGTATGTTGTATTTTTCATCCAGTTCGATCATTGCCGCCATTGCTTGTACCTTGTTAGGTGCGATGTATGGTATGGGAATGTCCTATTATTTTATGCATTGCACTATGATCGTGCCGGAATCACGAATTCCTATGTCTATCGGCTTCACGTCTTTCTGTATGAGTATTGGCACATTCCTCTCTGTATATATAGCTACCTTTTTACAGAGCGTCATGGGCGTGACAACCATTACTGAGATCATGCCGGTTTTAATTACTACTTTGGCTGTTGGTGCAGTGTTATCAGCAGTCTTTACTATTAAAGATCGTAAAACAGGTCTGGTAAACAGTCCAGAACATGAGATGTCTGAATAATCATCATTTATTTGAACTGCATTTGGAAATCTAATGACCAGACAAGTCAAGATGATGACTTGTCTGGTTGATTTTTACAAATATGGAAGGAATCCACAAAATGAAACATTCATTTATTATAAAATTAACCATCATTTCAATGAGTTTTGCAATGATGTCCGATTCGGTTGTGGTGCCACTGGTTTCTCAGATTTTTGCCACATATCCGGAGGCAAGTGCTTTTTCACAGAATTTTATTATCAGTGGGACGGCTCTGATGATGACTATGGTTTCGCTACTTTCTGGGAAATTGGCTCAACATTTCAGTAAAAAAGACTTGCTGATCGTTGGGTTCAGTCTTTTTGCTATTGCTGGTATTGTCAGTGGTTTAGTGAATAATATTGTTATGCTATCAGTCTGCAGAGGGCTGACTGGTGTCGCCATGGGACTTATCTCTCCGTTGGCATTGGGTTTAATATCGGAATTATACACGGACATCAAAGAACGCAGTGGGATTATCGGGGTTTATAATGGCATGATGGCAGCATTTGGGGCTGCTATGTCCATCGCAGCGGGATATATTGCAGTGACAAATTGGCAAGCAGCTTTTTTCATCAATGCGATTGCTATACCGGTACTAATTCTCACCATCGTTTTTCTTCCGCGCACACCGCCGGAAAAACAGGTCAATCATGATAGTATTAAAGTAGACGCTCCAATCAGAGAAAAAATCCCAGCTTTGAAACTTACTGCAATCTCGGTCTCAGCTTTTTTTATGAATACTCTTTATTGTGTTATTTTCTATTGCATCGCCTTGTATATAACCGATCGAAATCTTGGGGATTCATCTGTGATTGGAATTTTATCATCGTTGGGGACCTTGGGTTCTTTTTCCATTGGGATGATTTTTTCGGTTATTTATATGCGAACTAAAAGGTTTTCTCCAACAATCTTTTTCATCCTTCTGGCAGCCAGCTATTTTGTCTTAAGCTTGCCGGTGGGGATTATTCCAGTTGGCTTGGCATGTGTTGTTGGCGGTGCCTGCTACGGCATGTCCTATTCTTATTATATTGTAGAAATATCGGAAGTCATGCCTGCTCATGCAGTCTCAATAGGGATGGCTATTATCACTTCAGTGATCGGCGTTTCCATGTTTCTGGCTCCTTATGTTATTAGTGTTTATGAAAGTATTTTTAACCTGCATTCTATCAGCGAAACGTTTTTATATATCGCCATCACACTACTGACATGCGGAACTTTGTCGTTGATTTTGAGCTTAAGAGAACGTAAACTCCTGATTACCAGCTCGTTGGAATAGACGGTTGAAAAAGTATTTGAAAAAATTAGATAATATTTCAAATAGTATTTGTGAAAGTATTTAAAGATTTGAATTATTGTCGTTACATATGGGAGGGTGCGCCAAGGGAATGCGATTTGTATAAATGATATTAAAAATAATTATGACGATACTCTTCAATGCAAATTGTCACCTCAAAACGGTACGGATCATCTCCACAAAGGAAATTGACAAATAAACTTAAGTAATTATTAAAAATTTCATATGTTTTTTTTAATAATTGTCGTACATACGGTAGGGTACGCCCAGGGCACGCCATAAATCGCAGTGTTATCCCATTCGCAAGTTTCTTGTGGATGGGATTTTTTACATTTTAACCGATAGAAATAACATTTGTAATTTCCTCCTTTTTATAAAGCGCATCAATGAGTGATGCTATTTTCGTTTTTCTTAGAAATAATATCTTTTACACAGCTGTGATTTTTATTGATCCGGATGGTTAAGCCCAGGTTAAAGCAAATAATTCGCCCTGTCGCATTCCAGTATCTAGGGCGGTATTAAAGAGCGTTGAATCATTGAAATTTTTCGCAAGCTGAATATTTCTTTTCAATAACAAAGGGGTGTGTAGTAGTCGTGTGATTGCTGCACACCCTTTTTGTTGTGCTTAAAATTTGATTTAAGAAGGATCAGACAGCTAAATAATGAGGGTGGGGACAACGTTAGAGCACCGAAAACAGAAGCGTGGTGTGGTAGAGCCTAAATAATAAATCTATTCGGCTTTTTAATGTGCTGCTGCATTAAAATGTCGTCATTGGGGATGAGAATGTAAACCCAAGTAAAATAATCACGGTTCGGGGAAAACTTCGGGAGAGATTTTGGATTCGTTAAGGTGTTTATCACCTTTGTAGTTTGGACGAAGGATGATGAGAATCCAGTGGTCATGAAAAAACAACCTATCCAGCAGACTTTTTTAATAAATGATGTAGAAATGACAAGCTTTATGCTTTTTTGTATATTCCGACAGTGAAATCCCATCTGCACGGACAAACTGGGCTCTTCCGCAAAAAGCCGTCTATTAAGCTATATATTAAACCTGAAGTGATATAATAAAAGCATCAAATAGCTAGAAAGGGTGGTAAAAATGGATTCGCCAAATACTCTGATTTTGGATCATTACTTCCCATCCGATGTTTTAAAGATCACGGAAGTAATTGAAACGGATAAAATCATTATCCATATGAAATCTCTTTCCAAAACCTGTATCTGTCCCAGGTGTCACCAGACACTTAAGCATTATCACGGTACCTATACAAGAAAAGTTCAGGATCTTCCCATACTGGGAAAAAATGTTCAGCTCAGGATTAAAGCCCATGAGTACATTTGTGACAATGAAGCGTGCCCGGTTAGAACCGTTGCTGAAACATTCAATGGCTTTCTTAATGCAAACCGAAGAATGACTCAGCGCTGTGAAGATTTCATCTGTATGCTGGCAATGGAAACCAGTTGTGAGGGGTGCGCACGGATCTGTCAGGCAATGAACCTGCATATCAGTGGTGACAGTGTGATCCGCTTTCTGACAGAACATTATGAGGCTCAGCCGGCTCCGGTTTGTGGTGAAACGATCGGTGTCGATGATTTCGCATTCAAAAAAAGAAGCCGGTACGGAACGGTGATTGTTGATGAAGCCACACACAAACCGGTTGCGGTCCTTAACGGTCGTGACAGCAGCACGCTCAAGGCCTGGCTGCGGCAGAACCGACAGGTCAAGCGGATCACTCGAGACCGGGCCGGAGCCTATGCTTCCGCCATTGGGGAAATCCTTCCTGATGCCATGCAGATTGCCGACCGGTTTCATCTACACCAGAATCTTTTGGAGGCCGTTCAGAACGCACTCAAATCGGTTGTTCCGACTGATATAAAAATACCAATTGATCTGGGTCATTCTGATAATCAGCAACCGGAAGAAAAAATTGCATCCGATCGTTTTAAAAAAAAATGATATCCCAGAAAAACCGGTCATTTATGATGAAAACCGGATCCAACTCTACAATGGAATAAAGGAGCATATTAATGCCGGTTTCAGTTCCCGACAAATTGCAATAATCTTCCATTGTAGCAGAAATACAGTTCGCAAGTATATGAATGGAGATTTTGATGCATTATGTCGCCGCGAACTGCTGAGCGGGGCTGATCGTTATTATGATTTCATTATGAAATCATTGGCTTCCGGAATGATCCGTAAAGACATCTATCGCGAGATAAAAAAACAGGGCTATACCGGAAAACTGACCGCCGCATATGACTATATGAACAAATTGATTGAGGTGCACGGCATTGAAATCGCTGTTTATCGAAGCGCTTCGATTGAGTCTATCTGCCGAAAGAAACAGTTAAACAAATTTGACCATATAACCCGGAGAAGTATCTTCCGGTTTCTCTGGATGAATGATGCTGTTGTATCCGGGTATCGTGACTACCTGATGGACAGATACCCGATTATCGGTGAGCTTTACAAATGCATTAAAGAATTCCGCCAGATCTTCAAAGAAAAAAGTTTACCTCAACTGTATTTGTTTATAGACAGATACAAAAAATCTGAGATCAAACAGCTGGCAGTTTTTGCATCTGGTCTGGAAAAAGATCTTGATGCAATCGAAAATGCTGTTGTCAGTGATTTGTCAAACGGATTTGTGGAAGGGGTCAACAACAAACTTAAAATGATAAAAAGAACCATGTATGGCCGGTGCGGTCAAAAATTATTGACGGCCAAACTGATGTATGATCCGTATTTAAAATCGGGATAACGGATGTTTGCGGAAGAACCCGGTTTGACCGTGCAGATGGGATTTCACGGTCGGAATATACATTTTTTGCATTCAGGATTTCTACGCCCTTTTTTAGTGATTGAAAAAGAAAATAAAAGTGTTTTGATCGCAATCACAAACTTTTCAACATGGGTAGATATGGTAAATCTGTTTCCTCGGGAAACAGAAAACAATCAAGGAGGTTATTGATAAGAAAAATGAATCGCTGTGTTTAGACGTGTCAAAAAGGGGTTATTAGTAAGAATAACAGTCACAAAGGAGGTATATCAGTAAGAAAAGTGATGAAAATGATATGTTTCGACATTTGGATATAGTCACGAATCGGGTTTAGGATGATAAAACAAGAATTTGAGAGGTGAACTACAAATGAATTCTGTATTTGAAAGTTATGCCAATGTTGTTAAAAATGAGTGGGGTTATTATCCGGTATTTCCTCCGGGATATCCACTATCACTGGGTGATTTTGGATCGGTT
>NZ_LKEU01000049.1 GCF_001766835.1 Acetobacterium wieringae | reverse complement strand
CTGCAATGCTTTGAGTTTTATCGAAATCGCTTCGCATTTCAGCTTGCAAAACTATGGATTTTCCATAATGCAACATTCTGTATTTTTAACTTGCAACTTTCTGCAAAAAGTACTTGCAAAAAACAATAACCAAGAGAACCAAGATACAAAGCGAATTGGCGGAGACAGGATATCCGTTGTTCTGTGCAATTACGTTGATTCTCAAAGGGTTTCTTATTACACCATGCTTCGGCTAAATTTTTAGACAAGACCGGGTCTGTGATTCCTTGGCTCAGGGTGAATTCAGAAAATTGCTTTAAGTAATGACTTTCCTTTTCATATTTAAAGCCTGTATTTCGTTTGAATTGTACGAATTCGTTGAGAAGATCAGAAAAAGGACCACTAAAATAGTTTTTCATAACAGGAAACCTCCCATCCAGACATTTCCAAGTGGGGGGACTTCAAGCGAACATTGTCGCAGATGACTGACATCAACTTTTAGATAAATCTTTGTGGTATCCGTACAGGTATGTGTTAATGTCTCTGAAATTATCGGCAAAGGTGTATTATGTGCCAGCATTTCAGTTGCAAGACTGGCTCTTAATGCATGGGGTCCATGCCGCTTTCCAGATGGAATGATGATGCCGGCATTACGCATTGCCTGAGTAACAATCGTATGT
This sequence comes from Acetobacterium wieringae, assembly GCF_001766835.1. Lineage (GTDB taxonomy): Bacteria > Bacillota > Clostridia > Eubacteriales > Eubacteriaceae > Acetobacterium > Acetobacterium wieringae. The sequence goes on along the minus strand of NZ_LKEU01000049.1, from coordinate 12,699 downwards.
AGACCGCTTGGTTGTAGCTCTCTAAACGGTTTTTGCAATCGTACAAATATGTGTTTATCCGTTGTTTCTGGACGGCTATGTTGGAGATAATCAATAATGGCATGTCCAACCTCGCTAATTAAAGGTAATACTGCCGACTTCTGATTTTTTTTGGCGATGAAAGAGATCGTGTTCGCTTGCCAGTCGATGTTTTCAAACTTTAACGAACAGATGTCTGAAGCCCGCATTCCAAGGCGAACAGCCAACAATACCATCGCATAGTCTCTTATTCCTTTAGGGTTAGTGCGGTTAAAATGGGTCAACATCGATTCGATTTCATCTGGGGTATAAACAGAAGGAATTCCATCCGTTTTGGGTTTTACTTTTGGCACAAACTTTGAAAGATCCGTTTTTTGGACACCCGTTTTATACAGGTAACGCATTAACAACCTTATGGTTGAAGCAAAACCCTTTAGTGTCGGCAGATGTCCTTCAACAGAAAGATATTTTACAAATCCTACCAGATGCGCACTGTTAAGATCAGTCAGGGATCGAAGATCCAGAGCATCCAGGTAAACAGATAACCTGTTGAGGCAGCAAATGTCCCTGTTTAGAGTAGATAATGAAAAATCCTGCTGTTTTCTGAATTCCACAAAATCAAGTAATTCTGTTTTGTAATGGCATGAAAACCGACAAAGTGAATAGGATTTTGGCAATGTAACAACATCATGCATCAGACAATTAGACAAAATGTGAATCGCCCGTCTCCGGCGTTTGTTAATTGCAGAAAGCTTAGCAAAAGTTTTATCGGTTTCAATCGCATAACGTTCACGCAGAAAAGCGTTCCCAATTGTTTCAGAATAGGCTTGATTCGTGACACTAAGATAATGCTTCAACCCAGTCCATGTATAGGAAAGATGTTTTACATAATCTTGAGTGCACCCATTATCCAACAGTGCTTCACTTGCATAATCAATTAATTCATTAATCGACATGTTCATTTTTTCACCTCATGCTTAAAATTTGGCAGTAGCCTCTTTAAGTATGAGATTAAATGTAAAGACAAACAACGAGAAATTCCCATTTAACTAAGAAAAATCGTCACAACTTTAAATTTTGTCAAACTTGTCATTTCATATTAAATGTGAAGCTTCACATTTTATGTGATAATTGAACTGTACCGTGGCTTTTTTCCATTGCGTCAATTCATATTGATGATGAGATTGATTTTGAATTGGCAGAATTACATATATTACACGAATTGGAGAATACCATAATGGATGAAGAGATTTATTACACGGATGGCATAATTAAGAGTATTGATTTGAAAGATTCAGAGGCCGTAATTTGCAGTAGCAACAGTATAAGTGATGATTCTGAAAGGCGATACAATCTGTGGCTAAAAGAAGATGGAAATGTATTATCAAAAGAAGCAAAAGTAATTCAATGTAATGAGAAAATAAGCTATAAAGATGCGGATGATGAGATAAAATATGCATTGATTCAAATTGCACTGGGAAAGCAAAAGGCAAGATTTATAATCAAAGAAAATAATGGATTTGAGCTTGTGAATTTGGTAATCATTAATGAGTAAAGAAAAAGCCGTTCTGATTTTTGGTGCAGGTGCGACTGCTGCTTTAGGGATGCCACTAACAGAAAAGCAGAATGATTTTTTTAGAACTTTCTTTTTTAGCGAAGTCACAGATCTGAAAAATTATGGCTTAACAGAGCAAGATGTGGAACGGTTTGCGGCATTAAAAAAATTGAAGGCTGAAGACGAATTTAATATTGAAGATTTAATTAATTTTGTCAAATATTTCTTCATCGAGGATGAAGAGAGCTTCAAAATGATCGATTTGTATAATCTAATCGACATACAAATTCACAAAGGATTGAATTTGATGATATATGAATCTGTATCGAATGAGAAGAAGATTTTGTATCCCCATCATCTGGTTCAGTATCGCAAGGGAATTTTGGTTGTGCTTCAGGAATATTTTTCGATGCAGATAAAAAAGGCACAGCAAAATAAAAAAATTCATTTGTATGTTGATTTCTTTCAAGAAATAGGCAAAGTGCTTCTCAAGGAAAAGGGAGAACTAATTCCGGATGGTCTTGATTTGAGGGATTCTGATTTTGTTTTTTCAAACTTTTCATATCTGAGTTTTAACTGGGATGTTCTTTTGCTTTGGTCGATGTTTATCGCACATAAAAATTTAAACGATCAAAATGCATTTTATTATAATAATCAGAATCAAATGTTTAAATTAAAAGTTTTTAACGATTTTGCAACGTTTATGACAAGTAAAAGTTTTGACAAAGATACAGCCAAGTGGTATCCCTATAATGAATCAGTTGCCTATCGTTTGAATGACCCAGATCGTAACACGGATCGCAAAGTAGTGCTGATCCCGACGTTTTTTCCCCATGGTCAGACAAATTGGCTCGATTGTCCGTATTGTGGAAAATTATCAGCATACTTAGGTGATTGTTTTAAGTTGCAATCGAATAGTCTGGCAATGCGTTCACCTTTAACAGCTGATGATTATTATAAATGTGTTCATTGTGGTAGTAAGTTAACAACAAAAGATTCAGCGATGCTCTTACAAACCTTATATAAAAGTAAAACACCATATATTGAAGAGATTCAACGGGCAATGCGTATTAAGGTTGAAGAGGCGGAGTATTTAATTTTTATTGGTTATTCATTGCCTGAAGATGATATTGATTACAAATCTTTTTTTAGATCAGCCAAAACTGTTCATAATAATAAAAAAGTCTTTGTTGTATTGAAGGGGGATAACTTTGAAAATCGTTGGTATGAAGCGGTAGAAATATTGAAAATGATCAGTGATGACATAAATAACAAAGAAATAATTTTACGCTATTGTGCGATTTTTGGTAAAAAAAATGTTTTTATAAGTATGGTGGGTTTTCCAACGGCAATGGACTTAGTAACATTAATAATGATGAAGGGATGGTGATAAAGCGCCAGAACTAAGTAATTTTGTTGGCATATATGTTTGGTTTGGGTGTCAAAAGCCCACTTTCTAATGAAAGAGATAGGTGCCTGACAGTGCGGCCGAGCAAGGTCGTATCATATAGCCTGGATTCCCGGGAATACATAACGAGAATGCTCATCTGTTGCAAAAAAACGTCTAGAATAAGCCGTTTATCACGATAAATGAATATTTCGGCTGGAAAAACCAGGCTGTCCGGAGGTTCGTGGTTCTTCCGCAAAAAGCCGTTATCCAGGTTTTAGATGTGGATCATACATCAATTTGGCCATCAATAATTTTTGACCACACCGACCATACATGGTTCGTTTTATCATTTTCAGCTTGTTGTTGACTCCTTCCACAAACCCGTTTGACAAATCACTGACAACAGCATTTTCTACTGCGTCGAGATCTTTTTCCAGTCCAGATGCAAAAACTGCCAGTTGCTTGATCTCAGAGGTTTTATACCTGTCAATATATAGATACAGTTGGGGTAAACTGTTTTCTTTAAAGATCTGACGGAATTCTTTGATGCATTTATAAAGCTCATAGATAATCGGATATGTCTTTATCAGGTAGTCACGATATCCGGAAACAACAGTATCATTCATCCAGAGAAACCGGAAGACACTTTGCCGTGTTATATGGTCAAATTTGTTCAACTGCTTTCTCCGAGTGATCGCTTCAATCGAAGAACTTCGATTAACTGCGATTTCGATTCCATGCACCGCAATCAGTTTGTTCATATAGTCATATGCGGTGGACACTTGTCCGGGGTAGCCCTGTTTTTTAATCTCGCGATAGATGTCCTTGCGGATCATCCCGGAGGCCAACGCTTTCATTATGTAATCGTAATAGCGATCCACGCAACTTCGCAGTTCCTGGCGGCATAATGCATCAAAATCGCCATTTATATTATTGCGTACAGTCTTGCGGCTGCAATGCAGGATTTTTGCCGTTCGACTGATCGTGAATCCGGCCTCAATATATTCTTTAACCGCATTGTAGCGCTGTATCCGGTTTTCATCATAACTGACCGGTTTTACCGGGTCATCATTTTTTTTTAAAACCTTCTGGTACCGTTTTTACTTCCGGTTGTTGATTATCAGAATGATCCGGTTAAATCGGTATTTTTATATCAGCCGGCACAACCGATTTGAGTGCATTCTGGACGGCTTCCAGCAAATTCTGATGAAGATTAAACCGGTCTGCAATCTACATGGCATCAGGAAGGATTTCGCAAATGGCGGAAGCATAGGCTCCGGCCCGGTCTCTAGTGATCCTTTTGACCTGTCTGTTTTGCCATAGCCAGGTCTTGAGCGTATTACTGTCCCGCCCATTAAGAACTGCAACCGGTTTGTGTGTGGCTTCATCAACAATCACCGTTCCGTATCGGCTTCTTTTTTTGAAGGCAAAATCATCGACACCGATCGTTTCACTACAAACTGGAACCGGCTGAGCCTCATAATGTTCTGTAAGAAAGCGGATCACGCTGTCTCCACTGATATGCAGGTTCATTGCCTGACAGATCCGTGCGCACCCTTCACAACTGGTTTCCATTGCCAGCATACAGATGAAATCTTCACAGCGCTGAGTCATTCTTCGGTTTGCGTTGAGAAAGCCATCGAATGTTTCAGCAACGGTTCTAACCGGGCACGCTTCATTGTCACAAATGTACTCATGGGCTTTAATCCGGAGCTGAACATTTTTGCCCAGTATGGGAAGATCCTGAACTTTTCTTGTATAGGTGCCGTGATAATGCTTAAGTGTCTGGTGACACCTGGGACAGATACAGGTTTTGGAAAGAGACTTCATATGGATAATGATTTTATCAGTTTCAATTACTTCCGTGATTTTTAAAACATCGGACGGGAAGTAATGATCCAAAATCAGAGTATTTGGCGAATCCATTTTTACCATCCTTTCTATTTATTTGATGCTTTTATTATATCACTTCAGGTTTAATATATAGCTTAATCGACGGCTTTTTGCGGAAGAGCCTTGTTCGACCGAAATACTCAGTAAAATACGGAGACCATCAAGCAGTTGTTTCTCTGGATGGTGAATTGTTAGCTGGAAGTATTCCTAAAAGGCAGTTTAAAATATTAGTAGGCTGGTTAGCCCTCAGAGAAGAAGACGTTTACAGAGCTTGGTATAAAGCTGTAAAAAGCGAACATTTTGACAAGGTAGAGCCGTTGTAATAACAGATTATCATAGTTTAAGAAGGGATGTAATTTCAATGTATGAAATAGATGGAATCCTATATGCAGGAAAACCGGCAGATATGATAAAAGTTACTGGTGTAAAGACGCTTCAAAATTATCAATTATTACTTACTTTTTCGACAGGTGAACGAAAACTATATGATGTGCGTCATCTTTTGGATTTACCAGTATTTCAGCCGCTAAAAGACAAAAGCACATTTGATAATGTGCATCTTGATTTTGATACGGTCACCTGGTGTAACGGGGATATTGATATTGCACCAGAAACTCTATATTCTGACAGCGTGGCCATTACGGAAGTTAAAGAGGCCTGAAGGGCGCGTAGCTTGGTGGTGCCTGGGGAGTAGGTGCCTGACACTGTATTATAAACTTAATGATGGACATTTAGCAAGCAGTGGCGTATACTGAAAACAAGATATTGTTTCTGCGGCGAATGGCTGAGACTGATAAGGATATGAAAAATGAATATTGAATATTTAAGAAAAATCTACAACGATGAAACGATCGAAGTTACCCGACATGCTTTGGATCGATTTATGAAAAGGGGTATTAAATATTCTGATGTCAAAAATGCAATCATGACCGGTGAAATAATGAGCCCTATACTGAGGATTATTCACATCCGAGTTGCTTAATTTTAGGAGCATCAATTGACAAATTGTTAGTCCATGTTGTTGGTTATACTGATTGTAAATTATGGATAATAACCGCTTATTATCCGGATGTGGACATATGGAAAGACGGTTTTAAGTTGAGGAGAACTGGAATGGATTGTTTTTTGTGCAAAGGGAAGCTGACAGAGTCAACAACCACCTATATGGCTGACTTAGGAAACATCATTGTGATTGTTAAAAATGTACCTTGCCATAAGTGCATCCAATGCGGCGAAGAATCATTTAGTGGTACGGCTGTTGTACAATTAGAACGCATTATTGATCAATTGCGCAATACGTTAACAGAGATTGCTGTTGTCAATTATGACAATCGTGCTGCCTAGAGAGAATCATTTACAACAAGACACTGGGAGGTTCGCGAATGATTGAACAGAAAGTGGGAGAAAAAGGGGAAGGTTTAGGATCTGTTGAAAAGACCTCAAAAATAAGAATGGAAAAATTGTTTGAGCAGGTTAAAAAATGCGCCAGTAACTACCCGAATATCTATAAAATTGTCTTGTTTGGATCACGGGCAAGGGGCGATTATCGGCCCAATAGTGATATTGATTTGGCAATATTCAGTAGCAGCAGCTCTAACCTTGAGGTAGCGAATTTTACGGATGAAATTGAAGAACTGGATACCTTGTTAAAATTTGATATTGTATTCATGACACCTGATGCGGATCCACGTTTACTAAAAAATGTTAAGCAGGAAGGAGTTGTTTTAATGGAATTATTGTCAAATAAAGTCGAAAATCTAAAAAAAGCAGTTGATCGCCTGAGTGAAGGAATTTTAGAACTTCAAGCCAATCAAAGCAGCATTGTCCGTGATGGGGTCATCCAGCGGTTTGAATTTACGACGGAACTTGCCTGGAAGGCTGCCAGGGAATATCTGATGGATCAAGGGTTCGTTGATATTAACAGTCCGAAGTCGGTTATGAAAGAAGCGTTTAGTTATGGTTTAATCACAGATGATAAGATTTGGATTCAACTGTTAAATGATCGCAACTTAACCTCTCATATTTATAAAGAAGAAATCGCAGATGAAATATGTGACCGGATTATAAAGACGTATTTTCAGGAATTCAAAGCTCTCTCAAAACGTTTGGCGGAATAGCAAAGCGCGGTGCCTCAAGGAGGTAGGTGCCTGACACTTACTTATAAACTTTATATTTACAGCTTGCGAGTAGTAGTGTATACTGGTTAACAAGACTCTTCCAATCATTGCCTTGGTAGCAAGGTGCCGTTTAAGAAAATTATGGTCTACAGTGTTTGATGTTCCCATTTTAGCTATCTGTGGTTACGGATTACGATTAAACGAGGATGGGTGCCCGACACTTATCTATCAACTTAATGATGGATATTTAGCAAGCATTGGTGTATACTGAGACCATGATATTGCTGCTGGGAAAAATCGGCAAAGTTTTACCAGTCTTTTTGCCACCAGAACCGGTTATGAGTATGTACTACTATAATCTGGAGTTTTGCTCAGTTCCGAAAAATTCTTCAGGTGAGATCATTGATTTTACGATAGTCTTAACTAAAATGGAGGTAATTGTAAAAAGGGGTTTAATAATAATGGGCAAACTAAAAGAAGAAAAAACAATTGAGTTCAAGAAGGAGTTTACTCCCTCATTTTTAAAGACCGTTAGTGCATTTGCAAACTATGGTGATGGCGAAATTATTTTTGGGATTAGTGATGATGGTGAGGTTGTTGGCATAAAAAATATTGATCAGCTTAAATTAGCGATTGAAAATGCGATTAATGATACAATTGAACCAAGGCCAAGCTATACTTTAATAGAAACAACAATGGATAAAAAAGCAGTCCTTGTTCTAAACGTGTACAAGGGTGAGAGTCAACCTTATTTTTATAAAGGCAAAGCATACAGAAGAATGGATACAGCCAGTGTCCCAGTTGATCGAACTGCATTGCAAAAATTGGTATTGATTGGAAGTCGAATTGATTTTGATGAAATGCCCTCAAAAAACAAAGAATTGAGATTTGAGATACTATTCAAATGGTTAAAAAGTGTTCTTGGGATTGAAGTGCTTACAAATGATGTGCTCATCTCACTAGGTTTGCTGGAACATGGCGTTTTTAATAACGCGGCTGAATTGCTATCGGATAACAACAAAATAAAAAGTTCCTGTGTCGATATGGTTCGATTTGGGGACAATATTTCAATATTTTTAGATAGAAAAACCATCCAAGGCGGGTCAATTTTACTTCAATATGAGGAGGCGATTGAATTTTTCAGACAGTGGTATAAGCCATACTTAGCGATTGAAGGAATTCCACGAAAAGAAAGAATACAAATACCGGAATTAGCGTTTCTTGAAGCAATGGCGAATGCACTGATCCATCGAGATTATCTGATTAATGGTTCAATACGGATTGAGATGTATAAAGACCAATTGATTATTCACTCGCAGGGGGGGGGGGCCCGATGGCGTATCGAAGGATGATTATTTAAACAAAAATATTTCCATCCCGAGAAATTCGATTTTAGCCGATGTGTTTCATCGTTTAAAACTGATTGAACGCTTTGGTACAGGTGTCAGAAGAATAAGACAGGCTTATTCTGAGTTCAAAGAAAAACCCTTATTTGATTTTTCTGAGCAATCAATAAGTGTTATTTTGCCATGTGTTACATATGGTGATAACCTAAACCTGGATATTGAAGGCTCACATATTTCCGATGATGAAAAAGTAATGAAGCTAATTAGATCAGAAAAATTGATCACCAGAAAAACAGTTCAGGAAATAACTGGTTTAGGCGAGACACAGTCTAAGGCTCTATTAAATAGATTAATAGATTCTGGATTCATAAGACGGGTTGGCAAGGGTAGAATGACTGCTTATGAACATATTGAGTCTTGAGTCATAAAATTCAATTCTATAAGCCGTCTAAACCGTCGGAGTTCAATAGAAAAACTATCTTTCCGTCGGATTTTCCGACGGAAAGCGACGGAAAGTCTGAATGGTATTTTTATCCGACGGAAGAAAGGTGTTTTTGTGTAATAGTGGCATATCGAAAAGTATACCTTTCGAAGCAGTGTTGATTATTGATTTCTTGACAAAACGAAGTAATCCGACTAAAATAAAATCAGATATTATTTTAGTCGGATTTTTTATTGATGAGAACGAGGTGATACCCATGTATATTAAACGCGCAGCAGAAGACGCAGTCAAGCGGATTATTCAGACTTTTCCGGTTCTTTTGGTAACTGGGCCCAGACAGGTTGGTAAATCAACAATGCTTCAAAATCTGGCTGAAAGCAATCGTAAAATCGTTACGTTGGATGATCCGGACGTCCGTTATTTGGCCAAGAACGATCCGGCCCTGTTTATGCAGCGGTATACGGCACCGGTTCTGATTGATGAAATCCAATATGCACCAGAGTTGCTGCCTTATATAAAAATGGAAGTGGATCGCAATAAAAAAAACGGTGAGTATTGGCTGACCGGTTCCCAGGCCTTTCATTTGATGAAAGATGTCAGCGAGTCCCTTGCTGGCCGAGTGGGTATTGTCAATCTTCTTGGTTTATCGAACAGCGAAATATCAGGTGTAACGTCGGAAGTTTTTTCGACTGATCCCAGGCAACTGTTAAGACGAATGGAGACCACCAAAAAGCAGGGGTTGAATGAAATATTTGAACGAATCTTCAAAGGATCGATGCCACGTTTGTATGCCGAAGATAATGTGGACTGGGAAACCTACTATCGCTCCTACGTCGATACCTATCTCCAGCGGGATATCAGAGATCTGACCCAAGTGGCCAATGAAATGTCTTTTTATCACTTTATGACAGTTGTTGCAGCAAGAACGGGTAAACCGGTTGTTTATGAAGAAATTGCCAGCGAGTCGGGAATTTCCGCTCCGACAGCAAAGAAATGGCTTTCCATTTTGGTTTCCTCGCATATTATTGCGATGGTACAACCGTATCACAACAATGTTTTAAAGCGAGTGACAAAAATGCCCTTACTCCATTTTCTAGACACCGGTCTTTGCGCCTATCTGCTTAAGTGGGGCAATCCTCAGGCCCTCGAAAAAGGACCGATGGCGGGGGCATTTTTTGAGAGCTATGCATTCTCTGAAATTTACAAGAGCTTTCTAAATGCCGCAAAGGAGCCGCCGATCTACTACTATCGGGATAAAGATAAGAAAGAAATTGATTTGTTGATTTTAGAAAATGGAACACTCTATCCCATCGAAATTAAAAAAGCTGCTTCACCAGGCAAAACGGCGATTAAGCACTTTGACGTCTTAAAGCCAGTAACAGAGCCCGAAAAGTTCGGCAGTCTGGCACAGTTGAAAATTGAAGTGGGAACAGGCAGTGTTATTTGCATGGCGAACGATTTACTGCCAATCAACGAAAAGAATTGGTATGTACCTGTTTGGCTGATTTAATAATAATGTGAGACAACTGATATTGAAGGTCTGTACAAGTTAGTGCCTGACACCAACTTATAAACTTTATATTTACAGCTTGCGAGTAGTGGTGTATACTGGTTAACAAAACTCTTTCAATCATTGCCTTAGTAGCCAAGGTGTCGTTTAAGAAAATTGTGGTCTAACAATGTTTTATGTTCCCGTTTTAGCTATCTGAGGTTACGGATTATGATTAAAATATGGTAGGGAATTAATGTTATGAAAATTGAAAAAATTAATGAAATGATCAACGGTGGTGAAGGCATAACGGTTGAGTTTAAGCAAAGCAAGACAAAGTTAAATCGAGATGTATTTGAATCAGTCTGTGCTTTTTTAAATAGAAATGGTGGTCATTTATTTCTTGGCGTTAATGATTCGGGTTGCATTGTAGGTATTGATCCGGAAGAAATCGATAAGATGAAGAAGGATTTTATTACGTCAATGAATAATCCCCTGAAAATTAGTCCAACCTTCTATTTATCTGTTGAAGAAGTCGTAATTGATGGAAAAATCATTTTTTATATCTTTGTGCCCGAGAGTTCACAGGTTCATCGCTGCAATGGGAAAATATATGATCGAAATGAAGATGGGGATATCGACATAACCGCTAACACAAATCTCGTCTCTTGGATGTATATTAGAAAACAGGGTAGTTATACAGAAAATCGCATTTTCCCATTTGCGGAATTATCGGAGTTGGAAAATGAGGTGTTTAATAAAGTCAGAAAGCTGGCGGTAAGTCAACGTCCTGATCATCCATGGAAAACGATGGACAATTTAGAGTTATTAAAAAGTGCAGGGTTGTATCTTAAAGACTTGCAAAGTGGAAAAGAAGGGATAACTTTAGGTGGGATTCTCATTTTTGGTAATGAGCAACTCATTCAAGCAGCGCTTCCTCATTATCGAACTGACGCAATTCTTCGTCGAGAAGACACAGATCGTTATGACGATCGGGATGATATCCGAACGAATCTAATTGATAGCTATGATGTAAATTTTCGCATTATTTCGGACTGGTTTAATCACAATAAAACGGATCGAAATGTGCGAAAGAGTGTGAAAAATATGGTGAGTTGAAAATATAATGCCAGTTTTTAATCACATAATCACGCTTCATTTCTCCAGAAAAAAAGGGAAGTAACGCCGTCAGGCGTTAAATCCCAGCTTCCGCAGAAGCGGCAAAAACAATCTCTTCATCGATGAGATCACGTTGCTTTTGAAAGGCAAGAATCAGACACTGGGTAACCAGATTACCGACCAGTCGCGGATAACCGCCAGTGGATGACGAAATGGCTTCATAGGCGTTCTCGTTGATCAGATTCCGTGAAACACCGGCATGCTTGAACCGGTGTCTGATGTAGTCCCTGACCTCATCCGGTGTAAGCGGCGAGAAATGAAACCGGGTCACCAGTCGCTGATCGAGGGAACGATTCTGATTTAAACCCAGGCGGTTGGCCAGCGTTGGTAAACCGGTGAGAATCAGAATAAAAGGGTTGCGTTTATCCATGTCAAAGTTAAAAATGATGCTCAGATCGTGAAGAAACTGGGCACTCGCCGATTGCATCTCATCGAGGATAAAGACCGGCGTGATGCGGCGCTTATCATAAAGATCAGTAATGGCGTTCTGAATCTGAAAGAACAGCTCCACTTTTCGAAATTTCGGCTGTTCCCCAAGCGAAAAGGCCAGACCCCGGTAAAAATCCATGGTTGTTCCGGAAGACATCGGGAAATACATGACCTTGTATAACGACGGGTTCAGACTGTCGGCAAAGACCCGTAGGGTTGATGTTTTACCAACCCCGGGATCCCCGGTAATCAGACCAAAACCTCTGGTGGTTTTGAGATAATCCAGACGGGCCAGAACTTCCCTGTAAGCTTCCGATTGAAAGAGCAGCGATGAATCAATGCCCTTGTCAAAGGGTGCCTGCTGGAAGCCGAAAAACGATTTATACATGCGGTACACCGCCTAATGAACTGTAGCTGATGGGGGTATTATGGCGTTTGGCAATGGCATTGTCCGTCATGATGACTTTTTTGCAGGTGTAAATCCGGACACTGTTTTCATAAAGATAGATTTCATCCGGGGATTCATTGGGATAACGGATATCCACGCTCTTGCCAATAAACATCGGCGAGGCTTCGAAAAGGGTGTTGTGCAGGGAAATGGTGGCATCCGACTTGACCTTTCTGGTAACCCGGATCAGAAAGGCTTCATCAATAATCCGGGGATCAGAGAAATGCCTGATCCGGTCACTCCCCCGCATATAAAAGACCATTGGTGCTTCATTGAGACTCGAATGAACCTTATGATGATAATCCCGGGCCAGCCAGGCCTCAAAGCGTTGGTTGAGGACATCAAGATCCAGAAGATCAGCAGCCGTCAAAAGCGGATAGAAACGGCTACGGA
>NZ_LKEU01000048.1 GCF_001766835.1 Acetobacterium wieringae | reverse complement strand
GTACTAAGATGTTTCAGTTCCCCAGGTTCCCTCCATAACGCTATGTATTCACGTTACAGTGACTGGTCTTCTACCAGCCGGGTTTCCCCATTCGGATATCTACGCTTTAACGGTTATGTGCACCTACACGTAGCTTTTCGCAGCTTGTCGCGTCCTTCGTCGGCTCTGATTGCCAAGGCATTCACCCTGTGCTCTTTTCTTCTTGATCCTGACGTTTTTACCCAAATCTTTCGATTTGGTAAGTCACTAAGCGTTAGCGTGTGACTGATGTAAAAACTAATGCATTTTTCGGCAAGATTCTTCCTTAACTGAATAAGGAATGTTGACGAAAAATACGATCCTAAAATTACGTTTTCGTGTTAAAGAAATTGTATTTCAAAATTTTATTTATACACTATGCTGTTTTCAATGATCGTTTGGACGCCTACCACTGTTTGGGTATTTGTCCCGCTAAAAAATGCATCCTAAGATGCTTTCTTAAGCTTTTTTGTATGAACCAGTCATACAAAAGAAAATAGTACCATGACTTCCTGTATTCCCTAGAAAGGAGGTGATCCAGCCGCACCTTCCGATACGGCTACCTTGTTACGACTTCACCCCAATTACTGACCCC
>NZ_LKEU01000047.1 GCF_001766835.1 Acetobacterium wieringae | reverse complement strand
TTTCCCAGGTATGGGCAAAAGGCGGCGAAGGCGGGGAAGCATTGGCCAAAGAAGTGGTTCGTTTAATTGACGAAAGCGAAGGCACCTTCGAATACTGTTACGAACTGGATATGCCAATCAAAGCTAAGATCGAAGCCATTGCCACCCGTATTTACGGCGCAGACGGCGTAGACTTTACTCCGACCGCAGCCAAAGAAATCGAAAGACTGACATCCCTTGGCTTTGACAAGGTGCCAATCTGTATGGCTAAAACCCAATATTCTTTAACCGATGACCAGACTAAACTGGGTCGTCCAACCGGCTTCAGAATCACTGTTCGTCAGGTTAATATCTCAGCCGGAGCTGGCTTTATTGTTGCGCTGACCGGAGAAATCATGAAAATGCCTGGTCTGCCAAAAGTACCAGCAGCAGAAAAAATTGATGTTGATGAAAACGGCGTAATTGCTGGTTTATTCTAGAAATAATCACTTTCTGTATAAAGAGGGTTCTTAAGAACCCTCTTTATAAGAGAATGTAAAAAATAACAATAAAAATTGAAGTGGAGTTAGTAAATGGAATTTGATGCAGTAGGAACTGACCTTGGTTCTATCTCGGAAAAAAAATGCACAGAATTTGTTGAAGCCCTGTACAGCAAGGCAGCGGTTCCTGGTGGTGGTGGCGCAGCCGCATTAGTCGGTGCAGTCGGAACGGCTCTGGCCGGAATGGTTGGAAACCTTACCACGGGAAAGAAAAAATATGCAGAATTCGAAGACGATATTCAGCGTATTTTAAAAGAAGCACAAGTGCTTCAGGATCGTCTCTTAGCGATGATTGATGAAGATGCAAAAAACTTTTTACCGCTATCAAAGGCTTATGGTCTTCCCAAAGAAACCGAAGAAGAAAAGGCTTACAAAGAAAAAACCTTAGAAGAATGTACAAAGGTTGCCTGCAGTATTCCGCTTGAAATTGTCGAGGTATGTTACAAGGCAGTTTTATTACAGGAAGAACTGGTAGGAAAAGGTTCAGCGCTGGCAATCAGTGATGTTGCTTGTGGTGTTCAGTGTTTAAGAGCGGCTATGATCAGTGGTTGGGTGAATGTTTTAATTAATATAAAAACAATCAAAGACGCAGATTATGTAGCTGATGTTAATAATCGAGTCAAACCGATGCTGGACAAAGGCGTTGAAATCTGTGATCGTGTTTATGCAGATGTTGAAAAACAACTTTCATAATAATTAATTAAAAATTTTGAACAAAGAGGAGAATTATAATTATGGCAGCAAAATTATTAAGCGGAAAAGAAGTTAGCGAGTCAATGCTGGCTGAAGTACTGAAAGATGCCAACGAACTAAAAGAAAAAGGCATTCAGGTAAAAATGGCAATCATGCGAGTTGGTGAAGATCCAGGTTCTATTTCTTATGAAAAGAGCATCATCACCAGAATGGGAAAATCAAATATTGAAGTTGAATCTGTTCAATTCCCAATTGATGTAACCGAAGCTGATTTCATTGCCAAACTTCAGGCAATCAATGAAGACAAAAACATTCACTCTGTGTTAATCTTCCAGCCGCTTCCAGATCAAATTGATGCTGAAAAAATCAAATATCTGTTAAGCCCTGAAAAAGATCCAGATGCCCTTAATCCAACAAACTTAGGTAAATTGATGATCGCAGACGAAAGAGGATTCTTCCCATGTACAGCTGAAGGTGTTATGGAAATGTTCAAATTCTATAACATCGATGTTAAGGGTAAAGACGTTGTTGTTATTAATAACTCTAACGTGTTGGGAAAACCACTGACAATTATGTTAACAAACGAATTTGCGACTGTTACCATGTGTCACGTTCATACAAAGTCGACAGCTTCCTTCACAAAAACTGCTGATATTGTTGTTACTGCTTGTGGTATTTATGGTCTGGTTCGTGCTGATATGTTAAGCGAAGATTGTATTTTAATCGACGTTGCAATGTCTCAGATGAAAGATGAAAACAAAGAATTTGTATTAAACGAAGAAGGCAAGAAAATCCGAGCTGGGGATGCTCATGTTGACTGTCTGGACAAGGTTGCCATGATAACTTCAGCAACACCAGGATGTGGCGGCGGAACAGGCCCAATTACAACAGCTTTACTGGCTAAACACGTTATCAAAGCTTGTAAAATGCAAAGCGGATTACTATAAAATCTGAAAAAACAAAGGAGGTATACAATTGGAGGATTACACGAAGTTTAAACTGAAAAGAAAGGAAGAGCTCGATGCGGTTTTGGCAGACAAGAATGACTTGTTTGTTGTAGCCTGTAACAAATGCTTCAAAGAACTCGATAGTTTTGATGAACCTGAATGCGGTCTGTTTGAAGAGATTGCCAAAGAACAGGGCAAAAATATCGTTGGCTCGGCACAAATCGATTTTTTGTGCAACGAACCATTAACATCGAAGGCCTTCCAGGATCTTATTCCCCAAGACGCCAAAAATGTATTTGTTATTTCATGTGGTTTGGGTATCCAGACCATGGCAGGATTGCTTGATATTCCGGTTTATGCCGGTAGCGACACTGTAACTGTTGATGGTTACCATGGAATGGCATTAACAACGACCTTATGTGAAGCATGTGGTCAGTGTTATCTGAACATGACCGGTGGGATCTGCCCAGTTGTAGACTGTTCAAAGAGCTTACTCAATGGCCAATGTGGTGGTGCTAAAAATGGCAAATGTGAAGTTGACAAAGAAATGGATTGCGGATGGCAGCTCATTTATGAACGATTGGAAAAACAGGGACGTTTACAGGAACTGTTGGATAAACCAGTGGAACTTCGGGATTATACCAAAGTTAATCATAAGTTTGTCAGCGAATATGTAAAATCAGTTCGTGAAGAACGATATGAAGGTTACTATGGTGGTATTCACCCAACCGAATTCAAAGAGCTGAGTGAACATATCGGACTGGTACCATTCCCAGATCCAGTCAATGTGGTGATTCCCATGTCACAGCATGCTGGAGCTCCAGCAGAGCCAATTGTGAAAGTTGGCGATCAGGTAAAAATGGGTCAGAAAATTGCTCAGGCTGCTGGTGTTGTCAGTAGCGCCATTCACGCCAGCGTCAGCGGTACTGTTGTAGCGGTTGAACCGCGACGACATCCCGTGAGTGGACTGGATTCACTGGCGATTGTGATTCAATCAGATGGTAAAAATACTCTGGATGAATCCGTAAAACCAGCTGGTGACATTGACAGTTTATCTGCTGATGAAATTATTGAAATTGTCCGTGAAAAAGGAATTGTCGGTATGGGGGGAGCTGGATTCCCAACTGCCGTTAAACTTAAATCGCCAAAACCAATTGAACTGGTATTACTCAATGCCTGTGAATGCGAACCGATTTTAACCGCCGATCACCGGGTTCTGCTGGAATATGCTGATGAAGTGATTTATGGTTTAAAAGCGATGATGAAAGCTTCTGGCGCTCCAAAAGGTGTGATTGCCATTGAAGACAATAAATTGGATGCCGTTGAATTGATGCAGGCCAAAACTGCTGATATTGAAAACATCGAAATTGTTGTTGCTAAAACCAAATACCCACAAGGGGCTGAAAAAATGCTCATCAAACGGGTTATGGGCAAGCAAGTTCCAAGTGGTGGACTACCAATGGATGTTGGCGCAATCGTGTGTAATGTCAGTACCGCCAAAGCTGTATCTGATGCAATCCAGTTAGGAATGCCGCTCATTGAACGGGTTGTTACTGTCAGCGGTAACCGCATGAACAAACCAGGTAACTACTTAGTTAAGATTGGTACCTCAGTCAAAGATATCGTCAACCATTGCGGCGATGTTAAAGGTGATGATGTTACTGTTAAAATCGGTGGTCCAATGATGGGCTTCGCCCAGGCGGATCTCAATGTGCCGATGCTGAAATGTTCTAACGGAATTATTGCCGTTGAAACAATTGTTAAAGAAGCAGTTGAGTGTATCAAGTGTGGTCGTTGTATGGATGTCTGTCCAATGGAACTGCGCCCACTGTACTTCACAAAATTCGCTTTAGAAGAAAACTGGGAAGGCATGAAAGCACAAAATACCATGGATTGTATTGAATGTGGATGTTGTGAATATATCTGTTCATCAAAGATTCCAATTGTTGAACGCATTAAAATTGGAAAAACTGCCATAAGGGAGGGTAAATAATATGCTGATTACCCAACTAAAATCACAAGAAGCAATCGAAGCGCTGGCTCAGGGAAAAACGGTAATCATCAACTGTCATGGCTGTAAGGAAGTCTATTTTGCAGAACATGAAGCGGATGCATTTCAAAAAGAACTGTCAGCCAACAAAGAAGTAACTCAGATCATCACCACCGATTACATCTGTAATCCGGATAATCTGAAGCTGCAATTAAAAAAACATACTGATGTCATCAATGCGGCTGATACCATTTTGGTATTCTCCTGTGGTGTTGGGATCCAGACTGTTGCTGCACTATTTGAAGGCAAAAAAGTCTATTCCTGCTGTGATACCTATCCATTGCCAGGATTCCAGGGCGTAACACCACTGAATGTTGATTGCGGACAGTGTGGTGAGTGCTACCTCAATGGTACTGGTGGAATCTGTCCAATTACTGCATGCTCAAAGAGTCTGATCAACGGCCAATGTGGCGGTGCCAAAGAAGGTAAGTGTGAAGTTGATAAGAACATGGAATGCGGCTGGGAACGAATTTACAGAAAATTGGAGAAACTGGACAAACTGGATAACATGAAATATGACGCACCCAAAGTGCGCAACTATAACAATCCAAACGCAGAATAACCAATAATTTAAAAAGAGTAGGAGTAATTATAAATGAGAATAACTGAGCTGTTTGAACGTGGCGAGTTTGTATTAACTGCGGAAGTAGGACCTCCAAAAGGGGTTGAACTTGACCATTTAATTAAAGATGCCCATGAATATTTAAAAACCCGGGTTCATGCATTGAACGTAACAGATAACCAATCCTCAGTCATGAGAACTGGTTCACTGGCAACCTGTCGAGTTCTGAAGGATGAAGGGCTATTGCCTATCTTCCAGGTAACTTGTCGAGATCGAAATCGTATTGCCCTGCAGTCTGATATCTTAAGTGCAGCATTACTGGGTATTGAAAATTTACTGCTATTAACTGGAGATTACACAACATTGGGTGATCATCCTCAGGCAAAACCGGTTTTTGATTTAGATTCCGTGTCATTGATTCATGCAGTAAAAAGATTGGAAGAAGGTTTTGATATCGCTGGAAATGCGGTTGATGGGGCTCCTCCAAAATTTGCCAAAGGTGCCGTTGTATCACCATGTAGTGATTCAGTCGATGTTCAGTTGGCAAAAATGGAAGCAAAAGTAAAAGCTGGATGTGAATATTTCCAAACTCAGGGTGTTTATGAGCCAGAAAAATTCATCAAATTTATGGAACAAGCAAAACAATTTGGTGTACCTGTACAATTGGGTCTGATCATTCCTAAAAATGTCGGTATGTGCCGATATATGAATGCTAATGTAGCTGGTGTTCATGTTCCTGATGAAATGATTGCTGAATTACAGGCAGATAAAGAAAAAACCAAAGCTGGTGATACTGGTGTTGAAATCTGTGCCCGTCTGATCAGAGAATGTAAAGACTATGCTCAAGGTGTTCATATCATGTCATTAGGTTGGGAAAATAGAATTCCAGAAATTCTTGACTTAGCTGGTATTGCACCAATCACTCCAGTCGTTTAAGAACAAATTAAAACGGAATACCGGCCATGCCGGAGTTTCTAAAATGCTCCTCTTAAGGTGGGCGGTTTATCTAAGTAAACTGCTCATTTTAAGGAGAACGGTTTATTCAAATAGACTGTTCAACTGATGGAGGAGCTTTTATTTTGGTTGTAGCGGTATCAAAATTTATGATACCGGTAGGTTTACAGGTTGGTGAAAAATTGAAAATAGCAGCAATTGCAATAGCGGCAGCTAAATCTGAAGCTACGAATATGCGTTGCGACGTGTACGTAAACAAAAAGCATGTTAATTGATTGTCATGTTCATGTTGGGCTCGGTCAATTAAAAGGTTTGAAAAAATCTGATGTAGCTGATGAAGTCTCAGTTGAGGCGATAAAAGGACTAATTAAAAGCTATCAGAATAAAGGGGTACAGGCAATCCGTGATGGCGGGGATGGTTCGGGAATTGGAATAATTTTCAGAGATATTTCAAAAGATTCCGGTCTTATTTTTAAGACCCCCATCCATGCATTGTATAAAAAGGGCCATTATGGTGACTTTTTAGGCGACTCCGTGGATAATGTAAAAGATGGTATCAAAAAGATGAATCGTCTCATCAAAAAGAAACCAGATTTTATTAAAATTATTCTAACCGGCATCATGAGTTTTACCGATCTTGGTGCCTCAGGTCCGGTGGGGTTTTCTAAAAGTGAATGTTCGGAAATGATTGATCATGCCCATCAACAGGGTTTATCGGTCATGGTTCATGCCAACACCCCAGAGGGTATTATGATCGCTTTGACATCGGGGGCGGATACCATTGAGCACGGCTATGGAATTAATGATGACTGCCTTCATGCCATGCGTGAAAGTGGTACAATCTGGGTGCCGACTTTGGCACCTTTTGCCAATATCGCCAGATGCAACGAAAGTAGCCCGATGAAAAAATATCAAAAAGTATCGGAAGCATATTTTAGACAACATCAGTTGATGGTAAGAAAAGCGGATGCAATGGGTGTGAACATTGCATTAGGTAGTGACTCAGGAGCGACGTTAGTTCCCCTGGGACAAGGCACGTTAGATGAGCTTGCTTACTTAATTGACTGTGGATTGACCAAAGAAAAACTGGAAAACATTGGAAAATGGGTTATTGACCTCTAATTGTGAATGAGCTTAAGAGAATTCCTGAAAATTTTATTTACAGGGATTCTTTTTTTTGAGTTAATACAAATTAAGCGATAGAGGATGTTTTTTAAAAAAATATCAGGGTATAAATGTTTGATAATCTATTTAAATTTGGGTGGTGTGCATATGTTATACGAAAAATTTGTGGAGTGTCTGGAAAATGATGATAAACCCAATGCGGTACGGGTTGCCCTCGACGCTCTGGAAACCGGTAAGGTGGGAATTGTCGAGCTGTACACGGAGTTGTTAATTCCGGCTCAAAACAAAATGGAATTGGAAGAGCGAAGAGAATCGGTAGCGATCTGGAAAGAACATTTTAGAACTTCGGTGGTTCGAACGGTCATTGAGTACTGTTATCCCCGGGTCGTGAATGAAGGAATGCGCAACAGTTTCAAAAGCGGCCGGAAGAAAATTGTGGTTTTCTGTCCGTCCGAGGAATACCATGATATTGGGGCCCGGATGATTGCTGATTTTTTTATCTTATGTGGTCATCAGGTCTATTTTTTAGGTGGCAATACACCGCCAGCAGCGCTCCTGCAGGCAATGGTGCGGCTGCGCCCGGAGGCTATTGCCATGGGAGTCAGTAATTATTTTAATCTGGTTGCCGCCAAACGTACCATCGAAGATGTCCGAAAAATCATGGGAAGTGAAACCGCCATTATTTTAGGCGGTGCGGCATTTAAAGATAATTTGACGGTGGTAAAAGAAATCGGTGGGAATTATTATGTCGATGGCTATGACGCTGTGGTAAGGATCTCAGAAGGGTGGGAAAATTATGAAACTGGCATTTGATATCGCCCTTCGATTTTTGAAATCCAGTAAGGGACAGACGGCACTAATTGTATTGGGCATCGCCATTGGAGTGTCGGTTCAGATATTTATTGGTTCGTTGATCACCGGCCTCCAAAAAAGCCTGGTCGACAAAACGGTGGGCAGTGCTCCTCAAATTACCGTTTCACCACAGGAAGATGGCGCTTATATTTTGGATTCTCAGGCAGAAGCGAAAACCATCAAAGCTACTAATCCTGAAGAAATAAAAAATCTGGTGGCAGTTACGCAGGGGCCAGCTATTCTAAACACAGCCGATGAGTCTGCTACGATTCTCCTCCGTGGGTTTGACTGGAAAGCAGCTCAGGGAATCTATAAAATATCAGATCGGATTGTCAAAGGGGAGCTGGCAACCAATGACAATGAAATCATAATTGGAGAGGATTTTGCAAAAAATTTGAATTTGAGCGTCGGAGATACAATTGAATTGATCACCCCCGCCAGAAAAACCGGTAAATTTCTGATCACAGGAATATTTGATTTGCAGGTAAAATCGTTAAATGAATCATGGATTTTGAGTAATGATCGTGCGGTTCAGGAATTTTTGGAAACGGGCGAAGGTGTTTCACAGATCGAAATGCAGGTAAACGATGTATTTGCTGCCGATGAAGTGGCCGGAGAGATTGAGAAACGCTTAAATGAAGACACCTTAGTGGTGACAAACTGGAAAGAAGAAAATGCTGCTTTATTATCCGGTCTTTCTGGGCAAACCGCGTCAAGTCTGATGATCCAGGTTTTTGTGATGATTTCGGTTGTTTTGGGAATCGCCAGTGTATTGGCCATCAGTGTGGTCCAAAAATCAAAACAGATTGGGATCTTAAAGGCAATGGGAATGCATAATCCAAAGGCCAGTTTGGTTTTTTTATTTCAAGGATTTTTACTTGGTGTTCTGGGAGCCCTTGTGGGTGTTGGTCTGGGAATTGGCCTAAGCTGGTCTTTTGCCACCTTTGTTACCAATCCCGATGGGTCATCCCTGGTGCCCTTTTTTATTGATTGGAGTTTTATTGGTATTTCAGCGGGGATTGCTGTTGCTGCTTCTACCCTGGCAGCCTTGATTCCGGCTATTCGCGTATCCAGACTTGATCCCATGGAGGTAATTAAAAATGGATAATTATGTGGTGGAGGTCAAAGGCGTAAACAAAGTTTATGGCAAGACGATTAAAACGGTGGCTTTACACAACTTGAACCTGGGTTTTAAAACGGGATCCTTTAATGCCATTATTGGCGAGTCAGGCAGTGGTAAAAGCACCCTTCTCAATATTTTGGGGACCCTGGATCGCCCGACTAAAGGAGATGTAATTATCAATGGGGTATCCACCAAAAACATGTCTAAAGGACGTTTGAGTGATTTGCGCAATGAAACCCTGGGTTTTGTTTTCCAGTTTCATTATCTGCTGCCGGAGTTTACCGCTCTGGAAAATGTGCTGATGCCCTATCGGATTGCCAATGGAAAGGCGGGTAAAAAGAGTCGGGATAGAGCCCGGGAAATACTGAATCTGGTGGGACTTGAAAAGGTGGAAAATAATCTGGCAACCAATATGTCAGGAGGTCAGCAGCAACGGACGGCCATTGCAAGAGCGCTGATGAATCAGCCGAAAATTATTCTGGCCGATGAACCCACTGGAAACCTGGATTCCCAGACAACCGACAGCATTTATCAACTTTTTCGGAAAATCAACCAGGAACTGGGAACCACCTTCATTATTATCACCCATGATCGACGGGTTGCTGAAAAAGCAGACCGCATTGTCGAAATTCTGGATGGCCGTATTTCATTGGACATTGTCAAATGATCGGAGTATTCTGGATTTGTCAGGAGTAATTGGAAGAGTGAGGATTATTAACGTGTTCATTGATTTTGTTAATTATTACTGGTAATCATGTCAGTCATCGTATAAAATAGGAAGATAGACATTTCAGCGTAAAACTAGGGGAAAATCAATGAAAAAAATTATGATTGTCCGGCCCAATGACTTTGTGGATATTTCAATGGAAATTCCCGGAATTATGACGGACGTAAAATATTATACCGGCGATAACTTCGTGGGTGAAAGAATTGACGGTTATGAAGCACCAATCATTTTATTGACTGAAAAAGCCGTAGTCGCACTGGGGCGGGTTCAGAAACAACTGCTGGAAGAAGGATTTGGATTAAAAGTGTTTGATGGATATCGACCCAAACGGGCAGTGGATCATTTTGTTCGCTGGGGAAAAATGGAAGAGGATAATAAAACGAAAAACACTTATTACCCCCAAAAAACCCGGCAGGAAGTTTTTGAGGGTGGATTTATCGCCGCAGAATCTTCTCATACCCGGGGCAGCACCGTGGATCTGACAGTGGTCAATATTGAAACAGGGGTTGAAATTGATATGGGAGGAATTTTTGATTTCTTCTCGGAAGTCTCCTACAGCGATTATGACCATCTGACCCTGGAGCAAAGTAAAAATCGGGTTCAGCTTCGTTATCTGATGCGTTCAGAAGGATTTGAACCGATGCAGCAGGAGTGGTGGCATTTTACCTTAACTGACGAACCGTATCCTGAAACCTATTTCGACTTTCCGATTCAAGGCTGATGTTTTGAAGAATTATCAATTATGCGGTTCAAACTATTAAAGGTGCTTTATTAGCTGGAAATAGTGCATTTTATTAATGAAAACTATAAGAAATGTGATATAATAATAAAATTAGATAAAAATATGATACGATCAGGAAAGAAGAAAAAAATGAGAAAAAGAAATAAAACACTCTTGATTGGATTAGGGGTGTTATTAGTTATTTTCGCCGTTTTATTATCGCTGAACCAATTTTATATTGATTATCTTTGGTTTGTGGAGATGGGGTATACTGAGATTTTCTTTAAGGAACTGGTGACGAAAACACAAATCGGCATTCCGATCTTTATTGGTTTGGTATTGGTTTTGTTTTTTTATTTAAAGTTGCTTAACCGCATTTCAGCAAAGTACTTAGGGAGTGTTCAGAAAGCGACGAAAAAGCAAAATATCGTCGCCATTAGTGTGAGTGGTGTGGTTGCTTTTTTTCTGACCATTCTAATCTCAGACCGCTTATGGTACCAAATACTCGAATTTATTAATCAGACCCAATTTAATTTGACCGATCCTATTTTCAATCAGGATCTGGCTCTTTATTTTTTTGGATTGCCATTATATCAGGAAGTTTTTGCTATTTTTATCGGTTTCTTTGCGGTCATTGTCGTCTTGACATTTTTATATACGGCCTATATTCTTTATCAGGGAAAAAAAATTGAGTTTAACCGCGAACAAGATCTTGAATCCATTAAAGTCAATGCAAAGGGGATATTCAAATCCTATCTCGAGATTGCATCGAAACAGATTGGCATTTTTTTAGGAGTGCTTTTTTTAATCCTGTCGATTGGTAGCCTGTTAGAAGCATTTCAACTGCTGTATTCAACCTCAGGAATTGTCTTTGGAGCCGGTGCGGCAGATATTGATGTCGGACTGAAGGTCATCATTATTAAAGCAGTTTTATGCCTGGTATTGGCAGTGACTTCCATTGTTGCCGGGTATCAGAAAAAATATCTTGTCATGGGGGCTGGTCCGGTTCTGTTCGCGGTGGTGGTTATTCTTGGCGGTGCGGCCCAGGGGATTTATGAATCACTGATTGTTATTCCAAATCAGTTTACAAAAGAAGAAGCGTATATTACCAATAACATTGAATATACCCAGCAGGCCTATGATTTAGCCAATGTTGAAACCCGTGAGTTTTCAGGAACGCAGGAAATAACGGCCAAAGATATTAAAGAAAACAAGATTACCATCGATAATATAACCATCAACGATCAAATACCGACCCAGGAGATGTATAATTCCCTCCAGGGAATCCGAAACTACTATCAGTTTTATGATGTCGATGTGGATCGTTATTTTGTTAATGGGGTTTATACTCAGGTATTCCTGGGTGCTCGGGAAATGAATAATACGTTACTCCCTGCAGAAGCGAAGACTTGGGTCAATCAGCATTTGAAGTATACCCACGGCTTTGGCGTGGCGGTATCTCCGGTCAACAAAACCAACAATGTTGGACAACCGGATCTGATTGTTAAAGATATTCCGCCGGTGACGGATGTCAGTGAACTGGTAATAGAGGAACCGCGGATTTATTTTGGTGAAAATGACTACGGCTATGTCGTCACCAACTGTACCACTGCCGAGTTTGATTATCCCCAGGGTGATAATAACCAGGAAGTTACCTATACCGGGACGGCGGGCATACCAATGACCTTTTTCAATAAGTTGGCATTTGCCCTCTATCATGGTTCGTCAGAATTGCTTTTGGCAAATGAAATTACGGGCGACAGTAAGATGCTGATCCACCGCAATATTTCAGAACGTGTCGCAACAATTGCGCCATTTTTAAGCTATGAACATGATCCCTATATGGTAATCTCCGAAGGCCGACTCTATTGGATCGTCGATGCCTTCACCACCAGCGATCGCTATCCCTATTCGCAACCCTATGATGGTGCTGGCAATAATTATGTCCGTAACTCTGTGAAGGTCGTTGTTGACGCTTATAATGGCGATGTGACCTTCTATAAAGTTGATGATGAACCAGTGTTGGAAACTTACAGTAAAATATTTCCGGGATTTTTGAAAGATCTATCAGAAATGCCGGAGGGCATTAAACAACACCTGCGCTATTCAAAAACGATGTTTGACATTCAATCGGATATTTACAAAACCTACCATATGTCAAACGCCAGGGTCTTCTATAACAAGGAAGATCAATGGGAAACGGCGACTCAGTTTTATGAAACCGAGAAAGCAGAGGTTCCGGTCGAATCGGCTTACACCATCATGGAGCTTCCGGATCGTCAGCCTGAATTCATGCTGACCGTTCCCTTTACACCCAAGGATAAGGATAACATGATTGCCTGGTTGGCCGGAGTATCAGACGGGCCGGGTTATGGGCAGTTGATTTTATATGAGTTCCCCAAACAACAGCTGATTTATGGCCCAATGCAAATTGAACAGCGGATCGATCAGGATACGATCATTTCGCCGCAATTAACCTTACTGGGCCAACAGGGATCCCGGGTTCTACGGGGAAATCTGATGTCGATTCCCATTGAAAATGCAATTATCTATGTGGAACCGATTTACATTCAAGCGGTTGGTGGTGAAAACAATCTGCCAGAATTAAAAAAAGTTGTGGTCTCATACCAGAATGAAATTGTTATGGCAGACTCGCTGGAGTTGGCGCTGGCCCAGGTTTTTGACATACAGGAACTGCTTAGCACCGCAATACCAACGCAAAGTACGGGTAGTACAGCAACCACAGCAGAATTAATTACCAAAGCAAATGCTTTGTTTAAAGAAGCTCAAGAAGCTCAAAAGGCTGGTAATTGGGCGGGATATGGACAAAAAATAAATGAGTTGGAACAGGTTCTGGCTCAACTTTCGCAACTTTCTGGGGCAACTCAGTAGGATAAGATCATAAGAAATTAAAAGCAGGAGGAAAAAATGCTCGATATAAAGCGCATCAGAGAAAACAAGGAAGAAGTCCAGGCAGGTCTGGACAAACGAGGTCAATATGATCTCAGTGTGATTACCACTTTGGACGAAAAGCGTCGGGAGACATTGGGCCAGGTTGAAGAAATGAAGAGCCGCCAGAATGTGGTGTCCAAACAAATTCCGATACTCAAGAAAGAAAACAAGGATTGTACCGAGATCTTCGCCGAGATGAAGGAGCTTTCCAATGCGATTAAAGATTTGGATGCAGCCGTCAAAACAATTGATGATGAAATCAAAATGCAGTTGCTGAATTTCCCCAATATTCCCAACCCGCAAGTTAAGGTTGGGAAGGATGATACCGATAATCTGGAAATCAGAAAATGGGGCGAACCCCGAACATTTGATTTTGAGATCAAAGCGCATTGGGACATTGGAGTGGATCTGGACATTCTGGATTTTGAACGGGCGGTCAAAATTACCGGTGCTCGTTTCAGTATGTTCAAAGGTGATGGGGCACGATTGCAACGAGCGCTGATTAACTTTATGCTGCACACCCACTGTGATGAGCATCATTATACTGAAATTTCCCCACCATTTATGGTAAATCGGGAAAGTATGACCGGGACTGGACAGCTGCCCAAGTTTGAAGAGGATGCTTTTCATTTGCCAAGTAAGGACTTTTTTCTGGTGCCAACCGCAGAGGTGCCGGTAACCAATATCTATCGTGATGAAATTCTGACAGAAGAAGAACTGCCCAAGTATTTTACCGCCTACACCCCTTGTTTCAGACAAGAAGCGGGATCAGCCGGTCGTGATACCCGGGGGTTAATCCGTAATCATCAGTTTGATAAGGTGGAAATGGTTAAATTTGTTCATCCAGATCGCTCCTATGAAGAACTGGAATCATTAACAAATAATGCTGAACGGATTTTGCAATTACTGGAGATCCCTTATCGGGTAGTTGAACTATGCACTGGCGATCTGGGCTTCAGCTCGGCAAAAACCTATGATATTGAAGTGTGGATGCCAAGTTATAACCGTTATGTCGAAATTAGCTCCTGTTCAAATTTTGAAGACTACCAGGCCCGGCGGGCAAACATACGCTTTAGAGATGGCGAAACCAGGAAAACCCGCTTTTTACATACCCTTAATGGTTCAGGATTGGCTGTGGGGAGAACCTTTGCCGCTATTTTAGAAAATTACCAGCAGGCTGATGGTTCGGTTATGGTTCCCGAAAAACTTGTTCATTATATGTGGGGAAAAACGGTAATTGGCAAGTAAGTAAAAGTTAATTTAGATAAAAATTAAAAAATAAATGACACTTGTGATTGAGAATAAAGATCGTGTCAGATGGAGGAAATAATGAGTATGAATGCAAAAGAGTTAGTTATCACCGAGGATGGTTTTAACAACATAAAGAAGGAATTGGAATATCTAAAAACGGTAAAGCGTCATGAAGTCGCAGACCGAATTAAAACAGCCCGAGAGTTCGGAGATTTAAGTGAAAATGCCGAATATGATGAAGCGAAAAATGAACAGGGTTTTGTAGAAGGCCGAATTTCAGAACTGGAGCACAAGCTTAAAATTGCGGTAGTCATTGACGATAAGGATATTCATACCGAAGATGTTGGTGTTGGAAGTATCGTAAAAATTAAAAATCCGTTATTGGACTTTGTCGCAGAATATAAAATTGTTGGATCAGCAGAGTCCGATCCTAAAAACAACCGTATTTCAAATGAGTCTCCGATCGGTTCGGCACTGCTGGGAGCAAAGGTTGGCGATACCGTAAAGGTTCAGATTCCTGACGGCGAAGCAGCATATCAGATTTTAGAAATACGAAGATAGAGGAGTAGACATTGACAACAGAAAACCTAAGTGAACTTCTGGAAATAAGAAGAGATAAATTAAAAAACTTACAGGATGCCGGGAAGAATCCCTTTGAACAAACCAGTTTTAATGTGAGTGCTCATGCTAAAAAAGTAGAAGCCGCATATGATGACTATGAAGAAAAAGAAGTAACCATGGCAGGACGGATCATGTCCAAACGGGGCCAGGGAAAAGTGTCTTTTTATGATCTTCAGGATTCTACCGGGAGAATTCAGTTATTTCTGAAAAAAGACGCCCTGCCAGACATTTATGACGAAATTAAAACCTATGACATTGGCGACATTGTTGGTGTTAAAGGCGAAATTTTCAAAACAAAAATGGGTCAGATTTCGGTAAGGGTTTCCGAACTGACACTGCTGAGCAAATCACTACAGATTCTGCCGGAAAAATATCACGGTCTCAAAGATATGGAACTGCGTTACCGCCAGCGTTATGTGGATCTGATTGTAAATCCGGAAGTTAAGGATGTATTTCAGAAACGTTCGCTGATTATGCGAAAGATTCGAGAATTTTATGACTCCCGTGATTTCATTGAAGTGGAAACACCGGTTCTTTCCAATCTGGCTGGCGGGGCCAACGCCAGACCCTTTATTACCCACCACAATGCTCTGGATATCACGTTATATTGTCGGATTGCCCTGGAGTTGCCACTTAAACGACTAATCGTAGGCGGTTTTGATAAGGTTTATGAAATGAGTCGGGTTTTTAGAAACGAAGGCATGGATGCCACCCACAACCCGGAATTCACACTGCTGGAATCTTATGAGGCATATGCCAATTATGATGACCTCATGAAAATGATTGAAGAACTTTACAGTTTTTTGGCAAAAGAAGTTAATCAATCAGAAACTGTTATTTACGGCGATAAGGAAATCAGTTTAGCAGCACCGTTTAAACGGGCACGAATGGTTGACTTAGTTAAGGAGCACACCAATGTGGACTTTGATGTGATGACTGATGTTGAAGTGGCCCGAGCCGCTGCCAAAGAACTGCATGTGGATGTGGATGGAAAAAACAGTGTTGGTGAAATTATGGCGGAAGTCTTTGACGAATTCGTGGAAGATAAACTGATCCAACCAACCTTTGTAACCATGCATCCGGTCGAAATTTCGCCACTGGCCAAGAAAGACCCCAAAGACCCACGCTACACCGAACGATTTGAACTTTACATTAACGGCGCCGAATGTGCTAATGCATTTTCTGAACTCAATGACCCCATTGATCAGAAAGAACGGTTTATGTCCCAGGTTCAGAAGAAAACCGACGGTGACGATGAAGCGCATCCTTTTGATGCCGACTTTATTAATGCCCTGGAAGTCGGTCTGCCACCTACTGGCGGTTTAGGGATTGGAATTGATCGATTGGTTATGTTATTCACCAATCAACATAGTATCAGAGATGTTATTCTTTTCCCGACAATGAAACCCATTGACTGATCATTAAATGTAGAAGGAGCTTAAGGCTTAGTGTTTTAAGCTCCTTTATTTTGAAAAGAAGAATAAATAAAATAATAAAATATTTGATTTTTGCGTTTATATTATAAATATAAGGGTAAATAAACAAGACATCCCAGAAAAACAGTTAATTAAGCACACTTGAAACCTGCTGATAAGCCGATAATAGCGAATTTAGGAGGTGGCGGAAGAAAGTTTTAAAAAACTTTCAAAAACCAGTTGACAGGATGGTGAAAAGAGCGTATACTAATGAAGTTGTCTCGAGTGAGGCAGCGGACACAGCTGAAACATTGAAATGAACTTAAAAGAATTTCAAAAAACAGCTTGACAATCACAAGAAACGACGATATAATAGAAAAGCTTCTTCAGTCGGAAACACTGAAAAAACGACGGAGTGGCAACGGTCATAGAAAAGAGAATAGTACCATAAAACCTGTAAAACAGCCAAAAGATCCGCGAGGATGAATGCGGCTAAATAGAAACAGAGAGATGAACTCTATAAAACATTAACTCGGTAGAGTATAAAATACGCTTTATTCAAAATGAGACAGCATTTAAAAGCTTAACGGCTTTAAATACAAACTTTTTATTGAGAGTTTGATCCTGGCTCAGGACGAACGCTGGCGGTATGCTTAACACATGCAAGTCGAACGAGACGAGATGGAATGACCCTTCGGGGGAATGAAATCT
>NZ_LKEU01000046.1 GCF_001766835.1 Acetobacterium wieringae | reverse complement strand
TATAGTCTACCTTTGCTTTATACTTCCCGTATAAATCCAGATCGTCTTCTGTTAAACCCAATTTCTTTGCTATCTCACGAATATCCTGTGGTGTAGCTTCTTGTGCAATCTCAATGTCTGATTTAAAACCCATACTATTTCCTCCAATACTTTGATAAATTTTTAACATCTGCATTTATGATATATGATTTCAATCTAAAAATCAAATAATAAATGTGACAATTTTTTACTGAAAAAATACGAATAACGTTTACATTTACGGGGTTTACATCAATAATCTGAACAATATTTTACTCTGCGACACAAAACTTCTGTGCAATTCAACATTAGATTGCATTTTAATTCTATATAGTTTTTTAAAGCCGCTTTTAAAATGAATTCTATGACATATTTTTACAAATCATCATAGAAAATCATCCATTTTTGTAATTTTTGATGCTTTTCCATTTTTGTACCATGAATTTTATTAATCCCTTGACAGACAACTCCAGCATTCCGATGTTCAATAAGTGACTAACCTACAACTTCACCTCCAAACTTGTTTTTGAATCATATTTATCCCAAATTATGCTATTCTAATTGCCCTATTAAGTCCGCTTTATAAATACTGATACCGGGCAGGTTGTCCACTATTTAATTGTATATACAAATTTAATTCAGATTACCACCAATTTTAAAGAATGTCAAATTATTTCTAGTTTAATTCAATTTATTTTCTTTTATCGTTTGTTAAATCTCAAACAATAAAAATAGGGGTAATATATCTCTCTAAATTGATGCTCAGATCGTTTAGATTTGATTAAATGTCGTTTTTATATTGTAAAATTTTACTGTGCTTGCTAGTAGGGTATTTTCGGGAAAAATTACTGGCTTCGGTCCATCTTGTATTGCCGTTCCGATTCAGCTGTCTTTAAAAAGGATTAGTCTGGTTAACACTGCATTTCACTTCCAATCGCTCTCAACAACTTCATTGATATAAACGAATCACCTGACCTTCATTCAAAAACCGCAATGGGCTGATTTTATTCATAAACCAGCCCTCAGAAAAATAAGCCTCAGACAAATTTTTCATTATCATTCGCTGCGTATTGAAAATCTCGTATTTTACGGGTATAATAAAATCAGTTTAGAAAATATTTTACAGGTCCCCCCAATTTATAACTGAGAAAGGACAATTTTATGTCATCTTTGAAGACTATTCGCATTTTTTTCCCATTGCTGGATAAAAGTATCCTGGTTGAAACTGGAACTACCGTTGCTGCCGCCTGTGCTCAGGTTGGTTTTCCTCAAAATCTAGTTTGCGGAGGCAAGGGAACGTGTAAGAAATGCCTTGTGACCATTCGTGAAAACGATTTAGTTTCAGAAGTCCTTGGTTGCCAGCATCCCGTGTCCAACGATATGGCTATTCTCATTTCAAAAGAAGCCGCCGTATCACAAATACTGGAAACCACCGAAAATGAGACACTGAGTTTTAACCCCAAAACCAGGGTTGTGACCACCCCAATGGCACACTTGAAACCGGAGATGTGTTCCTACGATCTTGAAGCCATCCGCAACGCCCTCGATATGCCGATCAAGATGTCTTCTATTAAAGTATTGCAGAAATCTGCTGAAATCTTTCATCAGAAAAGCCTTCCTTTGATGAATTTTGTGCTCTATAATGATGAAGTGATTGATCTAATCCCCAGCAGTGAATCGCTAAACGCCTATGGTGTTGCCTTTGACATTGGGACGACCTCGGTTGTCGGCTACCTTTATGATCTCACCAGTGGAGTTCTGATTCATCAGTATTCCTCTTTGAATAAGCAAATATCTTTTGGCGGTGATGTAATCAGCCGTATCGATTATGCATCCACCTCGCCTGAAAATTTGAAGGCGATCCAACATGCTATTATTGAAACGGTCAACAACATCCTTTCAAACCTTTTCTATGAATCAAAGATCGCTGCAGAAGCTGTTTATGAGTGTGTATTCTGCGGTAACAGTACCATGGCCCATCTTTTTCTGGGCTTAAATCCCCTGCATTTGGGTCTTTCCCCATTTACCGGGATCACCCGGGATATGGTGGTTGCCGATGCCGAAGAATTTACCATCAATATTAACCCCAACGGTAAAATAACCTTTCTGCCCTTATTGGGAGGGTTTGTTGGCGCCGATACAACAGCAGTATTGCTGGGTCTGCCAAAGGATGACGAATACCGCTTGATGATTGACTTGGGTACAAATGGCGAAATAGCTGTCGGCAACCGGAACCGCTACTTTGTCGCTTCCACGGCCTGCGGTCCTGCACTTGAAGGAGCCGGTATCCACATGGGGATGCGTGGCACCACTGGAGCCATCGAAAAAATCGAACTGATTGACAATGAAATCAAATGTCATGTTATTGGCGATGCTGCGCCCCTGGGATTTTGTGGCTCGGGGATTATCGATGCCATTGCCTTCCTGTTTCGGGAAAGACTGATTTATGATCGCGGTAATTTTATTAAAGGCGAGGATCTTGATAATCACCCCTTTAAAGATCGGTTCAAAACCGACGAGAACAATCAACGCTATTTTGTTTTTGTCCGTCATCAGGATAACCCCAATGGCAAAGAAATGATCATCACCCAGAAAGATGTTCGGGCAGTACAATTGGCCAAGGCCGCCATCTTTACCGGCTGCTGCCTGCTAACTGAAAAGTACGGCATCAAAGCCACGGATCTCAAAGAAATAACTCTGGCAGGTGCGTTTGGCAATTACATCGATATCGAAAATGCTCAGTTTATTGGTTTACTTCCAGAAATTTCTGGCGTACCGATCCGCTCCATAGGTAATGGAGCCGGAACCGGTTCCCAACTTTTTCTCTTATCTCAGGATGAAGCCAAACGCTGCGAAACAATCCCCAAAGTCACCACTCACATCGAGTTAGCCACTGATCCTGATTTTTCGAACCGGTACATGCAAAACACCTTTCTTGGTCGTAATGAAATGGCCTAATTGTCTTTCTCCTTTTGATCTGGTCATTAAAAAGCAAACACATTTCTGCTGTTTGCTTTTTTTATTCCCCTGCTCCTGATTAGATGCTATAATTATTCTAAATTACCGAAAGGATGCTCAGCTATGGAAAAAATACCCAGAATTTTATTAGTATTAACCGGCGGAACCATCGGCAGCGCTGTCAATGATGGCTGTATCGATGTTGATTCCCGTCGCAGTGACGACTTACTCGCCATCTACAACGAACAAAGCAACTGTCAAGTCGAATTTGAGGTCGTCCGTCCCTTTAACATCCTCAGTGAAAACGCCGAACCAAAACACTGGCTGCAAATAATAGAAACCCTGCAATCCCATCGTCTTTGCGACTATGATGGTGTCATTATTGCCCACGGATCGGATACCCTGCCCTATACCGGGGCCGCCCTTTCCTATGGTCTTGACAGTCCTCTGATTCCGATCGTTTTAGTGGCTGCCAACTACGCCATCGGCCAACCAAACAGCAATGCCATCGCCAATTTTTCAGCGGCAGTGGCATTTATCATTAATATGAAACTGCCTGGTTTTTATACCCTTTATGAAAATAGCGATCATATTATTTATGTTCACCTGGCCACCCGGCTTCAGGAAGCGGATTGGCTACGGGATGACTTTACCAGTTTCGGAGATCCTTTAGGCGTTTTTGATCATCGGGGACTGTGCTGTGTCCCCAGTCCTAAAAATCCGTCCATGCTCAAGCTTTATAATCCGACTCCTGACTGTGTCCCAACCATTGCCGAATTTCGTAATGAAGTATTGGCGCTGCGAGCCTATCCCGGTTTAAACTATGAGGTGATCAACCTGCATAACCGTCCAATCCGGGCTGTCCTTCACTCCTTATACCACTGTGGCAGCGGTAATGTTACAGGGGAAAACGGAACGTCGCTCCTGTCCTTTATCAAAAATAATCCCCAGGTCGATCATTATCTGATTTCCTACAAAAATATACAGGGCGATCTTTATGCGTCCTGTCGGGAACTGATTGCCGCTGGCGGCATCCCTCTGGAAAATATTTCCTTTGAGGCTGCTGTCACCAAATTGAATTTTGCCTACAACCAGCAGGAATATGCCCCGCTAAACTATGTAAAACGGGAATTTTTCTATGAATTTCTGCGAGATGCCAAGGAAAATGGGTATGTAATCTAAGCATTCGATTGCTAAAAATCTAATGATACTGAAGGAGACTGCTATGTATGATGTTGCTATAATCGGCGCCGGTATTATCGGAACCTCGATCGCCCGAGCGTTAAGCCGTTACAAATTATCTGTTGTTGTTTTTGATAAGGAAGATGATGTGTCGATGGGGGCCACTAAAGCCAATTCAGCCATTGTCCATGGAGGCTTTGCCGAATCCCACACCAAAGTAAAAGGAGGTCTGTGCTACAAGGGCCGCAAGCAATTCGATCAGCTAAACGAGGAGCTTAACTTTGGCTTTGAAAAAATCGGATCGCTGGTATTGGCCTTTGAAGAAGAGCAATTGGCAAAACTCCAGGAATTATATGAAAACGGCCTGGCCAATGGTGTCGACGATCTGGAAATTCTTAATCATGACCAGATTATGGCCATGGAACCAAATGTCAACCCAGCTGTCAAATACGCCCTGTACTGTAAAGGGGCCGGCATCTGCTCACCCTACGAAATGGCCATAGCACTGGCCGAAAACGCTGTTGCCAATGGTGTTAAGCTGTTGTTGAACACCGAAATTACCAGCATCCAAAAAAACACTGACGGCTTTTCCCTGACTGACCAAAATGGCCAACAGTACCAGTCGCATTATGTGATTAACGCTGGCGGTGTATCCTCAGACGCCGTCTCAAAAATGGTTGGTGTTGATTATTTCACCATTACCCCCCGCACCGGTGAGTACATCCTGATGGTACGGGGCTCTGCCAGCATCATCAATACGGTCTTATTCCAAATGCCCACAAAAATGGGCAAAGGAATCCTTGTCACCCCAACCTATTTCGGCAACCTGCTGATCGGTCCGGATGCGGTCAATGAAGATACAGTTGACAAATCCACCCATGCCGAACGGCTCCTGAAAATTTTTAATGAAGCCAAACACACCACCGACAAATTAAACATAAAACAGTTCATCCGTAGTTTTACCGGCGTTCGGGCAGTCAGCTCCACCGACGACTTTATTATTGAAGCCACCCCCGTGACCGGATTTATAAATTGCGCCGGTATTCAATCTCCGGGTCTGACGTCTTCACCAGCTATTGCCGAGATGGTTCTGGGCCTTTTAAAAGAGCTGAACTGTCCCTTTGAAGAAGACCCCAGCTTCAATCCTTATCGGGCTCCGATTATTACCCGCACTGAATTAAAACCGGTGAAAGAAATCCAGCCGCTGGTGGACATGGCCTCCAGCCCGGAAAGAATAATCTGCCGCTGCGAACAAGTCAATGAAGCGACTATTATTGATGCCATGAACCGGGGTATTCCCGTAACCACCGTTGACGGCATCAAACGACGTACCCGGGCAGGCTGCGGCTGGTGTCAAGGAACCTTCTGCCGTCCCCGGGTCGCTGAAGTAATGGAAAAGGTGCTTGGTCATGCGATTGATGCCGGGTTTGACGTGGAACACAGCGGCGTCAATCGGGTGGGAAAAAACGAAATCGTTGACTATATAAAAAAACATAGCGATTGACCGATTCTGCCCTTGTCCTTCGTCGTCGGGACGATAACGCACGTATCGGTGTGAACAGACTAAAAAAGAGCTGCAGTCTTATATAAAACTGCGGCTCTTTTTCGTGTCCACCTGTGATTGAGCTTATTTTACTGGCTTATTGAGGTGATTTATTGCTCATTCTTTAAGAAAAACGATAACTCCGACACTTTTACAAAAATTTTCGTTGACAAAATACCTGCAACCGTTTATAATCACAGTAAATGAAAGAATATTTACTAAAATAATAGTAAATAAAATATCATATACTAAAAAATCGGTTTTAAATCTGTTCGCTCATTTGATCGTTATTTTTATTGTAATCGCAGTCAAAATATGTAATTATCAGCAACGATGCTAAAACTGATCAATGATTTATTCCAGATAAACTAAGGAGGCTATACACTATGTTAACTGTAAAAGAGAATTTAAAAGAAGTCATGACCGGTGGAAATCCAGATCGTTTTGTCAAACAATATGAATTTCTGGAAATGATTATGAGCGTACCATCTGGTCGTATCAAACCCCAAATCGGTGGCGAAGTAATCAATGAATGGGGTATTACCATCCGTTGGCCCGAAGGTCAACTTGCCTCTTTCCCAGTACACGATGAACAACATGTTGTTCTTAAAGATGTTACTGAATGGAAAGAATACGTTAAAGCTCCAAGCATGGAACGACCTGCAGGGGCGTGGGATCAGGCCATTGCTGACGCTAAGGCCGTTGATCGTGATAATAAATATGTTGCGGCCTTCATCGCTCCCGGTTTATTTGAAATGACCCATTATCTGATGGGTATGGAAAATGCCCTCATGAGTTTCTACGAAGAACCCGAGGCCATGCATGAACTGATCGATTATTTAACCGAGTATGAGCTGGATTATGCTAAAGCGTTGGTTGAAAATCTGCACCCTGATGCAATTTTACACCATGACGACTGGGGCAGCCAGATTTCCACCTTCCTTTCGCCAGCAATGTTTGAAGAATTCTTTTTAGAATCCTACAAAAAAATCTATGGTTTTTACAAAGCTAACGGTGTTGAACTGATTGTTCACCATAGCGACAGCTATGCCGCAACCTTAGTTCCATATATGATTGAAATGGGTATTGATATCTGGCAGGGTGTTATGACAACCAATGACATTCCTAAAATGATCAAAGAATACGGCGGACAAATCACCTTTATGGGTGGTGTTCACAGTGGTGTCATCGATCATCCTGAATGGACAAAAGAACAAATTGATGCTGAATTTGACCGAGCCTGCCGTGAATCTGGAAAACTCTACTTCATCCCAGGTGCTTGTCAGGGGCTGCCCGTTTCTTCCTTCCCGGGCGTTTACGAAGCCTGTGATGAAGCCATCGAAAAAATGACCAAAGAACTATTCTAGTCCAAAGCAATTTAACAATCCATACTCTGAAAGAGTGGTAAAATTAATATCCAGAGGAGAGATAAAATGATTATTATCGGAGAAAAAATTAACGGTGCGATTCCTTCCACTGCCAAAGCCATCGCTGCCAAAGATGGCGAATTTATCAAAAATCTGGCCAAGATCCAGGCCGAAGCTGGCGTCGATTATATCGATGTCTGTGCTTCCGTTGATGATGATATCGAACTGGAAACCATGAAATGGCTGATTGATCTGGTTCAGGAAGTCACCGATATCCCCATTGCTGTGGATAGTCCCAACGTCTATACCTGTATCGAATCGATGAAATACTGTAACAAACCGGGCTTATTCAACTCCGTATCCCTTGAAGGCGATAAAGTCGATGCTGCATTTAAAGCCATTGCTGATACCAAATGGGAATGTGTGGCGCTGCTTAACAGCGATAAGGGCATTCCTAAAACCGCTAAAGACCGTCTGGATGTCTTTGCTGATTTAATGGCCAAAGTCAAAGAATACGGCATTGATCCGTCAAGAATGCACATCGATCCATTGGTTGAAATGCTTTGTACGTCAGAAGATGGTATCAGTATGGTTGTGGAAGTAATCAAAAGTATTAAAGA
This sequence comes from Acetobacterium wieringae, assembly GCF_001766835.1. Taxonomy (GTDB): domain Bacteria; phylum Bacillota; class Clostridia; order Eubacteriales; family Eubacteriaceae; genus Acetobacterium; species Acetobacterium wieringae. Next base: position 39,721 of record NZ_LKEU01000046.1, on the reverse strand, counting down.
ACAATACCCGACCATTCATGTCACCGGCGCCGTCAGCAACATCTCATTCAACCTGCCTGCCCGAAAAATGGTCAACATGGGCTTTACCGTTCTGGCCATGAATGCTGGACTGGACAGTGCCATCCTTGATCCGACCAATGGTGACCTGATGGGAATCATCTATGCCACTGAAGCGCTGCTGGGCGAAGATGACTACTGTATGGAATATATCGGCGCTTACCGTGAAGGAATTTTCGGTCAGAAAAAATAGTCGCTTGTAACGAAGCCTCATTATAAAACTGTCAAACAAATTCTGTCAGCTGATCACACAATCAGCTGACAGACACTAATATTTATTATAATTACTGAATAGGAGAAAGAAATGTCAAAAATTCAAGAAGTTAAAGAAAAAGTAGAAATTGGTAAAACGAAACTGGTTCCTGGACTGGTTCAGGAAGCATTAGATGAAGGTAGCTCTGCAGCTGATATCCTGCAAGCCATGGTTGACTCGATGGGTGTTGTCGGGGAAAAATTCTCATCTGGAGAGATCTTTGTTCCAGAAATGCTAATCGCTGCTAAAGCCATGGCCAAAGGTGTTGATGTGTTACGTCCGCTGTTAGCTGGTGATACTTCAAACTCATTAGGAACCTGTATTATTGGAACCGTTGCTGGCGACTTACATGATATCGGTAAAAACCTGGTTTCAATGATGATCGAAAGTGCTGGCTTTACCATGGTTGACCTGGGTGTGGATGTTCCTGCTGAACGTTTTGTTGAAGCCATCAAAGAAAACGAAAATGTTACCCTGGTAGCCTGCTCCGGTCTGTTAACAACCACTATGCCAGCTCTGAAAGAAGCCGTACAAACCATTAAAGCCAGCGGATTGGACGTAAAAGTCATCGTTGGTGGTGCACCTGTTACTCCTGAATATGCAGCTGAAATTGGTGCCGATGGATTTGCTCCTGATGCTGGTAGCGCCGCTGTTAAAGCTAAAGAAATGGTTGCATAAGCGACAAACAATTAATTAGCCCCTTAATTTAATAACTCTATAAAAAAAGAGAAACCACACGGTTTCTCTTTTTTTGTGCTTGAAATGTCCCTATTTATTACAAAAAAACTTTTTTATGCCAATCCTACCAGTTTTCCGGCGATTGGCAACCATAATGTAGCCAGACAAACAAAAGCAATTTGAAGCCAGATTGCGGCCTTAGGCATATCCGTCATTTTGTAATAGCCAGCAGTATAGGTAATGAGTGGTATGGTGTCAATGGGGAATAAATAACAGTTACCGGCACATAAGCCAAGCGCAATGATCAGTAAAGCTGGATTGATTCCGGTGGTGGCTGCCAAACTGATAATAACTGGCGTCAACACCCCAATTAAAGCTGGAGCCACAGGAACAATTAGCATGATCACAAAGCACATGACTGAGACAAAGAAAACCCCACCCATTAGTGAGAATGATAAAGACGATGGTAATACATAGTTGACAAACCATTCGCTGACACCGTTTGCAACGATGGTATTGGCAATACATAAAACTGTTCCGATCAGAATAAATGAAATCCAGCTGACCGCTTTCATATAGCGATCCCAGGTGAGGACGCGAATTCCCGGCAAAAAGAAAGAGACACAGCCAAACAGGGCTACCACAGTTACTTCAATAAACGGATAGAACGAGCTGAGTAGCCAGAAGAAAATCATGATCAAACCAATCACAATGACTTTCAATTCCCGACTATCCACTTTTTCTTTAACCTCGATCTCATCCAGGTAGCTCGCAATCTCCATTTTATCAATCTCTGCCGGAGGAAATATTTTCGTCAAGATGAACCAGGTCAAGGGCACCATCACGATTACAATCGGAATACCACAGGCCATCCACTGAAGAAATGTTATCTGAATTCCCGCCTGGCTTTGCAACAATCCAATTGTCAAGATGTTAATGCCGCTACCGGCTGGAGTCATCAGTCCCCCCAGCATCACGGCAATGGGAATCCCCATCATCAGTGATTTTGCAGTCTGGGCACGATCATTTTCATTAACAAAGAGTTTGAGAAAACTGGCGCCGATCCCCATAAACACCACCACCGATGGTACGTCTGTCACGATGGAGGATACCAGGGCTCCAGCCACCATAATTGCCAGGACGCAGGTCCTAACGTCTCTGCCAAATTTTTTAAGCAGGGCATGCAAGATCCGTTGAACAATCGGCGTCGAGGTCACCGCCTCCGCCAGACCGAATGATGCCAATACAAAAAATAAGATCGTGTTGGTAAAGCCGCTTAATCCAGCAGTCAGATTCTTTGTAACTCCCAGGGTTGGCAATAGCGCCAGACACAGAAAACAAATAACCCCAACTGGCAGTGCTTCAGTAATCAGCATGATTAAAAAGAACAGCAACAGCCCGATGGTAATCAGTCCCTTATCTGTCAAACCCATTGGTATGGGTAGAAAAAAAACGGCGATCAGCACGGCAATGCTTATGATCAATCCGATTATCTGTTTTTTATTCATAATCCACCTCTGTCGTATTTTTAAACGCTAGCTATTCTGTTGTCCCCCAACATATCGCTATTCGCTCTATGAAACAAATAAGAAGCCAATCAATTGATTTGAATATGGCTTCTTATTTTTCTGTAATTATTTTACTGTCATCATTTTAACGTCTATTATTCTGCGATTTGTTTTCTGGCGTTGATTTCAGCCTGATATTGAGTCACTTTATCTTTGGTTAAACGGTATCCAAAGGTTAACAGAACCGCGCCAGCCAAAACTGTGCAACCAGGAATGGTGCAGAATAAGGTTGTAATACCAGCTTTTAATTCTGGAGTGGCAGTTGCTGGATCCATTTTGGCAACGAAACCGACTGAAGCCAGCATGGCTGGAATGATTAAACCTTTGAAAAAGATCGCCAGCTTCAGTGGTAAATTCGATAATCCCATGACCCAGCTTGATGCTGCTTTTCCTGTTTTCCATTCACTGTAGATTGATGCATCACCATATAGTGCCACCATCAATGCGTACAGGAATCCTAAGAAGAACTGCGCACAGGAAAGAACAACCAGAACCATGGTGATGTTACCAACAACGAATTGAGTAACAATTAAGAATACACCTAAACCGTAACAGCCAATCAATGCGGCTGTTCGTGTTGATACTTTTGCGGCTACATATTTACTTAAGTACGATCCAATTACCGCCATAATATTAGCAACCAGCAAGTAGACGCTAAACATTGCAACATCGTTTGCTACATAGGTAAAGAAGTAAACTGCTGAACCGGCACAAACAAAGTTAACTATCCAACGGGCGACATCTGCTAACAGTAATACTAACAAATGTGGGTTCTGAACCAATGATCGAGCCATATCGCCAATGGAAATTTTTTCTTTTTTGGCAGTGTTTGTATTTGCTGTTCCATCTTCAATTGTTGCTTCATATCCACTTGTCAGTTTGAAGTGGATGAAATAGCCTAACCAGTAAACACATGCCATGGCAAATGCCGAAATCGTGAACCCAAGTACTGGGTTTTTAACTAATTCGCCAACCCATAAAATAGTGGCTAAGCCCATTGCTGAGAAAATAATTTTCCCAACATTTGCATAAGCGCCTCGTGTTGCCGATAATTGTGTTCGATCATCAGGTGTCGTTGAAATTGTTGGAATAAGTGCTATATTTGCAACGTAAGAAAAGTTCCAAGCCACGTGTGAAGTAATGAATGCGACACAGATGATAACCATTGGTACGATTCCAGTGCCAATAACCGTAAACATCAATGTGTAGAGAACGACGACCATTGGTGGGATTACCAGTAAATATGATCGGTATTTTCCCCATTTCATTGGTTTAAGAGCATCAATAAATCCACCATAGAACGGTGATAACACCATATCCACTGTACTTGTTAAGGTCATAATTATTGCAGTTGTACCCAAATCAAATTTTGCAATATTTGTTAAAAAATATGCAAAATAAAACACTTCGACATTCGACATCAGAGTAAATCCAAGATCCCCAACACCGAAGAATCTCTTAAGCCCTGAACTCAAGGGTTTTTTTTCCATAAAAGAGCCTCCTCAAAATTTTTAAATGATCGACCAGAGTAAAATTTCCGGAGTATTACCCTCGCCTTTTTTGATCTTTTCAGTAATATTACTAAGACTTACTAAATAGTAACCCTTTACATCAGATTTGTCAAGTATTTTTTATTAAATAATTATCGTTTTACTGTTTTTTTAGTAATTTGCATTATATTATTTTTTTATTTCATACTTTTACGGTTTTTCCTTGTTAATTTTCTCACTTAATGCTAAAATTGCTATGCCACATTGCTTATAAGGAGAATACCAATGCGAAAAATGACCAAGGGCGAGATGACAAAAGAACGCATCTACACGAGTGCCAAAGAACTATTTTATAATCAGGGCTATAATGCCACCACCATTCAACAAATCGCTGATCATTCTGATACTACTTTAGGTTCGATGACCTATCATTTTGCGACCAAAGATACCTTTATCGCTAAAATATTTGATGATTATCTGGATTCGATCCATGAACTGCTCAATCAGAAACTGATCGGATATAAACCCATTAACGCATTTGAAAAACACTTCTACTTAACCATGGTTTGGTATCATTATTTACTGAGTGATCCGCGCGTTAACCATTTTTATTATGAGATCTCTCAAAATGATTCTCTCTATCCTTTTCTACATGGAAAAATGGGTGAAATCTATCATAATTTTGTCAGCGACTATAATTTGCGGATCCGTCCAATTGAATTTGATGCCCTGTTGATTGCCGATTTTGGCGCCAGACGTGAGCTTACCCGGGCTTTTTGTGAGACCCGCATAAAAATGCCAGTGGAAGATTTTTCGATTCTAATTATCACCAATACAGCTCGCTGTCTTGGAATTCCCCAAAAATCGATCTACCGTGTTTCTTATGAAGCGCTTCTGTTTTTCCGGGAAAATGATTTTTCCGAAATTAAATTACTGATTTAAAAAAGGTCTATTCAGAAGTTTTCTGAATAGACCTTTTTTTTATTTTGCTTTAAAGGTAATAATCACCCCTTCGGTGACGCTGTTGGCCCAGCTACCATCGCTGGAAAAAACGATGTGCTGTCCTTGAACAATGGGTACGATTGATGCCAGCTCATAGCCTTTCTCATCGTATTGATTACAGAGATCCTCAATCTCCTGGGCTAATTCTTCTGTTTTACATTTTCTAAAGCCCTTGTTATAGTCATTTCCGACTGACTCCACTTTATCACAAATGGTTACACTGATATACTTTTTCATTAACTTTCCCCCAACACTATTTATGACTCTATTGTATCACAAATGCCGCTGAAGATCGAACGGAGTTTTTTATCCCCCCTTTGGCAAATAAAAAGCCGCCTCTTTCGAGAGGCGGCAAGATTGACCAAAAATATTCGTATTTACCTGACGCTATCGAACTGATCAAACAGCACCGCTAAAATATTTTTGGTATTATTATATGTTTAAGGTTTTTATTACAGCTTTTTCAAGAATCCTATCCATACAAGGACATTCGTCTCAAAATCTGCATTTGCTCTGTTTTAAGCTATTAGTCTTCCAACATTTTGGCAACAACACCAGAACCAACAGTACGGCCACCTTCACGAATCGCAAAACGTAAACCTTCTTCGATCGCAATTGGAGTGATCAGGGTGATTTCCATTTGAACGTTATCGCCAGGCATTACCATTTCAACGCCTTCTGGTAATTTGATGACACCCGTTACGTCAGTTGTTCTGAAGTAGAACTGTGGACGGTAGCCGTCGAAGAATGGCGTATGACGTCCACCTTCTTCTTTGGTTAAGACATAGACTTCTGACATGTAGTGGGTATGTGGTTTGATTGAACCTGGTTTAGCCAGTACCTGACCACGTTCGATCTGAGTACGGTCAACACCACGCAGTAACGCCCCTACGTTGTCGCCTGAACGACCTTCGTCCAGTAATTTACGGAACATTTCGATTCCGGTTACTACTGTTTTACGGCTGTCGTGAATACCGACGATTTCAACTTCTTCACCAACTTTAACAACCCCACGTTCGATACGTCCGGTTGCAACAGTTCCTCGACCAGTGATTGAGAAAACATCTTCTACTGGCATCAGGAATGGTTTGTCGGTATCACGTTCTGGATCGGGGATCCAGTTGTCAACAGCTGTCATCAGTTCAACAATTTTGTCGCCCCATTCTCCGTCTGGATCTTCTAACGCTTTTAAAGCAGATCCGGGAATGATTGGGGTATCATCGCCTGGGAATTCGTATTCGTCAAGCAGTTCACGAACTTCCATTTCAACTAATTCCAGTAATTCTTCGTCATCGACCATATCGACTTTGTTTAAGAAAACAACGATGTATGGTACACCTACCTGACGGCTTAACAGGATATGTTCACGCGTCTGTGGCATTGGACCATCGGCAGCACTAACAACCAGGATGGCACCATCCATTTGGGCAGCACCAGTGATCATGTTCTTAACATAATCGGCATGGCCCGGGCAGTCAACGTGTGCGTAATGACGGTTAGCTGTTTCATATTCAACGTGAGCTGTAGAAATTGTGATTCCACGCTCTCTTTCTTCGGGGGCTTTATCGATGTTTTCGAATGCTACGGCTTCACCGGTTCCAAATCGCTTGTTTAATACAGATGTGATGGCCGCTGTTAATGTTGTTTTACCGTGGTCAACGTGACCAATTGTTCCAACATTTACGTGGGGCTTATTTCTTTCAAATTTTGACTTTGCCATTTGTTCTTCTCCTTAAAATTTATTTTATTGATTTATTATTGTTTACGACCTTCTATGATCTGCTCAGAAATTGATTTCGGCACAGCTTCATAGTGTGAGAACTGCATGGTGTAAACGCCACGTCCCTGGGTCTTGCTTCGAAGTGTGGTTGCATAGCCGAACATTTCAGCCAATGGCACCATCCCTTTAATAATCTGGGCACCGCCACGCATTTCCATTCCTTCAACACGACCACGTCGGGAGTTAATATCCCCCATAACGTCACCCATGTATTCTTCCGGAATAACAACTTCCAGTTTGAAAACTGGTTCTAAGATAACCGGATCAGCTTTTCGCATACCGTTTTTGAATGCCATCGATCCAGCCACTTTAAAGGCCATTTCTGAGGAATCCACGTCATGGTAAGAACCATCATAAACGGTAACCTTAAGATCAAGTACCGGATATCCAGCTAACACACCATTACGCATGGCTTCTTCAATCCCTTGATTAATTGGGTTGATGAATTCTTTAGGAATTGATCCCCCAACGGTTTTGTTTTCGAAGATGTATCCAGTACCTGGTTCAACAGGCTCCATGCGGATGAGACAATGACCGTATTGACCACGTCCACCGGATTGACGAGCAAATTTACCTTCAGCGTCAACGGCTTTGGTAATGGATTCTTTGTAGGCAACCTGTGGTGCCCCAACATTAGCTTCAACTTTAAACTCTCGCAGCATTCGGTCAATGATGATGTCAAGGTGAAGCTCACCCATTCCAGAGATGATGGTTTGACCGGTTTCTTCATCAGTATGAGTTCTGAAAGTTGGATCTTCTTCAGCTAATTTGGCTAAAGCGGTACTCATTTTTTCCTGGCCAGCTTTTGTTTTTGGTTCAATCGCAACATGGATTACCGGTTCCGGGAATTCCATGGACTCCAGAATAATGGGTGCTTTGTCAGAACACAGAGTATCCCCGGTTGAGGTATCTTTTAAACCAACTGCCGCAGCGATATCCCCGGTATAAACCGTAGTAATTTCTTCACGATGGTTGGCGTGCATTTGCAGAATTCGGCCCAGACGTTCTCTTTTTCGTTTTGACGAGTTGAAAACATAGGAACCGGAGTCAATCGTTCCGGAATAGACACGGAAAAATGCCAGTTTTCCAACAAAGGGGTCAGTCATGATCTTAAATGCCAGTGCTGAGAATGGCTCGTCATCACTTGCTTTACGGCTGTCTTCTTCTTCAGTATCTGGATTGATCCCGGTAATCGCCGGTACATCCAGTGGAGATGGCATATAATCCACAACTGCATCCAGCACCAGCTGAACGCCTTTGTTTTTATAGGAAGAGCCACAAACAACCGGAATAATATCAACATTCAATGTTGCTTTTCGAATGGCTGTTTTTAGCTCATCAATACCGATGTCTTCGCCTTCCAGGAATTTTTCCATGATGGCTTCATCGTGATCAGCGATAGATTCAATCAGTTTTTCACGATATTCTTCAGCCAGTTCTGTCATATCTTCAGGAATATCAACGATATCGATTTTTTCACCTAAGTCATCTTGATAAATCATCGCTTTCATATTCAGAAGGTCAATGATCCCTACAAAATCACTTTCTTTGCCGATAGGTAATTGAATTGGAACAGGATTTGCGTTTAAACGGTCTTCCATCATTTTCAGTACGTTATAAAAATCAGCTCCGGTAATGTCCATCTTGTTGATGTAAGCCATTCGGGGAACATGATATTTATCTGCTTGACGCCATACTGTCTCTGATTGCGGTTCAACGCCACCCTTTGCACAAAAAACAGCTACCGATCCGTCGAGAACGCGCAATGATCGTTCAACTTCTACGGTAAAATCAACGTGTCCTGGTGTATCAATGATATTGATCCGGTTGTCTTTCCAAAAACACGTGGTTGCTGCCGAGGTAATGGTAATACCTCTTTCTTGTTCCTGTTCCATCCAGTCCATTTGGGAAACCCCATCATGGGTTTCTCCAATTTTATGGATTTTTCCGGAATAGAACAGAATTCTTTCTGTGGTAGTGGTTTTTCCTGCATCAATATGTGCCATAATACCTATATTTCTTGTTTTTGCTAAACTATACTCTCTTGACACAGATGCTTTCCTCTCTTATTTCTAAATCTAAACAAATTACCAACGATAATGTGCAAAAGCTTTATTCGCTTCAGCCATAGCGTGGGTATCATCTTTTTTCTTAACAGCTGCACCACTATTATTGAGTGCATCCATAATTTCGCCAGCTAAACGATCCTTCATGGTTTTTTCAGATCTTTTTCTGGAGTAATTAACTAACCAACGAAGACCCAAAGCCTGCTTACGCTCAGCACGGATTTCCATTGGTACTTGATAGGTTGCACCACCAACACGGCGAGCTTTTACTTCTAAAACAGGTGTGATATTGGCAAGGGCTTCCTGGAATGCTTCCAGTGCATCTTTACCAGTTTTTTCAGTAACTTTTTCAAATGCATCGTAAACGATTTTCTGGGCAACACCTTTTTTCCCATCTAACATGATGTTGTTGATTAATTTGGTTACAACAATACTTCCATAGATTGGATCAGGTAAAACTTCTCTTTTTGGAACAGGTCCTTTTCTAGGCACTTTACTTCCCTCCTTAACATTTTATGTTCATCGGTACTCGACATCCAACGTTTCGTTGTTGTGCGTATAGCGTCTCTAACATATATTTGGTCTCGATCAATTTAAATAACGAGCGCTTGAATATGCAGCACTATGCACTACTACTTTTTAGGCTTCTTAGCCCCGTATTTGGATCGAGCTTGTCTACGAGCGTCAACACCAGCGGTATCAAGCGCACCACGGATAATTTTGTAACGAACCCCTGGTAAATCCTTAACACGTCCGCCTTTTACCAGAACAATACTATGTTCTTGCAGATTGTGTCCAATACCTGGGATATAAGCGGTTACTTCCATTCCGTTAACGAGACGAACTCTGGCGATTTTTCGAAGCGCCGAGTTTGGTTTCTTTGGTGTGGATGTTCTAACTGCTGTACATACGCCTCTTTTTTGAGGGTTTGCTTTCAAAGCTGGAGTTTTGGTTTTTTCATCCAGACTTTTTCTTCCTTTTTTTACAAGCTGATTAATGGTAGGCATTTAGTCCTGCACCTCCTTTTAATAATAATATATCAATAATCGAAACGATTATTAATGACTTGTTTTAAACCAGGGTTATCTTGACGACAACCCCGGTTAGTGTTATTTAATAATCGCAATGACAGCGGCAGCTCGATCAATTCCGCCAGCTTTTCCGAGTCCCACCTTGGTTTCAACTCGTTCCACTGTGATCTGATGGCTGTCACAACATTCAACGATGCTTTTTTTGATACTTTCATCAGTATCTTCTGCCAAAATGACTTTAAGTGCTTTTCCTTCTTTTACAGCTTTGAGAGTTTGTTTCATTCCAATCACTTTTGAAACATCAACAAATTGATTCATCGGTTCCTCCTTCTTGCTGTCTGCGTGTTTCGATAAACACACCTAATAACTATACCTGTTTGAGCCTTAAATGTCAAGAATTATTCTTTAGTTAAGAAATCCAGATCGAAGATATCAAGATCAGTAATAATGGCATCTTCGGTTTCTTCCTGTTCTTCCTCAACATAGGCATTTAAGATATCATCATCAAAAACAATATCCAGAGATTCAGCGCTGCTGTCTTCTTCAAGCATATCTTCGTACACGTCGTCTTCTTCCCGTTCATAAACCAGATCAACGTCACCATACATCTTAACTCCGGTACCAGCGGGTACCAATTGACCAATGATAACATTTTCTTTCAGACCGATCAGTGGGTCAACTTTGCCTTTAATGGCGGCATCGGTTAATACCCGAGTGGTTTCCTGGAAGGATGCGGCTGACAAGAATGAATCGGTTGCCAATGAGGCTTTAGTGATCCCCAACAGTTCCCGACTGGCAGTGGCTTCCTCGCCGCCTTCTTCCCGGGCGGCTTTGTTTTCTTCTTCAAAACTGAAAATATCCACTAAGCTGCCGGCCAGTAAATTGGTATCGCCAGGATTTTCAACCTTAACTTTTCTGAGCATCTGACGGATAATGACTTCCAGATGCTTGTCACCAATGTGTACACCCTGCATACGGTAAACTTTCTGAACTTCCTGAAGCAGGTATTGTTGTACATGGTCAATCCCCTGGATTCTTAAGATATCACTTGGATTAATTGAACCTTCGGTGATTTCATCCCCGGCAGCTAATTGATCGCCAGTGTGAACCCGCAGTCGCGAGCCGTACGGAATCAGGTAAACCTTCATTTCACCGTCTGCACCGGTAACAACCGCTTCGGTTTTTTTCTGGTTATCCTGAATTTCAACGCGACCATCAATTTCTGAAATAATGGCCTGACCTTTTGGTTTTCGGGCTTCAAAAAGCTCTTCGATACGAGGGAGACCCTGGGTGATATCGTCAGCTGAAGCAACCCCACCAGTATGGAAGGTACGCATGGTCAGCTGGGTACCTGGCTCACCAATCGACTGAGCGGCAATAATCCCTACCGCTTCACCGATTTCTACTGGTCGCCAGGTGGTTAAATCAACCCCATAGCATTTTTTACAAACCCCATATTTGGACTGACAATTAAAGGCCGCCCGAATTAATACTTTTTCGATGCCAGCTTTTTCGATGTTCTGAGCCATTTCTGTCGAGATGATTTCACCAGCCGGAGCCAGTATTTCACCGGTTTCCGGATGCTTCACATCTTCAAAGGCATAGCGCCCGACCAGTCGTTCCTGGAGGGTTTCGATGATTTCACCGTGATCATTGATGGTTGATACTTCATAACCGCGGGTCGTCCCACAGTCATCTTCCCGGACAATGACATCCTGGCTGACATCAACCAGACGTCTTGTCAGATACCCGGAATCGGCCGTTCTAAGCGCAGTATCGGCCAGACCTTTTCGGGCTCCATGGGTGGAAGAGAAGAACTCGAGCACATTCAGCCCTTCACGGAAGTTAGAACGAATCGGCAATTCGATGATACGACCACTCGGGTTGGCCATCAGACCACGCATCCCGGCCAGCTGCCGAATCTGGTTCTTGCTACCTCGGGCCCCGGAGTCGGCCATCATATTGATCGGGTTCAGATCCTCGAGGTGATCAAGTAGTGCATCAGTAACCTCATCGGTGGCTCTGTTCCAGATTTCAACGACGTTGTTGTAACGTTCTTCATCACTGATAAACCCTTGACGGTAAAGCATCATATTTTCGGTGATCTTATCATCGGCCTTTGAAAGGATTTCCTCTTTATTTTTCGGAACTTCCATATCACTGACCCCAACGGTAATCGCACCACGAGTTGAGAATTTAAAACCTAAGCGCTTGATTTCATCCAGCACTTCCGATGTTTTGGTCGGTCCGAAGGTTTTGTAGCATCGCTCAACGATTTCTGAGAGAACTTTCTTATTCACTTGGCGGTCGATTTCCAGTTTAAACTGATCTTCGATGGTTTCCCGTTTTACAAAACCTAATTCCTGAGGAATAATGGTGTTAAAAATAAATCGTCCTACCGTCGCTTCAACCAGACGGGTCACCGTTTCGCCATCGATCTCTTTAGCAATCCGTACCTTAACCATGGCGTGCAGATCGACATCCTTGTTGAAATAAGCCATTTCCATTTCGTCCAGATCTCTAAAGATACTTCCGGTACCCTTGCCATCTTTTTTGTAGATGGTCATGTAGTAGGTTCCCAGAATCATATCCTGGGTTGGTGCCACAACCGGGGTTCCATCCTGGGGCTTAAGAATATTATTGGATGCCAGCATCAGGAAGCGGGCTTCGGCCTGGGCTTCTACCGATAAAGGTACATGGACAGCCATCTGATCCCCATCAAAGTCTGCATTGTAGGCCGTACAAACCAATGGATGTAGTTTGATCGCTTTCCCTTCAACCAGAATCGGTTCAAAAGCCTGAATCCCCAGACGATGGAGGGTCGGGGCCCGATTAAGCAGTACTGGATGTTCCTGAATGACATCTTCCAGTACATCCCAAACAATCGGATCGAGTTTTTCAACCATTTTTTTTGCACTTTTAATATTTTGTGACAGGTTACGGCCCACCAGTTCCCGCATTACAAACGGTTTAAACAGTTCTATGGCCATTTCTTTAGGTAAACCGCATTGGAACATTTTCAGATCCGGTCCAACAACGATAACCGAACGGCCCGAGTAGTCAACCCGTTTTCCCAAAAGGTTCTGACGGAACCGACCCTGTTTCCCTTTAAGCATGTCACTGAGGGATTTAAACGGACGATTACCCGGTCCGGTGACAGCCCGGCCACGACGCCCATTGTCAATCAGGGCATCGACTGCTTCCTGAAGCATCCGTTTTTCATTTTGAACAATGATATCCGGCGCATCCAGTTCCAGCAGCTTTAGCAAACGGTTGTTACGGTTAATGACCCGACGGTACAGATCATTGAGATCGGAGGTCGCAAAACGGCCCCCATCGAGCTGTACCATTGGTCGCAGTTCCGGTGGGATAACTGGAATGGTTTCAAGAATCATCCACTCCGGACGGTTATTGGAACTGCGAAACGCTTCAACCGCTTCCAGTCGTCGGGCAACCCGGATTTTTTTCTGACCGGAACTGCCTTTAAGTTCTTCTTTGAGTACTGCTGATTCCTGGTCAAGATCAACCAGTTTCAAAAGTTCCTGAATCGCTTCGGCACCAATGCTGGCGGTAAACTTATTGCCGAATTGACCTTTAGCTTCTTTATATTCCGCTTCGGTTAAAATTTGTTTGAAATCAAAATTACTTTCACCGGGATCAGTGACAACATAAGCCGCAAAATAAATAATTTTTTCCAGATTCCGGGGCGACATTTCCAGGATCAATCCCATTCGACTGGGGATGCCTTTAAAATACCAGATGTGCGATACTGGAGAAGCCAATTCAATATGACCCATCCGCTCACGTCTGACCTTTGCCTTAGTTACTTCAACCCCACAGTTTTCACAGACAATGCCCTTATGGCGAATACGCTTGTACTTACCACAATTACACTCCCAGTCTTTCTGCGGTCCAAAAATTTTCTCGCAAAATAACCCCTCTTTTTCTGGCTTCAGGGTTCTATAATTAATGGTTTCCGGTTTTTTTACTTCTCCACGTGACCACTCTCTGATTTTCTCAGGTGAGGCCAATCCGATCTGTAAGGATTTGAAGGTGAATTCCTCGTTTAACAAATGGCTTCGCTCCCTTCTAATTTTAATTTATTCATATAAGTCATCTTCGAATTCGTCATCATCAACGCTCTTAATCTGGAAGCTATCTTCCAATTTCACGTCATCACCAATTTCGGAAAGTTCAGTACTGCCGATTTCGATGGCCAGTTCTTCGAGCGGATCCCGCTCGTCCATTTCGTCATCCAGAATCTTGACAACTTCCTGGTCATTAAGGATGTTCACATCCAGACCCAAACTCTGGAATTCTTTCATGAGTACCTTGAATGACTCGGGAATACCTGGTTTTGGTATGTTTTCACCTTTGACAATGGCTTCATAGGCTTTAACCCGACCAACGACGTCATCGGACTTAATCGTCAAGATTTCCTGCAGGGTATGAGCGGCGCCGTAGGCTTCGAGCGCCCAAACTTCCATCTCTCCAAAACGCTGGCCTCCGAATTGCGCTTTACCACCCAATGGTTGCTGGGTAACTAAAGAGTAGGGTCCGGTTGAACGGGCATGCATTTTATCATCAACCAAATGGTGAAGCTTAAGGATATACATGTAACCAACAGTTACCTTATTATCAAAGGGTTCCCCGCTACGGCCATCATAAAGCTGGATCTTACCATCTTCCGGCAAGCCTGCCTGAGTGAGCAGATCCATAATGTCCTGTTCATTAGCCGGGTCAAAAACTGGGGTGGCAATATGCCAGCCAATGGACCGCATCGCCAGTCCCAGATGAACTTCCAGTACCTGACCGATATTCATTCGCGAAGGTACCCCCAGCGGATTAAGAACAATTTCCAGGGCGGTACCATCCGGCATGAACGGCATATCTTCTTCCGGCAGGATACGGGAAATAACCCCTTTGTTTCCATGCCGTCCAGCCATTTTATCTCCAACCGAGATTTTACGTTTAACCGCAATCAGAACCCGCACCAGGGTATTAACCCCCGGTTTTAAATCTTCATCTTTATTCTCTCTTGAGAAGACTTTAACATCCAGAACAATCCCCGATTCGCCATGGGGAACTTTTAATGAGGTATCCCGGATTTCCCGGGCTTTTTCGCCAAAGATCGCGCGGAGCAATTTTTCTTCAGCAGACAGGTCCGTTTCACCCTTTGGTGTAACCTTCCCAACCAGAATGTCGTCCGATTTAACCTCGGCACCGACAAAGATAATCCCCCGTTCATCGAGGTTCTTCAGCGCATCTTCGCTGACGTTGGGAATATCCCGGGTGATTTCTTCCGGTCCCAGTTTGGTTTCCCGGGCTTCGGCTTCAAATTCTTCAATATGAATCGAGGTAAAGACATCTTCCTTTAACAACTTTTCATTGATCAGGATGGCATCCTCGTAGTTGTAACCTTCCCAGGTCATAAAGCCCATCAAAATGTTGCGACCCAGAGCCAGTTCACCCATTTCGGTGGACGGACCATCGGCAATGATTTCGCCCGCCTGAACATATTGACCTCTATTGACCAACGGTTTATGGTTCATACAGGTACCCTGGTTTGAGCGTTTAAATTTAAGCAAGGTGTATTTATCCAGTTCGCCATTATCGGTACGGATATGAATAGCAGCAGCTTCCACCCGTTCAATGGTACCGGCTCGTTTGGCAATAACACAAACACCGGAGTCTTTGGCGGCCTTATGCTCCATTCCCGTCCCGATAACCGGAGCTTTGGGAATCAGCAGCGGTACCGCCTGACGTTGCATGTTGGCCCCCATCAGGGCCCGGTTGGCATCATCATTTTCAAGGAAGGGAATCAGGGATGTCGCCACCGAAACAATCTGTTTCGGCGAGATATCCATGTAATCGACGCGATCCGGGGGAATCAGCACGAAATCCCGTTTGCTGCCGGCACGACCCGTAACCTGTTTGCGGATAAAACGATTATTTTCATCTAATGGTTCATTGGCCTGGGCAATGGTGTAACGGCCTTCTTCATCCGCTGCCAGATAATGAATTTCATCGGAAACCACGCCATCATAAACCTTTCGGTAGGGGGCTTCGATAAAACCATATTCATTAACCCGGGCATAGGTACTAAGGGAACCGATTAGTCCGATGTTGGGACCTTCCGGGGTTTCAATTGGGCACATCCGGCCATAATGGCTATGATGGACATCTCGAACCTCAAACCCGGCTCGTTCACGGCTTAGACCACCAGGTCCCAGAGCTGATAAACGGCGCTTATGGGTCAGTTCGGCCAATGGGTTGGTCTGATCCATAAACTGGGACAGCTGGGAGCTACCGAAGAATTCTTTTAAAGCGGCGTTGACCGGACGGGTATTGATTAAGCCCTGGGGTGTTAAAATTTCATCGTCCTGAACTGACATTCGTTCCCGAACCACCCGTTCCATACGGGATAAACCGATTCTAAACTGATTCTGTAACAACTCGCCGACCGAACGCAAACGACGGTTGCCCAAATGGTCAATATCATCAATGGCGCCGATGTCATAATCCAAACCAATAATATAAGAGATCGAGGCATGGAGATCGGAGATCAGCACATGCTTGGGAACCAGCTCATCCATCCGCTTTTTAAGCGATTTTTTCTTTTCGTCATCAGTCATGTCTGATTCTAAAATCTCTTTTAGCACTTCATAACAGACAAATTCTTTGATGTCCAGATCACTGATGTCAAATGGCAGATCCTGAGCGTTGATGTCGACAAAACCATTACCGATAACCCGAACTGCCTTATCATCCACCCGGACATCAACCACGTTGATCCCGGAATTTTGGATATCGGTGGCGATATCATTGGAAATAATTTCGCCTTCTTCCACATAAACTTCCCCGGTTTCCGGATTAACGACAGCCTGGGCGGCCCGCTGACCGGCAATTCGGGTAGCCAGGGCTAATTTCTTATTGTATTTGTGACGGCCGACCTTGGCCAGGTCGTAGCGGCGATCATCAAAAAACATCGAGTTAAGCAGGGATTGGGCACTTTCCACCGTTGGTGGCTCACCGGGTCGCAGTCTTTTATAGATTTCAATCAGACCATCCCGGGTTGATTTCATATTGTTGTTTTCATCTTTTTTGATCGTTTCAATCAGTCGGTAATCGTCACCGTAAAAATCAAGAATTTCCTGATTGGTTCCCAATCCCAGAGCCCGAATCAGTGCTGTGATCGGTAATTTACGGGTTCGGTCGATTTTAACGTACATGATGTCATTGGAATCTGTTTCGTATTCCAACCAGGCCCCACGATTGGGAATAACCTGGGCTGAAAACAGTTTTTTCCCCAGTTTATCACGGCTCAAGGAAAAATAGGCGCCTGGTGATCGCACCAGCTGGCTGACAATAACCCGTTCCGCTCCATTGACAATGAAGGTTCCGGTTTCGGTCATTTTATGCAAATCGGCCATATAAACCTTTTGCTCTTTAACTTCGTTCTTTTCTTTATTAATTAAACGAACTGTTACTTTTAATGGTATAAAGTAGGTTTGATCCCTTTCTTTACACTCCTCCACTGAATACTTCGGTTTTCCCTCAATGGAATAATCCACGAATTCTAAAACCAGATTTCCCGTGTAGTCTTCGATTTTATCAATATCGTCAAAAACCTCTTTGAGTCCTTTTTCGATAAACCAGTTGTATGAATCTTTCTGAACCTCGATCAGGTTCGGCATTTCAATAACTTCTTTGATTTTAGAAAAGCTTTGGCGTGTTCTTAAACCATCTTTTTCAGGATGCAACATTACCATCCAATATCACCCCTCGCAAAAATACTCAGCAACGGATTACCCCAAAACGACTCGCGTCGAGCCTGTAGGTATCCCAAATTTGCCTGTTGTGTTTCATCTCGCCTTGTGTTATGATTAGACCGTAATCAATTTCATATCCGCTGACTCCGACATGTTTCCCCTTTGATCAGTTATTCATGACCGAGTCGCAAATGCTTCCGTTGATGCCGCTAAAATTGACGACAAGGATGCATTCTAACCTTATTTTAAAAGATACCAATGCAATTTTATATGCTATCACAAAATTTTATTTTTGTCAAATCTATTTTTGCATTCAAAAAGCCTTCCGGCTCACTGACGGAAGGCTTTTTTTCGGACTTTTTTACAATTGGCTCAACAATATTTTTTGAGCCGGTATTTTTTGGGGGCTTTCTTTTTCTGATCGCGCAGGATGCTGCTTAAAAATGCCTGGGTGCGTTTTTCTTTGGGATGGATAAAAATATCTTCCGGGGTCCCCTCTTCAAGGATTGTTCCCGAATCCATAAAGACCACCTTGTTGGCGACTTCCCGGGCAAAACCCATTTCGTGGGTCACCACCACCATCGTCATGTGCTCGTTGGCCAGGCTTTGCATAACGCTTAATACTTCGCCAGTCAGTTCCGGATCCAGAGCCGAGGTCGGTTCATCAAAAAGCAGAATATCGGGGTTCATCATCAACGCCCGGGCAATGGCCACCCGTTGTTTTTCTCCACCGGACAGGGTCGAGGGCATGGCATCAATCCGATCCAATAGGCCGACCTTATTAAGATAGGCTTCAGCACGGGTATTCATCGCAACCACTTCTTCTTTTTTGACGACCTTGGGCGCCAGTTCCAGATTCTGGCGAACGGTGAGGTGGGGAAACAAATTAAAGTGCTGAAAGACCATCCCCATTTTCATGATAATGGTGCGGATCTCCGGGGCACTGGGGTAGACGCCATCTTTTAGCAGCGGCTTCCCCTCCATGATGATGTCCCCGCTGTCAGCCTTCTCGAGATCAATCAGGCAACGCAACAGTGTCGATTTACCCGATCCGGATGACCCGATGATGGCCATCACATCGCCCTTATTGACGGTAAACGAGATGTCTTTTAAGACGTGATTGTTCCCAAAACTTTTATTGAGTTGATTGACTTTTATAATTTCCATCGTTTTCCTCTAGAACTCGTATTTGTTTTCAAGCTTTTTAAACACCATCGTGATCACAAAATTGATCAGCAGATACAGGGCTCCCGCCACCAGAAAAGCAAAGGTATCGCCATCCCGGTTAACTGAGGTTTTGGCATAGTGAAGAATCTCCGCTACCCCAATAACCGTGACCAGGGCGGTGTCTTTGACCAGGGTGATGGTTTCATTACTGATCGCCGGCAAGCAGACCCGAATCATCTGGGGGATCACCACCCGGGTCATCGTTTCTATTTTGGTCAGCCCCAGCACTTTAGCCGCTTCGTACTGTCCCTTATCAATGGCCAGCAGACCGCCCCGGAAGATTTCTGCGAAATAAGCCGCATAGTTCATACAAAAGGCGATGCAGGCCGCAGTAAAGCGTTCAAACACAAGGTAGTCTCCCACCACCGGCAGCAGCGGCAGGCCAAAATAAACAAACATGATCTGGAGCAACAGCGGTGTCCCCCGGACCACATAAATATAACCCTTGGCAAATGATTTAACCGGCGCTATCCGACTTCGGGCCATCAGGGTAAACATAAAACCCAGCGGCAGCGAACAGACAATGGTGACCGCAAAAACACTGAGCGTAATCACCATCCCCTGCAACATCGGCACGGTGATATTTGATAAATAAATATAAAAATCTGACATTTTTTTCTCCTGAGGAATGAATTAAAGTTATGGTATCACCAGTCATAAAAAAATCGGATCGAAACGATCCGATTTCTAAAAACTGATTGTTTTCTGTTAGTTTGCTTTGTAGATAATGTCTTCACCAAACCATTTGGTCGAAATGGTGGCGGCGGTGCCATCAGCAATCATCGCATCCAGAGCATCCTGAACCTGAGTCAGTAGCTCGGTATTGCCTTTTTTAATCCCCACGCCGTACAGTTCGGGTGATAAGCTTTCGCTTAAGATGACAAACTCGGCATTTTCAGAGGTAATGTAGTAGCGGGCGACAATGGAGTCTACCACAACAGCATCGATTCGGCCAATGCCCAGATCGCTCAGGGCCGATACATTTTCCGGGTATTCATTTAAGGCTGCTGCCTCTTTACTGATCGGGTCAGCTGTAAAGGCATCATAAGCTGAAGAACCTTTTTGAACCCCAACATTTTTACCGGCTAAATCGGCTTTGGTTTTAATCGGAGAATCTTTTTTGACTACAATCACCTGATCATTTTCCAGGTAGGGTGCAGTGAAATCCATGGCTTGCTTACGTTCGTCGGTGATGGTTAAGCCATTCCAGATGACATCGATATTACCGGAATCCAGTTCCAGTTCCTTGGTGTCCCAGTTGATCGGTTGCAGAACCACTTCCATGCCCATTCGCTTACCAACTTCTTTGGCCAGATCGACATCGAAACCAACAATTTCGTTTTTGTCATCTCTAAAGCCCATTGGTGGGAAGGAGTCATCCAAGCCGACCACAAAGGTCTTGTCGTCATTGTTTGCATTGTCTTCAGTTTTTTTAGCAGTGCTGCTGCAACCGGCAAATAATCCGGCAACCAGAACGACTACCAGCATCAGGCCAAGTATACTTCTTTTTTTCATTCCTTTTAGTCCTCTTTTCCTAATATAATCTGAGGCTATTATACACTTTATCACTGTGCATTGCTAGTCCTTTACATCAAAATTTTTAGGATAATGCCAGAAATCATCCCTGGATTATTTTAGCCAACCGGCTGACCGGTTCACGGCTTTATCCCAGAATCCGCATAATTCCTGACGTTTGGAATCATTGATTTGCGGTTCAAAACGTTTTTCAATTTTCCAGAATTGGCCAATTTCTTCAAAACTGTCCCAGTAGCCCACTGCCAGCCCGGCGGCGTAAACGGCTCCCAGGGTGGTGGTTTCGGTGATGACCGGCCGTTCCACCGGAATCCCTAAAATATTTGCCTGAAACTGCAGCAAAAAATCACTTTTGGCACCACCGCCGTCAGCTCTTAGTCTGGTCAGTTTAAAGCCGGACTTCTTTTCCATCACATTAAAGGCATCCTTGACCTGGAAGGCCATCGACTCCAGAGCCGCCCGGGCAATGTGCTGTTTAGTGGTTCCCCGGGAGATCCCGATAATGGTGCCTCGGGCATAGGAATCATAATAGGGTGCCCCTAAACCGACAAAGGCCGGGACGAAATAAACCCCCATACTGTCCTCAACCTGCCGGGCTAATTCCTCAGCCTCTTTGGCATCGTCAATAATCCCCAGGCCGTCCCGCAACCATTGGAGGACCGCCCCGGAAACATCGGCCATTCCTTCCAGACCGTAATCGGTTCGGCCCTTGGCACTCCACAAAACCGGAGAGAAAACGCCGTCTGATGGGGGAACATATTTATCACCGGTATTCATCACCATGAAGGAACCGGTGCCGTAGGTGTTTTTGGCCATTGCCTTTTCCAGACAGCCCTGACCAAAGGCCGCCGCCTGCTGATCGCCCAGGATTCCCGCCACTGGCACGGCAACACCAAAGAAAACCTCCGGATCAGTCAGGCCATAAACCTCACTGGATGTTCGCAGCTCCGGTAGAATTTCCCGGGGAATCGCCAGTTCCTTTAAAATCCACTCATCATAGTCCAGGGTTCGGGCGTTTTGCAGCAGGGTCACGGAGGCATTAGAATAATCGGTGACGTGAGCCTGGCCACCGGTCAGCTTCCAGACCAGCCAGGTATCGATAGTGCCATACAGCAGTTCCCCCTTATCAACGCCGGTTCTGACCTTTTGGTCGTGATCCAGCAGCCAGCGGATTTTGGTGGCCGCATCATTGGGGACAATGATCATCCCGGTGCGATCGACAATCCCAGCCCCGTCTTTGGCTTCCAGGCCTTCGCAGATATCCAGGGTGCGGCGATCCTGCCAGACGATCGCCCGACAAACCGGCTGACCGGTATTTTTATCCCAAAACACAGTGGTTTCCCGCTGATTGGTAATCCCAATCGCTTCAATTTGTTGAGGTTTGATGTTACCATTTTGCAGGGCTTCGCCCACCATTTTTAGGGTAACCGCCCAGATTTCATTGGCATCATGTTCAACCCAGCCAGACTGGGGAAAGTGTTGGGTGAATTCCGAGTAAGCTTGCGAAATGATATTGACCGCTTTGTCAAAAATCATGACCTTTACGCCGGTGGTGCCTTCATCAATTCCTAAAATATATTTCATTGTCTTTCTCCATTCTTTATTTTTGATACACGATCTTACCCTTAAAAATCGTCATTGCCACTTCAATTTCTTTGATCGTTTCCGGTGCCACCGCCAATGGATTTTGATTGAGCACCGTAATATCCCCGGCTTTGCCAGCCCTCAAGCTGCCCCGGATTTTTTCTTCTTTGGCCGTATAGGCGCCATCAATAGTAAAGAGTCGCAGCGCCTCGGCGGGACTGATGGCGTTCCCGGAATAGGGCGGGTTGACCGCCGCATGGATGCCCAACAGCGGATTGATGGGGGTGACATTGGAATCGGAGCCGCCATTGACGACCAAACCGGCATCCAGCAGTTCCCGCAGGGGATAAGCCCGACGATTGCGTTTTGGCCCCACCCGTTCTTCATAAACACTGTCGGGGCCGCCCCGCAAATAGGTAAAGGCTGGCTGGGTAGAAATCACGGCACCCAGGGCGGCCGCCCGTTTTATGTCGCTTTCATCAGGAAAGCCGAAGTGTTCAATCCGGAAACGGTGATCCGGCATCGGAAACTTAGCAAGAGCCTGTTCCAGACAATTCAATACCTGCGTGATGGCCCGCTGGCCGATGGCATGAAAGCCGGTCTGCAATCCAGCCCGGTGGGCGGCTTCGATGTAGCTAGTGACCCATTCATCGGAGAAAAAAAGCTCGCCCACCGAGGTGGGATCATCACAATAGGCTTCTTTAAAAGCTGCCGTTCGGGAACCAATTGAGCCATCCAGAAGAATATCGGTGCCAATGATTTTAAGATTTTGGGCGACAACATCCGCCACTCGAGTGCTGCACCAATGGAGCACCACATGAATGGGCAGTTCGTCGATGATCTTTAAAAACACCGGAATGTCGTAATCCGAAGACAGATCGCCACCTTCCATGGCATGAATGGTGGTCACCCCCATGACTGCGGCAATTTGCGCCGTATGGCGGATGGCCGTTTCCCGCTGGGCCCAGCTCATCTTGTCAAAAAAATACTTCCGGGCGTGGCTGTTGGCCTGACTGTGCAGCCGACCTGATAAATTCCCGGCGGCATCCCGACCGAGTCCGTCTTCGGCTTCGCCAATGGCCATCAATTCCATGGCGATGGTATTGACCTGGGTATAGTGCAGCCCCCGATCCACCAGATATACTGGTCGCTCTTTAAAACAGCTATCCAGCTCGGCAGCAGTGGGCGGTCTTTTTTCCACCAGCCGGGATTCATCCAGACCATAGCCAAAAATCCATTCGCTGGAATCACCTGTCTGTTCCTTTACCAATGTTTCCAGCACCTCTTTAACCGCCCGGCAATGATAAAGATTAATCCCAATGGCCGACAAGCCGGTGCTCATCATGTGCACGTGGCAATCGTGAAGCCCCGGGATAAACGTTTTGCCACCCAGATCGATAATCTGCGCCCCTTCGCCTGCTGCCAGATTTTTTATTGCCGGAGATGCTCCGATTTTCTCGATGACGCCATCCTTTATATAAATGCCCTGGCACGACGGTTGATTCGCATCCATGGTCACCCCAATACCGTTTATCAGGGCCAATTTGTTTTCCATAGCAGCCTCCTTTTTCCCTTTAACGCCATGGTTTAATTCAGAAAGGCGGCATCGCTGCCGCCATTTTTCTTTACTCCAGGATCTTTTTAACTTCGGCGGCAACTGCTTTGCCGAGGGCGGCATGACCATCGGCGCCGAGATGAAGACCGTCGATCGCACTGACCTTGGCCACCGTGGCGGCATCAAAGAAAGGTACGCCCCGGCTTTCCGCTACACCCTGATAAAACTTGGCCATCTCGATTGATTTTTCCCGGTTTCCGGCAAACATCACGCTAAAGATGCCATCTTCAATGGGACCCAGAGGCGGTGGCGCAATAAAGAGAACCTTTGGACCATCGGGACCAAAAGCACCAACCTGGGCCAGAGTTTTATCGAGAATCAGACTGGCACCATTGGCAATATCCTGAGCCGTCACGGTATAACGGCATTTTAAATCATTGGTGCCGATCATAATAATCACCAGATCCAGCGGCGCATGACTATCCAGCAGCGGGATAATATGCTGCTTGCCACAGCGGTATTCTTCAATCGGGTCATCCCATACAGTGGTTCGACCGTTTAGTCCTTCGGGAATCACCTTGTAATCACCACCCAGTTCCTGCTGAAGTACTCCGGCCCAGCGAACCTCATCCGGCCAGCGTTTAATCACGTCAACCAGATCATTGGATGGATCCCATCCCCAGGTGTTTGAATCGCCAAAAATCATTACGTTCTTCATGAATTTTCCTCCATTTATATAAATTTTTGATACCAATAGAAAGCCTCAGGTTTCCAGATTCCATAAATCCGGATTGCTGGTAGCGACGGCTGCCACGCTAATGGCCATGGCTCCGGCGATTTGTTCGGCGGTTGTCATTAAACCGCCCAGGATGATGGGTGTTGTGGCTTCACTTTTTATCTCCCGGACAAGCTGCCGGGGGATGGTTCCCGGCATCAGAATAACCACATCCGGCTGTTGTTCTTTGATATTCGCTAAACCACTACGGCAGGCATCAGAATCAATGACAAAAAATCCGAAAGCGGCAAACATACCGGCCTCTTTGATATATTTCACACAGGGTGCCTTCATTGTAATGACGCAGTCAACACCGCAGTTTGCCATATACTGGATACCCATTTTATCCCGGGCAATTCCTTTAATCGAATCCTGGTGAACCATCACCTTTTTCCCAAAACGATGAATATGCCCTACCAGTTGTGGCAGGGTGTTGACATCGCCCAATTTAAGCATGATCCAATCCGCCCCGGTTTCTGCCATGGCATAAAGCAGTTCTTTGCGCTGATGAACCGAGGGGATCACCGGTTTGCTTTTAAATGACTTGTTTGTATTTTTTGTTTCCACAGGCATTCCTTTCTCAGTACTCACTTCCCGATGTTCCACGCCCCGTTGCCTGATCGCTTTTGCTCCTTGGGCTTTTGCCGCCCTCCGGCGATTGTCCCGGTTTTTTCCGGCACTTATTTCAAACGTGAAAAAAGTCCGCATCATACTGGGGCACAGCCGGACATTCCGGCGTGACGCACCACAGTATCATACGGACATCTCTTAAACTCTTGCCCTGTTGGTATTCTTTTGTAATGGTTTACCATCTTTTATTTTATGCTTATTCCGCGATATTGTCAAGGTCGATTTGCTATATTTACACGAAGCAGCTGTAAGGATTATGGCATGTGTTTATAGAAAATTTCCAGCATCGCCGCACTGGAGGCTGATCCCGGATCCCGATGACCGATGGCCCGTTCACCTAAACGCATGGCTCGACCTTTTTTGGCAATCAGTGGCACTGTTGAGTCGGATCCCTGAGCCCCAACTTCCATGGCTATTTTCATCGCTTCTTTGGGGGAGCACCCGTCATCGTGATAGGCTTTTTTCATGGCATCAACCGCCGGACGCAGGGTATCAACCATGGTTGCATCGCCAACCACTGCTTTGCCACGCTTTTCGATGATGGCCACACCAGACTCCATCATCTCAATGAATTCATCGAAGGTCACCTCATCTTTGCCCTTGACCGGTAGACCAAACTTCATAAAAAAGCCCCCATACAATGGACCAGCGGCTCCGCCAACCTTGTCCAGCAAGGCTGTCCCGGCATTTTTAAAGATAGTGTTAATATCTTCTGATTTCCATTCTTCCAGATTTTTACTGACTTCACGAAAACCAATGCTTAAATTCATGCCGTGATCGCCGTCGCCGATGGCGGAATCCAATTGAATGAAGTATTCCTTTTTTTCTTCTGCCATTTCAATAAGGTCTTCAATGACTGCAATAAAATAGTCTTTATTTAAGATATAATCGCTCATATTCTTTCTCCTGACAATGGATTAATGGGCAGTCTTCTGACCGCCCATTTGGTTTGTTATTAAGATTTAGGGTTATGTTATTAAGAAATTGTTATTTAAGAATAGATTTTGATCGTTTATTTTTCTGGGATTCGGGCTTAAAACTGTTTAAAATAAGGAGTATCGCAGGGATAATCCAATAATTCTTTGATCTCGTCGTCCAGCTTGACAAGGGTGACCGACATGCCAGCCATATCCATCGAGGAAGCATAGGAACCGATCAGGGATTTGTAGATGGTAATACCCTTTTCTGCCAGGATCTCGGCAACCCGACGGAAGCAGATATGAAGATCCATCAGCGGCGTGGCGCCGAGGCTATTGACCAGGACGTATACTTCATCGCCAGCTGTATAAGGGAGATCCGCCAGAATTGGTGCCATAATTTGGTCAATGACCTTGTCCGCTGGTTCAATTTTGCCCCGACGAACCCCAGGTTCACCATGGATACCCATGCCAATTTCCATGTCACCGTCTTCCATTTCAAAAATCGGGCCGCCTTTAGATGGCAGGGTGGCTGAGGACATCGCCACACCCATCGTGCGGGTAACATCGTTGCACTTTTTAGCAACAGCGACCACTTCATCTAAATCACCGCCCATTTCCGCCTTGGCTCCAGCTACTTTAAAGACAAAGAAATCTCCGGCAATCCCCCGACGATCTTCAATGTTCTCTGAAGAAATAACATCATCAGTAATCAATACGGTTTCGACCCGGATGCCGTCTTCTTCGTCGGCTTTTTCAGCACCCATATCAAAGTTCATGACATCACCGGCATAGTTCCCGTAAAGATAGATGCAACCCTTTCCGGTATCCACCGCTCTAACCGATGCATAGCAAGGATCAGGCGATGGAGAGGTATTAATGTTACCAATAACCGCCGCATCAGCAAAGCCTTTGCCCACATACCCCAAAAACAACGGTTCATGACCGGAGCCACCACCGATGATCACGCCAACCTTATCTTTTTGCTTGGCGCTTTTGCTGACGACCACTCGGCCCTGGGCTTCTGATGCCTGATCCAAAACCACATGATCTTTGTGGGCCGTTACGTAACCGGCCAGCATTTCTTCTACTACATCATAGGGATCATTGATTAATCGTTTCATTTCATCCTCCTGAAAAAATAATTTGTATACGTTTTCTTAAAAGCAAGAACCATGCCAAAATAAATACTCGTTACCTAGCCATTTGACACTATTTCATTGCCGGACTCCGGGGATTTTCTGCCCGCCCGGGTATTATTTACCCATTTTTTGTTTTTTTTAACACACTTTTCTGAGGGTCGCCCCTTCTTTCGCGGTTGCAATGATCTGTTCCAGATCATTGCAGATGGTTGCCTGAACCACACCACCAATAACCCCTTCAACCAACGGGGCATCAACAATATGAACCTTTTCCTGGATCGCATCATCCAGCATTTCGATGGCCGTTTCGCTACACAAAACGGCACTGCCCAAATCGACAAAAATAAGAATATGATCACATTTGGTAAGTGATTCAATCGCCGCTTTGATTTTTAATGTATTGGTGCCAATCCGACCACCGTCAGCGCCACCAGCTGCGATGACATCGACGCTGCCGTCATTCATTTCCATCACAATATCACGCAGCCCTTCGGCCAGCTTTTCGCTATGGGACACAATAATTACGCCTGTCATTTTTCTTCCTCCTTTCGCTTATTTACCCATTCCATTGTCACGTGGCAAATTTCTCTTTGTAACCAGAATTATCTATCAGCTCTCTGTTTTAATGCCACGGTGAATCGTGTTATCAGGTATTCTGAAAGCTAGTAATAGCAAATAACGTGCCAATTCTATTTGAGTTGATATTTATCCGCTTTTTTAGAAATTGTTTTATGATCCAAACCCAGTGCCTGACCGGCTTTGCGGAAACTGCCATGTTTTTTCAGGGCCTGTTCGATCAACCACCGTTCCATTTCCGCAAAGGTGGGGAGATCATCCCCATCCGATGAAAACGTCTTCTCCCGACAGTTTAGGTCACTTCCCTGATCACACAGATAGGCGGGCAAATCCGCAATGGTGATCCACTCGTTATTTGACAGGGTCATACCCCCTTCAATCAGGTTTTCCAGTTCCCGGACATTTCCCGGGAAGTGATAGTTTTCCAGGGCGGTCAGGGCATCTTTTCTGATGGCGCATTTGGGCAGATCATATTTTTTGCTGATTTTCTCGGTAAAATATTCCACCAGCAGGGGAATGTCGCCCTTCCGTTGCCTTAGCGGCGGCAGCATTACGGTAATGACATTGAGGCGATAATAGAGATCCCGTCTGAAGCTGCCTTCCTGCATCATCGATTCCAGGGGGCTGTTGGTGGCGGCAATCACCCGGACATCGATTCTGATCGGCTTAACCCCACCAATGCGTTCGATTTCCTGCTCCTGGAGCACCCGCAGCAGCTTGGCCTGCATGGCCTTGTCCATATCACCGATTTCATCAAGAAAGATCGTACCGCCGCTGGCAATTTCAAACTTGCCCCGTTTTTCTTTATAAGCGCCGGTAAAGGCCCCCTTTTCATAGCCGAACAATTCGCTTTCCAGTAAATTGGAGGGGATGGCGGCGCAGTTCATCCCTACAAAAGGCTTATCACTCCGGGCGCCAGCCCGGTGAATGGCCCGGGCCACCAGTTCTTTACCAGTGCCGCTTTCGCCCCGGATCAGCACCGCCGCATCGGTTCGGGCGGCCTTTGAGGCCACTGTCAGACTCTCAATCAGGGCGCCACTCTTGCCGATGATGTTATCAAAGGATTGATTGAGCCCCTCTTTTTTGGCCAGTTCTTCCTGAAGATACTGGGTTTTCTGAGACAGCAGTTCAATCCGGTCAGCCAGCTTGGCAATTTCGGTCAACTCCCGGGCGACCACCACATTGCCCCTGAATTTGGCATCGATCATAATCGGACGGGCATGCATGATAAACTCCCGGCCGTCGGTGGTGGAAAGAATGATCTCCTCTTTTCCGGCAAAAAACGGATCGCCGAATTTTTCTTTGGGAAAGAGTTCCTGAATCTTTCTGGTTAGAACCCGGGTCCCTTCCTTCTTGAACATTTTGACAAAGGGGTGGTTCACATAAGTAATTTCCCGACAGCGGTTAATCATGCAGATGCCATCGTCGACGGTTTCAAGAATGTTATTGAATTTTTCTTTTAATTCTTTGACACTGTGGAGTTCCCAGGACAGCTCCTCAAGCTGGGAAATATCCTGAAACACCACCACCCCGCCAACCACCTCTTCATCAACAATGATGGGACTCTTGTTGGTAATGACCCACTTGTTGCCGATCTTGTGTTTCAAGCCGAGATTTTCACACTTGGAATGGAGCAGGTCGTTGAGATTAAAGTTGGGCACCCATTCATCACCCTTTTTTCCGATAATATCCTTGGCCTTGATGCCGGTGATTTCCTCGGCTGCCCGGTTGAAAATATTGATGATGCCATTGCTGTCCATGGCGATCAGACCGTTATTGATGCTTTCAAAAATCTTTTCACTGGCCAGGGTATTTTCCTGGAGGATGCTGTCAATGGCTTCGGTTTCCGGTATTTCCAGCTCGGGCGTCTGGCCCAGAAACGACGCCAGCCGGAACACCGCCTCCTCACTGCCACTGTCACTGCTATACACTTCCACCATCTCGCCATTTTTAACTTTCAGGGAAACCAGTGGCAACACACTGTTGCAGGGCACCCCCTCCTGAGAATTAATCCGCCGCAAATAGAGCTGGCAGTCCCAGATCTTTTCAAACTTCTGGGACTGCCGGGCAACCATCGCCGCCACCCGGGTATGCAAGCCATTTTTATTTTTTATGATAATCCGCTGGGTCTTTTCCATCAAAACCTCCCTGTCTTTTCATGGGCCGACATTCTGTCATATTTTCCATTCACTTTTACTTAATTTCTATTTCGCGCAAATGATTCTATACTTTACAAACCCAAAACTCTGTGCAATAATGATAACGTATCCAAAAACGAATTACCTTAAGGGAAAGACATTTTTACATAATGTAAAATATCTTTTCCAAAAAACAAAACCGAGGAGGTTCATCATGAAAATTGCTGTTGATTGTGACGACGCTGCCATTGATTTTAAAAATGAGATTTTTAACTACCTGAAAAAGGCTGGTTACGATGTCACCGATTTAGCCTATTCTGCAACTCACGATTGTGATTATCCGGAAATTGCCTTTAACCTGGCCGAAACCATCAAAAACAAAGAATATGACCGGGGCTTTATTTTCTGTGGCACCGGTTTGGGGGTAGCCATGATGGCCAACAAGGTTCCCGGGGTTTTTGCCGGCACCTGTCATGATGTCTTTTCAGCCGAGCGGCTGGCTAAAAGCAACGATGCCAATGTATTAACCATGGGTGCCCGGGTAATCGGCGTGGAACTGGCCAAAATGATCGCCGAAGCCTGGTTAAAAAGCGAATTCCAGGGCGGCGGTTCAACCAAAAAAGTTGAAAAAATGCGGACTCTGGAAAAAACCTATCTGAAGTAGGCCGACCATGAAAAAATTTTTACTGGGAACCAACTGGAAAATGAATAAAACTCTGGCTGAGGCCACCGACTATACCCTAGCCGTTTCCGAAATTATTACCAAATACCCGCAGTTTGAGTTTTTTATCATTCCCCCACACACCCACCTGTGGAAGTTAAGAGAACTGCTTGATTTAAACAAAAGCACCCTCAAACTGGGGGCTCAAAATATGCACTATGAGGATGCCGGTCAGTTCACCGGTGAAATTTCGCCTGTGATGCTGGCCGAAATCGGCCTGGATCTTGTCGAGCTGGGCCACTGCGAGCGACGCCAGTATTTTAATGAAACCGACGAAACCGTCAACCTGAAAGCCCTGGCCGCCCTCAAACACCAGCTGCTGCCACTGATCTGTATTGGCGAAAAAATGAGTGACCGCAACTATGGCATTTCTCGGGAAATGTTGGCCAAACAGCTGAAGGTGGCCCTGAAGGACATTTCTGCCGATCAGATCGGCACATTCTGGATTGCCTACGAGCCGATCTGGGCCATTGGCGTCAACGGGATTCCCGCCGAAACCCCCTATGTCAACGAGATCCACGACTTTTTGCGCTCCGTGCTGCTTTCCTTGTATGGCCCCGCCGGAAACGATGTGCCGCTTTTATACGGTGGCAGCGTTAATATTAACAACGCCAGTGAATACGCCCAGCTTGACAATGTCGATGGCCTCTTCATCGGCCGCAGCGCCTGGGAACCGGATCTTTTTGAAGCACTGATGGCATCGGTAAGCGATGTGCTGCGCTAAGCCTTTTTACAAACGAATCCTGATTTTTAAGATACCCGAAGGGGTATCTTTTATTTTTTCAGAAAATGCTGGATTTTACAAATCATCCGTGGTATATTTTAAACATGTTTAATGTTTGTGCAAACGCCAGTGACGTTTGCACCGGAGCAAAACATAACCACAGTAGCGCTGCAATCGTTTACTAATTACTAATGATGCGAGGAGAATTTTTTGATGAATCCAAGAGAAAACGTGATGGCCGTGTATCGTGGCCAACAACCCGATTATTACGGCGATTTGATGGCTGCGGTCGAGTTTATTCCTGATCCTTTCTTTGTTCGGGATGCCCTGCTCCCTCAGGATGGTCAGGAATATCAGGATTCCTGGGGAACCGTACGGGTTTTCCTGCCGGGTGCACCGGGGCCCCATCCCCATATCACCCGGGATAATGTGGTCATTACGGATATTGAAAAATGGGAAGAACAGCTGACTGTCCCCTCCCTTGACAATCTGGACTGGAGCACGGCCCGGGCAGCGGCCGCCCAAATCGACCGAAACGAAAAACTGGCCTGCTTCTTCTACCCGGGGGGACTTTTTGAACGCAGTCATTTTCTGCTGGGGATGGAAGATGCCTTGATGGCTTATCTGGAGTATCCCGACGAAATGAAAGCCCTACTACGGGTGATTGCCGATCATAAGATGGCCTATATCCGCAAAGTGGCCGAAGAAACCCAGCCGGATATCATTTTTTATCATGATGATTGGGGTACCAAACAGAATCTGTTTCTACCCCCGAAGGTCTGGCGGGAGATTATCAAACCGCTGCAGCAGGAAATCGCCGACACCATCCATGACTGCGGGATGATCTACATGCACCATGCCGACTGCATTCTGGAACCAATTGTCAGTGATCTGGTGGAGATAGGCGTTGACATCTGGCAGGGCGTCATTGCCCAGAACGATATCGTCAAAATCCAGGCCATCACCCAGGGCAAACTGGCCATGGTCGGCGGCATTGACGGGCCCAAGATCGATGTCGAAAACATCACAGAAGAGCAGATCCGGGCCGAAGTGCGTCGGGCGGTTGACAGCTACTGTCCTGGCGGACGTTTCTATCCGTCGATCCCCAACGGCATCTGCTTCCGGGAATGGAACAACGGCATTGTCATGGACGAGCTGGCAAACTACGGCCGGGAATACGCCCGAAATAACCCCGTCGCTTAACCGAAAGCCAGGCAAGCGACAGCGCAATCGGCAGCGCTTTTTTATCAGGCCGGAGTGTGCACAATACCCTACCTCGTTGTGCACCTCCGGCTGTTTTATGGCTGCCCTCACTTTGACACAACACAGTTTCGGCCCAGTTGTTTCGCTTCGTAAAGGGCTTTATCAGCCCGGTCAATAAAAGCTTCCGGCGACTCGCCCGGTTTATAGGTGGCTACGCCAAAACTGGCGGTCTGTCTGAGGCCCTGGGTAAACAAGGTCTTTTCAACAACAGTCCGTAACCGTTCCGCCGCATATATTGCCCCTTGTGCATCAATTTGTGGCATAATAAGCAGAAATTCCTCGCCGCCCCAACGACTCAACACATCAACGGTTCTGATTTCCCGGGTCAGTATTTTTACCAGCTGAACAAGAACCGCATCGCCAATATTGTGGCCGTAGGTATCGTTGACATTTTTAAAGAAATCGACATCTATCATCATAATGGCACATTCCTGACCATACCGGTTACACCGGGCGATTTCACTTTGCAGGAATTCATGGCCTTTTAAGCGATTGTAGACCTGGGTGAGATAATCCCGCTCAGCCAGCAGTCTGGCCTCCTGGTTGGCCTGCTCCAATTCCGCTGTGACCACCTTAATAAAATTAACGAGTTGGGAAATAATGCGATTGTTCTGGCGGTTAAAGGGATCGACCATGGCTTCAGCGCTCAGCTTTTCACCCCCATTTTCAGCCGCTTTGCGGCCCCCTCCAGCGTTGCCCCGGCTGAAAAATTTGACCAGTCGGGCAATCATCCGATTATCCCGGCGGTTACAGGGTTGGCCGGTTCGTAGTTCCGTCGGCCCTGTTTCAAGCACCGCTTCAGGCGGTTTACCTACTCCTTCTTTCATACTCACCGTCACCATGGTGGCATTAAGCAACATCACTGTTTCTTCGTGAGAGACAATCTCGCCATGGGTATAAAAACCGGCTGACGGGGCAATGGTTTGAAATGCTTTGGTTTCCAGCTCCACCTCATTCTGAAGCAGAAAGCGACGACAGGTACAGGAATAGATAAAAATCCCTTCCGGATGAAAGGCCTGAACCCGATCCTGAATAGCCCTGGCATTTTGAATGATCATCGCCGGATTTCCGTAGCCAATCCGGGCCGATTCGCCCTGTTTGATATCGGCAATAAATTTTATGTCGTGATGATCCTTGACTTCATTCGGCGTTTTGGCGTAGACAACCCCATTTCTTTCGACCAGCAGGGGAAACTCCAGCACATTCAAAAAGAAGTTTTCATCATCTTCAATGTTCAGATACCGATGGTACACCTCAAAAGCTGGCTGATTATCAATTGTTTTTAACCACAAGCCGTCCGTCTCGGTCAGTGTCAGTTCTTTACTCAGGGGTTCCCATCCTAAATACGTATGCACCACAATATCAATGTCATCACCCGTAAAAACCACTGCAACGACCCCGCTTGACGAGAAATGATGATTCAAGGTGACGATGGGTTTCTGCTCGCCTTCGTAAACGCCGGCACCAGCCCCAAAGACCGGATAGGTTCCCCTTCTGCCCGCCGAAAAACCCTTGAGAAAATGAGACACATCCATTGATGACGAGGTTGCCAGCAGCAAAACCCCGGCAATCTGCTGACAGTTGCTTTCAATTTTTTCTGATAAGCGTTTTCCGACAAGGGCTTCGTCCTGGTTTTTGGTATCTACTAAAAAACCCTGCACGCCGGTCTTTTCAAAAAATACCAGGGAAATGACGGTGGTGTTGGTGAGTAACCGCCCCTCGCCAATTTCCCCCATGGTCGAGCTTCCGACAATTACCGCTTGCGGTGCAACAACCCGAAGTGCAGCTTCGATTTCTGTGAGCCATTGGGGATCACTCCGGGCTGAGAATATTTGTGCGAAGACGGACAACGAGCGCTTGGTCTGATTTTTTACTTCTTCTGTTTGAAGCCATTTCTTCAGTGTTTCAATCTGATTGATCGAAATGATTTTATTAATCATTTTTAAACAGTCTCTTTTCTTGTTAATGGTTGCTTCTTTTCGCAACGCCGGTCTTCCTGGTTGATCTGTTGTCTGTATAGCCCCTGCCAGAAATACAGTAATTCTCACTATGATGCCCTTAATAACTGTCTCGGCGCAAAAATGTATAGTTTATCATATCAAAATACGGGATCGTTTGCAATGCCTCAGAAATCGGGTTTTTGTGAAGCAGCAACCCGGCACCGTTACCATTATGACGCTGGCGGCCGTCATCAGGGCAGGTGCGTTGGCTGCGGTCTTCCTTTCCGGTTGCCGATTTTTGTGCTTCCTGACCACCCGACTTGTTTTAGTTTTCCGCTGAACGCATCATGCAGTAACAGGTCAGGCCGATATCATCTGATCGATGCGATTCCATCAACTGAAATCCAAAGTGTTCATAAATCGGCAGGTTGTCGGGATTGAAGGTCTCCAGTACCATCGGCTCCTGATTGGCCGCACATTTTTTTAGCACCGGTGTCAGCAGTTTTCTGAAAGCCCCGGTACCTCGTGCGGACTTGTCAGTGGCGATGACCAGCAGATGATAAACGTCTGTGGCACCATAGGCGAGATGCCAATTCGACGGAATGATCTGGGTCTGACAGACCGCCCGATCGGAAAGCAGCTGCAATTCCTCCGGATTCACGACCGCCAGCAGTTGTTGGGCGGATTGCTGCATCACCTGGGTCAGCCGTTCTTCGGGCCATTCCCGGGTTGCGTAACCAATCAGCAGCCCCTGGCCATCAGGCAGTACCTGGACGGCATTTTGTACCATGAAAGCCTGAATCTGCCCTGCAAACTGAGCTTCAATCAACAGGTCGGCCCGATCAAGACCATTGACCTGAAAGATCACCCCCGGATCTTCCATAAAACGGGTTTTCATCAATTGGGTATAGGTTTTTAGTTCATTTTCATTTAACATTTGCATTCCTCCGTATTTTTGTTTGACATGAGTTAAGTGCTCCGGGTACTATTTTATCTGCTCCAGCAGGGTTTTTCGGGGATAAAAGCCAAAGCGCTCATAAAAGCTGAAGGCTTTTTCGTTGCCGACGGCCACCGACACGGACTTGGTATGGGCCCCCAACTCATCCATCCAGGCAATGGCATTACCAAGCAAGGTCTCTCCGAGGCCGAGGCCCCGATAGTCGTCCTGGACATATAAGGATTCCATCTCCGCATCACCGGAGCATTCAACCCGGGAAATGCAGTAGCCGACATTTTGAGTAGTTTTTGGATCAACTGCAATTTCGATTCGCAGCCGCCCATTTTGGGCCTTCGTGAGCAGATTTTTTTTGCGCATCGCAAACGTAAAGGCTTCATAGTGAGCTTTAAAATTCACGGCGGCATCGCGGTGATGCCGGTTCAGCGCTTCCCACAACTCCTTAATGTCATCCAGCAGCGATTCATCGCCGCTGCGATAGGTAATCGGTGTGATTGCGGGGTTTTTGCCTTGGATCGGGCTTTTTTCCTTACTTTGCCCCCCGATATCATCCTGGGCGGCAAACGGATTCCTGTCATCTGCGACTTCCTGAATGATCACAATCGGATCAGAGATCAATCCATAGTGTTCATCCTCAGGATAGGTCACGGCAATCAATGGTTCCTGCCCGGCATAGGCAATCATGCTGGCCATTGAATCCCACTTTGTGCAGAGAAAAAAATGAGCAAAATCCTCCTGCTCGACGATTTTCAAAAAAGCACCCCGATTGCCCGGGATCGCCAGGGACTCTTTAACACCGGTTTGATATTCATATTGTTCAAACGCCGCCCGCATTTTAAGCGGCACAATTCCATGCCAGGTTCGTGAAAACATGATAACTCCTTTTATTCTATAAATACTTTAAATTAAATGGCATTCAACAGCCCCACATACACGTGTTACAGGTCGCATTCGATGTTGGTGCTTACAGTCCCAATCTGTGGTGTCGTTTTGTGCGTAAGTTAAGTGTTCCTGACACCCAGCGGATACTGTGGCAGCTAGCGCCTGTGCGTCTTCAGCCCGGGAAGATCATTGAATCGATCTGTTCATCAATCAAATTTTTTGCTGCACAGTGGCCCATTTTCCCGCCAACAAAGGCATAGGTTCCAATGACCTGCCCGTTTTGTTTTTTAACCGCTGCGGCAATACTCTCATGAACCTTGTCGCTGTTTCTCAGATCAGTAAATTGCTGAAAGGTGATGATGGTCACCCGTTTCCCTGAAAAATCGGCCTGCTTAAGAAAGGCGTTCATCGCCGGTACGGCATTACTTGCCCAAATCGGCTGCATTAAATAGACGTCCTGCGCCGTTGCGATTTCCTGCCAGGGCTCGCCTTGCAGTTTGGAGCCTTTTTTAAAAAGCGCCTGCAGGAAGTTGCCTTTTTTTTGTTCCCGCAGTTCGATTATTCTGCCGCCGAGCCGCTCATTTAAGCGCATTGCGCCGCTTCGGGTATTCCCATCTTTTGAAAAATAGACGATGGCGGTGTGATTCTCGTTTCCCA
This sequence comes from Acetobacterium wieringae, assembly GCF_001766835.1. Taxonomy (GTDB): domain Bacteria; phylum Bacillota; class Clostridia; order Eubacteriales; family Eubacteriaceae; genus Acetobacterium; species Acetobacterium wieringae. Next base: position 2,805 of record NZ_LKEU01000046.1, on the reverse strand, counting down.
TAGCATTCCTCCATTTTTTACTTTGTATTTCTTTTTCAACCGTTATTTATTCTCCGTTGGTTCGACATTACGTGACGTGACCGGCATCAGGGGAATGGGTGCCTGTCTATCGGGTACCCCAATTCTGCAGTTCCACAATGTTGCCTTCCGGATCGGTGGCATAAACAAAGGTGGCCACCACCTGATTGGGATAGTCCGCGACAATCCGCTCGCCAATCTGACCCCCTCCGGCCGCCAGCACTTTTTTGAGCATTTTATCGAGATCATCGACTTCAAAGGCAAGATGCCCCAAACCCGTCCGATTAATTTGTGGTAATCCCCCATCGACCCAATCGTCGTAGGAAAATATTTCCAGCGTCGGCAAGCTGTTTTCATAGCCCGGTAAACAAAGATGCTCGCCCCGGATATGCGCCCCCCGGATTCCCGTCAGCTGATCGATCCAGTTTCCCTGCAGATCTCGTTTTGGCGGGACGGGCACACATTCAAAAACTTCCTGGTAAAACCACGAGAGCTTTTCCCAGTCTTTGGCAATAATATTGGTATGGGTAAATTTTATCTTCATGATTCTCCTTCGTCGCCATGCCGCATGAACAACGGCTTCAAAAAACATCCACCTTTGCGGTACTGGCCAAATGAAACGGTTGTCCCTTACTCTCAGCAGTAGGGGTAGCTTGGTCACCGGCTACCATGGACAAGGGGATAATCGTCCGGAACACATCGCCCTCGATAAAAATGGGTGCGGTGCCGGAATAGATTTTGCAGTATTTATAGGTATTGCGGATACCCGATCCCAGTTCGTCCACCAGTCCGATTTCCTTAAAGAATCGGGCAATGGTAGGATTCTTGGGGATCAGAATCGGTTTCTTAAACTAAAACGTTAAGGGCATGCGCCAAAGGCTCTAACGGCTTTCTCCCTGATTGTACCGATGATGAACTGATCCAGTTGGGACTCGGTCTGGCGGCTGGTCAGATGGATGATCGGCAACTGCTTGACTGAATTATTGATCATGTCTGATGCCATCCGGGTGGATCTTGTTTTATAGTGCACAAAACCTTCGTCCCCTTGAACTCTGATGTCTCCCTTTTTTTCGTTATTGACGCTATTTTAAAGCTCTGACTGAGCTAATTGATAAAATCGACCTCTGCTTTTTCCAACGGCCTCGATAATTTGTTTTTGCTGTAATGAAACAAACACCCGTCTTACCTGGGCCGGTGATAACCCGGTTAATGAACTTGCCTCCTGATTGACTATTTTTTTATTTTTTATCAGGTATTCAACGATTAATTTTTCATTCGGGTTTAATTCGCTCATTATCCGCTCATATTCGCTCATTATCCGCTCATTATCCGCTCGTTTCTGCACATCACTGAAATCTTCATTCTCATCACCTGTTTGTTTTTTCATGATCAATCATTCCAAAGGATATGTAATCTTTCCGGCCTCAATTCTTTTTTCGGTGGCTTTATAAAAATTGGATTTAAACAGGGTAAAGCTGGCGTCGCTGAACTTTTCATTGGTTGACAGTGCATCAAAGGAAAGCCGCTGGCCTTTTAACATCAGCTCATGAATGATATACGCCGGTGCAACGACACTTTCATTACCAATTCGCACGTATGCGGTTCTTGTCCCTTCATTGACATAATAGTAAGGGGTCATTTTCCCGGCTGCAATCTCCAGAACCAGAATGTCCTTGTTTTCCATGGTGACCGGCTTCAGTGAAAACATAATGAGTGGATCAACCTTGGTTTTTATGAGGTTGCTTATTTTTTCGGCATCCGCCTGAACATGGTCCAAGCCGATAATTTGGCGATCATCATCCACGCCAAACAGAATGCTACCGCCAATGCCGTTTGCAAAAGCAACAACCGTTTTCAACCAGCTCTTCGGTTTTGCCTTTTCCAATGAAACTTTAAAATCGACATCGGTTGATTCTGCCGTTAGTAGTTTCTTTAGCTCTGTTTTCATCGTTCACCTCATTTATATTTTCATTAGTTAAGTGGTGCCTGGCCCCGGGGCCACTTTATGCGACAACGTTTTATCTTGAAGCGATTTCAAAACGTCTATCTGGGTGCCGGTTAAATCGACTTGGTGCTTTACTTGGTGCTTGTCCTGTTCGACGATGGTATCTAAAACAGCGGATAGCGTGAATTCAATAAACACGCCGGAATCATTCGATTTTCTTGCCGCTTCGATTGTATCATAGTATTGCGGTCGCTTCGAAACTTTCCAGATTCCTCAACCAAGCCCTGTGTCATTAACTCGTGGGCTTTCAAAAAGTCTTTTACGTCATTGGGGTTGAAGTTTATAATTTCGTCATAGGCTTCGTATGCATTTTTAGTATAAGTTGGTTACAGGCACGTCTTCTGCTTTTGATCATGTCTGACACTATCCGGGTGGATCTTGTTGTTAATTAGCAAATTATAAGTGTCAAAACAGTCCTGATTTAATCAAATTATTCCAGCTAAACCCGGCTTTTTAACTATGGTATAATGATTAATCATTATGCACTTTAAGGAAGCATCAACCATGGTTCACCTGGAACACTTTTCTGAACACCCACTGGATTACATCAACGAATTCCACACCACGGAAAGAGTCCGCATTGACAGCTGCCCTCATTGTTTCACCCGCAGGCGGCTCCATCTTCATGGTATCTATCACCGACATGTAATCTGGCATGAGGATGTCTTCTCCATTCCGGTACAACGCCATTACTGTATTCATTGCGGTAAGACCGTGAGTATCCTGCCTTCTTTCTGCCACTCCGGGTTTCAGCTGGCCCTTCCATTTCTACTGGAACTGCT
>NZ_LKEU01000045.1 GCF_001766835.1 Acetobacterium wieringae | reverse complement strand
AAAAATAATCTGAATGATGAATTGGTTGATTGTAAAATAAAAGCATATATCAGTCGTCTGAAACAAGTGATTTATGAATCGAGAAAGGACAACTATTATTTTAATAATGAAAGTGAAATCAAATTTATTGGAATAAGTGTGTCTTTTAGCAACTCATCCACCTTCAATAACTGCATTTCAATTCTTACCTTTTCTCTTATTAGCTCCTGTTTCCAAGAAGAAAGAAATTCTCCTAGATTATGCGGTTCTCCTGCATCACCCAAAATTTCTTTGATTTTTGTCAAATCCAAACCAAACCCCTTTAAATGCTGAATCATACTCATCCTTGCCATCTCTTCTGCCCCATAGATACGATATGGAGTGTTATCATAAAAGTGCAGTCCCAAATTGCAAGGAAATGAGGTAAAATAGAAATAAAAAGGACTGACTAATAATGAAAAAAATATATAGTGCTGAAGAACGCTATGAAGCGTTGAAACTGGCAAATGAGATTGGCAACAAAGCGGCAGCAGAGCGATTAGGTATAAAAATCGATACATTATACACATGGATCAGCAAAGCTAAAAGTGGAAAGGTTGGTTTTTGTGATGATCCAGGGAATATCCCACTAGCAGATCCCAATCGTTTAAAGCAGCTCGAAAAAGAGCTACGGGAAGCAAAAGAAGAGATTGAGATTCTTCAGGATGCGCTTGGTTTTTTTGTCAAGCGCCGAAAGAAATAGCGAAACAGCAGCGGATGTCATATATTACCGACCGCCGGGACCGTTGGCCGGTTGCCCTGCTCTGTCGTACGCTTGGTGTCAGCGAATCGGGTTACTATAAATTTCTGCGATCAAAAAGCAAACCGGATAAGCACGCAAATC
>NZ_LKEU01000044.1 GCF_001766835.1 Acetobacterium wieringae | reverse complement strand
CATCAAATTTAACACTCCCTTCACCTCCAAATATGATTATTTCATATTTGGGGATTAATTAAAATAGTGGGCCATTTTTCAACTAAAAATCTGTCAAAAATGGACCACTATTAAAATATCATATACAGGTTAAGCAAAACAAGTATTACATTGACGGCACTGGCTGATTTACTGTTTGACAGCTTTGAAGTTCATAAGATATTAGTCATTGCACCTCTTCGTGTAGCCACTGTGACTTGGGGTGCCGAAATCGAAAAGTGGGAGCATCTTAACCTATTGAAGTATTCGGTGGCAGTCGGTACAGAAGCAGAAAGACTGGAGGCACTGAGGAATCAGGCAGATATTTATATCATCAATCGGGAAAATGTACAGTGGCTGATTGAAAAAAGCGGCGTTCCCTTTAATTTTGATATGGTGGTTGTGGACGAGCTTTCGTCCTTCAAAAACCATCAATCTAAACGGTTTAAGGCCTTGATGAAAGTAAGACCAAAGGTAAAGAGAGTTGTGGGCCTGACAGGAACACCAAGTAGTAACGGACTGATGGATTTATTCGCAGAATTTAAACTGCTGGATATGGGCGAACGGCTTGGTAGATTTATTGGTCAGTACCGAACTTCCTATTTCACACCGGATAAGCGAAATGGTCAGATTATTTACAGCTACAAACTGCTGCCGAATGCCGAACAGCAAATTTATGAAAAAATTTCTGACATTACTATTTCCATGAAGTCCACTGATCATCTTAAAATGCCGGAACTGATCAGTACGCAGATAGAAGTTGTGCTGTCAGAAGAAGAATCAAAAAAATACGAGAAACTAAAAAAAGACCTTGTACTTAATCTGCCGAATGGAGAAATAACTGCGGCCAATGCAGCATCACTTACTGGAAAACTTTTGCAGATGGCAAACGGAGCAGTCTATTCCGATGATGCGCATATTTTAGAGATGCACCAAAGAAAGCTGGATGCCCTGGAAGATCTGATTGAAGCTGCCAATGAGAAGCCATTGATGGTGGCCTATTGGTACAAGCACGATAAAAGTCGAATCCTTAAACGGTTTAATGCCCGATGTATTGATACAGCGAAAGATATCGAAGATTGGAATGCTGGAAAAATACCAGTAGCCTTGATCCATCCGGCATCCGCCGGTCATGGTTTAAATTTGCAGGACGGTGGATCCACCATTGTCTGGTTTGGACTCACCTGGTCACTCGAACTTTATTCTCAACTTAATGCTAGGCTCTGGCGTCAAGGTCAGAAAAATACGGTGGTAATCCAGCATCTGGTTACCAAAGGAACCCACGATGAAGATGTGATGAAGGCTTTGGAAAACAAGGATATCCAGCAGGAATCGCTAATTGAAGCGGTGAAAGCCAGAATTGAATCTCAACCGTAAGTGAATCGAGAAATGGGTCATAACCAATAGATCAATCAAAATTTAAAATTATTGGAGGTTTTATCCCTATGTATGAGAATCAGAAGAATGTTCACTCCATTGAGGTAGATGATACATACATCGAGCTTGGAAATGCAATCATCTTACAGGCAGTTAAAGACTATCGCCGTGCATTAAAAAAACTGGAGAAGTTCCCAGAGGATTATATGGCGAGACGAACCAAACGTGAAGTGGAGCGTTTTTTTCGAGGCAGCTTCTTTTCCGCCATTACAAATCTTCACCCAGAGGTGTTGATTAAAAAACTGAATGATGAGGTAGAGAATTATGCATGATAAAATGACAGCAAGAGAATACTTAGGGCAGGCTTATCGCCTTGATCAGCGAATCAACAGTAAGATCGAACAAGTTTCTTCACTACACTCTCTGGCTACAAAAGCCACAAGCACTATCAGCGATATGCCTGGCAGCCCGAGTCGCAACATTCACCAAATGGAAGATATCGTTGTGAAAATCATTGAATTAGAAAATGAAATCAATGCAGATATTGATCTGCTGGTTACCTTCAAAAAAGAAGTCCCGCTGGTAATTGAAAGCGTCAGCAATATGGATGAACGAATGGTTCTTCGCTATCGTTATGTTCATAACTTTACCTGGTCGAAAATTGGGGATGAATTAAATGCCGATGAGCGCACAGTACGCCGATGGCATAAGCTGGCACTTTCCCATATCACGATTCCTCCGGATTGTACAGTTATTTAAAATGCGCCGGAAATGACCGTAGATGTCCATATGGGTAATGTGATATTATTATGCTGAGAAAAATAGAAAAATCAAACGAAGCCTTGTGGGAATTCACTCACAGGGTTTTTTGATATCACTTTAGTGTTGTTTTTGTTTGTTGAGCAGAGGGGAAAGTTTGACAGGAGAAAATCGCTTAGAGTGAGTGTACTGAGAAACATAAAAGTTATTTGACGTGGATTTATTGTGTAGTTTATACGATGCTTGAATGCATATGATACATTTATTTGTTAAAATTCTATCTATTGCGCAAAAAAATGCACTTAATGATGCACTGTTTATTGACTGAATGCATGAATTGATGTTATAATAATATTGTAAAAGGGGGACGATTAATGAGCCAACATTATAATCAGAACTACACGAAGGAAGAAATTTCGGCAGTGTTACAAAAAATTCAGGAATGTGTGAGTAGCGGCAAATATACGGTAGCTCAGAACGTGAAAAGAGCAGAAAATATCGCCTTAATTCGTGAATATAATCTTACTCCTGAGAAGCAACGACGCATATTAATGCAAATTGAAGTAGAAGATTTTTGTCATTCTTTAAAAAACACTAATTTGGGATTTGAGCATGAAATTTTGTATGTTTTTTGCCCCCAAGTGTCTCTATTTAATATAGATGATGAAGAAAAGCAGGTTGATTTATATACGAAGTTTAATATTCTTGACTTACCTTCAGGAAGCAGAGTAGTTGTTATATCGTTCCATGAAAGAAACAAGCCTATCAATTATCTGTTTTGATGATCGATAGGGATGAAAGGAGGAAATCACCATGATGAATAAAATTGTATTCTGTCCTGAATGCAGGAAGGATTTAAAGTTTTCAGTAAAAGAAAAAGTTGACTCTGCGGAATTGAGGGGGGAAATATATGAGTTTACTTCTAAAACCGCTTATTGTGATGAATGCGGATCTGAAGTATATGTACCCGAAATTGAAGATGAAAATTTAAAAGCCCTATATGATGCTTATCGTCAAAAGCACGGTATTATATCCCTGGAGGATATCAGGACAATTCCCGAAAAGTATAATATCGGGAAAAGGCCGCTCTCTTTGCTGCTTGGTTGGGGAGAACAAACGTTTAGTCGATATTACGAGGGCGATATGCCTGCAAAACAGTATTCTGAAAAGTTGAAACAGGTACTCGCCGATCCTAATTACTATCTGTCACTTCTAGAAAGTGGAAAAGAAAACCTAAAAAGTGATAAAGCTTATGAAAAAAGCAAAGCTGTTACCAATAGTCTTTTGAATATTTCATTTTCTCCACTACCAACCCTGGAGTTAGTCGTTGATTATGTGCTATCTCAATGCCAGGACATTACAAACCTTTCCTTACAAAAATCTTTATACTATATTCAGGGCTTTTACTATGCCTTTTTTGGTAGCTTTTTATTTGAAGAAGATTGCGAGGCGTGGGTACATGGTCCTGTCTATCGAGATATTTACAAACGTTTCAGTGGTTATTGCTACAACCCTATAGACACTGTTGCAGAACCAGATATTTCTAATATGCCGGTGGAAGAAAAGGTGTTGCTTGATAGTGTTATTAAACATCTTTGTTGTTACAGCGGTAAAACACTTGAGTCATTTACACATGTTGAAACTCCTTGGATCTCTACGCGTGGGAATTTACCAGCTGAAGTGTCAACTGATAGAATAATTCCAAAACAAATTATTGGAGATTATTTTTCTTCTGTAAAAGATAAATATCGTATGCTTACACCTGTCAACATAAAAGATTATGCGCAGGATATGTTTTCTAAGCTTTAGCATTAAATAGCCAGTGCGATTATTTAAAATGTGCCGGAAATGTCCGCAGATGTCCACATGGGTAATGTGTTATTATTAGACTGGAAAAAGTAGATGAAATTAATCAAAGTCTTGTTGGAGTAATTCAGCAGGGCTTTTTATTCACCATAATTTAGGAAAGTTTGTCAACCAATTACTAAATTTTATTAAATGTAATATTAAATTCGAAGTTTGACAAATATGCACAGTTATCATATTAAAGTGTGTATGAAAGTCAAATAGTTTGTAGTTATAGGTAAATGATTACAAAATGAGGTGTTTGAGATGGCAAATATGATTGATTTGGAAATTCCAATAGATAAAGAGCTCAAAGAAGCGGCAGAGAAGATTTTTGGAGAACTTGGTCTTGATATGATGACAGTGATCAATATTTTTCTCAGGCAAGTAGTCCTTGAAAAGGGAATGCCTTTTGAATTAAAATTGTCAGACCCAAGTCAGGAAACGGCCTCTGCCATTACCGAAGGTAGAAAACTGGCTAAAGATAATAGTGTTAAAGGTCATGCCCATATGAATGATTTAAAAACCGCGCTTGAAGAATGAAAAACATGCTTTTTTTAAATGTGCCGGAAATGTCCGTAGATGTCCATATGGGTAGTGTGTTATTATTATACTAGAGAAAAAAAGATAAAAATCGAGTGAAGCCTTGTGGGAATGCCCCCACAGGGCTTTTCTTATGCCCTGAAAGAGGTGAACACCATGCCTAGAAAACCAAAACGGCCCTGCAGCTACCCCGGTTGTAGTGAATTGACAGATGCAAGGTTTTGTGAAAAGCATCAAAAATTACATGACCAACATTACAATAAGTATGAGCGTAATCCGGAAACTCGGAAACGGTACGGATGGGCCTGGAAGAAAATCAGAAACAAATACATTAAGAACAATCCTTTATGTGAGCAGTGTTTAAAAGAAGGACGGCTAACCCCGGCGCAGGAAGTTCATCATATCAAACCGTTGTCAAAAGGCGGTACCCACGATGAGAAAAATCTAATGGCTTTGTGTAGCAGCTGTCATTCCACAATTACTGCCAGAGAAGGGGGACGGTGGGACAAAAAAAAAGACTACCAAGAAGTAGTCCATTGATTGGCGGAGCGGGTAGGATTCGAACCTACTTTCGGCACTTGTAATAGCTTCATATAGCTTTCAGATATTCACCACAGTTACAACTGGCCGCTCCGTGCGCGCCGCTAACCACCGTGTTATAACCCTTTAACATCTTGTGCTCCTCCTTTAAACTTCCTAAACTGATTAATGTTTGAATCAATACCAAGAAGGTAGAAACGACGTCGACTGGGATTCCAACTAGAAGAAAGCTAAATGTTGCTAGAACCAACATATTAATAACTAATTATATCATTATCGGAAATAGAAATCAATTTATCGAACGGGTGGGGGTAGTCAAATCGCTAAAACGTGTTGCAAATGCAACGGGTAGGGGGCCACGCGTGAAAAGTCGCGATTTCAAGAGGTGGTATAGGAAAAATTAAAGAAAGGACGGTGTGCTTAGATGGCCAACGGTCACGGAGGTTCCCGAGTCGGAGCCGGAAAAAAGAAAAAAGCATTAGTGGACAAGCTGATGGATGGTAACCCCGGCAAACGAAAGTTGACGGTATTGGAATTTTCAGATACCGCCAAGCTGGAAGGCCAGGATATGCCGCCACCCAAAGATTATCTTAGTGCCACCCAGAAAAATGGCAAACCGCTGATGGCAGCTGAAGTCTATGAAATTACTTGGCAGTGGTTAGCTGAACGGGGTTGCGCCCAGCATGTCTCTGCCCAATTAATCGAGCAGTACGCCATGGCGGTTTCTCGTTGGATCCAGTGTGAAGAATCGATTACCGAGTTTGGCTTTCTGGCCAAGCACCCCACCACTGGCAATGCGATTCCATCACCTTTCGTTGCCATGTCGCAGAGTTTTATGAAGCTGTCTAACAACCTCTGGTATCAAATCTATCAAGTGGTTAAAGAAAACTGTTCTCAGGAATTTAAAGGCAGCAATCCCCACGACGATGTGATGGAACGGCTACTGACTGCCCGACGGGGTGAATAATCTCGTGATAATGGTTTCTAAATCATTTTCGTTCATCTGGCAACCGATGGTTGAAAACGAAAAAGATGAAATTGCGAAAGGAAAAACATAAATGGAAATTCAAAAAATACCTATTAAGAAAATTAAACACGCCAAATACAATCCCCGGAAAAATCTCAAACCCGGCGATGCCGAGTATGAAAAGCTCAAGCGCTCCATTACAGAGTTCGGCTATGTGGAACCGGTCATTTGGAACCAGCGCACCGGCAACATTGTTGGCGGTCACCAACGTTTTAAGGTGTTAACCCAGCTGGGTGAAAAAGAAGTGGATTGTGTGGTTGTCGATATGGATGATGAAAAAGAAAAGGCTTTAAACGTTGCCCTGAATAAGGTCTCCGGAGATTGGGATATGCCGCTGTTAACAGATCTGCTAAAGGATCTTGATGATAGCGGCTTTGATCTTTCCTTGACTGGTTTTGACATGGCCGAAATCAATGAACTCTTTGGTGAACCGGATGCCCTGGAGGATGACTTTGATCCCGATCAGGCTTTAGATGAGATTACTTCTCCGATGACGCAGCCTGGGGATGTCTGGCTGCTGGGAAAACACCGACTCATCTGTGGGGACTCCACCATCAAAGACGATATGGATATCCTGATGGATGGTCAGCTGGCGGACCTCGTTCTGACCGATCCCCCCTATAACGTCGACTACCAGGGCGGCACTAAGGAAAAACTGAAGATTCAAAATGACAAACTTGGGGATGCAGCCTTCTTGGAGTTTTTAACCGCAGCCTTTACCCGGATGTTTGAACAATCGAAAAAAGGTGCCCCCATCTATGTTTTCCACGCCGACAGTGAAGGTTACAATTTTAGAACAGCCTTTAAAGAAGCTGGCTATGTCCTGCGGCAATGCCTTGTCTGGGTCAAGAATTCCTTGGTCATGGGGCGACAGGATTACCAGTGGCAGCATGAACCGGTCCTTTACGGCTGGAAAGCCGGCGCTGGCCATGCCTGGTATGGCGATCGGAAGCAGACTACTCTAATCCGGTTTGACAAACCGCTCAGGAACGGTGAACACCCTACCATGAAGCCAGTGGGGCTCTGCGGTTACTTTATCGGTAACTCCAGCAAAGAAGGCGACATCGTGTTGGATTCCTTTGGTGGCAGCGGCAGCACCCTGATTGCCTGTGAACAGATGGGACGTGTCTGTTACACCTCAGAATTGGATCCCAAATACTGCGATGTGATTGTCAAACGCTATGCCGAAACCACTGGTACCGAAGATGGGATTTCTGTTGTTCGAAATGGTGCTACGATTCCTTATTCCGACCTTTTAAAAGACGAATAAACAAACTAGTTATGTCAAATACTACTTGCTAATTACTACCTTTTGAGTGATATATAGACACAACAAAACTACATTTAAAGGAGATAAGATCATGAACAAAGGTACATTATTTACAACCGGAAACAAAAAGAAAGTCTACCAGGTTGTCGGCCGCTATGGTAAAGACATTGTCCTTGCGGACACCAGCGAAAATGGCGACGAAGTGCTCATCTACGGTCCCACAGAACTACAAGGACTGATTGATGAAAAGCGCTTTGAGCTGGTTCTCGACGGTAAAAAGAAAAGAGGTGGCAAAAAATGAAACCTCAAAACTTAACAAATGTTGAAAAAGGCGACCGGGTTCAGCTGATTTACATGTATGATCCCTACTCGACGCTTTCTAAAGGGGCCACCGGTACGGTGGACTGTATTGACGCCATCGGCACCATTCACGTTCGCTGGGACTGTGGAAGCCGCTTAGGGTTAATCGCTGGGGTTGATTCCTGGCTGGTGATTGATAGAAACGGTGAAGCCGAAAGGGAAAATGGTGAGCGGCCATGACAATGAATTACCAGTTTACAGACTGTGATCGAAAGACGCTGGTGGCAGCTATTGGCGAAATCCTTCGCATTCAGCCCGTCTACCAAGGGGTACCATCCTTTGCCTACACCATTGGCGGCTTTGAGGTGGATAAGCAAGGAACCCTGATTGTTTCCGAAGCGACTCCTGAAACGGTGGTTGATACCTTACTGGAAAGCCTGAAGTTGAGAGGATTCACTTTTGAACAAGAAGCAAGCCAAACCGAACCCGAAACAGAAACCGAAAACCAAATCCAAACAGAAACTAAAAACGAGGATATCCTCACCATTGAAATGCCCAAGGAAGGCTTCACTGATGAAGCCATGATAAACCTTGAAAACCTAATCAAAAGCAAAGGTGGGCTGATTAAAAAAGCTCTTGGCATTGACGCCCTACCGCTTGAGCAGTCCGAGGAAACCATCTCCTTCCCCTGGTTTAAAGCGGATGTTGAACCCGAAGTCATCAAGGCCTACACTGAGTTCATTGCCGCCATTTGTGAGATGGCCAAAACGCAAAAACGCATCGCCGCTACCGCCAAGGCTGTCGACAATGAAAAGTACGCCTTCCGCTGTTTCCTGTTGCGACTGGGGTTTATCGGGAACGACTACAAAACCACCCGCAAGATTCTGCTGTCGAAGCTGTCAGGCAGTGCGGCTTTTAAAAGTGGTAGAAAAGCAAATGCTGAGTAATTCTTTTGTGTTTCTTGAGAATTGACTTGCTATTAATGTCGTTTAGAGTGATATATGTACATACAAAAGGAACAAATACACTTTAAAGGAGAACAAAATGATGTTAACAGCAAACTTCGGAATCGAGATTGAGTTTACCGGGATTAGCAGAGAAAAGGCTGCTGAGGTGGCCGCCAGCTTCCTGAACGGAACCTACGAAGAAGGTGGCACCTACTACGACACCAAAAAGGTCACCGCCCCGGATGGTCGGGTGTGGAAGTTCATGAGCGACGGCAGCATCAACTGCCAACGCAAATCACGGGGTCGCAGGGTCGCCGCTGGTAGAGACTACAGTGTCGAGCTGGTCAGCCCGATCCTTTCCTACCGGGAAGACATTGGCACCTTGCAGGAGTTGGTACGGCTGCTCAGACGCGCCGGGGCCTTTACTAACAGCTCGTGCGGTATCCACATCCATCTGGATGGCCAAGACCACTCACCCCGCAGCATCCGAAACTTCATCAACATCATCGCCAGCAAGAACGACCTTTTCTACAAAGCCCTGGAGATTGCCCCCCAGCGAATGAGCTACTGTAAGAAGATGGATGGCATCCTGATCGAAAAACTGAAAAAACAAAAGCCCACCACCATGGCAGAACTTGAAGATATCTGGTACGACGGCTACAACGAAAGCCGCCGGATTCACTACCACAACAGCCGCTACCATTTCCTGAACCTGCACAGCTTTTTTACCGGCCACCATACGGTTGAGTTACGGGGCTTCAACAGCATCCTCCACGCCGGAAAAATCAGAAGCTACATTGTTTTGGCCCTGGCCATCAACAACCAGGCCTTAACCCAAAAGTGTGCTTCTTCGAAAAAGCCCCAGGTTGAAAATGAAAAGTTTGCCATGCGCACCTACTTAAACCGCATCGGCTTCATTGGCAGCGAGTTTGCCAACTGCCGCGAGCACTTAACCGCAGCCCTCACCGGTTCGGCAGCATGGCGGTATGGGGTGGCATGAGCTGCCCCCGGTTCAAAAGGAAAAAAGGAGAATGCTCATGAAGACTAAACTGTATCTGGCCTATGGCTCAAACTTAAATCTGGCTCAAATGGCCAAACGCTGCCCCACCGCTCGGGTCGTTGAAGCACTCACCCTTGACGGCTACCAACTGCTGTTTAAAGGCCCCCACGATGGCGCTGTGGCCACTATTGAACCCCAACAAGGCAGCCGGGTACCAGTGCTGGTCTGGGAAATCACCCCGGAAGATGAAGCCGCCCTGGACCATTACGAAGGCTGGCCGATTCTTTATCGCAAAGAAACCATCACCGTCCGCATCGGTAAACGGCTTAGCAAAGCCATGGTTTACCTGATGAACGAGAACCGGCCCTTGGGGCTGCCAAGCTGTTACTATTACAGCGTTATTCTGGAAGGCTACAAAGCCGCCGGGTTTGATGTTGGCATCCTACGGCAGGCAGTTAGCGACTCAACCGAAGCTGCAATTAGATAGTGACATATAAATAATTTAATATGTTTTTAAGGCGATATAACTTGCTATACGTGTCACTTAGAGCTAATATGTACACAACAAAAGCAAAGGAGGCAAACGCCATGAAAAAACAAAACGTTAACGAAAAAGATTACGAGGAACTTTTGAAAATTGCCAAGGAAGCATTCTACAGCATCGAACAAAGAGGGGACCTTGAAACAAGGTACAGCGACCACGAAGATTTCCTAGACATTTCGGTTTGGGGCCTTAAAGAAGTATTGATTCAGGCCTTTGAATACGGAAAGAAACAAGCTTAAAACTTTTGGAAAGGGCTGAAAACCAGCCTTTTTCTCGTAGCGATTATTATTCTTTAAACAAAATGCAAACTTTTTATGCAGCTCTGTAAAGGGGTGCTTTTTTGTTGTCTTTTTTTACCGGCAACGAGGAAAGGAAAAAAATGAATCTTGAAATAGGAACCATGGGTACCGCTGTGGCCCAATTACAGCGGGATTTAAATTTCTGTGCTTATGACGCCGGAACGGTTGATGGCGACTTCGGAAGGAAAACCGAGGATGCGGTACTTGCTCTACAAGCATATCACGGTCTGGAAAAGGATGGCATTTACGGGGATCACTCCGATGCCACCCTAATGGGAGAAATCAGATTGATTCAGGAAGCCCTCATTAAGAACGGCTACCGCCTTACTGTTGATGGTGCTGTCGGTTCAGAAACTTTGGCAGCCATCACAGATTTTCAAAAAAGAAATGGGTTGGCTGTTGATGGGATTGTTGGGAATGAAACGTTAAAAGCTCTGGGCATCGAAATACCACTGGCGGCAAACCAGACCGAAGCGACCACACCCATATCTAAACCAACACCGACAACTCCCCCTAATGGCACGGGCAATGGCCAGCTGGTGTGCATCAACCCCGGGCATGGCGGCTCCGATCCGGGGGCCTGCGGAAACCTGCAGGAAAAGGATATGAATCTGGTGGTGAGTCTGAGACTGGGCCAACTACTTAAGGAACGCGGTTTCAGCGTCGTTTATACACGAACCGATGATCGTTGGATGGCTTTAAGTGACCGTCCGGTCATTGCCAATGAGAACAATGCTGATATTTTTGTCAGCATCCATCACAACGGTTCCGCCAGTCCAGAATCCAGCGGTACCCTGGTCATTTGTTATCCCGGGAGTACCAATGGCTTAAGACTAGCCCAATTGGTACTTAATGGGATGTGCAATCGTATGGGATTAGCCAACCGGGGGATTATCCAGCGCGATGATTCCGACGTCACCTATTCGGACATGCCAGCGATTATCACCGAAGGGCTGTTTGCCTCATCACCCAGCGACTGTCATTTCTTTAATAATGGCGGTGCGGAGCTGGAAGCCCAGGGTATTCTGGAAGGAATCCTGGCCTATTTTAACAGTTAAAAACAGCACCAGTTCTCAGAAAGGAGCGGACGGCCATGCGCTATCTGGACAATTATCAACCAACCCCATTTAAACAAAAGACGTCCATCTTTGATCAAAACCGTGCCGATCTGGCGGTTTCATTTATCAATTGCCTCAAGCATACCAAAGGTCAATGGCATGGCCAGCCCTTTGAACTGATTGACTGGCAGGAGCAGATCATCCGGGATGTTTTCGGCATCCTAAAACCCAACCAGGCCCGGCAATTTAACACCGCCTATATTGAAATAGCCAAAAAACAAGGGAAGAGTGAGCTGGCGGCTGCGGTGGCCTTGCTCTTAACCTGTGGTGACTACGAGCACGGTGGTGAAATCTACGGCTGTGCTTCGGATCGTCAGCAAGCTTCGATTGTGTTTGATGTGGCGGTGGATATGGTTGATCAATGTCCGGCGCTTAAATCCAGAATCAAGCCAATCTTATCCCAAAAGCGACTGGTCTATAAACCGTTGGGTAGCTTCTATCAGGTATTGTCCGCCGAAGCCTACACGAAACACGGACTTAATGTTCATGGCGTGGTCTTTGACGAATTACATGCCCAACCTAATCGAAATCTCTATGACGTCATGCTCCATGGCTCCGGTGATGCTAGAAAGCAACCCCTCTACTTTTTAATCACCACCGCTGGAACGGATCGACATTCCATTTGCTGGGAAGTCCATCAGAAAGCCGAGGATATCTTGGCTGGACGAAAAATTGACCAGACCTTTTATCCGGTTATCTATGGTGCCGGAGAAAACGAGGACTGGACCGACCCGAAGGTCTGGCAAAAGGCCAATCCTTCCATGGGCATCACCGTTGACATTGAAAAAATCCAGGTAGCCTGTGAAAATGCTAAGGAAAACCCGGCTGAAGAGAACCTTTTCCGGCAGTTGCGACTGAATCAATGGGTCAAACAATCCGTCCGGTGGATGCCGATGGAGAAGTGGGATCAGTGTGGTGAGACGATCGATCCTCATGATCTGCTTGGTAGAGAATGTTATGGCGGCCTCGATCTTTCCAGTTCGATTGACATCACCGCCTTTGTCTTGGTCTTTCCACCAAAGTACGATGATGATAAGTATGTCATCATGCCTTTTTTCTGGATCCCAGAAGAAAACATCGAACAGCGCGTCCGGCGGGATCACGTCCCCTATGATGTGTGGGAAAAGCAAAATCATATGCAGACCACTGAAGGAAACGTGGTTCATTACGGATTTATCGAAAACTTCATTGACGAATTGGGCACCAGGTATAACATCCGAGAAATCGCCTTTGACCGCTGGGGTGCTGTTCAGATGGTGCAAAACCTGGAAGGATTAGGCTTTACTGTGGTTCCTTTCGGTCAGGGCTTTAAAGATATGTCGCCACCAACTAAAGAACTGATGAAGCTGACGCTGGAGGAGAAAATCACCCATGGTGGTCATCCAGTGCTCAGATGGATGATGGACAACATCTTTGTCCGGACAGATCCAGCCGGAAATATCAAGCCGGATAAAGAGAAATCGACAGAGCGGATTGATGGAGCCGTGGCCACCATTATGGCACTGGATCGGGCAATTCGCTGCGGTGTGAATATTGGTGGCAGTGTTTATGATGAACGGGGGATATTGATTTTATAATTTCAACAAGGATGAAAGAAGGTTTGTTAATAATATTATAATTGCAAGTTCCTCGAAATTACTATACAATTGAGTTGTAATCTAATTATTTAGGGGGAACTTTAATGAGTAGTAAAAAAATGATCATAGCAAATTTCAATATTGTATTTGGTGATGATGAGGAACCACTGTTAAACTATTTTGATTCAGCAATTTTACCTGCCTTCAAATCAGAATTCAAAAAAAAATCAGGTGATAATGAATACAGTTTTATGAAGGTCGAGATAAAAGAAATTGATGAGGATGGATTAGTTCTAACTGGAATTATTGTCAAGGAAACAACAATTGAAATAAAATCAAAATTTGATGACGAAGGAGTATTAATTGATACTGACGAAAGATATCCGACTGCTCCGTTTTCATTATTTGCTATTCATTTAAAAAATCATAGGATGACTTTAGTAAAAAATCAAAAGGGCAGCCCAGATTTAAAGAGTTTTTCCTCAACATTCAAAAAAGTTCTGAAATTATACATCCGTTCAGAAAACGAAATTAGAAAAGGAAATGATGTTGATTTGATCCCCAGACCTGTAGTCAATATCGTCGGTATTCCAATGAGGGAGTCTATTAAAGAAGCTCTCGGGAAGGTGATGAAGATTAATAAACTCACTCTCAGATTCTATCCTCTAAATGGTGATCTCGATTTTGGACCCTTATTTGATGATTTGATTTCTGATTTAAGGAATAAGGTAGGGAGTAAAACAGGATCAATAATTTTAAATTCTCCAACTTCAATCAATGGTGTAATTGAAGTAATTGAAGCGGCACAAGGGACAATAGATCCATTATTCAATGTAACCTATCCTGATAAATCAAAAGGAACAATAAATAACAATACAATTTCCGAAAACATGGATATCACGCTGGATGATGTAGGAAATATAGCCTCTGAATTAGACCAAGTTGTAGAGAGAACGAAAGACTTTGAAAGCATAGCTTTCATAACCCCTGAAAACCAAGAAATATTTACAAAAAACCGAGCTAAAATTCTTCCGTTTATAAATAAAAAGAGATAAAAACAGAATTTAGTGAAAGTGTGGTGATCTATTCTGGAAAAACAAGTTAATGTAGAAAATGTCAAAAATTTGTTTTTGAAACGCTCTTCAACAGAAATTTGTTTAGATGCAATCAAATTAATACTACCTTTTAAGATTAGTAACAAAAGACTCCTCGCGATTATTGGTACAATGTCGATTCCTTCATTTATAATAGCCTTTTCACCAGAAACTGTTTCTGCATTTGTAAATTCCGTTGAGACGTTTAATACCGTTATTGTCGGAATATTTGGAATAGTGTTCATGGGATATGCTTTTTTTCAAGCACTCATCAATGATGAGCTCCTTATAAGGTTGATAAATACAACAAATGATGATGAGAAGAAAAATGGATCAGGAAAAAGTAAACTTCAAGAAAGTAATGAATATTTTGCAAAAGTTATGATGCTGGATATAATGGCAATAATGATAAATATATTTATCATTATAACTATAGGAAGCCTGAAGAATGATTTCTATTTACCTTTTAATCAATTTTTAAATGAAACAGTAGCATTTTCAGCTATACTAATATATTTTTATTTTGTTGCGAATGTTGTATGGGAAATGAAATGTTTTGTATTTAATCTTTTCCAACTTTTCAATTCTCATGCCGGGACGAAAGCAATAGAATATATTGATAAAGAAAACTAAAAACAAATGTTTACGCATCTCACCCGAGGTGCTTTTTTTACGCCCATTTTTAAGGAGGAACCTATGAGTCGATTAAGAGATCTATTCCATTCTCGAGACAAACCAAAAAACTATCTGGATAATAACCCGTTTAGTTTTTTCTTTGGCGGCACCACCGCCGGAAAAACGGTCAATGAACGAACAGCCATGCAGACCACCGCTGTTTACTCTTGTGTGCGGATCCTGGCCGAAACCATCGCCAGCCTGCCTCTTCATACCTACCAATACACCGATAACGGTAAGGAAAAAGCCGAAGCACACACTTTATACCAGCTCCTTCAGCATGAACCAAACCCGGAGATGACTTCTTTCGTGTTTCGAGAAACACTGATGAGTCATCTTTTGCTTTGGGGCAATGCCTATGCCCAGATTATCCGGGATGGAAGGGGACAGGTGTTGGCGCTTTATCCCTTAATG
Source organism: Acetobacterium wieringae (assembly GCF_001766835.1). Classification (GTDB taxonomy): domain Bacteria; phylum Bacillota; class Clostridia; order Eubacteriales; family Eubacteriaceae; genus Acetobacterium; species Acetobacterium wieringae. The sequence goes on along the minus strand of NZ_LKEU01000044.1, from coordinate 51,746 downwards.
CCAGACAAAATGACCGTTGATCGAGCTTCAAATAGAGAGCTTTTCTACAAATATCAGAGTGACAAGGGCGAAGTGGTGATGCGCAAAGAAACGGTTCTTCATATTCCAGGTCTTGGTTTTGATGGGCTGATCGGCTATTCACCGATAGCCATGGCCAAAAACGCCATTGGGATGGCCATTGCCACCGAAGAGTATGGCTCCAAGTTTTTTTCCAATGGCGCCAATCCCGGGGGTGTTTTAGAGCACCCCGGTGTAGTTAAAGATCCTAAACGGGTCCGGGAAAGCTGGAACGCGGTCTATCAAGGTAGCAGCAACGCTCATCGGATTGCCGTTTTAGAAGAAGGTATGCGGTTTACTTCCATTGGCATCCCCCCGGAACAGGCCCAGTTTCTGGAAACCCGGAAGTTTCAGATCAATGAAATCGCCCGGATTTTCAGGATCCCACCCCATATGATTGGAGATCTGGAGAAGTCCAGCTTTTCCAACATTGAGCAGCAATCTCTTGAGTTTGTCAAATACACCCTGGATCCCTGGGTCATTCGCTGGGAACAATCGATGCAGAAAGCACTATTCAGTGACAGTGAAAAGCAAAAATATTTTATCCGCTTTTCGGTTGATGGTCTACTGCGTGGCGACTACGCTTCTCGTATGGCAGGCTATGCCACTGGTCGACAAAACGGCTGGCTTTGCGCTAATGATATCCGGGAACTGGAAAACTTAAACCGTATCCCTGAAGAACTGGGTGGAGATTTATTTTTGATAAATGGCGCAATGACAAAACTTCAAGATGCTGGCGCCTTTGCAAATATCAACACGAATGAAAGTGAGGAAACGAATGAAGAAATTTTGGAATTGGATTAAGAACGAAGATGGTTCACGAACCCTTTATCTCAACGGGGCAATTGCGGAGGAAAGCTGGTTCGGTGACGAAATAACCCCCAAGCAGTTTAAATCAGAACTTGTCTCAGGTGAAGGCGACATTGATATCTGGATTAACAGTCCCGGTGGCGATTGTATTGCGGCCAGTCAAATTTATAACATGCTGATGGACTATAAAGGAAACGTCACGGTCAAGATTGATGGGATTGCGGCCAGTGCTGCCTCTGTCATTGCCATGGCCGGAACAACGGTCAAAGTCTCACCGACAAGTTTGATGATGATTCACAACCCCTTGACGGTGGCGATTGGCGACAGCACGGAAATGAAAAAAGCCATTCAAATGCTCGATGAAGTGAAGGAAAGCATTATCAATGCCTATGAGCTTAAAACCGGCCAACCCCGGGCGAAACTGTCAAAGCTGATGGATGGTGAGACTTGGCTTAATGCCAACAAAGCCTTAGAACTGGGCTTTGCTGATGAGATGCTCTTTGATGAGCGAGAAACGTGTGATGGTGCCCAGAACTACAGCTTTTCACGGCAGGCGGTGACCAACTCCCTGCTGGATAAGCTAATCCCTAAGCCAACAACCCCTGTAGGAATACCGGTCGACGTGTTTGAGACACGATTAAATTTGATTAAATAAGTGGAGGAAACGACTATGAATAAAATTTTAGAATTACGAGAAAAACGGGCCAAAGTCTGGGAAGATGCGAAAAAATTCCTGGATGAAAAAAGAAATCAGGATGGTCTGCTTGCAGTTGTCGATATTGAAGTCTATGAAAAAATGGAAGCCGATGTGGTAAATCTGGGAAAAGAGATTGATCGTCTGGAACGTCAACAGACCCTGGATCTGGAGTTTTCAAAACCGATCAATACCCCGATTACCGGAAAACCTGATGGGATGACCGAGTCCAAAAGCGGTCGGGGCAGTGATGAGTATGCCGATTCCTTCTGGAACGCCATGCGCAACAAGTCCCTGAGCTTTGAAATCACCAATGCGCTGCAAATCGGCAGCGACAGCGAAGGTGGCTATCTGGTTCCCGACGAGTTTGAACGGACTCTGGTGGAAGGTCTGGAAGAAGAAAACATCTTTAGAACCATGGCCAAAGTCATTGCGACTTCCAGTGGGGATCGAAAAATCCCAGTTGTAGCCACCAAAGGATCCGCATCATGGATAGAAGAAGAAGGGGCAGCTCCAGAGAGCGATGATTCGTTTGGACAGGTTTCCATCAGTGCTTATAAACTGGGAACCCTGCTTAAAGTATCAGAAGAACTATTAAATGATTCCATTTTTAACCTGGAAGCCTACATTGCCAAGGAATTTGCCCGTCGAATCGGCGCCAAAGAGGAAGAAGCGTTCTTTATTGGTGATGGTATCGGTAAACCAACCGGGATTTTCAACACCACCGGCGGCGCTCAGGATGGGATTACCACAGCCAGTGCTACAGCCATTACGGTAGATGAGATCATGGATCTCTATTATTCTCTTAAATCCCCGTATCGAAAAAACGCTACCTTTGTTCTTAACGATGCCACCGTCAAAGCTATCCGGAAATTAAAAGATGGCAATGGGAACTACATCTGGCAACCATCCATTACCGCTGGAACACCCGATACAATTCTCAATAGTCCGGTTAAAACATCTTCCTATGTTCCAACGATTGCGGCCGGGGCAAAAACTGTTGCTTTTGGAGATTTTAGTTATTACTGGATAGCTGATCGTCAGGGTCGTTCTTTTAAACGCTTAAACGAACTCTATGCCACAACCGGTCAGGTAGGTTTTATGGCCACTCAGCGGGTTGATGGCAAGCTGATCCTGCCAGAAGCCATTAAGACCCTGAAACAAAAAGCGTAGGTAGGACTGTGAGTTATACGACAAAGAATTATACAACTGAGGGCGGCGATAAAACGGTCATTGGCGGCACCCTTGATATTAAAGAGGGTGCTATTTTGTTGGGCCTACCCCAAGCTGGATATCAAGCCGATAGTGCTGCGACAACTGTACCAGGGCTGGTTGCGGATTTTAATTCACTGCTGGCAAAGCTTAAAGCAGCGGGTTTAATGAAGTCAGAATAATCAATCAAAAACATACCAATGAAATGAGGTGGCAGTGATGCAGACGCTCCTGGAAAAAGTCAAAGCCAATCTGATTCTCGAGCATGACCAAGACGATGAGCTCTTACAAAATCTAATCTTTACTGCCACATCTTATGCGGAAAGCTATCAAAAAAAAGAAGATGGTTTTTATTTAAAGCATGATATGCACCCCACCACCGAACAGGCAGTGATTATGCTGTCATCCCATTTCTATGAAAGCCGGGATGGCAGCACCGGGGGCTTTTTTGCCGACAATGTTCAGGCCAGCAATCAGGTCTGGACGGTGGTCAATCGGCTTCTGCAAATGAATAAGGATTTTAAGGTGTGATCATGAGTTTTGGAAAAATGAATACCACGATCGATCTGATCACTACCGAACCGGTTAAAGATGCTGAAGGGTTTGTAAGCACCGGCGATACCATCATCGCTTCAGTACGAGCCTATAAAGAGGATCGCCATGGCAATGAAAGCTGGAAAAACAGAGCGATTTTTATCAAAGCTTCGGCACTTTTTAGATTTAGAGCCATTCCCGGCATTGCTGTTAAAACCAACATGATAATCGCCTGTGATGCCGGACGATATAACATCGTTTCAGTTGAGGATGTGAAAGGTCGAGGGATGTACACCGAAGTGCTCTGTGAAAGGATGGAAACCAGTGGCTAAAATTACGATCAAAATGCCGGACGATTTTCTGCTCAAAATTTCAACCCTTGCTGAAAAGTCCGATGACATCATTCCCAGAGTTTTGGAAGCCGGTGGTGACGTGGTGCTTGAGAAAGTCAAAAGTAATCTCAGTGCTGTCATTGGCAGTGAAACGAAACTTAAGAGTCGCTCAACCGGTGAGTTGGAAGCGGCCCTGGGAGTATCACCCGTTAAAAAAGATAGTGCTGGTAATTACAATCTCAAGATTGGTTTTTCTGAACCCCGATCCGGTGGTAAAAGCAATGCCAAGATCGCCAATATTCTGGAATACGGCAAAAGCGGCCAACTGCCGAAACCGTTTCTCAAACCGGCAAAAGCAAAGTCGCGAAAGGCTTGTGTTGAAGCAATGAAAAACAAACTGGAAAGCGAGATCGAAAGCCTATGAACAGTTTAATCGAACTCAATCAGATCATTAGTGGGTTGAATGTTTCCGTTGAAACCGGAAAATTCTCTGAAGAACCTGCCTATGAATACATGGTGATTACCCCGCTGACCGATACCTTTGCACTCTATGGCGACGATCTGCCCCTCCGCACAATCGAGGAGGTTCGGATTTCGATCTTTTGTAAGAATAATTACATTGCTTTAAAAAACCGTGTTACAAGCGCCTTAATTAAAGGCGGGTTTGTCATCACCGATCGGCGCTACGTCGGTCATGAAGACGACACCGGCTATTACCATTATGCCATCGATGTGGCAAAAGACTATGAAGTGGAGGAAGTATAAAAATGGCACAAATAGGACTTAAATATCTCATCTGTTCAAAACTGACAGAAACCGAAACCGACACCAGCTACGCAGAAGGCCGAATCATGGCCTACGCGATCAAAGCTGATATGAATATCGAGGTCAATGAAGGGGTGCTGCGGGGCGATGACCGGATCATTGAAAATGTCAAAGAGTTTAAATCCGGGAAGCTGACCCTTAATGGGGATCATCTGGACTATGAAACCCGAGCCTTAATTCTTGGGCATACCCTGACTACCATTGATCCTGGAACCAATAAGAAAATGACTGCCAAAGGTTCGGATGATGGTGCTTTTGTGGGAGTCGGCTTTTATGCCACCAGTATTAAAAATAACATCCGTGGTTTTCGAGCCATCTGGCTCACCAAGGTAAAATTTGGTGTCCCATCTGAAAGTATGGAAACTCGAGGGGAAGCCATAAATTTTCAGACCCCAACCATTGAAGGCACCATCCTCACCGATGTGCTGGATGTCTGGAAAGAAGAAGCGACTTTTCCGACCGAAGCTGAAGCAAAGACCTGGTTAAATACCATGGCCAGTATTGGAGGTACCCCATGATGATGGATACTGATCGAATGGCTGTGGTTACAATCGGTGGCGTGGAGTATCAGCTTATTTTTACCACCAAAGCCACCAAGGAAATTGCGAAGCGTTATGGCGGGCTTGCCAACCTGGGTGAAACGCTAATGAAGAATGAAAACTTTGAAATGGCCTTGGATGAGGTGACCTGGCTGATTGCTCTGCTGGCCAACCAAAGCATCCTAATTCATAATCTTCAGAATGAAGAAAAGAAACCGCTACTAACCGAAGAAGCCGTCGAGCTTTTAACGACCCCGATGGAACTGGCAGATTATAAGAATGCCATCACCGAAGCCATGGTAAGTGGCACCAGGCGTCATCTCGAAAGCGAGGATAATACCTCTGAGGGTGAACCACTAAAAAACTTGAAAGTCGAGTAGATGATGAAGCATTGTTTACTCGGCTTTTATATTATGGAACCGTTCATTTGAACCGAACAGAAGATCAGGTCTGGCTTATGCCACTGGGTCAGCTACTTGATCTTTGGACTTGTCATAAGCAGTTCTTGGGGGTGGAAAAACCGAAACGGGAATGGACCATCGATGATATTTTTCCGCTATGAGTTTTTGTTTCAAATATATTGCACATAATTAGAATTAGTGATAGAGTTAATTAAAACTTTGAGGAGGTATGTTAATTATGTTTAGCAATTGTGGTGGAAAAATTAAAAATTTAGCTAAAATAATATTTTGGTTTGGATTAATTGTTGGGGTATTATGGTTGATTGTTTCACTTGCTCAATACGCAAATGGTCGAGAATATTTAGAGTATTCATCTGCATATGGCGGATCATCATCGTATTCGATTCTACAGGAATCTGGAGATAGAGCCTATACTGGATTAGTTGGTATTTATTACTCAATTATTCTATTAGCAAGCAGTATTGTAACTTCATGGCCGTTGTATGGGTTTGGAATAATTGTAGCACACTTCGAAAATGATTCAGAAAACAGTGGGCTTGAAGCTGATACAAATAATCAAATTGAAGAAACTATCAGCACTGAAGAAATCACACATGCCGAAGAAGCAAAAAACGAACATTTATAATTCTTATTGAAAATATTAAAATAACTCAAGACATTCTCAACAGAGTGTCTTTTTTCATGCCTAAAAACAGGAGGTGATGCAGTATGGCAGATAATTTTGGCTTAAAAATCGGGGTTGAAGGCGAAAAAGAATTTAAGAACGCCCTTCGCGATATCAATCAATCCTTTAAGGTACTGGGCAGCGAAATGAAGCTGGTCGAGTCCCAGTTTGACAGACAGGATAAAAGTATCGAAGCAGTCACCGCCCGGAATCAATTACTGAACAAAGAAATGGATGCCCAGAAGGATAAGATCAAAGCCCTGGAAAAAGCTCTCGACAATGCCGCCACCTCCTTTGGCGAGAATGATCGGCGCACTCAAAACTGGGTGATCCAGCTGAACAACGCCAAGGCACACCTCAATGGGCTGGAGCATGAAATCAAACAAAATGAAAAAGCCCTGACCGAAATCGCTGATGAGTTTGATGATGCCGAAAAACAGGCTGAGCAGTTTGGCAAGTCACTCCATGATACTTCGAGTAAAGCAGAAAACTCTGGCGGTAAATTTAGTGCTTTAGGCGGGACCTTAAAAGGCATTGGGATCGCCATGGGTACCGCCTTTGTCGCGGTAGGTACCGCAGCCGTTTCCTCGGCCAAATCTTTAACTGATATGACGGTGGGTGCCGCCGCCTATGCCGATGAAATCCTGACAACGGCTACAGTAGCCGGGGTATCGGCTGAAAGCCTGCAAGCTTACAAATATGCCGCAGAGCTGGTGGATATCTCCATGGAAACACTCACTGGCTCGATGGCCAAACAGATCCGATCGATGTCTTCAGCCCGAGATGGCTCAGCCGATATGATTGAAGCCTATGGGCGTTTAGGAGTTGCCGTTTCCAATGCCGATGGGTCGCTGCGAAACGGTGAAGATGTTTATTGGGAAACGATCGATGCCCTGGGCAGAATGGAAGAAGGCGCCGAGCGGGATGCCCTGGCGATGCAGATCTTCGGGAAATCGGCTCAGGATCTCAATCCGCTGATTGCTCAGGGATCAGCAGGAATTGCTGAGCTCACCGATGAAGCCAAACGTATGGGCGCTGTGCTCAGTGATGAAACCCTGGCCCAGCTGGGGAAATTTGACGACAGCGTCCAGCGCTTAAAATCCGGCAGCGATGCTGCTAAAAATGCCCTTGGTACGGTACTGCTACCCCAGCTTCAGATCCTGGCCGATGAGGGCGTTTCTCTGATGGGTGATTTTACCAAAGGGTTACAAGATGCTGGCGGCGACTTTACCAAAATATCCCAGGTCATTGGCAGTACCGTTGGCGGGATTGCCGATATGGTGCTCAGTAACATGCCAGCCGTGGTTCAGGTGGGGATGGATATCGTTGGAGCTGTCGGCAGTTCACTGCTCGAAAATCTGCCGATGCTGATTGATACTGCCAATCAATTGATCTTCACCCTTCTGGAAGGTTTGATTTCGGCCTTACCCCAATTAACCGATGGCGCCCTGCAGCTGGTGCTGGCTCTCACTCAGGGGATTCTGGATAATCTTCCGGCAATATTAGAAAGCGCCATGGTGATGGTAGCCACCCTGATTACCGGGATAGCTGAGGCGCTGCCCGAGCTGGTGCCCAAGATCGTCGAGTGTGTCATCCTGATGGCCCAAACCCTGATGGACAATGCCGGTCTTTTAATTGAAGCGGCCTTAGCCTTAATCACAGGCTTAGCCCAAGGTCTGATTAATGCCTTACCTGTTTTCATTGAAGCCCTGCCGCAGCTGATCAATTCGTTTATCAACTACTTTGTCAACAACCTGCCCTTAATCATTGAAACCGGGATCAACTTAATCATATCCCTGGTCACCGGACTGATTGCCGCCATTCCCACACTGATTGCAGCGTTGCCAGAGATTATTATTGCTTTGGTCAGCGGTTTAGGACAGGCAGCTGAGGCGATTTATGACGTGGGGATCAACATCGTCAAAGGCTTATGGGACGGGATCATGTCCATGGGACAGTGGCTTTCAGATAAGGTCACCGGTTTCTTTGGTGGCGTTACGGACGGTGTCAGAAATCTCTTAGGGATGCACTCACCATCGACCGTGTATGCGGATATTGGAGAAAACATGGGTGCTGGCGTCGGGATTGGTTTTGTCAGAAAAATGGCGACGGTCACCCGGGATATGCTCGGTGCCATTCCGACCACCCTGGATGTGAATACCCAATCAAATGGGTTAACCGGGAGAACTTCAGCAGGAAATAGTTCAACCGGTATGTTGGATGGTGGCAGTGCCGCACCGATTTATATCTACACCACCGTCGAGCTGGATAAAAAAGCCGTGGGTCATTCGATCACCCCGATTGTTTCACGAGATCTGGCCTTTAGCTTACGAGGAGGTAAAATCTAATGGCAGTATGCGACATTAACAATAGCAGTGGACCGGTAGTATTATCAACCTTCAAAGCGACCTATGCCAATAGTCTTTATACGCCGGGTGATTACAGCCCATCCTATTTCTGGCCGGAAAATGCTGCGAAGCCGATTTATTTTAAAACCAAAGAACGATTCAGCAAGCTGGCTGTGGAATGCTATTTTAAAAATGGCAAGCTCACCGATATTGAAGCGTTAAAAAAAGCCCTGAAAAAATGTGTGGTGACCATTAACAATCGCTTTATTGAAGGCCAAAGCTTTGACTGTATGCTAGTGAGCACCCAGATCAATCAAATCTCAAGCCGCCATTACAGTGCTGTTTTTGTTTTTGACTGTGTGATTCTAGCCACAGGATAGAAAAAGGTGAAATGATGATATTAAGCTTACTTAACCAAAACAAAACATTTATTGGTGAACTGGATCATATGGATAATTGCTATGTTACGGAACTGCTGGAAACCGGTGAAGACACCCTATCTTTTGAAATCTATGTCAAACACCCGCTGTATAAAGATCTGGTCGAAGAAAACCTGATTTTGACCGATCATAATCGATACGTCATAAAAAGCATTGATGAACGGGGCCAAACCACCATCATTGGGTGTGTTTTGGACTTATCGGACTTTATGGTGGCGGGGTATCATTTGTTCTTAGCCCCAGATATCAATTTATCTGCATTTTTAAATCAAGTGCTTTCGGGGACTGGCTGGTCTTTTACTGGTGCTGAGAACACCACTTCTGCAAAGACAGTATCCCTAGAATCTGGAAATACTCTGGATTTGCTGCGCCTGGCTGAAAAAGCATTCGGGGTGATTTTTCGCTATGATTGTATCGGAAAGATTATCCGCGTCACCACCACCCAAGGTTACACCAACAAAGGCGTTCATTTTTCCGATGAGCTTAATATCAGAGAATGCGAGCTCCGGGGCGACAGCTTTGATCTGGTCACCCGGCTGTATGCCTTTGGCAAAGATGGGCTTTCCTTTGAAGACATCAATGGTGGTAAAGCCTATGTCGAAAATTTTCAATATACCAATAAGGTCATCACCCAGGTCTGGGTCGATGAACGCTATGAGCTAAAAGAAGAACTGCTGGCGGCGGCTCAGAAAAAAGTGACAGGGTTATCGATCCCCAATCGGGTCTATACCGCTTCGGTGGTGGATCTGGCTAGTCTGTTACCGGATGACTATGGAAACCTGGCCATTGCCATTGGCGATAAGGTCACGCTGATTGACCGCATCCGCGGGATTGAAGTGGAACATCAGATTGTCAAACTGGTCAGCTATCCCGACACCCCAGAAAAGAATGTTGCTGAATTGGGACGAGTCTCTACCGATTTTGAATCCACCATTACCAAACTTAAAACCGAGGATATCAAAGAAGCAATCGTTAAAACTGTCCCACCAGCTGTCAATGACTACATGAATGAATACTTTGGTGGTCAAAAATGGGTGTGTGTTGAAGCCTATCCGGAGGAAATGGATCAAGGCACCCTGTACTTAAAATACGTTTCCGGATAAATGAGGTAAGCGATGGGAATTAAATTTAACGGCCGTGAGATTGAAAGCCTCAAAGCAAATGGACTGACGATTATCGAAGCAGTGATAAATGACCGAGTGGTTTGGCCGGAAGAAAGCGATTTTCATTGGCAGCCCAACCCCGATATGGTCTGGGCTAAAAGCCAATGGGAAGCCTTAGCACAAGGGCGAATCGGCTATCTACGGATGCACTATGCCAAAGATCTGGTTAATGATTTCTTTTATGAAGAAGGCACCGTTGTCACCTCTGATGGACAAACCTATCATAATTCAGCTGCAGAAGGGGTTGAACACATCTGGGATTATTCCAATAGCCGAGTCAGTGAAGTGCACCCGACCACCAAGGTCGTCTGGACCATGTATTTCCCCAATAATCAAGGGGTTTATCCTGCTACCATTGAATATGGCGAGACCTATTTCTGCTTTGATGGTGTCAGTGCAGATTGGTATCCCTGTCTTTGGACAGATATCGCCTACTTTGATCTGTTAAACCAGGCATCCGTTTTTATTGACGATAGCAGTGTGGCGCTTTATCTCGGATTTTTTAATGAATGCCGAAAGCTCCAGGCTGTCCCTAAAGAATTCACAATGAAACTTAGCGCCTACCGCTTGCAGGGGATTTTTGGCGGCTGTGCTGCGTTAGTGTCGGTGCCATATTTGGATATGACCAACGCCATATATGGAATGGGAATGTTTGAGGGCCGAACCAATCTTAAAGAGTTGAAATTGGTCAATGTCAATATTTCCATTGACCTATCGCCCTGCATCAATCTAACCAAGAGCAGTCTGAGAAATGTACTGGCGGGGCTGACCAATCGTACGGGTCAAGATAAGCTGGCCATTGGTTTGGGCGCCGCCAATATCGCTAAGCTTTCTCAAAGCGAACTGAGTGTGGCACTGAATAAAAATTGGGACGTGGTTGAGACCATCACCAACTGGCCGGATTATTCGGAGGAGGAGTAAAGTTTGGAAGGAGATTTTATGCGAAATTTTAGGGTTGCCATCAAAGAGAAGCAGCTTTTTTATGATGAGATGATCGTCAGTCAATATGATCATTTGGTTCAGTGTTTGGTATTTGAGATTCCTAGAATGAATGATGGCCTCAACGTGGCCGATTTTAATATTCATATCGAAACCGAGCTTGGTCGTTTGACGGATCGGATTCTGATGATACCGGTAATCGATGGTGATTTCGTTCGTTTTATCTGGATTCTGACCGCTACGACAACCCAGGCTGCCGGGCTGTTGGCTTTCGAAGTGCAGTTGGATGGTAAATCAGATCCCAGCATCCCGGTCTGGCAAAGTGAAAAAGGGTTGATCCGCATCAACCAATCGATTAAGGCTGATACACCCCAACCGCCCATCGAACCGTCACTCCTTTTGCAATGGGAGCAGCAAATGATAAAACTGGGTGAAGACGCCCAATCGATAATGGAAAAAGCCGATCATGCCAGCAGTGAAGCACTAATCGTTGTGGAGCGCGCCAATGCTGGTGAGTTTATTGGTGCAAGAGGCGATCCCGGCATTCCGGGTGAAGCTGGGCCGCAAGGTCCGCCCGGCATTCAAGGACCAAAAGGCGATCAAGGCGCTATTGGACTTCAAGGTCCAGCCGGGGTAAAAGGTGAACCCGGATTGCAAGGGCTCCAGGGACCACCCGGTGAGACTGGACCACAGGGCGTTCAGGGCATTCCGGGAATTCAAGGACCAAAAGGAGATCAGGGCGAGATTGGTATTCAAGGTCCGGCTGGTGAAAAAGGTGACCCTGGGTTACAAGGCCCTCAAGGGCTACCGGGAGAAAATGGTGCTCAAGGAGAACCCGGATTGCAAGGGCCGAAAGGCGATCCCGGCATTGACGGACAACCAGGAGAACAAGGCCCAAAGGGCGATAAAGGCGATCCTGGAATCCAAGGTCTGCCCGGCGCAAAAGGAGATCAAGGACTTCAAGGGCTGCCGGGTCTCACCGGTGAAACTGGTCCTCAAGGCGAGCCAGGGATCCAAGGCCCGAAAGGTGACCAAGGCCCGCCCGGTGCTAAAGGAGATCAAGGGATTCAAGGCTTGCAGGGCTTGACAGGCGAAACGGGACCTCAGGGTGAGCAAGGTGTTCAAGGTCCCAAGGGTGATAAAGGTGAACCAGGGATTCAAGGACTCCAGGGCTTAACCGGCGAAACAGGACCACAAGGTGATCCTGGAATTCAAGGACTGCAGGGTCTAACGGGAGAAACAGGTCATCAAGGCCCGAAAGGTGACCAGGGTGTTGAGGGAATCCAAGGTCTGCCCGGCGCAAAAGGGGATCAAGGGATCCAAGGACTGCAGGGTTTGACCGGTGAAGCTGGACCTCAAGGGGAACCAGGCATTCAAGGACCCAAAGGCGATCCGGGTGATCCCGGAATTCAAGGACCGATTGGCGAGCAAGGGATTCAAGGTATTCCAGGTGAAAAGGGCGCTACTGGTGATGTAGGTCCAATTGGACCAGCGGGTGCTGCCGGTTATTCACCGGTAAAGGGCGTGGACTATTTCACTGCAGCCGATCAAGCCGCCTGGTTTAATCCTTTAGGGACACGGCTGGACGCAGCTGAATCTGCTATTACATCTATCACAACCCAACTTGGCACCCTCAATGATCAATTGGAAGGAGCGTTAAATGGCAACTAAAACCTTAAGTGAAAATATTCAAACGGCCATCACTGATCTTTCCAATATTAAAACCGCACTGGTCGGTAAAGGTGTCGCTATTCCATCCGGGACCCCCACTAATAGCTATTCAGGACTGATTGATGGTCTGCTGATTGGCACCCCGGCCAGTGCGGAGTTTAATATTCATTTTGGGGATGTCGCTCCAGAAGATACCACAAAGCTATGGGTCAAAACCACTCAGGTAGCCAATATCAAACTGGACTGTGAAATTTCCAGTGTCCTCAATTCAACTACCCGGGTGAATGATATCCTTGATGCTTCCACCAATGAAATTGTCAGTGGTGTCGGGGGTTGTGCTGAGCGGGTTGGTAATCTGGTTTATCTCTTAGGGGGTTATACCATGAGTCCTAAGATCCTGACTTATAACCTGGATACCCTCGTAACCGTATCAACGGGGGTGGCGATGCCATCCAATTACTTTAGATATGCAGCTACGGGGCTGGTTGGCGATTTCATCTATTTATTGGGCGGACTAAAGTATTCAACCATGTCACTGGACATATACAAATATGATATCCTTGAAAAAACGATGACAAAGCTAGCGGTTGCCATTACTAATGATGGCAATCATGGCTGGCAGTCATTTGCCTATGCGACAGTTGGAACCCGGATCTATCTATTTGGCGGCTATAATTCAACCAGTTTTTCAAACTCCAATATTGTCACAAAAGCGTATTACTTTGATACGGTATCACAGACATTTACCATGATTACGGCACCAACTAATCATTATATTGAAGCAGGTACCGCGGTTATTGGTACGGATATATACCTGATCGGTGGTCGAAATTCAAGTGGTACTTCAACAAATAGGATTACTAAATATGATACCCTTCTCGATACCTATACGATCGTGGCATATTTACCAGCAGCATATACAAGGTGTCGAGCCGCCGTTGTTGGTACGGATATTTATATTTATTGGGACAAAAATATTTTTAAGCTGGATTCCCTGACAAATACTCTTTCAACGGTTTCAAGCGGTCTGGCTTGGGGTTTTACTGAAGGTAGTATTGTTTCTCATGGAACCAACATCTTCTATTTTTGCGGCAGTAGTTTAGCAAATGCTGCATTTATAACAACCACTGAGGTCGCCCTGGAATCGAACCATCTGCTGATTTCCAGTCTCACATCAGGTCATCGGATTGCACTCTTTAACCAGAATGGCATTGACATAAAACTGCCAGTATCAAATGTGTTTAAAGGCGATGCCAACAACAAAGCGCAAAAGGTCGAAGCCTACTATTATAATAACGCTCAGTGGAATCTGATCTAAAACAATTGTAAAGCCTTCGGGCTTTTTTTTATAGAGAAAAATACATTTAAAGGAGAACAAGAATAATGGAATATCTAGATAAGATTAAATTAGTTGTCGCCGTGGCCTTCACAGCCCTTTCCGGTTGGTTGGGGATGTTGGCCGTGCCTGTCATCTTGCTTTTTGTCCTGGCTACCTTTGATTATATCACCGGACTGGCAGCAGCCAAGTACCGGGGTAATAAGATCTCAAGCTACAAAGGCTTTCAGGGCATCATGAAAAAAGTCTGCCTGTTTTATCTGATTGCCGTGGGTGCGATTCTCGATTACACCTTACTCTATGCCAGTCAGTATATTGGCGTCGATGCAAAAGTCAATTTTGTTATTGCGTCATTTGTGGCGGTTTGGCTGATCTGTAATGAGATCATCAGCATTTTAGAAAACATGAAGGATATGAATGTGAATTTTCCACCATTCTTAGAAAAGCTGACCCAGAATATCCGCACCCAGATGGAGAATGAATCTGAAGGTAAAATTCAATCTGATACAGAAGATAAAAAGTCGGGCAATGAAACCGGAAGTAGTAACAGCTAAGATTTAAAAACAAAAACAGAGGAAATGGTCAGTGAGCATCGCCTCTGTTTTTTTATTGGAGGAAAGAATGACTACTGCAGAAAAAGATCGAATCCATGAAATGCGGCTCTTGGGTATTAGCTATTCGCAAATTTCTAGTGAACTCAATATTTCTGAAAACACCATTAAGTCCTATTGCAGACGCCATAATCTCGGAAAGACCATGGCAAAGAAAACAACTGGTGTCTTAGATGAAAAAGATGTTTGTAAACACTGTGGGAAGCCCATCAAACAAGGTTCCAAGGGAAAGCATAAAAAGTTTTGTACTGAAGAATGCCGCAGACTCTGGTGGAAAGCCAATGATGCCCACATCCAGAGAAAAGCATATTATGCCCTAGTTTGCCATGGCTGCGGTAAAAGTTTTAAAAGCTATGGCAATTCAAAGCGAAAATTTTGCAGCCATGCCTGTTATATCCAATATCGGTTTAAAGAAAAAGTTGAGGAGACACCATGACAAAAGATCAACTGGAACAGGAAAAAAACTATCGCATTTCAGTCATATTATCAAAAGAACTGATGAGTAAAGGTCTTATCACAAAGGAAGAGTTTGACCGCCTCGATACGATGCTTCTGGAAAAATATCAGCCCATTATTTCGAGCTTATAATGGCTTAATGACTTGCTTTGTATCAAAATCAGAGCTAACATCACAGGTAGAAAGGAGTGACAAAATGATGCGAAAAGTTATTAAAATTGATCCTGTCGCAATCAAGCTACCGGTGAAAAAGCGGGTAGCAGCTTACGCCAGAGTTAGTAGCGGAAAAGATGCCATGCTTCATTCGTTATCTGCTCAGATTAGCCATTACAGTGAAACCATTCAAAGTCGGCTGGATTGGCAGTATGCCGGTGTTTATGCCGATGAAGCAGCAACGGGCACCAAAGATAATCGCGCTGAGTTTCAAAAAATGCTGACAGATTGTCGGAATAAAAAAATAGATCTGATTATCACCAAGTCGATCTCACGGTTTGCACGAAATACTGTGACATTGTTAGAAGTGGTCCGGGAACTAAGTAGCCTTAATATTGAAGTCTATTTTGAAAAAGAAAATATTTACAGCCTAAGCGGGGATGGTGAGTTGATGCTCACTATCCTCGCTTCTTTTGCGCAGGCGGAAAGTTTGTCGGTCAGCGAGAACTGCAAATGGCGTATCCGCAAGGGTTTTCTGGAAGGGGAGTTGGTTAACCTTCGGTTTATGTATGGTTATCGGATTTCTAGGGGTCTGATAGAGATTGATGAAGAACAGGCCCAGATTGTCCGAATGATTTTTGATGATTACCTTGGTGGAATGGGATGTACCCAGATTGCTAAAAAGCTCAGAGAATTAAATGTTAAAAGAATCAGAGACGGAATCTGGACGGCGGAGCGGGTCGGAGAGATATTAAAAAATGAGAAGTATGCTGGAAACTCGCTTGCGCAGAAAAAATATGTTTCAGACCATTTGACAAAAAAGTTAATTACCAATTGGGGGCAGTTGCCAAAGTATTACGCCGAAAATACCCATCCGGCCATCATCGATCAAGAGACCTTTGACAAAGCGCAGGTTTTATTAGCATCAAAGCGAAAAACATCAGGGAAGAAAGAGAAGGCCGTTTATGCTTTTACTGAAAAAATAGTCTGTGACAAATGCGGAAAACACTACAACCGGAAACCAACCCATGGGTATGTGTATTGGAATTGCAGAACCTTTCTGCACTTTGGAAAATCAGTCTGTCATACCAAGCAGATTCCCGAAGTAATACTCATGCAGGTTTCAGCCGAAGTCTTAGGGCTTGACCCGTTTGATGAAGAAATTTTTCATCAGCAGATCAAAGAGATCCGGGTGCCGGATGATTTTAAATTGAAATTTGTTTTTCACAACGGAGATACCGTCGAAAAAGGATGGCATAATAAATCAAGAAAAGACAGCTGGGATGAGAAGAAGCGACAGGAAGCCAGAAAACGACAAAGTCTGATAATGGAAAGGGGGCTGGCAAATTGAATGGTGCAAGAAATATAAGATCCGTAACGGTTATTCCGGCAACTCCTGAATTGTTTATGCAGATCGATGAAAAGCCTTCCAGAAAAAAGCGGGTGGCTGCATATGCCAGAGTATCAACTAATTTAGAAGAACAGCAAAGCAGTTTTGAAGCTCAGCTGGATTATTACACGAAGTATATAAAAGACAAGCCGGAATGGGAATTTGTAGAAGTTTATACGGATGAGGGTATTTCAGCAACGAGTACCAAAAAGCGTGATGGCTTCAATCGCATGATTAAGGATGCGCTGGATGGAAAGATCGATTTAATTGTTACCAAATCAGTTTCTCGATTTGCCAGAAATACAGTTGACACGCTGACAAATGTTCGATTACTGAAAGAAAAAAACATCGAAATCTACTTTGAGAAAGAAAATATTTACACTCTCGATAGCAAAGGGGAGCTATTGATCGCCATAATGTCGAGTTTGGCTCAAGACGAAAGCCGCTCAATTTCAGAAAATGTGACGTGGGGGAAAAGAAAAAGTTTTTCCGACGGAAATATTTCCCTACCTTACAAGAGTTTCTTAGGATATGTAAAAGGGGAGAATGGACTGCCACAGATTGTTGAGGAAGAAGCAACGACAATCCGACTCATTTATAAGCTTTTTCTGGAAGGACATACCCCTTCATCCATTGCCAAACAGCTGATGGCATTAAAAATTTTAAGCCCAACGAAAAGACAAAAATGGCCAGTGTCAACGGTAATCAGCATTCTTAAAAATGAGAAATATAAAGGCGACGCGGTTTTACAAAAACGCTACACCACTGACTTTTTGACAAAAAAAATGAAAACCAATGAAGGGGAAGTTCCCCAATATTATGTTGAAAATAGTCACCCAGCCATCATTCCACCAGAAACCTTTGGCCTGGTACAGGAAGAATTTGCTAGAAGAAAATCAAAAGGCGGTTATACAGCTTGTCAAAGTTGTTTCTCCAGCCGGATTATTTGCGGCGATTGTGGCAGTGCCTATGGCAGCAAAGTCTGGCATTCTGGTAGCAAATATCAGCATACTGTCTGGCAGTGTAATAACAAGTTTAAGGAAAAAGACAAATGCAACACACCGCACTTATATGATGAAACCATTAAAAAACTATTCGTGGAAGTCATGAATCACCTCATTAAAAATAAAGCAGAGATTTTTGAGAATTACCGCCTTATGCTTGATAAGCTGACAGATTGTCAGGACTTAAAAGAAGAACTGAAGCAAGTTGATGAAGAATGCAGCTCCATTGAAATAATGGTGGATGCCTTTGTCAGTGAAAACACCCGGGTAGCGATGGACCAGGAGGAATACCAGCGCCGGTACAACACCTATGCTGAGAGCTATGATAAACTTCGCAATCGCCATATGGCCTTAACCGAAGAAATCAGAAAACGGGAGGCCCAGAAGAATCAGATTCATGCCTTTCTGGATATTCTTGAAAAACGCGACCAGCTACTCACAGAATTTGATGAAACCCTCTGGCGTCGGACTGTTTTAGAGATGGTTGTTCTCTCCAAGGATGAAGTCAACTTTCGGTTTAAAGATGGAGCGGAGATAAAATGGCCAATGAAAGGAAATATTTAGTTGCAAGGCAAGCGTTTTAAACCAATTAATAGTGAAGGCATTACGCAAAATCTCTAAATACCGCATAATAGCACAAGCTGCTCAGTTTATGCCTGATGTTTTTACCTACATGGATGATATTGCTTCAGTCATCAGTCCGATGATCTCACCTAATACCTACCGAGAACTGTTTAAAGAACATCATGCCAGAATTATTCAGGCGATCAAAGATAACGGAATGATTGCAAAACAACATATTTGTGAAAAATGGGATCTTCTGGTTGATGATTTTGTTGAGATTGGAATCCAGAGTTTCTTCCCAGCTCAGCCTTCCAATAATTTTCGAGCCATCCAGCAGAAATATCCGGAGTTTGTTATTCACGGTGGGGCTGACTCCCAGTCACCAATTTTTTCAACGGATATTACTTACGAAAAGGGAGCAGCTGAAGCTAAACGCTGCATTGATCAGTATGCAGGAAATGGCCGCTATATGGTTTACATTTCGTGTCCAGGCACGCCCAATGCGGCTCATCAAGGTTTTTTTGAAGAAGCCTGACGACTGGGCCATGAGATTTAAGTAGGGTTTACTGAACGGATTGAAATCCATAACCAGCAACCAAATTTACAGCTTGCATTAAGTCGATGAAACGAATCCAAAATTGAGACAAAAAGAACCGCATCCTCCGGTCCAGATTCATTACCAGAAACTGTAAAATAATGGCGCTTTTGGTTGTGTTCTCAAGTTTAGTTCTGACGAGGCCAAAGCCATATTTTCGTTTAGTGACACCATAAGAGCCTTCGATTGCGTTGCGCTCGCCATTATCGGCACGTTCCACTTGCTTAACTTCAGAAGATACCACTTTCGGTTTGCGCCCCAGCTTCGGGCCACTGATTCGAATGCCCCGAAGCTTCAGCCAGGCCAGGTTCTCACGGTTACGAAAGATTGAATCTGCCAACACCGCCTCCGGATAACAGCCAAAGCGCATCAGGTATTATAAAACCGCTTCCTGCAATAAAGTTCCTTCATTGAAACTCTCAAAGTCAAGCTTCTCAATGAAGGTATAGCCGTCAACAACGCTTGTCATTACTTTACACCCGAACTCAACGTCTGAGCCGGCTTTTCCTCTGAAAATTGGCCGGATGTGAGGTTGTGAGATGCTCACAATCCGGTTTGGGACAGAGTGCGTTTTCGTCTCATACATGGTGTTCTGTTGCTCATAAAGCTTTCGGATGGTCTCGAGTTCGCTGTGCTGGCGTTTTGTCAGAAGTTCGGCTCTGGCAGCGTCTTTCAGGTAAGTCTCGACGTATTCCAGATCCCGTTTCACATACCCCAGCTGTTTTCGAATTGCTTTACGGACTGTTTTGCTGCGCTTTTTGCGCTGCTTTTCGATGGACAGATAGTTTTTTCGGGCCCTATTGCGGTAAGTTCGGGGTTTGGCAACAAGAGCGATATCCGGCGTATGCAGAACGTCAATCATCATTTCAAGTTTTTCACGTGCCTCATTGAGAAGACGCAAATCGGTGGGAAAGCGGATATCACCTGGCGCACAGGTTGCATCAAGAATCAGTTTACCTTTCTTCGGGATATTAGAAAAGCTGATTTGACTTCCTTCATCGGATGGTTCTGATGGGCCGGGGGCATCGTGATGATCATCATCCTCGCCTTTGTCTTCTACAGCTTCAAACTCCTTCATGGCGATCATGTTGTTGATCTCCATGAGAATATCTGGCGTAAAGCGTTTTCTGAAGTGAGTGATCAGTGATGCATCAAATGGCGGGCGGGTATCTTCAAAACCGTCAAAGCCCAGAAAATACTGGAGATAGGGATTTTCCATCACCTGTAACGGCACTTCAGCATCAACCAGTTTTAAACGGGTCTGCAAAATCAGTGTTCCCAGAGCAACCCGGACTGAGAACGCTTCTTCGCCTCTCGTTGAAGATTTAAAGTTCCTGGCGTAGGCATCCTCAAAATCAGACCACGGAATCATCTCCGCCAGTTTGACCCAGCGGTTGTCTTTGTTAAGTTTTCCTCCGAAAGGAAGAAAGAAATCATCCGAAAACTTGATTTGGTCCGTCTTTCTGATATACATAAGGCACCTCCATCTGCAAGGGTTTTATGGTAAAAAAGTAATTATCTTTGCACTTATTATACTAAAAATATGCCTCAAAGTCAGCATTTAAGCGATTTTTGATTTGTTCAGTAAGCCCTATTTATGTTTTTGCTTTGTTACTGGATGGATAAAGTCCCAGCATGGTTTAGCTGTATTTAACGGTCTCAGCTTATTTTTGGGGGTATATTTTACGGCCGGTTACTACACTAAGGTCGGACCAATTGAAAACCCATACTGGGTTATTTTCACAAGTCTGATATGGGTTATAATAATGGGGTTATTTGGCTGGGTGTTAGGATGGATTAATGTTTCATTGACTTTTCCGGTCAAAGAAAAGTAAGTTCATACGAAGCGAATGATTAATTGCTTGAAAAACAAAGAACGATTGGCGAAACTCCAATCAACTTAGAGATTGCGATAAATACTGAGGAAGATCTGGTTTTGCCGGGTCTTTTTCCTTATAGACTTGAGTCTGTTTCGTACGCAAAGCGCGCGAAACAGTAAACCACTTATTATGTGATGAAATGTAAAAATTATAGGCATTAATAACCTTTTATGCAAGGAAAGTCATATAATTTTTGTGTAACAATGGCTTAAAATAATAAGTTGTATTAAAAAGGATTGTATGGATAACTTTTGAATTTTTCGCCAAATTGATGCTCTTTTGGCTCACGATTCTTCCTTGTTTTGAAAAGTTTTTATTGCGGTTTGGATAAAGTTATGAATAAGAGGGTTTGAGTTGTCATAGCGGTAATATAAGCACATTTTCACGATAAATTCATGCCCTATAAGCGGAATAGTTTTAATATAATCTCTATCCATATGACGTACACTATATGGCATAATGCTGATGCCTCCAGTTTTACGGATAGCAAGACCCAGTGTATCGACTTGTTGTGTGAAAATAGTCTTTTTTGGCGAAATGCCGAAACGAACAAAGATTGAGAGAATTTCAGCATTGAAATCTCGATATCCGGCGTTGTTGTCTAAAAAAATAAAGGTTTCGTTGACTAAATCTGTCGGATTAATGAATGACTGATTGGCAAGTGGATGCATAGAAGGAAGTAAAACAGCGAGTATTTCAGAAGCAAAAGGTATTTGCCGAAGTTCGCTATTCGCCGTCAAACCAGTGTTAGTTGTGAGAAAAAGATCGCTGTTTCCCGTCAGCAGACTTTTAAGACCTTCAATCGGTTGACAGGATAATATTTGCACATCACATTTTGGATAAGCCAAAGAGAAACGTTCGACGATTGGTTCGGTAAAATCAGATGTGTAGTAGTAGGGACTACTGATTTTAAGGCTCCCTAATTGACCGGAGGTGAGAAGTTTTATCTGTTCAAGTGCAATATGGTATTGCGTAAGCATAGCAGTAAAATTTTCATATGCCACTTTTCCTGCTTCAGTGAGTACGACATGTCTGGTATTGCGCTGCAAAAGTTTGGCTCCCATTTCTGCTTCAACGATTGCAATGTGTCGACTAAGAACAGGTTGGGTAATATACATTATTTCAGCTGTCTTTGAAAAATTAAGCGTCTCAGCCAGTTTTAGATACTCTTCAATATAGTGCAGTTTCAAAGTGGTACCTCCAGTTTTTATTTTGAATATATCAGTAAAAAAGTGCACTGGCAAGTTATTTATGCTTTATTGACATAAATCCCGTTAATATTGGCATTTCTCAAGAATTAAAAAAAGCACTATAATGAAAGCATAAAAGGTAATTACTTTGATAAAAACAATTTTAGGAGGAAGTGCGATGTTTACAATTGACAGTGCAGTAAATAAAGATTGCCCCGTATTGATTAATTGGGGAAAAGATGGCGGGATTTATCCCTATGCATTCACATCCAGTGAGGATGAAATGCTCGCCTGTCGAGAATCAGCGTGGTTTGGTTGCTTTTTAAATTGTTCGCCGGTGTATGATATTTCTGGGCCGGATGCCGTTAAGTTACTCAACTATGTCTGCGTTAACCGGGATTTCGAAAAACTAAAAATCGGTGGGTCAAGACACGCCTTAATGTGTAATGATAGAGGTCAGCTGTTGGCAGACGGTTTAATAATCCGAACTGGAGAAGATACCTTTAGAACCTATTGGCTGGCTCCGATTGTATCATTTTATGTCGATACATTAGGTATGAATGTGACTGGAAATTGGGTTTTTGACGAGTATTTTTACCAGATTGACGGCCCAAAATCATTGCAAATTATGGAGAAAGCTTCACAAACTGATTTACATGACATAAAATTTGCAGGAAGAAAAAATATAAAAATCGCAGGTACTGACGTAACAATAGTGAGACTTGGGATGTCTGGTGCGCTGGCTTACGAAATTCATGGCAGCACTGATCATGCTGATGCTGTTTATGATGCAGTAGTAGCAGCCGGAGCAGAATTTGGTTTAAAGCGCCAAGGCGTCAGTAATTATTGTAGAAGCCATACCCAGGGTGGTTATCCCAATCAATGGATTCATTTTTGGTATCCTTGGCGTTCCAGCGGCGAACAATTGTTGAAATATATTGAGACGTGTCCATATATTTTTGAAGGTCACAAACAATATCCATTCTTTGGAAGTGCAAGCGACAACTCTGAAAATGCCTTTGTAACGCCGTTTGATGTGGCTTGGGAATATTTAATTAACTATGATCATGAATTCATTGGGAAAACAGCGCTTCAGGAAATTGCTAAAAATCCGCCTAAAAAATGTGTGACACTGGAATGGAATTCTGAAGATATTGGGAAAGTTTTTGCAACGCAGTTTAATGGAACAAAGCAAGCAACTGCTGAAGAGATTACGCGTGTCGGTGATGGCGGGGAAGCACCTTTTGTGATCAGCAAGGTTTTAAATAACGGAAATATGGTAGGTATGACCGCAGGAAGAACAAATGACTATTATCATCAAAAAATGATTTCTTTGGCTTTTGTTGAGAAGGATTATGCAATTGAAGGCAAGGAACTGATAGTGATTTGGGGTACCGCAGAAACATCACAGCTTGAGATACGCGCAACGGTTGCACCGTTTCCTTACTATAATGAAGAGTATCGAAATGAAACCTTTGATGTGGAAAAGATACCGCATCCAGTTTTTGAATAATGCTAACTGAGCCACTCACCTGGTTATTCATTCAAATTTAAAATCAGATATTTGAAACAACAAAATGTGTCGTTAATTTTCAGCACCGTTTTTATTAACCTGATTATACAACAACGGGGCAAGAGGTTAAATTAAAGCCTTTGCCCTTTATTAGATACGACGGTTTGACTTTAATTTCACTTTTTAAGGCTTTGACTGAATAATAAAATTAATAAAAGCAAACAGTTAGGTTTAGAACAAAAGGAGGGGAATGTCGGGTATTCTACTCGGTGATCACATGAACTATTATAATATTGGTGATAGAGATTCTGAGCAGTTTAATCGCATGTTGGTGGAAAGTCTTTCTGAGATGATATCTATCTCAGTCCGTGGACCGGATAAAAAGTTTGTTTTTGTTAGTGAAGAATTTTTGAAAGGTCTAAAGCTAAAACCCGCTGATGTTGAGGGCAAAGGTTCTACAGAGTTAATCCAGGAAAAATTATATGAATCATCAGCCAGTGAAAGAGCATTTTCTGAAGGAACTGACGCAAAAGAGTTTTTTCATGCGATCGATGACCAATGGGTGTATTCCGAGAGTAAAATTATAAAAGATTTTAAGGGTGAATTAGAATATGTAGTAACATATAGTGTGCTACCTCATGAACTTTTAAAAGAAATTGATAAAATGCGGCTCCATTTGGAATATTATAAGCAAGAAAATAAGCAGCTATATAATTACCTTATTAAAAATGATAACATTCATGTTTTTGCAGACAAAAGTATGAGTAAAATTGTTAAAAATGCGGTAAAAATTGCCCCAACAAATGCTAGTGTGGTGATTACAGGAGAATCAGGTGTAGGTAAGGAAATAATTGCAAAGGTCATTCATGAAAACAGTGATCGTCGTGAAAAGCCATTTGTTGCTGTTTGCATACCCCAAATGTCACCCGCCTTAATGGAGTCGGAGTTATTCGGTTATGAAAAAGGCGCCTTTACTGGAGCACTAAGTTCAGGACATGAAGGTTTGTTAGAAAGTGCTAATGGTGGCACGGTTTTTTTGGATGAGATTGGAGATATATCGCTTGATCTGCAGGTAAAACTTCTTCGTGTCTTGGAAAACCGCAAGTTTACGCGAGTAGGTGGCACAAAAACGATTGAGCTTGATGTTCGCTTTATTGCAGCGACTAACAAGAATCTTAAACAAATGGTGAAGGATAATAGCTTCAGAGAGGATCTGCTTTACCGTATTGGAGTCATTTTTCTTAATATTCCTCCGCTACGAGAACGGAAAGACGATATTATTCCATTGGTTAATCATTTCGTTTCACTACTGAATAAGATTTATTGTAGTCATCACAGAGTTGCTGAAGATGCATATCATTTGTTTAGAGAATATGCATGGCCTGGAAATGTAAGAGAACTACGTAATTTAGTAGAGAAGCTGGTAGTGTTATCAGAAGAGAACCTTATTAACGCACAAATGGTTAATAGACTACTTCAAGGTGAAGACTTTTTAGTAGCAGACACTACAATCGGCACTCGTCAAGATCATGAGGCGATATGGGAAGAAAATACAGTTATAGATAAATATAACCAAATCGAGTCCGATAAGATTCTTACGGCGTTAGTAGAGGCCGGTGGAAACCGTACAATAGCGGCAGAAATACTAGGTATTTCGAGAAGCACATTATTTCGTCGTTTGAAAAAACACCCTATTAATAAATAAACTCGAATATTGGGATATTCTCATAAAAAGCTTGTAATGACTTCACTGTCATTACAAGCTTTTTTTAGTGCGCCCGGCATGGGCGCAATCTAACGGGTGAAAGTCCCGAGCACGGGTAGGTAGTGCCAAGTGAATAGCTTAAGGCAAGGGTGTCCCCGGCGACGGGGAATCTGAAGGAAGCCGGCGGCAAACTTCCGGTCTGACGAACAGAAATCACATCAGGCATTATCAACTGGGTAAGGTTGCTAAGCAAACCAAAGCCCTAAAACTACCCGGAAGTTGATGGTGTAAATGTGGCAGATAGATGGAAGGAAAGATTGCGTTCTTACCCGGGGAGATCTCACGGACGTGTGGAAACAGAGTATGAAACACGGTTGAAATAAGATTTATCGTGAGAAATCAGCCGAAGCCATAGTACGGAGACAATCTAGAAGTCGAAGGAAGGGCTGAACCAGAGGAGGTGAAGATCAATGAAGATTACTGATAGTGATAAAATAAAACACAGAAAACTTCAAAATGAAGGCGATCTGCAAAAGGTATCTGCGGAACAGAAAGAATATGCAGACGTGTGTGCGTCACCAAAGATAATTAAAACCGAAATCACCAACACAAATGAGCAGACGGATGGACTGCTGGAGGAAATTCTAACCCGTGATAATCTGAATCTGGCCTATAAGCAGGTGAAGAAAAACAGGGGTGCAGGTGGAATTGACGGGATGCAGGTGGATGAATTTCTGCCCTACCTGAAAGAAAACCGGAATGAACTCATTGAAGCCATCCGAAGTGGTAAATATAAACCACAACCCGTCAGACGGGTAGAAATACCCAAAGACAACGGGAAAACACGAAAATTGGGAATTCCAACTGTGGTGGATCGACTGATTCAACAGGCGATCAGCCAGGTATTGACGCCGATATTCGAGCAACAATTTTCAGACAACAGTTATGGATTCAGACCGGGGCGAAGTGCTCAGGGTGCCCTAAAACAATGCCAGAAAAATATCACCGACGGATATAAATATGTTGTGGATATGGATCTGGAGCGGTACTTTGATACCGTCAATCACAGTCGACTCATTCAGATGCTGTCTGAAACCATCAAAGATGGACGGGCATCTCCCTGATCCACAAATATTTAAACGCTGGCGTGATGTCAGGCGGTGTGTTCGAGCGAAGTGAGCAAGGCGTGCCTCAGGGCGGCCCACTCAGCCCAATTCTTGGAAATATCATGCTCAATGAATGTGACAAGGAACTGGAACGCCGGGGACACCGTTTTATCCGATACGCCGATGATCTGATGATCTTCAGCAAAAGCCGGAGAGCCGCTGAACGAACCCTTAAGAACATCGCACCGTTTATCGAAGGGAAACTGTTTCTTCGAATAAATCGGGAGAAAACAAAGGTGGCCAACGTCACAAAAGTGAAATTCCTCGGTTATGGATTCTATATCTACTGGGGACAGGGCAGGTTGCGAGTTCACCCCCAGAGCATACGGAAGCTGAAGGATAAAATCCGACAGATTACCGGACGCAGTAATGGGATGGGAATTCAGAGACGAAAAGAAAGACTGCTGCAAATCGTGCGGGGCTGGGTCAATTATTTCAAGCTGGCGGATATGAAAAATATACTCAAACCGCTGGATGAATGGATGAGAAGCCGGATCCGGATGGTTGTCTGGAAACGATGGAAGAAAGTGAAAACCCGATTTATCAATCTCAAGAAATTGGGACTGGATGAAGAACGGGCCTGGATGTGGGCAAACACAAGAAAAGGCTATTGGCGAACCGCCCATAGCCCAATCTTACTGAGAACCCTTTCTAATGACCGCTTGAAGCGGGCAAGATATCCCAACTTTTATGATTATTATCTGCAAGTAACCGTGTAAACTTTGGAACCGCCGTATACCGAACGGTACGTACGGTGGTGTGGGAGGTCGGTTGATCAATTAATGGTCAGCCTCCTACCCGATTGGTGGAAAATCATCGTTATTTTATAGTGATATCAGCATCTCCGTAAAATAATCGGGGACATGAACGCGTGTCAAATTGTTTCAACTTCGTTCAGAGGCATTGACATTAGTGTATCAATTTGTCTTATAAAAAATAAAATATGCAAACAGTAATAAAGCATTATGAAGGAGCAGATTCGAAATAAATCGCTTTGCTCCAGGATTATTAAATTGTACATTGTCATAATTTAGTTTTGAATAAAAGTTGGCATATAAATTGCTAATATATAAATTACTTCATATTGCAATGTTAAAAATATGTGAACCACAGATACAATCCCAATTTACTGAATGAATTTATTATTTCAAATCGCTAAGAGGAAAAGAAAATATCTTAATTATTAAATTGCTTTATTTAGAAATGAGATTTTTAGATGTAACAGCCCTTTGTTTTTAATATATCAAGACTAGAAGGAGGTTCAGTGAGCGGAAAAAAGCGCTATTCCAGCTGAAATGAGTAATTTTTATGAATGTAATAAAAAATTTGTCATTATGGTTATAGCTCAATAATGAGTAAAAAAGATATTTTTGATCGATGTGGGAAGATATTTAATTGCTATTAAGTGAGGTTACAGCGCCATGTGCATGAGATAAAGCACTGTTGCCATATAAAAAAGAATAAGATGAAAGGAAAAGTATGACTATCACTTTGGGTATTTCATACGAAATTATTTATGGAAGAGAGTAATATTACTGTTGTAAAGGAAAATGGTATAGCAACAATTCGAATTAATCGACCTAAATTTCTAAATGCGTTAAACAGCACAATTAGCAAAGAAATATTAAATGAGCTTGAAAAAATAAAGCTTGATTCGTCCATTCGGGTACTGATTGTAACCGGCACTGGTAGATCTTTTGTGGCTGGAGCAGACGTAAAAGAAATGTCTGATTTTCCGCCACGCAAGGCAAGAGAATTTTGCACAGTAGCAATTGATATTAATAATGAATTGGAAAGTATGCCAATCCCTACTATCGCAGCAATAAATGGTCTTGCGTTGGGAGGCGGATTAGAACTGGCTCTAGCATGTGATTTTCGAGTAGGGGGCTCACGAACACTTTTAGCTTTACCGGAGGTTGGTCTTGGCATTATCCCCGGAGCACATGGCTGTGCTCGCATAACATCAATAATTGGACCGTCAAAGGCGAAACAGTTAATAATGCTTAATGAGAAGATACCAGGTAAGCTTGCTTATGAAATTGGTCTGATTAATTGGTATGTTACAGGAAATGCTACCTTGGATGAAGAAGTAACCTCCGCTCAAACTGCACTGATAGCTCAAAAATCTTGTGAGGAAAACAAAGTTTTATTAAAACAAGCAGAAGATAGAGCAAGATCAGCAGAGAAAGTAGCAGATGCTGCTGAAGCTGAGGCTATTTATACAAAAGCAATGGACATTGCGCAATTGTTGAAATCAAAACCTAAATGCGCTTTAGCTGCAGCAAAAGCTGTAATCAATACGGCAGCTAACGAGAGTATTCGAGCTGGTAAGACAGCTGAAACGGCTGAATTTTCTTTATTATTTGATACAGATGATCAGAAAGAAGGAATGTCTGCAATGCTTGAAAAAAGAGTTGCAGTATTTACTAATAATTAAAATTTAAAAGGAATAGGAAGGAATATTATTATGAACATACAAACGATAGGTGTAATTGGCGCAGGACAGATGGGAGCTGGTATTGCGCAGGCTGTTGCAACTGGAGGTTATAGAGTCATTCTTTACGACATTAAGGAAGAGTATTGTGAAAATGCAAAAGAAAAGATATACGCATCTTTAAAGAAACGTGCTGAGGCAGGAAAAATCACAACCGATTTAGTAGAAAATACCATAGAAAAGATTAATACTACTGAGGATTTGAAGCAGTTAGGAATCTGCGATATGGTTATTGAGGCAGTGCCTGAAGTATTAGAATTAAAACAGTCTATATTCAAAGAACTCGGAACGATATGCAGACCTGATGCGATTCTTTGCACAAATACATCCACGATATCAGTTTCTCAGGTTATGAGTGAATGTACAATGAAAGAGCGTTGCGCGGGCATGCATTTCTTTTTTCCTGCACCAGTCATGAAGTTGGTGGAGGTGATTCGATCAAATGATACAACAGATGCTACGGTTTCAGTAATTAAACAAGTGGCCAGTTATATAGGTAAGACAGCTATTGAATGCAAGTTTGATACACCAGGTTTTATTGTCAACCGGTGCTTGTTTGCTTTTCTACAGGAAGCACTTCACTGCTATGAAGATGGCATAGCTACTATCGAAGATATCGATACTGCTATGAAGCAGGGGCTTAATCACCCAATGGGACCGTTTGAAATGATGGATATGTCTGGATTGGATATATATCCTCATGCCTGTGAATCATTAAGAGAACTGCCAGTTACAACATGGGAGTGCTGCGATAGTGTCAAGAAATTAATTGAAGAGGGGCGATTAGGAAGAAAGTCAGGCCATGGATGGTATGACTATAAATAAATATAAACTAAATAGTTTATTTGTCAAGCGTAAAAATATCGAAAGATATGAAAAATACTTTTTGCAATTATGTCTATGAAGTTGTGAGGAGTAAGCATTTTTTAGAATTAACAAGGAGGAAATAATGAAAGAAGCAGTTATTGTTGCATATGGACGCAGCGCTTGTTGTCGGGCAAATAAAGGAGGGTTTGCAAATAGTCATCCGATAAATTATGCCGCACAGACACTGAAGGGAGTACTAAGCAAGGTTCCTCAAATCAATCCTGAAATAATAGGTGATGTAATTACTGGATGTGCTATGCCGATAAATGAGGCACATATGAATATCAGTCGACTGATTGTAAATCGAGCTGAATTACCTGATTGTGTACCAGCACAAACGATAAATCGTTTTTGTTCATCTGGTTTACAAGCGATTTCATCTGCGGCTAATGCTATTATTTCAGGTGAATATGATGTAGCAGTAGCAGGTGGCGTAGAGAGTATGAGTAAGTGTTTTATTCCGTATTCTGATTCGTATATGAATCCATGGATTAAAGAAAATTATATTGGTGGTTATATGTCTATGGGTGAAACGGCTGAAAGGGTAGCAGAACATTATATGATCAGACGTGAAGACATGGAAAAAATGGCCTTGGAATCCCATAAAAAAGCCGCAAAAGCTCGTACCGAAGGCAAGTTGGCTCATTGTATCATCCCGGTTTTAAATGATCAAGGTAACATGATCATGATAGATGAGGGGATTCTCGCCGACGAAAATGGAATGCTTAAAACGAGTATGGAAAGAATGGCCGCAATGACTCCGTGTTTCCGTGAAGAAGGTCAAGTAACGGCAGCTACTTCCTCTCAAATGACTGATGCGGCGGCATATGTAGTTATTATGTCTTCGGAGAAAGCATCAGAGCTTGGCATAAAGCCAATTGCCAAGTTTGCGGGATATTCTGTAGCGGGTTGTGACGCAACAGAAATGGGGATGGGACCCTTATTTGCTGTTCCAAAGCTTATGAAAAAATGCAATTTATCTCTCGAACAGATGGATGTTATCGAGATAAATGAAGCTTTTGCATCACAGGCATTAGCGTGCATTAACGAACTTGGTATGGATATGCAGAAGGTTAATCCTTATGGAGGTGCTATGTCCATTGGCCACCCTATGGGGGCTACTGGTGCTATTCTTACGTCAAAAGCGTTGTCTTATCTGAGTGATACTGGTGGACAATATGCCTTGATTACTATGTGTATAGGTGGCGGCATGGGAGCGGCAGGTGTCTTTGAGTTATGTAAATAGTAAGAAGAAATTACTAAGAATTGAATAGGAGAAATAAAATTATGGCAAAAATTATTAGTGCAGAAGAAGCCGTTCGCATAGTCAAAGATGGCGATGTTTTAGCAGTAAATGGCGTAGCTACAGTATGTAACCCTGATCTGCTTTGTCAAGCTCTTGGCAAACGATACCAAGACACAAAAACCCCTAGTGGACTTACTCTATGGGGTGCAACAGCGCTCGGCTTATCAAAAAAAGGTGCCTTTGCAGATAGTTTGTTTTTAGACAATGAAGGGCTTTTCAAAAAAGCGGTATTGGGACAAGTCAACTCTACTCCTACTCTTGCCCAAATGATTTCTGAAAACAAAATAGCTGGTTTCAATCTCCCTCAAGGAGTGGTTTCACATTTGTATAGGGCTGCGGCAGGAAAACAACCAGCAATAATTAGTGGAATTGGTTTAAATACCTCGGTTGATCCGCGTCTCGACGGTGCGTGTCTTAATGAAAAAGCTCGTAATGAACCTCCGCTTTCCCAAGTCGTAAATATTGCTGAGAAGGAATATCTTCAGTTTTTCACACCTAAGATTGATGTTGCATTTATTGCAGGCTCTATCGCTGATGAAAAAGGTAATATTTCTTTTGAGAATGAGGCTGCTTTTGTTGATGCGATTGCAATTGCATTAGCAACAAAGGCTAATGGGGGAATAGTGTGTATTCAGGTTGAGCAGATATCGGATAAGCGATTGCATCCAAAATTGGTAAAGATTCCGGGGAAAGCAGTGGATTATATTATCGTTAACCCGAATCAGTTGCAGTGCGTATTTGAAAAAAACCAGCCAGCTATTAATGGAGATGGGATACTTTATTCAGAAGAGATCGTACCTTACATTGAAAGAATGGTATCATTTATTCCTGGAAATAAGAAAAGATATGATCAATATATCATTGCTCGAAGAGCATATAAAGAGATCAATAAGGGTGACATAATCAATCTGGGAGTTGGCATTCCAGGACTCATTGCTACGATAGCTACTGAATGCGGTGATTGGGAGGATATTACTTTAACCAATGAAGTTGGCCTGATCGGTGGGATTCCCCTGCCTCGTCCTGGTTTTGGCGCTTCTCTTAATGCTGAGATGATTACAGAAATGCCCATCATGTTTGATTTTTATGATGGTGGGAATCTGGATGGTGTATATGTTGGTGCTGCACAGGTATCATCAGAGGGAAACGTTGGTGTAAGCAAAGTAGGTAGTGTAATTATCGGAGTAGGCGGATTTATCAATCTGACACAATCATCACATAAAGTTGTCTTCATGACAAACTTTATGGATGGAAAGAATATGGAGCTAAAATTTGAAGAGAATAAACTTCGCATTATTCAAGAGGGTACTAATCGAAAATTTGTAAATAAAGTAGAACAAATATCCTTTTCAGGAGATGGTGCCATAGAGAATAATCAAGATATTACCTATATCACAGAGCGCTGTGTATTTAAACTGACCCCTGAAGGATTATTATTAACAGAAGTTGCTCCTGGGATTGATATAGAGCGTGATATACTGGCAAATATGGATTTTGTACCATTGATCACAGAAAATGTTAAAATCATGGATCATGAATTTTTTGATTTTAAAATTCAAAATTAAAAGAAAAATTGTTTTAAATTTACATTAGAAAGTGAGTGCTAATATATGTCTAATATTTTGTTACAACCATATGAAATAGGTAGAATAACAATTAAAAATCGTTTTGTAATGACTCCTGTTCAGCTTTCCTATGCAACACAAGATGGCAAGCCTACACCCAGGTTAATAGAATTTTACCGTCGGCGTGCTGCAGGCGGTGCTGGCCTCATTGTTGTTGGGGCAGTAGGTGTGGATCCTATGCGTATATGCACTGCAGGTGTAATGCAACTTTCGCGTGACAACGATATGCCAGGTATGAAGGAATTGGTAGATGCCGTTCATAAGGAAGGTGGGAAAATATTCCCGCAATTGTGGCATCCTGGAGCTTACGCTAAACCTGAAGAGTACAACGGTCAAACCCCTGTTGCCCCTTCTGATTATAAGTGCAAATTTAATCGAGCCCAGACACGTGCATTAAAAATAGAAGAAATAGAAGAAATTATCTGTAATTTTGCTGCAGCGGCAAAACGGGCACAAGATGTTGGTTTTGATGGTATTGAATTGGTCGCTAGTGCTGGGTACTTAATTGCACAATTTCTATCAGCATCTACAAACTTTCGCACTGATCGTTATGGCGGATTTTTAGATGGCCGCATGAATTTTCTTCGTGATATAGTCGTTGCAGTAAAAAAAGCTGTGGGCTCCGATTTTCCGGTTACCGTACGATTAGCTGGAAATGAGTTTGTACCCAATGGTAATGATAATGACAGTTGCATTATCATTGCCAAGGAATTGGAACGACTTGGCGTAGCTGCACTTAATATAACGGGAGGTTGGCATGAAACGTTGGTGCCACAGCTTACTATGGATGTGCCAAGAGGTGCCTTTAGCTATTTGTCAAAACGCGTGAAAGAGGCCGTTTCTATTCCTGTATACGCATGTAATCGCTTTGATATTTCGACTGCAGAAGAAGTCGTAATCCGAGGAGATGCAGACTTTATAGGGTTTTGTCGAGCTTTTATAGCTGACCCGGATATGGTGCGAAAATTAGAGGATGGACGTCCTGATTTAATTCGGCCTTGTGTTGGTTGCAATCAAGGATGTATGGATCACGTTTTCAAGTCAAAACCACTGGCCTGTCTTGCAAATAGTGATGCAGGATTCGAGTCTGAATCTGCGTCTTCCTTGATCAAGAAAATTCTTGTGATTGGTGCTGGTGTGGCGGGGATGGAATTTGCCCTGCGTGCTGCATCTGATGGCTCCATAATTACTGTTTGGGAAAAGGAAGATGAACCTGGCGGACAGATGGATTTAGTTTCTTCACCTCCAGGACGCGAAAGTTTTGCTGAGCTTTCTACTTTCCAATACATCGCCTGCAAAAATATTGGTGTAACTTTTGATTTCAGTCATGAAGCTACGGCAGAGGAGATTATATCTTGTGTTGAAAGTGGAAAGTTTGACAAAGTAGTTTTAGCAACTGGAGCTCAACCCTTACTTCCTGATTTTCCAAAAGAGGAAGGTGCAAATATAGTTTCAGCGTGGGATGTTCTGCGTGGGAAAGCATCTATTGGAAAAAAGGTTGTTGTCGTTGGGGGTGGAGCGGTTGGTATAGAAACTGCGTTAAAAATTGCTGAAGAAGGAACTATCAGTGCAGATACGCTTAAATTTCTCTTTCTGAATCGTGCAGAAACACCTGAAATGCTATATGAATTATTGACTCATGGCAGCAAAAAAGTCTCCATTGTTGAAATGCAGCCTAAAATTGGATCGGATATTGGACCTTCTTCCAAGTGGATTATGATGACAAATTTGGAAAGATACAATGTTGACAAACATCCTGATTCAAAAGTTATCTCTATTCAGAAAAATTCAGTTACCGTAGAACGTTCCGACGGCACAAGGGAGATTATACCTGCAGAAACAGTTGTTTTGGCAATTGGATCTCGAGCCGAAAATAAATTGGCAGAGCAATTAAAAGGGAAAATTGCAGATATGGTTGTAATTGGCGACGCTAGAAAACCACGAAAAGTGATAGATGCTCTGAAAGACGCTAAAGAAGCACTCGCAGAATAATCGAAGTAACTTTCTATTGATATAATATATAGAAATCCAAAGTGTCTCGAAATGTGTCAGAAATGCGCATCTTTTATATTCTCAACTTGAGACATTGCGACGCATAATGAAACGGAAACCTGATTTAACGTGGCAAAAGCGGAAAAAAACTTGGCACAAGATTTGCTGTAATTATAACCAAATCTTGTAAGGAGGAATTAATAAAGACTGAGCGCTTTAAAAACAAAAACTACAATTTTAAGAAAACAATTTAAAGGAGGAAAAGTAATGTCTAAAATTAAAATTGCATCCGTAGCAATGGTAAGTGTTCCTGATAAGGCGGTAAATTTGGCAAAAATGTTGTGTTTTATTGATGAAGCAGCCCAAAAAGGGGTTGATCTTATTGCGTTTCCTGAATTTTGTCTTCCAGGTATTCCAACTACATTTACTATGATGTCTACCAACATTGATGCGACATCTTATTGGGTGAATGCAGCGGAGTATGTGCCCGAGGGTGATTCAGTTCAGGCCTTGATTGCAAAGGCGAAAGAGCGTAATATTTATATCTCTTGGACCATGTCAGAACAAGACAAGGAGTATTGTGACAGATTCTACAATTGTGGTGTATTGGTTGGGCCAGAAGGATTTATAGGGAAATACAGAAAAATTCAACAACCCGGTACAGAACGGCTTTTCTTCCATCCTGGTAACGAGATACCGGTGTTCGACACAAAAATCGGTAGAATTGGTATGATGATCTGTTTTGATAGGTGGTGGCCAGAAATCGCAAGATGCCTAAAAATTGGGGGTGCAGAAATAATACTTGCAATGTCCGCCTGGCCAGGAACAGATAAAAGCACAGGCGAGGATGATTTCACTTTGAATCTCTGGACGAGTACTGGTTATTGCCGTACGCTTGAAAACGCCGTTGTACTTGTAGATAGCTGTGGAGCTAGCCCGGAAAATATTACCCGCATGGAAGAAGGCCTTGAAGCAGGGCATGCAAGAATATATAGTCCAGAAGGTTATGTTATTGTTACAACTGGCTGGGAAGAAGACATGGCGATTGCGGAGATTGATCCAAAGGCGGCAATTGCAAACTGCTTTGCTACTTTTGGTCTTGGAAACATGGATTCTATCAGAGATCTACGAACTGATATATATATACC
The DNA here is from genome assembly GCF_001766835.1 of Acetobacterium wieringae. Taxonomy (GTDB): domain Bacteria; phylum Bacillota; class Clostridia; order Eubacteriales; family Eubacteriaceae; genus Acetobacterium; species Acetobacterium wieringae. Next base: position 16,101 of record NZ_LKEU01000044.1, on the reverse strand, counting down.
GTATTTTGAAAAACACAGAAGATAGCTGTATGATGAGCAGCTAAAATTACCTTAAAAATACAGGAGGGGTTTTTTATGGAAAATAAAAAATTAGTAAAAGCATCACTTGCTCTATCTTCGACTTACCTATATATTAATATCGGTATTTTTGTTTCAATTTTCGGGAATATTATGAAAACATATTCAAGTAATGGCGCTGTAATGACCAACTTGATTTATCTCATTCCCAATCTAACAGTTATTCCGTTTATTTTTATAGGAGGAAAATTGTGCAGTTGGTTTAGTAAAAAGACTCTTCTAGTAATAGGCTTATCTATTTTTTCGTTAGCTGGAGCAGGGACTCTTTTATTTGAAAATATCTATTATGTCTTGGCTATGAGAGCATTGCTTGGAGTTGGAATGGGGATTCTTTATCCTCTTGCAAGAGCTCTCGCTGTACAGTACTTTGATGGCGAAGAACGAGCAAGTATGTTAGGGATCATGCAGGCTACAGCATGTGGAATCGGTGTTCTACTGGCACTTGCTTCAGGAAGAATTGCTGTCGTTGATTATCACTATGCGTTGTTCTTGTATCTGATTGCTTTGCCCATCGCACTGTTGGCTTTTTTGGCTTTACCTAAAGATGAACCAGAAAAAAAACTTTATCAACATGCGGCAAAGGAAGAAAAAATGCAGAAATTCAGTTCCTCATATTACTATTTTCTAGCTGCTGTGTTTTTTCTATCGGTAATCTTAGTTATAAACCAATTGAAGATGGGGGTATTTGTTACCACTGAGCAATTGGGGACACCCATGCAGATAGGGATTGGAAGTGCGACTGTATTTGTGGCAGGTTTTCTATCGGGAATGCTGTTTGGGAAAATATATACTAAAATTGAGAGATATACAATTGCGTTGGGATGCTGTCTATTGGGGACAGGGTATGTTATTTATTATTTTACGTACAGTATTACAGGCGTTTATCTTGCCTGCGCTACAGCGGGTGCTGCGGTAGGACTGATCCAACCGTATTTTACAGCAAGAGTAGCTGTATTGGTGCCTAAAGAAAGAGCGACAATGGCTATAACATATCTTGGAGTGGTTTATTCGCTTGCTTATTTTTTAGCATCGTATATCATCCCAATGATTGAAAGTTTATTTAATGTTACAACTGCAAGGGGTTCGTATTTGTTGTTTGGAGTCATTGCACTTATAGGTTTTGTTGTGTCGATAGTTTGTACACTACTCTCACAGTCCAGTCAAAAAAAAGCTGATAATGTAGCGTAAAGTCATTTGAATTTTATAAGGTTTTTCAGTGGGGGGATGGTATCCATTTGTTCAAAAGCTTAACGATTTAAAATTTTCTGACTATAAAGACATGAGTTTAAGGTGTCATGAGGTTAAAGCGGATAACACCAACATCGTAGTAATTGCTGCTTGCGTTATCCGCTATCAATATAAAATTAATTTTATTATGAAAGGAAATATAACAATGAAATTTTCAGTAGATAGTTCGATTAATCGGGATTGCAAACTTATGAATAAGCGAGGACCATCGCTGTATCCATTCTTGGTTTCGTCACCTAAAGAGGAATTGCTTGCATGCAGAGAGACCGCATGGTTAGGATGCTTTTTGAATATTTCACCGGTCTATGATGTCTCAGGACCAGATGCAGTAAAACTACTGAATGACGTATGCGTAAATAGGGATTTTAGCAAGTTAAAGATTAGCGGTTCCCGACATGCATTAATGTGCAATGAGAAAGGACAGCTTATTGCTGATGGATTAATAACTAGAATCGATGATGAGACATTCCGTACTTATTGGTTGGCACCAGCGTTGCCATTTTATGTGGACACACTTGGAATGAATGTAAAAGGCCAGTGGATAACAGACGAATATTTTTTCCAGATTGATGGACCAAAGTCTCTTCAAATACTCGAAAAAGCTACCCAGACAGATTTACACGACATTAAGTTCGCAGGCAAAAAGGACGTTAAGATCGCTGGTACAGATATGACTGTAGTGCGGCTCGGGATGTCGGGTTGCTTAGCTTATGAAGTTCATGGTGAAGAAAAAAATGCCGATTTGGTCTTTGACACCATCATGGAAGCAGGTAAGGAATTTGGTATTAAGCAGCAAGGCACGAATACATACTGCAGAAATCACACTCAGGGCGGCTATCCGAATCAATGGATTCATTTCTGGTATCCGTGGCTTTCTAGCGGAGATGCGCTTGCACAGTTCGTTACTAATGAACCACATATTGCTCCTCACCATAAAATCTACCCATTCTCAGGAAGTGCAAGTGATGATGTTCAGAATGCATTCGTGACACCGCATGACCTTGCGTGGGATTATCTAATTAGTTATGATCATGACTTTGTTGGTAAAGAAGCGCTACAGGAAATTGAAAAGAAAAGTCCGAGAAAGTGCGTAACTTTGGAGTGGAATGCGGCAGATGTTGGAGAGATTTTTGCCAGCCAGTTCATGGGTGCTGAGGTAGAGCCCTTAGACATAATTACAAAGGTAGGAGATGGAGCTGATGAACCGTTCATTATCAGCAAGGTATTATGTGAAGGGAGTGTTGTCGGTGTGGCTTCAGGCAGAACACATGACTTTTACCACCGTCGTATGATTTCTCTTGCGTTTATCAAATCAGAATTCGCTATAGAAGGAAAAGAACTCAAAATCCTTTGGGGAACGCCGGGTACACCTCAAAAGGAAATCCGGGCAATAGTGGCACAGTTCCCTTATTACAATGAAGAATATAGAAATGAAACATTTGATGTAGAAAAAATTCCCCATCCAGTATTCAACGTTTGAGATTTTATTTAACAGGTCATGATCAAGAGATGGGCATGGTAAACACAATAAAGGACTGAGGCGCAACCTGGCACTGCCGGGAAAGTCGTGCTAATAGATGAGTCATAAAATAATGTGTTCAATTGATTTGAAAATTTTAGCGATAAATAGAGGTGAAATAATTGAAAGTAAAAGATATTCTAATTATGGGATTACCAGGTATTGTTATGGGGTTTATAATGAGTTTTATAATTTCTTATTTTGTAATTGGTATACCTGAAAATGAAATAGCAAATGCGATCAATAATGGGATAAGTGGATTAGTCAGCACCTTTTTGGGTGTTTTAATGACCTTTGTTGTGAATAAACAAAAGATAGCCAAGTGTTTTGCAGAAGTGAATGAGAAAAGCAAATAATAACTGTACAATTTAGCGATTTTAACATGGCAGAAAATTTAAAAACTGTAGATTAGATGGGCTTGTTGCATATTTATTTTGATGATCAATTTTATTTATATTTCCGCAGTTCCAATGGTGTTGGAAATTTTCAGTTTTGTGGTTATAACAGGTCAATTCTTCTTTATTGAACATAACTTTGGAATCGTGTCATGGAAATTAGTTACTGGTTTGCCATCGATACGATTCCGTTGATTATTATACAGCGGATTATTATGGAAAGGTGAAAAGGGCACCGGTATGACATCAGCTTCGTTTAACAGGTGGTTATGCAAAGGTTACTTATTTACCGAATGTGTTATTTGGTAAGTGTATCACTTTGTAGAGATACAAGGAGAGAAAAATGAAATTCAAAAGAAGGCTATTAAAAAAAATAATTATTGATCAATGTGCACCATTGTTTTTGATCACTTTGATGCTACTGGTTCTATTACTGGGAATATTTAACCCATCTAATAAAATCAACGAAACAATTAATTCTTTAATGGCTGTTATTTTCTTAATATTTTCTATTTCTGCAATCAGCGTATACTGTCTTTCAATGAAAAAATGGTATACCAAAATTGTCAATATGGCTGATATGTTGGGTAGAATTAACATATCAGAACAAAGCAGAGTTGGTAACGTTCTGGCAAGTGAGGGTGGTAATCCGTTGGATGAACTGATCTTACGAATCAAAATGGTTGAGCATCAGATTGAGTTCCATTATAAGATGGTTCATTCAATTTCGGAAGGAGATTTTTCACCTAAAAGCGAGTTGCTATCAGCTAACATTCCTTTTGATTTGGCATTATTGAGAATAAATGAGTGCTTAAGTGTATTAGAAGCTACAACTGAAGAAAATGTTCTATTAACCCAATGCGATAAGGGAGACAGAAAAATACCTGGTGTTATGGAACTTTCTGGAGGATTTCAAAGGGTCTTTATAAATCAGCAGCAAGCGCTAAAAAAAGCAACTGAACAAAAGGATTTTCTCGGGGCAATCCTTGATGCAATTCCATATGCTTTGATGGTTACAGACGATAATTACAAATACAAATATATCAATAAAGGCATGGCTGATTATCTTATTAGCAAAGGCGTCATTGAAACGCGTGAAATGGCAGTGGGTATGGATTGTAGTTTATCCGGCTCGAGCATGTGTGGGAATGAAAACTGTGCCAGAAAAATGTTGATTGAAAGAAGCATAAATACTGTAAACTTTGATGCAAGAGGAAAATATTATAAGCAAGATATTGCTTATTTACTTGATAAAAATGGGAAGCCCACTACGGATATCTTAGAGATGACACTAGATCAGACAGCTGTAATGAGTGTGAATGCTTACAATCAAACGGAAATAAAACGGCTTGTGGGGAACTTGGGTAATTTAGCAAGGGGAGAGCTAAATTTTGACTTGAATCTTGGTGAGCCGAATGAATTTACGCAGGAAGTCTATCAGCAATATGAAAGTATCAGAGAGATGATGCGACAGGTAGGAGCATCAGTTGGCGGTTTGATTGACAACACGACTTGGATGATTGAGGAAATAATGAAAGGGAATCTAAGTGCCTGCGCTGATGAAATAGGATTTGAAGGGGCGTGGAAAACGCTGATTATTGGTCTTAACGCAATTCTAAAACGGATAAAAGCACCTTTAGATGAAGTAATTACTGTGATGACAGCTGTTTCAGGCGGTAATCTGAACGTTATGGTCAAAGGCGATTACCAGGGCGACTTCGATAAGTTGAAACAATCAGTAAATCAGACCAATACTTATCTGAACTGGATCACGAAGCGAATAAAAGATATAACTGGCGAAATCAGTAACGGAAATTTGGCATTGGATACTATTGATAGTTTTGATGGTGATTTTTCTGAAATTTCCACTGCTCTAAATGATATTATTGAAACTCTGAATGAGCTGTTATCAGAAATCAACCATGCTGCTGAGCAGGTTTTATCAGGTGCCAGTCAGGTAGCCAGTGGTAGTCAGTCGCTTGCACAAGGTTCGACTGAGCAGGCCAGTGCTATTGAAGAATTGACTGCTGCGATTAGTGAAATTGCCAATCGGACTAAAACAAATGCGGATTCAGCAAATCAAGCACAGGTGTTATCAAAGAATGTCAAATTAGGTGCTGAAGCTGGTAATGGGCAAATGGCTACCATGCAACATGCTATGGAAAAAATCAATCAGTCATCCATCGATATTTCAAAGATCATAAAAGTGATCGATGATATCGCCTTTCAGACAAATATTCTGGCTTTAAATGCAGCTGTTGAGGCAGCCAGAGCTGGACAACATGGCAAAGGTTTTGCAGTGGTAGCGGAAGAAGTACGAACTTTGGCAGCACGTAGTTCGGATGCCGCAAAAGAGACAACATTTCTAATTGAAGGTACCATCAATAAGGTGAAAAATGGAACTGAGATTGCCAATCAAACTGCAATATCTCTTCATGAAATGGTAGATGGGATCGGTAAGATCTCCGAAATTAATGGTCGTATTGCTTCGGCATCAACTCAACAGGCCGTAGAAATTGCTCAGATCAACCAGGGCATTGAGCAGGTGTCACAGGTAGTCCATCAGAATTCAGCGACTGCTGAAGAAAGTGCAGCGGCCAGTGAAGAACTGTCCGGGCAAGCGGAAATGCTTAAAAATAAGCTATATCGATTTAAATTAAAGAATGGGAAGTGCTAATTTTTCATCGATATCACCAAACAGTTTTAGCTGTTATATGAAGAACAAATTGGTAGAGCGGCAGACTAAGCGTAAATGTTAAGAATGAAGATTAGCTCAACTTCAATTAAAACAAAAAACGACAATAAGTTGTTTAAATGCCATTACGAAAGGCTTAGTTGGCAAACTGTAGATCTTTTAGTGGCATTTTCTCATTTGGAAAATAATACTTGAAGATAAAATATTTCAGAACATTTTGTCTTCTGAGTGAAACGAAAGGAATAATTATTGAAATGAATCATCTAAATCGCTGGATATATGCCAGCGTCGGAGTTGTTATTATGTTGTTGGCCGGTCTTGTTTATGCATGGACTGTTTTGCAGGCGCCAATCGCCATGATGTATAAAGAGTGGACAAAAAGCCAGCTATCAGTCACGTTTACAATTATCATGTTTTGTTTTTGCCTGGGCGGTTTCCTTGGTGGAGTAATGCAAAAAAAACTGACACCGCGAGTCATTGTTTGGATTTCGGCCCTGCTGTTTCTGGCTGGTTTCAGTATTACCTCAGTTGCCGATTCACTGATTACCCTTTATTTGGGTTTTGGGGTATTGGCGGGCTTGGCTTCAGGACTAGTGTATAATGCAGTAATGAGTTCAGTAACGAGCTGGTTTCCTGATAAACAGGGATTTATTTCAGGGCTTCTGCTAATGGGATTTGGGATAAGCGGTTTTATTATTGGAAAAGTCTACACTGCGGTAACGCCAATGGATAGCAATGGCGGTTGGAGGACAACGTTTTTAGTATTTGGGTTTATTATTTTTGTCGTCATGGCTTTTGCCGGTTTTTTTATAGTAAAGAACGATAAACAATGGGATGTTGATGTAACAGAAAATGTTAAAGAATCTGAAAAAAGTTATGAGGAGATTTGTTCAAAAGAAATGGTAGTGCGCCCTTCATTCTGGTTATATCTTTTCTGGGCGACGTCGCTCTCAGCAGCGGGATTGGCCATCATTTCGCAGGGGGCACCGATGGCAATGGAAGCTTGTCCGGAAATCACAATGAGTACTGTAGCAACGGTTGTCGGTCTTATTTCGGTCTTTAATGGAGTGGGACGGATTGTATTCGGTACACTGTTCGATAAAATTGGACATTTTTTCACAATGGTTATTGGGAGTGTGATATTTATAATCGCGATAATATTGCTGATAACCGCATTAACAAGTCATATGATGGTATTACTGATCGTCGCTTATATCGTAACGGGGCTTGCTTACGGCTGCATAACCCCGACAGGATCGGCCTATGTTAATCGTTTTTATGGTTCAAAGAACTATCCGATCAATCTTTCCGTTGTGAATATGAATATGCTGGTTTCATCATTTGGATCGATGGCTGCGGGTATTGTATTTGATCTGACGCATTCGTATGTCGCAATTCTTGAGATGGTTATTATTCTGGTTGTACTCGGTACAGTTGCATCATTTTTTATCCGGAAACCGAAAGAAGCGCATTTGCCAGTGATTCAATAGTTGTTTGATAAAGTTTTATAGGTATATGAAATATTTGTTGACGTTTTAATTAAATGATTAAATATGAAGGGTGTAAGCGTAAAAAGGTATCAATATGGTTGTACATCCCATAAGTGAAACAGTTAGTTAATGCCAGCAGATTTTGAAACAGTCAACAATTTTTTGTCAGAAAAACTATATATAATTGATTAAAGATTTTGAATAGCTATAACTTGAAACACAGTCTCTGAATGACCGCTTCCCGGACTGAATGGAGGTTAAGAAATCAGCAACATTCTTACGTATTTCAGAAACAGAATGATAGAATACATTATTAACGACCCGTTCCTTCAGCCACTTCCAGAGTCCCTCAATGAGATTCAGATTCGGGTTGTAAGGCGGTAGGAAAATCAGTTGGAGCCGGTCAGCATTCTCAGTAAGAAAGGGAATCAGCAGTTTTGCGTGATGGATACGTGCGTTGTCCAGAATCAGAACGGTCTTACCATCCGGATTCCTTGAAAGTAAATTTTCAAGGAATCCGAGGAAAACCGCTGCATCATAGGTTTCATGCTCTTCGCAGTAAACTTCACCGGTTTCGTAGTTAAGATTTCCGACCAATTTTACACCGCGATGTTTCCCATAAGTCGGTACATACCGGTCCAAATATTTAATTATTATACTTTTTAGCGTAATAATACAATTTAGCGTAATTCGAATTACGCTAAATTGTATTATTTTTTGCGTTCTTATACATACAAGACTTAGACGAACACTCAGCAAAGGCCGGTTTACCGTCATTGTTGGTGTAATTGTAAGCGATACTGATTTGATTCCCGTCAATCAAAACAGAGTTAATCAAAGAATTGATCAAACGCACCTGATTTTCTGGATCACTGTAATCCAGACGGGTGAAATTGTTCAGAAACCAAATGACCGCATCCTTTGTGATTGTCGGTCTTTTTATTTGCTCCCGGGAAATGAAGACAGAAAGATTATTGACCTCACGCTCCAAGGCTTCCAGGCGCTGCTTAGTTGACGAGGTAAAGATACCTTCCTCTATTGCTTTTAGCATATTCTCAATTTTTTGTTCAGCAGCGGCACGATCACAGATAAGTTTTGATAGGTAAGGGGATTCGCTCTTACTTTTACAAAGCGCAATAATGTTATCAGCTATTTTTTCAATATGATCCGGGGTCAGCACATATTCCAGGGTAGTTTTTACAATGATTTCTTCCAGCTTATCTTTGCCGATCCGCTTGGCCCTACAGCCTTTTTTCTGCTTGCTGTTCCCACAAACATAGTAATAATAGGTATTACCACTTTTACTTGTTCCGCTCTCTCCACGATAGGCGCTGCCACATTCTTTGCAAAATACTTTTCCAGTCAAAATAAAGCAAACATCATTGTCTTTTTTTGTTCTAATTTTTCGATATTTCATACTGGTATTCTCCAATCTATTCTGAACACGATCAAACAGGTCTTTATCAATAATTGCCGGGACGCCACCCTCAAGACGGATATCCATATGCTTATAAATACCGATGTATTTTTCATTGCTCAACATCGGGCGTAAAGTATTTTTATTAAACTTACCGCCCCGGCTTGTTTTAATACCACGGCTATTCATAATCTCACAGATATCAGCAAAGCTGTATCCATTATCATAAAGAGTGAAGATCTCAACAACTACTGGGCGCAACTCTTCCACCACTTCAAAGTCTTTGTCTTTGCCGATCCGATACCCGAAAGCGATGTTGCCACCAGTGGATTTTCCCTTTGTTGCGTTTGTATGCATTCCCCGGCGAATATCCCGGGAGAGGTTCAGGCTGTAGTATTCGGCCAGACCTTCCATAAGCGATTCGATTAAAACACCCTCTGGACCATCAGGGATATTCTCTTTGACGCTTTTAACCGTCACGCCGTTTTTTCGCAAGCGTGATTTATTGATTGCCATTTCTTCCCGATTACGACCGAAGCGGTCAAGCTTCCACACCAGGACGGTATCAAAATGTTTTTTAGAACTATCCTTGAGCATTTGCTTTAATCCATCTCGGTTGTCATTTGTTCCGGTCTTTGCTCGGTCAATATACGAGTCTAGGATCTGGATATTGTTATCAAGCGCATATTTAGTACAGCTTTCAATCTGGCCCTCAATTGATTCCTCACGCTGGTTGTCAGAACTGTATCTTGCATATATCACAGCTGTTTGCATTTTATACCTCCAAATTGTGGGCATAAAAATGCCCGGGTGTTGTAAAAACCCGGGATATAAAGTATAATACGAGTGTTAGAAATACTGTGGTTTATATCCCGGTATGTGAAGCCGTTCTGATGTTGGTAGCACCAGAGCGGTTTTTTAAATTACTTAAGATCAATTGACAAATAGAGAAAATTCTAATACAATATAGACAATAAGATAACTTGAGAAGGAACAACACTGGGTCCCAAAATGGGGTAAGTATTTTTTATTGAGCATTCCCATGTGCCTGGGGTTATCTTTTTATTTTGCCTTTTAAGCTCTCAACAAATTTGTTGGGAGCTTTTTCTATCTCAGAAACGATAAAATCAATAAACTGTTGAGAATAGGTAAAATGGCTATTATTACCTATTATGTGTTCATAAGCAAAATTTTCGTTTTGTTTAATAGCGTAAAAATCAATTACCAAGTTAAGTACATGCGAGTTAAATCCTTTCTCGTAATCTAATTTTATTCGTTTTTTCGTTAAACGTTCGTTTACGGCGGTTATAACTGTACTGTAAGTATATTTGTGGGTATCTGATGGGTCTTTAAGTTCCTTTACAATAGCAACTTCACTTGCAGCGCCACTTTTAATACTAACAACAAAATCAGCCTCATCTTTTTTCTTTGTGATATAAAGATTTTGCTTGATATTAATTGCGAATTTATCCGAGTTGTATTCCGCGCTCAATACATCAATTTCATTTGCTTGCATGATAAATTTCTCAGCGATTTCAGATGAATATTTTAATTTTATTTGTTCATTTGTTAAAGGTTCGTAGTTTGCAGTGATAGTTAAAAAATTTTGAGCAATATACTTTGTTATATCTTCATTGTGAAATCTTTTTATTTCATTTACAAAGTTCAAAACACATGCTTGAAAAAGGGGTGCATATTTTAGCTCATAATCTTCAGTAATATAGTGAGTGCTAATATTTCTAAGATCAATTATCTTTTCGAGATTGAGTCTTACTCTGGTATTTTTGTCTGTGTAAATTTTTTTAATTACTTTTTCGACACTAAGCGTCCTATCAGGCTTATCTCGATAATAGATGCTTTCATTTTTATTTATCAATTCTGCTTTAAGCATCAATTCCCAAGCATTCACAATAAAAAACGAAAATCCTTCAATGCGATAGCGAATTGTTGGCTTGTTATATATTTCTAATCCCATAATAAAAGCTTCAATACTTTTGTTTATTAGATTAGTTTTCAAGTTCTCCATGAGCTTCACCTTCTTTCCTTTCTGAAAGCCGTTCTACTCTGCCAGGAGTAGGGCGGGATTTTATTATATTTCTAAACCAATAAGATTATAAAAAACATCTTCAGTCATGATCTCAATATCAAAACCTTTAATTTTCAATTCTTCAGCTTTTTTATGTTTATTGCTTTTGCCATCTTTTATACTTTTGCAATAATCGTTATTACCAAGGATCAAATAATTAGTTTTTTGAGTGACGCTTTTACCGCAGGAACCACCTAAATTAACAACCATTTGCTGGGCGTCTTTCCTAACTAATTTATCAAGAGTACCGGTAAAGATGCACTCTTTATTAAAAAGAGGGTTTGTCTCATCGATAGATTCTGATTCTGAAACAAGTGAACGAGGATCATAGTTTAGATAATTTATTTTTGAAAATAAATCAGTAAAAGCATTTATGGTTTCGTAAGATTCTAAAGCCAAATTTTTCATTGAATCATAACAGTTAAGAGTTATTTCGCAATCGTAAAGGCTACGATGAGTCTTTGATTCATCTACTTGTATTTCCAGATAATCGACAATATCAATTAGTCGGTGGTGTTTTTTATCTTTGAATAACTTCCTGGCAATTCTCATTGTATCTACATAATTACAATCAAAATTTTCATTTAATAATTCAGATATATTTGCTTTTAAGAAATTTATATCAAAGCTTACATTGTGACCAACTATAATTGAATCAGCAACGAAAGGGAAAAAATCATTGAGTACTGATTTTAAGTCTGGAGCATTATTAAGCATTTCATTGGTTATCCCGGTAAGATTAGTTATAAATTCACTAACGTAATAGAATGGTCTGCCATCGTTATCATACAAATAATCTCTGTCTTCTGATGGAAATAAGGGCATGAACCCGCCTGAAGGCTTAGCGAGGGATGTGAAACTATCAACAATTTGATTGTTTTTTACTTTTAATGCTGAAACTTCAATTATCGAGTCGTATACTGGTGAGAGACCAGTTGTTTCGATATCGACAACTACGAATTCATTGGGAAAATCAATGATACTGTTCTTTTTACTTTTAGTCATAACAAACTTACCTCCTAAATAAGATAAGTTTATTATAGATCACGTTGAAAATGATTGCAATTGGTTATATAACATCACTCTGAAAAGCAATCGCCTTACCAAGTATACGAATCCCGTTTAATTCTTCTTTTTTATAAATCATTGGAGGAACTGAAGGATTTTCTGCAATCAGTTGAACAAAATCATTGTTCATGTAAAAACGCTTGAGAGTGGCTTCTTCATCAATCAGGATAGCGGCAATTTCTCCGTTTTCCACCATTTCCTGTTTGCGGATAAAAACAATGTCACCATCAAGTATTCTTGCATTAACCATGCTGTCACCTTTTGCTTTTAAACAGAAGTCGGCGTGAATATTAGAACCAGATTCAATATAGCCCTCAAAATTTTCGGTTGCAAGGATCGGCTGGCCACAGGCTACATTACCAAGGAGAGGGAATTTTTTCTTTTCGATGGGGAAGATATTTTTAATTAAGTTTTCAGCATGACTTCTTATATTAGATTTTCCGAGCAAATAGTCCATATTAACGTTAAAATAGTCAGCAAGCGCTTCTAAAGTTTCAAGTTCAGGTTTTCTTGAGTTAGCTTCATACATACTTATGGAACTTTTTGAAATACCTACCTTTGTAGAAAGTTCAATTTGCGTTAATCCTGATTCTTTTCTTAATTCTTTTAATCTACTTGCAAAATTACTCATAATGACTACCTCCTAATTTTAAATACATTATACCACGCTACGTGGAAAAGGCAATGGAAAATTAAAAATAAGTTCACACAAAGTGTTGACAGGAAAAGAAAACAGGTGTAGTATTTAAGTACACATGAAGTGTACTTACGAAAGGAGGCGATGAAATGGAAAATGTCATTATAGCTAAGCGGTTAGTGGAATTGCGTGGGGTAAGAACTCAAAAAGAAGTAGCTGAATCCCTTGGTATATCGATTTCAGCATTAAGTATGTATGAAATTGGGCAGAGAATCCCCAGGGATGAAGTGAAAATTAAAATTGCAAAATATTATGGAAAATCAGTACAGGATATTTTTTTTAAGCAGTAAAGTCACCTCATGTGTACTTTCGCAAAAAGATAGGAGGTCATAATTATGAAAAACCCCCAGATCAGTGATGACCTGATTAAAGAAGTCGCATTTACATTCTTCCAGGAAATGACAAATGATGATTCTTGGGTGAAGCAATATGAAAATGAAACTGGAAAATCTGCCTATGAGGTACCAGCGGAAGAGGAGAGGAGGAAAAAAGGATGATAGCACTTATTACGTCATGCGCTGCATTGGGAGCATCAATTACTGCGCTGGTGATAACAATAAGAAATAAAAAAAAGCCTGATTTTGTAAATATCAGGCGTGAAGAACCAATATTGTCAAATGACCAGGTTAAGCGTGAAGTAGAACTTCAAAGGAATTATGAACAGTATATGCAAGAATCGGCAAAGTTTATTTTTCGGGTTGCTCTTGAGAAGGCATATCGGGATTTGCATCAGGACGAGGTGTAAAATCTCTTGTAATGCTTCCAAAAAAATCATCTAAAGGCATATTTAGAGGAAGGTGCATGCGGGAATTACTTTGCCAGTCAGGAATGTTCAAATCTATGGCATAAAATCGATATTTCTTTTGATTTTTACTTACGTATTTGTCGGATCTGGTGAATGGGCGTCTTTTGATAGCAACACGAAATGATACACGTAATTTTGTTGAATCTTTTCTCGGAATAATAAAAAGATTCCAATAAGTGAATGATCGAGCACGAAGCATACCATACGATGCATCTGGAAGGTTGTGGTGAAATGGAGCCTGAGGGTTTTCAGGATTCTCACGATACAGTTTCTTATGCGAAATGGTTTCTGGCAATGAAGTTCTTGTCATTAAAAAATAATTTTTGTCAGTTACTGGATCAAATGCACGCAAGTCAAAATAAGAAAGATCGCATGGAGAGGAATTGATAATTTCTACAGTAAGGTTAATTCCAGGTCCATAGGAGGAGCCAGGAATAAAAATACCATCCTGATCACGGCAATACAAAGAATTTTCGGCAAGAACTTCGATTGGACTACCGTAATGGACGGAAATTCTCTTCCGATTCAAGTACATTGTTAATGCTGAAAGTCCAAAGGCAAGCGTCGAAATGATAATCGGGAAATAGGTCAAAATAATAATTGGAAATAAGGTAGTAAGAAAGGAAAAATCAAATTTCATTTATAAAAGCCCTTTCATGAAAGATTTATAAAATTAATTATACGTTTCGTACATAAAAGAAACAAGTTCAAATTAACGATGAAAAAGGAGGTTTGCAAATGAGTGGCCATTTATGGTGCGAATTTAAAAACATGTGGTGTTCAGACACCGATGAAGAGGATTATGCAGATATGAACTGTGATGGTGATTGCAAGGGGTGTATTTTCTCTGAGGTAGTAGGAAATGAGGATAAAGATGGAAGAGATTAAATGCAGTCGCTGCAGAAACAGAATCGGGAATCTATGTAAAGAGCTGGATCAGCGCCTTGAACTAGTATCCGTGGAAAAAGAATTAGAATTTGATCAGCCAGAAGAATGCAAAGGGGTAACGAAAAATGAAAACAGAAATTAACCAAGACCTATACATAGAACTGCTGCAGAATGAATTGATTTATGAAAGAGCGGAACATAAGAATACTATTTCGGATCTTGAAATAGAGGCTAAGTATAAAGAAGTCATTGAAAGCGACCTGGCACGGAACATTAACGAAAAATACCAGATCCAGCAGGAAAAAAGTGAACTGGAAAAAAGAATTGAATTTTTGGAAGGATTGATCTTTGAGCTGGGTGATGATCTGGAAGACGTGCAGGAGGATCTGCAGTCGGACATTGAACGAGAAGCATTAGGACATAAAGCCTTAGTGAAAGAGCTTAAGAAAGAAATCTATGACTATGGAATGGAAACAACAAGAATTAAAAAAGAAAATGCAGAATTGAAAAAAGTGATTGTTGAATTAAGACGTGGATCTGAAGAGGTTGCATCTTGAGAATAAAAGGACAGAAAAAACAGACGGAGCAGAAATTAACCCATGGGGCTATGTGGTTTGAGTGCCAGGAATGCGGAAAGCGATGGCGCATGTGGCTGGAAAAAGGTGTGGAAGACAAACGGTTCCGGCGGATCTATCCGGAAAAGCATAAGCTGGTACCATTATCAATTGATTGCCAGTGCGGGGGATCCGCTGAACATGTTGACTGGGATAAAGATCTTGTCTTGAAAAGCTACAAGCCGATTTTGCCGCATATGAACCACTTTGGATATTCGGACAATGAAGATTACGCCATGACAGTGATAAAAAGATTATAGGAGGGAAATTTGATGAACATTGATTTTAAAAAGGCAGGGATCGTGACAATAGGAACATTTCTTTTCACGACAGCATGTATCAGTATTGGCGGGGTAGTCTCCGGAGCTGGTCCGAATATGGGCGCAGCGGTAGCCATTGGAATCATTGCTGCCATGTGTGTTGCTGCAGGAATTGCATTCAGTGGGGTCAAGTAAATGGGGCACCTGAATTTGGAAGATGTGGCTAAAACATCACATAACCGTGAAGATGATCATGAAATTGAAAAAGGATATTGGGAAAAGACTGGGGATCCTAATAAATTTAGAAGAATGGTTGCGCTGGATATCCGATCAAGACTGTAAATTTTCACATTATTTCGGACTGGTTTAATCACAATAAAACGGATGAAAAAGAACGGAATAATGTAAAAATTATGAGTTGTTGAAAATAAAACGCCAGTCTTTAATCACATAATCACGCTTTATTTCTCCAGAAAAAAAGGGAAGTAACGCCGTCAGGCGTTAAATCCCAGCTTCCGCAGAAGCGGCAAAAACAATCTCTTCATCGATAAGATCGGTTTGCTTTTGAAAGGCGAGAATCAGACATTGGGTAACCAGATTACCGACTAATCGGGGATAACCGCCAGTGGATGACGAAATGGCTTCATAAGCATTCTCGTTGATCAGATTCCGTGAAACACCGGCATGCTTAAACCGGTGTTTGATATAGTCCCGGACCTCATCCGGTGTCAGCGGCGAGAAATGAAACCGGGTCACCAGTCGCTGATCCAGCGACCGGTTCTGGTTTAAGGCCAGGCGGTTGGCCAGCGTTGGTAAACCAGTGAGAATCAGGATAAAAGGA
>NZ_LKEU01000043.1 GCF_001766835.1 Acetobacterium wieringae | reverse complement strand
AGCAGTTCCAGTAGAAATGGAAGGGCCAGCTGAAACCCGGAGTGGCAGAAAGAAGGCAGGATACTCACGGTCTTACCGCAATGAATACAGTAATGGCGTTGTACCGGAATGGAGAAGACATCCTCATACCAGATCACATGCCGGTGATAGACACCATGAAGATGGAGCCGCCTGCGCGAATAACAATGAGGACAGCTATCGATGCGAACTTTTTTAGCGGTGTAGAATTCGGTGATATAATCCAGTGGGTGGTCAGAAAAGTGTTCCAGATGAACCATGGTTTGTGCTTCCTTAAAGTGCTTAATGATTAATCATTATACCATAGTTGAAAAGCTCGGTTTAGCCGAAATAATTTGATTAAATCAAGACTGTTTTGACACTTATAATTTGACAATTAACACAAGACAAAGGCCAGAGTATTGGGGAGGTGCAAGACTATGAACGTTGGTGGAATCTTGAGTGGAATAAGGACTAAAAAAGGAATGAGCTTGAAAAAGTTGTATCACCTTTCAGGTGTTGCCGACTCGGTTATACATAGATGGGAAACTGGAGAGACAATGCCGAGAATTGATGTTTTGCAAAAGGTTCTTAATGCGATGGGTTACAAATTACAGATTGTAAAGAAGGAGAAAAAGAATGACAAGATTGGAAGATGTTAGCAAAGGAACGATGATTACCGTAAAGAGCAAAGAGGACTTTTATTTCAGAGTTTTAACTAGGGAAGACCTGGAACGGGAACTGAAAGAAAAAAAGGTGGCAAAGGCAAAAGTAAAAAATGATATTGAACTGACAAAAGCCGAAAAGTTGGTTGCAGAATTCAGCTTCAAGAAAGTTCTCGGATATTTTGGAGAAGTTTATGAAATGCATGAGGACTGGCAGGAAGCGGTTATGCAGGATATAGAGGATTCCGGGATTGAAGTAAAGAAGATCGAAAAAGCAATCAATGAGGTGTTCCGAAACAATCCAACATTCATAGAAGGTGAGAAGTTAGTTTTTGGGGAAGGAAAGGGTAGAAAAAATGCCTAGATTTGAAAGACAATGCCAGGAATGCGGTTTAATTTTTGAAATGGATTATTGGACACATCCGGATAAGTTTATTTGCCCGCATTGCAGGAACCAGGAAGAAAGCAGCGATAACAGAGCGATAAAGTCGTTAAAACGGATGAAACGAAAGCTGGGAGTGACAGCATCATGAAAAAGAGCACAAAAAAAGACTCTTCCAGGCACGGCAATGCTTATGGGAAGAGGCTCCATTAGAATACTTAGAGCATTATATCACAAATAATTGAATAATAAAAGACCGCCCTAAAAGCTGTGGAAGCAGAGGCGGTCTTTTTAAAAAGCTGTTATCTAATTATACCTTTTTTTAGTGAAGATAACAAGCGAAAAACGGCTGAGTAATCAGCTTTTTGACTCGATAAGAGTATTATTTTAACGACATCTTTATAGAAAAAGGGGTGAGCAAAATGCCGTATGTCAAAAAGACAACCAGGGCGGGCATGACGATTGAAGTGGAGAAATATTTTACAACTCGGTACCACAAAAAAGGAATTACCAGGGGAGAGAACAAAAAACCAACACCAGAGAAAATGGCCATCATCAATGAGCGGAATGCAGAGAAGAACCTGAGGCAGTTAATCAATAACAATTTTGGCCCGGGAGATCTGCACCAGACTCTGACATACAAAAAAGAATTACGGCCGGATCCGGAAGAATCAAAAAAGGAGCTGGAACGATATTTGAGAAAAGTCAGAACAATATACAAGCGGCGTGGCCATGATCTTAAGTACATCACGGTAACGGAATATAAAAACAAAGCTATACACCATCATTTAATAATTAACATGGTGAACGGTATTAGCGTGAAAGAATTGAATGATCTTTGGCAGAATGGGCGGACACGTTTCACCTATCTGGATGATACCGGACAGTATGGAGCGCTGGCCCATTACTTGATAAAAGAGACCAGAAAAACATACCAGGAAAAGGGAAGTCCTTCCGGTAAACGCTGGAACCCTTCCAGAAATTTGGAAAAACCAAAAACTGATGTTGAGATTGTTAAAGCAAAGGAATGGCGGAAGGAACCGGCGCCCAAAAAAGGATACATGCTGGAAAAGGATTCTATCCGGGAGGGATACCACGATTTTACAGGGTGGCCGTTCCAATGTTATAGCATGGTTAAGATTGAAAATAGGAAGAGGTACGGAAATGAAAAACAAAAAAGAAAACCACTGTAAAAAAGCTGACTGTTTATATTATGACCATAAACAGTACAACAATAATTGTTCGGCGTCGTCTACTCAGCATAAGTTACAGACATGCCGCATTTATCAGCAGCGGAAAGAAGAGGATAAGAAATGAGTGAACAGAAAATAAAGTATATTGATATTAATAAAATTGTACCACATCCCAAAAATCCACGAAAAAAATTAACGGATCTGGAAGAGCTGGCAGATAGTATCAAAGAAAATGGGATTATGCAGAATTTAACGGTAGTGCCATGGTATAGCCAGTTCACTGGAAAGCCAGGAGATAACGGCAGTACAGATGGTGAATATTATGCAGTCATTGGCCACCGGAGACTGGCAGCTGCAAAACTGGCCGGATTAAAAGAAGCGCCATGTGTTATCTCGGATATGGATGAAAAACAGCAAGTGGCAATTATGTTGATGGAGAACATGCAGCGTAGTGATTTGACAATCATTGAAGAGGCTGAAGGAATGCAAATGATGTTTGACCTGGGATCCACGGCTGATGAGATTGCAGAAAAGACGGGGCTCTCTAAAACGACGATAAATAGAAGAGTTCAGCTGCTGGATCTGGACCGGGAAAAGCTGTCAGAATCGTTTGAACGTGGCGGGAAGCTTCAGGATTACCTGGAACTGCATAAAATAAAAGACCAAGAAACTAGGAACCTGGTAATGGCCGAAATTGGAACAAATAACTTTGAGTGGTCATTAAAAAAAGCGATCCGTGCTGAACTGGGGCGTGAAAACAAAGCGGCCATCATAGAAATGGTCAGTGAGTTTGCCAAGGAAGTTCAGGAAGCCGACTGGAGCATAATGACCTATGTCACAGCGTATGGATATTATACCGACGAAGAGAGAGCAAAACCAAAAGACTGGCAAACAGAAGAATATTTTTTTAGAGTCGCCTCTAATGACGTATTTTTATATAAACGACGGCCAGATAATGATGAAACGGAGGAAGACCTACAAAGCGAAAAAAGGCGCATTGACAAAAATGAACTCGATGAAATAAAAAAAAGAATGTATGAAATGCGGTTTGATTTTGTGAAGAAATTACCGCAAAACAAGGTGAAAAAAAACAGCAGCGATATAACAGCTTTCGCAGTCATGGTAATACTTAATAATTTTAGCAACTGGTTTAACAGAGAGCGATTGGCCAGTTTGTTAGGGATTGAAAATCATGACGGCGATGAATTGGAAAAAAAGATCATCGAAGTGCCGGAAAAAGCACTGTTATCAATGCAATATTTACGGGCGGATGATGATCACAGAAGCTATGCTGATTATGACAATAGGTATAAAGGAAACAAGGAACTTGATAGTATTTATAATTTACTTGAGATTCTTGGATATAAAATGTCAGATGAAGAAATAGCCATCAGAAACGGAACCCATGAATTATATGCCAGAGAAGAAGAGGAATAAAGTGAAAAAAGGTGATTGCCGGTGCTGCAAGTACGAGAAAATAGGGCTGATCAATGGCCAGTGCCGGTATTGCGGGATAATATCTTTGAACTGGGAGCCAAAAGAAGAGGAAAAGGGGAAAAAGAAAAATGAAACAATCAGATCCCAGGGATATCAGAAAGCAGATAACGATCTGTGAAGTAAAACTGTATGGATCGGAAACAACAGAAGAGGGAGAATTTTTTACAGATTGCGAAATATCGGCATCAGAGCTTTCAGAATGCGTGGTGATAAAGGTAAAAGGAACGCATTCAGCCATTAAGATAAAAAAGACAGCACTATTAAGCTTAATAGGATATCCGTGTAATCACAATAAATATATTGAGAGGATTTAAATAATGACAAAGACAATTTACAACGAGGAAAAGTATGTGGAGAAATATCCGGATCCAACCGCAGCTCAGGCGATTGAGAATATCAACCGTGAAAACAGAAAGAGCCGGGAACAGCTTCAGGGACACCGGAGCCGGGTTATTGGCAAAAGTTTTGAAGAAGTGATTGAAGCGGCCTGCATAAATTACCGAAACAAAGAGATTGCCATCATTGAGAAAACCCCAGAACCAATGAAGGTTTTGGGAAAAGTCCATAGAAGAGGAAGTAATGGACGTTTTGAAGCGTGTTTCATCAAAAAAGCCCAACCAGATTTTAAAGGTTGCTTAGCAAACGGAAAAGCCATCGTCTTTGAAGCGAAAGCTACGGAAAAGGACAGGATCAGGAAAAATGTGATAACAGATGAACAATTTGAATATCTGGAAGGGTACTGGAAGATGAAAGCCAGCGCCTTTGTGCTTGTGTGTTTCAATATGGAGAGGTACTATCGGGTACCATGGGGGATTTGGAGGGAAATGGAAGTTATTTTTGGGAGAAAATATCTGCAGGAAAGGGATTTAGAAAGCTGCAGGGTTATGTTTTGGAATGGATACCTTGATTTCATGCATAACATAGCAGAGGTGTAAGAATGAAGCTTCCAAGTTGGCTAAAAATTACCATGATTCTATTGTTTTTATTGAGTTTTGCATTTGTTGCCTGCACCGGTGCTGCTGAAGCAAAAGGAGGTTCTGTATCTGCAAAACCAAGCGTGCCGGAAAGTAAACCAACAACGTCGAGCAATGCAAGCAAACCGGCAACGACAAGTAAGCAGACAAGCACAAGCGGTTCGACAAACCAGGGGAAAACGAACACAACCAGTAGTTACAAGCCGACGTCAACCGTAACGTATAGCGCAAAATCATCAAAACAAAGCAGCTATTACGCCTTGAGCAATAAGAAATTAGATTTCTCGAGACCGTATAAGTCATTTCAAAATTATGATTATCAAAAAGCTGCAAGTAACACCTATTATTACAGCAATTCGTTTTTATCAAATTATCTGGATTATTTAATTATTGAGAATTTGATGAACGATGAAGAAAAAGCAGATAAAAACAAAGACAATGATGCGTGGTTGTTGATGTATATGATTTTAAGGTGAATGGAGGAAAAAATGGTAGAAATCGCACTAGGAACGATAGCGATATTCATTACTGGATCAGTTATAATAACATCGCTTTCGTTTATGGCATTGTTGGTAATAGGAATAACTGAATGGTGGAAATATAGGAGGATGAGATGATAGAGATAAAAGGAAAGTACAATACTGCAGAAGTATTTACGGATGAAATAGAAAAAGAAACACACAAGCAGATTTTGGAAATGTGCAATGTAAAAGAGCTTGAAAATTCAACAATCAAAATCATGCCGGATTGTCATGCCGGCAAAGGCTGTACCATTGGCACAACAATCATAATGCCAGACGATACACCAATTAATCCATATTTTGTGGGTGTTGACATTGGCTGTGGTGTTGAACTGATGAAGATTCAGGGAGATTTCACATTTGAGCAGCTTGACGAAGTGATCAGAAAGAACATTCCTTCCGGGTTTTCTGTTTATGAGAAAACCTGTGACCATGCAGAGGAATTTGTTAAAAAGCTCAATTGCTTCGATCAATTGAAAAACAAAGAGCATTTATACAAAAGCTTGGGAACATTAGGTGGTGGGAATCATTTCATTGAGGTGGCAGAAAACAAGGAAAAGGAAAGATTCCTGCTCATACATAGCGGATCTCGGAACCTGGGGAATCAGGTGGCACTGATTTATGGAGCTGCAGCAGATAAGGAAGGTTTTCTGACCGGGGAATTAAGAGAAAAATACTTGCAGGACATGAGGCTGTGCCAGGCGTTCGCAGAAGCAAATAGAAGCTCAATCGGAATGGAGATTATCTTTAGACTGGGGATTCAGGGATCAACGGAATGTACGACCGTTCATAATTACATTGAAATGAATTGGGACATGATCACGTTGCGAAAAGGAGCTGTCAGCGCATGGCCAGATGAAAAGCTGGTGATCCCAATGAATATGAGGGATGGTACTATTTTGGCCAAAGGTAAAGGAAACCAAAACTGGAACTTCTCAGCACCGCATGGAGCCGGTCGGATCCTCAGCCGATCCCAGGCAAAGAAGCGCCTGGACGTTACAGAATTTGAAAAAGAGATGACTGGTATTTTCACAACCTGCGTTTCAAAGGAAACCTTGGACGAAGCACCGATGGCGTATAAGCCAATGGAGCAGATCATTGATCATATTGACGATACAATTGAAATACTGGATATCTTGAAGCCGATTTATAATTTTAAGGCATAAGGAGAGGGAAGATGAAGCTAAGCGATATTGGAAAAGAAAGAGAACAGCAATCGCTGCAGGAATTGTTTGAAGTTGAACTGGAAAAAGTAATTGAAAACATTATGGATAAGCGCACCTATCCGGGGGATAAGAGAAAAATTCAGATCAATGTGATCGTTGTTCCTAAAAGTGAAAGGGATAAACTGAGATTAACATACGATATCAAAACAACATTGGCACCAATCATGGGCGGGGAAACGAATTTAGACATTGTTGGACAAGGTTATGGACAATACGAAATAAGACCGAGTATTTCAACAAGCAGAATACCCGGTCAGGTTGATTATCGTGATGTGTTACCAGACGATGATGGCGTTTATCCAGAGGCATAGAACATGGATATTTTAACATTACTGGTTATTCTGATTGGCGTTGTCACATTAATGTGGATCGTTGCGTCATACATGGAGATCGAGAAATTAAAAACTATCGTTTATGGTGAAAAACCAAAGATGAAGTTATCCAGCCTGTGGGAGAAGTTGAAACGGCGCTCAGTAGAATTGGGGAAGCATTCATAAATGTAGGGCATGCATGGGAGGTTACATTTGCTGGACGGATACAAAAGCTTGATGAAAACAAAATATATTATTTGGCTCACCCATGTACGACCGGGGGAAAAAGCATTAAAGAAAATAAAATCAGAGAAGAGTTTCTATATCAGAGAATCATCAATGAGAATCCAGGTATCCGGATCATTCGACCTTTGCAGATCATCCCAGAAGATATGCCACATGAAGAGGCAATGATCAGGTGCTTTAATATGCTGGATGCTGCAGATACAATAATTTTGCCGATGGGATGGGAAAAGAGTAATGGTTGCTCTATGGAGCATAAGAGGGCAGAGAAAAAAAGAAAAGAGAGAATATTGTTAAGAACGAATTAGGGGGAAAAATGAACGACGAAAGATTAATGGCAATCATAAAAACGACAGCAGAAGAGGCGGCGGAGTGTTCATCATCAATGACGCTATTGAAATTTCAGAAGGGAAACCTGATGAAAGATAATAAGCGATCAACCTTTAAAAAAACAGAATCGCTCCTTTATAATTATCCGAAGTTTAAGCAGATTATAAAGGAGCGGGAAGAGGTTCTATCCCATGAATCAAACTTCTTCCCAGCAGGTAAGAGCGCTGACATTGTCAGATACTCAAAGCAGTCGCAAGGGACTAAGGATATCGATGAGATTATTAAAGAGAAGCACGACGCATATGAGCTATCACTGGAAAGAACAAAGCGATCAGTCAAACTTATTGACGATGCATTGGGCAAGCTTATCGAGGATCCTTATTATGAAATCATCCCGGCAAAGTATTTTGAAAGCAAAACACATGAACAGATTGCTGAGATGTTCGGAAAAGATATATCAACGATTACCAGGAATAAAAGCCGGTTGGTGAATGAGCTGAAGATAATCCTATTCAGTGATGAGGCAATTGTGGAGCTATTTACTTAAGCACTTGACAAATGCACAATCAGCGCACAATTGGTGCTATTGTGTGCGCTATATATAGAGTTTATAATGTGTACAAGTAAAATTATGTAAATGAGACATCGGGAAACCGGTGTCTTTTTATATTTAAAAGGTGAGCGAATGAATGAGGACAAATGTTTATACTGCATTAACCGTTGGGGATGCGGTGGTATCTGTACCAGATGTGAACGAACAGAGTGTGGGTACAATCATAACGGACATTGTTTAGACGTCAAAGCGTTGAAGCATCCGGACAAACAGACAGGCTGTATTTATTACACGAATAGCAATAAGAGAGGAGAAGGATAATGAAGATTGATCCAAAGGAATATAGAGTTGAGAAGCTTAACGCCAATGGTGTATTTGTTGAGTTGGATGATGTTATTGATATAAGAGCTGATGAAAGCATTCTGTATAGCGAGGGATCATACATTGAATCAGTGATTGATGTCATTATTATAACTCACATCAATGATGGCGTGCTGACTATTACATCGGGTAATGTTGCAGAGTTTCGATTCAATAAACGAACATGGGGTAGAGATCGTATCACGCTTTATCCATGCGATCCTGATAAGAATACGGAATGCAAAGATAGAATGAATTGCTTTTACAATCCGCAAAGTATAAACAGAGAATGCAAAGAAACAACGCACCGAGAGTTCCGGCGTGAAGAGTGATCCGTATTACCAATCAAAGAAGCACAAGGCATGGCGGGCCAAAGTATTAAGGCGAGACAACTACCAATGCCAGGAGTGCAAGCGTTACGGAATACTCAGGGAAGGAACCATTGCACACCACGTAAAACCCAGGGAAGACTATCCAGAGCTGCAGTATGACGTGGATAACGGCAGGACACTTTGCGCAAAACACCACAACAAAGAGCATCCGGAAAAAGGAACAAAAGCTTTGAAGTCCAGAAGACAATTGTAAATAATGGGATAGCAAAGCCAATCCCCCCCATCTAAAATAAAAATTATTTAAAATTTCGAACATTGGATAGGGTGACTCTTTCCAATAGAGCGACCGCCAGAAAACTTTTTTTGACAATGAAGGGAGGTGATCGAGTGGCACGGGCGAGAAGAAAAAAAACTGAAACAGAATATGAATTTAACGTCCGGGTGGAAAAAGGAAAAATCATCGAAGATATGAAAAAGCTTGGAACGTATAAGCCACAATATGAGAGCATCACAAATGTTTACGCAGATCTGTTGGTTCAATATGCGGATGCGAACAGAAAATTTGCGGAATCAGATTGTGCGTATGAAACCACCACCGGCGCCGGAGGAACGAAAAAATCTGCAATCGTGGCGACACTCGAAAGTCTGAGAAAAGATATCCTCGCATACTCGGATCGTCTTTGTCTTAACCCGAAATCGGTGGAGTCGGTGACGACTGAACAAACCAAAAGATCTGGACTGGCGGATATTCTGAAAAACTTCGATGGCTAAAAATTACGATCTTGTGATGGAGTATGCCAGCAGCATCGTTGAAGGTCGAAAAATAGCATGCCGTGAACAGATCCAAGGTTGCCAACGGTTTTTAAATGATTTAAAAAATCCGGATTATGAGTTTAAGACAAAAGATGCAGAGTTTGTTATCTACATCATTGAAAATACCTTTGTTCATATGCAGGGCGAAATGCTTGACGGTACGCCGCTCAGGGGAAAGCCGTTTCTGCTGGAGCCTTTCCACAAAGTTATTGTTTACAATTTATTGGGGTTTTACCACAAAGGAACAAAAATTAGGCGCTTCAAAGAGGCGCTTATTTTTATACCACGAAAAAATATCAAAACAAGCTTTGCCGCAGCACTTGCATGGGCATTGGCGATACTGGAAAGAAGGAGCGGGAGTAAAGTATATATTGTGGCCGCCGCAATGAAGCAGTCTTTAGAAAGTTTCAACTTTATAAATTTCAACCTTCTTCAAATGGAAGAAAAGAAAAACTTCCGGGTGATTGATAACAATCAGGAACATTCGATTTCTGGCGACCTGGGCGATGGATCATTATTCATTCAAGCTCTGGCAGCCAATCCGGACAGACAAGATTCATTAAATTGTAATCTGGCCATAGCCGATGAGATCCACGCTTATAAAACACCGAAGCAATACAACATCATCAAAGAAGCCATGAAAGCTTATACCAACAAATTGATGATCGGGATCACAACCGCTGGAGATGATGCGAACTCTTTCTGTTTTCGCAGGATTGAGTATTGTAAAAAGATATTAGCCGGGACGGTGACCGATGAACAGTATTATGTTTTCATTTGCAAAGCTGACCAGGATGATGATGGTGACGTTGATTATACCAATCCGGTTATTCATGAAATGGCAAACCCGGCCTATGGGGTGTCGATTCGTCCGGAGGAAATAATGAATGATGCCAGGCAGGCTCAAAATGATCCGCAGCAGCGAAAAGATTTTTTTGCAAAATCTTTGAATGTCTACACCAGCGCCTTGAAAGCTTACTTTAATCTTGACGAGTTTCAAAGTTCTGATAGCCAGTACAACTGGACACTGGAAGAACTGGCCGCCCTTCCAATCAACTGGTATGGTGGCGCCGATCTTTCGAAAATGCATGACTTAACGGCGGCGGCCCTGTATGGGCGCTACACCTTTGAGGGAAAAGAAATTGATATCTGTATCACCCATGGTTTTTTCCCGGTCGCTGCAGCGGTGGAAAAGGCAGAAGAGGACAGCATCCCTTTATTTGGCTGGAAAGATGATGGCGTATTAACCATGTCAAATACAAAAACCGTCCACTATGATGATGTAGTCATGTGGTTTGAAAAAATGCGAACCATGGGTTTTAGAATTAAAATAATCGGGTTTGATAAAAAGTTCGGTAAAGAATTTTTTACAAAGATGAAAAAGAGCAGATTTAAAATTGTGGATCAACCGCAGTATTTTTATAAAAAATCTGAAGGGTTTCGAAGGATTGAAAAAAAGGCAAAAGACGGAGAATTTTATTATCTCCATAATCAGGGTTTTGAATATTGCCTACAAAATGTCCGGGCCATCGAAAAAACAGACGATATGATCCAGTATGAAAAAGTAGACGGTGACGGTGGAACGATGCGGATTGATATGTTTGATGCCGGTGTTTTTGGAGCCGTGCAAATGTTGGATGTCATGGAAAAAGATGGAAAGGCAAAACAATGGTTTGATTAGAAAAAAGGAGGAGTGAAGAGTGGGAAGACGAAACAAAAAAACAAATGTGATCCGGGGTGAGCCGGAGAAAAGAGAGTCAATATCGTCGTGGATGGTTTCGAGTGATGCTTTTGAGACTCTGGTTGTGAGTGGGTATACCCGATTGGCAGATAACCCGGAAGTTCAAATTGCCGTTAATAAAATTGCTGATCTGGTATCGTCAATGACGATCCACCTTATGAGAAACACCAATAAAGGCGATGTCCGGGTGCAGAATGAGCTGTCTAAGAAAATTGACATTTCACCAAACAAAAACATGACCCGGAAAACGTTCATGCATGCGGTTGTTAAAACAATGCTGCTGGAAGGGAACAGCGTGGTTTTCCCGAAAACAGCCAGTGGCATGATTGATGATCTGGTACCGCTGAAACCTTCCCGGGTATCGTTCCAGGAAAATGGAGACTCATATTATGTAAGGTATGGCGGGTTAACATACCAACCAGAAAACATGATTCATTTCCCAATTAATCCGGATCCCGAAAGGCCATGGATGGGGCTAGGGTATCGGGTCGCACTCAAAGAAGTTGTCCAGAATCTAAGGCAAGCAGCGGCCACAAAAAAAGGGTTTATGGAATCCAAATGGAAACCGTCCCTGGTGGTCAGGGTCGATGCCCTGGCCGATGAATTCAGCGGCAAAGATGGACGGACAAAATTTCTCAACGAGTACATTGATACTCAGGATGCCGGACAACCGTGGGTAATCCCTTCGGAGCTGCTGGACATCCAGCAGGTCAAGCCGCTGTCACTCAATGACCTGGCAATTAATGAGGCGGTCACCATTGATAAAAAAACAGTCGCCGGCATTATCAATGTCCCGGCCTTTATTGTGGGTGCCGGGCAGTATAACAAAGATGAGTATAACAATTTTATCAACTCCACAATTTTACCAATCTGTAAATTGATTGAACAGGAGTTGACCAGGAAGCTGTTAATTTCTCCGGATCTGTATTTTAAATTTAATTCCCGGGCATTGTATGCCTATGACATCAAAGATCTGTCCAGTGTTGGCCAGGAACTATTTGTCAGAGGGATCTTAACCGGCAATGAAGTCCGGGCCAGTCTGGGGTATAGTCCACTCGATGGGCTGGATGAGCTGGTCATACTGGAAAACTTCATTCCGATCAGCAGCATCGGAGATCAGAAAAAACTTAACCAGAATGGAGGTGGTAGTGAATGAGTCGAGATATAAGACAATCCAGGGATCTGGTAATGGAAATTGAAAAGCGTGAAGATGATGGAACCGGCGATTTATTCCTCGAGGGATATTTCGCTATTTTTAATTCCAATTATGAGTTATGGCCGGGCGCCACTGAGAGTATCGCTCCTGGGGCCTTTACTGAATGCATAAGCGGTGATGTTAGAGCGCTGTACAACCATGACACAAATTTAGTTTTAGGCCGCACGGGAGCCGGTACGCTTGAATTGCGTGAAGATTCACACGGGCTATGGGGCAAGATTAAAATTAATCGCAACGATACAGACGCCATGAACGCCCACACCCGGATCATGCGGGGGGATGTTACCCAGTGCTCATTCGGTTTTGATATTGAAGCCGAAGAATTTAGAGACAACGGTGATGGTACCTGTCACTGGACGATCACAAAAGTAAATCCATTATATGAAATTTCGCCATGCGTGTTTCCAGCCTATAAGGAAACAACCGTTTCCGCACGTAAGGAAGATTTTGAAAATATCAAAAAAAGACAACATGAAGCGTGGCAGCAACAAATGAAATCAAAAATAAAGGAGGTCAGTAATGGCTTTAAAAGTATTGATGAGGAAAAAAGAACTGACAGAAAAGCAAAAGCAACTCGTGGAGCTTAGAAAAGTTTCGGAAACATTCCCGACCCGGGAAATTAATCTGGAAAAGGCGATTGAAGAGGCCGAAACCGAAGAGGAAAAAAAGGTCGTTGAAGAAGAGGTTGAAAAGTATGAAGCGGATAAAGCTGAAAATGAAGCAGCGATAGCAGAAACTGAGACTGAAATTGCCGGAATCGAAGCGGAGATTGCTGAGATCGAAAGATCTGCACCTGTTGGAACTCCGGCAGAACAACCAAAAAACACAGAAGAAAAGAGAGGTAATATTATGCCAATGAACACCAGAAGATTTTTCGGAATGACACCAGAAACCCGGGACGCATTTCTTGCCCGCGAGGATGTAAGAGACTTTATTGAAGCGATTCGTGAAATCAAAACAAGAGGTATTACAAATGGGAGCCTGTCTGTTCCGGAAGTGATGCTGGAACTTTTACGGGACAACATGGAGCAGTACTCAAAACTTACAAAATACGTAACCTTGAAGCCAATTGGCGGAACAGCCCGGGAAAACATTATGGGCGCCGCTCC
Organism: Acetobacterium wieringae; assembly: GCF_001766835.1. Classification (GTDB taxonomy): domain Bacteria; phylum Bacillota; class Clostridia; order Eubacteriales; family Eubacteriaceae; genus Acetobacterium; species Acetobacterium wieringae. The sequence goes on along the minus strand of NZ_LKEU01000043.1, from coordinate 57,205 downwards.
TGAGGGCGTATGGATGGAAGCAGAGGGCGAATTGAATGAACTTGATATGTCATTAAACCAGGTTGAGGTTGATGGTTATATGGTCGGTGGAATCATCTGGATCCATAACAATTTGCTGAAAGATAGTGATTTGGCACTTGGCAGCGAAATTATGGATCAACTGGGTAAAGCCATCGGCAAAGGTATTGACAGAGCGTTGCTGTATGGAACGGGAACAAAGATGCCGGTTGGTATTGTAACCAGACTTGCCCAAACAGCAGCACCATCTAACTGGCCAACGTTCGCCCCAGCGTGGACAGATCTGCACACCACAAACGTTAAAAAACTGAATATTAACGGAACCACGGGTGCTGCGTTTTACGCTTCACTCATTGAGGCCCTTGGCGTGGCAGCACCAAATTATTCAGATGGTAAAGCCTTTTGGGTAATGAACAGAAAAACGCATATTAATTTAATGACAAAAGCCCTGGCATTTGATGCGGCAGCCGCTCTGATCGCTGGTGTTAACAATCAGATGCCAATTATCGGCGGCAGCATTGAAGAAATTGAGCTTGTTGGAGATAATGAAATTATCGGAGGTTTTGGTTCTGTTTATATTCTGGCAGAACGGGAAGGATCTGCCCTTGAAAAATCAGAGCATGCCAGATTTGCACAAAACCAGACCGGATTTAAGGGCTATGCCCGTTATGATGGGATGCCTGTTTTTGGGGAAGCATTCGTGATGGTATCATTCGATAATACCGACGCAGCCACTACTTCAACTTTCGAAACTGACTACGCCAACACTGAACTGGGAGCATTGGCCGTAACCTCGGTTGCTGGTACCGCATCGGGTGATACATTAGTAACCGTTGCCGGAGCTGAAGCCAGTGGAACGACCCTGGGTTATAAAGTTCTCGGGAAAGCAGCAGCGGTTAAATCCGGTGATCCAAGCACTGGTTACACAGCCTTTACTACGCCAGACGATATTACCGCAGCAACAGGCAAGATTATTACAGTTGTCGAATTTGACGCTGCTGGCCGGGCCATTAAAGTCGGTACCTGCAGCGTAGTGGCAAAAGCCTAGTTTTAGGAGGTTAAAGGATGCAGGATGATCTATTACTGGTAATGTTAAAGCAGGATCTTGAAATCCTGCATACAGCAAAAGACGAATACCTGACAAATCTGATTAAAATCGCCAAAGAGATGATTGCCCGGGAGGGCATCACTCTGGGCGATGATTATGAGGATCAGGGAATTGTAGTGATGTACGCCGCCTGGATGTACCGGAAACGGGCGGCCCCTGATTCGGCAATGCCCCGGATGATAAGGGCCGCTTTAAACAATAAACTGTTTTCCCAGAAAGCGACGGTGACAACCGATGTTTGATGGGGGACTAGTAAAAATTTATAAGATTGGTAATGTGAGCAACCCCGGCGATACGCCGGTGGAAGCGCTCACGTTTTACCAGTCTTTTTATTTTGAAGAAAAAACAATCGGCATGACCAGGGCATACGCTGCCATGCAAGCCGATTCAAAGATTGACCGGTTGATAAGCATCTGGCAAGACCGATCAGTGACCGATCAATGTGTTTGTGTGATTTTTGATGGCTCAAAGATTGAGGACAATGTTGAGGTCGGGATTCAATACCGGATTACCCAGGCGCAGCATAAGACAAATAACGATGGTCTTAGAATATCAGATCTGACACTGGAAAGGTTGGATGGTGGGTTATATGACATTAGCTGATGTAAAAAACGCCTTATTGGGTGTTTTGCCGGGGAAAGTCTATCATCATTTCGCAGCGACCGGAGCAGTGGCCCCGTATATCGTTTGGGCAGAGGACGGCCAGTCCGGAAGTTTGTATGGTGATGGGAAAATGGTTAAACAGGTCATGGAAGGAACCATTGACTTGTTCACAAAACAGGAATATGATCCGCTGTTTTCAGAAATACAGCATGCATTAAACAATGCCGGGATCGGGTTTCGTCTGAATTCTGTGCAGTTTGAAGAGGACACACAGATATTTCATCACGAATGGGTGTGGAACATACCGATGGGGGTGTAGATATGGCTATGGCATCATTCATGGCGGGAGATGATTTCATGTTGAAGCTTTCAAGACTGGAAACAGATATGGAAATGATCGCAAAGAAAGCGATCTATGCCGGGGCAAAAGTTGTGGCCGATGCCATGAAAATAAATCTCAAAGGGGTATTGTCTGATGAAGCAACCGGGGAGCTGGTTGAAGCCATGGGGATCACACCCATTAAATTGCTGGGCGGACAATGGACTGCAAAAATCGGTTTTGATGGATATGATGCAAATGGAGTAGCATATCAGCTTATTGCCCGTATCCTGGAATCGGGAACGAGCACAAGAAAAAAGAAGCCGTTCATGAGAAAAACAATGAACCAGGTTAAAAAGCAGGTTGCAGAAGTAATGACGCAAGTCATTGATGAAGAAATGAAAAAAATATTTGGTTAAGGCGCTTTCGGGTGTCTATTTTATTTGAAGGAGAAATCAAAATGACGATTAAAAAAATGAATTTACAGTTATTTGGTGATACAGTTCCGGTAAATATTAAAAATTTTTGTTATGCAAAATTGAATGTAAACACCGGTGTCTATGAACCACCAGTGGTAATTCCGGGATTGATGGAAGTAAAAATGGAAATGAAAGTAGAAGAATCAAAACTTTCAGGGGATGGAAAAACAAGATACATTGTCAATACCGAGGGTGATGTCAGCATTGAGGCAACGGTGAATAAATTTCCATTGAAAGATCGGGCAACACTGCTGGGAAGAACGTTCGATGCTGAAAAAGGGACATTGCTGACAACTGAAAATGATGTTGCCCCATATGTAGCAACCGGATTTGAGATTGAAAATGAGGATGGAACCAGTGCGTATACCTGGTTATATAAGGGACGGTTTGGTCAACCATCGGAAAGCTACAAACAAAAGGAAGAAGGCAAGGTCACATTCCCTAATCCAACACTAAAGGGAACATTCATTGCCGATAAAGACGGTCACAAAGGTATTATCATGGATGAGTCCGAAGGAATCACGCCGCCGGCAAACTTTATGGCATCTGTTTATAAACCGACAATCGATTTAGTAGCACCGACGGTAACGAGTGTACCAACTGATGGAGCCACCGGTGTACTGGGAACCGCCAATCTGGTGCTGACATTCAGTAAAGCAATTTTGGCTGATACCATCAATACGGCAAATATCTTCGTGATGAAATCGGACGGAACAGCTGTACCGGCAACATTATCAGTGAACGCCACAAATACCATTGTAACCGTGGATCCGGTTGCGACACTGACGGCAGGGGATTACATTTTAATTGCGACCACTGGCGTGAAGAGTGCTGCAGCAGGCGTCAACATGGCGGAACGATACATCGTAAACTTTACAGTGTAATGTAACAGGGGGGCTTTAAGCCCATTTTTTCGAGAAAGGAATAAATAATGGAAATTAAATTACAAATAGGCGATACAGAAAAAACATTTGTTACCGGAAGACCCAAAGCAAGAGCCGTTCGTGATGCCATCAAACTGGCTAAGAACCTGGACCCGAAGAATATTTCAGAAGAAACGCTTGATGAAATGGTTGATTTTACCGTTGATACATACGGAAAACAGTTTACCAGGGATGATGTATATGACGGAATCTATGCAGATGAAATGATTGAAGTGCTTACCAAAACGGTCAGAGAGGTTGCCAACGGAACATCTAAAAAGGTGGAGTCAAAAAACGATCAGGCGGGGACGGTAGTGGAAAACTGCTGACCCTGCATGAATGGATTGATGAATTCTATCTGCATCTTTTAAAAGACGGATGGAAACTGGGAGAGATTGATGAAATGGATCTGTGGTATTACCTGGATCTGATAAATTACAAACAGGAAAAAGAATATTGGGAAAATCAAAGAAAAGCAGTTGCGATGCTGAAAGGCATATTGTAGCTGTTTTTATTTTTCCGGAAAGGAGGAAACATGGGATATGATGCAGGCTTAAAAGTTGGCATTGATGGAGAAGCGGATTTTAAGAACGGCTTGAAAAGCCTGAACAGTGAAATAAAAACAGTCGGATCCGAATTAAGGGCCGTTACCAAAGAATTCCAGGATAATGCTGACTCCATGGAAGCCTTAACAACCAAAAACAAAGTGTTGGCCAAAGAAGTTGATTTGCATAAATCGAAGGTCGAACTGTTAAGCAGAGAGTACAAAAACCAGACCGATGAGTTAAAAAAACTGGAACAAAAGCTGGAAGAAACAAAAAAAGCCCATAGCGATGATTCTGAAGAGGTAAAAAAGGCCCAGAAAGAATATGAAAACCAGGCGCTTAAAGTAAGAAAACTGGAATCCGATTTGGGTACAGCAACTTCAATGCTGAATCGGTACACCAAAGAGATGAACATCAATTCTCAATCGGTCAAAGATCAGACCAGTGATACCGGAAAACTGGAAAAAGAACTGACTGACCTGAAGACTGAAATGGGATTGCTTGAAAGTGACCAGAAGAAGCTGACCAGCACCTTTAAACTGCAGCGGGCAGAACTGGGACTGAATGTCACCGAGGCTGAAAAAATGGAGCTGGCCCAAAAGCAGTTAAAACAACAGATTGAATTGACTGATATAGTGGTAGCCAATCTTGATACGCAGTTGGACAAAGCAAAAAAGGCCTATGGTGAAAATTCAAAAGAGGTTAAAGACCTGGAAACAAAAATCAATGAAGCAAAAACGCAGATCGTTGATTTTAAAAATAAGCTGGACGATGTCAAAGAAGGTTCTGACAATGCCGGAGCCGGACTGGAAGAACTGAATAAAAATGTCCAGTCCATCACGCTGTTTGAGATGGCAGATGCCCTGCAGGGTGTAACCGACAAGATTATTGAACTTGGAAAAATGGCAATGGATACAGCCATGTATTTTGGTGATTCTCAAACAAATATCAAAGCAAATTTGGGTTTAACAGCGGACGAAGCAGCAGCACTGAATGATGTGGTCAAAAATGTATTTGAAAATGGCGTGGTAGGATCTGTTGAAGAAGCAACCAATGCCGTTATCCTGGCAAAACAATCTTTTGGGGATTTGAATAATGCAGACCTGCAGAATTTAACAAACCAGATTGTCACCATTGCCGATCGTACCGGAACAGATGTTAAAGATAACATCATTGGCGTTGATAAATTGATGACAGCTTTCGGAATAACCGGTGAGCAGTCATTGGATTTGATTGCTGCAGGTTTCCAGAACGGCCTGAATAAAAACGGAGATTTCCTGGACACCTTAAACGAATATCCCTATTACTTTTCACAAGCTGGTTTTTCAGCGTCGGATATGATGCAGATCATTTCTAACGGTATGGAAAACGGGGCAATGAACACTGATAAAGCAGCAGATGCCGTTAAAGAATTTCAAATCAGACTTGGTGACGGATCTATCGAGAAGGTGATTAGCTCTTTTTCAACGGATACCCAGGACATGTTCCAGAAATGGAAGAATGGAGAGGCCACCGTTGCGGATGTGGCAAAGTCGATTGGTGCCGATCTGCAGAAGATGACACCGAGCGAACAGCAGGCAGCATTATCAGCGTTGTCTTCACAATTTGAAGATTTGGGGGTTAATGGAGCAGCAGCGTTATTCAATGTTGGGGATGCGTTCAAAGATACGACCGGAAAAGCAAAGGAAATGGCAGAACAAAGCCCGGGTGAAAAATGGGAAGCATCAATCAGAAAGCTTCAGGATGCATTATTACCAATCGGAAATGCTTTAAAAGATGCATTTTCGCCAATAATCGATGGACTGGCAACGGTAGCTGAACAGGTTGGAAAATTGCCGGCGCCGGTTCAAGCGGCAATAAGTGGTATTGTGATTGCAGTTGGCGGAATCATCAGTGCCATTCCGATTGTGGCAATGTTTGCAGCGTCATTTAACACACTGGCCCCATTGTTTGCAGGAATTACAGGAAGTGCCGGAGGCCTTGGCGGTGCATTGGCAGCATTGACAGGGCCGATCGGTATAGCAATTGCAGCAGTGGCAGCAATCGGGGCCGTGATCGCCGGAGCCTGGCAGAATTCCGAAACGTTCAGAACATCAGTAGGAACGGCATTTGAATCAATAAAGACAACCATTTCAGATGCGTTTGCCCGGATCAGTGAAGCTATGGCACCAGCGGTGGAAGCATTCCAGGGTTTTGCAGTGAATATTCAACCGATATTACAGCAAATCGGTGATTTTCTGGGAATCTATGTTGTGCCTTTGGTACAGCAGTTTATCGAAACATTTATAAACGGGTTTACGGCAATCATTGTGGCTATTGCGCCATTTATTGAAGCCATCGGAAATCTGCTTTCGATTATTGGAAATTTTGTTGGTCTGGTCTTTGCATTGCTGACAGGAGACTGGTCAGGAGCATGGCAGTTCGCTCAAAATATTGCTCAAAGTGCCATTGATTTTCTGGTTAATGTATTTCAGGGTTTGGTTAATTGGGTGACGCTTATTTTCCAGAGTATCTTTGATTTTATAAAAGGGATCTGGGAAGGGATTGTCCAAAAGACAAACGAGAATTGGACAAATATCGTCAATTTTCTACAGACAACGTGTCAGGTAATCTATGACAACACGATTGGGAAAATTACAGAAACCGCCACAGCGATAGCAACCAAGTGGCAGGAAACCAAGACGGATACTCAAATCAAGTGGGATGCGATTAAAAGTGATCTGGCCACCAAGTGGGAAGAGATCAAAACAAACATCTCAACAAAAGTACAAGAAGTATTCAATGATGTTTCTCAAAAATGGCAAGACACACAGAACGATTCAAATGAAAAATGGGGAGGAATTGTTTCTGACCTGACAGCAAAAGCCGGAGAAATCTTCACGAACGTTACCGGAAAAATAAAAGAAATCGTGGATGATCTGCCTTTAAAATGGGAGGACATAAAAACAACAGCCGGAACAAAATGGACAGAGATTTACAATAATATCAAAAATGCGATTACAAGTCTTCCAGGGGAATTGAATGCTATTGCAGTAAATATGCTAACCGAGATGAAAAACGGGATTGATTCAACTTCAAGTGCAGTTTGGGGAGCTATGGAAACTTTGGCTGGTGAATTGCTTAAAAAATTCAAATCAGCGCTAGGAATTGCTTCACCTTCAAAGGAACTGTTTGCAATTGGACAATACATGATTCAAGGTTTGATAAACGGACTTAACGGCGATAGTTTAATGACCTTTGTAAACAATATGGTTGAAGAAATCAAAGCAGCATTTGCTGCAGGAAACTTCAATCTTCAGGCTGCAATAGATTTTGTTGGATCGGGAGCCTTAGAGTTTTTCAAATCAATCGGAGTTGGTGGAGCATCATTTGGAAATCTAGTGGCACCGGTATCGGGAGATATTACATCCGGATTCGGTCCCCGTGATGCAAGCGACACTAATGGTGTAGGATCTACAGATCATATGGGAATTGATATTGGTGCAGCATATGGAGCCACTGTTGGAGCTGCCGGTGCTGGGACAGTTGAATTTGCCGGAGGAGATCCCGGAAGCGGATATGGTTATTACGTCATGATTGACCATGGCAATGGACTCGAAACACTATATGGTCATTTATCACAAATTTTGGTAAATGTTGGCGATTTGGTTAGCCAAATGCAAGCGATTGGACTTGTTGGTTCGACTGGTAATAGTACTGGTCCGCATTTGCATTTTGGAGTCATGCAGAATGGCGAATGGGTGGATCCTTCTTCTATCTTTGGTTTCGATGTGGGATCCCGTTATATTCCGCAGGATATGGTGGCCATGGTCCATGAAGGTGAAATGATCGTGCCTAAATCAGAAAATCCTTATGCAAACTCTGAAGGGCAAATCATGCCGGGTACAACAATTAATCAGACCGTCAACAATTATAGTCCAACGGAACTATCACCATCACAAACTGCTAAATTAAATAAACGGGCATTGCAGGAATTGGCTTTGAGTCTGTAGGGAGGTAATAATGAAGACAGTTAAATTCATAAATGGAATTGGCGCTGAGATAACACTTACAACAGATTCAGAGCCGTTTTTGATGGAAAAGTTCAGCCAGAGCACCGGAGCCACGCAATATACCATCAAGGGATCTGGGCAAGATGGAACGAAGTTCATAGAGAACACATTGAATGAAAGTGATGTGACCGTAAAATTATCTGTTATAGGAAACTCGAATGATGAATATATGCGGTACACAAATCAGGTAAGAAGAATTTTTAATCCGAAGCTGGGCCAGGGATATTTTGTTTATAATGACGGAGAAAAAGATTTGAAACTTACCTGTGTACCGGATAAAGTTTTCTTTCCGGAAGAGGTTGGAAGAATCGCTGGAAAAGGAATTATCAGTCTCACCGCCCATGATCCATATTGGCATGAGCTGCTTGAGACAAAAGAAGAAATCGCACTCTGGGTCGGAGATTTTGAGTTTGACTTCCTAAACGGCCTGCAGATCCCAGAAGAGGGAATCATCATGGGCCACCGGGAACTTAGTCTGATTGTTAATTGTCCCAACGATGGCGACGGGGAAGCCGGTATGATCATCGAGTTTCGGGCTTTGGCCACGCTCACAAATCCATCACTACGGAACGTCAACACCCAGGAATACGTCAAAATAATCAAAACCATGGTCGCCGGCGAGATCATCCGAGTGAATACACATTTCGCTGAAGAGGATGTGGAAATGGAATTAAACGGTGTTACATCCAATGCTTTTAACTACATCGATGAAGATATGACATTCCTGAAGCTTTACCAGGGCGATAATTTATTCAGATACGATGCAGAAACGGGCCTGGATAATCTGATCGTTAACATCTACCGACAAAACAAGTATCTGGGGGTATAGAGCATGGATCTTTATGTAGCAGACAGAAGCTTTAATAAACTGGGTACCGTCAATAATCGGACATCGCTTCGGTGGGTGCGCCGGTACCGGAAAACCGGAGAGTTTGAAATCCATTGCCCGGCAACGTCCCAGAACATAGAGAAGCTGCAGCGGGGCAATGTCATCATCAAGCCCGGTGATCCAGAAGCGGGTTTTATCTCATATCGCAATTTACAGGAAGACAACGAAGGAAAAGAGCTGCTTGTTGTTAAAGGGCAGTTCTTAACCGGATACCTGAACCGGAGGATCATCTGGGGGATTGAAATCATAAATGGACTGGTGGAAGTGGCCATGCGGACGCTGGTCACAAAAAACGCCATTAGTCCCACGGACGCTGACAGAATCATTACGGGATTATCCCTGGGGTCGTTGAAGAACTACACCGAAACAGCTGATTACCAGACATCCTATGCAAATTTGACGGATGAACTTGAAAACCTGAGCAATCTGTCAGATATTGGATTTCGTGTCCGCTATGACGGATCTACCAGGTCAATGAAATTTGAAACCTACAAAGGACTGGATCGAACCGCCGGGCAGTGCGTTAATCCCCGGTGCATTTTCAGTAAAGATTATAACAACGTGGAAAAACAGGAGTTTACCGAAAGCGACGGAAATTACCGGAATGTTTGCCTGGTGGGCGGTATCGGAGAAGGAACAGACAGAAAATTTACAACTGTTGGCAGCGCAGCCGGTCTGGATCGGTACGAAGTGTTTTCAGATCAGAAGAGCCTGAGCAATGTTGTGGATAGCGTAACGCTGACCGATGCAGAATACCAGGCGCTGCTTCAGGGAAAAGGAAGTGAAGTTCTCACCCAAAATAAAAAGATCTGTGTATTTGACAGCTCCATTGATAAGAATGCGAACCGAAAATACAGAGAGGATTATGATCTGGGGGACATCGTGACAAACATCAACAAAAAATGGGGTGTCAAGCTGGATACCAGGATCGAAGAAGTGGAAGAAGTCTATGAGGACGGAAACGAAAAGATAAATGTGGTGTTCGGGGATGAAGCGCCAACGCTGATTGATAAGATTAAACAAATAAATCGACAGGCGGTTTCATCGGGAGGGACATCATCCGGAACGGTGATATCTTCAATCGATGGAGGGATATTTTAGAAAGGGGTGAGTTTATGGCAGAATCGAGTGGTTTTTTTCCGTCGTTCAATGGGGACAGACGGTATTTCACCAGTTTCTTCGCAGAGTATTTTGCGGATTTTATTGGAAATGGGATTTATCCCAATCCGTCAACCCAATGCCAGGTATTGGCCAACAATGATATGACGGTAACGCTGAAGCCTGGAAATGCCTATATCAATGGATACCGATACAAAAATGATAGCGATAAAAGTTTAAGCATTAAAACGGCGGATGGTGTTTTAAAACGAATTGACCGGATTGTATTGCGGCATACGATATTGAATCGGGAAATAAAAGCCTACGTGAAGAAGGGAGCATTTGCCAGCATTCCAGTGGCTCCAACGCTGCAGCGTGATGCAGACATGTGGGAGCTGGGGATTGCAGATATCTATATTGCCAATGGTGCGGTCAGTATTTCCCAGGCAAATATCACAGATTTACGATTGAATAATGATTATTGTGGGATTGTCCACGGGGCAATTGATCAAGTTGATACGACAACGATCTTTAATCAGTTTCAGGCGTGGTATCTTGAGACAACAAATCAGGCAGCAGCCGATATTGCGACGATGCTTTCAGCATTTCAAAGCGGGTTTAACACATGGTTTGCCGGGGTGCAGGATACGTTATCCGGGGATGTGGCCGGAAATCTACTGAATAAGATCAATGATCTGATTGCGAGAATGACAGCGGTTGAAGCGGATATCATCGTTCATACGACAGCAATTGCATTAATAGAGAACAGAAAAATAAATGATTTCAGAAAAATGAGAATGGGTGGGATCTGATGTTAATCCAATTAAGAAGAGGAAATGAAGCAGATCTTCCAATATTGGAATCTGGGGAGCCAGCATTTACGACGGACACCGAAAAATTATATATTGGAACCGGTTCGGAAAACACGCTGGTTTCAGATCAGACCTATACCCACATCCAAATCACTCCATCAACTGAATGGATTATACAACTTCCTGCTGGTTTTAAAAAATATCCGAGTATACTTATAACAGATTCAGCCGGGACAATGGTACAAGGCGATGCGAATTATAATGAAACAACCGGAGAGGTTACGCTATCATTTGCCGCAGCATTTGCTGGTCAGGCACATTTCAATTAGGAAGGAGGTAGACCATGAAGTATTTAGCAAATATTGATTTGAACAAAAACGAGATCCAAAATGCACGTTTCCAGAATCTTGCTGCAGCACCATCTTCACCAGTTGCCGGGTTATTTTATTATGATACGGTTTCAAATACAGCATTATTCCATAACGGGACTGGCTGGATTGACATGGGCCAGGTGCTGACAGGACCGGATATTGTATCACTCATAAACGCTTGTGCATCCTTAATCGATGCGGACAATATCAATTCACTTACGGCCGCAAAGATATCTGATTTTGACACTCAGGTAAGAACCAATGCTCTGAACCAGTTGACAGCACCAACAGCTGATTTATCGTTAAATAGCCATAAATTGACAAACGTTACGGATCCGGTGAGTGCCCAGGACGCTGCCACTAAAAATTATGTTGATGCGGCCAGATCCGGGCTGACAATTAAAGACCCGGTCAGGGTGGCCAGTACAGCCAATGTTGTGATTGCAACGGGAACATTATTGACAATCGACGGGATCACACTGGTTGCGGGAGATCGGGTTTTACTAAAAAACCAGACAGCAGCAGCCGAAAATGGCATCTATGTGGCTGCAACCGGATCATGGTCCCGGGCGTCTGATGCCAACATCAGTGCGGAAGTAATCGCCGGGATGGCGATCTGGGTCAATGAGGGAACTGTGAACGGTGATAGCCGATGGGTATTGACAACCAATAACTCAATCACCCTGGGAACAACTGCCTTGACATTCACAAAGGATTTCCAGGCGTCAGATATTGTCGCCGGCGCCGGTATGACAAAATCAGGGAATCAGCTAGATGTGATTGGGGTATTAAACAGAATTTTAATCAATGCAGACAGCATCGATATATCACCAAATTACGTTGGACAAAATACGATAACAACGCTGGGAACAATTGCAACCGGGGTTTGGAACGGCAGCATTATCCCGCTATTGTATGGTGGTACTGGCGCATCAACGGCAGCGGGTGCAAGAAGTAATCTTGGCGCAACCGGGAAATATGCCGCCAACGTCGGGGATGGATCATCGACAGCGATAACAATAACGCATGGGCTTAATAGTCTGGATGTTGTGATGACGCTGAAAGAGGTGGCATCTCCATACAATGCTGTCATGACTGACTGGCAGATTGTTGATGCGAACAATATTAAGCTTTTGTTTGCGACGGCTCCAACAGCTGCACAATATAGAGTGGTGGTGATCGGATAATGAAATATCTTAACACTATGCAAAATAAAGATGGTAAAGAAGTTGATGTTGATGGCCACCAGCACACAAAGTCAGAAATCACTGACATGCCAACAAAGCTGAGTGAATTTTTGAACGATATTGGTGCAGGTGGCGGTGTGAGTGCGCTAGTTATCATTAACCAGAATAGAAAAAACAGAATGGGAGGAATGTAAAATGGCTATTGGAGATGTAACACCAAGTGAATTATGCTTAGCGGCATTGGGAATAACAGCGGCAACGGTAATCACAAATGCCGGGGCGAGTTACCGAACCCAGGCGACGCAGATTTTTATAGCGAATACCGGGGCGTCTCAACGGACAATTACGTTGTATAAAAATGGGATAGCAACGACAAATATCATTGCAAGTTCGATTGTGATACCCGCGGGGGGATCTGTTATTATCGATACTAAATTAATTTTAACAGGTACCCAGACAATCGGCGCAAAACAGGATGTCGGGACGGATTGCAATATCGCAATCTACGGGATCGTTGAACAGATTGCGTAATGGTGAACAATTATGATTAGAAAATTTGGAGGAGTGGCGGGCGTGGACGGTCAGCCGCAGGGGATTGATATTGGGGTTGGCGGGAGCAATATCAAAAGCATTCAAAACGGGGTGTCTTCAATGGGCACCGGAGTTGGATATATTGATGTTACTATTTCTGCTATTGATATTACAAAAACAGTGGTAATTGTAACTGATGGATATGAAACTAGTGGTAATTATCCATATGATGGATATTGCAAAATGATTGCTTGGGCAATTAATTCGACAACGATAAGAATAGTAAGAGGTGTTACAAATGCGAACGTAAACAATATAAATTGGCAGGTAATTGAGTTTAATAATGTAAAATCATTGCAAACTGGCGGTATGAGTTTATATGTAAGCAACGGTGATCTAACTGTCAACCAATATGATCCAGCGAAATCAATTCTCATTTATAGCTACAATTTATCAACTACAACTAATAGCGACTATACAGTTTCTTTATTTAAAAATGGTTCAAATAAAATTGGTTATAAATCATTCTCTAGTTATAGCGTCTCAGTACGTTGGCAATTAATCGAATTTAATTAAGAAAGGAAATAAAAATGTATTTTTACGCACAACTAAATGAAAACAAAGTATGTATCGGAATCAGCCAACTATCAGGGGAAGTGATTCAGGATAATTTGATAGAGATCCCATCGGCTGATAGTGGTTATTTATGGAAAAAGTTCGAGAATGGGGCATGGAGTACCGGATCATTCGAACCGCAAAGCACAGCTCCGATCAGCGAGTTTGAAGAATTAAAGGTGAAAAACACCGCCCTGCAAACTGATTTAACAAACACAAAACTTGCCATGGCCGAACTTGTGGAGCAGCAGCAAGCTGACAAATTAAGCAGCCAGCTTGCACTAGCGGAAGTCATTGAATCAATTATGGGAGGAGGTGCCACAGCATGATCGTAAAAATGTATGCAGATTTAGTAGAGCAGCAATTACGGGCACTCACCGAAGCGGATGCATCGGCATGGAATTGTCCGATGGTTCCGGTTATTTACCGGGCACGGGTTGAAGCAGAACTGGCAAGCAGACAGGCAGCAGCTTAACGGCTGCTTTTTATTTGCGAAAAAACGACATTGAAAAAGAATCACAGGAGGGTGGAATTGGGGGCGGAAACGGCGTTTGATTTGGCGGTAAAGGTAGTGGGAGGGGTTCTCGTATTGTTAGCATTTAAAGCAAAGGTATGGCCGCCGGTTATTGGGTGCCTAAGAAAAAAGTTTATTAAGCCCCATATCGATCTAAACAATCGTTGTGATGAGTTTGAAAAAGCACAGGAAACCCTTGAAATCGGAGTGCTGGCAATACTTCATGATCGGGTTTACCAGGCGTGTAAACATTATATCGAACAGGAAAGCATCGATGTGGAAGATCTTAAAAACCTGGAACATCTTTATAATGCCTATGCCGCCATGGGCGGAAATGGTACTTGTAAACAGCTTTATGAGCGTGTATGCGCTCTGAAAATCAAAACAGATTAGGAGTATATAAAATGAAAGAAAAAATTATGAAAATTGCGGACGCTCTGAGTGGAGTATCCGTTTCTACGTGGGTAGTACTGGCAACGATTCTATTGGCGGTAACGAATGCGATTTTGACAGCAACCGGTCATAATCCAATTGAGGTATCCGATGATCAATTGTTTAAATTCGTGTCCTGGACGCTGGTATTTGCCAGCATCGGTTATGGGATCTGGAAAAATATGTCAATCACGAAATCAGCGCAAACAGCGGATGAAGTTCTAAAATTATTAAAACAGGGATTGGTAACGGTCGCTGAAGTTCAACAATACGTACAACAGGTAAAAGAAAAACAGAACACATCAGCGGATCAGAATACGAAAACAGTTCAAAACACAGGAAATTATAAAACAGAATAATGCGGAGGTAGCGAAATGCTGCAAATCGAAGGAATAGACGTTTCCCAGCACCAGGGCGATATCCAATGGCCACTCGTAAAAAGCTCAAACAAAAAATTTTCCGGCATCCGGATCGGATGGGGTGAAGCCAGGAATGCATCAGGCGGGGAGCTCGATGCAAAAGCCATGGTTAATTTGGATGCCTGTGTTGTCAATGGTATTCCCCCAATGCCGTATCTTTACTCTTATGCTCAAACCGTGGAAGAAGCAAAGATGGAAGCAAATTTTGTTAAAACTATCTTATCCAAATATCCACGATCAACCTTTGCATACCCGATTGCATATGATGTTGAGGATCAGCAGTATCAGGGAAACATCGACATCAACCCGATCATTGATGCATTCTGTGAAGAGATCCATGATTCCGGATATAAAGTTATTGTTTATACGTCATTGGATTGGTTTGAGAATAAGGTTAATGATATCAACAAAGGAAAGTGGTTCACATGGCTGGGTCAATGGGATGTGGATCAGCCGGAGTTCATACCAAGCATCTGGCAGTATTCAGAAAAAGGATCCGTTGAAGGTATTTCCGGAAACGTCGATCTTAATATCTGTTATCAGGATTATGTGAATATTGACAACCCATTTCCGACGAAAGCGGTTGAAGTCGTGGTTACTAAGCCATCAAGTCAATCTCAGGAAGTGATTGCACCAGCGGATCCGTTAAGTGTCCAGGTATTTTCAATTATTGAAGAGCAACGAGTTTTAAGACTTTTAAATTATGGAGACATCGAGGCAGACGGGCAAGCCGGCGAATTGACAAGATCAGCCAGAAATAATGCAAGAAGAGGTTATGGTCTGGCTGAAACCGGAGAATCCGGGCTGGATCTGGAACGGTGCCTAAGAGGTCAGCTTATGTCAGTGCAGGCCAGACTGAATGAACTGGGTTATGTATGCGATATTGATGGTCGCCTGGGAGATGCCGGCACCCAAACAACAGACCGGGTATTAAGCTTCCAGAGAGATAGAAACCTGACAATTGATGGAATAATCGGGACAAATACTTTTACGGCGTTGTTCTCAGTAACAAACGCACCGGTAGCGGCAACGGCCCCGGTAGTCGCATTACCTGAAGGAATGGCATCAAATAACTTCAGCTGGTACGAGTTCGCTTGTGGCTGCATAAAAGGAGATCCGACCAGTGGTTGCAATGGATATCCGGAAACAAATTATGGACAGATCATAGCGCAGCAGTTAATTGATAAACTGCAGCAGCTCCGGGATTATGTCGGGGCAATTGTCATTACGTGCGGGATCCGCTGTCCAGAGAATAACAAGTATTGGAATGGCGTTTGGGATTCACTTCATATGTTGGGTGAAGCCACAGACTGTTATTGTCCAGGACTGGACATCATCGAGTTTGCCAGAATTGCATGGCAGGTATTTGGAATTGCGGTTAGGGTTTACCCATCACAAGAGTTTGCTCATTTGGAGTTGTCGGATCTTGGAGGCGTGTACAACCAGGAAACAGGAGATTTTATTTATTGATCTCGGCCACCTTCGGGTGGCTGTTTTTTTATTTTTTGTTTTTAGACAATGAAGGGAAGGGATGTTATAATCAAAGAAAGTCTAAATTGATGAATGGAGAATGACTTAATGGAGAAAGAAAAAAAGAATGATTTATTTGTGCAAAGAGAGCAATTAATTGATGAGTTGATTGAGTTTAATAACAGCGAAAAAAATAGAATATGCTCATTGGTTGGAGAATGGGGAAGTGGGAAAAGCTTTTTTATAGATAAATTTATCGAACGAGTTAAACGCGAAAATACTCTTGAGAGCAGTGAAAATGATCTGGATCCAATAGAAAAACAAAATTTTGACATTCTGAAATTTGATGCTTGGGAGAATCAAGCAAGTACGAATATTAATGGCATTTTTTTGGAATTTGTTTATAATGACTTGATAAAACCTTTAAAAGATGGAAAGTCTTTTTATGAGTTCATGCAAGAATATGGGGTTAAGTATTTTAAAGACTTAATAAAAAGTGCGGGTGAAGCTATATTGCCGCTGACTAAGGAAGTTAGCAAACAAATTATAAAACCAATTGATGAGTTCAATAATATGGCAGTGTATAAAATGCTTTCTAATACTATTTTAAACGAGATCATTGATGAAAAAAAATTCTATGAAATTATGATTGACTTGCTTTTTTTCGAAAAACAAGATAGTAAGTACTTATTAATCATTGATGAACTTGACAGATGCGAACCCAGGTTTTCAATTGAGCTAATTAAAAAAGTAATATATTTGAATAAAGAAATAATAAAAAAGGGAAAAGACGTTAATTTCTTAATAGCTATAAATAAAGTAGAATTTGCTAACTTGCTTAAAGGGTACTATGGAAACGAATATGATACACATCAATATTTTGATAAGGTATTTGATTATGAGTTTGATTTGCCAAAAGCAAAAAATGCAAGTGATTATATTGGAGGATTGTTAAAAAAACAAAAAAATGGTCGTATTTTTGAAGCTGAGCTTGAAGATAGATTAAGTTTAATATTAATGGAGAAATTTAGGAGATTAAATTATAGAAAATTAAATATATTGTCCGAAACAATTCAAAGTACAAGAAAAATGAAAGATGATAAATATTCTGATTATTTTACGACCGATTATTATTATGATTTATTGAGGTTTGTTTTAGAAGTTGTGAAATTGAGTAATTACAAAGAATATTTAGAACTTACATATGCAGTTAATAGACTTAAAACAAGCAAGATATATTTAGTCAACCCTAATAAAGGGACAATATCAATAAATAGTAAGATTGAAGATAAAAAGACATTTTTTGATGATGTAGAAACAATAAGCAAATATTTTAAATTTGAAAAGATGACTGTAAATGGAAATGGTAATATGGATGAAATTGAAATAAACAAATTGGAAAATTTGTTAAGTGTAGAGGCACTTTGCTTGATGTCGATTTATGTATTTTAAAAGAAGGAAATAAAGGCTAAATGTTATGTAGAACAAAGCTCAGATAATAACCTGAGCTTGGCGATTAAATGAATATTGAATAGATAAAAGCCGTTTCTGTGAAAGAAAATTTGTTCGACTTCATAATTGAAGCCTCCACCAAATTCATAAATAAAGCTCTGGCACCACTTGGACAAGTGATGTTCAGAGCTTTTTTATTTGTTCGAAATTTATTGTTGCCTGTATTTTTGTCTTTGAGATGATTACCCAACCAGGAATCTTAATGAAGTCTTTTTATTAAATAAGTTCGTATGTGATGCGCGTAATGAATTGATGATATGCGCATTTAATACTATAATGAGGGTAAATAAGGAGGTGCTTATAATGGCTACTAGTACAAATTTGAATATTCGTACCGATAAAGATATCAAAGAAGCGGCCGAGAAAATTTTTGGAGAGCTTGGTCTTAACATGACAACGGCAATCAATATATTTCTTAGACAAGCAATCCGAGAAAATGGGATCCCTTTTGAAATGAAACTCGCTGTCCCAAATCAGGAAACGGTCGCTGCCATTGCCGAAGGTAGAAAACTGGCCAAAGATAGCAGTGTCAAAGGTTATTCCAATATGGATGATTTGCGAGCTGCGCTGGACGAATGAAATACGAAGTTAAATTCACGAATCAGTTTAAAAAGGATCTTAAGCTTGCCAAGAAACAGGGCAAAGATATTGAACGGCTTTATGCTGTTATCGAAAAACTTGCCGATGAAGAACCCCTGGAACAAAAATATCGCGATCATGATTTAAGTGGTAACTTTAAAGGATGCCATGAATGCTGGTTTAGTGTTAATTCTCTATCGTGTAGGCAGTCATTCAACCTTGTTTTAAGAAAATTATAGCTGGATGACATAAATAATGCCGCAACTGTACCACATTATTTTAAATCTTTATAAAAGCTCTTTGCATGCTCGATGAGACGTGCAACCATAGGCCTGGGGTTCTTCTTCCAGATCATCAGCAGACCGCTCTCGGTATCTTCAATTTCCTTGAAAACAACGGCTTTCGTATGAAAAGAATGGTAATATTTATCGGTTATGAACACGTTCGTATCGTTGATATTCAGATAAGCACCACTGCCTGTTTCTGAGAAATTATCAGTTTTTGGTACATATCCATTTCTGGCGCAAAGATCCATGATCCATTTTCGGTAATAAGAATTTCTTTTTTCGCTAGGAAGGATAAATCCCAGATTCTTTACATCCTGCATATTCAATTTTTCTTTACGGCTAAGCGCATTTGTTTCGGATATTCCTGCATACAATGGCGACGGAACAGCCATAAAATAGTCAAGGTTTTCCTGTCTGGATAAGGCTTCTTCAAGAAATTTCGGGGCGAAGAATATATCAATATGGTCTAAGATCAGATCATCGATCATTGCAAAAGATGGCGATGTAACGACTCTGAAAGATACTGCATTATCATTTGTCTCAAATGCACTGATCAGCGGAATGAAATAACGTTCCACATTTGTGGCATCACAGATTCCAAATTTAATCGGGTCATCGATGACTCTCTGTATGCGGCTGGCATGTTCAAAAGAATCATCGATCATAATCATGGCACGGGTCAGGTCTTTATACAGTTCCTTTCCTGCAGGGGTCAGACTCACCCTGTTCTTTTCTCGCACAAACAGAATGAGTCCAGTCGTACTTTCCAGAGAGGCTATCTTTTTACTCACCATACCTGTGGTGATCTGCAGATCTTCTGCCGCCCGAGAAAAATTATTATATTCTGCACATTTCAGAAAAATCTCAATCTGCATGAGATTGATGCTGTAAAAAGAATATGGAATCATGTTAACACCTCGGAAACATATTTTTTATAGTATACCACTTAATATACTGTTTTCGGAGAAATTATTGGGATATCACGTTTCCATTTTGGAAACGTTTTCTTCCGTTTTGATGGCTATAAAGATATTTCAGCCGATGTTATGTCAATACCGTTTTAAAACTTCCCAAAATAAACGGTAAAAATTACCCATTAGCATCGTTCGATTCGTTTTCATATAGGCTGACATCATAAAAGCCAGCCTTTTTCTTTTCCCTGATCCGATAGCTGTCACCTTTGATATTGATCGTTGTGGAATGATGCAGCAGCCGATCCAGGATCGCTGTTGCAACGACATTATTTCCGAACACATCACCCCAACTACCGTAGGACTTGTTGGAAGTCAGAATGATTGAGCCTTTTTCATAGCGATTGGAAACAATCTGAAAAAAGTAATGGGCCACTTCATCATCCATGGCCGCATAACCAACTTCATCAATAATCAGGATATTGGGTTTATTCAGTGTTTTAAGTTTGCGATGAATGCGCCCGGAAACAATATTTTCCTGAATCATTGAAATCAGTTCATGAGCACTGAGAAAATAAGCGGTATAGCCACTTTTGATCGCACATACCGCCAACCCAACGGCCAGATGGGTTTTGCCAACGCCGGGCGGGCCCAAAAACACGATATTTTCGGAACGTTCCACAAAGGCGAGTGTTTTCAGTTCGTTTATCTTACGCTGGTTGGCACTGGGCTGGAAATCAAAATCAAAGGAATCAATGGCCTTGATATAAGGAAATTTTGCAAGTTTCAAGTTCGTCGTAGTTGTCCGTTCTCTTTTTGCATCAATTTCTGCCCAAAGCAGCTTGTCCAGGAACTCCAAATAGGATATACTATCCTTGGAAGCTTCTTCTGCATGGTGGTCATAAATAGCAGCCATATGCGTGAGATTCAGACGAACAAAAGCTTCCTTCAGGTGATGGGTTACCATGTAACCACCTCACTGACTAAAGAATCATAGACTGCGAGCGGTCTTTGATGCACTTTGGGCGATTGTTCTGGAATCATAAGCGGTGCTTTGCGGGCTTTGGCTTTATGATTTTGACTGTTCAATCCTTCAAAGTGCCTTTTCATTTTTTGGACCTGATGTTTTTGGGCCGGTTTCCGGTAACCTTCTATGAAAGTACCGGTTTCATCATAGATTTCAATCGTTCCGTTTCTCAGATCCCGCACACCGACACGGTGACCAACAAAGCGGAAGGGAACGGAATAATAATTGGACTGATAACTGATCATACAATCGTTCATAACTTTCCGGCTGACCAGATCCACAGCAAGAAACGGTTCGGTGTTCATCGGCTTCAGCTGTTCTTCCTTCAGTATATCACGGGGTATTTTGTGAATCGTCTGATGTAGCCGGGTGTTGCATTTCGTATCAAGCCAGAGCCGGGCCTGATCATTGAGTTCGGCCAGATCTGAAAAGCTTTTGATTCTCGGCCAGAAATTGCTGCGTACATATTGGACTCCGCGTTCCACTTTGCCCTTGGAACGGGGCAGATAAGGCCGATGCCGAACCGGAATAAAATGGTGATGCTCGGTAAATCGCAAAAACCGCTGATTCCATTTATCGTTGCCGGTTTTGTGACTGTGGGCAACGACCGTTTTCATGTTGTCATACAGAATACTTTCAGTTACACCGCCCAAATAGGCAAATGCCCGTTCATGGCAGCCGATTAATGTGTCAAATTTTGAATTCTCGGTGAACTCAAGATAATAATTTCTGGAATGGCCCAAAACCATGATGAATGCATACAATTTTTTGAGCTTTCCATCGGGCATCGTGACAACGAATTCTCCCCAGTCAACCTGAGCCTGTTTGCCAGGGGGCGTTTCATAGCGGATTGATGCTTTGGCTAACACTTTTTCGCGATATGGTTTCATGAATTCCCGAAGAATCGTCATTTTCCCCTGGTACCCGTCGGCTGCAATTTCATCAAAAATCACAGCGGCATTGACACAGCCTTCATTCATTCGTTCCAGAATATAATCTTTAAACGGATCAAGCTTTCCTTGCCGAAACCGACGTTTCCGATATGCTGGCGGTTCGTTGTGCTTAAGCCAGTTGCTGACCGTTTTTCGATCAACACCTATTTCTCTGGAAATCTGAATGATTGACATTCCCTTGTTTTTTAAACCTTTGATCATGTAATATTCCTCCATTGTTATCATTCGGTTGTCCTCCTTATATTTAAGAAGAAACATACCGTGTTTTCGGGGAATTTTCAACCGTTTATTATGGATAGTTTAACACCGATTTTGACAGTTATAATCAAATCACCAATAAAGGGGGTATAACATTATGACTGAAAGAGAAAATGCATTGCACGTAATCAACCATGATGGACTTGCTGAATGGATTCCGGCCGGCTGTGATTGTCTGGAAATGATCATTCCTACAAATGTTGTCAGAGAAAGACCTGCATATCTGCTTGGAATGGAAGGAAGTGGTTATGATTACTGGGGATGTTGGTGGGAGTTTGAGCAGGATATCATGGGTGCCAGCCCACTGCCTGGAAGACAGCCTTGCAAAGATATCACAAAATGGAGAGAACAGGTAACTTTCCCGGATATCGACGCCATCGCTTGGAGCGGAGCAGAAATTTTCACATCCCGTCTGGATCGTGAGAATAAGCTATCCATGTTTTTTTGGGAGAGCGGCCCTTTTGAGAGACTTCATGCACTGATAGGTTTCCAGGAAGCATTGGAAGCTATGTATGAGGAGCCGGAAGCATTTATTGAATTGATGCAGGCGATCACCGATTTCCGCGTTGCAATGATTCCTAAGATCAAAGAACATTATAATCCCGATATAATCATCAATCTGGACGATTTTGGCCATCAGACCAATTCTTTCATGTCTAAGGAAGCTTTCCGTGAATTTATCCTTCCTTATGATAAACAAGTTGGAGATGCCATTAAGGCTAACGGTATGATTTATTGCCACCACAGTTGCGGAAAAATTGACGGTCTGATGGACGAAATTGTGGAGATGGGTCCTCAGATGATTCTTGGCCTGTTCGCTCCTTACAATGATCAGAAAGCCGTTGTAGAGAAATATGGCGATAAGCTGATTTTTATTGGCGCAACAAATGCTCAGAGAGTCGATATGACCAATGATGATGCTGTTCTTCGTGAAGAAGCACGAATCTACACCGAAAACTTTGCTCCCACAGGCAGCATGATCTTCGATCCAGGCACCATGAACCCCGTGAAGGCAGGCCCAATGAACGATGAGTTCAAAAAGATCAGAGATCAATACAGCCCTGTCCCAGAAGCTAATTTATAGAGATATTCCTTTCCAATAACCTGCTGGTAGGATTTTTAGTTTATCCGAAGAAGCTGCAGCTTCGTGAAGAATGTATTTCACAAGCTGCAGCTTCTTTTCCTTCACTATTTATAGTTCAACAACAAATACCTCATTCTTATGAACTTAAACCTACGCCTTAAGTTCATCCATACTCTTAACAAGCACTGCATCAACGGCTTCTATTCCCTGCACAAAAGGCTTAAATTTCTCTGCTGTCTTTCCGATAGGGCATCCGCCTGATGTAGCAAAGGCAAGAACTTTCTTTCTGGTCCAATCGTATCTTTTGCAGAATGATTGCATTTATTTGGCTCGCTCAGAAAAAAATGAAAAACATTTCAGTTATTTTGAGGAAATGGATCTGATTTCCATTGGACCCATTAATGTGTTTCCAGAAAAGCGGGAAATCTTTCGGTCATTATTTTGTCTGAAACGGAGAATATTAGCACAGAGTTCAATCAGGTTCAGGATATTTTTTTAAAATACGAACAATGGGATTATGCTTTGATCCGCATGATCGCTGAACATGAATCGCTTCAAGCCATCGCTGATCATGCTGCAACGATGCTGAAAAATCCCTTAGCCCTTCTGGATATCACCTTGAAGCGCATATTGGAGGGTGGAAAAATACCTGATCATTATCAGGATACCACCTGGGAATCTATTATGGACAACGAGTATACGCCCAGCGAAACATTTTTAATGTCAAGAGATGACCTGTTTTTTTCTATCTTACAATTATAAGCCTTACTTCGTCCATGGAGCACCTTATAATCACTTCGTATCTTTGAAAAATGCCTGATAAACAAGAAAAGCTTTTACATCGTTGCGTTTTCGCGTCGATGTAAAAGCTATGTTTAAAAGGGTTTTAAAAATTTTAGTTCGACTCTTGGTCAAAATTGGGTGTCATACCAGCACATTTCATGGAGAATTTTGTAATGAAACCGCCGAAAACTATCAGTAAGATCAGGCCGATCACAAAGAAGGGTAAAAATAGGGCATAAGAATTTGGCAGAACCGCGGCGACGGGAGCGCCCATCAGGACACTGCCCATGAAAATGGTGAGGATGGGACACATAAAAATTAAAATGATAACCAGAAGAACCGAATACATCACCAGATTAAAGAGAAACGTGCCCGGAGTTGCTATTTTGCTGGCCAAACCGCCGCTGATTTTTCCCAGGGGGATAATCATACCCAGTATAAAGCCTACCAATACGCCTACCAGCGCCGAGATGGGGAAATGTACCCAATCAACAGAACCGGTAACGATCAAACCGCCCAGGATGGTAAAGGTGACCCCGAAGACGATGGAATTAAACAGATTGTTTAGGAGATTGAATTTTGTTTCTTTTTTCATTTTAGTCCTCTCAAATTTATAATCAGTGATTTTTGGGATTAACGTATCCCACTGTTTTGATAAAACGTTATATTAATGAGTAATTAAAGCTGCAACCTACGACATCACTAATTCTTAAATTGCTGTAATTTTTGCCATCTGCTGCTCATTTAAAATTCAGATAGAATTAATTATACGGATTGTGTTCGTCCCAGCTCATGACTGTATCGAATCGCCTCGCCCAGCATCGGCATCATCACATCAAGCATGTCTTTAGGATCCAGGGAATTGACGGTAACAAAGGGGAAAATAATGTAAGATGGATACTTGCCATAGGTGTCCAGACAGCGATGGACATCAGCCAGACGTTCTTCAACGGTGGCATCCAGGCGACCGGGGATACCATTGGCATCATAACCACCAATCAAGGCAATGCGATCACCATATTTTTCCAGCAGCTTTACAATATCGTTAACCGGCTGAACCGAGGTCCAGGCAGCAGCACCGGTCTCAATAATGTCTTCAATGAGGGATTCACAAAGACCACAGGTATGCTGGATAGGAATCATCCCGAGTTCTTTTACGGCGTCATTAAGCCGTTTATGATGAGGTTTAATCAACTTGCGATAGACATCTGGTGACATAAACAGACCCCGTTCAGTGGCGATATCATCGTAATTGTTGAAAATATCCGGGTTATAATATTGCTTCACTTTTTTAGCAAACTCAATTTTGTAGTCGGTAATGGCTTCCATCAGTTCATAACAGGCTTCCGGCTCTTCGATCAGTGCCATCAGGGTTTCTTCAAAACCCATTAATGCGGCCACACGTTCAAAAACACCGTTCCCACAGCCAAATTCAAGAGCGGTTTGGTCACGATCGAAGTTGTGCAAGAGTTTCAATTCTTCAGCGGCCATGGTTGGCCAGTCAACCGTTTCCAGGTCTGGAAATTTTACAATGCTTTTCCAGTCCACGATGGTCTCCGAGTCCATGATATGTTCGTTGGGAGCTGGAATTGGGGCACCGCCGCCGGATGCTGGGGTGATCCAACGGATGCCAAAACCATCGTATCCGCCGCCCATGGGGCCTTTTTCAAACCATGGGCCGGGGTAAGCGCCAAAGCCACTGCCGGCACAATCGATCGGAAAGATCGGGGTCCACTCAGTTGGTTTGTGGTTGATTGCATTGAGATAGTTTTCTTTGGGGGTTAAGCTCATTGTATTTCTCCTCCTATGAATCAAATAATTATTAACATTTTATGATGAAAATTTATTTTTGTAAATTAGACATTATTATTGACTTTTCAAGCGATGAATTATACACTTTGTACAAGGAGGGTTGCCGAATGGAATTATCACTGAATTTAATCAAGGAAAAGTTGGCTGATCTTGTAATCGATTATAAACTGGAAAAATCAGGTCAAAGACTGCACTTGCAACGACCTGTATTTTACCAGGATCAGAAAGAATTGGACTCAAACACATTATATATAGCTCAGTCTGATCAATTACCAGCTGATCTCCAATGTCAGGTTGACACTGCTTTGATTTTAATCGGCAGTCCGGCGATCAGCCTGAATCAGGATGGATTCAGTTATCTGGTTATTTCTGAAACGGTGTCGATTTTCGAGTTAAGTAACCGGATTCATCAGATCTATGATTTTTTCGAGATCTGGAATATGAGTCTGCAAAAGAGTATTCGGGAGAACAAGCCTCTACAGTATCTTATTGATCTCTCGGAACCGGTGTTCGAAAATGGTATCACGATTATGAATCCGGATTTTTATATCATCGCCCGGACATCCCTGACTCTCGATTTTAATTTATTTGAAGAACTTAAAACCGATGAATTTGGTCGACTTCAGCCGCAACAGGTCAATTCTTTCAAAAATGATTTGGCCTATCAAAAGATAAAAAATGAAAAAGAAGTATTTATTTATCCGAAAAACATTTTACCCTATCGCACGCTGTGCAAAAATATTTTTCATCACGACAGTTTTCTGTTTCGGTTGGTTGTTTGTGAAAACATTCATCCTTTTTCAGAGAGTGATGCGGTGCTGCTAGAGCATCTGGGAAAATATCTCACAGAAGATTCAGAGTATCTGGTTTCGGTGAATCGTTTTGATGATGATGAATTGATTGAATTACTAAACGATATGGTTGCGGGGAAGGCCTATCATTTGGCGGATTTTGAAAAAGAACTGAAGCGGCTAGGCTGGGAGCTGAACCATTTTTATTGTGTGGCGTATGTGCTTCCCAGTGATCAGGATATCTATAACCAAACTTTGACCTATTTCGGCAATAAGATACGGCACAATTTTGAGGAGGCCTTTGCCTTCGCCCATAAGGATCATTTGATTGTTCTCTTTAATCTGAGCCGGATTAAAAACAGGCAGGAATTTTTCGATGGCTTTAATGTATTTATAAAAGCGAGTAATTTTAAAATCGGCTATAGTAACGAGTCAAATGGTTTAGGCAATTTTAGGGATTATTTCAAAGAGGCCCAGATTGCTCTGGATTTTGGCGGTCAGTTAGCCCCCCAAAATGACGTCCATCAATTTAGTGATTATGTTTTATTGTATCTGTTGAGCCAGATGACTAGAGAGCTTCCGGTGGCAAACTTAAACGCACCGATTTTATCTCGTTTAAGTGACTATGATGACAAAAATAGCACCGAATATATAAAAACTCTAACCATCTATTTGCAGAACAACATGAATGCGCTTCAAACGGCCAAAGATTTATCGATTCATCGTGGCACGATGGTCTATCGCCTTGAGCGAATCCGGGAAATTGGAAAAATTGATTTTGAGAATCCCGATGAATTGCTGCATGTGAATATTTCACTAAAGCTTCATAATAATTTAACTAGCATAAAACCGGTCAAAGAAAATACGGGTGAGGAGTTTGCGGAGCAGATTTTAGCAGACTTGATCGCTAAAGGATATCATGGAAAAAAACTACTAAAAAAATTCAAGGAAGAGCAGAAAAAGTTTGACTAGCTGTTGAGAATATGATTAGCTGAAATGATAGATCAAATTAAGAAAATGAACAATTTCTATAAAAGCAAAAGATAATCTGAATCTACCCAATAACGAAAGAAGCATAATTTTTTTCAATTGTAGCAATCTTATTATTATACAAAGCCTCATAATTTAGCGAAAGCGTTTAATAGCGCAGCAAAGCGGGTGGCCGTTAACCTACAATCGGTTAGCGGCCACCCGTTTTTCATCGCCAATTTTTCAGTTGGCGGCTAAGCGGATGAGTTCAAATGAAAGATGCAGGTGCAGCAGATCATTTTTATTCTTTAAGTCGGTCTGGCCGATTTCTTTAATCCGTTCCAACCGGTAAACAATGGTGGCCCGGTGGATAAACAAGTCTTTGGCAGTCTGAACCGCATTGAGATTATTTTCAAGAAACACTTCCAGCGTGAGGACATAGTCGGTATGGTTCTTTAAATCATAATCCTGAAGACGTAATAAAATCGGCGAAGACAGCAATTGGCCCGGCAATTCGGCAGTGATCTGATTAAATATGTAGGGCAGCACGGTGTCACAGAATTTATGTATCCATTTAGCGGGATGATAGCGGGTGCCGATTTCCAGGGCGATTTCGGCCTCGCGAAAATACTCTTTCAGATGAATAAGCCCATCAGCATAATTGCTGTAGCCTACTCTGAAATTACCGTCTTTGACCATCCGATTAAATTTTTTGAAATACTCGTCCCGGGACTCGTCAAGGTGATCCAGGTTAATGATGACCAGGATACTCTGGTTGTGTGAAAAGGCAAAGGTCTGCCTAAAATCCTGCATGATCACATTACAAAAATAGGTGACAGTGGTATGATAAATATCCTGACTGCTGGGTTGGATGTGGACAGCGCAATAGCTGTTGTTTTGACTCCAACCCATTTGTTGCAATTCCTTTTCAAAAGCAGTCTGGTTATAAGCATTTCCCAGCATAATATTTTGAAGCAGGGTCGTCAATTGGCTATTCTTACTGCGATGAAAGGTGACAAGATAGTCAGGATCCTGAACCAGCTGATGCGATAAATATTCTAAAATTTGGGTATCGCTGTCGTTGAAGGGCTGGACGATTTCGGGCACAATGATCCGAAAAAGAAAGGTGTCATTGAGAAAAATGTTTTGACAAAGGGTCCGAAAAGGCAAAACCTCGGAAGGATAGATAAAAACATTTTTTTCGTTCTTGATTTTATTGTAGACGGCATCGTTTTTAAATAAATTGACCTGCTCAATGGAGATCCGCCCTGATGCGTCAAGATGTAAATTGGGAGAGTCATAGAGTGCATGCGTTGTTGAATGGGCAATCATATAAAAGTCGCCATTCATGATAAGCATGCCGTTTCCAAAAATTGGCTCGGAAATATCCGCCAGATACTGCAGGGAATTTTTCTCGCGAATACAGCGTTGTAGCTTTAAATCCCAGGTTCCATAAATATCGTAAATTTCATGAATGGCATTGCTTAGTTCAAAGATATCGGTAGTATCCGCAATCACCAGCAGCTCCAGCTCATCGTTATAACAGCGGGGAGGGGGATCGCCAATGCAGATTAAGGCCGAAGCCGGCATAAAGGTCAGATCAGGTGGCAGCTTTTCGGCCATGGTTATATATAATATGTGGGAAGCCAAACAGGCATCACCGGCATAAAAAACCGGATGGGGTAAGTGCAATAAAGATCCAGATACACCAATGTTGTCATCTTTTACAAGTGCGGCCAGTTTTTCTTTCAGCAGGGCTAAAGATAGGTTCATAATTTATCACCTCCTTATACAGAGTGTATAGATTAAAACCGAAAAAGTCAATCAGCTTGTATAATTTACAGTTTCGTAAATTTATCGTAAGATTTAAATATCAATTACGCAAAAATTTAAGGAGGATTATTGATATGGCACTTACACCGAAAGAAAACTATTTAAACGCAATCAATCACAAAGAAACCGAATGGACACCGGTACACCTTGCCGATTGTGGCGTGCTGGGATTTGGCGCCCTGCCAGGACCCTGGATTGAAAAAGGACCATTGGGTGGCGGCTATGATGGCTTTGGCATTCGTTGGATCACGCCAGCTTCCGGTGGCGGCGCACCGATTCCAGCACCCAATGAACATATTATGGATGCCGATACCATCGTGGACTGGAAAAGCATTGTCAAATTTCCCGATCTGGAAGCCGTTGACTGGCAGGAAATGGTGAATGCTGAACTAAGCATGATGCCTGTTGACAGAACGGTGCAGGCCATTGAATTTGGTTGTGGCAATGGCGTGTTTGAGCGACTGGCGGCCTTGATGGGTTTTGAGGAAGCCCTAATGGCATTGGCCGAAGAACCGGAGGCCTGTAATGAACTAATGACAGCTATTACTGATTACAAAATTGAGTTTGCCAAAAAAGTAAAACAGTATTATAACCCGGATCTGTTTACCAATTACGATGATATTGCCACTGAAAGAGGTCTGTTTATGTCACCGACGGTCTATCGCGAACTGATTAAACCTCATCACAAACGGCTTAACGACGCCGTCAGAGAATTGGGGATGATACCGGTGCAGCATACCTGCGGTTACTGTGAACCCCTGATTGAAGACATCATCGAAACCGGAGCTGCTGTCTGGACTTCCGTTCAGCCAACCAATGATATTGTCGGGATGCAGAAAAAATACGGCGATAAAATTATTTTAATGGGTGGATTTGATACCAACGGTGCCCCCGGCGCTCCCGATGCGACCCTGGAAACACGAATTGCCGAAATTCACCGTTGCTTTGATGAATATGGCCAACAACCAGGATTTATCTTCTTCGGACATGTGCTGGTCAATAGTTTAGATCCCGCAGAAATGGGCGCGCAAATGATGCCTATTATTCAGGAAGCGGTTCGTTACAGTCATCAGCTGGCAACAAAATAACGGCACCAGAAAAGGAAACCATTGTGAAGATATTAATTCTCGGGGGATTTTTAGGCTCCGGAAAAACCAGCGTATTGCTGCAACTGGCAGAATATCTCGACAGTCTTGAAAAAGAGTATCATTCTGAAATAAAAGTTGCGATTGTCGAAAATGAAATTGGTGCCATCGGAATTGATGATAAAGTCCTGAAGAAGGCCGGATTTAATGTTAGCAATCTTTTTAGTGGATGCGCCTGCTGCTCACTCACCGGAGAACTGGTTGCCAGTATTAAAAAAATCCAGACCGAACTTGATCCCCAATGGCTGATCATTGAAGCTACTGGAGTTGCTTATCCCGGCAGTATCAGAAAAGTAATTTTAGCTGAGTTGGGTCTTGACGCCACAATCCTGACCGTCGCGGATGCCAAACGCTGGCAACGATTGGTTAACGCCATGGAATTACTGGTATCTGGACAGCTGGAGGACACGTCGATCGTATTACTGAATAAAGTGGATTTGGTCAGCAGTGCAGAACTTAAACAGGTTGAGCACAGCATATTAAACTATAATCAAACAGCGGCGATCATTCCAATATCCGCAAAAGCGGTAATTCCGGAAGCCATATTGAAAAAAATAGTCAATCAAGCGGAGGCGTTAGATGATAACAAAGCATAACCACGCTGAATCCTGTAACCATCACTATCATTCCGGTCATCATCATCATGGGATTGAATCTCACTTGCATGATGATGCGTTGGTATGCTCCGGCAAACGGGATATTATTGGAGATTTGGAAACCATAAAACAAAATTTGGCAGATGAAATTGAAATCCTGGCCAAATGGATCCAGGAAATGAGTGGGATTATTGGTCATGTCAAGGCTTTGGTTCAATGCGATTCCCCGGTAACCATGATATCAACGACTGGGGAAGATGTAACAGTCAAAGAAATAGCGGGATCATCGATTCATGTAAGCGTTGTAGCAATTGTGTTCAATACCAATGTCCAAAGCCTGGAATGCCGCATCGCAACACTATTTGACACTTTACAGAAACAAACAGATTAGTAAGAGGAGTAAGAAAATGATCATTATCGGAGAAAAAATTAACGGTGCCATCCCATCAACAGCCAAAGCGATTGCTGCCAAGGATGCGGAATTTATTAAAAACCTGGCCATTAAACAGGCCGAAGCCGGAGCAGACTTTATTGATGTTTGTGCTTCAGTGGATGATGACATCGAACTGGAAACCATGAAATGGCTGATTGACATTGTTCAGGATGCGGTGGATACGCCGATTGCGGTGGACAGCCCCAATGTGTACACCTGCATCGAATCGATAAAATACTGTAATAAACCCGGACTGTTTAATTCGGTTTCCTTAGAAGGTGATAAGGTCGACGTGGCCTTTAAAGCGATCGCCGACACCAAATGGGAATGCGTCGCGCTGTTAAACAGCGACAAGGGGATTCCGAAAACCGCCAAAGATCGTCTGGATGTTTTTGCCGATCTGATGGTTAAGGTCAAAGAATACAACATTGATCCTTCCCGTATGCACATTGATCCCTTGATTGAAATGCTGTGCACCTCGGAAGACGGGATTCAGATGGTCACCGAGGTCATTCGCGGCATCAAAGCTCAATACCCCACCATCCATGTCACCGGTGCCGTCAGCAACATTTCCTTTAATCTACCGGCCCGTCGGATTGCCAACCAGGCCTTTGCCGTTCTGGCCATGAGTGCCGGGATGGACAGCTTCATTCTCGATCCCCTGAACAAAGATATGATGGGCATGCTGTTTGCCACTGAAGCCATGATGGGCGAAGACGAATACTGCATGGAATATATCGGTGCTTTCCGGGAAGGTATTTTTGTAAAATAAGTTACAACCAAACCCGGGGCACACACAGGTTTCGGGTGGCTGAAATAAAGATGAGTGCATGCATTTAAATCAAAAATCAAAAGGAGAAATTAACATGTCTAAAATTGAAGAAGTAAAAGTTCTGGTCGAAACAGGTAAATCAAAGAAGGTTGCCGCAGCGGTTCAGGAAGCATTAGATGCCGGCGATAAAGCACAGGATATTCTGGATGCGATGATCGCGTCCATGGGTGTGGTTGGCGATAAATTCTCATCCGGAGAAATCTTTGTCCCAGAAATGCTGATTGCTGCCAAAGCGATGTCAAAAGGCGTGGAAGTGTTAAAACCAGTGATGGCTGGTGACGTATCCAATTCCTTAGGTACCTGTATCATCGGAACAGTTGCTGGGGATCTCCACGATATCGGTAAGAATCTAGTTACGATGATGATCGAAAGTGCCGGCTTTGACATGGTGGATCTGGGTGTCGATGTGCCAGCTGAGCGATTTGTGGAAGCAGTGAAAGAAAATGACAACGTGGTTCTGGTCGCCTGTTCTGGTCTGTTGACTACCACCATGCCAGCCTTAAAAGAAGCTGTTCAAACCGTTAAAGCAGCTTTACCTGACATGAAAGTCCTTGTTGGCGGTGCCCCAGTTACCCAGGCTTATGCCGACGAAATTGGCGCTGATGGTTACGCAACGGATGCTGGTAGTGCTGCTGTTAAAGCAAAAGAACTGATTGCCTAAAAAAAGTAAGCGTTTTTGAAATACAAAAAGATCTGGTTTTTTTACCAGGTCTTTTCGTGATTCTTATTATTGCTAGAATAGTTCTGTTTTTTAACGAATTAATGGTTAACCGTGCATAAAGCTGGCGGTGAACCGGTAGAGATAGGATATCTGACATCATAATTGGTGAGGCTTTAGAGATACCGGTAAAATGACGACAACGCTCCAGACTGGTCTATACAACAGACCAAGTCGATGAAAGGAAATGAAAATGAATGATATCAATACAAAATACAGTAGAAGTGACCAGAGAATCTATAAATCGAGCCTGGCTGGAAAAATAGCGTTGCTGGTGATTGTCTTCTCGGCCATTGGCGTTGCGATTACTGTGATGGGTGCTTATCTTTCAGCCAGAAAGGTGCTAATGACGACGCTCCCACACGATAATCTGACACAGGCTTTGCATTCCCTGGGACTGACAGTCGGTCTGGTTGCGTTGGCAATCGTTGTAATCAGTGTACCGTTGGCAATTATTTGGGGTAGAATCTTGACGAAACCCGTCATCCGGTTAAACGAGGCGTTCGCTCGTATGAATGATGGCGAAATTGAATTTGATGAGCAGTTATTCAATGATTTGAAAATCAGATCTGAAGATGAAATCGGTCAAATGATGACATCGTTTACGATGATGATCGAAAGTCGACGACAGTTGGTTGAAGCGGCTGAAGCCTTGGCTAAAGGAGATCTGACTGTTGAAATCAAACCGAGTTCGCAACAGGACCGGATGGCCTATGCACTGATTGATTTGGTAGGGGAACTGAATCTTCTTTATAAGGAAATAGAAAAGGCTGGATATGAAGTTGCTTTTCATGGGCATTTTAATTACAAGGGTGATCCGAATGTTTTAGCTGGTTCCTATCAGGATTTTGTTTCAGGGCTCAATCTGATTATGGACGGACTTATTCAACCGCTTCGAAATGCCAGTCGTTACATCAATCAGATTGGTTCCGGTGAAATTCCTGAAAAAATCACAGAAACTTACAATGGCGATTTCAATGTTCTAAAAGACAGCATTAACGCTTGCATTGATGGACTGGGCGCACTCGTTGCAGGCAATGAGGTACTTGATCACATTGATCGAAATGATTTTTCCAGAAAAATTGCCGGAAATTATAGTGGGCTTTATGGATCAATTTCTGAATCCATCAATCGCGCGGTAGATCAGTTTAATCAAATTATTATGGTGGTTGATTCTATCGCGCAGGGTGAATTTACTTATCTTGACAAATTGAAGGAGATAGGAAAACTCAGCGATGCAGATACCTTGACACCGAGTCTGATCGAGATGATCGAGATAATTCAGCGGCTGGTTGAAGAAACCAGAAAAATGACACAAAGTGCGGTTGCCGGTGATTTAAGCAAACGCGGTGATCCGGATTGTTTTAAAGGTGGTTATGCCAAAGTCGTCAACGGTTTTAATCAGACCCTGGACGCCGTTATCGCCCCGATCAATGAAGCCTCTGAAGTGATGACAGCACTGTCAAAAGGAAATCTGCAGGCAGTGATGACAGGGGATTACGCCGGAGATCACGCAGCAATCAAAACAGCCCTCAACAAAACGACGCAATTTTTGAACCGGGTTGTTGGTGAAATCACGATGATTTTAAACAACATGCAAAAGGGTGATTTGAACCATGAAATTACATCCGACTATCACGGTGATTTTTTCGAAATTAAAAAAGCTCTAAATGATATCACGACTCAACTCAGCAGTACGCTTTCAGAAATTAATGTGGCTTCAAAACAAGTCGAAAATGGTGCCCAGCAGATTTCCAGTGGTGGTCAGGCATTGTCTCAAGGGGCAACCGAACAGGCCAGTGCCATTGAGGAACTGACAGCGTCCATAGAAGAAGTGGCAGCCGAGACGAAAAAGAATGCCATCAGTGCCAATCAGGCCAGAGAGCTAACCGTTGAAGTCCAGGAAAACGCTCAGATTGGGAATAGGCAGATGAAAAAAATGATGTCAGCGATGGACGAGATTAACACTTCATCAAAGAACATTTCAAAAATTATTAAAGTTATTGACGACATAGCTTTTCAGACCAATATCCTTGCGCTCAATGCAGCGGTCGAAGCCGCCAGAGCCGGTCAGCAGGGCAAAGGGTTTGCAGTAGTAGCTGAAGAGGTGCGCACCCTCGCTGCCCGTAGCGCTGAAGCCGCAAAGGAAACCACCGGTCTAATCGAAGGTTCCATTAAAAAGGTAGAAGTGGGGAACACCATTGCCGATGAAACGGCCGTCAGCTTACAGACGATTCTCGAAAAAATTGAGGAAGTCACCGGAATTGTCAGTGAAATTGCCAAGGGTTCCAATGAGCAGGCATCGGCGATTGCCGAAATCACTCAGGGAATTGAACAGGTCTCCCAGGTGGTACAAACCAATTCTGCCACTGCCGAACAAAGTGCCGCAGCCAGTGAAGAACTATCCGGGCAGGCAGAAATGCTTAAACACATGATTGGAGCCTTTAAGCTGAAGGATCTGCAAGAGAGTGGTATAGAATCGGGAAAAGTTGAGGGCAGTCCAATGCCCCAAAATTTAGAGCAGCGACAGCGTGTACCGGCTATTATTCTGGATACGTCTGAAACAGACAAATACTAAGAAGAAAAAAGCACCCCTGTTCCTCATAATAAGAAGAACAGGGGTGTTGCTTATGAGCTAAGAATTAGTATTTTCGGGGAATTTTTTCAACATCAAATGTCTCGTTGCGGAACTCGGCATTAAAATAGGGGAAACGTGCAACTTTCGCCCGTATTTCTTTTTGCGGTGTACCGGGAGAACCCCAAAGGACAACCACATCAGTACCTTCTTTGGCATATTTTTGATCGATTGAGGCCAGTGAGATCATCCGCTGTTCATAGAATGAGTAGGTTTTTCCGGTGGCGACACCGATTTTTTTGCCATCAACTAAAACATAATCGCCACGAATCGCTGCCCCTTGAGAAGCATCAGACAGGCCGGAAATATGCTCGATCTGTTCACAGGGTTCAACGTCAGTTCCTCTAAACTGGGAGGCAAAGACATCGGCCACATCATCCGCATTCCATTCTAAAGTCACCATGGTACGTGATGGTTTTTGGGAAATTTCCGCCAATGCCGTTTTTCCGATAAAATCGTCCTTGTCAAAACTGATCAGTTTTTCCCAGCCTAAATCATAGGGGGTGGAGTAGAAGTTTTCGGGGTTATCGGAGGCACTGCCTGCAAAGGGCGCATTCAGGCCACCAATTTTTTCGGCAAATTCTGCCAGGCCAGCACCACTTGACTGAAATGGATACCAGAAATGTTGGAATTGATTGGGGTAGCCGGCTGGGGTATGTTGAATCTGAACATAATTACGGGCGCCCTGAAGTTTTCCACCAAATTTAAACAGCACTTCACGGAGTTTTTTGTAAGCCGTTTCGGCATCTTTCGCAGCACCGTGTACTTCGTATGCTAAAGCACCGGTCATGCCAAGGCGATAGACAATCATGTCAGTGCCACAAATTTTTACTTTCTTGTTTTGTCCAAATTTAAGATCATGTAAATCGGTTTGGGTTGCTTCTTCGAGAATTTCCAGCGATTTTGGACCGTCAAGTTGATAAAAATATTCATCATTCAAGTATTCACCTTTTACATCCAGACCACTTGTTATCAGAAAATATTGGATTGCCGGAGCTAACCAATAGGTGCGATAGTCACCATTTTCTTTTTTAAGAATGACGCCGCTGGCTAAAAGTTGTCCCTTATCATTACAGATCAGGCCATGTCGTGAGCCGCCTGGCTTCATCAAGTTGAAATCACGATTGACACAGACTTTATTGAGAAATTTCTCAGCATCTTTACCCGAAATATCATAAATGGGGCTGCTGTTCAGAAACACGCCTAAAGAAGCCGTGGTGCGGGTGGCCATAAATTCGTCCCTGGGGCCAGTAAATTCATAAGGTAGAATGTTTCCGCCAAAGTCTTTCCAGAAGGTGAAAGCACCTTCCATAATCGCACTGTCAAAATTAAACTTCATTTTTGTACCTCCAAAACATAACAAATTTTTTATTGTAAACATTTTCGAAAATGCGCATTTCGATGATTAGGTATATCATAACAAATTGTATTTTACGAAGCACTGTGCAATAATGTAGATAATTATTTTTTCCGTTGTGCACTTTATCAAATTCAGAGTTTGAGGTGAAAGTCAGATGAAATTGAATCTTCACATTATTGGCGATGCATTAGCCATTGAAAAAACAAAAATAATCACCGACAGCAGCATTGAGATGGAACTGGTAAATGTCCGGTTGCTACCAGATGATCCCAGTCAGTGTGAGGATCAATACCTTTATCTGACCGATCATCAGATGTCGGAAGCCTATTGGCAACATGAAAAGCTGTCTTTGATTATTTTGAGTGACGATGATGCAGAGTTGAAAATCAACCATTCCTGGAACGTTATCGTGATGGCGAAAAAAGAGCAGCTTTGGGATGTTTTTGAAAAAGTGCAGGACATTTTCGATGATTTCAATCGGTGGCATGAAGCATTGACCCAGGCGATTTTGAATCGGCAGCCCATTCAACAATTGCTGGATCTTTCGGCCAAGGTATTAAATAATCCCATTGCCTTACTGGATATATCCTTTATTATGATTGCCAAATCAGGAAATTTTCCGGACCAGTTTAACGATCCGATTTGGGAATCCGTGCTCTACAAAGGCTATGGAGCGGTAGAAAACATTCCGCAACAATACCGTAATCTATCGGATTTAACCATTAAAGAGCGAAAACCCGTCTTGGTCCCACCTTTAGACGAGACTTATCAGCAGCGCATTATTTGTGCGACCCTCGTTCAGAATCAGGTTCCTTTTGCCAATCTGGCGATGACCAATCTGGTTAGTGAATTTACGGTTGGACAGCTTTCACTGGTATACCATATTCAACAGCTTTTGGAAATTTCACTGCAGCTGCCCAAGCCAGCTCAGAATGTCAACAATGACATTTGTTATCTCATTTCACAGTTAGTTCAGAAAAAGTATGTCGATCCTGATCTCGTCAAGCATTTTTTTGCTGCCCGGAAGTGGGATAAGGATGATCCCTTTTTTTGCGTTGCTTTTGATCTGAACAGTGACATAACGTTGTCAGAGTACAATCATCTGGTTTATCTCAATCATCTTCGTGAAGCGCTACCCCATGCATATACCTTGTTTGTAGACAATCGAATCGTTTCGATCTGCCTCTGTAAATATGGAATGGTGTCTCCGGAAACAATTGTTCAGATGATTTTGCCAAAGCTCACAAAACTGTCACTTTGTGCCAGCGTCAGTTTAAAACAACCCGGTTATGAATTTTTGTCGGCGGCCATGCACCAGGCCGAAATGGCTTTGCAGCTGGGTCGTAAAAAGGCGGTGGATCAGCAGTTTTTTACGTTTAAGGAAGTTTACGCCGAGTATATCGTTCAAGTTTTAAGTAAAGATCAGGATGCTTATTCACTGTGTCATCCGATTGTCCAGAAAATCGTAAAAAATCAGGATCAATGGTCACTGGAACTCATTCACACCTTGTGGATTTATCTGCAAAACGGAAAACGGATTTCTCAAACCGCCGATAAACTGTTTATTCACCGTAATACCCTGGTTAATCGTCTGCAGTCAATTGAGAAGATTCTGGAAATCGACTTTGAAACCATTGATGATAAGGATCTTGATATGCTGTTGATCTCCTGTTTTATTGTGAAAACCAAGCTGCAATTGCAGTAAGATCATAATCTAAAAAAGGGCTTTTGCATCATTGCTTATTCGCAATTTTGCAAAAGCCCTTTTTGTTCACATAAAAAATCGATCGTTATGCTACTTCCTGGTTAGTTTCGGCAGGCATTCCGGCACATTTCATCGAAAGTTTCATAACAAAACCGCCTAAAATCGTAAGAAGAATGAGACCGATAAAAAAGAACGGTATAAAAAGCGCATACGAGTTTGGCAGAACTGCTGATATCGGCGCTCCCATGAGAACACTGCCCATAAAAATTGTCAGGACTGGGCACATAAACAATAACATCAGGATAAGAAGCACGGCATTCATCACAAGGCTGAATAGAAAGGTGCCTGGTTTTGAGACTTTACTGGCTGCTGCAGCACCAATCTTACCGATGGGAATGATGAGACCGATCACAAAGCCCGCCAGGACACCGACCAGCGCAGAAATGGGGAAACTGTTCCAGTCGACGGTTCCAGTTGTAATTAAACCGCCAATGATTGTGAAGGCTACACCGAAAATAATGGAATTAAACAGGTTGTTATATAGATTGATTTTAGTTTCTGTTTTCATAAAAAATACCTTTCAAATACTCTCAAACATTTCTTTAAAACTGAGGGTGGGGAATATTCTCAACATCAAAACTTTCATTACGGTCTTCTTTGATGTAGGGGAATAGTGAGACTTTAGCTCTAATTCGCATTTGTCTGGTACCGGGTGTTCCCCATAACACTTCGACAATTTTATTTTCAATAGCATAATCCTGATCAAGCGTACATAGTGAGATCATTTCATTGGTTTTAGGTGAAAGCATTCGACCAGAGGCTGCGCCAATCAATTTGTCTCCATCGTATACTTCGTCGATATGAATGCTGTTATTACCGGCCACATAATCGTAATCTTCAACCATTTCCATGATATCGCAGCGGTTTCCTTTTTCAAATACAGTTTTCATTACTGCAACCAGATCATCAGGATCCCAAATTAGCGTAACCATACTATTGTGATGATTTTCCAGTTCGTTCTTTAAGGCCTCTTTTCCAGGGAAGTCATGGTTGAAATTAATCATTTTTTCCCAACCCACATCGATGGGACTACGGTGAACAAGTTGCGAATTTGGATCTAGACTGCCGGTAATTTTTACCGGAAAGGGTGGGTTGGTGCTTGGAAAGTGTGTACCTATTTGGGGTATGCTCCCTTCCGTATGGGCATTACGATAGGCGTGTCGACCCAGTTCGGTAATGCCGTAGGGCTGGCCGGCTTCCATGATCGCCGTGTAGACGGCAACAGCATCTTCGGCATTACCATGAACCTCATAGCCTAAAGTTCCGGCCATTCCGGTTCTCAGGATAAAAACCGGTTTTCCGGCAATTGATGAGTCTCTTGAAAACATGAATTTAATATCATGTAAGTCCTCTTTAGTGGCCATTTCGACAATTTCCAACGATCGCGGACCGCAAAGCTGGAAGAAGAAATTTTGACTGCTCACATCTTCAGATGTAAAGTCATACTGATTTCCTGACATTTGGTTAAGTAGATTAGGATCCGGCAAACACATCGTAATAAATTCATCTTCAGATCTTCTGACAACGATACCGTCAATCTGGATCTTGCCCTGATCGTTACACAAAACGGTATGTCTTGCTTTGCCAATGGGGAATTTATTAAAGGTGCTTATGCTTAAATCGGAGTACATTCGCAGAACATCTTTCCCCTTTATGGTATAAAAAAGGAAAGGATTAAGACCTGCATGGATATAGCAATTATCATACCAACTTAATTCCTCATTAACCCAATTGGTAAATTCAAATGGATAGACGGGAAATTTATTGTTGGACATTGGTCGCCAGCAGCCTTCCGGGCTGACGTGGACATTATATTTCAGCAAGTCGATTGGCATATAAGGTGATGGAACGATTTCATATTGGTTTTGAGACATTTTTATTCCTCCTGGAGTTTGAATTGATTTGTATTTTTTTCATGATTTTGCTTTTGGCAGTGTGGACACGTCGGTACTTTCGTTTCGCAAGACGTTATTGCAAGGGAATCGGACTACTTTGGTACGAATTTTCTTCTGATGCAAACCCGGGTCTCCTCAGAGAACCATAATCTCGGTTCCAAGTTCTAAAAAGTCAGGATCCAGTCTGCAAATTGAGATCATCCGTAAGAACCCACGGATAAATACCAAGCGAATTAATCAAAAATCGGATGTGGAATGGTTTCCGTATCAAAATTTTCGTTTCTATTTACAGCGAATTGCAGAAATGGATTCAAACCTGCATGGATATAGCAGGTATCATGCCAGCTCAATTCCGCTATCTCCCATTTATCATAGGCAAAAGGATGGAGCGGCCAAGTACCATCGGTCATCGGATGCCACAATCCTTCTGGTGCGACCATTACCTTTACTTCTGGTACATTGTTGGGAATGTGTGGTACAAATGATAATGTGTTTTGGGAATTCATTAAATATACCTCTTTCTCTAAGATGAAATTATCATAACTTAAAATAGAAACGTTCGATATGTGATTTCTTCCATTGATTTACTTTTATTTTGAACTTTTATACAAATGGTTATTTATACTTTTTTACGGTTATCTTAATTAACCAATGGTATAATGACATAAAGGTTTTATGTAGGAGAAAATACGATGGCTGTTATAAAAGCAACATATTCAGAGCGAAAAGATAAAATATTAAATGCATTGATCGATAGAAGAGGTCTGCAACATTTCACTGATTTAGCAGCAGAAGTAATGAACAATCCATTATTTATATATGATGTTAGTGGAAAAATTTTAGCTAAGAGTCAGATCGATGGGCATAAGGAGATTTGGGAAGAGTTATTACCCCAAGGCTACCTGAATTCTGAGAAAAGTATCATCACCGAAAATTCAGGGGTGATGAAGAAATTGATGGAAGAGGATACTCCTGTTATTGGGGAATTTTCGTATAGTCAGTTTCGGTTTTTAGGATGTCGTGTTCGAGATAAGCACGGTGTGGTTGCCTTAGTGACAATTGTCGAAAAGGAAGCATTTAGCAGTGAAGATTCGGATTTATTGGTGATTGTCTGCAAAGCTATTTTGTTTGAATTATTATATCAAGAACGTACAGCAATGCAAACGATACCCTATTTTAGGATTTTTAAAGATATTATTGAAGCAACGGCCTCCACAAGCGAAATCAGGGAAAGGTGTCGGGCTCTGCATTTAGATTTCCCTGAATCAATGCGATTGCTTGGCATCAAAATTGATGATAGTAAAAATAATACATTGTCATTATTCTTTCTTCGGGAAACGTTCTTAGCTTCGGTACCATTTTGTTACTGTATTATATATGATGAAAGTTTGATCATGGTTATCTCAGAAAAACATTTCAGCAAATCTTACTTGAGTAAAGTTCAAAATATCTTCAGCAACTATGAAATCCGAATCGGTGTAAGTACCCGATTTGCAGACATATTAGATGTGAAAAGTGCATTTCAGGAGATGCAGGCGATTCAAAGCGTATATCAAAAACTAAATGTTGAAAAGTCATTAATATTTTATGAGGAAATACTGTTGTATCATTTTATGGAATTGGCTTCAAAAGAATATGATTTGAACAAATTTTGTTTGCCAATACTAAGGACGATCGAAGAATACGATAATCAGAATGGAACATTATTAGAAAATAGCCTTGAAGCATATCTCGAGGCAGGAAGAAATATCCAGAAAGCATCCGATCGCTTACATATGCATAAAAATACGCTTTACTACCGGTTAAAGCGGATCGAGGATTTTTTTGACTTGGACTTAGATGATGAAAATTTATGTTTTAATTTACAATTCTCGCTTCGGATGAAACGAATGGCAAGATAATTTGTGAAAATGTTCAAAATAACAATCAAAATATGGGCAAATAAACGTATACATAACACCCCTTCTCCAGTAGAATTTTACTTGAGCAGGGGATTTTTTATGGAAAAATGCCGAACTCATAAAAATGAATGAAACAACAGATGTAGCTGCGTTGCCAAAAACAGAAGCAGTCTGTAAATAGAAAGGTAGAAATGAGAAAATATAAAAACTTAGCCAGCCCGTATACGATTAGAAATATTACGTTTCGTAATCGAATTGTGACGACGCCAACCGGAATGACATATCCCGATGAATACAGTGGCGCCCCTGATTTCAAAACAGTGCTTTTTTACGAAAAAAAGGCCAGAGGTGGTGCCGCTGGTGTAACCTATGGAGAAACTCCCGTGAATAATGTGGATGCGATCAGACGGCCAAATGTTGATTTAATTCGCCCTGATTTTTCACGAATGATTCTGCCAAACAAGGATTGGATAAAATACACTGACGCAATTAAGCGTCATGGCGCAGTGCCTTCGATTCAGTTGGCCCATGCAGGATTATTTGCGGAACCCTTCTTCAATCAGGAACATGGGTCACCCATCGGACCCGTTTCATTTGTGAAAGAAAGTGGAACAACTGTGAAAGCCATGGATGAAAATGATATGGAACGGATCGCAAATGATTTCGCTGAAACAGCTTTTTGTGCAAAGACCGCCGGTTTTCAGGAAGTAATGATCCAGTGCTGCCATGGGTGGCTGCTGGCGCAGTTCTTATCACCGGTATGGAATACCAGAACAGATGAATATGGTGGATCCATTGAAAACAGAGCCAAATTCCCATTACAGGTTTTGAAAGCAGTTCGGGAAAAAATTGGAGATGATGTGGTAATCGAAATTCGCATCAGTGGCGATGAGCATCAACCAAACGGATGGTCGGTCGAGGACTGTATTGCGTTTTGCAAAATGTTAGAAGGTATTGTGGATATCATTCAGATTTCTTCCGGGGATTATCATAATTCCGAACATTATTGTTTTACGTCAACCTTGATGCCGCATTTTATCAACGTGCCTTATGCAAAGATACTGAAAGACGCTGGCATTAAAACGGCGATTTCTGCGGTTGGAGCTAATGATGATCCCGCTGAAATGGAACGCTTGATAGCCGATGGAATTCTCGATTTTGTCGCAATTGGAAGAGGTACTCTGGCCGATAGTGATCTGCCAAAAAAAATATTGCAGAATAAAGAAGATGAGGTTCGTCCCTGCATTCGCTGTAATTGTTGTATGGCGGGTCTATATGATGGGTTTTACCAATGTAATATCAATCCTACAGCGGGACAGGAAGCTTACCTTTTAAATACACCAGCGGTAGAAGAAAAGAAGAAGGTGCTTGTAGTCGGTGGTGGCCCGGGCGGAATGCAGGCGGCGATCACAGCAAGTGACCGGGGTCACCAGGTGATCCTGGTAGACAATCAAGAAAAATTAGGTGGGGCGCTACTATTTACTGATTATGATGCGCATAAGCATGACTTGAAAAAATATACCGACTACCTTGTCCGACAGACATTAAAACGTGATATTGATGTGAGATTAAATACAGCGGCGAGCAGAGATTTACTTGAAGAACTGCAACCACAGGCAATTATTGTAGCGGCCGGCGCTACGCCACGGGTTCCCAATATTGAAGGGATCGATCAGGCATATCATGCGACAGCGGCCTATTATCAGCCAGAAAAGATGGGTGATAAAATCATTCTGATTGGTGGTGGACTGATTGGCTGTGAATTGGCGCTTCATTTAGCTGAATTCGGGAAGCATGTTACAATTTTAGAAATCACAAACCAGTTGGCACAGGATGCGAATATGTTACATCGACCGACCCTGCTTGAATATATGGATCAGAAAAAGGATCAGATTCAAAGCATTCTTGGTGCAAATACCGCGAAAATTCTCGAAAATGGCGTTATTTATAAAGACGAGAATAATGTAGAACATTTTGTTGAAGCAGATACCGTCTTATATGCGGTTGGCAGTCTACCCAATTCTGGTATTGTGGAAGAACTTCGTGAATGGGAGGAATGGGAAACATTCAGGGCAATTGGCGATTGCACCGGAGCGAGTGTTGTAAAAAAAGCGGTTCATGAGGGCTACTTTGCCGCAATGGATATTATTTAAACACGTAAATGATTCCGGAAATGCTGATTGCCCCCAAAGCGATGTCAAAAGGCGTGGAAGTTTTAAAACCAGTGATGGCTCGTGATGTATTCAACTCTTTAGGAACCGGTGTCATCGGAACGGT
The DNA here is from genome assembly GCF_001766835.1 of Acetobacterium wieringae. GTDB lineage: Bacteria > Bacillota > Clostridia > Eubacteriales > Eubacteriaceae > Acetobacterium > Acetobacterium wieringae. Next base: position 12,464 of record NZ_LKEU01000043.1, on the reverse strand, counting down.
TGTTGGCAGTGCCGCTGTTAAAGCAAAAGAACTGATTGCTTAAAAAAGTTAGCGTTTCTGAAATATAAAAAGATCTGGTTTTTTTGCCAGATCTTTTTGTATTCTTATTTTTGTAAGAATGGTTTTGGAGACCGTTTCAAAAATTGTGTAAACCTCGTGGTTGATGTAGAATAAATACATTAGCCAGGAGGTTTTTATTATGGCAAGAAGAAACGAAAGTAACGAAGAAAAGAATCGTCGGAAATTAGTGGAAAGTTTTCTAAGCGAAAATCCCATCAAAGATCCAAATGACATCCAGGAACTGATGAAGGAAATGATGCGCCAAGTGCTGGAAGGCGGTCTCACCGCTGAATTGGATGACGAACTGGGTTATACCCGCTATGATTATCGAAACAAGGAAACCGAGAACAGCCGGAACGGCTATTCGAAGAAAACAGTCCATACCAGTCTGGGTGATATGGAAATTGATGTTCCCAGAGACCGGAATGGGGAGTTTGAACCCCAATTGATGCCGAAACACAAAAATACCCTGACTCAGGACATTGAAGCAAAAATCATTTCCATGTATGCTAAAGGCATGACCACCAGCGATATTGAGACGCACATTAAAGATCTCTATGGGATCGAGATGTCCGATAGTACCATCAGCCGGGTGACGGATAAAATTCTGCCGATTGCCAAAGAATGGCAGAATCGGCCATTGGAAGAAATCTACGCCGTCGTTTTTATGGATGCGATTCATTTCCATGTGCGAAGCGAAGGCCAGATTATCAAGAAGGCCGTTTATATCGCCATCGGGATCAACATGGACGGGTGCCGGGATGTGCTGGGTTTATGGATTGGGGAAAATGAAAGTGCCAAATTCTGGCTTTCCGTCATGAATGGATTAAGAAATCGTGGTGTCGAAGATATTCTGATTGCCTGTGTGGATGGGTTGACCGGATTTTCCAATGCGATCGAAGCCGTCTTCCCTAAAACTGAAATCCAGCAATGCATCATCCACCAGATCAGAAATACCACCCGGTTTGTTTCCTATAAAGATATCCGGTCACTCATGGCCGATCTGAAGCGGGTTTATACGGCGCCAACTGAAGATGCTGCTTTGAGTGAACTGGCTACATTTGAGGAAAAATGGGGCAAAAAATATCCAAAAATTCCGGATTCCTGGCGAAACAACTGGCCGAAACTCGCGACCTATTTCAAATATCCGCAGGAAGTTCGAACCCTCATTTATACAACCAATTCCATTGAGGGATTCAACCGACAGCTCCGAAAAGTGACGAAAAGCAAAACCGTATTCCCAACCGATGATAGTCTCTTTAAAATGCTGTATCTGGCCACCATGGATATCACCCAAAAGTGGACCGGGCGGAGAAAAGATTGGGGCCAGATTCACTCCCAGCTGGAAATATTTTTTTCTGAGCGCCTGGATTAATCCCCCATAATCACATCAGGGCATTCCGGAGTTAGATCCAGACTTGCTTTTTATTGACATGCAATCAATTCGGATTATAATACAGGTAAGGGGCAAGCGTCATTTCAATGCCCTTGCCCCTTAATTAAATACTCTATTCTATATCAATTTTCGCAAATACACAAAACTTGAAACGCTCCCTGGTTTTGTTTTTTTAAGAATTAGTGGTTAACAGTGCATAAAGCTGGCAGTGAACCATCAAGACTTATGGATAGCAACATGTAACTCGGGAATGATTATTTTTTTGCTCTGACAAATTCAATTGCTTCCTTGCCGGTTATGTGTTCAATGTCAATTGCAATAATGTAAGCGTGTAAGCATTCGTCTATTTCTTTGTGCTGGGATTTTTCGGGTTGATCGCCTGAGTATTTTTTTACTAAAGAGAGGAATGCGCCCAACTTTTCATCACCTTCCACAATTCTTGCTTTACCAAAAGCAATAACACTGCGAAAATAAGTTGTGTATTCCTTGCTTATAATCGTATCTTCATCGGTGACTGAAAAAGACACTTTTGAATTGTTTGTGATGGCATCAATTTTATGACCAGTTTTTGCTGAATGAAAATAGATTTTGTCATTAAAATAGACGTAGCTTAATGGGATAGCGTAAGGATAATCTTCATCTCCTAAACAGGCCAAAACACCATTGGTGTTTCTATTCATTACTGCGATAGTATCTTCAGTTGATAATAATTGTTTACCTCTTCTCATTTCTCTAAACATTAGCTTTTCTCACTTTCATCGAATAATAAATTATAAATAGATATCAACATAAAATATCTATTCGGTAGTTGGAACACTTGCGTTATTCATAAAATTGGGTGACTGCACGCCCGCATTACAAATGAATAAAAAGAGATTATTAAGCGATCTGATAGTTATATCGAGTCACTTTTTATCTAAAAAACCCCTTCCACACAAGTTGTCACATCTTGTTAAAGATAAATTATGCATAATAATTTAAATGCAGGAGGATTCTTTTCTTCTAGCCAAAATAAAAACCTCCTGACTAATGTATTTATTTTACATCAAACACGGGGATTACACAATTTCTAAGACTGTCTCAGCAGGAGCAGAGTTCTTAAAGGGAAAAGAATGATTTATCTCAGGCTAGATTTTTTTCATAAAGCTACCGCTCCAGATAATCCACTATTATTTGGGCGCCATCCCGGGCACCATTTTCAGTCCCAATATTGTGGCCCAGCTTTTGGGCATTCGTGATAATCGTATCGGTTAGGGCATATTGAATCGCTGCCGCCAGCTTGACAGTGGTTAAATGCTTACGGTAAATCGGCTTTGCGCCAACCCCGAGGTCATAGGATCGGTGAGCCCAGGCAAATTGGTCATTGGAAAATGGCACGATGATGCTTGGGATACCGGCTTGAAAGCCAGCGGCGGTGGTGCCGGCACCACCATGATGACAAACCAGAGAAACCCGCTCAAACAGCCAGCTGTGGGGGATATTGTTAATCGCCAGCAGGTTTTTCGGCAAGTTGTCAATCGTCCCCATACCAGAGATGATCCCGCGCTTGCCGGTTTGTCGAAGGGCTTCGATAATGATGGCGACCGTCTCGACCTGCTGGTTGCTGTCAAAAACGCTGCCAAAGCCGAAATATAGCGGTTTTTCACCCGCTGCCAGCAAGTCCGCCAATTCTTTGGCGGGGGTATAATCATCCGTTTCGGTCACAAACCAATAGCCATTCTGATGGATATCGGCGTTCCAGTCCTGGGGCCGGGGAAAGACAAAATTACTGCAGGAGATAATGGCCGGATGGGCGTGATCTATTTTTTCAAAAGGGCTGCCAAAATCCTCGGGGAGTTTGCCATATTCTTTTTTGAAAAAGGTTTTAATGCCGGTCTTTCCTGCCATCCACAGCATCCCCTGCAAGAGCTTGTAACTTACTGCTTTGGGCATGATGTTTTTACCGTAGGCGATCAGTGAAGCCACTTCGGTGGTTTTGTGCATCGGAAAGGGCGCCGCCAGGATCGTCGGGATACCCAACTTGGCGCCGGCAAAATAACCAATCGAACAGCCTGGATGGTAAACAATCAGTTCACTGCCCTGACAAGCCGCAAACATTTCGGCGGTTAGGCCAATCACATATTTTTTCATTTTGTTAAAGGTCAAGATCATTTTAAGGGGATTATCCGATGATTGGGCATCCTGAAGCAATTTAGGTTCAATCTCGGCGGACTGATAATCAGCCGATAGTGGATAAAAATCGATGCCGTAGCTTTTGATAAAGTCTTCAAAACTTTTACCGCCGGTAATCCGCACGGTTTTTCCCAACTTTTGCAGTTCCTGGGCAAGAGCAATATAGGGCTGAAAATCCCCCCGAGATCCCGAACAAAGAATTGTAATCATAGTCGTTCCTCCTTGAATCATCCAACATCCTGTTGTATGATTCAATTATAAATCCCGGCGGCCAGAGGATCAACCAACAATGTGGTTGCATTTGTCGGATTTGAAATGGAGGATGAAGATGAATAGACGGACAGCGATTACGACACAGACAAAACAGAATCTCATCGATGCGTTTTGGTCCCTATACTGTGACATGAGAATTGAAAAAATTACCATCAAAGATATTACCAATAAAGCCGGCTATAACCGGGGGACATTTTACGAATATTTTAAAGACGTTTATGATGTTCTGGAACATATTGAAGATTCTTTAATCCCCAGCCTGGACGAGCTGCCACCAATTACAATCGGTTCGGAAATGCGAGGCATGCCGACGAACACGTTTCTTGAGCTTTATGAAAAGAACAGCAAATACTATGCCGTGTTACTTGGCGACGGTGGCGACCCGGCTTTTGCAAGCAAACTAAAAAATGCAATTAAACCAATAATAATCCAGGAATTCGCCAATAAACCAACGGTTAATCTACAGGAATTGGACTATGTTGTCGAATATACCCTATCGGCGATGATTGGTATGATGAGTTACTGGTACCGGCAGACTGATAAACTGCCTTCTGATCAATTACATGAATTGATCAAAAAATTAACGGAACAAGGCATCACCAGACAATTGCCAGCGTTTTAAAAGGCCATGATCTGCCAAGATGGTATGACGGTCGCGCAAATGCTCAATGTTACGGTCATGTTGTATATCATGTCCAGGCTCGGTACGGATAAATCAATCACCAATGAATTTTTCAAATAATCGGAAAAAACCCTCGGATATTTGAAGATTTTGCAAAAGCTAATATTGGTGCTCTCATGAAAGGTAATGATAACTAAACGATAAGGATATTGCTTCTGAAATCAATAACGATAATTTATGAGTAATAACAGAAAATTCTGAATATTCTGTTGTTAAAATGGGTGCTTCGGTTACGTAATTCCGATGATGCTGAGGTTAGCAGCGTGAATCTGCAATGTATTTGCTTATATGAAGATTAATTATGATGATAATCTTCAATACAAATTGTCACCTCAAACCGGTACGGATCACCTCCACCATTGTTAAATTAAATGCAATTTACTTAACAGCTGATTAGTGATAATCAGCTGTTTTTTTAATTAAGTTATTATGTTATATAAATATTATTGAATGTAAATGATATTTTGCGAACAGGGGTTCGGTATGGTCTTTTCTACTAAAAGTAACTTTATAAGTCTGTCCTATAATAATATTTTATTTTGAAATTTTCATAGACAATTTCAACTTGTACGGTATAATAATAGACAAGTGTTTTAAAAATAATATTTATGAGGAAAAACAAACAAATGGATTATATTCCGCCGTATACGATAACAGATAAAACCGTTAATTTAGTTTCAAAGATAACGGAAATAATTACGCATATTACAATTGCTGATAACATGGACAGCAATCCAAGACTTAGAAGAGATAATCGAATTCGAACTATCCATGCTTCTTTAGCAATTGAGAACAACTCATTATCTTTGGATCAAGTAACAGACATTATTAATGGAAGAAGGATTCTCGGTGCGCCAGACGAAATATGTGAAGTTAAAAATGCTTTTGAAGCATATAATATACTTTTAAAAATGAATCCATTTTCAATTAATGCTTTATTGCAAGCTCATAGAATTTTAATGAATGATTTATCAAAAGAATCCGGAATTTTTAGAAACGGTGGTGTCGGTATATTTGCAGGAGATCATTTGGTTCATATGGCTCCACCGGCTAATCATGTTCCGCATTTGATACAAGATCTGTTTAGCTGGGCTAAAGAAGCAGAAGTGCATCCGCTAATTAAAAGTTGTGTTTTCCATTACGAATTTGAGTTTATTCACCCGTTTGCCGATGGAAATGGACGAATGGGGCGAATGTGGCAAACTTTACTACTTTATAAGTGGAAACCACTATTCGGTTGGCTGCCTATCGAAACGCTTATTAGGGAACGTCAGGATGAGTATTACAAAGTACTTGGAGAATGTGATCATCGAGCAGATTCAGGTCAGTTTGTTGAATTTCTATTGGAAGCAATTTATGATGCGCTACAAGATGTTTCAAATACCGGACAAGTAACCGATCAAGTAACCGAACAAGTCGAAAGATTATTAAATGTGATCGGTGACAACGCTTATTCGACAAAAGAATTGATGGAATTATTAGGTTTAAAACATCGACAAACCTTTAGAGATAACTATTTATTGCCGGCAATGGAAAAAGGGCTGATTGAAATGACAATTCCAGATAAACCCAATAGCAGCAAGCAAAAATATAAAAAAACGTAAGATAAAATTGTACTTTGTAAAAAATAAATATTAATGTTATTAAAATTGAAATTAGCCATTTGTATAAATTAATATTGAACTTTGGGATTTTAAAGTATTGTATGAAAGATTTAGTAGTCATTAATTATTAGAAAAGGTACAATAAAGGCCACCTTGTGATGAGGTGGCTTTTTTCTGTTTTGAGTAGAAATGGCTTTGTTACTGTATTTAAGAGTTTGTATAGTATTGATGATTTTTACAAAGAGGTTGTTTAGTGCGTTGAATAAGTTTATAAATTCGTATCAGGCACTGATCTGCTAATATGATTTAAAATAATCACCAGCTGCATGGTGATTATTTGTTTTCTCCACAAGCAGCGGATTCCTTGATCAAAGGGATATCAAATTCACGTGTCAAAAGATAACATGACAAGCTTACAAATACCATTAAAATACCGGCAAGAATCATCCAATTGCTTACACCAAGCAGTTCAGATACAGGTCCGGCAATAAACATCCCAACAGGAGCTGCAAAACTCATAATACTGGTAACAAGCGAAATGACCTTACCCAAGTTTTCTGAAGGAACCGTTCTTTGGATATAGGCGGTGAAGGGAATGTTGAAACCCATACTGGTTGTCCCCATAATAAATACAGCGATACAGAAAACCCAGAACCAAGTTGCTGGTAAAAAACCGCTAATAAAGGAGCATAAACCGAGCAAACCCATGGAAAGTGCGATCATTAAAAATTGTCGCTGGAGACCACCAGTTAAACCGATAATCATCGCAGCAATCAGCATGCCACTGGAAAATAAGGTTTGAACGATCCCATTATGCCATGCCGTACCATTAAAATAACCCTTGACCATAAGCGGCAGCAAAGTTCCTAAAGGTACAAAAATAATCGTTGATATCAGCACTGGAATCGAAAGTCGCAACAAGGCCTTGTTCGATTTAATCGTCAGGATACCCTGCTTCATATCTTCAATAACGGTTAACTTACTGTTAAGATTAATTGGGGGGGTGGAAACGTGGACCAGTGATAAGGTTAAAATGGCCAAAATTGCCCCAATTACATCAATTAGCATCGTATAGGGTAGGGTTGTAACGCTCATCAATAAGGCACCGAGCATGGGCCCGATCATCGAACAAGCGGAGTTGATCATTTGTCCGAAGCCACCAGCTTTTGTAAGTTCAGCAGAAGGAACAAGCTGAGGAATAAGGGTTTGCATAGCAGGCTTATGAAAAGTCTCACCCAAGGCCCTGATCAATAAAACAACATAAACAAATGAGAGCGATTGGTAGCCAAGTAAAAATAACACGCATAAAAATAAACTGGAAAGGGCAACAGCAGCATCAGCAATAATCATTATTTTTTTACGATTAAATCGGTCAATCCAGACACCAGCAAAAGGACCGATTATCGCCTGAGGCAATAATCCGACAACACTTGCGATCGTTAATGCCAGGGCCGAACCGGTTTCCATCGTGATCCACCAGATCATTGAAAACTGTACGGCACTGGAACTTAAAAGGGAAAAGGCCTGACCAAGATAAATGGTGAAAAAGGTTTTTCTCCAAGTAGACATTTTTTTCATAAATCTACCGCACCAGATAATCTGCTATTATTTTCGCACCTGCCCAGGCACCATTTTCAGTCCCAATATTGTGGCCGAGCTTTCGGGCATTCGTGATAATCGGATCGGTTAGGGCATATTGAATTGCTGCCGCCAGCTTATCAGCGTTTAAATGCTTACGGTAAATCGGCTTTGCGCCAACTCCCAGGTCATAGGATCGGTGAGCCCAGGCAAATTGGTCATTGGAAAATGGCACGATGACACTTGGGATACCGGCTTTAAAACCAGCGGCGACCATGATGACAAACCAGGGAAATCCGCTCAAACAGCCAACTGTGGGGAACACTGTCAATCGCCAGCAGGTTTTTCGGCAGGTTGTCAATCGCACCCATACCAGAGATGATCCCGCGCTTACCGGTTCGCCGAAGGGCTTCGATAATGATGGCGACCGTCTCGACCTGGTGGTTGCTGTCAAAAACGCTGCCAAAGCCGAAATATAGCGGCTTTTCACCCGCTGCCAGGAAGTCCGCCAATTCTTTGGCGGGGGTATAATCATCTTTTTCGGTCACAAACCAATAGCCATTCTGATGGATATCGGCGTTCCAGTCCTGGGGACGGGGAAAGACAAAATTACTGCAGGAGATGATGGCCGGATGGGTGTGATCGATTTTTTCAAAGGGGCTGGCAAGATCATCGGGGAGTTTGCCATATTCTTTTTTGAAAAAGGCTTTAATGCCAGTCTTTCCAGCCATCCACAGCATCCCCTGCAAGAGCTTGTAACTTACTGCTTTGGGCATGATGGTTTTACCGTAGGCGATCAGTGAAGCCACTTCGGTGGTTTTGTGCATCGGAAAGGGTGCCGCCAGGATCGTCGGGATACCCAACTTGGCGCCGGCAAAATAACCAATCGAACAGCCTGGATGGTAAACAATCAGTTCACTGCCCTGACAAGCCGCAAACATTTCGGCGGTTAGGCCAATCACATATTTTTTCATTTTGTTAAAGGTCAAGATCATTTTAAGGGGATTATCCGATGATTGGGCATCCTGAAGCAATTTAGGTTCAATCTCGGCGGACTGATAATCAGCCGATAGTGGATAAAAATCGATGCCGTAGCTTTTGATAAAGTCTTCAAAACTTTTACCGCCGGTAATCCGCACGGTTTTTCCCAACTTTTGCAGTTCCTGGGCAAGAGCAATATAGGGCTGAAAATCCCCCCGAGATCCCGAACAAAGAATTGTAATCATAGTCGTTCCTCCTTGAATCATCCAACATCCTGTTGTATGATTCAATTATAAATCCCGGCGGCCAGAGGATCAACCAACAATGTGGTTGCATTTGTCGGATTTGAAATGGAGGATGAAGATGAATAGACGGACAGCGATTACGACACAGACAAAACAGAATCTCATCGATGCGTTTTGGTCCCTATACTGTGACATGAGAATTGAAAAAATTACCATCAAAGATATTACCAATAAAGCCGGCTATAACCGGGGGACATTTTACGAATATTTTAAAGACGTTTATGATGTTCTGGAACATATTGAAAATTCATTAATCCCCAGCCTGGACGAGCTGCCACCAATTACAATCGGTTCGGACATGTGCGGCATGCCTACGAACACGTTTCTTGAGCTATATGAAAAAAACAGCAAATACTATGCCGTGTTGCTTGGCGACGGTGGTGACCCGGCTTTTGCAAGCAAACTCAAAAATGCTATTAAACCAATAATAATCCAGGAATTCGCCAATAAACCGACGGTTAATCAAAAAGAATTGGACTATGTTATCGAATATACCCTATCGGCGATGATTGGTATGATGAGTTACTGGTACCGGCAGACTGATAAACTGCCTTCTGATCAATTGCATGAATTGATCAGAAAACTAACGGAACAAGGCGTCACCAGACAATTGCCGGCGTTATAAAAGGCAAAGATCTGTTTCAGGATATTTTATACTCATTTATATAGGCGGTCCCTGTGGGAAAAAAATGAGGAACGGTTTCTAAAATAACAAAAATATTAGTTGACTGGCATACTATTGTGATATATAATCTGGCCAAACAGTTTACCGGTAAACTAATTAAAATGATGTGTTATTTTACAGGAGGTCACCAGATGGGGCTAAGTCTGAATAAAATAGTAAAACCGCAAACTACTGCGTTGAATGAACGAGGTCGGGTGTTCTCCTCAGCACAATCACCAACAAAACGACCTTACGTTGAGGGTGAACGGATTAAATTCATAAACAAAGATATCAGGTATCTTTTAAAGAACATAACAAAGATATATCGATTACCTCAGACAATTCAAACAACAGTAAAATTAATTAAGAAAGATCATGAAGGTTTAAATAGTCGGATCACAGCAGCAGTTTTCAATGAACTGGAAAAACTGCTGCAAAAGTTACAAGTTGATGAATACGGATATTTTGAAGTGATGCCCGAACAATTATTTAAGGGCTGTGGTGTTCCCCATCAGTATGCGCTCGTTTTTTCATCTGCAATGGATCCCGATGCCTTTAAAACAGCGCCAAGTATCGTTTGTCAGGTGGAAGTAGCAAAAGTGTATGTAAAAACTGGAGATATTGCTAACAGTGTTGCTGGTTTTCTTCAAAAAAATGGATTTGGTGCCAGTCCAAACCACTCGATAGGAGGCCAGCTAGACTACTCAATGGCGGCCCAGTGGGCGGGAATCGGAATCGTTGGTCGACATAGTATGGCGATCACCAGAAAAAATGGTGCCTGCCAACGTCTCTCAGTGGTTTACACCAATATTGAAAATCTCGATGAGTATATCGTCTCGAATCCAAGAGACTTAACGTGGGTCAACGAATTCTGTCAAAAATGTGGAAAGTGTATTCGAAACTGTCCGACAGAGGCGATTTATAAAGAACCAGTGATCTGCGATGGTTTTAATCCAACCCGGGTTGATTATGACAAGTGCTCTCGCGGTTTTGTAAATTATGGTTGCGGTGTTTGCATCGGAGAGTGCCCATTTACAGTTGGTAATTACGATCAAATAAAATCTGCCTATTTGAAAAAAAGATAAGGAAGGTGCAAATATGGAAGCCATGGATTTTGGAAAGATGATTCGCACTATTACGGCAAATACCAATAATTATATTGGCGGTATGATTGAAAAGTTTGGGATCCGGCAGGGTCAGTTTGAGTATTTTCTACTGATCTACGGCAGCCCCGGCATTAATCAGAATGAATTAGCCAGGCTAAAATCGGTTGGTAAAGCCAGCGTGACCAAGGCTTTGAAAATTCTTGAAGATGATGGTTTTATCCGCAGAGTCTCCGATGATGTGGACAAACGAAACACCCGGTGTTACATTACCGGAAAGGGCGAATTGATTGTCAATGATTTGCTTAAAATCAGAGCAGAAGCGGAAAAAGTCCTTTTTGACGGTTTTACCGAAGCAGGCAAAGCGGCCTTATATGAGCATCTTTTTCGATTATATCAGAATTCAGAGCAGTTGGGGGCTAATCCTCAGTACGAGATTGGAGTTGATTAGATGAAATTTCCGATGCCTAGAGAATATAAACATATCAGACCCATCGATACGGTCTGGTATGGCAATCCGCAATTAAAAGAAGGACTATCAGTACCCGAGATTACAATCAAATATGGTAGTTTATCCTCACGAATAAAAACGATGCCGTCGTATGCTAAATATTTGCTTGGATCACTGCGTGAATTAGCCAAAGCGGTAAAATCGATTAAGCGAAATCCCTACACATCAAATAAAACGCTGTCGGCAGAAGGATTGGCAGAAATAGAAGCAGTTGCGCAAGGGCTGGGTATTTCGGGTATTGTAAATTTTCACATTATTTCGGACTGGTTTAATCACAATAAAACGGATCGAAATGTGCGAAAGAGTGTGAAAAATATGGTGAGTTGAAAATATAATGCCAGTTTTTAATCACATAATCACGCTTTATTTCTCCAGAAAAAAAGGAAATAACGCCGTCAGGCGTTAAATCCCAGCTTCTGTAGAAGCGGCAAAAACAATCTCTTCATCGATAAGGTCGGTTTGCTTCTGAAAGGCAAGAATCAGACACTGGGTAACCAGATTACCGACCAGTCGCGGATAACCGCCAGTGGATGACGAAATGGCTTCATAGGCGTTCTCGTTGATCAGATTCCGTGAAACACCGGCATGCTTGAACCGGTGTCTGATATAGTCCCGGACCTCATCCGGTGTCAGCGGCGAGAAATGAAATCGGGTCACCAGTCGCTGATCGAGGGAACGATTCTGATTTAAACCCAGCCGGTTGCCCAGCGTCGGTAAACCGGTGAGAATCAGAATAAAAGGATTGCGTTTATCCATGTCAAAGTTAAAAATAATGCTCAGATCGTGAAGAAACTGAGCGGAAGCCGACTGCATTTCATCGAGGATAAAAACCGGCGTGATGCGGCGCTTATCATAAAGATCGGTAATGGCGTTCTGAATCTGAAAGAACAGCTCCACTTTGCGGAATCTCGGCTGTTCCCCAAGGGAAAAGGCCAGCCCCCGGTAAAAATCCATGGTGGTTCCGGAAGACATCGGAAAATACATGACCTTATATAATGACGGATTCAGACTGTCGGCAAAGACTCGTAGGGTCGATGTTTTACCAACCCCGGGATCGCCAGTAATCAGACCGAAACCTCTGGTGGTTTTGAGATAATCCAATCGGGCCAGAACTTCCCTGTAAGCTTCCGATTGA
>NZ_LKEU01000042.1 GCF_001766835.1 Acetobacterium wieringae | reverse complement strand
GCCTGCAATGCTTTGAGTTTTATCGAAATCGCTTCGCATTTCAGCTTGCAAAACTATGGATTTTCCATAATGCAACATTCTGTATTTTTAACTTGCAACTTTCTGCAAAAAGTACTTGCAAAAAACAATTGGAAAAGCAAAAAAAGAAATGGATGGGGATCTTTCAACCGATACCCAACCCTTTGGTGAATTTGTCAAATACTGGCTGTACCAGGTCCATTTGGTGGATAAAAAGCCATCCACCAAAGAGTCCTATGATAATAAGTTCAGAAAATATATTGAGCATTCACCAGTGTCCAATGTTCAACTAAAAAAACTCACACCAAAGAAAATTCAGGATTGGTATAATGACCTCTTCAAATCAGGCGTATCAACCAGCGTTATCAACGGTGTAAATAAAATAGTACGGCCTGCCATCCGCTTTGCTGCAGAAACAGCCCGGATACCAAATGATTTTTCAAAAATCATCAAGATTCCAGAGGACAGAACCATCATCAAAACGCCTACCCCAACTGTCAGACCGCTAACGATTAAAGAACAAACAGCATTCGAAATTGCGATCAAAGATGATGACTATGAAATGCTTTATCTTACGGCCATGTATACTGGACTGCGCCCCGGGGAACTTTCAGCATTAATCTGGGAGGATATTGATTTCAAAGGGAAAACAATTCGAGTAAACAAGGCTTATAAAGTCAGCAAAGATATTGATTTAAACAAATACATCGGAGTTACCGGCCCGCCTAAGACTAAAAACGCCAATCGCCTGGTGCCTATTCCTGATGGCATCTTGACCAAATTAAAACAATATCAAATTAATCAAAAGGAAAAGTTTTTAAAATATGGCGTTGCCGTTGAAGGTGATTTTCTTGTTTTCAGTAATTCAATTGGCACATACCTGGATCGACAGAATATGAATAAACGGATTAAGAAGATTTATGAATCCTGCGGAATAAAAAATAAAAGGTTTTATGATCTCCGGCATACCTATGCCACCCGTTTGTTTGAACTGGGAGAAGCTCCTAAGACTGTCCAAATGCTGATGGGCCATGCGGACATCTCCGAGACTTTAAACACCTATACAACCGTTTTGGAGAAACAAAAGGTGCTTTCATCAAAAAAACTTGATAAATTCTATAAGGGGCAAATCAAGGGGCAAAATAAAATGGACAAAAATAAAAAGCCCTCAGAAAGGGCTTAATTACTTGATACTGGAGCTAGCGGGGGGAATCGAACCCCCGACCTACTGATTACGAATCAGTTGCGCTACCATCTGTGCCACGCCAGCAGTAAAAACTTACTGAACTATCATAACACAAACCCTAGCTCCATTTCAATATTTTTTTACCATTTACCTTTTGAGATATGCCCGGCTATTTCTGCTTTGCACATTTCCTTGATGACGTAACAATCGGCTTCGGCTTTCTGAAAAATATGCAGACATCCTGGATCCAGATTGATTTCTGCACCCTTTCTTGACAGATGAACGATTTTTTCAGCCAGTCCAATCACTTCCATATGAATATCGTTGGTAACATAGGAGTCATATACTTTTTTAGCCTCTTCGTCACTTAAAGCTGCAAATTGCTCCCGGGGAGCTCCACATTTAGGACAATTTTCCGGGGCTTCAAGGCCTTCCATCTTATAACCGCAGACACCACATTTCCATAGCTTTTTCATTTATTACCCTCCATTTACTTTTTTTCTTTCAGTTTTTCTTTGACTGATACTATTATATACCCAAAATCACAATAATTACCACTTTGATTAAAAAATAACGATAATTATTTATCCTTGTGTAAACCTTTAACTACATGTTAAAATGATAACAATTAAATATCAGAGTAGACAAGATGCGTAAAGTGTTAAAGGATGGGAAGTTGCCTTTAAACGAAATGTGACCATTGCGGTATCTTGTCGCTTCCGCTGTTACAATGCAGATTGTAGGTTGCGGAAGCATTACTTTAAACTCAAGGAGGTTTTATGAAAAGTAATGCTTTTATTAGTAGTTCCACCCGAACCCGGGTCATGGTGAATTGTGGACTGCTCATTGCCATCAGCATCGTGCTGAAGATTTTGTTTGAGGTATACATCCCTCTTGGTGGCTTTCCTTCATTACGGTTAAACATCACTGCTTTGCCAATTATGCTAAGTGGTATTCTGTTTGGACCGCTAGCAGGTTTCGCCGTAGGTTTTATTTCCGATATCCTCTGCTTTATTATTAAGCCGGGCGGCCCTTTCTTTATCGGATTTACCTTAGCCAGCGGGTTGACTGGTTTGATTCCGGGTTTACTCTTTATGATGTTGCGAAAAAAAGAAGTAAAATATCTGGAATGGTTCAACCTGGTTTTTATCGTACTGGCCACAATTATTCTGGCTGTTTCCGGCACCTTTGGTTTCGACAATGGTACCATTTATTATGCAGGTGAACCGATCAGTACGATTGTCTTTGTACTCTTTATTGCTTTAATGATCGCGTTTGCGGTCTTCCCCATTATTGTTGTAAAGAGATCAAATCTTGATAGTGAATTTCGTAGCGATCATATCCTGTTTATCGTCAGTGTTTCACAATTGGTCACATCAATATTGTTAAACACCTGGTTTTTGAGCATTCTATATGGACAGGCGGTTGCTGTATTGCTACCTGCCCGAATCATTACCAACATTTTCCTGATTCCCTTATACACAATCATGCTCGTTGGTTTATTAAAAGTCCTTCCCAGCTTCATTAAACAACGTTAGTTACAAAATAAGAAAAGAGGCAGCACAATCTGTTGCCTCTTTTACTTTTACTTTCAGCGAATACATCCTTCTTCTTATTATTTCTTTTGTCAAAGCAATGCTTTGATTTTTTCTTTATTTCCATATAGATAAAAATGTAAATACCGATCAAATTTGTTCTGATTGCTTGATTATTATCACAAAAGATAGTATACTGATACTACTGTCGCTAAATATAAATGTCATATAAAACAACAAGCAAAATAGGATAACACTTAGGAGGTTTTCAAAATGGGACTAGTAACATCAACTGAAATGTTCAAAAAAGCTTATGACGGTGGCTATGCCGTTGGGGCTTTTAATGTTAATAATATGGAAATAATTCAGGGAATCGTAGAAGCAGCTGCTGAAGAACAAGCGCCTCTTATCTTACAAGTATCGGCAGGGGCCAGAAAATATGCCCATCCGGTCTATCTTAAAAAATTGGTCGAAGCAGCCGTCGAAGTCACTGGTTTGGATATCTGCCTCCATTTAGATCACGGCGATGATTTTGAGATTTGCAAAGCCTGTGTCGATGGCGGTTTTACCTCGGTTATGATTGATGGTTCAAAACACTCCTTCACTGAAAATATTGCCTTAACCAGGCAAGTGGTTGAGTACGCTCATGATCATGGTGTTGTCGTTGAAGCCGAGCTGGGAAAACTGGCTGGTGTTGAAGATGATGTCAACGTCGATACCCGCAATGCAACCTATACTGATCCCGATGAAGCGGTCGAGTTTGTAGAACGAACCGGCTGCGATTCGTTAGCCATAACAATTGGCACCAGCCATGGTGCTTTCAAATTTAAAGGCGAACCCCGACTGGATTTCGAACGGCTTTACAAAATTTCCGACATGCTCCCCGGCTTTCCTTTGGTACTCCATGGGGCATCTTCGGTTCCCAAAGAATTCGTCAATCTTTGCAATCAATACGGTGGACAAATTCCTGGCGCTCAGGGTGTTCCCGAAGATATGTTGCGAAAAGCTGCGAAATCTGGCGTTTGTAAAATCAATATCGATACCGATCTGCGTCTGGCCATGACCGCCTCGATCCGCCAGGTTTTTGTTGAAAATCCCGGTTGGTTCGATCCCCGTCAATATTTGGGACCAGGTCGATCGGCCATCAAAGCCATGGTTGCCCATAAAATAAAAAATGTCCTGGACTGCAGCCATAAACGATAATTTATTTTATCCTTAACTTGTTTCTCCGTTTTTTGAGCATCTCGCAAGCTAACTTTGATTACTTGGGCAGATGCTCTTTTTATTTCTTGTAAAAAAAACGCTCGCCTAATTAATTTTTCCACCTCGACAACCGAAACTTAATTTATTCACGCCACATCCATGGTATAATGACACAAAATACTATTTAAGGATTATAGATGAAAACAATTGTTATTACTGAAAACGAAAGCAACCAACGACTGGATCGCTTTCTAAAAAAACTGATGCCCCAAGCCTCCACCGGATTTCTCCAGAAGATGCTGCGAAAAAAGCGGATCAAACTAAATGGTCAAAAATCGGAGCCATCCACAAACATTACCGCTGGCGATGTGGTTTCGATTTACTTCGCAGAAGAAACCATTGCCAATTTCCGGGCTGCTACACCACCAAAAAAATTAGATAAAAACAGCCCTCAACTCGATATTATTTTTGAAAACACTGATCTGCTGGTACTTAATAAACCCGTTGAACTGCTTACTCAGCCAGATAAATCCGAGGAAGCATCACTGATTGACCATGCCGTTAGCTATCTGATAAAAAAAGGTGATTATGACCCTAAAACCAATTTAACCTTCACCCCCGCCTGTGCCAATCGATTGGATAAAAATACGACCGGAATCATCCTGGTTCCCAAGAATTATAAAACCCTTCAAGCGGTCAATTGTGCCATCCGGGAAGATCGCACCGAAAAGATCTACTTCACCATCGTAACCGGAAAACCCAAGGCTACCGATGAGATTATTGGCTATTTAAAAAAAGATGGTGATAAAAACTCTGTCACCTTCTCGACACAGCAAACCGCTCCAATCGATAAAAAGGCCGTCCTGAACTACGAAACTCTGGCTTGTCACGGTGACTATGCCTTGTTAAAAATCATTTTAAAAACCGGCCGTTCCCACCAGATTCGGGTTCAACTTTCAGCCATGGGTTTGCCGATAGTCGGCGATCCCAAATATGGGAGTCGCCTGGTTAACAGCCGGTTATATGAAGAATTCGGTCTGAAAAGCCAATTGCTCCACAGCGCCCGGTATACCCTGCCTGACATGAATAAAACCTTTACCGCCCCGCTCCCACCGGTTTTTGAAAAAGCCTTAAAACGCTTTGGCTTTAAAGACCCCTTTCTATCGGAGCAATAAAAATGGGTTACTGGAACAGCCGGGGGCTTCGGGGCAGTCAGCTAGAGGAAAACTTAAATATCACCAATAAAATCTATCTGGAACAGGGGTTGGCGGTCGTTCAAAAAATTCCTACTTCCATCAAACCAGTAGAGTTAGATCCTACTAAAGGAACCATTAAACTGGCCTATTTTGAAGAGAAAAGTACCGTCGACTATCTGGGCAACATCCAGGGAATTCCGGTCTGCTTTGATGCTAAGGAAACCAGCCAGAAGCGATTACCGATTGCCAATATCCATCAGCATCAGATGGAATTTATGGAAGCCTTCGAGAAACAGGAGGGGTTGTCCTTCCTGATTGTCCATTTTAAATTCTGCGACGAAACCTTCCTGCTGCCCTTTGATATTCTAAAAACCTATTGGGATCATGCCCAGCATAGCGGTCGCAAATCCATTCCCTACGGGGACTTCGACCAGAATCTGCGGATTTATCCCTACCATAATATTCTCCTTCATTATCTGGAGGCTATTAACCATTATCTTACCAGAAAGGAAAAATAACAATGAAAAAAATTGCCAGCTTCACCATCAACCACCTGGATTTATTACGAGGAGTCTATATCTCCCGAAAAGATTATTGCGGCGATCACTGCATCACCACCTTTGACATCCGGATGAAAGAACCCAACCGCGAACCAGTCATTAACAACGGCGAACTCCATGCCATGGAGCACCTGGGCGCAACTTTTCTGCGCAATGACCCGGTACTCAGTGACGAAATTGTCTATTTTGGACCAATGGGCTGCCGCACCGGCTTCTACCTGCTGATGAAAGGCGAACGAACTCCAGCCGATATCATGCCCTTGATTATCAAGTTATTTACCTTTATGGCCGATTACCAGGACGAGATTCCCGGTGCCTCACCCCGGGATTGCGGCAACTATCTGGATATGAATCTCCCCATGGCCCGCTATGAAGCCCGGAAGTTTCTAACTGAAATTCTTGAAAAAATCCAACCAGAAAATATGATTTATCCAGAATAAACCCAAAAAAAAGCCCGGTGGGCTTTTTTTATTTGCGGGCTTTTGAATCTGTTGCCTTTTCTAATTTTTTGTTGTCATTTTTGCCTTTACCAAGCATTTTTTCAAACAATTTTTCTGATCCTGATTTGCGTTCACTCATTTGCTTTTCATGGAGTCTCGTGAATTTATTGATTCTGCCAACCCAAGTTTTGGCATCTGCAATCATCCTGCTGTCATCAGGATTTGGGATAACGGCAGTCCATTCCTGAAACAGCTTGCCGTTTCGGGTTAAGGCTTCATAATTAATCGCCAGGACCTTGTACATTTTTTCACCGTTGTCATAATTCTTCAGCTTGGCCTGAGCTTTTGTCCATTTATGAAACCGTCCCATAATATAAGCGCTGTCTTCGTGGATAATCGTGACATAGGGTTTAACCAGGGCCCTATATTTAAAGCTCTGCGGAAAGACAATGGTGAATAATACTGACATGGTAGCAAAGAATCCAAAAAAAACAAATCCCAGCCACTTTGATCCTTCAGACAGCATGATTACCAGTAAAACCGAGATAACCAGTTCGATTCCCAATAAAACCCAGATCTTTTTCTTTTCAGAATTTTTCTGAATCTGGTTTAACTCGCCGATAAATCCCTCATATTGAGCTTCATCGTATTCCCAGACCAGCGCTTCGTCTTTTTTTGCCATAAACGTTTCAAACTGGCGATAGCGGCGGTAGAAAAAGATGGCATAACCCAGCGAAAAAACAATAATCACCACACCTACATAGGTAAAGTAAAACTGATAGCTTACCACCGCTTTTATCACAAACGGAACAAAAATAATAGCGATCCCTAAAACAGCGACGATTAGAGCAATAATAATATTCTGTTTTTCAGGATTTTTAATTTCCAACATACCTTTTCACGACCTTTTCAATTTTAGTTTATTTTTATTGGACAAGACGTATATCGATGTCCTAAATGTGTTTGAATTTTTCTCTGACCTCAACGATTTGGCCACACGTCATACTGCCTTCTGGGCAGGGGCCTTCGACACAGCGGGGTCCGCCATTTTTAAAGAGTAAGGGGGCCACTTTTTTACATTCTTTAAGCATTTGGGTAGCCAGTTCCCGAATTTCCCATTGGGCCCGATTGCAACAACGCTGATTAAAGAAATGCAGCAGTTCCCGGGTATTCATGGTGGTCACAATTTTCGTTTCGCAGGCATTGGGCAAAACAAATCGGGCATCTTCAATGCCCTGTTTTTCGGCCGCCATCGCAGCCTGTTTTTCTGAAAGCCCTGCTGCCATCAATTCTTTTGTGTATTTTTCAATAAGTCTTTGGGCCAGTGCATCGTAGGTCTTCTGAGCATTCTCCATTCCTTCCACAAAGATCTTTTCGCCATCCGGCAGAGCTTTAATTTCTGGAGGAATCACATAACTAAACTGACCTTCAGCTACATAGCGTTGCGATTTCTGACTGAAGCTGGCCATCCGATGGCGCACCAGCTGATGGGTTAAGGCCCGGCTAACCCCTTCAATGGCAAAGGTAAAGCTGGCATGTTCGATGGGCGATGCGTGGCCCATGTCCATCAAACGGGTTAAGAAGCGCTCCACATTATCATCGGTCAAGTCATCCATGATCTCACCGGCACCGGCTTTGGAATAACATAGCTTGGCCGCTGCCGCCACTAATTTCTCAGGATCCGGGGTGTGTTGAATCAAAGTTACACTTAATCTTGTCTCCATAAGATTCTCCTTTCATTTAAAAACACTTCTGATTATTCTCAACATGTTTGGGAACGATAATATCTCATTATAACATTTTTCCAGTGAAAGTACAGTTCATAAACGGCATCTTAAAAATTTGCAAGTTAATCACCAATTCTTTCCCTATGGTGACAACTATTTCTATTCAGGTTTGGCTGCTTCTTGGATATAATTGTCAAAATGAATTGTTCAACCAGAAGATGGAGGTACCCCTATGTTTGGCAATCTTGATACCGTCCCTGAATTATTAAAAAACTATCAGTACAAAACTGGTGAAAAACATAAATTTCTGGGTGATTATTATCGCCTGATGATTGAAGAATCCCCCACCACCGGAGTGGTGATCAACAACTATAACATGGTTCTTAATGTCCAGGATGTTTCGTCCCTTTCCCATAAAGAATTTGTTCTGGATATGTGGTACCGGGAGCAGGCCCGGGAAATTTTTGTCGAGGCCATGGCCGCTGCCATCATCAAAGCGGCGCCCTATCAAATCCGTTTTCCCGACCTGAAAATCTATCGGCTGGACAACCGCTGGGGCGCCTGTTCACCCAAAAGTCAGCGGGTGATCCTGAATCTGGAGCTGATTAAGACCCCCAAGGAATGTATTGAATACATTGCTCTCCACGAGATGCTTCACTTCCGTTTTCCCAATCATAATCTTTCCTTCTACGGGGCCCTGGGTACACTGATGTCGGACTGGAAAGAACGGGAAGACATGCTCAACCGCAAATATCGCTTAACTTAAACCAAAACAAGATCTGTCTCGTGCGACAGATCTTGTTTTTTTCACTTTTAATTTTTAGTGCTCCGTTGCCAGCATCATTTTGTGTTTGGCATTCATCCGTTTTGCAATCAATACCAGAATAATCGCCGCGATGTTAATGCCCAGGGTGATGATAAAGGCCAGGTTATAACTGCCACCGCTTTTTTCTACAGCGTAGGCCGCAATTTGCGGTCCAATAAAAGCCCCGATTGATAGGCCGGTCATGACCACCCCATAGTTCATACTCAAGTTTTTGATCCCAAAGTTATCAGCCGTAATCGACGGGAATAATCCGAAGACACCGCCATAGCTGGCTGCTATCAAACAGATCCCTACCATAAAAAGCGGTAAGTCTTTGGTAAAATACAAGGCCACCAAGCCAGCACCACTTAAAGCAAACATACACATCAGGGTATTGTAGCGTCCAATTTTATCAGAAACAGTTCCCCAGACAACCCGTCCGGTGGCATTAGCCAAGCCGATAAAACCAACCGCAAAAGCCGCCTGTTCGGGCGATAAGCCAACCATCACCTGACCAATCGGCGAAGCCTGGCTGATAATCATTAATCCCGAGATACAGCCCAGCACCATTAATCCCCAAATCACATAAAAGTCAACAGTTTTTAACATCTCCCGGGTGGTGACATCACCACTACTCTGATTTGCTGCCGCAGTGGTCGCCTTGTTATCAACCGCCGATGCTGGCGGAGCCGCAATAAAGATCCCCAACACCAGAATCACTCCGGCAAAGATCAATCCCAAAGTCTGGAAGGCCCCCAATACGCCTTGGGCAGCAATAAACTGTACCGCCACCGGAGCAAAAATCAGCGAACCGGCACCAAAACCTCCGGCTGTCAGTCCCCCAGCCAACCCCTTGTGTTCCGGAAACCATTTAACGGTATTGGAAACGGTAATGGAGTAGATCAGTCCAATTCCCGATCCGGCAATTAAGCCATAGGTAATATAGATCTGATAAACGGTGGTGATCATGCCACTTAAGTAAAGGCCCAAACCGAACAGCACCCCACCTAACAAGACGACCACCCGCACCCCGAAACGTTTTACCAGCGGCCCGGCAAAAATCATTGCAATCGGCAAAACAAATAAGTTGATGGTAAAGGCCATTGATGCCTGGGAGGGCGTCCAGCCAAAATCGACCTGTAACGGTTTTGAGAAAACACTCCAGGCGTAAGCAAAGCCAATGCACAAGTTGATCACAATGCTGACAGCCAGGATCAACCATTTTTTATTGTTATTCATATTCTTTCCTCTTCAATCTTTCTAAGTAATTTCGATATGTTCCCATTCGATGATGTTTAAAATTGTCCCTTCGGTGAGTTGCTCAATCTCAGCCGCAGTAACCCCTGGTGCCAGTTCTTCCAGATACAATCCGTCTTTATCCACCCGAAACACCGCCTTATCGGTGATGATCATATCCACGACCCCAGCGGCGGTTAAGGGCAGGGTGCATTTTTTCCTGATTTTCGGGTTGCCGTGCTTGTCGGTATGGGTCATCGCCACAATCACGCGTTTGCAACCATACAGCAAATCCATGGCACCACCCATTCCCGTTAACAGCTTCCCGGGAATTTTCCAGCTGGCAATGTTTCCGGCTTCATCAACTTCCAGAGCACCGACCACCGTCATATCAATATGTCCACCGCGAATCATCGCAAACGAGGTGGCCACATCAAATACCGCACCACCAGGCAGCATGGTAATCGGCTCGGCACCAGCATTGGCAATATCCGGATTGCTTTCACCCCGTTTTGGTTTAGGCCCAAACATCAGGCCGCCATTTTCGGTCTGAAGAAACACCCGGGTTCCTTCTGGAATATAATTGGCCGATTCCGTCGGAATGCCGATTCCCAAATTGACATACATTCCGTCTTTAAATTCTTTAGCGATTCTTCTGGCAATATAATTTTTAGGCATCTTGGAACCTCCTATAATTTATTTGTGGCGATCCACATTTCTTCATAAATCACCTTACGTGCTTCATAACTGTGTCCTTTAACAATATAATCCACAAAGATTCCCGGTGTCCCAATTTGTTCACAAGCAATCTCGCCAATCTCGACAATCTCATCCACCTCAGCAATGACAATGTCGGCAGCCGTGGCCATAATCGGATTCGTATTACTCATTCCCTGATATTGCAAATTTCCCAAAGGGTCAGCCCGATAGGCTTTAATTACCGCTACATCAGCCCGGATCGGCTTAAATAACAGATAAGGTTTTCCATCGACGGTAATTTTTTGTGCCATCGCTTCGACCTCTGTTCCCATCCCCACCGGTGTGACAACAGCACCCAATCCGGCACCGCCAGCACGCACCCGCTCCACAAAGGTGCCCATGGGGCTTAACTCCAGTTCCACTTCTTCACCCACAATTTGTTTGATCAAATTGGGATCAGTTCCCACATGTGATGTCACGTATTTTATAATCTGATGATTCACAACCAATTTGCCAACATCCACACCGCCACCCCGATACCCGGCGCCAATACTGATGACGGTCAGGTCCTTAACGCCAGCTGCTGCTATTTCATCGATCATTTTTAGTGGAACAGCAGCCCCTAAAAATCCTCCGATCATAACAGAAGATTGATCAACAATTTTTTTTACGGCTTCTGCTGTCGTAATTTGTACTGCCATTACAATGACCTCCTTTTGTACGTGATAATTACCCAAATCATTTAAGATGGTTCCTCAATTTAACACGAAACCGCTCAATTGAAACGAGAATTTTTTGACTGATAAATGGAATTTTTCATACTATTTCTCTAGGGTTAAATTCAATATATTTTAAGCGTGTCTTTGAGATATTAATGTTACCCTTATATTCGTATTTGGAGTGTCTTTAATCCACTTCAAGAACTATCTTATAAGTAAGCATTCGCTGAATAATATCTGTTCATTAAGACTTATTAAGTATTTTAAAGATTTAGTTCGATTATTTAAAATTTTATGATTTTTTTACAATTTATATAACGATATTTTACTCATGTATGTCTTATTTAGTCAAAAAAAAGAAGAAGACTGGATAAAATAGCGATGCTATCTTTTCCAGCCTTCTTTTGGGAAACTCTTTATTTTCACTTATTAAAGTCAACATTAATCACATCAATTGACTGATCCGTTACCGATCATACATGCATTTTCTTTTTTAGCATTCTCCGGGTTTTTTCCGGAATCCGATGATAAATCGTCTGGAGCAGGCCAATGATGCAAAGGCCCGAGACCGCTACAATCAATGACCAGGTTAATTGGACTTCCCCCAGTACATTTAAGCTGACAATTCCATCAATGCCGATTGCCAGTACAATCACAAAAAGAATCAGGTTGGTGGGAATAAAAATGAACTGACTTTTATGCCGGGTGTGTTTCAGAATAAAGCGAAACAGGCTGACATCCAGATAAAGCAGGGTGGCAATCGGAAAGGCATAACTTAAAAACCAGTTGGTTTGGCTTCCACCAATCATATAAACAAACAGGCAGGTAATCACCACGGTAATATAGGCTCCCAGAAAATTATAGTTCGGTTTGAGGTAACCCATGGCAAAAAAGACAATGGCAAAAATGCTGAGATCCGCCAGGGCGATATATTTCAGCAAAACATGATTCCAGGGATAAACCAGATAGATGACGCCAATAATCACCATAATGCTGGCCGCAATAATCGTAATCGAAAAAAACGCCTGATTCTTTTTTCCCAGATGATCTTCTTCATAGGTATTGATCGCCTGAGGATATTTACTGTCCTGAGAAAAAATTCCATCATTGACATCCGGAACGGGAAAGTCGCAAAGCGGACAGTTTTTCACATCATCTTCAACTTCAACACCACATTTTGGGCAATAGGCCATGATTCTCACCTCTTATTCGTTTCAATTTTTACCGGAATTCCCAGCTGTCTGATTTTTCCAAAAAAGATCTTTTCAATGACCGTTTCTCCAGTGGTTTTGCCAAAACACAGGGCCAGCCGATTCTCATAACTGACCGTTACCATCTTAAGTCGGCTTTCAGCGCTGGGGGAAGGAAAGACTTCAAAACTCTTCACATAGGGGCGCAGCTCTTCCGGAACCGTGACCACCCCCAAATTGGATAAACCACTGGTATAGCCCCGCTCGCCATAACGTTTATAGACAAGAGGCATCAGCAGCTTTTTTACCCACAGGGGAATGATCCGAAGAAAGATCAGTTGTTCATTGCGTACATTACGGGAAATATAGCGGTTAATATGCTTCCGATTCATATATAAACCCATATAGCCTTTGATCTGCTCAATAATCTCCGCCCGGGTATAATAGCCCAGGGCCAGATCAATCTCCGGATTAAGACTGATAAAGAAATTTCGCAGTGTAATCGAAGGAAACATCTTTCGCAAATCGACCGGTACATTGATGGCAATCCGTTGGCGCCGCTTTTTTTTCTCACTGATTGGCAGCTCCATAATATATTCCTGAATACTTTCAAAGTAAAGAGCCAGAATAAACTGGGTCAGGGTACAACCATGACTTTTAGCCAAGGTCAACAGGGGTGCTACTGGCACAAAACCGGTCAGCAAAAGGTACTCCCCCTTATCCAGTAGTTCAAAGGGAAAATGAAAGACCTTTTTACTACCCGGCGGCGGCGGTACATTTTCTTCATAATAGACCTTAAAGGAGTCTTCAAACTCCCCTGGATCCACATCCGTATCAATATCCATGGCTTTACCCAGATTTCTGGGAAAAATCTCTTTGCACAGCTTAAAATACTCGATAATCAAGGTTTGCAGAAAGGCCAGGCCACCGCTACCATCACAGATGCTGTGATTAAATTCGACATGGAGGTATTTTTTATAATAGAGCACCCGAAAGGGAAAGGTCTTGCCCTGCCGCTGTCGCATTGTTTTACAGGGATAATAGGTTTCTTCCTCTACCCTTGGTATCGCCTCGGTGTGTTCATAGTAGTACCAGAAAAAACCACGTTTTAACGTCACCTGAAAATAGGGAAACCGATGAATAATCTGTTCCAGCGCTTTTTGTAATGTCACTGGTTGTATTTCTTCTGATAATTCCACGGTCATCCGGTATACAGTAGTGATTCGTGATGAGGCAATGGCCGTGTAGAGGACACCCGCGTTATCCAGCGAATAAAAACTCTTCTTGGAATTCTTTTCTTCCATGGTCAACCTCCACCTCGAAGAAAGTTCTTTCGAAAGCTGCGCAAAAAGTCGTCAAACTGATCCTTTTCCACCACCAGGGTAACATCCACTGCCACCAGTGAACAGACCCCAATACTTTCCTGTCGCTCTGGCGACAAGGTTACCTGCCAGCCCGCACCGGTATAGCAATCTTTCCCAATTGTTTCGGCTTTCTTTCTCAGATAACGGTCAAATTCCCATTTGGGAATCCCCCGCATATATAACGTTTTTTTAATAAATTGATCGCCACTTGGCACGTTGGCTGTTAATATATCTGATTCGGTCATCGTTCCACTCATTTCTAACTATATTTTAATTTTCTGATTATTTGGCAGAATTATTTTACCATATCCGGCTTAAGTAAACGATGTAATTCGTAATTCTCTCCGCTTTCGGTTGTCAACTTTCGCAACTATCTTTCATCTTTCAGTGACCGACAAGTAAAAATATTGCCAATCGATTACATCAACTGAGCGACTTTGTTAAAAAAATGGTTAAATTTTTTCTCTTTACTTTTTTTGTTGATTTCACCAACTTTTTTTTGATTTTTTTATCCGCAAATTTCCAGCCAATCGATACTTAGAACGTTTAAGAATACGTTATATTACCCTTGTAACCTGCCCCGTCCCATGTTAAAATACACCCAATTAAATATAACAGAGTAGACAAGATGCGTAAAGTGTTAGAGGATGGGAAGTTGCCTTTAAACGAAATGAACTCATTGCGATATCTTGTTGCTTCCGCTGGACCCCTTAACAACCAATTAAGGGTTGCGGAAGCATTGCTTAAAACATTTTGTTTTATTTAAGTAATGCTTTTTTTATTTGGTTTTAGTAAAAACCATTCCGGATCAAATTGAAGTTGATTCGGCGATAGGAGAAAAATGATTGATCAAAAGAAAATCCAAGAAGCTGTCACAATGATTTTAGAAGCCATCGGCGAAGACCCCACCCGGGAAGGCCTGGTTGAAACCCCTGCCCGGGTTGCCCGGATGTATGCAGAAATTTTTTCAGGTCTGGGCCATACTGCCGAAGTTCACCTGGCCAAAACCTTTGCCGTAAAATCAGATGATATTGTCATTGAACGGGACATTCCCTTTTATTCGATGTGCGAGCATCACCTGTTACCCTTTTACGGTAAGGTTCACATTGCCTATATTCCCAATGGTCGGGTTGCCGGACTGTCTAAACTGGTTCGAACAGTTGATGTTTATGCCAAAAAACCACAGCTTCAGGAAGTATTAACCACCGAAATTGGTGAAGCCGTTATGGAATACCTGCAAGCCCGCGGCGTCATGGTTATCGTTGAAGCCGAACATCTCTGCATGAATATGCGCGGCGTCAAACGTCCCGGCACCCGTACCGTTACTGCGATGCAAGCCGGTATATTTGAGCATAACAAGGAGCTCAAAGACGAAGTCCATAAACTTTTAAGCATCAAATAGGACGTGGTTAATGGATCAGTTAAAAAATACCAACACCCTTTTTCACATGAATGATTATCAGAATTATCTAAAAAAAATAGAAACCTGTGAGGTCAATCGACCGTTTTGTCGTCATGACATCGACCATTTTTTATCAGTCGCCCGCATTGCCAGTATCAAAACCATGGAAGCCGGACTAAACTTCTCCCGGGATCTGATTTATACCACCGCATTGCTCCACGACATTGGTCGTTTTGTTCAATATCAGGACAAAACACCCCATGAAATCGCCTCTCACCAGTTGGCAATTCCCCTGCTGAAAACCCTTGATTATACTGACGATCAGAATAATCTAATCCTCGAGGCAATCCTTAATCATCGTAATCCAAAAGCCCAGGGATTCAGTAAACTAGTTTATCAAAGCGACAAATTATCCCGGGCCTGTTTTTGCTGCCCGGTTGAAACCGAATGTGATTGGTCACGTGAAAAGAAAAACCTGACCATTGTTTATTAAAGGAGTATTCATGCGAATTGGCAATAAAAATTTTGACTTAAGCAATCAGGTCCTCATTATGGGGATCTTAAACGTTACCCCCGATTCATTTTCTGACGGCGGCAAATTCAATAACCTGGATGCCAGCCTGAGGCAGGTAGAAAAAATGATCCTCGATGGTGCTGATATTATTGATCTTGGCGGCGAATCGACCCGTCCCGGTCATACTAAAATCAGTGATGCCGAAGAAATCGAGCGAGTCGTTCCAATGATCGAAGCAATCAACCAGCGCTTTGACATTCCCATTTCCATTGATACCTACAAGGGGCCTGTTGGGGCAGCGGCCTTAGCGGCTGGTGCCGACATGGTCAATGATATCTGGGGCTTTAAATATGATCCGACCCTGGCCGACATTACCGCCCAATACCAGGTTCCCTGCGTCCTGATGCATAACCGCACTAATCAGAATTATCACAACCTGATGACCGATATTAATAGCGATCTTCAGGAATCCATTAATATCGCCTTAAGCGCCGGTATTTCCAGGGATGCCATCATCCTTGACCCCGGCATTGGCTTTGCCAAGGATTACGCCCAGAATATGGAAACAATGCACCATCTGGAAGACCTGCAAACTCTCGGCTACCCGGTTCTTTTGGGTACCTCCCGAAAAGGCTTTATCGGCCTGACCCTGGATCTGCCGGTAACCGAACGGGTGGAGGGCACTGTGGCCACCACGGTTATCGGGATTATGAAAGGCGCCTCGATTATCCGGGTTCATGATGTCCTGGAAAATAAACGGGCGGCACAAATGACCGCCAGTATTCTGAAAGGAGCACCATGGACAAACTCTATATAAAAGACTTTGAGGTCTTTGCCTATCACGGGGTTTTCCCCGAAGAAAAAACCCTGGGCCAGAAATTTCTGATTTCTGTGACTCTATCTCTGGATATGCAGGAAGCAGCCCTTACCGGCGATTTGACAAAATCCGTTCATTATGGCGAACTCTGTCATGCCCTGGAGATCGAATTTAAAAAAGAAAGCTACGACCTGATTGAAACCGCTGGCGAAATGCTGGCGACCTATGTTTTAAAACACTACCCGATGGTTAAACATGTCAGCCTTACCATTAAAAAGCCTTGGGCCCCGATCCTTAAATCGATGGATACCGTCGCCATTGAAATAAACCGCGGTTGGCACCAGGCCTTTATCGGACTGGGCACCAATATGGGCGACCGCAATCTAAATCTAACCGAAGCCATTACTGCCATAAAAAGTACCCCTGGCATTGAAGGACTGACCCAATCCACAATTATCGAAACCGAGCCCTGGGGCTACACCGACCAGGATGCTTTTCTCAACTGTGTGTTGAAAATTAGAACCACCCTGCCGCCTCCTGTCCTGATGAACCGGCTGCTAGAGATCGAGCTGGAACTTAAACGGGAACGAACGATCCACTGGGGCCCCCGGACTATTGATCTGGATATTTTATTTTACGATAATCTGATCAGTGATGATCCCCATGTGATTCTCCCCCATCCCCGGATTCAGGAACGGACTTTTGTAATGGAATCAATGGCTGAAATTGCGCCGTACTTCGTCCATCCCCTGCTCAATATACGAATGATCGAATTGTTTAACAATTTAAAGAATGCATAAAAAAAGAGGCCATCTAAGGATAACTTAGGGCCTCTTTATACGTTTTATCGATTTAATTGATTAGCCAAAATAAATTGCGTAGGCTGTCCGACTCGGAGTGGTCAATCCCATCTCGGTGACTGTAACGCCAATTTCTGCTTCGACATTGTCGAATAAATCAAATATTTTCTTACCCGATTCCAGACGAAATCCATCTTCACCGGGATAGATGCAATCTGTTATCGTGACACCATAGCGATTCTTCACATCACGTATCAGCGCTTCTCTGGCAAATTCGCAGGCGAAATTGCAGAGCTCCATGATAATGTACTGATCCAGAACATTCTCTCGAGAAAGGCAATAGTTTTCAATTTCCCGACCGGCTGTAACAATATTCGGAAAAACATAGGTAGACTTGGCAATTTTTTCCACCCCAACTTCACTGACAAATTCAACTCCATCCAAGGTGAAGTGAGTAGCATCAATGATTTTCGCTTCGGATACCCGATAGAGAACCTTTGGCTTCGGAATATTTCTTGCTGACTCAAGAATTCGCTCAATAGGCAAAGCCCGTCTTGATCCTTTTTTCATCCGGATATGTTCATAAAACTCGCTTTCATTCAAGAAAAATCCCAGGTTGGTCATTGCAATGCTGCTCATTTTCACACGCTCATACTTCCTAATAAGCTCGGGCGAAGTAGGCCATCTTTTGTGCCGGCTTCCCACAACATACACATTTTCCTGCGTACAACACTTCCTGTTCGTCTTCAAATGGAATACAACGGATCGACGCACCCGTTTCTTCTTTTATCTGATCTTCACAGCTCCGCTCACCACACCACATCGCTTTTACAAATCCAGGATTTTCTGATAAATTCTTTTTGAATTCGTCAATGTTTTCCGCTGTGGAGGTTTTTTCTTCCCGCATTTTCAGCGCTTTATTAAAGAGGTTGGTCTGAATTTCGACCAACAAGTCATCCACAGCCTGGCTGATATTATCCAGACTGACCTGAATTTTTTCACCGGTATCCCGTCGGGCCAGAACGCATTGACCATTTTCAATGTCCCGAGGACCGATTTCCAGGCGGATTGGTACACCTTTCATTTCCCACTGGTTAAATTTCCAGCCAGGGGAATAGCCGTCCAGATCATCAACCTTTACTCTGAAATCTTTTCCCAGTGTTTTACTGATTTCCCAGGCTTTATCCAATACCCCTTCTTTATGTTGGGCCACTGGAATAACTACCACCTGAATCGGTGCAATTTTCGGCGGCAGAACCAGACCATTATCATCACCATGAACCATGATAATCCCGCCGATCAACCGGGTCGATACCCCCCAGGAAGTATGATAAGGAAAAGACTGCTCATTATTGCGATCCAGGTAGGTAATTTCAAAGGCTTTGGTAAAATGCTGACCGAGATTATGAGAGGTTCCCGATTGCAGGGCCTGACCATCGTGCATTAGTGCCTCCATGGTATAGGTGGCATCGGCACCAGCGAATTTTTCTTTATCACTTTTACGACCAACGACCATCGGCATGGCGAGATGGCTTTCGGCAATTTCCCGGTAGATCCCCAGCATTTGCATGGTTTCTTCCTGAGCTTCTTCCGGGGTTTCATGGAGGGTATGCCCCTCCTGCCATAAAAACTCAGAGGTTCTCAGGAAGGGTCGGGTGGTTTTTTCCCACCGTACTACTGAACACCACTGATTATACAAAAAAGGCAGCTGTCGATAGGAATTGAGCCACTTAGAGTACATACTGCAAATAATCGTTTCTGATGTAGGACGCACTGCCAATTTTTCAGCCAGTTCTTTACCGCCACCATGGGTAACCCAGGCGACCTCTGGCGCAAATCCTTCGACATGCTCCGCTTCTTTTGTTAGCAGGCTTTCTGGAATCAAAAGCGGAAAATACATGTTCTCATGACCGGTTTCTTTGAAGCGTTTATCGTAAGCACCCTGGATCAGCTCCCAAATCGCATAACCGTAGGGCCGAATCACCATAAATCCTTTTACCGGAGAATAGTCCACCAATTCGGTTTTGGATATAACATCTGTATACCATTGGGGGAAGTTTACCGCCATGGGCGTGATTTCCTTTACTTGATTTGTCTGTTTTTTTCCCATTGTTCTTCTTTCTCAGACATCGTCTGTTAAACAAAAAAATCACCTGCGCAAGCAAGTGATTTTTAGTGGTTATCGAGTAATTATTTTACTTCGACGCTTCCGCCAACTTCTTCAATTTTAGCTTTAATATCATCAGCTTCTTCTTTAGTAGCGCCTTCTTTTAATGGTTTTGGAGCTTCGTCAACTAATGCTTTCGCTTCTTTTAAGCCTAAGCCTGTTAATTCACGAACAACTTTGATAACTTTGATTTTTTGATCGCCAGCAGAAGCCAGGATTACATCAAAATCAGTTTTTTCTTCAGCTTCTTCAACAGCACCACCAGCAGCTGGAGCAGCCATCATTGCCATTGGAGCAGCAGCGCTAACGCCGAATTCTTCTTCTAATGCTTTAACCAGTTCAGATAATTCTAATACAGTTAAACCTTTTACGTCTTCAATTAATTGTGTTACTTTTTCACTTGCCATTTTATAAAACCTCCAAATATTCTTTCTTTAATTTAGTTTTTTTCGAATTATGCTTGTTTTTGTTCCGCAATCGCATTTAATGCGACAACCAATCCACGCATGTTTCCGTTAAGTACGTTAACAAAACCTGAAATTGGTGCGTTTAAGCCGCCAAGAACCTTGGCAACCAATACTTCTCGTGGTGGTAATTCAGCAAGATCCTGGACGCCTTTGACATCTAAGACTTTACCATCTACCATACCCGCTTTAATTTCTAAAGCCTTATGTTTTTTTGCAAACTCGCTGAGTAATTTAGCTGGTGCAACTGGATCTGTATCACAGAAAGCAATTGCAGTAGGTCCAACCAAAACGTCAAGTAAACCTTCAAAACCGGTTTCTTTTGCAGCGAACCGCATCATTGAATTTTTATATACCTTGTAGTCGATACCTGCTGCTCTCGCCAGGGAACGTAACTCAGTTACTTCTTCAACATTCAACCCACGATAATCAACGAGAACCGCTGTTTGGGCGTTACGAAGTTTTTGCGCAATTTCCTGGACAATCACTTGTTTTTCTTCAATTTTTGGCATGTATTATCTGCACCTCCTTTATAAAATCGTATCAAAAAAGCTCACTCCACAGCGTGAAGAGAGCTTTATTATTCATAAGCGTTTATCTCTTCAACCTCGGTAGGATTTACAAACCTACTGTCTATGGATGAATGCGTCTTTTACAACGACGTTATTGTATCATTTGTCATTTTCTATGTCAAGTCGTTTCAAAGTTTATTATTTATAAAGCAATAAACTTCTAGATTTTTCCTGTATTGACTTTAACTCCAGGACTCATGGTGCTTGCCAGGGTTACACTGCGGAAGTATTGACCTTTGGCAGCAGCTGGTTTTGCTTTTTTAACAGTTTCCAATAATACCATCATGTTTTCTTTTAAGGCTTCTTCGGTAAATGATGCTTTTCCGATGATTACGTGAATAATATTGGTCTTATCCAAACGATACTCAACCTTACCGGCTTTAGTATCCGCTACAGCTTTGGCAATATCCATAGTTACCGTTCCTGATTTAGGATTTGGCATTAACCCTTTAGGTCCCAATACTCGACCTAAACGACCAACCTTACCCATCATATCTGGAGTAGCAATCATTACATCAAAATCAAACCAGTTTTCTTTCTGAATTTTATCGATCATATCGTCTTCACCAAAGAAATCGGCGCCTGCTTCTTCAGCTTCTTTGAGTTTATCACCTTTGGCGATAACCAGAACTTTAACTGATTTACCAGTACCATGTGGCAGAACGATTGCTCCACGAACCTGTTGATCTGCATGACGTGAGTCAACACCCAATTTAACATGCAATTCAATGGTTTCATCAAACTTTGCTGTAGCCAGTTTTTTGACTTGTGCAATTGCTGCATCTATTTCAAAAAGTTCTTGCTTATCAAAGCTTTTTACCAAATCCTGATATTTTTTTCCTTTTTTCATCTTTGCCTCCTTGTGGTAATAGCGGTTTCCCTCCCACTTAAGGTGTTTCTACCTTCTAAAATTATTCTTCGATTGTGATACCCATGCTACGGGCAGTTCCAGCGATCATTCTCATCGCTGCTTCAACAGATGCTGCGTTTAAGTCAGGCATCTTTAATGTTGCAATTTCTCTTAATTGTTCAGTTGTAACCTTAGCTACCTTGGTTTTGTTAGGTACCCCAGATCCAGACTCAATACCAGCAACTTTCTTTAATAGAACCGCAGCTGGCGGTGTTTTTGTAATAAATGAGTAAGATCGATCCTGATAAACAGTGATTACAACAGGAATAATCATTCCTGCTTCATTTGCAGTTTTTGCGTTGAATTCTTTACAGAATCCCATAATATTAACCCCATGTTGACCTAATGCAGGACCAACTGGTGGTGCTGGTGTTGCTTTACCGGCAGGAATTTGTAATTTAATCATACCAATTACTTTTTTTGCCATGATAACACCTCCTTCATTTTATTATAGTTTTTTTTCTCCTAATTGGAGTAGCATGAAGAATAGTTTTTTCCTTAAGTGTTTATTTTTTCTATTTGTTCAAATCCCAGTTCAGCGAGGGTATCTCGACCAAACATGGAAACATTGACCTTGACCTTTGATTTCTCGGCATGCACTTCTTCAATAACACCGGTGAACCCTTCTAGTGGTCCTTCAATGACCTTCACTTCTTCACCAACATGCATACTGATTTCCACACGCTGCTGACGAATGCCCATACTCTTAAGTTCTGACTTTGAGAGCGGAACAGGTTTTGAGGCAGGACCAACAAACCCGGTTACACCACGGGTATTTCGGACAACATACCATGAATCATCTGTCATGAACATTTTAATCATGACATAACCTGGAAATAGCTTTTTCTCCTTAACGACTTTTTTGCCGTTTTTACTTTCCACTATTTCTTGTACGGGAACCTGAACCTCAAGGATCACGTCCTCCATATTTCTGTTTTCGACGGTGGCTTCAATGCTTGCCTTTACCTTATTCTCATAACCGGAATAGGTATGTGCAACAAACCATTGGGCCTGTTCCTGTTGATTAGTATCCATGGTTCTCCCTTACCTAAATGTTCATAAATAACGCGGCAAGTGCACCTAATCCTGAATCAACAACCCAAACGAGAAAAGTGAATATCCCAACAATTCCGGCAACAACGCCAGATTTCTTTATCAATTCATCTTTAGTTAACCAAGTAACTTTTCGCAGTTCATGATGAACGCCTTTTAAAAAGCCGACCATCTTCTGAAAAATATTCGGTTCCTTACTTTTATCGCTTGACTTCTTTGCTGTTTTTTTCTCATTTTTTGCCGTTGACTGAGGCGCTTTCTTTTCCTCTTTTACGAGGTTTGCAGCCTTATCATCGGTTTTTTGTGCCTGTTGTGGGGTGTTATCTTTTCCTTGTTTACTACTGGCATTTTTACTTTTTTTGTTAGTTGCCATGATATTCCTCTTTATCCATTATTTCGTTTCTTTATGTGGTGTATGCTTCTTGCAAAACTTGCAATATTTATCCACTTCTAAACGATCAGGGTTATTCTTCTTGTTTTTCATGGTATCGTAATTTCTTTGCTTGCATTCTGTACATGCTAAAGTAACTTTTACTCTCATTCCAGCACCTCCTACATCCTTATATCAACACCCGCAGGAACATGCAGGCACACGTTCCCTATTTTCATAGTCACTAACATAGAATACCATAAGACCCTGATTTTTGTCAATGAAAACATTGCTAATCATCCATGATTTTCTTTATCAGTGACTGTCCGATTATTGCTGTTGCGGTTCAAATAAAAAAAGGCATATAGCCTTTTGAACAACATTAAAATTATATCAGCAACGCCGAAAATAATCAAGCAGCATTTACTATTTTTCTATTTTTAATCCCCAATAATCACAGCCAATCAAGTTTCCGTCGATGTCCACTGCCTCTGGCATATGTCCCCATAACCTGAACCCATGTTTTTTGACAAGCTTGCGGCTGCTGATATTGGTGTCAAATACGACTGCCACCAGGTTTTTGAATCCGATTTCCCGGGCCGCTTCTATCGCTCGCTGCATTAACATTGAACCAATGCCCTGGCGGTGAAAATGGCTGTCCAGGTAATAACTTATTTCTGAAGTAAAGCGAAACCCCTCTCTGCCAGCGCGAAATTCAGTGAGCGTCACCCAACCAACCACCTTGCCATCGACTTCGGCCACATACATCGGATGTCGTGGCGCCGAATGATGAATGAACCAGTCTTTGCGCATCTCCATGGTTGCCGGCGAAAGCTGGGCCGTAAATTTTCGGGCCGCAATGGATTCGTTCAGAATTTCCAGCACTCTGAGGTAATCTCTTTCTTCTACTAATCGTATTTCCAATGTGTCAATTATCTCCTGTATCATTCAGATTGTTTTTTTGTGTTCGGATGATTTTTTAAAACTCGTTATCAACCGTTTATTTGCGACCAATTTTCCCAAACCAGGCAATTATCACCGTTGCTATAAAAATAATGGCAACGACCCCTACCGTTGTAATCAGC
Source organism: Acetobacterium wieringae (assembly GCF_001766835.1). Classification (GTDB taxonomy): domain Bacteria; phylum Bacillota; class Clostridia; order Eubacteriales; family Eubacteriaceae; genus Acetobacterium; species Acetobacterium wieringae. Next base: position 73,723 of record NZ_LKEU01000042.1, on the reverse strand, counting down.
GGAGAGAGGATCACACTGATCCAGGCAATAATGATCGGAGAAATGAGCGCAAACAATAGAAGCAGTCCACAGACAATTAAATACTTTTTATAATTTTCCATCAGCATTCCCCCGCTTTGTGGCATTGCTACCGCTTAATAACTCTAAGAAGTATAAGCCTTGTTGTCACACTTTGCAACCGTTTCTCAGTTATTTAATTATTTTTTTACATCCACCTGTCATTTAATCGTCGATAGTAAATTCCGCCAATAAAAAAACGGCCATCGCCGCCACATTCAAATGGTGCACCCGAGAGGATTCGAACCTCCGGCACGCAGTTTAGGAAACTACTGCTCTATCCACCTGAGCTACGGGCGCACAAAATACTTGCTTATTATATCAGACAATTAATTCTTTGAAAATAGTTTTTTTATCCATTCTGTCTCAGGAAACACACTGAAATTTCACAAAAGGATACCCTAGGATATCCTTTTGTGCATTTATATTTTTTAACCAGACCCTAATTAGTGCCATAGTATTCTTCCATGGTTTTTCCGCTATTGTAAATCGCCGTCGCCACATCCACACCCAAATAGCGCAAATGCCAGGGCTCGTAGGCGTAACCGGTAATATCGGTTTTACCCTGAGGATAACGGACAATAAACCCGTACTTATGGGCGTTATCCTTAATGAATTGTCCTTCAGGTGTTGCACCAAAGCTCTCTAACAGATCAAAACCAACAGTCGCACTGGTAACATCCATGGCTAAGCCCAATTGATGCTCACTCATTCCCGGTCGGGCGCTGACCAGTTCGGCCCCGTCAACCCCATACGTGTCCACATTCCAGGCATACAGCTCGGACTGGGTTTCATATGAACGATAACCCGAGCAGCAGTATAATTCTAAACCAGCGCTCTCTGCCGCTTTAAACAGTTTTGTCAACCCGTCAGCAGCGACACTTCTCAGCTGGGTATCCCGGGTTGATGGTAAGTCAACAGTGACCAGATCGCTGGGGATATAGCTGGCTGAAATACTATGGTTTTTATTAACCAGTGTCGTGATACTATCTGTGCCGGTTCCACTTTCTGCGGCGTTGTTTTTTTCTTCTTCTTTTGTTTCGCTCTGTGCCGGTTGTTCGGTTACAGCCGCCTGATTTGTTGTCACCGGATCAGACTCTGTTTTTGCATTCGTTGTTTGCGCCGTTGATGCCTGTGAATTTTTCTGGTTGGTGGTTTCTGACTGGGTTTCGTTCCGATGCCAAAAACCGAGCGTTAAAACTGCAATAGCCAGAATCAAAATAGCCGCCAGACCACCACATGCAACGATAAAACGTTTTTTATCTTTGATTCGCATTTTTAAACCTTCTTCTTTTTTGATAATTTCATTATACACCAACTTTTAAAAGTTCGCATAATTTTTTATGAAAAAATCCCCGGTCGAACATTATATTCTTCCGGGGATTTGTCACATTAACAGGTTTAATTCGATGCTACAATAAAAAAAACAGAACAAAAAGTCCTGCTTTCAAGCATGGCAATAATCATTATGATGCGATTTATTATTCTGTTATTAAAAGCGCATTTTCGCTTCCATAATCTTCTTTTGAGCTTCTCGCATTTTAGCGATCGCTATTAAAATCTCCTGGGACACATTGTCCTTTGATGTTCCCTGCAATTTATCGGCCCATTCCTGATAGCCTGCAATATGGTCTCCGGTGTGATTAATCCAATGAGCAAGAAACACCTTGAAAATATCGGCTTCTTTATCCATATTTAATTTATCATCCATCTATACGTCTCCCAAATTGAGTTCTTTTTTAATCAAGGATACTGCTTCACGAATTTGAAGTAGTAATGGTTTTTCCTCCAGTGAAACAATATGGTGATTTTCCGGTAGAATCGGAATATAGATTTTAAATCCATCACTATTTCCTATGGCTTCAACCATTTTCGGAGTGACTTCTCCCATCATCGAGTTTGGAATGGTCATCGCAATTGAACTGATGATAAAATCAGCTTTTTTCACGGTAACAGCAATGGCATTTTCGCCAGTAGCACCTTTATTGGCGCCTTTTTTTAACATCGCCGCAGTGGCCAGCGCATTGGTTCCCAAACCATATATTTCAATATATGGTGGTATTTCATCTTTTAAAATACCGACAATTCGAGAGCCAATGCCTCCTCCCATGCCGTCTAGCACTACTATGTTCATCGTCTAGACCGTTGTTCCTTCAATAATAATTTTGTGGTTAAGAAGCTTGACTTCTTTTAATTTGCCTTGAACAATTTTTGTACCGCCCAATAAATCCGACAGGGTTAAACTGCCATCTTCATTTGGAACGATATCAACAACGTAGTCCATAATTTTAGTTTCTCCTTCAGGAGTGATCATATAAGCTGAAGATTCACACATGTTCTCAGTCTCCTTTCTTCTAATTGAGGTTATTTTAACATAGTCTGCCCCCTAACACAAGTCAGGGGGCAACTGGTTTATTATACATTTTTAAACGACTTTCATCGCTATTCGTATCATCCGCACTGGTCGAGTAATGTGCAAATTTTAGAATTGCTTAACCTAACTCTTTTTTAGCTGCCACCAAATGCTTATCAGCTTCGCTCATCAGTGCAATTGCTTCGATTAAGGACTCGGCAACATCATTTTTACCCAAACGATTCATTTTTTCAACCCAGGTGTTGTATTCCATGGCATGATCCTGATTGTGCGCCACCCAGTGATCGAGTAGCAATCCCAGGATTTCAACATCCTTATTTTCGACATCACCACCATGGCAACAACCGGCGCCGTTTTTATTGTGGTGTCCACAATGGCCATCACCGTGAACATGGGGGTGGGGATGATCATGGCCGTGTGTGTGATCGTGTCCATGCGAATGATCATGGCCATGGGCATGGGCCTGACTTTCATGTCCATGCGGGTGCTCATGTTGATGAGGATGGGGATGGGCGTGATGATGGGTGTGCTCATGCTCATGCTCTTTTGTATGGGTATGTTCACTGCCATGATCATGGTCATCGCTGTGAGGGTGACTATGGGTGTGTCCATGTTCGTGATTATGCTCATGAATGTGTTCATGACCTTCATCCCCGGTATGCGGATGCGAATGTTGATGTTCGTGTTGGGCTCCACCTAAATGCGGATGGCCTTCTTCATGCTCATGATGCTCACCATGGCTGTGTTGTTCTTTATTGCTACACATATTGTTTCCTCCTGTTGATCTGATTTTTTTATAATTATAGCATCCTTTTCTTAATAAATCGATAGCTATTTTGAATTATTCTAAACTGTGTAAGTTTATGCTTTGGGTTAAAAAAAGGCAGAACACGTCTGTGTTCTGCCTTCAGGCATGTCTTTATTTTGACAGGGTCAAAATGTATTACATAATTGGATCCATTGCTAAAGCTGGATGTCCTTTTGATTCTAGGAATTCTAAAACTGCTTCAGAATCGCTGGCAATTGTTTCGTCACAAACCATGTCTGCAAAGTTTTCAATGCCGGTCATTTCAAATACAGCTTTATTTAAACGTTCTGCTACATCATCTTTTAATTCTTTTGGCATCCAAACGATTCGTTGTAAACCGCCTTCAGCTGACATGAATTTTTTAGAACCGATCAGGAATCGACCATGACCCATGAAGCCTGGAGTTTGAACCCCACCACCGGTCATTGAAGCCAATTCACCGAAAGTCATACCAACTGGTGAAGTATCACCGAACTCACGGTTTACAATGATAACACCGTTTGCTTCTGGCATGATACCACAGATACATTCGAAACAACCACATGATGTCATTGGATCTTCAAGGATTGAGTACAGTGTAACTGCTTCAACAGCGCCTTGAGAATCTCTGGCTACTACTTCATTTACAGAATCCCAACGTCCTAAACGTTCGTCAGTAGCTTCGCCTTTAACGATTGGTTGGTTAGGTCCGGTTGGATCCAATTCTTTAGTTGCTTTAGCATCTAACCAGGAAACAGCACCACAAAGACCTAAACGTTCTGGTGTTACAACACAAACGTGGCTTGGAGCAAATGATTGACATAACAGACAGGTATAGAATTCATCAACACTTTCATCTGTCAGAGCGCCCATTCGTTCGTCACGTTCAGCATAGATCGGTTTAACCAGTTCTTCGCCAAGACGTTTTACATCTTCTGCATTGGTGTAAATGGTAACTTCACATTTGTCAACAACTTTATCAAAGTCAGAACGCATTTTTGCATATAAAACTTCACCGATGTGTCTTAAACGGAAGCCTTTTTCAAATGCTTCTTTTGTTAAACGGATCCATGCAATATTTCTTTGACCAACATGCATTGCGCCTTCAATATAGTTTGTGAAGTAATGGATACGTCTTTCCAGTACGGTTTCAAAGTCTTTTTGCATTGCTTTTCCGCCGACTTTAACAACAACACCCATTGGCAGACGAACAACGTCTTTGCCTTCAAACATGGCATCGTCAATGTCAGGTCCAACCACGGTAATTTTGTGATCTTCCATTTCAGCAACATCGCCAGTTGTTACAAGTTCCCAACATTCAGTTTTGTTTCCACCGAATTCAGCAAACATAGTATCTTTACGAACACGTTCACCTTCGAAGGCTGAAGAAACAGCAACTGGACAGTCGATTTCAGTAACTTTAATTTTGATGCCACGGGCTTCTAAAGAAGTCGCAACAACTTTGCTGTTATCTGGTTGGTTTAATAATAAGGTTGGTACTTCGTTGATATAGGTTTCTGTGATTGCTGGGAAGCCTAACTCGATAGCAGCAGCTCCGGCAGCAATAATTTTGTTATCCCATGGTCCAAATACGTTAACAAACGCTTTAACACGGTTTTTGGTATAGGTTCGGTGAGCCACGAAGTCGCCAGGAGGTGTCGCACCAAAGATTAAGCTGGCACGGATCGCTACTGATACAACATGGATAACGGATTCAATTTCGTATCCCAGAGGAATAACTCGCAGGTCGATACCCATTTTGATTTTTTGTTCAATGGCTTGATCGATAACTTTACCAACCATGAAGGTCAATAAACCTTTACCTTGGTAGTCTTTAACAATAGAAGCCAGCATTTCAGCATCGCTACATTCACCGATAATAACAGCAACCCCTGGGATGTCATCAGTTACCAGTGGCACACCGAAGTTACGTACTTCAGCATCAGTGATATGTCCTAAACAACGGGCATCGGTTGTATTTAAATCTTCAACGTGACGGCCTTCGTATGGAAGTTCTTCGTATACATATTTAACTGCTTCAATGATTTCCGCACACATTGCAGCAGAAGTTCCGGCATCCAAGCCTTCTTGCAGGTAATTTGTACGGTTTACTTTAGCTTTTGCAAGTTCTAAGGCTTCTTCTAATTCACCAACGTTGGTGATTTTTTTGCCGGTGATGGCATAGATACATGGTAAAGCATAAGCAGTACCGGGGAATTTTACCGGTGTTTCTTTTCCCTTTTCAGCAACGACTTTGGCAACCATTTCTTCAGCACGTTGCTGATACTGGGCTTGACCGTCGTAAACAATATCAAAAAGATTCATATTCATATGGACTTTTTCCTCCTTAGATTCGTTCAATTAACATTAGATTTTTGTTGCTTTATTAAAAAACTCGTTATTTCTTTTTTTCCTGTACAATTTCCAGAATGCGCTTGCCTAAATTGGCAATGTCTTCTTTCATGACAGGATCGTCATAGGGCGATTTGTTGTTTCGGTCAGATTCTGAAATCGCATCACGGTAGTTTAAGAAACCAATAATGTTTTCAGCTCCGATTTTTTCGGTAAGAAAGGCGATGTCTCCGTCATTCCGGATTTTATTTCCAATAACATAAACCTGTTTTACACCAATATCCGTAGCCATGGATTTGACTTTATGATAAGTTTGAATGCTGCGAACACCCGGCTCAACGACAACGATAAAGGCATCGACGGCACCAGCGGTTCCACGACCCAAATGTTCAATACCGGCTTCCATATCCATGATGACCACATCTTTCTGGTATAAAACCAGATGGCTCATCAGCATCTTTAAAAGCACATGCTCCGGACAAACACAGCCCGATCCGCCGGTATCAACCGTCCCCATCGTCAATAGTTTGACACCATTAAATTCCTTGGCATATCGCTCAGGAATATCAGCTACCTCCGGATTCATTCTAAACATTGATCCAAAAGAACCGGTATCAGCTGCGGTACGCTCTTCAATCATGTCTTTCATTTCAGAAATGGGAACAATACTGGCAATCATTTCTTCGCTCATGCCCAAGGCAAGGCCAAGATTGGCATCGGGGTCAGCATCAACTGTTAACACATTATATCCCTGGTCGGCAAAATATCGGCTCAAACTTGCTGAGATGGTTGTTTTTCCAACCCCGCCTTTTCCTGTTAATGCTATTTTCATTTTATCACCTGTCTATCTTTATATAATTAGATACCTAAAGCAGTTCGTTTAGCTTCCATATCTTCCATGATCTTATCAACCATGACCATTGGATCTTTTTCGAATACGAAGTGGGCACCGATGAATTCCTGGCAATCTTCTGTCAACAGTTTTGTAAAGTTTGGTGATCCCAATACTTGTGGAATAACACCCAGGTAAGTATTGATACCAGAACCAACAACGTAGTTAGCAATAGAAACCGCTTTTTCAGACATCCATTCTGGAGCAATACCAACGACTGGTAATAAGGCTGGATCGATTCCTTTTACGTCAGCACATAAGTTTACAATATGCAGGATACGGCTGATATCAACACAAGAACCCATATGAAGTACTGGTGGAATGTTTACACGTTCACAAACTTCTAACAGACCACGACCACATCGATCTTTTGCTTCTAATGTTAATAAACCAGCTTTTGCAGCCGCTTGAGCAGCACAACCTGTAACAACACAGATAACATCACGTTTGATCAGTTCTTCCATTACGGTGATATGCGCATAGTCATGTTGTTGTTTAGGATTGTTACAACCAACAACACCAGCAGCCCCACGAAGAACACCGGCATAGATAACATCAACTAATGGTTTAACAGTTCCCAAGCCATCTTCTAATTGAGAGTTAACAACTTTGTCTAAATGGTTAATGATTTCTTCTACAGAGTAACCAACCAGGGTATCTTGTTTGATATCTGGAATTTCAACTTTAGCAGCATCTCTGTTCGGGAAGTTTTCAACAGCAATTTTTACGATTTCAGCAGCATTCTCTAAGCCAGTAGCTTCTGAGAATTCAATGTACATGTCACCAGCGATTTTAGCTTTCTGTGAAGTACTGATAAATCGGGTATGGTAAGTTTTAGCCAGTTCTGGCAGTGCCGGGAAGATACATTGAACGTCTACGACAACCGCTTCGATAGCACCAGTGATGATACACATTTCTTGTTGGTAGAAGTTTCCGGCAATTTTAATACCATGTCGCATGGTCATTTCATTACCAGTACAGCACATCCCAACAATGTTAATGCCTTTAGCACCTTTAGCTTTAGCCAGTTCAACCATTGCTGGATCTTGAGCAGCTAATACAAGCATTTCAGAAAGGTTAGGATCATGACCATGAATCAGGATATTAACCATTTCAGAATCAATAACACCCAGGTTAGAAGAAGATGCACGAGCAGTAGGCGTACCGTACATAATGTCAGAGAATTCAGTCCCGATCATGGAACCGCCCCAACCATCAGACATACCGGTTCTCATACCGCGTCGGAAAAGGCTTTCATAGTCAGCGGCACAACCCATATGTGTTGAATGCATTAATGTCGTTACTTCCATATCAATTGCGCGAGGTGCGATATCTTCACGTGCCCAAACTTCCTGACGAGCTTTAGGTGCTCTCTTTAAGAAACGTTGAGTTCCAAACGGTTTTCCGAATTCTTCAAGGGCGATTTCAGCCATTTCATGGGCTAATGCGTAAGTTTCTTTGGTATCCGCATCAACAACGTCCCATTCTTTGGCAATTCGTCGTAATTTTGCTTCGTCACGAATTTTGAAAGGACCTTCAGCTGATGAATGATGCATTGCATGAACGATATCACGGGCATGGTCTGAATGGGCAGATGTTCCACCAGCGACCATTCTGGCAAAGTTTCTTGCTACAATTGTGTCTGCATTCGCTCCACAAATACCTCTTTCAGCACCTTTTCCAGGAACTGGACTAACTCGACATGGACCCATTGCACAAATTCGGCAACATACCCCTGCTTCCCCAAAACCACATTGGGTTTTTTGTGCAGCACGGCGATCCCACATTGTTTCTGCGCCATCTCTCTGAGCTTTCACAAGGGAAGCTTCAGCGACCTTATCGTAGTTTAAAATTTCATTGCTCATATTTTTTCTACCTCTCTAAATTTTATAATTTATATCAAAGCACCTGTTTCGTATAAAAGATATTTTTTACGTATTTGTAAAAAGTTTCGTCATATTGAAAAAATAATCAAATTACCCTTTACAAACATTGTTAAATGTTATACAATGTAGGTGAGTGATACATTATACATAGTTGTTTGCTCCTGACTTTCATCGTAACTTGTGCGGCAAGTGATGAATTAACGTCGGGGGCTTTTTTTTATGAGTATTTTCAAATACCTGTTGTTAATTTATAAAGGTATTTCTAGAACTCAAGTACTGAATCTGCATAAAGGATATTATTTTTGATAATATCGCAAGCTACGATGGTTTCCATTAATCGTTTGTCGCAAGGATTTACGATAGCAGAACTGAATCCACATTGCATAGCCATAGCAACTGTAGCGCTATCTAATAATGGACGGATATGTTTTGGTGCGCCATTCGATACGTTACTTAAACCACCAGTTGTTAACAGACCCATGTCAGTGATCATTTGAATTGCTTCTAATACATCACCTAATTGATCTTGCATTCCTTTGATAACAATGAATAATGGGTCAAACAGTAAATCTGTTGGTTCCATTCCTCGTTCCATACCACGTTCTAATAATTCAGAACAGTATGCAATACGTTCGTCATTGCTTCCTGGTACACCTTCTTTAGAGCAAAGAGCGATAACCATCGCATCATTAGCAGCTGCTAAATCAACGTATTCGATACGATCGCCAGCATCAGCTGAGTTTACGATTGGTTTACCTTTTGATCGGTTATAAACCTGAATACCAGCTTCGATGGCTTTCATGTTAGCTGTATCGAGTGCGATTGGCACGTTATCAAAGTTTTCCTGGAGTAATTTAACACCCCATTGCATTAATTCTTCGCCGCCTTTTTCAGCAGGTCCGATGTTTAAATCAAGATAATCTGCACCAGCATCTAATTGTTCTTTTGCTCTTAAAAGAATTGGCTCTGGATTTCTATCTGCGAATGCCTGACGAATTGCTGGAGAAATACAGTGAATTCTTTCACCAATAACCATGAATTTTGACATATTGTTCCCCTTTCAAATTGAAAAAAATATTTTAGGTGTGCCCGAAGTTATCTTCGGGCACAGATTGATATTATTTATGCTTGCATGTCTCTTAAGAACTTAGGTAATTGCATCGCTTCGTTTGGTCCAACAATAACTTCCCAATCTGGCAGTTCTTCAGCTAAATCACCTTGAAGAACAGCAACCTTACCAGGTAAGATTAACTTACGAGAAGTAGTCATGCTGGCTACGTCTGCTTCTTTAATGAAGTTAGCGATAACGCCAGCGCCAAATTTACCAGCAGCCCAAGCAGTAAGTACTGAATAACCACCAGCATCTGGAATTGCCAGGTAAGCTGGAACTTTAGATCGTTCGATTTCACCAGCAACAACGAAGTAAGATAATGCGAAGTCAACGGTAACAAGAACTGGATCGTTGCCTGTTGGTTTGTTGAATTCATATACTTTCGGTTCAACACGCATTGGTTTTTGAGGATCGGTAAAGATGTTTTGTCTTAAACCAAACAGTGGTAAAGCAGCGTTGAAGTCCATTTCGTCCATAACGATGATCGAACCGTAACGAAGAACGAAAGCCGATGCTAAAGCAATTTGCAGGTTAGTATTAGCTGGTGCTAATTTGTTTGCAAATACAACTGAAGGATATCCGAAGGTACGGTCATTGCCCTTGATTGCTGCTGTACGGATATCAACTGCATTTGCGTAAGCTTCTTTGATTGAAGTTTCGCCAACATTTAATACCAGGTTTTTGTAACCCATTTTTTCGATTTCTTCGACTAAATCGTGTAATGCTTCAATACTGTCTGCAGAAACACCAAGAACAGCATCTGCAGCTTTAGCTACGTCTACCATTGCTGCGGCATTATCTTTGGTTGCGCCCATGATAATTGCGCCTGCGCCAGCACCTGCAACCGCTGCTTTTGCTACTTCAGCATCAGTTGTAACGATCATTGGAATTTTGCCACAGTCAGCTACTTTTTTAACAAGTGCTGCAAATTTAGCTGCATCAGCTGCAAAACGAACGGCAACTATTTCAACGAACATCATTTCGCCGATTCGGTCATAGTTAATTTTTTGTAATGTAGCGCAAGCTGCATCAACATCAGCGTCACTCATAGCATCTGATAATTCTACTGCAAACAGGTTTTTATTAACCAAAGTTTTTTCGTGTCTGAATAATACAGTTTCGCCGCCAAGAGCTTTTTCTGTATCGCCAGAACCAACTTTGATGGTTTTCATTGGAGGAGCTGTAGCTTCTGATAATAATTCTTTAGATTCTTCTGAGATGTATGGACATTTTTCTACAGGTACCCCGCCAGTAGCAGCTTTCATTGAGAAAGCCATACATGTTGGGAAACCACATTCTTTACAGTTTGTTTTTGGTGTGAGTTTAAAGATATCTAAACCTTTTACTGCCATTTGTATTCGCCTTCCTTTCCTAACCTATGATTCCAGCAACTAAAGCTTTAACGGTTTTAGCTGATTCTGGATGTCTTACGATGATAGCGTTTGATCCGCCAACAACACAAGCAGAAGCTGTTGCTACTTCCATACCGATACCACGTGCTTCCTGATCGCCCCATTCTGGTGCATCTTCAATTGTGGAAACCGCTTCTTTTACGCCCCATGCTTCGTTAGAAACATTGGTCATAATTGGCATTTGTAAGGATTCATCGTTTTGACCTAAGCCGGCTAAACGAATACGATCCATGGTTGAAGCAACATATTCAAAACCGTAACCGGCTGCTGCTGTTCCAACATCCATGATAATATCTTTGCTCTTAACACCCAGTTGTGTTAATAAGATGTTTAATTGTTTTGCAAGGTTGATATCTACTGCAGATTCAGCTGATACTTTTTGGCCGTAAGCCATTCCGCCAGCAGCACCAATTGTCTTGTAATTGTCTTCTACTGCAGAGAATAAAACGACATTTTTACCTTCAAGAGCTTTAGCTACTTCTTCAAGCACCTTCGCGTCTTTTTCTGCGTTTTTACATCCTTCTACTACTAAAGGTACGTCGATTGCAGCTTCTACTGCTACGGCTGTTGCAACACAGCTTTCAACTGATGCATCTGCGCCGTTTGGATCTGCACTTTCAAGTTTAACTAATAGGAAATCAGCACCTGATTTTTCTACTGCTGCTTTTGCTAACGCTGCAGGGTTTTTCAAATCATCTCCGTAAAGAGCTTTGAAGCAATCTGCCCACTCGTCAGTTGTGTCTGAAATTGCGATACCAACCGCAGTTTTAAACCCTTCAGTACCTAAAAATGGTAATGAGTTTTCTCCACCTATGCTGATAGCTGCATCTCCAACACCTATCTCACATACGTTGATCTTGCCACTAAATTTTTGTTCTGCTTTTTTGTATGGCATTCTTTGTTTCCTCCTAACCTGTTACCTTTTTTCAAAATATTTATTTCAAAGTTCAAGACTTTAAAACCAAATTAAAACCATTACATATTCTACAGCTTTTTACCTGTATATATAAGTATACACAGATTGTAGTATATTAGTTAAAAGTTTGTCAATTAATTTTCGGCATTTTTCTAAAATTTATCTTAATTTTTTTTAGAGTTTAAAGAGAAAGTAAAGGTTTTCAACGAAATCATCAAAACATCACCTAAAATTGCCAGATCTTTGATGTTAAAGACATCTGTTAATTTCTTGTCGAACAATATCTGCGCTTCAGCTTCGAACTCATCGTCACCAAACCACACTATCCAGACGATATCCACTCCAGGTGTCACTGTGAACTGCCAGGAAAGGTCACCTTTATTATAGGGAACCGCTTGTAGCCTGCTCATATATTTCTTTAGTTGTTCTGGCATTTCGTTGCCTATTTGTGCAAAAACTTGAATGCAGCGTTTGTGAAAATTGGAATAATATAAGGGGCCATCTGGAAATTCTTTGAAACTAATCCACTCGTTGGTGGCTTCTTTTCCGTTGGCATTCATTAAATATCTGAGAATAAAAATTTTGATTGAGTAGTTATCAAATTCTTCACCTTGTGCGTTGCGAACCACTCCACTGGGATAATCGACAAAATACGTTTCTCCCAGAACAATAATTTCAAATCGTCCATTTTCCGGATTATAGGGGCAAGATGATTTTATGCTCATCTCGCCGGGATCGTAATTTATAAATAAATCACGATTAATGACATAACTACTCTCCGAAAAATGGGGATCAATATCCAGTAATTTTGATTGCTTCATTATTTCTTACTGAGTTCTTTAAGTGCCGGTATAAAAATATCGCCCATAACGGCCATATCTTCAGCACTGAAGGCACTGGGAAAATTAGAATCAAACAAGATTTGTGCTTCAGGTGGAAACTCATCATCGCCAATCCAAAGAATTACGGTCATAAACATATTATTGATGACCTCAAACCGCCAGGAGAGATCCCCAATACTTTGGGGTTCAGCACCCAGAATTGCCATCGCTTTTTTCAACCCCTCAAGATTGTAATTAAAGGTAAAGGCAAACCGTTTTAAACAGCGCCCCTCAAAGCAGGGATAGTAAATGTTTCCGCCGGAAACATCCCGATAAGCAATGTTTTCGCCGGTAGCCTTAATCCCTTTGGCATTGATCAGATAGCGTAAAATCATGGTTTTTAGTTTATAATTATCAAAGTCCTGTCCATCCATATCCGTCACATCTCCCTGAGGATAGGCAACCTTATACGGGGTTCCCATCAGCGTAGCGGTAAAGAAGCGCCCTTCTTCATCATAGGGACAGGTGCTGTTTTTGGCAACAGTTTGAGGATCGAGGTCTTTTAACAAGCTCTTGTAGTGTTCGTAGGGTATTTTATCTTTTCTTTTTTCTTCAATTGCGGTTTCATCCCGTAAGGTATTTTCCATTTAAAATCTCCTGTTTCAGTTTTCCAGAGACGGAAATAAATTCATATTGGTATGCGGAATAAAGCAAGCTGAGATAAACTCATCCATATAGGTCGGGTGGACGCTTAATTCCATGTACGTCATATTTTGAGAGATCTCACGGATCTTATCTTTTCCTTCACTGAGGGTCAGGGCCAGATAACACCCCTGCATCGAGCTGTTGCCAATATAGAAATATTTATCGACTGGTATATCTGGCAGCATTCCCAGAGCAATGGCATTGGTGATATCCAGATTCGTGCCGATGCCACCAGCAACATAAATGTTTTCCAGCACATCAATGGGCATATCCAGGCTTTCCATTAAAATATAAATCGCCGAGAACACGGCTCCTTTGGCCTTGATAAAGCTGTCAATATCAATTTCGGTAATGTAAATATCTTTAGAGCCATTATCCAATTCTTTAGAATAGAGATAATATTGACCAATCCCGTATTCGTCAAATTTGATGCGCGGGTGATTCAGATCCCGTTCCATTCGACCTTTGCCGTTGATAATGCCGGTTCGCTTCATTTCACAAATCAGATCGATAATTCCTGATCCGCAAATTCCCACCGGACTGACATGGCCAATGGTATTATAAAAGGGCCTAAGATCTTCTTCATTGATGGTAACTTGTTCGATGGCACCGGGTACGGCCCGGGTGCCACAGCTGATTTCGCCGCCTTCAAAAGCCGGACCAGCTGAACAGGCACAGGTCATTAAGAAATCTTTGTTGCCAAAGACAATTTCACCGTTTGTTCCCAGATCCACCAGCATGGTAAAGTCTTCCCGCATCCATACCGGTACTGCAAAGACTCCAGCGGTAATATCGCCGCCAACGTAGCTAGCCACCGATGGAGCCAGATAAATTTTTCCTTCCGGATTTACATTGATTCCCAGTTCGGCACACTTCATTTCGGGGATATCATTAATCGCCGGGATAAACGGCTCCCGTCTTAAATAGTCGGGATTTAAACCCAAAAGCAAGTGGTTCATGGTGGTATTACCGGCGGCACAGACCTCGTAGATGTCTTCTTTATTAATCCCGACGGTTTTCACCATTTTTTCGATAAGACTATTAATACTCTCATCGACAATGGCATGGCGCAGATTTTCCAGTCCACCGGGTTTTTCCGAATAAACGATCCGGTTAATGACATCTGCCCCGTATTTAACCTGAGCATTCCCCATTGAGGCTTTTGTCAGGATTTCATTGGTGTTCATATCCACCAGACAGGCCGATACGGAAGTTGTTCCAATATCCAAGGCAATGCCGTAGAGCACCGATTTCTCACCATTTGCCGGTTTAACATCGAGAATTTCAGCCACTTCCCGACGCTTTAGATAGACGACTTCGATTAAAAAATCTTTTTTTCTAAAGGCATCCGGCAATTTTTTCATCACATTCAGACTAATGGTGATGTCTTCATAGCCCAGATTTTGTTGAAAATAAAGTTTTAGCCGATCTTCATCAGCGCTATTGTCTTCAATGCTGGGGCACGGCAATTGGATGATCTCTGACCAGAGCCGACTGGCATTGGTCATGCCTTCTTTGATCATTTTCTTGCGAACGTATTTAATGTTTTTATTTTCATTGTTTGAAAGATCGGTAATCTGCATTTCATTGACAAAAGAAGATGCTAAATCCGGTACTTCCACCTCGATATCTTCCATAATGGTTGCATTGCAGGAAAGAACGATCCCATTGGCCATTTCTTCCTCAGAAATATGTCTGGTTTTTTCTGTTTTGACCTGTCCTGATACAATTTTTACCTTGCATTTGCCGCAGGTGGCATTCCCGCTGCAGGGCGAATCGATCATGACGCCAGCTCTTCTGGCCGCATCCAGCAGATTCTCACCCTCACCGGCCACTAAATCAACGGATCTTTTTCCTTTAATTATAAATCGTACCTTACTCATTTAACAATCTCCCCTTTTCCGCAGTTTCCGTCTGAAAGGGCTGATAAACAGCCCCGATCATATTTATTTATTTTTATTATTCTTGATGATTTCCAATTTGTTGACAATATCTCTTAAAGCCATCTTCGCTGGTGAATCAGCGGGCAGCTGAACCAGTGGTTTGCCATAGGCGTCATATTCAAAAACATTTTGATCCAGTGGTACAACACCAATCAGGTCAAGACCCTGTTTTTCGATTTCTTCAGCGGTTCCCTCGTTTAAGATGCCATCGGGTGCCCGATTGACAATCAATTTGATCACGGGTACTTTCAGTTTCAGTTCCGAAACCAGTTCCTTGATCCGACCAACTGCCTGAATCCCCCGACGGGAGCAGTCACTGACTAAAATCAGCATGTCAATTCTTCCAAGAGTTCCCCGGCTTAAATGCTCCATCCCGGCTTCGTTATCAACGATGATATATTGATAATTACTCGCCAGCATATCAAGTTGGGTTTTTAAGATTCCGTTTACATAACAATAGCAACCAGCGCCCTGGCTACGGCCCATAACCAACAGATCATAGCCGTTGCCTTCAGCAACTGCCTGATTCAATCGCAATCTTAAAAAATCGGTTTTCGTCACACCCGGAGGTAGTGGCACACCTTCCATTTCAGCCCGGTTGACTTCTTCTTTAATCTCTCCAATGGAAAGATCAACCTCTTCTCCGAGCACTTCGTTAAGATTGGCATTGGCATCTGCATCCACTGCTAAAATTGGACCCAGACCTTCTGCCACTAAATATTCAATAAGCATACCGGTAAGACTTGTTTTGCCAACGCCACCTTTGCCTGCAACTGCAATATTAAAAGCCATAATGTTTCCTCCATTATCATTTCCCGGTCAATTTTCTTTAAACAGTGTATGTTATTATCACTGTTTTTTCAACAGGAAAAATTCGTATTTTGTCAACTTGTATATATATGTATCGACAGGGCTATCATATCATAATCATTCTGGTTTTACAACATAACTTTATCACTTAAAGCACAAATTAAGGCCTTTGCAAAATATTTCTAAACAATTTTTGCAAAGGTTTACGAAACCATGATAAGACCTGCGTTTTTTTGCATCGGATCTGACCTTCCATGATCTGAAATTCATTTAATTTCTCATTGCCATGGTCCTTCCTTTGTTTATTCTGATCGAAAAAAAGCCATATCCCCGGAGATTCGGGATATGGCCGTATTTTTTAGGCAATAAATTTGAGGACAAATTTTTATCAGTAGGTCACTTATTGAAAACAAATCCGTGTTCATTCATCGTGAGAGACTTCCACGGCAGCAGAAAAATATCAATCAAATGCTTCATGGATTGTTCTTTTGCCGAAACCACATGGATAATGTCTCCACCCGTTTCTGTAATTCGTTGTTTTTTTACGATGGTATTTTAGACATTTTCCAGCACTTTTCCGTCTGTTGTGACGGTTAGCACCTGCCAGGGAATCATTTTTCCGGAATTCTGAAGAGCCGTGGTCACGGCTGCTGTTATACCACCGCAACAGGGAACTTCCATCCGCACCACTGTCACACTTTTGATGTCATTAAGCTTTATTATTTCCGTCAGCTTGTCAGCATAGTCAACGGCATCCAGTTTTGGACATCCAATCAATGTGATTTTATTTTTAATAAAGCGATTATGGAAATCCGCATAGGCATAGGCGGTACAATCTGCCGCAATCAGCAGATGTGAACCATTGAAATAGGGGGCATTAACCGGTGCTAATTTAATCTGCACTGGCCATTGTCGCAATTGTGACTCCGGAGCAGCCGATGCCGTTGATTCCGGCGCTGTTGCTGACTCTCGAACAATCGCCTTGGACGAGGAGCCCGGACACCCACAGGCCAGTGGTTCCAAACCATCATCCGCTGCTGCACTTTCCCGGACAATCGTTTTTGCATGCGTTCCGGGGCAACCACCAGCTTTTTTCTCGCCACTGTTTTGAGCCATTTCTTTCTTTTTCATATTTTCCAGCACGGCAGCTTCGTCATAGGCAGCTGCTTCCCGTTCCACAAAGGTAATCGCCCCAGTGGGACAGCTGGGCAGGCAATCCCCCAATCCATCGCAGTAGTCATCGCGCAGTAGCTTGGCCACCCCATCCACCATACCAATGGCGCCTTCGTGGCAGGCTTCGGCACATAAGCCACAACCATTACATTTTTGTTCATCTATCGAAATTATTTTTCGGATCATCTTTTTTTCCTCCTTGAAATATCATGTATTGATTTCTTGAGCTAATCATAATATAATCTACCCAAAACTACCGTTGCATATGCAACACAAAGGGAAAATATGGATAAAAATATCGAAGTCTTAAGAAAAGTTAAACTATTTGATGGCATTGATGAAAATCTCGAAGCCATGCTGCAGTGTCTCGGTGGTGAGGTAAAAACCTATGATCGGGGGGAAATCATCCTGCTAACCGGCCAACCAGTTCCCGCAGTCGGGGTTATTCTATCGGGAGAAGTTCAGGTTATTCAAGAGGATTATTATGGCAATCGCTCGATTCTTACCGAACTGAGCCCCAGCCATATTTTCGGCGAAGCCTTTGCCAGTGCCGGGGTTAAAGAAAGCCCCGTAACTGTGCTTGCCAAGACCAACGCCAGTGTTATGTTTCTGGGCATCGAACGGATTATCAATACCTGCCCCAACTCCTGCATTTTTCACAATCAGCTTATCGAAAATCTGCTAAAAATTCTGGCCCGAAAAAACATTCTGCTGAGTAATAAAAATCAACTGTTATCCCGTCGAACCATTCAGGACAAGGTCCTCTCCTATTTGTCGCTGCAGGCCGAAAAAAAAGGAAACCTCGCTTTTGAGATTCCCTTTAGCCGCAATGAGCTGGCCGATTTTTTATGTGTGGATCGCTCTGCCTTATCCCGGGTGCTTTCCAAGCTTCAGAAAGAAGGCATCATTGAATACACCAATAACCATTTCAAACTGCTGTAACATTTAATTGCACGGTTTCACAACTTTTACACCGAACTGACACGGTTATCTTTTGCCATATTATTTTCGATATCCTGATAAAGCGTGCGGGAAACCACAATCGAATCGCCGCGGTCATAAAGCCGATCCAGATAATCGAGATAGGCGCCGGGGGTGATGATGCCATTGACCTTGATCAGGTCAATCCCGGTTTTACCGACAATGGTATCGACCAGCTTAACACAATTGGTTCCCAGGGCGTAATAGGTTTTAAATTCATTGCCCTGTTTGAATTTATAAAAACTTGCTTTGGCATCATTATAAAGCTGACTGGAAACATCGGAAAAATCTCTCGGCTCGCCTGCTATTTCACCTTTATCGGCCTGTTCTGCTTTGGGTTCCCAGGGCATTGTTTGCGAAAGCAATTTTTCCAGTTGTTCCTGAACCCCGCTTTTTTGTTCCGGAGTCAGCGACAAACCATATCCCATTAAAATTTTCTTTTCAACTTTCAGGGCTTGTTTTACATGTTCCTCTTTAGGCATCTCCACCAACACACCATCAGCTAAGAATCCTCCTAATTTCCAGGTGGAATCATCATAATTGCCATAACTGTAAACACACTCCCCAATTGAAGCATCCACATGACCCATTCCCGGAATCAACCCTTCTCTGGTGTGGATAAATATTTCCATATCGGTAGTTCTTTCTATGCTGTGGTCTTCCAATAACAACAGCGCATCCGGTTCTTCTTCAACCAGTTGATTGACCTTTTTTAACATCCGCATCGGTAAAAAAGCCGCAAATACCAACGGCAGGGAGACGCGCATGTGCTTCTTGGCTTTTTGAGCACCGCTATTGTGTTTCATTAAACTGACCAGCGCATCGCCGAAGATATTAAAAGCGAAGAAAATCAGATAAACTCCAAAAATGATGCCAAAAATCCGGCCGGTGGTGGCAAAAAAAGCCATGTCAATACCCAGCCCGATATAAACCAGGGCCACCAGCATGGTCCAGCCCCAGGGCGCTCCATCGCTCTTAAGTTTCAAACTACTGATTAAAACAAAACAACCGATAATGATCCCCAGCATACCAATGACAAAGCTGAACGGAACTTTCAAAAATTGCGGGTTGGCGTAGGTAAAAATGCCCCCAAACAGGCATAATAACCCGATCCCCAACTCCTTTAGCCTACTTTCGTCTTTTTTTAAAAAAATGGCTGACAGGTACATTATTCCCACGACGACTAACATAATCGATATGCCGGTGATAATAATATCCCAAGCCAATTTCACGTCTAAAAGCATAATCATGCCGCCAATAAATACGGCAATGGCTATCAATAACCAGACGACCGGTGCGGTGTTTTTGAATGCTGACATAAGAACAGCCCTCCTTTTGGTTTTTTATTCATTTTATCAGAATTCTTCAAAGGCGACAATCGTATTATTTAGCTCAACGGCAATAAAAAAAACTCTGATTCAACATGCAAACCAGAGCTTTTCTTTTTACGTTAAAGGGATCACGACTTTCTGATTTTGATAGGATTCCACAACCACCGGCACCTGATAGACTGCGCCAATGTTTTCGGAGGTCATTATGTCCAAACCACCGTAACAGAAAATTTCACTGTCTTTTAAGAAGAGAAACCTGTCACAGTATCGCAGCGCCAAATTTAAATCGTGGATGACAATGACCACCGCTATCTCTTTTTCTTTGGTAATATTCTGAATCAGCTTTAGTACCTCCAGCTGGTTCTTTAAATCCAGGCAGCTGGTGGGCTCATCAAGCAGCAGCACTTTCGGTTCCTGGGCCAGAGCCCGGGCAATCATCACCTTTTGCAGTTCACCGCCGCTTAACTCATCGATATAACGCAGTGATAATTGTTCCAATCCCATACTGGCAATAATCGTTTCAACTATTTCGTAATCTTCTTTTTTCGGCGCCAGTTTAATATAGGGTTTGCGCCCTAATAAAATAGCATCATAAGCCGTTATTTGACTCCCTTCACTTTTCTGGGCAACATAGGCAGTATTTTTGGCAATGTCCAGGCGGGTCATCCTGAGAATATCGACCTCATTGACGACGACCCGGCCTTTTTGAGGTGCGATAATCTTATTCAGACACTTTAGCATGGTGCTTTTGCCCGCCCCGTTATTTCCCAGAATTGCGACGCATTCGCCATTAGCAACATCAAATTCAATGCGATCCAGAATTTTGCGGTTGGATCGATAACCAAATTCCAAAGCATCAATTTTCAGCATTGTGACTCACTCCTTTAAATATCAGATATAAGAATAGCGGAGCCCCCAGGAATGAAGTAATGGCTCCGATGGGCAGAATGACCGGTGAAATAATTAACCGGGCAAAGGTATCGCTAATCAATAGCATCAGCGCCCCCATCAGGGCTGAAGCCGGCAGTAGATAACGGTAATCATTGCCAACAAAGCGCCGCATGATATGGGGGGCAATCAGACCAATAAAGTTGATGATCCCGACAAAGGATACAATCGTCGCCGCCGTCAGCGAAGCGACCGTCATCCCAATCAGCCGTACCCGGGAGACATTAACCCCCAAGCCGGTGGCGGTATGTTCGCCACATTCCAGGGCGTTGTAGTTCCAGCGGTTAAACATGAAATAAATCAGCGCTCCGGCCGTCACTATTGCCGCCACCTGGATATTTTGCATACTGGCCCGGCCCAGATCGCCAAAAGTCCAAAAGACAATGGCGGCCATCTGAACATCTGAGGAAAAGTACTGCAGTAGCGCCGTAGCACCAGCAAACAAGGAACTGAGGGCCACCCCGGCTAGAATCATAGTTTCAGGAGATGCCTTGCGGGCTTTCGATAAACCCAAAATCACAAAAGTGACAAACATCGAGGTAATAAAAGCGCAGATACTGGTTAAATAGGGGTTGTTGACGGTCACCGCATCGGCAGTGTTCCCCATGACGGTGCCCCCACCCAGGAAGGTAATGGCAATGGCGGCCCCGAAGGAAGCACCCTGGGAGATCCCCAGGGTGGATGCTGATGCCAACGGATTTTTTAAGATACTCTGCATGACACAGCCAGCCGCTGCCAAACCAATCCCGCCGACGATGGCCATCAGAATCCGGGGCAGGCGGATGTTGACGGTAACCAGTACATTTTTGGCGGCACCCAAACCGAATAAGGCCTTTAACACTTCGGTAACCGGAATATCAGCCGAACCGGCGGTGATCGCAAAAAGTGCGGTTAGAAATGTCAGTATCACCAGAATCACGATCGTCAGAATCTTACGGTAGATGTATTGATCATAGTTGACGCCGCAGGCTGTCTTTTTTTGATTAACCATTATTTTCCAATTGTCAGTGGACCAAAGCCCTGTCCCGCTGCCGTATATTTAGCATATAATTTTTCGCCCAGCAGAAACTCAAAAATTTCATCGGCTTTCTTTTCAATATTGACATCTTTAAATTTATCGGGATAAATAATGGTACCGGCATAATAGGCATCGGCCAGGGCAATTTCGACATTGGTGTAGTTATTATTATATGCCAATTGGGTGTAAACCTTGTTATTCTGAACCGCCTGAAAGGAATTAAAGAAATCCGGGTTCTGGGTGTATTGTTCGTTGACCAGATCCATATTTTCCGGATTCAGGAAAATGATCTCCGGATTCCAGGCCAGAACCTGTTCAAGGTCAATGGAGAAGGCCGATTTTTGACCGGTTTGGTCGACCACGTTATTGGCATTGATGGCCACAAAGGGGCCATAATTCCCGCTGGTGCCGTCAAAGCCGTGTTTGCCTTTGAAATTCAGAGCGCCATTATAAACACTGGGTCGACTGGCTTCCGGAATATCTTTGGTGCGGTCATTGAGATCTTTTTGTGCCTGATCCATATACTCATTGACTTCCTTGGCCCGATCTTCTTTGCCCAATACCTGACCAATTAGATCCATGGAGGCACTCATTTTTCCATCAAATAAGCCGGGGCTGGCTACGGCCACCACCGGAATACCGGTTTTTGCCTGCAACTCATCAGACTGGGTATAATCCGACACGACAAAAATGACATCGGGTGCCAACTTAACGATTTCTTCGTCAAAAGGAACAATACCACCGGAACCACCCTGCCCAATTTGCGTTAAACTGGCAAAATTTGGATTAACCAGGGTATAAGGACGGGTTAACACCTGAACATTGTCCATATCAGTTCCACCTTTAACCAGATCAACGGCATCCATGTAGGTTAACAGCCGCATCACCCCAAGGGAACCAACACTGTCAATTTCGGCTGGCACTTCCACCTGACGGCCGAGGCTGTCGGTTACTACCTTTGTGGTGGCCTCTACTTCTTTACTTTCGGTATCATCTGCTTTTGCATTGCTGCAGGCCGCAAAAGATACCATCATCACTAAACTTAACAAAATGATCGCCACTTTTTTTATTCTATTTTTCATTACTTTTCTCCTCTTTCAACTCACTGCATTTCCCACTCAAAAATTAATTAAAAACCTCGGGTATAGGGATTCGAGCAATCAACACAAACTTTCTTGCCGTTTTCCAGCCGGATCATATGCTCGGCCGTTTTTTCACCGCATTCCTCGCAGATCACACTTTGAAAAATCCGGGCCCGTTCCGGCAGGTCATAATCCGGGGTTTTAAAATCAAAGATCTTGCTGGCATCAGGCTCGTTTAAAATGAAGGCTTCCATTTCATCCCGTTCCATTTCCGGCAAAGCTTTTAAAACCAGACGGATTTTTTCGCCACTGTTGCGATTAAAAAAAGTAAAAGCCTGTTTCCCCCGATTTCTAAACAACAGATTGCCTTTTCCCACGCTGCAGCCTAAAATAACCTGCACCCCATCAACACCGCAGGCATCGTTTTCGGTGATACACACCACATCTTCATCTTCTGAAAAAGAGATGTTGAGTGCCTTAATCGCTTCCTGTGAAGCTCTGACGCCAATGGCCAACCCAGGACAATGATGTCCATGAAATTCAACTGATTTTTCCCATAATTCCTGATTCATTTTTCTTTTCTCCTTAAATTTTCAAAAAATAAAAGACCCACATAAGTGAGTCTTCAGACACATAATTGACATCAATATTAAACTGTTTTTGTAAACCACTACTCCAAAGACACTTTACTGCTACGACACTTTTCAAAAGTGACAGCCCCTATTTCAAATCGGATCTGAGCAATTGCCTTAAAATTCTGTTAATTCGCCTCTACAAAAAAAGCCAACAAAACACAACTTCTTTCAAGAAGTACATGCCTCATTGGCTTATTTTTATCACACGATTGAGTTGACGTTAGTTTACCCTAATTATTAACATTTGTCAATAACATATTGTGAAATTAGTATAAAAATCATATCCCTGCCCCAAATCTAAATATCTAAGCCCCAGCAGTACAGATATTACGATGCAGTTGATTTGAGTAAAATAGATGGACCGGTTCATTGTAGAGACGGCTTAACAAATCTTCGGATAAATACTGATCCACCACGCCGATTTCAAAGACCCCCGAGCGATTAAGCACCCCGACTCGACCACCAATAAAAAACACCTGATCCGGATTATGGGTTGTCATAATAATGCCATAGCCGCGATCCGACAATTTTTTAACCAGCTTCATGGTTCTGATCTGATTCCCGAAATCCAGATGGGCGGTGGGTTCATCCAGTAAAATAAAGTCCGGTTCCTGGGCAATGGCTCTGGCAATGGTTACCAGCTGTCGTTCCCCACCGCTTATCTGCGTATAGGCTTTGCTCCTAAGATGGGTGATCCTGACCAGTTCCATGGCTTCTTCAATCATCCGCTGATCCTGATGCCCCAGTTTTTTAAAGGCACTTAAATAGGGGGTTCGGCCCATGGCAACAAATTCTTCAACGGTAAAGGCATAGGTCGGCTGGTGGATCTGGGTCACATAGGCAACCCGCTTAGCAAACTGGCACAGTGTCAAATCTTTAATATTATCCTTTTCTAAAAAGATTCCCCCTTGTGTCGGCTCACTCAGATTGCCGATGCAATTCAGCAAGGTCGATTTTCCAGCACCGTTGGGCCCCAAGATGGTGAATATTTCGCCCTTTTTCAGACTGAAATCAACCTCTGTAAAAATCTGTTTGCCGTTGGGATAGGCAAAGCCCAGTTTAGCGATCCTTAAATTCATGACAGATTCATCCTCTCTTTTTTTAACAGATAAAAATAGAATGGCGCGCCAATCAAACCGGTTAAGATACTCAGCGGCAGTTCGGCGCTGGTGATGGTTCTGGCAATGGTGTCAATCATCAGCAAAAAGATTCCTCCCAAAACGAAAGAAACCGGCAATAATTTCATATTGTTGGGGCCGACCATCAATCGCCCCAGATGCGGCACCACCAGACCAACCCAGCCGATTGTTCCGCTGATACAAACAGAACTGGCCGTTAACAAGGTGGCACCGATAATGACAATCCGTCGGGTGGTTTTCACATTGATCCCCAGGCTTCGGGCTTCCGTCTCGCCTAATGACAACACATTGATTTTCCAACGCAGAATCATGATAATAATGATTGCCACAATCATCGCCGGTGCCACCATCAGGATACTCTTTGGCAACACCTTGGCAATACTGCCCATCTGCCAATAGGTTATTTCAGCCAGTTCGGTTTCCGGATCAGCAATATATTTGATGATCCCCATGATTGAGCTCATCAATCCCCCGACAATAATCCCTGACATCACCAGCATCATATTGGAACTGTTTTTAATCAGCTTCGGTGCCGTTGTTGTCAACGCCACCGCCAGAATACCGCCGACAAAGGCCCCAATCTGAATACCAAAGGTGCCAATCCCGATTAAAATCGCAATGGCGGCTCCGACACAGGCGCCGGAAGACACCCCCAGTAAATCCGGGGAAACCAGGGGGTTTTGAAAAACCCCCTGATACACCGCCCCCGACAAGGCCAATGAACCACCCACCAGAATCGCTGCCATCACCCGGGGGAAACGCAGCGTCATGACCACACTCTCCACATTTGCGTCCCCAACTTGCGGCAGCGGTAAAATGTTAGCCACCAGCACATGGATGACTTCTGGTATTGAAATGGGAAAGCGTCCCATGCATAATGAAACAATCACCAGGGTTCCTAAAATAACGACTAGCAGCACCAGCAAAGCTGAAAAATTCAAGCGTTTTTCTTTAAGCAAGTGTTTTTCTTGAAAACTGATATTTTTTAACATTTATAACAACTTTCTGATTTTGCGATTGGCCGACTTAATTATTTGCATCGACTTTCAAAATCGTATCAATATTTTCATCGGTCAGATCATAGGAAAAGAACTCTTTATAAAAGGCTTTCAGATCTTTACGGAGATCGTAATCTTTAAATAACTCCGGTTGTTGAATACTTCCCATCCACTTAAGCATCAGTGGTGTTTCCACACAGGGGGCATCATAACGCAAGATTCCGACTGGTGTTTTATAAACCCGGTGATTTTTTACTGCATCGATGTTACTCCAATCCTGACCTTCTATTTTATTTTGATACAGGTCTTCCGGCATTGTTTCATCAAAATTTGACAGATAGATGATTTCCGGATTCCATTCCATAATTTGCTCCATATTCACTTCTGACCATTTTTTATCGAGTCCGGATGCAACATTGACGCCACCGGTTAATTGAAGCAGATAATTATTGATATTTTTTGCCCCGGCCACGCTGAGTTTACTGTTCTGTAAATACAACACTTTCTTTTTTGTCACGGTATCAAGTTTTGCTTTTTTGTCGATAAAATAATTTTCGACTTCGGTATGATAAGCCGTCAGTTTTTCAGCTGCTTCTTCTTTACCCAAGACCTGACCAACCAGCAGCAGATCTTTTTTTAAGTCGTCCAGGTTTTCTGCATAATTCAACATGACCGGGGTAATCCCAACCGCTTTTAATTGTTCCGCTTCAGCTGTCTGATCATTCCAGATAAAGGCGATCTCCGGCTTTAAGTTCATCAAGGCTTCCACATTGATGGCAAAGTCTTTGGTGATTTCAGCGGTTGAAATAGCGGCAAAAGCCGGATCAAGGGTGGGCATGAAGCTGGCCTTATATTGAGCCATTGCGCTGGGATTAATCGATACGATCCGCTCGCTGCCGCCGTCAATGGTCCACATCGCTGACGCCCAGGGAATCGGGGTAATGGCAACCTTGGTGATGGTTTCCGGTAATTGCACCTCATTACCACCTTGATCCACTACCGCTGTCCGTTTTTCGGGTGTTTTACTTTCCGACTCCTTGGTCTGACTGCCACAGCCGGCCATGGCGATACACATAATCAGACCGATACAGATAACCAATAACACTCTTTTTTTCATCTCTTCTACTCCTCAGTATTTTTATTTTATTCTTAATTTAAGCCGTTACTTCATTTACAAAGAAACGCTTTAAATAAGCATAGCCTGTTTGTCCCATGTATTGATACTCCAACTCTATATACGTATTACCGCTGAGGCTGGGATAGGGCATGGGAATAAATTGATATGACATCATGTTGATTCTATTTTGATAAAGCGGATCAGCAATGATGTGGGTAACCGTCATTTGCGATAATTCCTGATCCGTAATTTTGCTTGCCCGAATGGTTGGAATCCCAAAATCATTTGGGATTGCTGTTTCAAGCTGATCCAGGATTTCATTTTCGCCCAGTAGCAGCACTCGAATGTTCGGGAATGGCTGCGGCTCGTTATTTACGTAATAGGATTCCGGGATCCCTGTTTTTAACAATGCGCCAACGGCTTTCAGCCATTGATTAAAACCTTCAAGGCCGATCGGCATCGCAAAATGATAAGGTATTGCAAACATCTCCGCCATCCATTTTGCCAAACTCAGACCGTGCCTGGAAAAAACGAGATTCAACTCAGCTTCTGCTGCCGTTTTAAACGAATCCAGACTCTCGTAACCGAGAAAGCAGACCGTATAGCCCAGGGATGTCAGGCAGGTTTCAATTTCATGAAAGTGTTGCCTTTTGCCAAATAAAAATGGATTATAGCCAATAAGATTGATCCGTTTTTTGCGGGTTTCAACTTGTTTAAGCGTCGCTTTGGCGATTTTTAACAGGGCCCTGGCTACCCCTTCTTCGGCGGTCTGAAAACCGTTGGTCTCAATCCTAGCGGTTGTCGTAAACAGATCACAGCCTTGTAAAGAATGATCATTCATCCCGGTCATATAGGTAACCGGTGTGCCAATGGATAGCAATAATTCACTCTCTTTGGTTTGGTGGTGCATTTGAAAGTGCTTTGTAATGGCTTCACCGATGTCATTTGTGCAGCCATAAACCGCCTGCAAGTCATCAAAGCGGGAAAAAATAAACGGATTGTGATTCAATTTATCAATGGAACTGGGACAGTTTGCGCAGCCGGAGCCGGTCATCAAAAACTGACAAACAGCCGGATCATCGGGGAATAAAGAAAGTACTCCCGTATAATCTGCGGCCAGCGGCGGCAACTCACAAACCGCTTCATTTTTTGAGAATACCAGCGGCTGGGTCTTAACAAAGTCCGCGATTTTTACTGCAATCTTATCCAAACGTTGGGATGGGCTGGTTTTTCGTTTCTCCATGGGACCACGTTTGAAAATCTCGACCGGTATCTGCCGGGGATTATCAAGTTCCTGAACCATCCTGTCAAAATCAGTTTGGCAAAGCAGATCGGGGCATGAAACATAGAGAATAATACCCTGATAGCAGGTTTTTTGTAACGCCGCTGCAATAGCTCCCTTGATTTTTTTCAGATAATCCCCAAAGGTGTAATCCAATGCACCAATGGGTATGAGTTTGAGCTTGGACAAGTGCCCGCATTCCAAGGCCCTGAAGTATAAAATGCGAATACAGGCTGGCGGTCCGATGGCTACTACTAAGGTGTCCGGTATCTCAAAAATTCGTTTGGCCAATTCCATATCACCTAAATTATAGACCGACGCTTCAATGGTAATACTGCTCATCTGCTGATTTCCTGGTTCTTTGCGGAAACAAAATCAAAGAGGGCTTCCATTGCGTCATCATCAAGGGGACGGGAATTACAGGCTGGAACCTCCCAAAACAGATCCTTCCCCAAGGTCTTAATAACCTGTGAAAGGGAAGCCTGAGGATCGGCCTCAATCATGGTATTTCTTTGATACTCGGCCAGCTTAATCGCCTGGTTTTGTTCAATTGAGGCAATCAGACGGCTGTCGGTCATTTGGATAAACTGATCAACCACCTCTTTATCGGTTTGAGACATCCAACGATTATGGATAAAACCGCCAAATAGTTTTTGGGCCGGGGTTTCGTAGTGCGCAATGCCCTTTAAAATATTATTGGCGGCGTACAACGACATAAATTCCGACGAGGTCACAATATAAACCGCATCAACACATTGCCTACGCATCGGAATCGAAAAACCACCACAGACCACATCACCCAGCACATCATAGACAATCAGATCCCAGTCCATCGTAAAGACGTCCAGCTTTTCCAGGGTCTCGATCACCGCCGAAATACCCATCCCGGCACAACCAACCCCTGGTTCCGGGCCGCCGGCTTCAACACAGGTGACACCGTAGACCCCCGTAAACAAAATATCTGCTTGATTCAGCTGCTCCCCTTTTTCCTTGAGTGTTTTCAAGACGGTGGGAATCCGTCGCTTCATCAGAATCCGGGTCGAGTCCGATTTTGGATCACAGCCGATATGGAGGACCTTTTTACCAGCCTTTGACAGCGCTGCCGATACATTGGCAGCAATCGTCGATTTACCAATCCCGCCCTTGCCATAAAATGCGATCCGTTTGTTGTCTAGATTCATTTTCCCTCCAATAAAAAAAACTCTTCTGAATTATTAAACAGAAGAGTTTTATTATAAAAAATAAATTCCTCGCCCAATAATCCGTTAGGCTTGGTTATCACAAAATATAGAAGCATCCTGGCTTAAGATCATCGCCGGCTGTAACAACTTCCCAGAAATTTCTTTCCAGTGTTGATCAATTTACAGCGGCTCACTTTTACAGTGGCGGTACCGCATCGGATTTTAACCGATTTTCATACTACACTTTGTTATTCAATTGAGACGTATTATATCACAAGTAAGAAGCTCAAACAATTAGCCCAGGTCTTCTAATTTCCAATTGCCAGCTATCAATATTTTTGATAGTATAGGAATAAAAAAACAGGAGGAACGCGATGATTTCACTACAAAACATGAAATATATGATCGAAATTTCAAGGCATCAGTCGATTTCGGCGGCAGCCAAAGCGCTTTATATTTCCCAATCCACCTTATCGACTGCAATTAAGGAAGTGGAGCTAAGCCTGGGTATTCAATTATTCAAGCGGAACAGTCGCGGCGTTGAATTAACCTATGAAGGTCAGGATTATCTGAACCATGCCCGGGATATCGTCGAACAGGCCGAATATCTGGAACGACGTTACCAGCATCAGAAATCGATCCCGATGCGCTTTTCCGTCTCCACCCAGCGGCTGCCCTTTTCGACCATGTCGTTTATCAAGATCATCGATGAAATCGGCTTGGATCGCTATGATATTGCCATTCGGGAAGGTCCAACCCATGAGGTCATCCACGATGTCGCCACCCGCCGCAGCGAAATCGGCGTCATGTGCATCAATGATCATTACCTGAATACCATGCAAAAACTTTTGGATACCAGTAATCTCGCTTTTCATATTCTGGGGAAAATCAAATCCTATGTTTTTCTTAGAAAACTGCATCCCCTCGCCCAAAAAGACTCACTCACTCTTGATGAGCTGAAACCCTACCCCTTTGTAACCTATGATCAGGGCGACGACAATCTGCTTCATTTTTCCGAAGAAATTTTGTTCAATGAAATCCTCGATAAAAATATACATGTGATTGACCGCTGCACCAAAATCGCCCTGGTTCGCGGCACCGATTGTTTCAGTATCGGTCCGGATCTGACCAACAGTGATGGTGACAAGATGCACTCAAAATTAAACGAGATTCAGGCAATCGAGTTTTCAGAACACAATCAGATTTTACACGCTGGTTATATCATGCGCCGTGAACACACATTAAGCACTATTGGGATACGCTATATAGCTACTCTAGAAAATAAAATAAATTGTATGACAATCTAAAAAACTGGATACAAACTGTATCACAGATATAGCTTGTATCCAGGTCATTTTTACAAAAGCAACTTCTAATTCAGACAAAGAAATGTTTTCTAATGGATTACTGTGGTTTATTTCTTTTTCCCGGAAATAATATACATTTCATCCGTATCAACAAGAATGTCAATATCAAATGCGGCTTTAAAGTAATTGGACTCGGTCATCGCATCTTTTAGCGAAGCTGAAACTTTTCGGACTTGATCTCCAGAATGTCTACCATTAATTGTTTCTTTGCTTTCACTGTGAGCAATCATAAAACGACCCTGAGAATTCAAACTCTCAGCAAGATGCCGGACAAACCCTTCCTTATCCCAAAAGTGAGGATATGCACTATAGGCGATTGCAAAATCAAATCCAGTTTGATCGAACTCGTAAAAATTAGCCACTTGAAATCGAACCTGATTGTCATCATGATTTTTTTGCGCCTGTGCGATCATTAATTCTGAAAGATCGATAGCCTTAACTTCAGTAGGTTCCGTCTTTAGTAAATGCGGTATCAGCACCCCAGTCCCGGTAGCAATATCCAGAACACGACTATCTTTCTTAATATTTGCCAAAGTTAGAATTGCCGATATTTTTTCGGAATCATGATGGCACATCGTGTCCCACTTATTTGCAATGCTATTAAAATATTCTTTCGTTGATTGACAATGATTCATTGGAACACTCCTATGCACTTAATTTTATCGGCTGTGTAACAACACGACCTTTTTCCAAAGCAATGACCAATAATGGGATAATGATGATTTGCAGTATAATACCGGGTATCGACGTCACAAAAGCTCCGGTTAAAAAGAGTTGTAATCCGTATTCTTTTCCCGCCATACCATAAAAAAGAGTCGAAGCAAGTCCTGAAACGATGCGCCCAGCCAGCATGGAACCAATTAAAGCAATATAGATGTTTAAATTAAATTTCCGGTACAAAAGACCCGTTAAAGCGCCATAAGCCGCAAGTTCAAACATCATCGTTAATCCCACCGGAAAAATGGGCGGCATCCCGGTTAAAATTGAAGACAATAAGGGCGTAATGACCCCACAGATCAAACCATACTGCCACCCAAAGCAAAGACCACAAAGTAAAACGGGAATATGCATAGGTAAAAATACGGTACCAGCTCCAATGGCGTGAAACAACTGAGGAAGTAAGAGCCCTAAGGCCATACAAAGACCTGTTCCTACAAGATTTTTTGTTTTTGATTCATTCATAACAATACCTGCTTTCAATTTTTTCAAAAAAAAGCCAACAAAACACAACTTCTTTCAAGAAGTATATGCCTTATTGGCTTATTTTTATAACACGATTGAGTTGACGTTAGTTTACCCTAATTAATAACATTTGTCAATAATTAGTTTTTTTCATGATTCTATAAACGGTTTATTAAACTCGACTCCCCGTCTGAGCCGGGACATCCTGATTGGCAAATTCCGGCACAAACAACGCATCTGCTTGTTCACTTTTTTCCAGTGTCTTAACGATCGGATCCAGCCAATTATTCTCAAATAACTCAATCAGACCTTTATCACAGCCGCCAGCCAGCGAAGAATCAATCGGCATTTTGGCGACAACCTCGATGCCATACTGTTTGGCCACTTCTTCAATCCGACTTTCGCCAAATAAGTAGTGCTTTTTGTCGCAGTCCGGACATTCAAAGTAAGACATGTTTTCCACCAAACCAATTACTGGTATGTTCATCATCTTGGCCATGTTGACGGCTTTGGCAACAATCATCGAAACCAACTCCTGGGGTGAGGTGACAATAATAATACCATCCACTGGCAGCGATTGAAATACCGTTAATGGCACATCGCCGGTTCCTGGTGGCATATCGACAAACATATAGTCGACATCGCCCCAGATCACATCGGTCCAGAACTGCTTAACGGTGTTGGCAATAATCGGGCCGCGCCAGACTACCGGATCGGTATCATTTTCCAGCAACAGATTAATTGACATGATTTCAATCCCGGTTTTACTGGTGATCGGAAACAATCCCAATTCTGAAGGCATGGCTTTTTCTTTGATGCCAAAGGCTTTGGGAATTGACGGACCGGTAATATCGGCATCAAGAATGGCGGTATTATATCCCTGTCGCTTCATGCTTACCGCCATCAGCGAGGTTACCATCGATTTACCAACGCCACCCTTGCCACTGACGACACCAATAACTTTTTTTATCTTACTTAGTTCATGAGGCTGCTCGGAAAAATCAACTTTTCGATCGGCACATTCTTCGCCGCAAGTCCCACAGGATTGACTACAATCTTCACTCATAAAAATTCTCCTCTTTCAATTGTTTGCTACAGGCAATTCCAAAATAGCGTGAACTTTGCACCCAGTTTCGCAATTGCCTATTGTTTGCTATATTGATTTTTAAATCTGCGTCTGATCACAACGGCCATTGCCCCGACGTTTGCGGCAGCGGCTGCAGCCGTAGGTTTCCTGGCCTTCTTCGCACAGCTTATAATTTCCGCCTTCGATCTTTAAGACATTGCCGTTAACCAACGCATCGGCCAGTTTTTTGCGGGCATCGTTATATATTTTTTGAACCGTTGTTCGTGCCACATGCATACTTTCGGCACATTCTTCCTGAAGCAGCCCTTCCAGGTCAATCAGACGGATGGTTTCATACTCCTCAACCGTCATAGTGATGACACCCTCTTCTGTATTTTTGGCGTTAAGGGGTCCAAATAAATCCGTTTCCGGCAAACAACAGACTTTTTTCCATTTTACAGGTCTGGGCATCGCTTAATACTCCTTATCAAAACTGTTTTTATAAGGGCTTAGTGCTGACATTCATGGCCCGCTTCGTGGGCATGACACATTTCGCCAGAATCCATTACGGATCCGGCCAACCAGCTCAATGCCACTTCTTTGACATCCCCGGAACATCCCCGAACCACTTCGATGCCCGCTCGACGCAAGACATTGACTGCCCCTTCACCCATATTGCCGGCAAGCAACAGACTGACACCCATTTCGGCCAGCGTGGTAGCAATATTGGATTTACAGCCGCAACCTTGAGGGGAAGCAATGGTCTCCTGACTTAATATCTCTTTGCTGCTGTCATCAATGGTAAACACCGTATAATACTCACAGTGACCAAAATGGCCATCAATATAATTCTCACGAGTTGGTAATGCAATTTTCATAATCTTCCTCCAAATTATCGTTACTGATTGATTCGCATTGTTACTGACATATGCGATTAACAAAAACATTATAATACATTAACAGCATATGTCAATAACGATCTAAATTTGACCGATACTTTTTAAGGCATTTAAATAAAATGATGCACTGCGAATCAATCCTGATTTTATTATTTGGAGATACTGAAAATTAAACTGACCTTAATTATTGACCACACTCGTCATGATGTTGATGCTCATGGCAGACCGAACCGGTAGATTTCAATTCTCCCAACAAATAACGATCAACTAGATCTTCTGCTTTTCCCTGGGCACCGGTGATGACTTCAATATTTTTTTCATTGAAAATATCAACTGCCCCGCCGCCCATGCCGCCAGAAATAATGACGTTGACGCCCTGATCATTTAAGAATAGGGGTAAAAACCCTGGTCGATGCCCCGGATTGGGAACTGCTTCAGTTTTTACCACCTTGCCATCTACTGTATCATAAATCATAAAACTCTCACAATGTCCAAAATGTCCTGAAACCATACCATTATCACTTGCTACTGCTATTTTCATTATATCTTCTCCGTTTTCTTTTTAATTTTGTTCAATTTTTTTAATAATTTTGCATAAGTATTCACTTATAACACTATTTGCATCGTCTTATTAAATACTTCCTGGGCTGCCAAGCCTGCATCACATACGATATCCACAATGGTCAAGCCCTGATTGATAGCTTTAACAGCATTTTCATCATAAGGAATGTTACCCATATAGGGAATGCCCTGTTCTTTACAATACGCAATAATCGCTTCAGTTTTTTTCAAATTGGTATCGAATTTGTTGACACAGACAGCGGTTTTCGTATGAAAGGTCTGTGCCGTTTTAATGATCCGTTCCAAATCACTGATCCCGGAAACCGATGGCTCCGCAACAATCAGCACCAAATCCACCCCACTGATCGATGCAATCACCGGACAACCAATTCCCGGTGATCCGTCAATGATTGCCAAAGCAGCGCCAACATCAACCGACTTCATTTGCTTCTTCACTTCGGTGACCAGCATCCCCGATGTTCCACTGCCCATTTTAAGCAAAGCGGTGGAAAAGAGACTCTCTTTATTGTCATACAGCATCAATTCACCGGCAATATGCGGTTTTAGACTGATCGCCCGGACTGGACAAACCATTTCACAAACGCCGCAGCCTTCACAGGCAAATGAATCAACCCGGTAGACATCATCATTGACTGCGATCGCCTCAAAACGGCAATGTTCCAGGCAGCGATGGCACTTGGCGCACAGCGTGGGATTGATTTCGGCTTTTGGCATCCCGAAAAAATCTTTTACCTGCGGCTTTACCGACTGCCTTAAAACCAGATGCAAATTAGGCGCATCGACATCACAATCTGCATATACTTTTGCCTGAGCCATCTTGATAAATGCACTGGCCAGGGTTGTTTTTCCGGTGCCACCTTTACCGCTAAGAATGAGTAACTGTTTCATGTTCCACCTCCTTAACGACTGTTTTTAGCAACTCCGAGAATAAACCATAGTATTTTTCGCTTTTTGCCGCAATTTCCCCATCAGAATTAATTGTTCCCAGTTCACTCTCAAAAGGAATTTTGTCTAATACCGTGATCTGATTGTCGCTACAAAACCGTTCAATCAGATTTTCACCGGCCATCCATTTATTGATGACAACACCATGGGGTTTATTAAACAGCTTCACCAGCTGATAAACCAGGGCCAGATTGTGCAGGCCAAATACTGTCGGTTCTGCCACTAAAATACAATAATCAACGTCCCGGATGCTTTCCATCACAATGCAGGCACTGCCAGGCGGACAGTCGATCACTGTCATCTTTTCTTCCGCTGATATTTTACTCAGCAATTCTTTGATAATGGGTATTCCCGATGCTTCACCCGTATTTAAAATACCGGAAATCACCTTGACCTTTTCGGAAATACCACTATTTATTTCTCCAATGACCTTGTCCATTTCGGTCAAAGCGTGGCTTGGACAAAGCATGATGCAACCCCCGCATGAGTGACAAATATCATCAAAAACAATTAACTTGTTGATAATGGCGGCGAGGGCGTTGAATTTACAAAAGTCGACACATTTCCGGCACCCCAGACAAAGATCTTCGTCAACAACAGGTATTTTGATGCTGACCTTTTCCTTCTTTATCTCCACCGGTTTAAAAAACAAATGTCCGTTTGGCTCTTCGACATCACAATCGACATAAACGGAATTTTTTGCCACAGCTGCCAGATTGACAGATACCAGGGTTTTTCCGGTTCCGCCTTTGCCGCTGAGCACTGCTAATTTCACTTACTCATCAACCTACTTTCTATGGCTTTCAAGGCTGCTTCCACTGAGGTTACATCACCCAGAATTGCCAGACAAATGATATGTTGTGGACAAACCCCTGAGATTTCAGTGACAACAACGTCAGACGTTTTTTCGGCAATGTCACTGGCTACCAGCATTCTGACCACATCCCCCTGACACAAACCAACCGCTGTAAACTCATTCTGAAGGATTTGCGCAACGATTTTCTTGTCACCAACTTTGCGTGAAATAATACCAAGGGTTCCCTGGGATACACCGTTAATCAATTGCGTTTTCATGACTTAGTTTCCGCCAACCCCATGAAACCCTGCGTGAAACTGGTCGAGGACAGCCAGTTTGTTATCCATATACGCATCGATGTTATTCTGAATCGAGCCCAGCGTGCTTTTATAAATTTCCAGTTTCGTCGCTTTAAAAACCTCAGCGGCGTTTTCACCACATCGTGGAGTGATTAAGATATCAGCGTGGCTATCGACAACGATCTGGGCCGCTTTAACCCCCGCCCCGCCAGGACTGCTGGCGGCAGCATTTTCAATGAAATCACCCATTTTTGTCGTGGTCTCATAAATGTAAAAATAGGGAGCTCTTCCGAAAGACATGCATACTTCACTCGCCAAAACTTTTTCATCTGCAGGTATTGCTATTTTCATTAAATTCTCCTTTTTATTATTGACATATGTTTTTATCACTTATGATTATACCTCTTTAAAAACATATGTCAATAACTATTTGAATTTAATTACTCGCCTTAAGCTTCCAGATTTTGCTAACCTAAGTAAGTGGTGTCATTCCTGTTGGTGCAATTTTTGTCCTTCAATATATGCTGCCATTATCGCTGCTGCATTCCCCACCAACGCTTCACAGGGCCGATTTTGATAGTATGCTGCGGTTCGCTGCTCCGGAACCGGACTATCCTTGCCTGCTCCCAGTCCCAGTAATTCCCGGCAGATGATCGACTGGTTTTTGTCCTCAAATTGTTTGGCTAGCTCCTGAATCCGCTGATAATGGGCGGTTTTTCCGGACTGATCCTGGGGATCGCTGTAGCCATAAAGCAGACCTGCCACCATAAACATCCCGGTCACTGCACCGCATACCTCTCTAAGTCTTCCCATTCCTGCGCCAAAGGATGAACTAAGCCTGGCAGCCGTTTCAAAGTCCAGGCCACACTCATCGCTAAACGCCAGCAAAACGGCTTGAGAACAATTATATCCTTGTCGGAATAAATCCTTTGCCAACTTGCGATGTCCTGTATTTAAATTTTGAT
Organism: Acetobacterium wieringae; assembly: GCF_001766835.1. GTDB lineage: Bacteria > Bacillota > Clostridia > Eubacteriales > Eubacteriaceae > Acetobacterium > Acetobacterium wieringae. The sequence continues at coordinate 36,671 of NZ_LKEU01000042.1, read as the reverse complement.
GTGATTTTGCCCCGATCAACTCGGCTTGTTGATTCTCTTTTTTCATTTCAAATTTATCCTTTCTCGCCTTAACACCGATCTTCGATCAACGCTGTATTCCGCTTTTTATAAGTATTATATGCCATAATAAACATATGTCAATAACTACCGCCGTGATTTCTCATCATGATAAAATTATTCAATGCTATAGCAAGCCCGCCGCAAAAATGATATGATATGTAATTAATCAGGCTGTCGATTAAAATTATTTTTATTTTGATCAGTATGTTACAATAACCAGAATTTTTAGAAATGCCAGGGAGAGTAGCTATGCAAACATGTTTTAGTTGTGGAATCAATCTTGAAGACGATGATGTTTATGAAGTCAAAGGAAAAATTTTTTGTGATGATTGTGCCATGGGCCAACATAAGGTGACCCAGACCTGCGACCCCAGTGCCGTTCACAGTGCCAAACTCGATCGCAAAAATTCCGGCCAGACCGGCATTGACGGTTTAACCGATCCGCAAAAGAATCTCTATTTATTTATGAAAGATTGCGGTGGTGTAACCATGCCGCAATGCGTCGAAAAATTCGGCTTAACGCCAGATGAAATCAGCACCAATATGTCCGTCCTGCGACATCTCGAGCTGGCCAAGGGGCAAAAGCGAGCGGATGGGGTTTATTTTGTTGTTTGGGAAGCCTGATTATTTTAGAGCCCCATCTTTTTGCGGTGCGGATTTCGAATAAGCGATCCGCTGACCGGATTGCTCGAAATCCGGCTTTAAGGATAGTAATTAAAGCATCCTTATACGCAGAAAAAACCCTATATTTTAGGGTTTTTTCTGTGATAAGCTATTGTTTAATGGTGATGGTCATGATCGCCACCACAACCATCGGTACCTTCAATGTTTCTGATGAGCTTTAGGTCACGTTTCTTCATTAAATCAAGGGCTTCCATGCCCGTCTTGCCAGACCCCAGAAAACGGGTAATACAGGCATCAGCCAGGATCTCAAAGGCCTGCGGATCACTGATTGCTCCGGTGATAATCCCTTCACAATTAAGATCAATAACTTTTTGCGCCAAGCTTTCTGCCGAAAAACCTTGGCAGTTTTCAATTGCACTCACACTTAAATTCGTGGTATCGACCACCAATAAATACTTCCCCGTCTCAAACTGCTGCGAAACATTATTTTCCAGCGTTTTACCGTCCATCGATATCGCTAAATACATTTTTACGCCGCCCTCCTTTTTCCAGCTCTCATTTTTTGTTGTTATCACTCATTTTTTCGCCATATGGCAGCTCGAAGGCTTCATTTTGCGGAATTTGCAGATATTTGTACGCTAATTGAGCGGTTGTTCCTACCATTTTCATACAGTGAAGCCGACGGTCTTTTCCATTCCAATCTTCAAACGGCTCACAGATTCCACGACAGGTTGCCCCACCATTGGCTTTGCAGAACTCGCCAACCAGATTGTTATAACGTCGGTAATATTTTTGTCCGACTTCCGGGCCACGTATCTCAGCATCGATGCTCCAGGGATCCTTGCGGCCATAGACCGCACTGTTTGCCATCACGGCAGCTGATAACGCACCACAGGTTTCACCGACAAGGCCGATACCACCGCCAAAACCGGTACACATCGCAATCGTTTCCCGGGGAACATCCAGAACTCCGGCACGAAGCAAGGCATCATAAACACTTTCCGCACAGTTTAAGCCACTTTTGAAATTCTCGATTGCATAATCATTGAGCAATTGATTCTTGTTTTCTTCCATCTTCATTTCCCCGCTTTTTTCTTATTTTTTGCACCACGTAAATAATCGATCCTGCTATACAATATTATAAGCCATAAATAGCATATGTCAATAATGGAATTGATTAAATCGAAGTCCATCCCGTATTGATCACTTAACAAAAAAAGATACAAGTCACCACGCTTGTATCCTGAAATGATGCTATTGATTAATTCTAACTCCAACGTCAATGGGTTTGGCACTGTAGAGACAGGTTGTCACAATGCCATTGACCTGGGTGCTGGCATAAGCGGAAATATTCGTCTCATTGATGCCGCCTGCTGCCAGCAGCACAACGCCAGGAAATTCACTGCGCAACTGCTTAACCGCTGCGCTCAGATCTTCGACCGTCAGCTTATCAAACTGGATTCCATCTACCCCGGCCTGGCAAAGATCAATTGCCTGGGACAAAGTGGTGGCTTCGACAATAATTTTCTTTTCACAGCATTCCGCTTTGAGCTCCGGCATTTTTTTTAGTAGACCATCAAACCCGCCAATAAAATTCAGATGCTGTTTAAAAATAAGAATCGTTTCCGATAAACCCAACCGATGGGGCATGGCCCCGCCGGACATAATCGACTTGATCGCCAATGCCTTGGTTCCGGGAAATCCCTTCCGGGTTGTCAAGATCGCTGTGTTCGGACTGACACTCTTGGCCATATCCACCATTTTTCGGGTTTTGGTGGCAATTCCCGAACAATTATCAAGAATATTCTGACCCACCTTCCAGGCTTTATGTAAATCTTCGGCCCGTCCCGTGCCGGTAATCAGTTCGTCACCGGCACTGACTTTCTGCCCTGAAGCCACCATCGATTCTGTTTTGATATGTAATCGCTCAAAGACCGAACTGACTTCTTCGGTGCCACAGACAACCGCATCTTCCCGGGTAAAATAAGCAATTTTTCCCGGCTGTTCCCTGACCCCCAAAACCCAGCTGGTCAAATCAATATAGGGAACGTCCTCATTAATTAACTGGTCAATCTCGTTGATTGATATAAATGACATATTTTTTCCTCCGTTTCAGGTGATTATTTTGAATGCTTTGCCTTCGATTGTTTCGATGCTGTCTTTGATAGTATCGGCGATGATCCGCTGTTCGTCAAATAGAATGGTAACGGATTGATAATCATCGCTGACCCCAACCTGATTGATCCCATCTTGTTTTAATAGTACTTCCGTAATTTTCTTGACACATTTGGGGCACATAATTCCGTCTACCGCAAACACTTGCTCTTTCATTCGTGCACGCTCCCTTCATAATTCCTGCCCAAAAACTGATTGATTTCTTCATCCTGACACCACTCAAATAAGTCGGTACTTTTTCTGACGGCTTTTAATTCACCATTGACCATGATGCCGATTCGATCCGCCATGCGCTGAGCTTCATTAAAATCATGGGTCACAAATAGAATCGTGCAGCCAAAAATGTCATGAATTTTATTAATCTGTTCATACATGTTTTCTTTGGTTGCCGGGTCCAGAGATGAAAAGGGTTCATCCATCAAAAGCAGCTGCGGGTTTAAAATCAAAGCCCGGGCCAGTGCCGTTCGCTGTCGTTCGCCACCACTTAAGGTTCCGGGATATTGTTTTAGAATATGGCCGATTGATAATATTTCCGCCATTTTATCGACCCTTTCTTTTTGAACGCCTTTGTCCATCTTGCGGATTTTTAATCCATAGGTAATATTATCAAAAACAGTCATATGGGGAAACAAACCAAAGTCCTGATAAACAAAACCAATATTTCGCTTTTCCAGCGGTACATCGATGACCGGGATCCCCTGAATCATTACTTTTCCGGAAAATTTCCGGTAAAATCCTGCGACCGATTCAAGCAAAACGGTCTTACCCGACCCGGTTCTGCCTAAAACCGCAAAGATCTCTTTCTCACCGATGTTTAAGTTGATCTGATTCAACTTGAATTTTCCCAGTTGGACGGAGTAATTGTTAATTTCAACCATTGCATTTACCATCTATTCACATCCTTCATCCGGCTTTCTTGCTTATTTTTTCGACCGATCCAATTCGTCAGAAACAAAGACAGCAGCGAAATGATCAGAATCACTGTCGCCGAAGCCATTGAGGCTCCGGTATCACCAGTCGCCAGATTCAAATATATCGATGTCGTCAATGTTTCGGTTTTCATCCGCGTCGCACCGACTAGCATCAGGGTCGCGCCAAACTCGCCTAAAGCTCTCGACCATGTCAGAATAATCGTTGAAAAAATACCATTTCGGGCGAGGGGCAGGGTAATGGTGATAAATCGCTCCCACTTTGTCGCTCCCAGACTACCGGAGATAAATTCCAGCCGCTCATCAACTTCTTCAAATGCCGTGCGAATAAAGCGAATGGCAAACGGTAAATTGACAACTGTCTGGGCGATAATAATCCCATTTTTATCAAATACGACTTTAAACCCCAGCTCTTTTAAGGCTTTCCCAAAATCCGAGGAGAAAATAATCAACAAACTAAGCCCCAAAACAAGATAGGGCATCGACAGCGGCAGTTCAATTATCATTTGACATGCCTTTTTAAATGGAAATACGGTCCGGGTTAATGCGTAAGCAGTCGGTATCGCCAGCAACATACAAATAAGCGTCGCAATACTGGCGGTATATAAGCTTAGCCTGATGGAGAACCGTACTTCCTCCGAATAAAACGCGGCCCCTAAATAAGGGATCCCTTTAAGTACAATTGCCAATATCAAGGCCGTCGTAAAGATAATGACAATAAAGGTAATAATAATGGTCAGGATTTCAAAAAAATCAAAGGTTGATATTTTCCATCTCATACCAACAGTCTAGTTGAGTACTTCATAACCGTTTTTTTCCCAAATCGTCTTGACCGGATCCGAATCCAGATAGGTCATAAACGCTGCCAGCGCTTCTGTATTGGCACTGCTGCTTAATTTGGCTGCCGGGACTGTTTTTACATAGGCATTGAGGTTTGGGGTATTGACAATTTCAGCATTGGCTGGCACATTTTCTTTCCAGATAATAATTGCATTGCATTCGTCTACTGACAGGGCATTGGCTATTTCCGGGGCGGTTGCGGCCCGGGCGACGACATTCACATTGTTTAAAATGCCCAGGTCGGTTAAGGCCTTATTGGCGATCTTGCCGATTGGTGTCGCTTCACCATCCCCCAACACAACTTCGACCCCGGCCCCGGTTAAGTCGTTTAAGCCGGTGATGCCAAGCGGATTGCCGCTTTTTACCGCCAGCACCGGAATGTGTTTAACCAGATCGATGCTTTCGATTACCTTATCCTGAACCGGTTTGAGCTCATCAGCCGAGCCAGCAATAAACAAATCACCTTCGCCAGTTGTCTGAATCTGATTCTGGCTTTGAGCGGCATTGGCATAAACCACCTGGATGTCACAACCGGTTTCTGCTTTAAACTGATCGGCAATCTCACCAAAGGGTTTGGTCATCCCGGCTCCGCAGTATACAAACAACGTTTGACCATCAAGGCTTTTTGTCGTATCAGCCTTTTCTTCGGTCTGACTTGAATTGCTGCCACAGCCTGACAACAGACTAAGCAGTGTTCCCATTACCAATAAAACTACGAACCATTTTCCGCTACGTTTCACTCAACTTCTCCTTTTGATTCACTTAGTATTGTTTTGTTTTGTTATGAATGTTATTATATTGTATACCCTTCTTTTATGTCAAGAGATCATTTCGGTTAAATGCGCTTCGCCGTTTAACACCGTTTTGTCTGGCTTAAAATGGGTAAAATTAAAAAGGTAGTAATGATTACCTTGTCAGAAAGGGGGTGTCAAAATGAAATTAAGTGCGAGAAACCAGTTAAAAGGAAAAATTGTTGCAATTGAAGATGGTGCGGTGAGCGGGATCGTGAAAATTGATATTGGAAATGGCAACATTATTTCAGCAACAATTTCCATGGCGGCAATCAAAGATCTTGGATTAGTCGTCGGCGGTGATGCAACTGCGGTCATCAAAGCAACATCGGTTATGGTTATGGTTGACTAGACGAATCTCAATTCAAAACACAGAAGCGGATAGCAATTCCGTTTCTGTGTTTTAGCGTAGCTGAGATCTCCGGCTTTGCAAATAGTATTTAAGTCAGTTATTGTCTCTAATCCAAGGACGTATTTTACCTTCATCTTGAAAAAAACAATAATAGACTTGATTAACACCCATTTTTAGTTTATTATTGGCATAGAAAAGCATTTACAAAAGGAACGCGGTGAAAATCTGCGACAGTTTCTTTGCTACTGTAAGGAGAATATGGACGTATTCAGTCATTGGGAAAACCGAGAAGGCTGGGTGCAGGGAGTCCCTCCAAGTCAGGATATTTTTGTAAACGCATCATCTGTTTGAAGCTTCAAAGAAGGCTGCAAAATGTGAGAAGAAAACGAAATGACGTTCTCCTTTAATTAAATGACGTCACTGAAATAGTCCCGCATTTGTAAACCTTTTTTTGAAAAGGTTTTTTTATTTTTTTGCAGAAATAAAAAAACTGAACACTCAAGAAAAGAGGAAAAAAATGAAAGACGTTGTTATCAAAAAGATTCCCATTGGAACAGATATTGAAAAATTGCTGGGAAAGAAGCCCCTTGAGGCGGATTCCTCTGCTTATGAAGAGTACAGCCATGCTGCGAATATTTTAAGCCAACGGTTTAAACCCCGGGCCATTCTCAAAGAATGTCCGGTCGAAACAACCACCGGCAACACGATTCTGATCGGCGGCCATGTATATAAAAGTAAAATCCTGAAACATCTCTTATCGGACAATCAAAGGGTGTTTTTGTACCTGCTGACCATCGGCGACATGCCAACCAACCTCAATCAGACCGAAAAATATCTGGTAAATTCGCTTAAACTGCCGGTTATGGCTTCAGCGATGCGCTATCTGAAAAAAACGATCCAGTTGGAGAACGGCTTTGATAACATCGGGATGGTCAATCCCGGACTACTCCCGGACTGGTCGATTAAGGCCAATCAAATCATCTTCAATACCTTTGGCAACTCGACCAAAAGCATCGGCATGGAAATAACCCCCTACAGCACCATGCGCCCGCTTTACAGTTCTTCAGGCATTCTTTTTGAGGATTTATTGGATTACTGCGATTGTCAAACCTGCCCCTTCGATGCCTGTATCGGTCGGGAAGCACGTTTTGTCCAATCAGCCTAACGGAGAATTTTCATGGCAAATAATAAAAACCGCGTCGCCCTGATCGGACGGATTGGCAGTGGAAAAACCACCTTATTCCAACGGCTGACCAATGAATTGATCACTTATGGCAAAACTCAGCAGGTCAGTTATTCTGACCATTTTATTGATACCCCCGGTGAGTTTATTGAACTGCCCTGTTTTCATCCTCAGGCCATCAATGTGACCTGTGACGCTGGACTGATCGTCCTGATTAATTCCAGCACCGATCACCAAAACTCGGTGCCCCCAAATTTTGTCTGTACCTACAACATCCCGGTGATCGGGGTCATCACCAAAATCGACCACAGGCATAGCGATTTGAAACGCAGTCGGCGTTACCTGACTTATGCAGGTATCCATCCGGATAAGATTCATCCGGTCAGTGCCATTACCGGGGATGGGATCAGGGAGCTGAAAGCGGTTCTTCAGAAATATATCACTTTTGAAATCTAAGTGAGAAAGCACACAATCACTTGAATGATAAAGCCACCCACTGATATTACCCCAGGCAGACAAAATCCCTATTTGACCAGCCAAATAGTATTTTCTGACTGAACACAAACGATTCAAAGGCACTGATTTCTTGATATCGTTTAAAAAGCGCGTTAATTTCATTGTGAAAATAACGCGCTTTTTTTTAGACATACGCAAATAAAACCTAATTTAATTTTTGTTTCTTAAAAGGATCTGCCGCTAAACTGCAACCTATTTCGTTTTTTTCTTGCCGGTCTTGCCTTCTTCCTGCTTCTTGCGTTCAACAAAGCGACCCATCACAAAAGCAATAATACCGACACCGATACCGGTTTGAATGCAGAAAAACAAGCTTTCCACTTCGCCGGGGATTTCACCATTAATGGCCGTTTCAAAAATCGGGGTAAACCAGGGTTCATATTCGGTTCCGGTAATCTCTGAAACCACCCCACTACCGGCATCATCCGACCCACCAAATTCCGCATCCTGCAGGATAAACAGGGGCACCAGAGCAATCAATACCACCAATACCAAAAGACCAATTACCGTTTTTCTTGTTGCTGTCATTATTTTACACCTCCGGTAAGATATCCCAAATCATTAAGTTCTGGTTGCGCATAGGTTTCCAGGCCGATAATGATGACCACGGTCAGAATCCCTTCAATAATCGCCAGTGGTAACTGAGTTGGCGCAAACACGGCCAGAAATTTTACCATTGAGGCCGCAACTCCGCCGCTTTCAGAGGGATAGGCCAAGGCCAACTGAAATGCCGTGACACAATAGGTAAATAAGTCGCCAATGGCGGCAGCCAGAAAAACTCCGACATGGCGATTGATCTTTATTTTTTTACAAAGAATGAAAATACCATAGGTTACAAATGGTCCGGCAATCGCCATTGAAAAGGTATTGGCTCCCAGCGTCGTCAAACCGCCATGGGCCAGTAAAATGGCCTGAAATAACAGAACAATGATGCCCAGAATGCTAACTGCTGCCGGTCCAAAGAGAATTGCTCCCAGCCCAGTTCCGGTCATATGGGAACAGCTGCCGGTAACAGATGGAATTTTTAACGATGACAACACAAATACATAGGCACCGGCCATGGCCAGCAGGGTGATGGTTTTAGGATTTTCCTTGAGGGTTTTCTTAATTGACAGATAACCGGCAATTAAAAAGGGAATACAGATTCCCCCCCAGGCGATACTGAAACCAACGGGCAGATACCCTTCCATAATGTGCATGGCACTGGCCACCGGGGTAAATCCGAAAACCAGGGCAATGGCTGCTACCACGGCAACAAATCTTTTTTCTCTAATGTTTAAACGTGTGTTCATAGTTCCTCCTCTTGTTTTACTATATATTAAGGGTTTGCAAAAACCGTTGAGCGCTCATATTAATTTTTGCAAAACCTGCTTAATCTTTAATAATTGTATCCCTTATCGTTACTCGCTAAATCATCGGTACTGATGATTCAGGATAATACAAATTGTTTTCCAGCAAAATCTTCAGTTCCTTGGGGGTGGTGGGATAAGCATCAGTGTTCTTTACCATTTTTTTCTCCACCAGCATTTCATAGACATCCAACATCGTCGGCCGCTTCAGATTGGCCTGTTTAAGAATTTCCCGGTTTTTAAAAATCTCCAGCGGTGTCCCATCGGCGATGATTTTCCCCCGATCAAAAACAATCGCCCGCTCGGCCCAACGGTAGGCAAAATCGACATCATGAGTGGAGATCAGCATCGTCTTGCCTTCTTGCCCCAGCTTGACCAGCACATCTTCCAGCATTTGAGCATTGAGGGGATCCAGGGCGGCGGTGGGTTCATCAAAGATAATCACTTCGGATTTCATGGCAATAATATCGGCAATGGTGACCCGCTTTTTTTCGCCACCACTCAAATAGTGGGGTGGACGATCCTTAAAATCGAGAATATTCATGTAAGTCAGGGCCTCATCGACCCGATGGAGCACTTCTTCCCGGGGCAGTTTTAAATTCATCGGACCAAAGCCAACCTCAGCCATCACTGTGGAGGCAATGATCTGGTTATCGGCATCCTGAAAAACAATGCCAATGTTTTTTCGGAGTTCCTTTAAATTCTTTTTATTAATGACGGTACCCTGATAGCTGATTTCGCCATGATCGGCCTTCAGCACCCCATTGGCATTAAGAAAAAACGTCGATTTTCCGGAGCCGTTGGATCCGATTACGGCAATCTTCTCACCATTGTAAATATTGACGCTGACCCCTTTCAGGGCCGGGTTACCGGTTCCATAACTGTAATGAAGATTATTGACTTTAAGTATTGGCTCTCTCATCGATTGACCTTTCAAATTGAATCCTTATTTTGTAACATACCAAAGCAGCAGCAGAAAAAGCATAAACCCGACGGCGTAGATCACCTGACTGATCTGAAACGGTTTTTCATCCTCCAGAAAAACCAGGTCGCCTTCATAGCCTCTGGCTTCCATGGCGGTATAATAGGCATTGGCCTTTTTAAGGGAAAGTACCAGCATATTGCTGGCGACATTGCCAAAGGTTTGGCAGGAGGTCTTAAAATCGCAATAACCCTGCCGGGAATCGGCGGAATTGCGCATGTTGTTAAATACGTCCAACAATATAAAAATATAGCGGTAAATCAGATTCATCAGTTCAATGATCAGCTTGGGTACATGGGCTTTTCGCAGTACTCCGATAATTTCAGAAGATGGTGTCGATAGGGTCATCATAATCATCGCACTGATCGCCCCAAACACTTTCATCATCAGAAACACCATTTCCTTAAGCTTGGCAATGGACGTATACAGGTAACCAAAGCCGAGATAGAGATTGAACTGGCCAATTGGCTGTCTTGAAAAATCAATGCCGATGGCAACGGTGCCCAAAATGATAAAGGTAAGCGGAATCATCAGCACCGACAGATAAGCCCCCAGCGGTAAGCCACCTTTGACAACTGTTAAATAAGCCATGCTGACAATCACCGCCAGCGAGACCAGCGGGTTATTAAGCACGATGCAAAGCAGCAGGGTCAACACTGAAAAGGCCACTTTAAAGCTGGGGTTCCAGCCTCTGATTTTTGAGGCATAAGCATAATAATCAATGGCTGATCCTTCGCCGTGTTTGTGACCGATTTGATGATGATGCTTGTAATGATGATGGCTGTTATCGCTTTTTTCATTCGTTCGGACAAAATCAAGCCGTTTGGCTGAACTGTTTTCCATCTGCACCCATCCTTTCTTTATCTATGATTCCTGTCCATTGCCTGCGCTACTTAACCGAATCAATACGATCGATACATTCAATCAACGCATCAACCGAACTGAATTTATTACTGCACTGCTCTTCAATGCGATCAACAAGAATGATCTTCATTCCCAGCTTTTTAGCGGCGTTGATCTTATCCACGACGCCACCCATGTTGCCGCTTTCTTTGGTCACCAACACCTCTGCCTGGCAGTATTTAAAGAGTTCCATGTTCAGGGCTTCGTTATAGGGCCCTTTGATGGCAATGATGTTTTTGGGGCTGAACCCCAGGCTTTCACATTTACTTAAAACCTTCCAGTCCGGCAGCACCCGCAGATAGACCCGCTTTGAATAGTCCGGAATTCTTTTGAAAATATCAATTCTATTACTGCCCAAAGTCAACAGAATGTTTCCTTGGCAGTTCATCAGAACATCACAGGCTTCCCCATAGCTCTTAACAACGGTAATATCCGGATCATCTTCGTATTTTACCCGCTCCCGTTCATAACGAATATAGGGCAGATTTTCAAATTTGCAGACATTGATGGCATTTCGGGTTATTTCTGACGAAAAGGGATTGGCCGCATCAACTAAACAGGTTGGTTTTAGGGTTCTAATCAAATGGGTAATGTGATCTTTATTGAGTTTTCCCTGATAAATATCCAGATTCTTAAATTCCTCCAACATCCCGGCACCCAGACGGGTCGTAACGGTTACGGCCGTGTCATGGTTATTTTCTAATAGTCTCGCAATTACAGTCTTGGCATCGGTTGTCCCGGCTATTACTAATACTTTTGACATCTTCCTCCATCACTCTCATTTATATTTTTGCACAAAAAAACCTCATTATCTCTAAACAAGACAATGAGGCCGCAAAAATGCGCACAAAAATAAACCTCCTCCATCTCTCGTAGAGTTTGAGATACACAAACAGGCAGGTCTTCTGGCTTGAGCGTCAACATTGCCTCCTGCCTTCCCATTTCTGGTGGCATTCCTGGAGAAACTCGTCTCTTACAGCGGCGGGACCGCGGGGGATTTTCACCCCTCTTCCCTTTTCACCGGCTTATAATACATTGATTACAGCCGACACCTGTTTATTTATTTAATTCTTATATTTTTCTTAATTCAATAGTACTATATCAAATTTTTCCAGTTTTGTCACGTATTTTTTATCCCAGCGATTTTACGCTCTGAATCGTTCCGTTCTTAAACCCAGCTCGGCCAATGACATTCCGGCGATGGAAAACACATAGGCTTCATCAGGGTCAACCAATGTGATGGCTTCTGAATCGATGGACTCAATTGTTTTTAAATCATCCCTCAGACCGGCCCCTGTTTTTTTCATCAAACTTTCTTTTTTAGTCCAGATTTTCGTAAAAGCCAGGGCCTTGTTATCGCTTTTATTAATCAATTTTAATTCCTGCTCGTTACAGACATATTCAGCCAGCTGGCCATCATAGGCCGCCACGGTTTCAATATCGACCCCGACATCACTGGTATGAATGGCACAGATTACTCCATTTTTACAATGGCTGAGATTAAAGTGGATCTGGGGATAGTCGCTTAAATATGGCTTGCCCTTGGCCGAATAACAAAAGCGAAGCTTTTCCGAAATACCATATTCATTTTTTAACCCGTAATTCAGCAAAACATAGCCCAATACCGACAATTTCTGATCAAGCTTTTGCCGATACGCTGTTGCCTTTTGCTGCCGTTCGTCAGGAAGCAACATCAGACTGCGTTTAAAAAGTTCATCTGAAAATTCTTCCATTTGATCAAATAAATAAACTGCCATTTATACTCCTTCACTTTTAACTTTAATAGTAGCACTATCTTAACAATTTTTTTCGTTCTTGACTATTTTTTTCATAAGTAAAGGGCTAAACCATTCTTCAAATGAAGGTAGTCCAGCCCATTTATTTTTTAATACCGTTAATCTGAAATGATTTATTTTAGTATTCTTCCCGGACTCCAAATTCGGCGTCTTCCACCCATTCTTCCGGACGTTCGACCAGGGTAATCAGATTATCAAAGATTTTATAATGATTCTCTTCCTGCTTGACCAGGTAACCAAACAGTTTTTTAGTTTGTTCATCTGCTGATTCCTGATAAAATTTCTGATAGAGTTCGATGCTGTCCTTTTCCATTTGCAGAGCCATCCGATAGACATCCAGCTGATTGGGGATTTTTTCGAATTTGTTTTTAAAATCACCCCGGTCTTTAAAAACATTGTTGGTATCTACCAATGCTTCATTATCAGCTAAATCGTAACTTATTTTTGCCAGCTCATTTTTTAGCAATACGGCGTGACCATTTTCGTCCTCGGCCAATAATAAAAACACCGCATTTAACGGATTGTCCTGATTATTTTTTGCTTGTTCACGGTAATATGCTTCGCCGTCACGTTCCATCTTAATTGCAAATTCAATACTATTCATTTCTTCACCTCTCATCATTTATTAACCTCGTCCTTTGACGATCTTATACTAAACTACTCAAGCAAATTTAAATAAGCGCCATAACCCTGGGCTTCCATTTCCTCGGCTGGAATAAAACGCAGCGCCGCACTGTTAATGCAGTAGCGCAAGCCTCCGGTGGTGATCGGACCATCCTCAAAGACGTGACCCAGGTGGGCGTCACCAGTGACGCTACGAACCTCAGTCCGCTTCATCCGCAGGCTGGTGTCACTGAGTTCTTTGATCACATTGGGATCGATCGGTTTGGAAAAACTGGGCCAGCCACAGCCCGATTCAAATTTATCGCTGGATGAAAAAAGTGGTTCGCCAGTGGTGATATCCACATAAATTCCTTTGCGGTATTCATTGTAGTATTCATTCTGAAACGGTGGTTCGGTGGCATTTTTCTGAGTCACCGCATATTGATCCGGGGTCAAGGTCTTTAATAAGGTCTCCTGATCCTTCTTTTGATAGTTCATTATCGTTCCTGCCTTTCTCGTGATGCTTCTGTTCTACCCCATTTTTCCTGATCTTAATCAGTCTTTTATAATTTTAAGAAAGCTTTCAAGATCATTCACCGGTTGCTCGCAACGATAGTTTTTACAAATATAGGCAGTCGGTTCGCCATGAATCATCTGCTGATTAACGGCAAACTCATTGATCTTTTTGAGATCGGTTTCGCTTTTATTAAACAGTACCACCGAAAACGGCAGAAACTGCTGATTTAAGTGACGGTTCATTTCACGAATCGTCGCATCGGTCTCATAGCCAGCAAAAACCACCTCAGTAGTAGGCTGTTCATGGAATAATTTGGCACAGAGCATCATCGTACTGGCCATCGGTGCCTGATTGAGGTTTCCGGCAAAATAGCCAAATATCCCGTTGACAATATCGATGTATTTCTGCTCTCCGGTTATTTTGCCCAGCTTCAGCAGACAATAAGCAGCCAGGGCGTTTCCCGATGGCTTGGCATTGTCGTATACTTCCTTGGGCCGGGCAATCAGTTGCTCAGTATCATTGCCGTAGAGAAAAAAGCCAGCAGTGCCAAATTCATCGCCAAAGAGGTTGATCATATCCACCGCCCGGATAATCGCTTTTTCAAGATACTCGGTTTTAAAACTGGCCTGATACAATTCCAGATACCCCCAGATGACACTGGCATAATCATCCAGATAGCCGAGAATTTTGGACTCTCCCTTGCGGTACCGGGCGTAGAGCCGGCCACTCAGCCGGGCCATGTTGTTTTCAATAAAGGCCATGGCCTCTTCCGCCTGTCGGACATAGACGGTTTTGTTAAAGATCCGTCCCGCCATCGCCAGAGCGGCAATCATCAGCCCATTCCAGGAGGTTAGGATCTTATCATCTTTATGGGGATGCACCCGCTTTTCCCGCTGAGAAAAGAGATCAGCTGTCATCTCATCGAGCGCTTTTTCCAACTCGGGATTAGCTTCAATCAGATCGAGATCAGTATCGATCATATTAACAATGTTCTTGCCCTCAAAATTACCTTTTTTTGACATCGGATAAAACTTAAAAAAGACCTCGGCCCGCTTCTGGCCCAGTATTTTTTCCACCTTATCCATCGACCAGACATAAAATTTGCCTTCTTCCCCTTCCGAGTCGGCATCTTGCGCGCAATAGAAGGCCCCTTCCGGGGAACGCAGATCGCGGTTGACATAGGTAATGGTTTTTTCGGCAATTTTTTTGTAGAGTATGTTGCCAGTAGCCTGGTAGGTTTCAGCATAAACCATAATCAGCAGGGCATTGTCGTAGAGCATCTTTTCAAAGTGGGGAACCAGCCACTGTTCATCGGTTGAATAGCGGGAAAACCCAAAACCGATATGATCAAAGATCCCGCCTTTATACATTTGCTGCAGGGTTTTTTCCACCATTACCAGGGCATCGGGCTGCTTAAAGGCCTGATAGCAGCGCAACAGGTAAAAAAGATGATGGGGGGCGGGGAATTTGGGAGCCTTGCCAAAACCACCATAGCGGTCATCAAAGCTTTCATCAAAAAAATCATAGGCATCAAAAAAGATCGTTCGCTTTAGTTCCTCTTCCCCTTTTCGCACCTCCAGATTATTGAGCAGTCCGGTCATCCGATTGGCAGAATCAATAATGTCTTCATTATTTTTTCGCCACTGGCTTTCAATACCCAACAATACATCAATCAAGCCAGGGTTTCCAAGCCGAGAGTATTTGGGCAGATAGGTGGTGGCATAAAAAGGTTTGCGGTCAGCGGTCAGAAAAACATTAAGGGGCCAACCGCCCTGACCGGTACTGACCTGGGCAAAGGTCATATATATCTGATCAATGTCTGGCCGCTCTTCCCGATCGACCTTGATGCTGATAAAATATTTGTTCAGGATTTCGGCCACGGCTTCATCCTCAAAGGATTCTTTTTCCATCACATGACACCAGTGACAGGTGCTGTAGCCAATTGAAAGGAAAACCGGTTTGTCCTGTCGCTTGGCCAGATTAAAGGCCTCGTCCGACCAGGGATACCAGTTTACCGGATTATAGGCATGC
This sequence comes from Acetobacterium wieringae, assembly GCF_001766835.1. Taxonomy (GTDB): domain Bacteria; phylum Bacillota; class Clostridia; order Eubacteriales; family Eubacteriaceae; genus Acetobacterium; species Acetobacterium wieringae. Next base: position 21,023 of record NZ_LKEU01000042.1, on the reverse strand, counting down.
TGTAATAAATAAGGACTCATTTCATGAACAAGTCGGTTTGCTTTCTTCTTTACGTCGTCAAGAGCCATTGTGTCAACTCCTTTTTATAGTTTTCGTTACTTGCTATTATGCCCCTTAACCATTAACCTGGGCTTTAATTACCTTCAAAATTCAAAAATTCCGCTTCCAGGCGACGGCTGATCACCTGGTAAAAAACCACACTGAGAATTGCGCTGATCAGGGCAAATACTCCGTAACCCAAAATTGGATTGACAAAATATCCCAGCAAACCACTGATCCCAATTAACAGCCCGGTATAGGCCATCCCCACAAAAAGCGTGATCACCACATTCATATTGTTTTTAATGGCCTTTTGGGGGTTATCCCAATTGAGCAGCGGTCGGTTCATATCGAGGAATAATCCAAACAACAAAATCGGCAGTGACCCCAGTATCCCCAGAACGATGGTTATCACAAGGGTGGACAAGGGTAAGGGGAAAATGAATTGCACCGCAATGATGGTAAAGACGATCCCCAGGCTTTGAATAAACATCGCCACCCCGGTTCGCCCCACAATCTGATCTCTGGCAGTCACCGGAATCATCCGGGTCAGCCAGGAGGCTTTTCCTTCTCGGGAAAAGGTCGAGGCGGTAGTGGCTGAGGTACCTCCAAAAAAGATAAAAAAGGCAATCAGTAAAAAGTTGATCAAAATCGGCATGGCTCTGAAAAATTCCTGCATCCCCTGTAAATCTTCCGGGGGAATTTCAATAAATGAAACACTGAGGAGAATGCAAAGCGGCGCAATAATCACCACGCTGACATTATTAAAAAAGTATACCGGGGTCCGCAACAATAGCCGCAAATCCATGGTAAATATTGCCATCGCTCCGTGACTCTTTTTCCCCAGCACTTTGCTGCGCTGGGCCCCGCTTAATGGTTTACCCTTTTTGATTATTTTGCCGCTGACAATGCTCTTAAGATAAACCCGATTGCCGACTGTAACCATCAGAGCACAGGATAACAGCGTGATTCCCAGCAGTGTTGCAACCCAGCCCAACGACATCAGGGTGATTTTATTAAGCGCCCAGGCCATTAAAAAACTAGTCGGCATCAGGTAGCCGATGCTGTTCAATAAGCCTTCATTATTGGTCAGAATCGTATTCATCAACAGCTGAAAATCCGCCTCATCACCGCTTCCCAATTGGCTGGTAAACCAGATCTGAACCGTGAAAATGACGGCAATCCCGATAAAGACAAAAACAATCTGCAGCATATCCTTGCGTCCTTTGAGGGAAGCCGATTGCATAATCAGCATGATCACGGCGGTCATTAATGAGAGCGGCAGCACCGGGACAGTTAAAAAAACCAAAAACGACAGCAGCCCATAAAGCAGCCCCATGCCCTGACCGACACCATAAATAATCAAAATCGGAATCAAAATAAAGGCCGCAAAAATATATTCAAACACCAGAATGCTTAAGAATTTTGCAATGATCAGTTTTCGTTGACTGATTGGCAGCGGGATCAGTTCTTCAATGTTATCAGAGAAATAGAATTCTGAAAGAATGTACATGACCCCAAAAACAATGATCAGCACCGTTGCCATAATATAACCAATGCTTAAAAAAACCGAGGTCTGATTAATCAGTGTCAGTCCAAAATAGGTGGCCGACATGAGTGAAACATACATAAAAAAGGCCGGGATCAACGCTACTGGCACAATAATCAGGGTAAATAACTGTTTGTAAAATTCTTTTTTATTAAACTTCTGATTGTAGAAGAACAACGAAAATCCCAATGATTCGTTGATAAATAATTTGGTTAACGAGATAATTTCTTTCATTATTCGGTCAACTCCAAAAAAATATTCTCAAGTGACTCCTGACTCCCGGCTTTTTCACGAATTTCAGCCATGGTGCCCACCTCAATGAGCTTGCCCTTCTTAATAATGGCAATCCGGTCACAAATTTTTTCGGCCACATCCAATACATGGGTGGAAAAGAAAACCGATCGGCCCCGGTCGCAATGTTCCCGCATGATTTTTTTTAGCTCAAAGGATGCCTTGGGATCCAAACCGACCATTGGTTCGTCCAGAATAAAAACCTGCGGATCATGAATCAGTGCTCCCACCAGGGCCAGCTTCTGCTTCATCCCATGGGAAAAGGATCCAATCGGATCATTGACGGCATTTTTGATTTCAAAAATGTCCAGATATCGTTCAATCCGTTCCTGTCGGTCAGAAGCGGGCACCTGATAAACGTCGGCCATGAATTTTAGATACTCAATGCCCTTAATCTTTTCAAACAGCTCCGGATTGTCCGGTACATAGCTGAACTGTTTTTTTGCTCCCAAAATGTCCGTCTGATTATCGATGCCGTTGATCCTTATCTTCCCGCTGTTGGGTGCCAGCAAACTGACAATCATTTTGATGGTAGTGGTTTTTCCCGCTCCATTGGGCCCGACAAATCCGAAAATTTCTCCAGGATGTACTTCAAAGCTGACATCATCGACAGCTTTTTCGTTTTTATTGCCATAGGTTTTTGAGATATGTTCAAGTATCAGCATAGTCGCTCCTTTTTTCTTGGTGATTCTGTTTATTTTAACACAACTCTAGCCGTTTGCGACGATAAAATTTAATATTGTTTTTAGAAATAAGGCATACAATAGAGACAATACATATCAGCATTCAAAACGGATAACTGGTCGGCGGCGAAAAGTTTTTTTTATTTGCGACCACTTATTTTTTTGAATTGCCTCACACCTTTAGGAAAGCAGGTAATTGCGTGATCACAAAAAACGAAATTGCAGAATTGAAAGCCCAGGGGATCTTAGCCCAGCAACAGGAAGGATATTTTTCGATTCGGGTTTTAAGCCGGGCCGGAAATTTGACCTCAGCTGAATTAAAGACCCTGGCCGAAATTGCCGAAACATACGGCCGGGGCTATCTGGGCGAAACCACTCGCTTAGCCATTGAAATTCCCTGGATCTCTTATGAAAACCTGGATGCCGTTAAATCAGCCCTCACCGCTGGTGGACTGGTTTTCGGCGGCACCGGAAAAAAGATCCGGCCCCTGGTAGCCTGTAAGGGCACGGTTTGTCAGCATGGCCTTTATGACACCCAGAAACTGTGCGGCATCTGCCATGACCAATTTTTTGGCCGGGATCTTCATGCCAAAACAAAAATCACCTTTGTGGGCTGCCCCAACAATTGTGCCAAGGCCAACACCAACGATATTGGCCTGGTGGGACAGGCCTACATCCAGTTTGATTGGGATGCCTGCCTAAACTGCGGTAAATGCACCAAAGTCTGTCGAACCCAGTCGCTGACAATGCTCAATCAAAAACTACTTTGGAATGAACGCCAGTGCGTTAATTGTGGAAAATGCGCCCAGGCCTGCACCACTGGTGCCATCACCGAGGAGGTTCGCGGCATTGCCGTCTATCTGGGTGGCCGAATGGGTCGGGGGTACCGGTTTGGTGACCGTTTAACCGACCTTTATGCAGCCGAAGAGATTCCCAATCTGATTGATAAAATTCTGGAAACCTATCTGGAGCTCGGTAAAGACGGGGAACGGATTTGTGGCGTACTCGACCGCATCGGGATCAGTGCCTTCGAAGATGCCTTGCAGGAACGGCTGGAAGACTAATTACCGAACGTTTACAATGATACCGAACATCCAAAAGGGCTGATTTCTCAGCCCCCTTTTTGTATTCAATACGCACATTAAATTCGTTAAGTGGTATCGTTTAAAATGGTTCTTTCTAAAACTCTTTTTTTGTATAAATCTTAAGTGAGATCAGATAAGAAAGGATCACACCAGCGACAGAAAGGCCGATTAACAAGAATAAATAAATCCACGGATTTCCGGTGGTTGGCATGGGGACATTGAACTGTTCCAACAATAGAATCAAGGCCGTAGGCAGCAGCGCACAAAGGAACAGCATCAGTCGGGCTTTTTCAGTCCCAAACTTATATATCAGGGGAATAATCACCGAACCAAAGATTAAGGCCACCAGATAGATTACCCCAACAATAGCCAGGATTTCCAGATCAAAGCTTTTGCCCATGATAATGCTGCCAACAAATCCAACAGTCAGTGACAAAACCGCCCCCAGGGTGTTTAAGATGACCATCACCAGATATTTACTGAGCACCATTTCGGCTCGGGTCACCGGCATGGTTAACGCATAAGCGTCCCACTTGGCCAGATCATCATAGCTGATCGTGGTCACCACCATCATGGCAAACATCAATATAATCATCCCAAAGATAAAACCATTGCCTTGTGGCAAGAAAACAACGGCGAAAAAGACCATCATCACGCTCAGCATTTTAAATGTGCTTTTTAAATTAAGCAGATCTTTTAAGATCAATCCTTTCATTATTTTTGCCCCCTTACATAAAATAACATAATTTCTTCAATGGTTACCCCATCCACAACCGCCTCCGGATATTTTTTACGGATAGCCGCCTTATCTGTCACCAGCACCTCAAAACTGAACTGATTCTTGCGATAACGGATAAACTCACTGCCCTCGAGTTTGCGGAAGTCTTCTTCGCCGCATTTCAAAATCCCCATTTGGGAAAGCAGGGTCTCTTTTTCTTCGTCAAGCAGAATTTCGCCCTGGTGAATAAAGACAATATAGTCCGCAATCTTATCAAGATCACTGGTAATATGTGACGATATCAAAATGGCATGTTTTTCATCCTGGATAAATTCCATAAAAACATCAAGAATTTCCTCCCGGACAATCGGATCCAGTCCGCTGGTGGCTTCGTCCAGAATCAGCAACTCCGCTTCGTGGGACAACGCCACGGCAATCTGCAGCTTCATTTTCATCCCCCGGGAAAATTCTTTGATGATTTTATTATCTGGCAGCTTGAATTCTTTCAGATAGTGCTGAAACATTTGCTGATTCCAGTTTTTATAAATACTCTTCATCATTTTTGAAATATCACCGGTCTTTAAATTATCGTGAAAGTTGCACCCGTCCATCACAACCCCGACAGACTCTTTGATTTTTTTCTCATCGGTTAAGCTATCCATGCCCAGTAGCTCGATGGTTCCCTCATCGCGACTAACCAGATTCAGGATCGCTTTAATGGTCGTGGTTTTACCAGCGCCATTCTCACCGATAAAGCCGACAATACTGCCTCTGGGCACTTTAAAACTGACATCTTTGAGTTGAAAATCCTGATAGTTTTTGTTTAAATTTTTAATTTCAATGGCATTCGTCATGTTATTCTCCCTTATACAATAGTTCCAATAATTCACTGAGTTCGGCCCAGGAAATATCGCTGCTTCTGGCAATATCCACCGCTTTCTGCAAAAACTCCTCGGCCAGCCGCAGTTGCTCTTCCCGGATAAATGATAAATTCTGGTTGGCCACAAAACTGCCTTTACCGGTGACAGTTTCAATAAAGCCATCCCGCTCCAGATCCGAGTAGGCCCGCTTGGTGGTAATCACACTGATGCGCAGCTCCTTGGCCAGAAAGCGCATACTTGGCAAAGCTTCCCCTGAACTCAGTTCCCCGCTGATAATCATCTTCTTGATTTGCTGGGCAATCTGTTCATAAATCGGTTTGTCACTGGAATTGCTAATGACAATATTCAACTTACCACCTCATTTCGCTTGTCTTAGTGTATATATACTATATATACACTATAAGCTCTTTTTCCTTACCTGTCAAGTTTTTAATCAAAAAAAATAAGCGAGATGATCTCGCTTATTCCCAGCACTGAACGCTTAGTTTTTTCTGGAGGAGTTTCAGCTTTTCCCGTTCCGATTTGTAATTGGGGAGTACCTGCTCAACGATTCGCCAGAAGTTGGGGGAATGATTCATTTCAATCAGATGGGCCAGCTCGTGAACGACCACATAGCGAATGGTGGCCTCTTCGGCCATCACCAGATACCAGGAAAAATTGAGATTACCGGCGCTGGAGCAGGAACCCCAACGAGTGCGGGCACCGTTTATTTTGACAGCCTTGGGCTTTAGTCCCATATGTTTGGCCAGATCTTTTACCATATCGCTGAGCACTTTTTTGGCCAGAGAGCGGTAGATATCGACCTGACTGGCTTTTAATTCCTCGGTGGACATCTGGGCATAGGCGTAAAAACGCTGGCCATCAAAGCCGAAAGCTGGTTTTTCGATTGGCTCCAGAGGAAATTCGTGGCCCAGGAATAGGAGCTTGGCCCCAAACCGCAATGCAAAATTTTCCCGCTCTGCCACCTGTTGGGCCACCGCCCCGTGGTGGGTGTCAATCCAATGTTGGTGCTGGGCTACAAAATCCGCTACGACCTTTTGCGGGATTCCATTGGGAACCCGCACCTCAATTTCAGCGTTCTTAGTGATATAGAGTCCCATCGTTTTTCGTTTTGAATACTTGATTGTATAATCCCTTGTCATTGTTGTCCTTTTATATTTTAATCCATTTATTTTTCAATTCGTACCTTGCTGCCGCCAACACCGGCTTCACCGGGGGTAATCAGCAGTTTAACCGGCATCCGGTTCTTGATCGATTCCACATGGCTGATGATCCCCACCTTCAGGCGATCGTTATGCAGCATTTCGATGGAATTCATCACCACCTCCAGGGCATCTTCATGGAGCGAACCAAAACCCTCATCGAGAAAGAAAAATTCCAGCGGGGCCCGTCCTTTTAACTGGATTTCGGCGGACAGCGCCAGCGCCAATGCTAATGAGGCCAGAAAGGTTTCCCCACCGGACAGGGTTGAGGCGTCCCGGGCCGCGCCGCCATTTTTGTAGTCCCGGATAATGAATTTCCCCTCATCGTCAGCTTCCAGTCCGTAATTACCGTTGCTGATCTCAGTGAGCCGTTTGGATGCCGCAATGGAGATGTACTTAAGTCGGGAAACGGCCACAAATTCGACAAATCGCTTGCCCGAAAACAATTTCTCCAGATCAGCTATCAGGCCCAGCCGGTGATCCACCTGTTCCTTTTGCTCTAAATAGCTCGCCAATTCAGCCAGTCGCTTTTCCAGCTCATCAACACTGGCTTTTAAGCGGATATCCAGAACTTTCTGTGTTTCGATATCTGCTTCCAGGCGCTGATGAACCGAGCAAATCTCAGCATAGGCGACATCGGTCATTTCCCGGCCATTAATTTTCTGGTTCAGATCTTCCAGCCTGCCCGCTAATTTGGTGTGACTCTGACGATAACCCTCTATTTCCATTTCCAGATTTTTAATGGTTTGATCCGGGATACAGGCGTTTAAAGCGGCGATCAAATCAAGAAAGCCATGCGCCATCAGTTGTTTTTTTAACCCTGCCGCGGTGATATCGTATTGGCTTTCCAGCGTTGTCAGATTTGCTTTTTGAATGGTTACCATTTCCTGTGTTTTCTCGTAGGCTTCCCGCGCCGCATCCAGCTTTGTTCTGGCCGTATTCCAGGCGTTTTCGATCCATTTTATATTACCTTGAAACTTATTTTTCAGTTCATCCAGCTCAGGCAATGGGTAGTCTTTTCCCAGTTTTTCCTCAATGGCACTTTTCTTTTCCTTAAACTGCTGAGCCTTTTGGCCGATCAGCAGCAAAAATTCCTGAACCTGTCGGTTGACCCCATGAATGACTTCACTCTGTTTTTCCAGCTGTTGCTGTTGGTCATTAACGGCCGTTTCCAGTTTTTCAAGATGATCCATCAATTCGCTGCGACGCTGATCGAGCTTTTTTATGGTTTCATTGGCGGCGTAAAAATCATAAGCTTTATTAACCTTGAGCTGCTTTCTTAATTCCGCCCCTTCTGTCTCCAGCTCTGCACAAGCTGTTTCTTTTTTGCTTTTAAGCACTTCCAATTCCCGGGTCTGAAGCAGTAGCGCTTCCCGACTTGCGTTTTTTTCTTTAAGATCCCCTTCCAGCTTCAGTAACTGGTTTTTGGCCTCCTGATTTCGGGCTTCCAGCTTTTTTAAACGTTCTTCCCAAACTTCCAGTTCCTGACTCCGCTTCGTATTGGCAGCCACCAGCAATTCCGGCTGTCCTTCGGGTATCGCTTCACCAAGACTGGCAATTTCAGTTTTTAGCTGCTTCTGATTTTCTACCAAGGTGGTGAAACTGCCGGTTAGCTGGGCAATTTCAGCAGTCAGTTCGCTTAATTCCTGCTCCTGTTGCTGGTGGGCTTTTTTTATCACCGCCTTGCGAATGGCGTCATCCGATTCATCCCGATCCTCGGCGAAAGGATGTTTTGTTGCGCCGCAAACCGGGCAGGGTTTTCCATCCTTTAACAATTCTCTTAGTTTAAGGCCGAAATTCTTGTTTTCCAGCTGGATCAGTTCTTCTTCCACTGCTGCCATCTTTTCTTTTAACAGCTTTTCCGCCGCCTTTTTTGTCCCAATGGTCTGAATCAGGGCATCGATCTGACTTTCCAACGCAATCATACTTGCATTTGCCTGTTGTTGTTTAAGAAAAAGATTCTGGCAGTGAAGCGCCGCTTCCTTTTCCTTTCCGATACTATCCCAGCTCGCTGGCCGGGCCTTTTCGAGAGCAATAAGCTCCTGCTCAACAACTGCTTGCTCGGCTTCTTTTACCTGCTTCTGCGCTTCCAGGTTCTTCTCGCTTTCAAGCAATGTATTGATCTCAGTCTGGTTTTTATTAAGGCGTATTTGATCGTCCGCTATTTCATTTTTTAATCGGATTATTTCTTCGGTAACGGCCATCCCCCGGGTGATTTTTTGGCGATAGTCCGGTTCGATCCGACATTGTTTTTCTTCCCGTCGCTGGGCAATCAGTTGTTTTTTTTCTTTTTCCAGTTCTTCCTGCAACCTGGTCTTGTCATTTTCCAGGTTGATTTTTTGATGATTCGCCTCATCCATTTTTTTATTCATCTCACGAATTTCTTTATCCAGGGCCAGCTGAGCTTGTTTCCAGCCAATGGCATCATCCACCTTTTCCAGCTTGCTCTGAAATTTGAAGAGGTTTTCGGTTTTATAGTTATCGGTTTGATTAAAGCTTTTTTCACATGTCTCTTTTTCATCAAACAATTGGGACAGCTTTTCTTCGCTGTCAGCCAGGCTGCGCCGACCCCTTTCAACCTGGGTTTTTAGCGTTTCAAAGGCTTCCAGAAAGGGACGCACCTCTAATGCCTTTTTTCCCAGCCGCAGTTGCTGTTCCTTGCTTTTTATTTCAGCACTTCTCGCTTCCAGGTCCGTAAGTGCTGCTTTGGTATCTTTTTGCTCTGCCAGCAAGGCCATTAATTTTTTTGCTTCTAACAACTGGATATCGAGCGTATTAAACTTTTCCCGGTTTGTTTGAAGCTGGCGCTGATTTTCTTCATAACTGTGCTTTTTTTCGGCCAGCGCTTCCGGAGTAACACCCTCATAGGTATTCATGCTGCCGAGGATTTGGTTTTGCTTTTCCACTTCCCTGATCCGCTCGGACTTGAGCCGATTGGCAAGATCATCCCCATATTTGGACAAATTAAACAGCCGCTCCAGCATATCCCGGCGGGGCTTGCCCTCCAGCTTCAGAAAATCGCTGAATTTACCCTGGGGCAGCACCACGGTTCGGGTAAAATCGGTCAGACCCAGGCCAATGATTTCCTCGCAGGCATTGGTCACCTCGGTGGTTTTATCCGCCAACACCAGCGGCCCTTGCGGTCTTAATTCCAATAACTGGCATTTTCCCTGATTGATGCCTTCGTTTTTATTGCGCTTAAACTCCCGACTGACCTGATAGGTTTTTTCCTCCGCACCGTCGATGACAAACTCATAGACGACACTGGCCTTGTCGTCGTTGACATTGATGTAATTGGAGCTGTTGCGGGACAGCTTGCCATAAAGCGCCAGGGTAATGCCATCGAGAATCGTCGATTTACCGCTACCGGTAGGGCCAAAAATGCCAAAAATACCCGCCTCGGTCAGGGTTTCAAAATCAATTTGCTGTTCGTCCTGAAAACTGTTAATGCCTTTAATTTTTAGCCTTATCGGTCTCATTGTTTATCCTCCTCAACAACCAGCGACAGCAGCAGTTCCAGCACCTCATCATCGGCTTCGGTGCCCCGTTCCCGGCGGTAAAATTCTTTAAAGACATCGCCAAAGGATTTCTCTGTCAAGGCTTCCAGGCTAGCCTCAGTTTCTAAAGTGGTCAGCCGGGGGATTACTTCCAGAATATCATTCTTATGGGCCTTCATTTTTTTGATTTCATCTTCCCGGATATAATGATCCGTCTCAATTTCCAGATAAACCCAGCAGGATCGATCCGCATTGGCCGCGCATCGGGCGATGGCATCATCGACATTGTCACATTTCCAGACTTCGATGGGCTTGTATACTTTCAGATCTATTTCACTGATTTCATTTTTGACTGTAACGCCATTGCTAACAACAATTTCAGCGATTATGCATTTTTTCCCGTAGGCAATTTCCCGGCGGTTAAAATGAATCGGTGACCCGGCATAGCGGCCCCGGCCATTGGTACCGGGAATTACCTGTGGTTTATGAATGTGTCCCAATGCGATATAATGGGCTTTTTCGGGAAAGCACTGGCCATCGACAATATAGGTGCCGCCCAGCTGAATGGTTCGCTCTGAACCGGCTTCCTCGCTGCCCATGGCAAAGATGTGAGTGGTCACCAGATTGATGGTATCGTCTCTGAAATGGCACTCCAGTTGCGAAAAATAGCTGTGAATCCGATCACTGTAGGACTTTTGATTTTCGTCTTCGGCGGTGGTCAGATCATATAAAACCTCATTGAGCCGTTTTTCACTGGGATAGGGCAAGAGCAGAATCACGGCCCGCTCGCTGTTGATCTCCAGTTCCACATAACCTTCTCCCGCTTCCACCACCTGATGCTGGCCGTAAGCCCCGGTGGGGATGATCGTTTTGGGTACTCCGGCCATCAGAATACCATGATCCCGGGCCAACGGTCCCGGCGCTTCAAGCCGCTGGGGATTGTCGTGATTGCCAGCAATCACCAGAATCAGCCGTTTGCCACCGTCGGACAATTGCTTTAGGGTCTCATAAAACAATTCTTCGGCCCGGGCTGGTGGATTATAGCTGTCATAAACATCCCCGGCGATGATCAGCAGATCTATTTTTTCGTCCTTGACGATTTTAACAAAGTCCGCCAGAAAGCAGGCCTGCTCATCCATCCGGCTATGACCTTCAATATTTTTGCCTAAATGCCAATCGGCGGTATGTAATATTCTCATTTGGGTGTCCTCACTCGTATCCGTTTTGTTTATTATCCCACAGCCGCTTTTTTTTGTATAGACTAAAAAAAGCTCCGACAAATGCCGGAGCGAGAGGTTATTGTGTGCTTCTATCACCATTGTTCTGCTAAAGCGTATAATCATTAATCAAAGTTTGTCATTGCACTCTCTTTTGAAGCAAATAAGCCTCTTGTCAAATAAAATCCAGCCAGGGTCGGGATGAGATAGAAAGCTGGCGCATTTGTAATCAAAGCCGAGTTGAAATTCATATATGAAAAAAGAATAGCTGCCGGTGTGTAAGGCATATAATATAAAAAGCCAACAATAAATGCAATAATCAGAAACGGTCCGTTTATTTTAATTTTAAGTGTTGCTGGTTTTCTGGTCAATAATTCTAACAACATTCCAAACATCATGCTAATCAGAGGCAGCGTAATAGCCATAAAGAAAAAAACATCACTGAAAAAAAATGGCAAGGTTGAATTAAAGTTTGAATCGATCGGACTATTCTTTACTACAAATTTCACCTTTTCAATAATACCTATATAGATTATCATTGATGGTATAACCAGATACGGATAAATCTTTTCTAAAATTCGCAAAACAAGGGCTTCCTTTCTATAAAAACGCTTCACTATTTTTCAGCTATCCATCATTATAATTTATTGGTCGGTGCTTGCAGCCAGCCTACCTGAAAACAAACTCTCAAACATAAAGAATCCAGATAAAATCGGAATCAGGCATATTAATTGGGTCATAAATTTTTCACTATAAATAATCGCTGGCATTGGCACAAGGATACCTAGATGTATCATAAAATATATCGCTGCACCTATAAGCGCAATCACAACATAGAATAGATCAACTTTAAGTCGCAGCTTTCCACTCTTACTCATAAAATGCAGCAGAAAGCCAAGCATAAACCATTTTAAAAAACCAATCAGCATCATCCCCCAATAGCGACTTGAATAAAAACCATAACTCAGCGATTCCATCGTATTAAAGCTGTTCTGGATGGATATGACCCAAGTATCCATCAGTATAAAAAATAGCAGATACCCGATCATTAAAGCAACGTTTATCATTTTTTCCTTCATATCATCATTCTCCTTGTCTGAACAACACCGTCTGCTACTGCCGCAACCAGGGCTGGGCAGACTTTTCTCCCCTTTTATAATTCTGTCTGGTGCAGTTCTTATTACTCAATCAGCAATTTTAATTTGTGATAATTAAAATCATTCAGGCCCAGTTTAAGCACTTCTTTGTTTTTCATATGGACAACTAGAGAATATATATCCAACGTTTTTTTCTTCGTCTCGTACCGGTCAATATCCTTGATATCAATAACCCTTGAAAAATTGTAGATTAAATAATTGTTACAGATATAAGCCGTATTGTGGAAGATCGATAGATACCAGATTACGGGAATAAAACCGTAGATAATTAAATGATGCGGCTTATCAAAATCCGCATTTGTAAGACTTAATAGGCCAATGATGTACAACAGCTTTCCCAACAGAATTTGAAAATAGCCGGAATAATTGCCAATACTTAGCTTACCCTCATAGGGATATTTAAAGATAATTCTAAATCTTCGATTGATATAGGTGAATATGACGGCAAAGCCAATCAAAATTATGGTGTCAATAGGATTATCAACCTGAAACAATAAGTAAACCGATAATCCCAGGATTATGATTAGTAGTCCCAAATCCAGATAATATTGTTTTTTCATTTTCAAGTACCTCCGCGATTAAAATTTCCAGTATGAGCGTGTCTCTTTATTTCGAATTTTTGCATTCGCCGGAATTTTGGTCAAAATCCCATAAAATGACAGGACATCCATACTCGATAAAACCATATTCATTATAACAATTTTTGACAAAAGAGGATTATTTATAGTTGAGATCATTAAAAATAGAACGGGTATAACCGTTAAAATAATGACCGGAAATATCAGCAGTAATAACAGCCTTTCCTTTTTTATATCGCCAAAAAATGATCGATAAATCGACCCTTTATAACCACCAATAAATTCTGTAAACAAAATCCGATCCGGATAAAGTATTACATGCAGCATTTCGTGAATTGGGATCAAAACTACGAACAAAAAAACGTCTCGCCAACTGTTTGTCATATTCAAATGATAATCCGCTCCCAGCCGGATCTTTAACATCAGCCCAATAATAAACATGGAAATGAGAATAACTGGAATTGACATCAAACAACGTTTTAAAAAGCTTGGCTCATCGATGGCATGATAACCCTCATTCTCAGGATCAAAGTCGTTGTTTTCCGGAATTTTTTCAAATAGAAATCTCATGATACTATGCCTTCTTTCTTTCGTCATCTTTCTTTTTTCTTCCCATCAACACTAGCTTTCGAAACACTTTAGACAAATAAAATAGAATTAGCCAGATTACACCTACGTTTCCTACGAATTGCACTGGATTAATTCTCAGACCACCAGCAGGAATTTCGGATATATGGCTACGAAAGATGATAAAAACATCAGGAAATCCGAAATAAAAAACGTTTTTTAAATTTCCCGCTCTTTGTTCACCAGTCAAAGATTATTTCTCTTGCCGCCAGAATGTTTTTAAGTATAACTGATCAAACATTCATCACAAGATATGATATTAATCTCTATTTCTTGATAAAATGAATATTTTCTGAAATTAATCCTTTAGATAGATAGTAACCGACTAGTACAGGACAAATATATAATATAATCGGTGAAGTAATTAATAAATATGGCACTTCAATCGAATAATTTGCATAAAAAGCTAACATTGAGATGTATCGTGAATAATAAATCAAGACCAAAATTAAGGCAATTATTAAATAATGAAATTTTAATTTGAAAGTCATTTTTGAATCTCGTAGATTTAACATATACAGAAATGTACCAAATAATGCACCTTCAATTGGTCTAATAATTACTTCATAAAATAAAGATTGGTCTACAGACTTCCCATTACCAATAACTATGACATAAATAAAAAGGATGATTATAATCAGATATGGTTTTAATATTTCAAAATATTTCACTACAGACTCCTCATTTTAAAAATACTACTTAATCTCCTCAGATTATGTACTTAGTTTATTATAGCAAGCAGAACTGATTCATGCAATGTACGTAAAAATTGAATATTGCGGATGTAAAAACCAACCTGCCCGTCGCCTGGCTTCAATAAAACTGGAGTTTAGTTTTTTATGATTCCGATTTGTTTAAATCAAAACTAAACATTATAATTACTCAAACAAAAAGCATTCTGCGCAGCTAAGGGCACAGAGTCACCTGGCAGTGCACACAACAATCCTGATAGATCAGAATGTCTTCTTGTATAATCAAAGAAAACAATGGTGGATTAGAACTATAGGTACTAACGCGGATTGATTGGAACTAACTTACGATATTGTTGTGGTATCTCCCCAAAAATTCATATAAATACTGTCGTGTTACATTAATTACTCCTATATGAGAGTAATTAATGTAACACGACAGTATACTATGTTAAGAAAAAAGCTCAGTAAAGAAATATTGGATATTAAGCTACCTAATTGAGTTCGCCAGGTGCATAGTTATCATTAAGGTCTACTGGACACTTTACAAGCCAAGATCTATTTCTAGATGAATTGTAAAGAGTTCCATATAAAATTCCTCGATTTGTCGGTGTTGATTCATTTTTATCAACCCAAACGGATTTATTAGCAACTATTTCCGCATAACTACAAGACCTAGGAGAATTAGTTATAAGCTTATCGTCATAGCCTTCATTATACGTGAAATTCCCATTATTCAGTAATTGATGCCCTTTAGATAAATATCCAACATAAGCATTTGTAAACCAAGTGTTACTGTCAGAAACTTTATAAGATACAGAAACTTTTGTAATTTTTTCTTGTGTTGTACTATACTGTCCTGCAGTTATATTTTGTCTTTGAAAATAAACAGTTACATAAGCAGTCATACTATAAGTAGAGTCGTACCTCTCAGCATTAGATATCACAACATTATCAGTTGTACTTAATAATGTTGCTAATGTTGGGATTTCTGCCTGTATATCTTGTTTGTATTCAGTTGTAGTTTCTTCAATACCCATAACTGACAAAAGTTGATTTTGATTTGAAGAAATAACCTCCGGTTCCGAAATTACAGATGGTTCAACATAGACGGTTTTCCCTGTATATTCCTCTGTTAAAACAATATTGCCAGTTTTCAAATTTGCTATTTCGTCAATTCGTTCTGAAGAATTATCCATTGCGTGTACCGAAGACATGCTCAACAAAAACGCAAATAATACTAAACCAATTATTAAATTTCTAAATTTACATTTTTCCATTTTATTTGTTTTCCTCTCTCTTTAAAAGAACAAATACCATCCAAACCGAATAATCTTTCTAAAAACGACTTTATTTTAACCTCCTCAAAATAATCTATTTCTGAATTCGTATTATTAGCAGTAAAACTTAAGCTCTTATTTTTATTAACTTATTAAATACATCAATGATTCATGATCATTAAAAACTCAATTTCCACCAACCAATCTTCCTACGTATGTTTTCAATTTTACTTTTTGTGTTAAATACTTCTTTGTAATTAACTCGTCACTCTTCCCAACACAAGCACAATCCCAACTATAACAATTCCCATCATTATACAAACTGAAATCACTAATTGACCAATATAACAAAATAGCAAAACCAGAAACACAAACACAACCAAAGTGAAACGTGTTCTTTTTTTATACACAGCTTTTTCGACTTGACCTAACGGTTTATTTGCAGCCTCCACTGGCGCAAGGAAAAAGATGATTGTTCCCACAAATAGTGTCAGAGCTATACAAATAATCCCCGTCCAGGGGATAATCTTAATACCCATCAAAGTGGCTGTAATCATTGCGACTGAATACAAATAGCATCTTAGCTGTGTTTTTGCATGGTAACCACCGGCGTTGAAACGAAGTGGCACAAATGTTAAAAGAAAGATAATACTTTCCCACACCATGTTTAACACAATTCCGATTCCAATAATCGTAGCAACATTGAGGATCATCAACAGTCCTTGCTGTAAACCATAGGTATATAAATTTCTGTTCTCTGCTATGATGATTTCATTGCTAATAAGGATATCTGTGATTCTCTCCGTCATTGCACTTTTCACTTGAACTTTTTGAGTTTTTCTGCACCCTCCGGGAGTTTTGGCTGGTGCATAAAAAACCAGCAGGCCGTATTGACGTTTAACGTTGTTACCATCAACGCCATAGCTGCAATCACCCGACCAACGCCATAGCTGCAATCACCCGACAGCACTTTAATAATAGATTTTTCAAAGCAACCTCCTCTTTTTATCTTTCATGTCCTAAATCTACCATATATTTTCACTTGTGCCAGATTATGTTAAAATTAATATATTTTTTTGTAGTGAACTAAGTTTTTTTATTCAAATAAAAAACGTGCAAGCTTATTAAAAGCATGCTCGCAGCAATCATCTAAACAAATAACAGCAGGGAAACCGAGAAGATATTACTCCGCTGGTTAATATCCATCGACCCATCGTATTTTTGTAAAACACTTTTCACATTTTCCAGGCCTAAACCATGTTGGCTTGGCTCTTTATTTGTTGTCAGATAACGATTCCCGACTTTTACACGTTCACCCTGATAGGGATTTTCCACCAGAATAATTAAACGCCCTTTATCATAGTTTATTTTGGTTTTTATCTGTCTTTCTTTTTCCAACTCAGCAACGGCCTCAATAGCGTTATCCAGTAAGTTTCCTAAAATTATCGCCAAATCAAATGATGATATGTCCATTTTTTCGGGAATACTCAAATCAAGTGCGATTTTTATATTTTGTTGTTCTGCTGCCTGGATTTTTAAATTCAAAATACTGTCAATTCAGGATATTGGGTTTATTCAGTGTTTTAAGTTTGCGATGAATGCGCCCGGAAACAATATTTTCCTGAATCATTGAAATCAGTTCATGAGCACTGAGAAAATAAGCGGTATAGCCACTTTTGATCGCACAAACCGCCAACCCTACGGCCAGATGGGTTTTACCCTTATGTAAAGATTCACATAATGGCAATTATGTAAAGTCATGCGTTATGTAAAGTTGAGGGCAGAAATCACTAAAAATCAGAGTTTTTTTGTCTTGAACTTTACATAACCCTATAGAATGTATTTAGAGCAGAGCTCAAATATTTCTATAGGAGGATGTAAACAATGGAAGGATTATTAACCCTTGAAGAATTGATTGATACAGTTCTTCAAAAAATGCGTGAAATGGACTACGCAAAACAAACAATTCTCAACTATCAGCGTTTTTACCGCCGATTTCTAAATTTTGCGAATGAGCGAAACGAAGTCTATTTCACCGAGAATCTTGGAAGCTCGTTTTTGTTGGAAAACTATGGTTGTACACATGATACTATCCACGAGAATTCACCAACAAAAAAGATCTGTGTACAGGTACGCTATATTCGCGTATTGGGGGATTATCAAATCCATGGGATTATTCTTCGCAGGAAGCTTGGTCCGACTGCGGCATCCGTTTGCCCGAAACAGTTTCAGACTGCCTTCAATGGTTACCTTGAAGAATGCAAAAGCAGAAATCTGTCCGAACAGGGAAACTATAGCAGAATGAATCGCATCAGACATTTTATTTTTTATCTGAATGAGCATGGGATTGATGACTGCAATCGTATCGATGCAACAATACTTGCAGAATATATCAGAACATTCATCAATTATTCAAGTAAGTCAGTGACTTCAACTATGGTAGCGATTCGTTGTTTTCTTCAATATCTTTACCTGAATGAACTGACTTCTCAGAATATGGCGGATTCCCTTCCAAAAATCAAAAACTACTATGCGCCAGCGATGCCAAAAACATGGAAAACTGAGGAGGTGACAAAAGTTCTTTCATGCATAGACCGTGGAAACCCTACCGGAAAGCGGGATTATGCGATTCTTTTAATGGTAGCAAGATATGGTCTTCGATGTTCAGATATTAAAAATCTTAAGCTCGAAAATCTGCAATGGCATGACAGTACAATCCAGATAATTCAGCACAAAACAGGCAATCCCGTATCGTTTCCCCTTCTTCGTGATGTTGGATGGGCTTTGATTGATTATTTAAAAACTGGCCGCCCGAGAACAAAATCCGAGTATGTATTCGTCAGGCATGTTGCTCCTTTTGAAGCATTTACTCCGAATTCAGCGTTAAGCAGGATTCTTGTAAAATATATCAGGGAAGCCGGTATTCCGGTTACAAGAGAAACACCATTGGGAATGCATTCTTTGAGACATACACTGGCGAGTACTCTCCTTGAGGAAAATATACCACTTCCTGTTATATCAGAAATTCTGGGCCATTCCAATCTCAAATCTACGGAAATTTATCTGCATATCGATTATGCCCGCTTGAGAGAATGTGCGCTCAATCCCGAGGAGGTGTTTGATAGATGAATAAACCGTTAACGCTTGAGAAGGTTGTATCACACTACATTGAAGAAAAACGTAGCCTCGGATTTAAGTATGACAAAAATGAGCAAGTATTAAACCGATTTATTCGCCTTGCAGAACAGGAGGGATATACAAAACCGCAACTGGATGAAGCACTTGTGAAAATCTGGATTTCCAAAACAGTTTATGAGACAGAAAAGAACCGCCAATATCGCATTGGTGTTATACGGGGTCTGGCAGATTATATGATTCGACTTGGTTATCAGGCCTATGTTTATTCGGTGGAATCACGAATATTTCTAAACGACACCTACGAGCCACATATTTTTACCAATGATGAACTGGCAGAACTTTTCCAATCGGCAGCTAAAATGAGTGATACAGAGAAGTATCCATTTCGAAGCAGGCAGTATACACTGATCTTGAAGATGCTATACAGCACCGGCATGCGAAGTAGCGAACTTATGCAGTTGAAAAAGAATGATGTTGATCTTGATACCGGTATCCTCCATATCCGTGAAACGAAGTTTAAAAAGGAACGTTTCATCCCCCTTAATGAAACAATATTACAACAAAGTCAAAATTATGACAGATATATTCGTAGTTATGGACAATGGCAACAATCAGAGCATTTCTTTTTCAATAGTCAAGGCACATCTTTAAAAGATATCTATCATCCATATCGGTTGATTCTCAAAACTGCTGGCATATCCCATGGTGGGCGTGGAAAAGGACCGAGAGTTCACGATCTTCGTCACACTTTTGCAGTACATTGCCTGAGAAACTGGGTTCGAAGCGGAAAAGATTTGACTACGGCCCTTCCTTACCTGTCCGCATACATGGGGCATTCCGGTATTCGAAGTAGCCAGTATTACCTACGTCTGACAGCAGAATTGTATCCGGATATTGTAAATACTTTGGATGTTGACTATGGTTGGGTCATACCTGAGGTGGATATTGATGAAGACAACTGATTTTGCCAGATATCTGACCTCATTCCTTGGATCGTATCTGCCGACTCTGAGAAATGTCAGTTCAAACACCGTCAGTTCCTATAGCGATACGTTTCGTTTGTTTTTACAGTATTACCAAAGCACCGCCGGCAACCGGATTGAGCGTCTGTCTATGAAACAATTCAATACTGAACTGATTTCAGGTTTTCTTGACTGGCTGGAAAAAGAGAGAAATTGCTCTGTTTCTACACGAAATCAGCGACTTGCCTGTATTCATGCGTTTGTGCGATATGTTGAAACGGAGCTTCCTGAAAATCTCTTTGAACTCCAGAAGATCATGGCAATACCATCAAAAAAATGCACTCACGAAAACATGACTTATCTTTCCGTTGAAGCGATGTCTGTACTTTTGAATGAACCGGATATTTCAACAAAACATGGTCGCAGAGACCTAATGCTTCTCACACTGCTTTATGATAGCGGTGCCCGTGTTCAGGAACTAATCAATCTTTCTGTAAAGGACGTTCGAACATCAGCCCCGGCCACCATTACCCTTTTGGGAAAGGGTAGAAAAATACGAAGTATACCTTTAATGAGTCGGACAAACAAGATGCTGGTTCAATATTTAAAGGAGCAGCAGTTTTGGGAAATACCCCAAAAACTAGATTCGCCGTTATTTTTTAATAGCAGGAATGAACGACTGACGCGAGCAGGTATTACATATATTATACAGAAGTATGTAGATGCAGCCAAGAACAATACCGAGATCATTTTTCCCGAGAAGGTTACTCCCCATGTATTTCGACATACCAAAGCCATGCACTTGTTGCAGTCAAATATAAATTTAATTTATATACGCGATTTCTTAGGACATGTAAGTATTACAACCACGGAAATTTATGCAAAAGCCGATTCGGAAACAAAACGTAAAGCTCTTGAAGCTGCTTATGTAAACGCAGAAGCTCCAATGCAACCGGACTGGAACGATGATAAAAATCTGATGGTATGGCTAAAAAACATTTGCAAATGAGTAATTATTATGTAAAGTTAAAGGCGGAAAAAAGAGATGCTATCAATGATTTTCGCTTTCGACTTTACATAACATAAAACTTCGCATAATTGCCATTATGTAAAGATTCACATAATGGCAAAACCTACCTCAGCAATGCTCTGGGCAATGCCGCCTGCCGGAAATTCAAATCGGTCCGCTACATCCGGATGCCGGAACTGCTGGATGAGCTGAGTGTTGCCAAGGGTTGTGGCACCTTGAGAAAGACCATCAAAACCTATCAGAAGGTTGAACTGCTGATTCTCGACGAATGGCTGATCCGCACCCTGGAACCACAGGAAGCCTATGATCTGCTTGAGATTGTCGAAACCCGCTGTAAGGAAGGTTCCATTATCTTCTGCACACAATACGAGATGGAAGGCTGGTATGAACGCATCAATCC
>NZ_LKEU01000041.1 GCF_001766835.1 Acetobacterium wieringae | reverse complement strand
AGCAGTTCCAGTAGAAATGGAAGGGCCAGCTGAAACCCGGAGTGGCAGAAAGAAGGCAGGATACTCACGGTCTTACCGCAATGAATACAGTAATGGCGTTGTACCGGAATGGAGAAGACATCCTCATACCAGATCACATGCCGGTGATAGACACCATGAAGATGGAGCCGCCTGCGCGAATAACAATGAGGACAGCTATCGATGCGAACTTTTTTAGCGGTGTAGAATTCGGTGATATAATCCAGTGGGTGGTCAGAAAAGTGTTCCAGATGAACCATGGTTTGTGCTTCCTTAAAGTGCTTAATGATTAATCATTATACCATAGTTGAAAAGCTCGGTTTAGCCGAAATAATTTGATTAAATCAAGACTGTTTTGACACTTATAATTTGACAATTAACAAGACAATGGGAATGATATCCTGGCCGTTAAAGAGTTGCTTGGACATAGTTCGATTGAGGAAACGAAACTCTATCTCGGGTTGGATCGTGACCTGTATCATCGTTATTCAAAAGCCCTCAATGATTTCGTCAAAGTGAATAAGGGATAAGCTTTTTTTATTTTTTTAGATTCGAATGTTTAATAAATGATTGCATAAACATTGGGAGATTTATTATTGCTTATTATAGTAAGTAGAGAATTGAAAAAGCGAATGTGTGATTCACTAAGAAAATAAAACATTCAAAGTAAAATATCAAAAATAAGTGTAATCTGGTTATATTAATTTCATTTATTGCAATTGACTAAATTTAAATGTATAATGAATAAAATTTAAAATGGAGAGTGAGTAATATGGCAGCAATAAATGAAATTGAAAAACCGTGTGAAAATGAGAAAAAAAAGAAGACTTGTTTCATTATTACGCCAGTAGGAGGAAATGATTCGGAAATAAGAAGACATGCGAAAGGTGTTATTGAAGAAGTTATAATACCTGTTTTAGAATCATGTGGTTTTGAGAAACCAGTTCCGATCTACGAAAATTGTATTTCTGGTTCACTTGTAAAAACAATTGTAAGAAGTATATATGAAGCTGATCTTGTTATTGCAAATTTGACTCAACAGAATCCTAATGTAATGTATGAAGTGGCGTTGAGACACTCAGTTGCAAAACCAATAATTCATATATCGAGTGAGGTAGAAAATCTTCCTTTTGATATAAACTCTTACAATACTATTGATTATAGGGACGATATGTTAGGTGCAAATGTTTTAAAAGAAAAACTTAAGAACTCGATTGATGCAATTAATTTTGAAAACCCCGTTATCAGTAATCCAATTATTGATAATATTGCAGAAAGAGTTATTAAGGATATACCTAAAGAAGAAGTTGAATATATAAAGGTTTTTGAGGAATTAGCGAATTCTGTTCAATTTCTTAATAGGAAAATTGATAGCTTAGCAAAAAACAACGATGATAGATATGAAGCTAATTTAAAGAACTCAAGTATGTCCGAATTTTTAACTATAAGATTTAATGATATTCGCAATTTTGATATTGATTATTTTCAAAACAGAATAAAAGATATTTGCCCAGTTAAGACGAATGTTGGGGTAAATGTAAAAAGAAATATTATAACGGTAAAATATCCTGCAGCAATGTCCCATCAACATTTAAATCAAGTCGTCATAAGTATATTGGATGAGATGGAGACTAATGATTACGAAATATTAGGAAAGTATTTACTTTGATAATGGCATCTTAGGGTGTCTTTTTTATTAATTAAAATAATAAACACCTATTATGGATAGATTGAATTAAAATTAAGTACTAATAATTAAAATGTGATCTTATTTAAAAAATTTAATAAGTATATGGTCAATGATATGCCTATAAAGAAATACTGCAGTTATACAGGATGCCGGGTGCTGCTGGATGAAGATGTGAAGTACTGTGACAGACATCAGAAGCAGACCCGAGATCACAAAGCTTCACGAGACCGTGAGTACAAACGGAACAGGTCTGATCATAAAGAGCAGGACTTCTATCGAGGGCAAGCATGGTTGAATGCCAGGGATGGTTCCATGTCCTATTACTTTGGCATTGATATCTTTGAATATTATACAACCGGTTTGATCGTTGAAGCTGCTACGGTTCACCATATCATGCCAATTAAAGAAGAATGGTCTAAAAGGTATGATACAAACAATCTTATTCCTCTGACAGAAAAAAGCCATCAATATGTTCACAATGAGTATAGAAAGGGCAATAAAAAACAAATGCAGGATATTTTATTTGAAATGAAAATTCAATTTTTCATGGACTTCAGGGTGGGGGTACAAAAAACTTTTTAACCCCTTTGACGGTCGCGATGTCTAAAATGGGAGGAACGAAAATGTAAAATTTTAGGGTAAGGGGGGGTCTGAGTGAAGAAAACTGCACCGGTATGGATGAATGATCAGGCAAAAAAAGAATGGCGCAGGGTGATAAAGCTGATTATTGAAGAAGAAAAAGAGCTCGAAGAAAAAGATTTTAAGACGCTGGAAACCTACTGTGTCAATTATGCGAAATGGCTTAAGTGTGAGGAAATTCTGGATCATCAAGGTTTAACATTTGAAACTCCAAACGGATATGTGCAACAACGGCCGGAAGTTTCAATTGGAAATAAAGCCCAGGAGCGATTATTGGCAGCAGCTAAAGAACTTGGTCTCACCCCTGCAGCAAGAGCCCGAATGAATCGCAATAAAATCTATGAAAAAGAAGAAGAGTTCGATACTGAACTTGAAGATATGATCAGCGATGGCACTTAAAAAATGGATTGTCGATAAAATTGAAGATCTCAAATTAAAATGGAATGATGAAGAATATTTTTTCGATGAAGAAGAAGCCGAAAAGATCTGGCGGTTTATCGGAAAATTGAAGAACGATAAAGGAACATCATCCCGGTTTGAAATTATCGGGTTTCAATTTGAAATCATTACCGAGATCCTGTGTGTGAAAGACCGGGAATGCCGAAGAAGAAAACACCGGGAAGTCCATATAAATATGGCCAGGAAAAATGGAAAATCATTTATCATTGCCATCATCATTACTTATTTATTCTTTTGCCAACCTAAGATCAGGGGGGCAATTTTTATTTTAACCGCAAACGACGTAAAGCAGGCCGGAGAATTATTTGACACGGTCTGTTATTTTATTGAGACTAACAGAACCCTCCGGAAGCATTGCCATTTCGTGAAATCGAAACGGCTTGTGATCCGGAATAAAACCAGAAATAAATTGATGGTGCTGTCCAGTGATGCATCCGGGGCCGATTCCTATTCTGATTATGTGGCCTGTCTGGATGAGATCCATGAAAGCAAGGATGACATGATGTATGGGAAGCTGGGAACCGGCCAGGGGGCCTGGAATGATCCGCTGCTCATTACCATCACCACGGCCAGTTCCGGAGAGGATGAAAAGAATCTGGAACAGCAGCTCTACACTCGATGTAAAAAAATAGAGATGGAAGGGCTTAATGATCCAACCTTTTATTACCGGATCTATGAAGCCGACAAAGGGTGCGATATTGAGGATCAGCGCCAATGGGAAAAGGCAAACCCCGGGATTGATGTTTTCCGGAGCCGGAAAGATATTGAGGTTATGGCAAAAAAAGCCAAACTGATGCCGTTGCAGGAAAACATGTTCCGGAGAATGTTTTTAATCCAGCATGTGGCCCTTGATGGAGAAAAGGGAGCCATCAACATGGATCTCTGGGATAACTGCACAAAAGAAATAGAATTCGACTCTTTAAAAGGATTATCCTGCTGGAATGGACTTGACTTATCATCAAAATACGATGTGACCGCCTTTATTCAGGTGTTCTATGATGAGCTGATGGATAAATTTATTATCTGGCCACACTTGTTTACACCGAAAGATACGGTGATGAAACGGGAAGAAGAGGAGAAAATCCCATACTCTAAGTGGATCAAGCAGGGTGATCTGATTGCGTTGCCAGGGAAATATATCAATTTTGAACTATTGATGGACTATGTTTATGAGCTGGAAAAAGACTTTGAGTTTAAAGAATCCGGTTTTGACCGCTGGGGCTCTCCGACGATATTAAATCGCCTGGAAGAAAAATGGGACATCGTGCCCATGGGCCAGGGCATGCAGACCATGACACCGATTATTAATGATTTTGAATGCATGCTCATCGATGAGAGGATGATTATTGCCGATAATGAATGTTTTCGATTTATGGCCAAAAACTGTGTTGCGGTTTTTGATGATGCCATGAACGTGAAGTATTCCAAAAAGAAAAGCCGGTTTAAGATTGATGGGATTGTCGGAATGCTGATGGGGTTATGCCTGGCCATTGATGCTAATAAGATTAATCACTATGATATGCTGGGAGCCCTGGACAAACTGGAAAGGATGTGAGGAAGTTTAAAAAGATTATTGTTGCCGAATTACTGATTGTTTTGGCCGGTTTGATTTTTATAGGAACAACGTTTGTAATCAATGCCTATGCAGGCTGTTATCTGCTGGGTGTTTTTTTATTGCTGTACGGAATCAGCATGGTATGGAAGGGAGGGGGTGACTAAATGTGATCACTAAATTCTTTGAAAAAAGAGAAACAGCCAGCTATTCCGATGTGGAGCTGGCAATGTTGAAAGCCTTTGGTATTGATGCGGATGGTTACCAAACCGAAGAGGCGTTAAAAGAAGCGACCTATTTTACCTGTATCAAACTGCTAAGTGAATCGGTGGCAAAGGTGCCATTGTACCTGGTCAAAGAGACAGAAGTTGGGAATGTCAGGCAAAATAAGGAAAAGCTGTTTCAGATTTTGTCATTACGGCCAAATCCGTACATGACAGCCATCGACTTTTGGCGGGCGCTGGAAATAAACCGGCACCATCTTGGCCATGGATGTGCCTTTATCGAAAAAGACAGGCAGGGAAATATCATCAATCTATGGCCAATTGAGCTTAAGAATTTAACCATTGATAATGCCGGTCTGATTTCATCCCGGATGAAAAACAAAGTGCTGGTCACTTATACCGAGATCGGGAACAATACGGAGCAATACTGTCTGTATGAGGATATTATCCACCTCAAATCATTTTCGAGCAACGGCATAAACAGCCGGGCGAACCGGGAAATGATGCAGAAAACAATCGACACCGCCAGTAAAAGCCAGAAATATTTGAATGATCTGTATAAAAACGGTTTGACCAACAAGGCCATTGTGCAGCTGACATCTGATAACAAGGAAGAAAAGTTTCTCAGAACCGTTCAGGAAAAGTTTGACCGGCTCTATTCAAACACCGGGCGTATTTTTACGGTACCGGCCGGGTATAATGTCAGCACCATGAATTTAACCCTGGCCGATGCCCAATTTGAACAGATCCGACGGATGTCAATCAGTCAGATTGCTTCCAGTTTTGGAATTAAAATGTTTCAGCTCAATGATCTGAAGGATACCAATAATAACAGCCTGGAACAGCAGCAGCTATCTTTTTTAGTGGATACGCTGCTTATTTTATTTGAATCCATTGAGCAGGAAGCAGACTGGAAGCTTTTAAGAGAAGATCAGCGGTCATCCGGGCAGAAATGCCGGTTTAATACCAGTGTGATGCTCCGGACAACGGCGCAAACCCAGGCCGATATCCTGACAAAATATGTAACCGCTGGTATTTATACCCCCAATGAAGCACGGCTCATGACCCAGATGATGGCAAAAGATGGCGCTGATGAGCTGGTGGTGAATTCCGGGGTGATGAAATTAAAAGACCTTGGCAAAGATATTGCCGGAAAGGGGGTGAAATAATGCCAGAGAAAAAACAGACCATGGAACAGAGAACCACCAATGGCATTGAGATTCGGGCAAAGAGTGGTGAAGGTGAAGATCAGAAAACCATCGGTGGTTATGCCCTTCGGTATAATCAACCAACCCGGATTATTGACTGGTGGGGTGATGAATTTCTGGAAGAGTTTGCCCGGGGCGCTTTTGATGAGTCAATCCAGCAGAGGACTGTTAAAGCGTTGTGGAATCATGATACGTCTAGTCCGCTAGGATCAACCAAAAGCGGAACCCTTCGATTTAATGACGATGCCGAGGGGCTCAATTATGATGTCGATCTTCCCGGGAATACCTGGGGAACCGATGCCTATGAATCTGTGATGCGGGGCGATGTGGATGGATCGAGTTTTGGATTTTTTACCAAAGAGGAAAAATGGAGTGTTGTGGATTATGAAGGAAAGAAAATTGATAAACGCACCATTACCCGGGCAGAGCTGATTGAAGTCAGTCCCTGTACCTTCCCGGCATATGAAAGCAGTGAAATCAAAGTTAGAAGCTTTGAAGCGCTTAAAGAAGAGAAGAACAAGCCAGATCAGAAAAATATCGAAATGGAGCGGTTCAGAACCGAAATTTTAATGAATTTATAGGAGTATGAAAGAATGAAAGATCAATTACTAAAAATGTTGAATGCAAAAAAAGAAATGCGTCAGGCATTAGGGAAAAAAGCGGAAACGGCTGAAACAGCAGAGGAATTACGAGGGATTAACAGCCAGATTTCGGCATTGGCCAATGAAATTGAAACCATTGAGGATTTAATCAAGGTTGCCGATGAACGGGAAAAAGAGCTGCAGAACCGGGAAAAACATGTGCTGCTATCCCAGGGAAAACAGGAAGACCGGGATCAGAAAGAATATCGTGCCATTGCCAAGATTCTGACTAAGGCGGACATGACACCCGAGGAAAGAGCCCTGGTCACGGTGGCCGATAATGAAGCAATTTTACCGGAAGGGTTTGTTAATCAGCTGCAGCTCCTGAGAAAAGGATTCCCGTCATTAAAACCATATTGCCACATCATTCCGGTAACCAACCACACCGGGAAAATGCCATTTGCGACGATTGGTACAAATAAATTATCAAAACTGGTATCCGGTCAAGCGATTCCGGAAGCATCAAAGGCGACTCAAAGCATTGATTATTCGGTGGATGATTACGGGAAAATTATCCCAGTTGAAAACAGCCTGACAGAAGATGAAGTGGTGGGACTCATTCAAAATGTCATTACCCCGGAGTTTGCCGAAGCGTCGGTATTAACAGAGAATGATGAAATCCTGGCTGTCATTAAAGCCAATGCGACTGATATTACCACTGCAGCAAGCTACGAAGATATTGAGGGTGCCATTAACGGCGTACTTCCTTCACTTCGTTATGGTATTGTAACCATCACCAATCTGACCGGATATGTCTATTTAAAAGGCGTAAAAGATAATGAGGGCAGAAGCCTGGAACTGGTAAAAACGCTGTCGAATGGGACAGAAGTATTCAACGGAAAACCATTGATTGTGCTGGATGATGCCGATGTGGCACCAACAACCCCAGGGGAGTTAATTTTCTATGTGGTCAATATGTGGGCATTGGTCAAGTTTTTTGACCGTAAAGCCTATGCCATCAGTTCTTCGGAGCATGCGTTGTTCGGTTATAATCAAACCGCTATCCGGGTGCTGGAACGTTTTGATGTGGCCAAACTGGATGACCGGGCCTGCAAAAAACTGGAATTTGCAAAGCCAGCTTAAGCGTGAGGGGATAATGAATGGATTTAGCAAGCGGAAAGATAAGTCTCCAGGAGGTTAAAGATTACCTCCGGATTGATTACGATGACGATGATGATTATATCAGTGATCTGATTGATGTATCTGATTTTTACATTGATAAAGCGGTAGGATCATCTTATAAAAGTTTCCCGGCCTATGAAAAAATCGGGATTCTGGTACAAAAGAAAATCATTAAGGATATGTATGATGAACGATCAACAACCGTTTCAGAACAGACAAGGCAGTCAACCATTGTAACCACGATCTTTGAACATTTGGAGAGTGCACAATGGGAAACGTAAAAATTAAAATTATGAAGGAAGTGGATGGAGGACGTGTCAACGGGCGACCGGTTGATGCGCCTCCTGTTTTATTTCGGGAATGCTGGGCAGAGCCGATCAGCTTAAAAGGTGCTGAACTTTATAACAGCATCAATGCAAAATTGACCAATACCATTATTTTTAAGGTTCGCTATTGTAAAAAAATGGAAGATCTCTGGAATTTCAAGGGCTTTCATGTGATTTTCAAAGAGAGCAAATACCGGATCTATGACATTGACTTCACCAGGAACGACAAAAAATTTATAGAGATCAGATGTGAGGCGGTGAAATAATGGCAAGCAGTATTTATATGTCCTTTGAAGGACTTGAAGAAATAAAGAAAAAACTGTGGGAAGCATCATCAGAAGAATCACTCAAACAGATCAATCAGAAGATCATCAAAGCTGGGCAGGAACATGGGAAGTCAATCATTGCCAGGAAAATGCCGAAATCGGACAATCTGGAAAAGTCAGGGCCCAAAAGAGGTGGATTCAGAACTGTTCCGGGGCAACATTCGATTGATGCGATTCCGGTGGATGGCTTGAAATCGTCCAATGATCAGGTATTTGGATTTATTGGTTGGCGACCAGCCAATAATGACGAAAACTTTTATGCAAAATTCTTTGAAGAAGGCGTGGATCAGCACTTTGCCGAAAAAAATCATGAGCGCCCGGTACCAAGTGTAAGGAAATTAGGCTTATTTGGAAAGGCAAGTAAAGAAGTAGCTTCTTTTATAAGTGAAATGGGATTGGTTGAATACCAGAAAAAGCTGGAGGAGGTGTTTGGCAGTGATCATCAGTGATTTAGTCTATGAAGCGCTTCAAAGCCTGGATAACGTCTATCAGAGCACATATTTGAAGGATTTGGATGTAACCTATGTGGTATTTAATGAGGTAGCTGAGTATCCGGAGTTTTATTCAGATGGATCTGTGGAAGGTACCGGACATGATCTGGAGCTCCATATATTGGGGAAGATTGAAACAGACGCGCACCGTTATAAAGACGAAATAAAAAGCAATCTGATTTCCGCCGGCTTTGACTGGAAGGGAAATGTTAATGAATTCATTCAGGAAATTGAATATTTTCACATACAATTAAATTTTTATTATTTGGAGGAAAATGAAGAACTATGAAATCACGATCAAGATTTTTATACAACGTTCATGTTGCAGAAGTGACGAAAAACGATGATTCGACCTATACGGTTGGAACGCCGGTATTTGTATCCGGAGCTATTAAAGGGAAAGTAACCGATAATTATGCTAGTGAAGATTTGTATTCGAATAACATGCTGGAAGAGGTTATCAATGATTATACCAGTACAGAAATGAACTTTGAGTTCAATGCGCTTTCGCCATCAGAACAGGCGTTACTGTTTGGCCACATCAACAAAGAGGGATATCTGATTAAAACGGCCCAGGATGAGTCTAAAGAAGTGGCTTTTGGGTTTGCTTCAGAACGTACCGGCGGGAAAATGGAATTGACCTGGTATTACTGTGGAAAATTCTCCAATTCCGAAGGTGACGAATACGAAACCAAAGGAGAAAAAACGCCGACAAAGACAAAATCCATCAAAGGTAAATTTTACCAGCGGCGTAAACCAACAGTCATTGATGGGAAAAGCAAGAATCTAATCAGTACAACGGTCAGTGAGGAGGCATTAACCGTAACCGATACAAATGCACTGGCCGCCTTGGATGACTGGTTTACAGCAGTTCAGGAACCAACCTTTGCGGTTTAAGGTGATTACTGATGAATGTTACATTAATTATTAATGATAAAGAGTATGTCCTGAAAAAGCTGTCACCGAAAAAATACAAACGATTTAGAGATATGCTTGGTAAAGTTGGTGACATGGATCTTTTCGGGGCTAATAACTATACCGATGAGGCGCTGGATGAGGTATTCATGGTGGTCTCCAATTTATTCAATGGGGAATTGTCGGTTGAGGAGATTGATGAAAATGCAGATATCACCGATCTGATTGCTTTTGTCCGTGAAGTTCAGTTTGACATTGAAAAAGGAGCTGCTGATCGGATCAACAAAATGTATCAGGATTTTTTTCAAAAAAGCGCCGAAGCTTTAGCGCAAAAAATCTCAAACAATTCATAGAAGAAAAAAGAATACCAGAATTTTATAAAGAGAGAACCGCCATTGATGTGATTATAAATGAGCGGTTCTTTTATTATTGTCTGAAAAATTTAAAAGAAAAGCAGGATGAATTGGGAGAATTCATTGGTGCCGAAAAAGAATACAGCCCCATGAAGCAGGCCCTGAAAGAAAAAGGGCTCATTAAAGAGGCTGATCACAAAGAAGAACTGATTTATGAGATCTACCAGGTTGTTTATTTTGCTGTTGAGCAATTAAACTGCTCTTTTTTTGAGGCATGGAATGGGGATTACATTGACATCTATGAAGCATTGATTTTCAAAATTAAAAACGGAGGTGATGACTAATGGCAAGCGCAACCCTGAGAGTTGGAGCTGATATTTCGGAATTTCAAAAAGCCACCAGGCAAATGAATGAAGAAATGAAGACACTGGATTCAGCAATGAAAGCTTCAGCTTCTGCAGCAGAATTGGCAGATGATAAGTTAAAAGGGCTCAAAGATCAGCAGTCATTGCTGGCCGAAAAAGTGAAAATTGCTTCTGATGCGGTTCAGAATCAAAAGAATTATATTGATACTCTGGCAGAAAAACAGGAAAAACTTAAAACTAGACAATCAGAGCTGATAACAAAAATTGCTGAATCAACCGAAAAATGGGAAGCAGCAAAATCCCAGTATGGAAAAAATAGTGATGAAGCCAAAAAACTGGCTGATGAGCTTGCAAAGCTGGAGAAACAGCAGAAAAACAATGATAATGCCATTGATTCAAACATCGGTAAAATCAATGTTGCAAATAGAAAGCTTTCAGATAATGAAACGCAGCTGAACAAAACGGAAAAAGCCCTTAAGGATGTTTCCAAAGAAATCAATTCGTTCAAATTAAATGAATTTTCAAACAAGCTCGATACTGCAGGAACCAAGATGCGGGATATCGGCGGGATGCTCTCTTTAGGTGTTACTGCACCAATTGTTGCAGCTGGAACGGCCATGGTAAAGCTGGCATCTGACTACAATGAGTCATTCAATAAGGTTAGTGTGGCCTTTGGGGATAATGCTTCCGAAGTTATTGGATGGTCAGAAACGACACTGGGTCAATTTGGTATTGCAAGCGGTTCGGCGCTTGATATGGCAGCGTTATTTGGTGACATGGGAACCGCAATGGGATTGTCAACCGGTGAAGCATCAAAAATGTCAATGAGTTTGACCGGACTAGCAGGGGATCTGGCCAGCTTTAAAAATATCGGAATTGATCAGGCTCAGGATGCGTTAAAGGGTGTTTTCACCGGAGAGGGTGAAGCATTAAAAACACTTGGTATTGTCATGCAGGATTCAACACTCGAAGCCTATGCACTTGCAAATGGATACAGCAAAACCTATGATGAAATGTCTCAGGCTGAAAAAGTGGCTTTACGCTATGCATTTGTGATGGATGCTACAAAAAACAGTCAGGGAGATTTTGCAAGAACGTCTGATGGCACAGCAAACAGTTTGCGAACCTTTCAGGAGGCAATGAAAGAACTGGGCGCTGAATTTGGTCAGAATATTCTGCCAGTCTTAACACCTTTCATTCAAAAATTGACAGAAATGGCAAAGGGATTTGGAGATTTGCCACCACAAGCACAGCAAGCGATTGTGGGGATTGGTGGTATTGCTGCAGCTATTGGACCATTGCTGATGGTGTTTGGTGGAATGGCAGGAGGTTTATCAAATATTCTGGGATTGCTGGGTTCATCTGGCTTAATGGGTGGAATGAGTGGCGCAGCCGGAGCGACCGGGGGATTGTCAGCCGCATTTACCGCATTAACCGGACCGGTAGGTATTGCGGTGGCAGCCATCGCAGCCATTGGCGCTGTAATTGCCGGAGCCTGGCAGAATTCAGAAGTATTTCGAAATTCCGTGGGATCAGCATTTGAATCAGTAAAAACGACCATACAGGATGCCTTTGCCAGGATCAGTGAAGCAATGGGCCCGGCTTTAGCATCATTCCAGGGATTTTCAGCCGATTTATCACCGATTCTACAGCAAATTGGGGACTTCCTGGGAAATAATATTGTTCCGATTGTTAAAAGCTTTTTTGAAAACTTCATCAATGGCTTTGCGAATGTGATTGTAGCCATTGCGCCATTTATCGAAGGGTTAGGAAATTTACTGGCCTTTATCGGTAATTTTGTTGGAGCTGTCTTTTCCCTGTTTAATGGAGATTGGGCATCGGCCTGGACATTTGCTCAGGCTATGGGCCAAAGTTTTGTTGATTTTCTGGGGAATGCACTGTCAGGAATGCAGAACATGTTTTTTCTGGTATTTGGCAATCTGATTACTAAAATTCAGGAAACATGGACAAATATTCAAACATCCACAACCGAAGCATGGAATGCGGTCACAGCGTTTTTAAAAGAATCATGTGATGCTATTTATAACAATACCATTGGAAAAATAACTGAAACGGCCAAGGGCGTTGCTGATAAATGGCAGGAAACAAAGATTGATTCACAGCAGAAGTGGAATGACATAAAGCAGGATCTAGCCACCAAGTGGAATGAAATATATGCCAATGTGACAGAAAAAGTAAAAGCAACCACCATGGATGTCGCTCAAAAATGGGAAGAAGCGAAACTTGATGCGGATATGAAGTGGAGTGATATCAGAGAAAATCTAAGAACTAAGGTTGGTGAAATTTATGAGAATACCATTGGAAAAGCTCAAAACATCCTGGAAGATCTGGCGTTAAAATGGGAAAAAATCAGATCTGATGCCGGAACAAAATGGGATGAGATAAAGCAGCGTATTTCTAGTGCGGTTTCAGGATTGCCGGATGAACTCAAAGCGATTGCAATGGGAATGATCAATAAAATGGTGGAAGGGATTACCGAAACTGCAAGTAATGTTTACGATGCGGTTACGGGACTGGTAAACCAGGTTATTACCAAATTTAAAGAAGGGTTCGGAATCAATTCACCGTCAAAAGTATTAAAAGAAATCGGTCAATTTATGGTCCAGGGCTTGATCAATGGCTTATCTGGAGATAACTTGATGGCTTTTGTCAATAATATTGTTGATCAGATCAAAACCGCATTTTCTAATGGTGCACTTAATGTCGGTAATATTATGGCTACGCTTGGCAGTTCCGCAATGGATTTCCTGTCAAAGCTTGGAATAAACATGGGTGGATTAGGCTTTAGTGCTGCGGGTTTAAACGGAAAAGTTTGGGGTTCGCCAACTGGATCAAGTGTTTTTAATGAAAATTTTGCCTGGGATGAGGACTTCGGGGATCGGGCTGGATCAGTAGGGAGCCAGTATCATGAAGGTTTAGACTTTAATGATACAGTCGGAGAAGGATCACCGCTTTATGCAATTCAAAATGGTATGGTTTCATCTGCTGGATATAATGGCGGATATGGAAATCAGGTCATCATTGATTTTGGTAATGGAATTGCAGCATCTTATTCCCATTTGGATAGTATCGGGGTTGAAGCAGGGCAAAGTGTGGTAATGGGTCAATACATTGGTTCAGTGGGAAACACGGGGGCATCCTATGGGGCCCATCTGCATTTCGGTTTATTAATCAATGGTGAATATGTTGATCCAATGATGCTATGGTCAGGGGCAAGTTATGATGTTGGTTCCAGATATGTTCCAGAAGATATGATTGCCAAGATCCACAAAGGAGAAGCGATTATTCCGGCCAAAGAAAACCCGTATGCAAATAGTGGTGGGCCTGTCTTGCCACAATCAAAAATTGAGTTTACTCAGAATAATTATAGTCCCAAAGAACTGAGCCCGTCTGAATCAGCACGATATGCCAAACGTGGGCTTCAGGAATTGGGATTGATGATGGGGTAAAGGAGTTGAGATAACTGAAAACACTGAAATATAGAAACAGCCTGGGAGAAGAGGTGATTTTTACAAACGCTGCTCCTTTTTGGTTAAAAGATTTTTCGCAGAATACAGGAGTCGTGAATTATACCAATAAAGGCTCCGGACAGGATGGAAATACTTTTTTAGGAAATACGCTTGATGATAGTGATATTACCTTAAAATTGTCCATCAGAGGCAGCGAAAAGAGCGAATTTGAACAACTCAAAGCAAAATTAAGAAGAGTTTTTAATCCAAAGTTTGGTAAAGGGTCACTTATTCATAATAATGGGGAAAAAGACTTGGAAATAATGTGCGTACCGGCAAAAGTTCCGTTCATAGTCAATAAGAGCGATCGGAGAGGTGAATGTATTATTTCTTTGGTGGCAAATAGTCCGTACTGGATGGATATGAACCAGACAAAAGAAGAAATTGCCATGTGGGTTGGCGACTTTGAATTTGATTTTTTTAACGGTCTGCAGATCCCAGAAGAGGGAATCATCATGGGCCACCGGGAACTCAGTCTGATTGTTAATTGTCCCAACGATGGCGACGGTGAAGCTGGTATGATCATTGAATTCCGGGCTTTAGCCACGCTCACAAATCCGTCGCTCCGGAACGTCAACACTCAAGAGTATGTCAAAATTAATAAAACCATGGTCGCCGGAGAGATCATCCGGGTAAATACGCATTTCGCTGAAGAGGATGTCGAAATGGAATTAGACGGGGTGACAACGAACGCATTTAATTACATCGATGAAGACATGACCTTCCTGAAGCTTTACCAGGGCGACAACCTATTTCGGTATGATGCAGAAACCGGCCTGGATAACCTGGTCGTAAATATCTACCAGCAAAATAAATATCTGGGGGTGTAGTATGGATCTTTATGTAACAGACAGAAGCTTTAATAAACTGGGTACCATCAACAACCGGACATCGCTCCGGTGGGTGCGCCGGTACCGGAAAACCGGAGAGTTTGAAATCCATTGTCCGGCGACCACACAGAACATAGAAAAGCTGCAGCGAGGTAATGTCATCATCAAGCCCGGTGATCCAGAAGCCGGTTTTATCTCATACCGCAATTTACAGGAAGACAATGAAGGAAAAGAGCTGCTTGTTGTTAAAGGGCAGTTTTTAACTGGATACATGAATCGGCGGATCATCTGGGGGATAGAAATCATAAATGGTCTGGTGGAAGTGGCCATGCGGACGCTGGTCACAAAAAACACCATCAGCCCCACGAATACCGACAGAATCATTGCCGGGTTATCCCTGGGGGCGCTGATGAACTATACCGAAACAGCCAATTACCAGACATCTTATGCAAATTTGACAGACGAACTTGAAAATCTGAGCAACCTGTCAGATATTGGGTTTCGTGTTCGATACGACGGATCTACAAAATCCATGGTGTTTGAAACTTATAAAGGACTGGATCGGACCGCCGGGCAGAGCGTTAATCCCCGGTGCATTTTCAGCAAAGATTATAACAACGTGGAAAAACAGGAGTTTACCGAAAGCGACGGTAATTACCGGAATGTTTGCCTGGTGGGTGGAATTGGAGAAGGAACAGACAGAAAATTTACAACTGTTGGCAGCGCAGCCGGTCTGGATCGGTACGAAGTGTTTTCAGATCAGAAGAGCCTGAGCAATGTTGTGAATAGCGTAACGCTGACCGATGCAGAATACCAGGCGCTGCTTCAGGGCAAGGGAAGTGAAGTTCTCACCCAGAATAAAAAGATCTGTGTTTTTGACAGTTCCATTGATAAGAATGCGAACCGGAAATACAAAGAGGATTATGATCTGGGGGATATCGTGACAAACATCAATAAAAAATGGGGTGTCAAGCTAGATACCAGGATCGAGGAAGTGGAAGAGGTCTATGAGGATGGAAACGAAAAAATTAATGTGGTGTTTGGTGATGAAGCACCGACATTGATAGACAAGATAAAACAATTAAGAAAGGGGTGATCAAATGGCAGAATACAGCGGTTTTTTTCCGTCGTATAATGGCGACAGAAGGTATTTCACAAGTTTTTTTGCCGAGTATTTTTCAGATTTCATCAGCAACGGGATTTATCCCAATCCATCAACTCAGTGCCAGGTATTGGCCAATAACGACATGACAGTAACGCTAAAGCCTGGGAATGCCTATATCAATGGATATCGGTACAAAAATGATAGTGATAAAAGTTTAACCATTGAAACGGCGGACGGTGTTTTAAAACGGATTGACCGGATTGTATTGCGGTACACGGTGTTAGATCGGGAAATAAAATCGTATGTGAAAAAGGGGGCATTTGCCAGTACGCCAGTGGCTCCAAGTCTGCAGCGTGATGCAGATATGTGGGAGCTGGGTGTTGCGGATATTTATGTTTCAAATGGGGCTGTGAGTATTTCCCAGGCAAATATTACTGATTTAAGATTAAACAATAATTATTGTGGGATTGTGCATGGAGTGATAGATCAGGTTGACACTACTACAATTTTCAATCAATTTCAGGCGTGGTATTTGGAGAGGACGAACCAGGCAACAACGGATATTGCAACGATGCTTTCAGCTTTTCAAAGCAGTTTCAATGCTTGGTTTGCGAATATACAGGATATTCTGGATGAAAATACTGCGGGGAATTTACTTAATCTGATTAATGATCTGATTGCACGAATGACTGCAGCTGAAACAGCAATTGAAAATCATACAGCGGATATTGCGGCTCTCGATGCACGACTTGACCTTAAGGAACGGTTATTAACTTCGACTATTCCAACAAATGGATGGAGTGGGACTACACCTTATACAATTGCAATCACGGTACCGGGTTTGACTGACTCGCGGCCAGATATCAATCCGATTCTTTCAGCAACGCTGGCTACTGCTCGGTTGGAAAAAGAGGCATGGAATACAATCGGATATATTGATTGTACAGCCAACACGATGACGGTAACCTGTCTGGAAGAAATCCCGACAACAGCTATTAATGTAGAATTGGTAGGTGGATGATATGGGTAGAGCAAGATTAAACGGACAGAGTGGTGGGGCGAAAATAAATGGTATTATTAAAGAATACCTTGTCCAAGCCGGAAATACAATTTCAGCAGGTGATTTTGTTGAATTTCTTAGAAGTATATCACTTGGAACTGCGAATAACCCCCTTGGTAATTTTTCTGCCTATCAGATTAGGGCAGCTAAATTAACAGACACAGAAGTAATAATTTGCTACCGAAAGGGAAGCGATGGAGTTTGTTATGCATCAGTGTTAAATATTGCTGGAACAACAATAACTCAAATTATTACCCCTGTTAATATCAGTGGATCACAAATAGATTCCGAATTAAAACTTAAACGATTATCGGATACCACTGCTATTATTGCATACACTGTGAGCAGTAACACAGTTAAAACGCTAAAAATAGTTAGTTTTAACGGAGCTTCATTGAGCTTAGGAAGTGCCTATAATATTGGAGTTGCGCCGCTGGATATGATTGTTTTAAGTGGCTCAACATTATTGTTTACTTATTGTTGGGGTTCACAGTGTTTTGCTACGATATTGACATTTTCAGGGACAAGCATAACAGCAAGAGGAACGGACATAATGTTTTTTAATGGTTACTCAGCGTCAATATTTTTTAGACAGAGAGCTGACGGTACTATCGTTGTCGGATTCGATGCATCTAATTATATCGGATTTGCTGTGTTTACAATATCGGGAACTACGATAAGTGCTGGAAATGTAGTATTGACGCCTTATGTAGGCACATCAAATATTTATGTTTGGTTCGTATCCGACATACGCGCATGTGCACTGTATCTTGATAATACAAATCCAGCTTCAATCAAGTTTTACAATGTAAGTATTAATGGAAATACGATTACAATTGACACCACTTTTCGATTTTTAGGTAACTTTTCTGCATTTTACTTTGTCAGTATTACAAATCTGTCTAGCACAAAATCAATTATGACATTTGCAAGTGGTACAAACCCGTTTTATCACAATGTAATGGTTCTGAATCTTGTTGGAGAAAATATCATTCCAGAAACTCGTTATATCACTTACAGTCAAAACGTATGGGAAAGTCCTCCACCTGTATTTTTAGGGACAAAAAAAATGTTCAATATATACGGCGATGGAGGTTACTATATTGTGAGCAGAATTTTAAATATTTTAGAAAGTGTGAGAAAAAGCTCATTATCAGAGGGGATACAAGGCATTTCGAAAACAAAAGGTGGAGCAGGTGAGACGGTAAAAGTTTTCACTTTAACAGGAGGATTATGATGATAGTAATAACAGATAAAAAAAATGATTCGATCGCATATTTGGCGATTAAACATGATATTGTTGAAAATGGAATAAAAGTGCGAGCTGCCGATGGGTTTGAGTGCATTATTCCGGATAACGGGAGTTTTTTGTTGTTCGATATCGGGGTTGTACCAGAATATGTGAATCCAGGATATTACAAATATACTAAAGATGGAGGGTTTGTAAAAAATCAAGACTATGTACCTTTTATCCCATTGGAGGAAAAAGCAAAACAACTGGAAAATGAACTCCTGAACACAAAACTTGCCATGGTTGAACTGGTGGAACAGCAGCAAGCAGATAAACTAAACAATCAACTGGCGTTAGCCGAAGTCATTGAATCAATAGGTAATTGCGAAATGAAAAAGATTTAGAGCTCAGAGAATTCGGCGGTAAGAAACAGATAGACTTCATGAAGACGGAAGGGAAACGGAACGGCAAAGCAATCAATGTGTTGAAAAAGATGAGAAAA
>NZ_LKEU01000040.1 GCF_001766835.1 Acetobacterium wieringae | reverse complement strand
GCTTAAAATGGATTTTCTCGATGGAAAGCTCGACGTCAATGAATCATTCAGTTCTAAAATAACAACAAAAATTATTGCGAAGTCCGGACTTAAACCACTAATCAAATTGTCGCAATTAAAAGTAAAATTAAGTGGTGAAGCGGAACTGGATTCATCTATCTACAAGGGAATCGTAGATGAGGTCAGTGACAAGTTTGGCAGAGATCTCCAATTATCAGTTGAAACGGATAAGTTAGAATTGAATAAAGAGATCCTAACATTTGAAGAAGTCGATGTGAAAGAGATTTAACGTAACGATTAAGAACTGAGAAGTTTGCGCCTTTTTTATTCGGCCATGAGTTGCACCCTCGATTGATCTTTGCAGTTGATCGTGGTATAGTGAATCCTGTGGCGTAGTGGCTAATGAACACTGTCAAAAAGGGAGGAACAACGTGAACGAACGCTTAATTATTCTCGGGACCGGCAATGCGGCGGTGACCCGGTGCTATAATACCTGCTTTGCAATCGAAAAGGGCGAGGACTATTTTCTGGTCGATGCTGGTGGCGGTAACGGCATATTGACCCAACTGGAGCGGGCCAATATCAGCCTGACCCAGATCCATGAGGTCTTTATCAGTCATGGCCACACTGATCATCTATTAGGGCTGATCTGGCTGATCCGGATGATCATTGCTGAGATCCGCAGTGGTCGCTATCAGGGCCAGATGACGATTTACTGTCATGCCGAGTTGAAGAAAACGGCGCTGACGATCGTCAGACTGACGCTGCCGGAGAAATTTGTCAAGCTGATTGGTGATCGGGTCGTATTTAAAGTGGTCAAGGACAAACAGACGAAGAAAATTCTCGGCAACAAGGTGACTTTTTTTGATATCCAGTCCGACAAAGCCAAGCAATTCGGTTTTGCGATGACGCTGTCGTCGGGGCGGCGGCTGACCTTTCTGGGTGACGAACCCTATCATGAACACGAGTACCCGTACGCCTTTGGGACTGACTGGTTGCTTCATGAGGCCTTCTGTCTCTATGCCGAACGGGAGCGCTTCAAACCTTATGAAAAGGCCCATACTACGGTTAAGGATGCCTGCGAAATCGGAGCTCGGTTGGCCGTGGCCAACCTGCTGCTCTATCATACTGAAGACCGCAATCTGGCCCGGCGCAAAGCCTTGTACACGGCTGAGGGGGTGCCGTTTTTCGGCGGTAACCTGCTGGTGCCGGATGATCTTGAGGAATTTGAACTCTAAACTTGCACTTGCCTGCGGCGGGCTGTGTCAGCAGCCCAATCAGGCGCAAATCTGACAACTGCAAAAAGCGGAAATGATTTATATCAAATCCGATGAACCTGGTTTGGGCCCGCTTTCCTGGTGGAAGTCATGGTATGATCAGCCCGGTTAATAAGAGCCGTAGATAAAACGATCAAAAACGGGTATAATAACAACCAAATATCAGATATCAACCCATCATAACCCAAACAGCGC
The DNA here is from genome assembly GCF_001766835.1 of Acetobacterium wieringae. Lineage (GTDB taxonomy): Bacteria > Bacillota > Clostridia > Eubacteriales > Eubacteriaceae > Acetobacterium > Acetobacterium wieringae. The sequence continues at coordinate 69,711 of NZ_LKEU01000040.1, read as the reverse complement.
AAGCCAGAAATGAGGTGAAATCATGTCATCCCAGCTGATCAAAGATCTGTTGCTCAATACCGCGTTACTGTTGTCCATCAGCATTGTATACAATCTCTTTTTTATCGGCATCGACCGCCGCAAAAAGTGGTCAGAGGCAGTTCTTGGACTGTTTCTTGGTGGGGTGGGGATTCTCTTGATGATCAATACCGTCAGCTTTGCCAACGGCATTATCTTTGATACCCGTTCGATTCTGATCAGCGTTTCCGGACTGTTTCTGGGCTATCTGCCGACGGTCATTGCGGCTCTGCTGGTCTCGCTTTACCGCCTTTATTTAGGCGGCGGCGGCGCTCTGACCGGGGTGCTGGTGACGGCAACCTCCGCAGCAATCGGGCTACTCTGGCATCGTTACCGGCTCCCTAAGATCGTTAAAAAATCCGCTCATGTCTGGCCCGAGCTGTACCTGTTTGGCCTGCTGGTTCATCTCGTCATGCTGGCCGACATGCTGACGCTACCCAACGCCCAGGTTTCGGCGGTGCTCCAGGCGATCACCCTGCCGGTGCTGATTATTTATCCACTAGGGACGCTGCTGCTATGTTTGGTGATGCTCCAGGGCCTCAAAAACCAGGCTGCAGACGACAATCTGCGGCAAAGCCGGGAAAACTATAAAAACCTCTACTATGAATTCCAGAAAAAAGAATCACTGCTGCGCTCACTGTTGGACTCGATCCCGGATCTGGTTTTTTATAAGGATCAGCAAAGCGTTTATTTAGGTTGCAACAAAGCTTTTGAAGCATTTGCCGGTAAAACCGTCGATGAATTGGTCGGCTATACCGACTTTGATCTCTTTGATTCCGACACGGCGACCCTGTTTCGAACCATGGATGAGATCATGTTGCGCGAAAAAAAGTCCCGCCGCAACGAAGAAATGGTCACCTATCCCGATGGCCGCCAAGTCTATCTGGAAACCCTGAAAACTCCTTACTACGACCATGACGGCCAGAACCTGGGGCTGATCGGGATCAGTCGGGATATTACCGAGCGCAAGCAACATGAAGCCGAGATCCTTTATCTTGGTCAGCACGATGCCCTCACCGGGCTCCATAACCGCAGCTATTACGAAGCCGAACGGCAGCGGTTGGATCACTGCGACTATCTGCCGCTGTCGCTGATCATCGGCGATATCAACGGCCTCAAACTGATCAACGATGCCTTTGGCCACAGCGAAGGGGACAAACTGTTGATCAGCATTGCCAGGATCATGGCCGACTGTGCCCGGCCCCAGGATGTGCTGGTCCGCACCGGCGGCGATGAGTTTGTGATGCTGCTGCCGCAGACCAGTTATAGCGAAGCCGGGGCCCTGGTTGAAAAGCTCAAAAGTGCCTGTGAAGCTGGCTACAAGCTGGACAATGAACTGATTATCACCAGCATCTCGCTGGGCTTTGCGACCAAAACCAGCGCCCATGAATCCTTGGAAAAAGTATTTAAACTAGCTGAGGAGTCGATGTACCGCAAAAAACTGCTGGAATATAAGAGCTTTCATTCCGCAGTGATGGCGTCAATTAAAACCACGTTGTTTGAAAAAAGCAACGAAACCGAAGCCCACGCCGAGCGGATGGCCGATCTGGCCAAGCAACTGGGCCGGGTGCTGGGGCTGGATCAGGAGGAGTTAGTGGCGCTGGAACTGGTGGCCACCCTTCACGATATCGGTAAAATTAGCATCGACAGCAAGCTACTTAAAAAAAATACCCCGCTGACTGAGGCAGAATGGGCCGAAATCAAAAAACATCCCGAGGTCGGCTATCGGATCGCCCAGACCGTGCCGGAACTGCGCAAGATTGCCGAATATATTCTCTGTCATCATGAGCGCTGGGATGGCAACGGCTATCCCCAGGGCCTCAAAGGCGTGGAAATCCCCTTGCTGGCACGGATTCTGGCGATTGTCGATGCCTACGATGCGATGACCCAGAACCGCTCCTACCGTCCGGCAATGGCGGAGCGGGAAGCCATTGCCGAGCTGCAACGCCATGCTGGCAGCCAGTTCGATCCGGACCTGGTGACGGTATTCATCCACGAGGTCATCGAAAAAAATAGCAACATTGTGGAAAGTAGCGCCGATGCTTAAAAAAGCCATCTTAGGTTATTCAAGAAAGATTGAAGATTTTCTTAATTATATTTAAAATAACAGAATGCGCAGATAAGGCCTCATATCATCAGGAAACCGCTGATGATATGAGGATTTTTAGAATACCTTCAGATTGCCGATGATAACGTCGTCAAAAATAAAAATTTAACCGGTTAAGTAATGCTTGTATTCGGAAGAAACTGGTGATATAATTGATTTTACAAATATACACGCATTTAACTTGTGTATCGTTACTAATTTTTAGGAGGAAATGATTTATGCTAACGAAACGACAGAACCTACTGGAAACGATTAAAGGTGGAAATCCTGACCGCTTTGTCAATCAATACGAGGCCTTTGTCTGTACTGATGCCATTTATGGAATGATCATGGGGGATCCGATTACGGCTCAAGGCGGTTTTCCGATGCCTGGCGGCGAACCGGTCAAAAATGCCTGGGGTATCACCTTCGCTTGGCCAGCTGGCACTCCCGGAGCCTTTCCTTTACACGATAAGGAGCACAAGGTTCTCCAGGATATCACAAAATGGCGGGATGTCGTTAAAGCGCCGAAAACCGATCTGCCAGCTGAAGCCTGGGCACCCTTTTTACCAGCCGTCGAAGCGATTGATCGCAACGAAGTGTTTGCCACGGTCTTTGTCGCTCCCGGCGTCTTTGAACAATGCCATCATTTAATGGGGATGGAAGATTGTTTGATGGGCTTCTATGAAGAACCGGAAGAAATGCATGCCCTGATCGACTACATCGTCGATTACGAACTGCGCTATGCCGCTGAACTGATCAAATATTACAAACCGGATTGTCTTTTCCATCACGACGACTGGGGTAGCTCGCTGAATTCGTTTATGGCTCCTGATATGTTTGCGGAGTTTATTGTTCCAGCTTACAAAAAAATCTACGGTTTTTATAAAGCCAACGGCGTCGAACTGGTGGTTCATCATAGCGATTCCTATGCCGCAAATCTAGTGCCCCACATGATTGAAATGGGCATTGATATCTGGCAAGGCTGTATTTCTAACAACAATGTTCCGGAACTGATTAAACAATACGGTGGCCAGATCTCCTTCATGGGCGATATTGATAACTCCCTGATTGATGATGAAAACTGGACCCAGGAAAGCGTTGGCGCCGAAGTCCGCAAGGCTGTCGCCCGTTGCGGTAAACACTATTACATTCCCTGCATCACACAGGGGGGGCCGGGCAGCGTCTATCCCGGTGTTTATGAAGCTATTACTGCAGAAATTGATCGGATCAACGCGGGTAAATAATAACCGCTGATAAAATAAAACAGCTGGAGAATTTTCTCCGGTTGTTTTATTTTTTGTCAGTTTACAAAGATAATTTTTTGTGGTGAAATAAGGGGTAGATTAAGCAGATCAGGACACAAGCGAAAATGGGGAGAAATTGAGGACTTTGAGATGATGAATAAAAAATTTGTGGCTTTGATTACCGACTACGTTAAGAACTATCAGGAAAAGAAACAGACCCGTACCACCTGGCGGGAGCCGGTGATTGGTGTGGCCGCTGCCGCTGATCCCTTATTTCCCAGACTAAAGGAGATCATCGGTCCCAACCACGCTCTGCCCGGTGAGCTTCTACCCGGGGCCAGAGCAGTGTTGGTATTCTTTCTGCCTTTTTCCAAAAGCGTTGTGGCGAGCAACATTGCTGGCGAGGAAAGCTCGCAAGAATGGGATTACGCCTGCATTGAAACCAATCAACTGATCAATGATTTAAACCGGTTTTTACACGATACCATTGTGTCAATGGGCTATCACGCCTCATTATTGCCGTCAACCTACAATTATGATGGCGAAAAATTAATCAGTGACTGGTCCCATCGCAGTGTCGCCTATATTGCCGGGATCGGAAAATTCGGTCTCCACAACATGCTGATTACAGAGCGGGGCTGCTGCGGCCGGCTGGGCAGCGTCATCACCGATCTGGAACTGACGTCGACGCTGCGAACAGCAGAAGAATTATGTCTTTATAAGATCAATGGGTCATGCCAAAAATGTCTGAAAAAATGCGTCAACCAGGCCTTTACGCTGGCCGAGGGGAAGGTGGCTTTTGACCGTTATCGCTGCAATGAACAGATCTATGATAAAATCGTGCCGGAGTATCCCATCGGCAGCGGTGATGCCTGTGGCAAATGCATGTGTGGGGTGCCCTGTTCATTGGGGATTCCTGGTAAAGCTAAAAAATCTAAAAGCGACTCATAATTTAAGAAAGGAGTTCTGATGATTCTAAACACCGGTAACCGTACTGACATCCCGGCATTCTACAGTGAATGGTTTTATAACCGCATCCGGGCCGGTTTTGTGCTGGTCCGCAATCCCTACTATCCCCAGCAGGTGATCCAGTATCGGTTGACACCGGAGGTGGTGGACTGCCTGGCCTTCTGCACCAAAAATCCTGCCCCGATGCTAAACCGATGGTCAGAAATCTCTGACTTCAAACAGTTCTGGTTTGTCACCATCACCCCCTATGGTCGGGACACCGAACCTCATGTACCAGACAAGGCGCAGGTCATTGAGGCCTTTAAGCGGTTGTCCGAGGCGGTGGGAATCGAGGCGGTGGGCTGGCGCTATGATCCGATTTTTATCTCGGAAAAATATTCGCTGGATTTCCATCGGGATAGTTTTGAGCGGATGGCCAGTAGTCTTAAAAGCTATACCGATCATTGTGTTATCAGCTTTATCGATCTCTACCAAAAGACCCGGCGTAATTTTAGGGGTGTTAGGGCGGTAACGACCGTTGAACGGGCTGCAATCGGTCAGGACTTTGCGACCATTGCCAGTCAAAACGGGATGATCCTGCGTACTTGCTGTGAAGGAGCCGATCTGGCACCCTACGGGGTGGACTGCTCGGGTTGCATGACCCAGACTGTTCTGGAACGAGCCATTGGCATCAACCTGAAGGTGCCCAAAAAACGCTACACCAGCCGGGAAGGTTGTGATTGTCTGCTGGGCAGCGATATTGGCGTTTACAATAGCTGCGGTCATGGCTGCCGCTACTGCTACGCCAATCACGATGACCAAACCGTCAAACACAACATGGCCAACCACGATCCCCAATCCCCTTTTTTAATCGGTAATGCCATGGCTGGGGATATGATTAAAGCAGCCAAACAGGTGTCTTATGTAGATGGGCAGCTGTCGTTTTTATAGAAAAATAAGAATCTCAGGTAATTGGTCAATCGCAACGGATACCTGGGATTTTTTTGTTTAAGAATAACCTGGAAGTAAGTTCGATCGTTGATTACCAAAAGGTAACTTGCTAATAGATTAGTGATTACTTTTGTTCTGAACGGAAATGATTTATAGTTTAACGGTGTTGGTAATAAAATAATTAAACAAAGGAAGGTGCTATTTAATAGTCCCTTCCTTTGTGCATTTTAATGGTTGGTGGACCGGCCTTATTTCAGCCGTCCTGTTTTTGCTTTAATTGGCGGCGTTCACATAACTGTCAAAGATCGTTTTTGACTGAGCAATGGCCTGCATATAGTTTTGTAAATGATTGAGGGGATACTGGGTATAGCTCATTTTTACATTCCCCCCGGCAGCCAGCATTTTTTGATAGGCGTTTTCGGTTACTGAAGCCGGGATTAAACCATCCTCGGATGAGGTCAGAAAGGTAACCGGCATTTGTGGTACCCAGTCATCGGTATTATTTGCGGCAATGTCTGCAGCGACTGTACCGTCTTTGGCACTGGCCAGGAAAGATGCGGTAAACATGTTGTCAGTCGCTTTGGGATAATTGGCAGCTAGGACAATCAGCGGGGTGGTGGGGTTGGAAAAGTTTTTTTCCACCCGGGTATCATAGGGTTTATTAAAAATAGTATCCATAGCGCCCCAGTCATAAATTTGCTGATAGGCATAAACTGCTTTGGCACAAACCAGGCTACCACCCGGTCGGCCGTCCATAACGACACCCCCGGGGGTGTCCAGAAAATTATTCATGGCGGCATTCATATTATAAGGCCCTTCCATAAATACGGCCGCAGTAACTGGATACTGTGGATAATCGTTTTGAATTAACTTAGCCAGGGCTGATACGGCCTGACCGCCTTCTGAATAGCCCGACAAAAAGAGTTGACCGTTGGTGGACAATTGCAGCTGATCCAGTAAATGACCGGTGGCAATCAGGATGTCCACGCCGTTGGCGGCTTCACTGTCGGCGTATAAATATTCGCTGGGATAGCTCAGGCAATTGGGTTGGCCGGTCCCGACATAATCAGAAATGGCTACCACATAGCCGTCACTGGCAAAGGCTCCGGCCAGCGTATTGGATTCTCCGGAAGCTTTTTGAATACTGATACTGGGGGCGGTACCATTGGTCATGATCGTGGCATGCTGATAAATAAGCAGCGGCATCGGTGATGACGCGTTTTTTTCGGGAATCAGAACAACCCCGGAGCAGGGGATCTTTTCACCGGCATGATTAATTGTCACATATTCAATAATATAAGCACTTACCGGGTAGTCCGGGGAGCCAAGCTGTTCCATCGACCATTGGGCTGATTCGGGAGTGGTGCTTTTTCCTAATTTTTCCAGAAAAGCGGTTGATTGCTCGGTGGAAAAGGTCTGATAAAATTCATTAAACAGGAGGTCGCCACGGTTGGCAGCGCTGACATCGTAGGCCGCTCGCGCCTCAATGGTCTTTAATGTTTTGCCAGAAAGGGTATGGAGAACAAATACCAGCAAGGAAACGACAATGAGGAGCAAAAACAATTGCAGAAAAATCTTTTTGGTGGATTTCATAACGGCCTCGTGTTGACATAAATTGATCTCAAAATTAACGATCTTGTCACTGATGTTATTTTACATTAACTTTAAACAAGAATCAATATTATATTCATTTAATTGATTGTGGCAAAGAAAAGGTTAGAGACGTAGGAATATGGATCGAAAACAGTGGTTTTGGTAAGAAAATATCGGTGAATTACTAAGGGTCTTCACCTAATCTTCAGATAAGCTTCAAACCATCCACAAACGGTTATATTACAATAGCAACATGAAATGAACATTGAAACACAAATGCTTTTGGAGGTCAGACAATGACAGTTAATTACGAAAAAAAACAGCCGTTTAGCAGCTATGAAAGTGAATACATGGATACCCTGAGAACCTTGTTCAATGAAAACAGCCAGATCGAGGAACTGCGCTATTTTTTAAATACGATCTATCGCTACTTCAAACCGGACAATATAAAAAAGCGTCAGCCCCAGGTGATTGTTCTAGGTAGTAGCATTCCCGAAGAATTGATTTATGCCGCCGGGGCCAAACCCTTTTGGATCCTCGGCGGCAGTCTGGGGACGGTGGCCTGGTCCGACGATTTAGTGCCCCGGGATACCGATCCGGTCAGCCGCTCGATGCTGGGATTTCTGCAAAATGATCACTTTGATCTGGGCGCAGCCGCCCTGATCATCGTCCCGATCACCTGTGACAGCAGCCGCAAAATGGCCTATCTGCTGCGGGCGGCCGGGAAAAAAGTGGTCACCGTGGATATTCCTCCGGATAAAAGCGATCCCTTGGCCGGGCTTAAATGGCGGGATCAGATGGAGCAACTGGCCGAAAAACTGGCGGACCATACCGGGCGGCGGCTGTCGAAAAAGAACCTGCTCCAGGCCACCCAACTGGTCGAAACGGCCCGGAAACTGATGCGCGATTTTATCCAGGTCTGTCGTCAAAAGGACGGTCTGATCTCTGGCGCCCTGCGGATGGCGGTGCTTAATTCTTATTATTACACCACCGATCTCAAAGGCTGGTGCGGCCATCTGCGCAAACTGAATCTGGAACTGCTGGCCAACCGCCAGGTGATCCCTGCGGCCACCACAAGTAGGCCCAAAGTTTTATTGATGGGCTCACCGGTGGTCTTGCCCAATTATAAGATTCCCTTTCTGATTGGCGACATTGGCCTGACGATCGGGGCTACCCTGGACAGCAGTATCCAAAAAATATACGCCAGCAGCAGCCAGCACAAAGCCAGCAAGCGGGATCCCTTTACCGCCATCATCGAGACCCATTACCGTTATGACTGCTCAGCCGCCTACGCTCAGAATGAAATACTCTTTCAGAGTGCCCGATGGCATCTGGAACAGGGCGGGATTGACGGGGTGGTATTCCATGTGTTGAAAGGCCAGATTGAATATGATTTTGAACTGGAACGCTTTGAACAGCTGTTTGGAACTGCTACGATCCCGGTCTTCCGGCTGGAAACCGACTACCAATACCAGGATGTGGAGCAATTAAGAATTCGGATGGAAGCCTTTATGGAAATGCTGACGCATCATCGTTATCGTGAGGAAAAAAGAGCCGTATGAAAAAAACCGATCTTAAACTAAGAAAAATTTTCACGCCGACGGTGATTGTCATTTGCGGAGTGTTGATGCTGTTGTCATTGTTTGCCGGAAACCTGGTCTTTTACGCATTTGGATCTGACGACAGCGGTTATGCCATCACCCCGGTGCTGATTATCCTGCTGCTTGCCATCATCGGCATTGTGCTGTGCCTGTGGCTACGGCGCCGGATTGTCCGCAATGATCCGGTGATGGGCCGTTTTGCCGCTGAGCGGATCAGCCTGAAGCCTGGGGGTACCGTCAAGGGTCAGCGCAAATTCGGCTTTATGACAATGCGCTGGCTGATCATGATCCTCAGCTTTTTCGCCCTGATCTACGGGGTCAAATGGCTGGGGCAGGGGTTTGGCAATATCGAACTGCCGATTTTTGCCTGTCCCATCAATCAGGATCAGCTGATTGACAGCAGCTGTTATACCCTGGCCCATTTAAATTCCCTGGTAGGGATGAGCTGGTCGGAAGTCGGCATCTTTTTGGGCTCGCTGCTGCTCTCGATCGTGGTGCTGGGCCGCTTTATCTGCGGTTTTCTGTGCCCGATGGGGCTGATTCAGGATCTCACCCATGAAACCCGGCAGGGTCTGAAAATTGAAGGCCTGTCCTTCAATGAAAAACTCTATAGCCGCTTAAAACCGATCAAATGGACGCTGCTGCTGTTATTTCTGGGGCTCAGTTTTGTCGGCGGCAACTTCTGTAATATCTGCCCGGCCATCACCGTTTCACCGGCCCTGGCGGGATTTAAGGTGTCACTGTTTTTAAGCGGCTTCGCGATGATTGTGGTGATCATTGGCAGCTTTTTCAAGCGCCGCTTCTTCTGCAACATCTGTCCGTTGGGTTACCTGATCGGTCTCGGTCATCGGATCTCGTTGTTTCGCATCAAAAAAGACTGTCAGGCCTGTACCGAATGTGGAGCCTGTTACGAAGCCTGTCCGATGGGGATTAAAACCATTTATACCGAACGGGAAAAGCGTGATGTCACCACCGCCGACTGTATTATGTGCGGCGAATGTATTGACAAATGTCCGGAAAACAAGGCCTTGGCGATGAGCTTCGGCGGGCTGAGATTTTATAAAGCCTCCCGCAAGACCTTTATGTCGGGTCATAAAAAAAACGAAAAGCGTTTAAAACGCTTGATCAGGAAAAGAGAAAAAAATGAGTCTAATTGATAATAAAAGAAATAAGCCAGAAATGAATCACGTCATTAAAAACCAGCGTAACGCCCATAACAGCAGCTCGCCGACCACCATGGCCGAACGGCAACGCCAGCGCTTTGTCGACAAAGCCACCAAGGTGTCCGCCAAATACCTGCGGCGGCTGGCCGAATTACCCGGCGCCCCGGACGCCATGGAGCCATTTTTCAAGGTTCTGCAAGACATCTATGTGGATCTGAAAAACGTCGAAAAATCGGCTGATACCAAAATCGTCGGCACCTATTGTGTGATGGTCCCTGATGAGCTGATCTACGCTGTCGGGGCTCAGCCGGTGAAACTATGCAGCGGCAGTTATACCGCCTTTGCCATTGGTGATGATCTGGTGCCCCGGGATGCCTGCCCGCTGATCAAAGCGGTGATGGGCTTTCAGGCCATGGAAGTGATGCCGATTTATGATGACTGTGCCCTGATGGTGGTGCCGATTACCTGCGACTGCAAAAAGAAAATGGCTGGCATGTTAAAGCAGCGGGTGCCGACCTACGCCCTCCATGTGCCCACCGCCAAAAGTGAGGATCGCGATATGGAGCAGTACGTTCAGGAACTCTATCAGCTGATTCCCGAACTGGAAGCGGTCACCGGCCAGACGATTAGCTACCAAAGCCTGGCAGAGAGCATTGATGCCATGGGTTTTGCCCAGTATCAGATGTCAAAGTTTAATGAGTTTAAAAAACATGTCCCGGCCTTAATCAAAGGAACCCACGCCATGGCGCTGATGAATGCCTTTTCGTATCTGCCGGTGGAGCAGTGGAGTCAGCAGCTGCATCGCCTTAATCAGGAGTTGGCCCGGCGTAAAAAAGATAAGCACTACGTCAGCAAAGATAAACAACCCCGGATTATGATCACCGGATCACCGGTTATTTTCCCCAATATTAAAATCCCCTTGCTGATTGAAGAAACCGGGGGCATTCTGGTCGGCGACGAGACCTGTATGGGGGAGCGTTCGCTTTATGACCCCACCGTCGTGGTGGATCAGAGCTTTGATGGCTTGATGCGGTCGCTGGCCAATCGCTACACGAGACCCTGTACCTGTCCGACCTTTGTTGACAACAGCCAGCGGATTTATCGGATCAAACAGATGATTGCCGACCACCAGGTTCAGGGGGTGGTTTATCACGTCCTCCGGGGCTGTCTGGTCTATGATTTTGAATACCAGACGCTGGAAGATGAGCTGGGTAAACTGGGCGTCCCGGTGATCCGGGTCGAAAGTGATTACAACGAAGAAGATATTGAACAACTGCGGATCCGGATTGAAGCCTTTATTGAGCTGATCAAATTGAAAGATCTGGAAACCCGAATTAGCAAACTGAAAAAATCAGAAATAGCAGGGTGACACTTAACTGCAGTACCGACAAATTGTCGGTACTGGGTTTGTCTAGTGATTAAAGAAACAGGAGAATAACATGAACAGAAATTATTATGCCGGACTTGACGGCGGCTCAACCTATACCAAGGCGGCGCTGATCTGCCAGAATCAGGTGGTGGATGCGATGGTTACCAACACCGGGATTGACAACAATGCCGCAGCCAGTGCCTTAATTGAAAAAATGTGTGTCCGCCGGGGGATTAACCGTACCCAGGTGCGCTATACCATGGCCACCGGTTACAGCCGCAAGGTCTTTGATATTGCCGATGACGATATTTCCGAAATTACCGCCCATGCCTATGGGGTGCGCTTAACCGCACCGCCGGATTACCGACCGGGGATGATTATTGATATCGGCGGTCAGGACAGCAAAATCATTTATCTGGACTCGCATTACGCCGTTAAGAACTTTACCATGAACGATAAATGCGCCGCTGGCACCGGCAAATTTATGGAAGTCATCGCCCAGATTCTAGAGACCACCATCGATCAGGTCGGCCCGCTGTCGCTGGAAAGCAAGGCCCCCTGTGATATCAACAGCACCTGTGTGGTCTTTGCCCAGTCAGAAGTGGTGTCGCTGGTGGCCCGGAAGTATGACCGCCGGGATATTCTGGCCGGGATGCATTTATCGATGGCCAAACGGATCATTAAAATGATGAAAAAGGCCGAAAAAGGCGGAGATATCCTGATGACCGGCGGCGGTGCCCTGAATATCGGAGTCCATAAAGCCTTTGAAGAAGAAATGATGCGGGATGTCTATGTGGCCCGATACCCCCAGTTTAACGGGGCCATCGGTGCCGCCCTGATTGCCAGTGAGCGGGCCTGACCATGGGGCTGACATTACTGCTTCCGGTTTTGGCCACGGCCCTGTCGGTGGGGCTGGGCTGCGGCACCTGCTGCAGTCCGGCGGTCAGCGTCTTTTTGTCCAGCTATATCATCACCCATGCCGGGGGGCTAAAAAAATCGCTGCTGGGATTTTTTAGCTTTTTTATCGGCAAGGTCATCGCCGTGGTGGTGTTATGCGGATTGGCGGCGTTGATTGGCAGTCAGTTTATTGATGCCGCCGGTTATGTCGGTGGGATCAACCTGGGTCAGATGATGGAGCTGGCGATGATAGCCCTGGGCCTGGTGCTGATCGGAAAATGGCTGCTCGATTACAAAAACAAAGCCAACCGGGCCAGTCTCTGTTCCGGTTGCGGCGGTGAAAAAAAGGCTGATACTATCAACCGCTATGGTGTAAAAGGGCTGTTGCCGCTATTCTCCGCCGGTCTGGCCTATGGAGCCTCACCCTGTGGGCCGCTACTGATGATGATGGGAGTGGCCACCACCCTGCCGCTGGCGACGGCTGCTCTAGTTGGCGGGGTCTTTGCCGCCGCAAGTACCCTGACCCCGGTATTGCTGATGGTACTGCTATCAGGCGTGCTGTCGGGGAAAATTGCCACCGAAATTCCCCGGCAGCTGCAGTGGTTTCGTTTAGCCAGCTACGTGCTGCTGACCCTGTTTTCGGCCGGGGCCTTATTCAATTTAGTGTGAAGAAGGTTGTAAAATTAAAGAATTAAAATGAGGTGTATTAAGTATGAAAAATAAAATTATCCGCCAATGCACGGCGGCCGTCGCTGCTTTGCTGATTGTCTATGGGGTGGGGGTCAATACTTTTCACAGCTATGAGCAAGTGAAGGCTGCTCAGGCCGAAATTCCTCCGGCGATTGCCGCCAAGAATGATGCTGCCACTGGTGAAAGTGAGAGTATTGCTGCGGCGGTGACGACCGACACAGCCACTGCGACTACCACCGAAACACCCAGCACCGCTATTTCTGAACCGGCCACCACGGTGACTGAAACCGTTACTGCATCCGCTGCAGCACCGGTAGAAACTCCGGCGATTGTCGCCGCTACCCCGGCTGCGGAGGAACCGGTAGTCGCTGAACCACAACCTGATGTCCCCAGTCTGAGCGAATTTTTATCCCAACTGCGCTGTGGTGGCTGCGGAAAAAACTGCTCACTGCTGAATCCCCGCTGTGGTGTCGGCAACCAGAAAGCCCAACAGGCCGAAGCCGAATATGTTGCAACCTACAATTAAAAAAGCAGGTCGCACAAGAATAGATGGAATCCGGTTTATTGTGAAATTCATAATTGTGAACACTATTTGAGTTGATGACAGTTTTTGCGACGAATGAGTCAGGCCGACAATGCTTATAAGAACAATTGTTTCGTATGAAAAAGGACGGTAGAGTCGATTGCCTGGTTAAGCTTAAAACCCCGGAAACGCAGTTATAACAGTCGTTTCGGGGGTTTTTACTGATTTGTCAAATAGACCGGATCAGCCCTGCAAACAAGCCCGAATCGCAGTAAGGTATAATTTGGCCATTGACAAAGAGTGTGGATGGGTATAAAATAACAACAGAACATATGTGCTAATTTAATTAAAACGGATTAAATGGGTGGGTCATGGAACGGATTATTTTACACTCTGATATCAACAGCTTTTATGCCAATGTGGAATGTCTCTATCATCCGGAGATTAGGGACTTTCCGGTGGCGGTCGGTGGCAATCCGGAAAAACGTCATGGGATTATTCTGGCGAAGAACCAGAAAGCAAAGGTTGCTGGGGTTAAAACCGGCGAGGCCCTGTGGCAGGCCCGGGAGAAATGTCCTGGGCTTTTGGTGATGCCCCCAAATTATCAATTGTATTTGCGTTTTTCCCGGCTGGCCCGAAAAATCTATAACCGTTATTCCGATCAGGTGGAGCCTTTTGGTCTCGATGAAGCTTGGCTTGATGTCACGGCCAGTTCCCGGATTCACGGCAGTGGCCGAACCATTGCCGAAAAAATCAGCCAGGCCATTCAGGAGGAACTGGGTATCACCGTTTCGATTGGCGTTTCCTGGAACAAAATCTTTGCCAAATTTGGTTCGGATTATCGGAAACCCGATGCCATCACGGTGATCACCCGGGATAATTTCAAAAAAATTGTCTGGTCCCAGGAAATTGGGGATCTGCTCTATGTGGGGTCAGCCACGAAAAAGAAACTGATGAAATATGGTATCTATACCATTGGACAATTGGCGCAAACATCCCCAGATTTTCTGGTGCTCCAGTTTGGTAAGATGGGGATGGTGTTGTGGCGCTTTGCCAATGGCCTTGATGACAGCCCGGTAAAAGCCTTTGACGAGCATTATAACGGTAACGAACGGATTCTCAAAAGCATTGGCAACAGCATCACTACCCCCCGGGATTTAAAAGACCTGAAGGATGTCAAGCTGATCCTCTATATGCTGACTGAAAGTGTGGCGATGCGGTTGCGGGAAACCGGCTGCTATTGTTTAACAGTAGCGATTCATGTCCGTAACAAAGAACTTCACAGCTTCACCCGGCAAACAAAGCTAGCAAAACCCTCGGATCTGACCCGGGAAATAGCTGAAGCCGCCATTGCCTTGTTTGAAAAGAATTATGATTTCAGTTCGGATATTCGCTCCCTGGGGGTGCGGGTCACTGATCTGGTACCGGATTCAACCCCGATTCAGTTGGATGTTTTTGGCAATGAAGCGTTGCGGATGCGTCAGGCCCAGCTCGATGATACCGTTGATGATTTACGCAAGCGCTTTGGCAATCTGGTTCTGCGTCGGGCGGTTACCATTGGTGATTCGATGAGCGGCCTGGATCCCAAAAAAGATCATGTTATCCATCCAATTGGATACTTTTAAAGGAGAATTAAGAAAATGGCAATAAAAAAATTTGTCCAGGTGATTGCAAAGTTTGAAGAAGATGGCAGAATCATCCCCCTCCAGGTTTTGTGGGAGGACGGTCGGGTTTTTTCTATTGACCGGGTTCTGGATATGCGCCCGGGGGTCTCCCTGAAGGTGGGCGGGCAGGGTATTCGCTACACCTGCCGGATCCAGAATAAGGAAGTCTGTCTCTATTATGAAGAACCCAAATGGTTTGTCGAAAGTAAAGAAAGATAAGGAAAAAAGCCGAGTGCCAAAAATAGACCAGGAAAAACGGATCCTTGCCGTGATGCTCAAAATCTATTGCCGCAAAAAACATCGATCACACGATCTCTGTGCGGAGTGCCAGACCCTGTTAAGTTATGCCTTGAACCGATTGGATCATTGCCGCTATGGCGAAAACAAGGGTTTTTGCAATCACTGTCCAAGCCCCTGCTATAATAAAGAGAATCAGCTAAAAATTCGCAAGATCATGGCTTTTAGTGGCCCGCGGCTGATTTTTCATCACCCCATTATGGTTATCAGACATCTGCTGTCGTAGTGCGACAGCAGATTTTTTTACGTCAGTTTTGCGGTATAGTCATGGCCCAGAAATCCTGGAGGGCTTTTTTAAGCTCGGGCTCATTCCGGATCTGGCGATGGGGAAACCACTCCTGTGGAAATAACTGACGATAGCTAGGGCTACTGAAGCGCTGATCAATCAGAACGATCACGCCTCGGTCGGTTTCGGTTCGAATCACCCGTCCGGCAGCCTGGAGCACCTTGTTCATGCCAGGATAGAGGTAGGAATATTGATAGCCGGTGTGGTTTTTTTTATTGAAATAATCCCGGATGATATCACGTTCAAAACAGATCTGGGGCAGACCGACTCCGACAATAATGGCGCCGATCAGGCCCTCGTGCTTTAAGTCCACGCCTTCGGAAAAGATCCCGCCCAGCACCGCAAAGCCCAACATCCCGGTCGGGGCAGCCCCGGGTGCCGGTCGGAACTGACCCAGGAACAGCTCCCGGTCTTCCTCGTTCATTTCCGGAGCCTGCCGGATGGTGACGACCTCCGGGTAGCTGGCGCTAAAAATTTCAAACACCGCATTCATATATTTATAAGATGGAAAATAGACGATGTAGTTGCCTGGCTGCTGATCCCGTACCGTTTTGATGCAACGGACAATGGTGGAGTAGGTTTTTTCGCGATTGCGGAAGGTGGTTGAGATGGTATCGGCAATCAGTAGTTCTCGGTTTTTAACATCGAAGGGCGATGGCAGACTAATTTTATAGCTGTCGGGGTCACCACCGAGAATTTCTGAAAAATAGTCGAGTGGTGACAGGGTGGCCGAAAAGAAGATCGCCGCCCGGCCTCGTTTGAGGGCTTCTCCCAGCAAGTGGGAAGGATCCAGACAAAAAAGTTTGATACGGGTATCGCCGTTGGCGTTTTCGACGTAGGTTAGAAAGTGGTCATCGTAAAACTCGGCGGTGCGCATAAAGGTCAGGGCGTTAAAATACAGTTCCAGTAGTTTCTCGTGACCCGGGCGGCCTTCATTGCTGACTAGCCATACTTCGGCCAGAGCAATCAACTTCATCACCAGCAGCAAGAAATCTTTGGGGGCCTCTTTTTGGCGGTGAGGTGAGTTGGTTGTAGCCAATTTTCGCAGCCCGATCATGTGAGTGTTGAGTTTTCCCAGAGCTTTGGCAAGACTGGGGTCGTTATCTTTAAACAATCGCTTTAGCTCCAGCAATGGTTTTTTATAAAGTTCGGCCGAAAACATTGAGCGGGCCCGATCGACCAGATTATGGGCTTCGTCAATCAAAAAGCTGTAGTCGCTGCCGTTATCGGAAAAAAAACGTTTGAGATAAACCCGGGGATCAAAAACATAGTTGTAATCACAGATCACGCAGTCACTAAAGAGGGTTAAATCGAGAGAAAACTCAAAAGGGCAGACCTGATGTTTGTGTGCATAGTTTTCAATGACGGGTCGGGTCAGGCGGTCTTCCTGCTTAAGGATATCCAGCAGTGCGGCATTAACACGGTCAAAATGACCCCGGGCATAAGAGCAGTGATCGGGATCACAGATGGTTTCTTCCTGAAAACAGATTTTGTCCTTGGCAGTCAGAGTGACACTTTTGAAAGCCAATCCCTGATTTGCCATTTTAGCAAAGGCTTCCTCGGCAACCTCCCGGACAATGGTTTTGGCGGTTAGATAAAAAATTTTGGCAGTATGCCCTTCAGCCATCGATTTGATGGCGGGAAACAGAGTTGACATTGTTTTGCCAATTCCGGTGGGAGCCTGGACAAAAAGTTTTTTCTGTTCGACAATGGTTTTATAAACCGCTACTGCCAGTTCCCGCTGGCCCGGGCGATAACGCTCAAAGGGAAAAGCAAGAGCCCGAATAGCGGTATTGCGGCGAGTCACCCAGTTGCTGGTCAGAGCAGCCCAGACCAGGTACTGATTGATTAAATCGTAAAAGAAAACAGTCAGTTCAGTTTGGGTAAAGATTTTTAGATACTTTTTGATTTCATCGGTATCCAGCTGAAAATAGGTCAGCTGTACGCTGATTACTGGTAGTTCATTCTGGATGGCGTAAATATAGGCATAGCATTTAGCCTGGGCCCAATGGGTTTGGCTGTAGTCTTCGTCAATCTGTTCCAACGGCCGGCTGGTTGACTTGATTTCGTCTACAATAATCCCGGACTCGCTGGTGATGATGCCATCGGCCCGGCCATCGATTCGGAAACAGAAGCCTTCATATTCGAAACGATGTTTTAGCGATACTTCAGGGGCATAGCCTTTGTCTCGATTATCTTTCTGAACCCTCTGGTGGGCCCGGGTTCCTTCCAGTGCACTGGCGTTGCTGATAAACTGAGAATCGATATTTCCGGAGCGGAGGATAAACTCCACCAGATTGCGGACGGATAGTTTTATTTCGGGTTGATTGTTCATTTTTTCACCTATGATTATTATGATGACGCTTTGATGCTCTAATTTTATGCTAAATGGTGAAGAAAGTATAGCAGATTTGCTTGCTGATCTAGGAATCAAAGCAGGGAACGACAACGATTGTCAGAGTAACAATCAAAACGATGAATCTTAAAAAATACTTAATTTTCTCTTTACTAGAGTTCAAAACAATAAAAAAATTAGGGCAAAAAAATTGAAAAGTAAAATTATTATGGTGGAACAAAGCCTCAAGACAGTGATTTTTTTCATTTAAATGCATTTGATCGCAACGTTATTATCGGTTTTTTAGGGAGAAATATTTTTCATAGTATTAGCAGTGATATGGTGTCAATTTGATAGATATAGCAGTAGATTAACTATCAAGATCATTTAAATAGCTGATTTGTTTATGTGGAATTGATAAAAAAATAAAAAGTTGTCCAATAGCTATCAGACAATGGATAAAAAGTATGTTATCCATAAATTGAATTTGATGTATCTGTATTAAAGTTACCCGAATAAAATCTATCGAAAAACAACATCTTGATTAAAAATGATTTGTTAATTAACGAACAATATAATTTCAGAACTACCTCTTGTTTGAGAAATATCAAACAAGTAAAGGTAATAAATTGTTGCAAAAAGAAAAAAAATTGACATAAAATTCCAAAGATGTTAAGCTGATGAAAATTAAAAAGTAAACGAGTACAAATTAGTTTTTTAGAAAAAACTAGAAATCAATGGCGATGATCAAAGGAGGTCAAAAAATGGAATTTGGACTAAGAGAATGGAAGCTAAGTGATGCTGAAAATATTGTGCCTCTGGCCAATAATGAAAAGATAGCAGGAAATTTACGAAACACCTTTCCCTATCCGTACACTCTGGATGATGCCCATCTGTTTATTACTAAAAGCATTCATCAGAATAAAAGAAGGCATCTAAACAAGGCGATCACAATCGATGATGCGCCGATTGGAGCGATCAGTCTGCTGATGCAGGAAGATGTCAGTTGCAAAAGTGGCGAGTTGGGTTTTTGGCTTGGCGAACCCTATTGGGGACAGGGAATCATGACTGGTTCCATTAAACAGATCTGTGAAAAAGCTTTTGATGAGTCGGATTTGGTCAGAATTTACGCTCGACCCTTTGCTGATAACCAGAAGGCGCGAAGAACCATTGAAAAAGCTGGTTTTCATTTGGAAGGTGTTTTTCAGAAAAGTATATATAAAAATGGTAAACTTCAGGACTCCTGTATGTATGCTTTGACAAGATAAAACGGTGCGGGCTATAGTAATTTCATAGAATTATTGATTAAACATATTTAAAATAAATGATATCTTCAAAAAATTATAGAGCTTGAAAAAAGAACTTCGTACGAAGTTCTTTTTTTGATGGTGAAGCTGCTCAGTCAAAAAAGGAAAATATATCAGGTTAAGTTTTTTGTGGCGGGGAATACATTATATAAGCAAACGAATGTTAATGCAGGAACGTGCTTTGGAATTTCTTCTGAAATTTGAAAGGTATTAAACGGTATTTTGTAAATTCAAATTAAAAAATAATAATGTGATGATGGACATAATGTCAAAAATAACAGTAAAAACAGACAAGTTGCCAAAAAAAACGAATAATCATATAAAAAATCAATGAAGAAAACGAGTACAAAGTTTAAAAAATAGATTAACTGAAATGTTTTACTAAAAAAACATTGACAGCTTCATTGAATACGAGTACAATGATGTTGTAAATGAATTAGTAATTACAATTTTATTTACGGTTTGTAAAAATGTCATGATATCTTTAGTACCGCTTCTTCGAAACTCTATTTTAATGAAGAAAGGCATTATGAAAAGGATTGCACTATTTCAGGATGATCGTTATGGTGCAAAATAATTTCTGGTTGCGGAACGACTGGATAGAAGTGTTGCTGTTTGCTTGTTGTTATAGGGAGATTGGCTGATCAGACAAATAGTGTCGACAGTTATTTTAGTAGAAATTGTTATTAAAGTTGAAACTAAAAAGGAGAAAGAATTATGAACAAACCATTAAAAAAGTCGGCTATTAATCTTTATGGATTACCGTCATTTGGGTTTCAGACCTTAGTCAATATTGAAGTCATGTTTTTTGCAGCTTTCCTCACCGACTTTGCAAAAATTCCTTTGGCATTAGTAAGTACCATCTTATTGGCCACCAGTATTGTTGATATTGTGGCCGTACCAACATCAGGGGTTATTCTTGAAAAAAGCAACATGAAGTGGGGGAAATACCGTTCATGGCTATTGGTCGGACCACCCATTGCGGCGCTCTTTTATATTTTGCAGTTTTCGCAGATTGGCGGAACCTCGGAAATTAATGCTATTATCATCTTTTTAGGATTCGCCATCAGCCATTTGGTTTGGAATACCTTTTATGCTGCCCATATTTCCATGAATAATGCGCTGACCACGGTTCGGGAAGAACGAATCTCAATGGCCAGTAACCGGGGAATGTTCAATGCAGCGGGTGCTCTGGTGTTCTCCTATTTTGGGGTAAAAGCCATCGCCGCTATTGGTGCTGGTGTCGGCAACCCGGTTTTAGGTTACACCTATATGGCAGCGATCACCGGTGTGATTATGATTGCCTGTAACATCATTTATTTTGTAATCACCAAAGACTATGCTCAAAACGGTACCGAAGCCCAAGCGGGCAAACCGGCTGAAAAGATGTCAGTGGGCGAAATGCTCAAACAAATTGTTGTCAACCCACCATTGATGGGGCTGATGCTGGTGGAACTGGGACGATACCTGGGACGTTTCGTTATTTTTGGAATGGCCTTCTACTACTTTAAATATGTCATTAACGATTTGCCTGGACTGGCATTGTTCATGACCGGATTAACCATTGTCAACTTCTTTGCAGCCATGATTGCATCACCGATTGCTAAACGACTTGGCGAAAAAAACACCTATATGATCGCCCTGTCGCTTTTGATTATCGGTTTGCTAATTGTCTGGTTTATGCCGCTTGAAGCAACTGCTTTTAAAATCATCATGTTTGCTGCCTATATTGGTTATGGTTTGCCAGATTCTCTGGGTGTGGCAATGTACTCTGCAACCGTTGATTATGGCGACTGGAAAACCGGCAAAAATGCCCGTGGTTTTATCATGTCACTGATCAGTATGCCAATCAAAGTATCTATTTTTGTCCGTTCGGTTATCATTTCAGCGGTGCTGGCTTCAGTTGGTTATGTTGCTGATATGGCCGTGACTCCAGAACTGATTCAGGGAATTAAAAATGGTTTCGCCCTTTATCCGGCAATCATTATGATTATTGGAATGGTGATGATGTTTGGGCTTTATACATTAACACCAAAACGAATGGAAGAAATCAATAAAGAATTAGCAGAACGTAAATTGGCTTAAGTATAAAAAACAAAGTTCAATGAAACCGGAGCGATTCACACATTGCTCCGGTTTAGAATATACAATTTAATTTAAGGAGATAAATCATGTCAAAAATAGCAGAAGTCAAAGCAAAAGTCGAAGCTGGAAAATCGAAACTGGTTCCCGGACTGGTACAGGAAGCACTGGATGAAGGCAGCACCCCAAGTGAGATTCTCCAGGCCATGGTTGATTCCATGGGCGTCGTTGGGGATAAATTCTCATCCGGCGAAATCTTTGTCCCGGAAATGCTAATTGCTGCTAAAGCCATGTCAAAAGGCGTGGAAGTATTAAAACCACTGATGGCTGGTGATGGTTCCGCCTCGCTGGGTACCTGCATCATCGGTACGGTTGCCGGTGACCTTCACGATATCGGTAAAAATCTGGTTTCGATGATGATCGAAAGTGCTGGTTTTGATATGGTTGATCTGGGCGTTGATGTCCCTGCTGATACCTTTGTTCAAGCAGTTAAAGACAATGCCAATGTCAAACTGGTGGCCTGTTCCGGTTTGTTAACCACCACCATGCCAGCCTTAAAAGAAGCAGTACAGACCATTAAAGCTGCTTATCCGGAGATGAAAGTGATTGTTGGCGGTGCTCCGGTCACGCCGGAATATGCCGTTGAAGTTGGTGCTGACGGATATGCTCCTGATGCCGGTAGTGCTGCGGTAAAAGCCAAAGAACTGGCAACAGCATAGGAGAGGAGAGAAAAATGTTAACAAAAAGACAAAATTTAGTTGAAGTAATGAAGGGTGGAAATCCGGATCGCTTTGTCAAACAATATGAACCCTTTGCCCTGATGATGAAAACCCCGATCAGTCGTTTAAAACCACCGGTCGGTGGTACGATAGTTAATGAATGGGGCGTTACCTTGAGCTGGCCGGAAGGCCAATTGGGCTCATTTCCGGTTCATGATGAGGAGCACATCGTTGTTAAGGATATCACCAAATGGCGGGATTATGTTAAAGCGCCGAAGCTTGATTATCCCGAAGAAGCTTGGGCGACGGCGATTGCTGAGGCTAATGCGGTTGATCGGAATGATCAGTATGTCACTGTTTTTGTGGCGCCCGGTCTGTTTGAACATATCCATTACCTGATGAGTATGGAAGAGGCCTTAATGGCTTACTACGAAGAACCAGAAGAAATGCATGCGTTGATTGATTTCCTGGTTGATTTTGAACTGCGACTGGCTAAAGAATTTATCGATCATCTTCATCCTGATGCGGTATTCCATCATGATGACTGGGGCAGCCAGATCAATTCTTTTATTTCACCAGCGATGTTTAAAGAATTCTTTGAACCGGCCTACAAAAAAATCTATGGCTATTATAAAGAGAATGGCGTTGAACTGATTGTTCACCACAGTGACAGCTATGCCGCAAACCTGGTGCCATCGATGATCGAAATGGGTATCGATATCTGGCAGGGTGTAATGAACACCAATAACATTCCTGAACTGATTAAAGAATACGGCGACAAAATTACCTTTATGGGTGGCATTCACAGTGGTTTGGTTGATTTCCCTGATTGGACCCCAGAAATTGTAGCAGAATATGTGAAAAAAACCTGTGAAGAAAATGGCAAACTGTATTTTATTCCCTCTCAGACCTCAGGATTACCGATTGATTCGTTCCCAGGGGTTTATGAAACCATCAATCAAGAAATTGACAAAATGTCAGAAAAAATGTTCTGAACTAAATGATCACTAAGTGACCGTAACTTCCTGATGGAAGGGGTCACAGATTCGTCCCCGAAAATAGCAGGAATTATTAATGGATTTTGGTATAAGGTTCCAAAAATAATTGCCGCTTTTGGGGACGATTTCTTCAATTTGGAAAGGAATCAGAAATGGCTGATAAGTTAAAGAAAAGTGTTATTTATCTCTATGGTCTGCCTTCGTTTGGTTTTCAGATTTTTATTTATGTCGAATTAATGTTTTTTTCGGCCTTCCTGACCGATGCAGTTAAGATGCCGGTGGCGCTGGCCGGATCGGTGCTTATGATTACCAGTATCTTTGATCTAATCTGGGTGCCGGTGGCCGGGATCATCCTCCAGAAAAGTAATCTCAAGTGGGGTAAATTCCGATCATGGCTGCTGATTGGTCCGCCAGTGGCAGCGTTACTCTATGTGGTTCAATTTCTAAAAATCGGCGACTCGATGACCAATGCCATCACCGCTTGTGCTGGCTTTATTATTGGCCATTTGGTCTTTGACGTGTATTATTCTGCTCACATTGCCATGAACAGTGCCCTAACGGATCGTGTTGACGAGCGGGTTAAAATGTCGGCCAACCGGGGGATCTTCAACGCTCTGGGTTCTCTGACTTTTTCTTATGTTGGGGTTCGGGCGATTCAGGAAATCAGCAAAGCGCTTAATGATCCGGCGATGGGTTACACGACGGTGGTTATTATGGTTGCTTTATTTATGGTTCTGTGTTACTGGATATTTTTCTTTCTGACAAAAGAATATGCTTTCCGGGGAACTGCACCGGTTACTGAGAAAAAAGAAAGCATGCCAATTCCTGAAATACTCAAGCAATTGCTGCATAACCCTCCGCTGATCGGTTTATTGTTGATTGATCTGGGGCGCTACGTCGGCAAGTTTGTGGTGCTTGGTCTGGCCTTTTATTATTTTAAATATGTACTCAATGATCTCCCGGGTATGGCGATTTTCATGACTGGACTGACCGTTGTTATGCTGCTTTCGGCCACTCTGGCGACCACCGTTTCTAAAATATTCGGACCCCGAAAGGCATATGTTGGGGCTTTGTGCATCTTCATTGCCGGATTGTTGATTACCTGGCTGGTACCGATGAGTGCCACGGCATTTAAAATTGTTATGTTACTATCCTTTATTGGTTACGGTTTACCGGATGCTCTGGTAGTTGCGATGTATGCTACCTGTGTCGACTACGGCGAGTGGCGCACAGGTAAAAATGTTCGTGGCTTTATCATGGCGCTACTGACTACCCCCATTAAAGTCGGAAACTTTATTAAAAGTGTCATCATTACCACAGCCCTGGCTTCGGCCAGTTATGTGGCTGATATGGCGCCGACACCGGAACTGATTCAGGCAATTAAAAACGGATTTTGTTTATATCCGGCGCTGGTAATGATCTTTGGTTTGGTGGTTTTTGTGATCTTGTCGAGAAAACTCAAAGATATGGAAAAAGATCAGGCTGACAAAAAAGTACTGGCAGAGAGTTAAAAAAACAGAAATATTAAAAAAATATTTTAAGTTTTAGGAAGTAAGATACGGCGTTTTTTTATCAATTACCAAAAAAGTTTCGGTGTTAACCCAAACAATATTATCAATCGCGAATGTTTTTGTTATAAAAGTGACAAAAGCAGAACGATAAAAAAAGCGATTTTACGAATGAATTTTAAGGAGCCTTGAATAGTGAAGCTGTTCAGGGCTTTTTTTTATACGTTTGCAGAAAACAAGGGGAAAGATTTGTAAAAATATATAAAGTATAAAAAATAGCTGTTATTACGGATGAAATCACATAAAAACGTTAAAATAATAACAAAAATTTTCACGACATAACTTTGTTTGAGAAATAACAAACAAGTAAAGATAATAAATTGTTCCAAAATAGAAAAATATTGACATCAAGGATAAAAGATGGTAATCTATGAAAAATCTGTATATACATGTGCACAGGATGTTTGCAAAAAATAATTCTGGCGTGTGGGTCAGATTTAAAAAAGAGACTCTGAGAATAACAAAATTATTTTAAAAGGAGAAAGACAAGATGAAAACAGATGTACAGATCGCACAGGAAGCTAAATTGCAACCGATTGCACAGGTGGCTGAAAAATTGGGGATCACCGGAGATGACTTGGAACTTTATGGTAATCACAAAGCCAAGGTATCCTTGTCAGTGTTGAAAGACAATCAGGACAAACCAGATGGTAAGCTGATTCTGGTCACCGCCATTAACCCCACCCCGGCTGGTGAAGGAAAAACCACCACCAACGTCGGTCTTTCCATGGCCCTGAATTATATTGGTAAAAAAACCATCACCACTTTGAGAGAACCTTCGCTGGGACCATGCTTTGGGGTCAAAGGTGGCGCTGCTGGTGGCGGCTATGCCCAGGTTGTACCGATGGATGATATCAACCTCCATTTCACCGGCGACTTCCATGCGATTACCGCAGCCCATAGTTTATTGGCGGCGCTACTGGACAATCATCTTCATCAGGGAAATCTGTTAAATATCGATCTCGACCGGATTGTCTGGCGTCGAGTTGTAGATATGAATGATCGGGCGTTGCGAATGATCACTGTTGGTCAAGGTAGCCGTGCCAATGGGGTGGAACGGGAAACCGGTTATGACATTACCGTTGCGTCAGAAATAATGGCAATTCTCTGTCTGGCCTCCAGTCTTACCGATCTTAAAGAGCGGCTGGGTCGGATGATTGTGGCTTACAACATCGAAGGCAAAGCTGTGACTGCTGATGACCTGGAAGCTACCGGGGCGATGGCTTTGTTACTCAAAGACGCCATCAAACCGAATCTGGTTCAGACTCTGGAAAACACCCCGGCTTTCATTCATGGTGGTCCCTTTGCCAATATTGCCCATGGCTGCAACTCGGTGCTGGCTACCCGAACAGCCTTGAAATTGGCCGATTATGTAGTAACCGAAGCCGGATTTGGTGCTGACCTGGGGGCCGAAAAATTCTTTGACATAAAATGCCGTTATGCTGATTTAAAACCCAATGCCGTAGTGATCGTTGCTACTGTCCGGGCACTTAAAATGAATGGTGGCGTGGTCAAGACAGAGCTTTCAACCGAAAACGTGGCAGCGGTGGAATCTGGCAGCGCTAACCTGATTCAACATCTGGAAAATTTGCAAAAGTTTAAAGTGCCGGTTGTGGTTGCCTTGAATAAATTCCCGACGGATACCGAAGCTGAATTTGAGGCAGTTAAAAAAGCATGTGAAAATAAAAATGTCAAGGTAATCCTCTCGGATGTATTTTCTCAGGGTGGCAAAGGCGGCGAAGAACTGGCCCATGAAGTGGTTAAGCTTTGTGATCAGGGTGAGTCTCAATATCAACCACTTTACTCACTGGAACTGCCAATTGAGCAGAAAATTGAAACCATTGCCAAAGAAATCTACCGGGCTGATGGGGTAGAATTCGAGCCGGAAGCAAAAAAACAATTGGATGAAATTGTTGCTTTGGGATTTGACCACCTGCCAGTTTGTATGGCTAAAACCCAATATTCTTTCTCTGATGATCAAACCCTGTTGGGCGCTCCCCAGGATTTCAATATCCATGTAAAAGAAGTGCGTCTGTCAGCAGGAGCTGGATTTGTGGTGGTGATCACCGGTGCCATTATGACGATGCCGGGTTTGCCCAAGGTACCCGCTGCCAATGGCATGGATATTACCGAAGATGGGGAAATCATCGGTTTATCCTGATCATTTTGAAATTCCGGATTCCGTTCATTAAATGTCTTTCTGATTGGAGCGGGTGACCGTTTGTTCCCTAAACCATTTAAAACACAGACCACTTCAATGTGCGTCTGTGTTTTTTTATAAAGTTATCGTGAAAAAGTGATTTTAGGTGCGAAATTTCTTTGCGATTCAATCCGGGAAGCGTATAATATGAGTCAGTATTATGTAAAAATCCATTGTGGTTAAAGCCTTTGCAGCAATGATTGTCGGCTGTGGGTTTAACCGTTGATGGTTAAGACATGAAATTACCAGTAAAATCATTTAACCTGGAGGTTGAACATGAAAAAAAGATTGATGGCATTTCTGATCGTTTTTGCCATGGTGCTGTCATTAACAGCTTGCTCAGATGATGGCGGAAGCGTTGGTACCCACAAAAACAGTGGCCTGGATACATCACTGAACCGAAGTACGGATATGCAGGTCAGTTCCAGTGGGGATCTGACAATTCAACGGTTGACCCGAAGTGAGACAAAAAAAATGGGTGCGAGCGGAACCTGGACTATTTTTGTTTATATGTGTGGTTCAGATTTGGAAAGCGAAAGTGGTCTGGCTACGATGGATCTCCAGGAAATGATAGATGCTACCCAGTCGGATCAGATAAAATTTGTGGTTCAGACCGGCGGGGCCAATGCCTGGGATAATGATCTGGTGGATGATTCATTGACCCAGCGATTTGTAATTGAAAACCAGAATATGGAGCAGATACAAGAGGAGGATGGTGCCAATATGGGTAGCGCCCAAACTCTGGCAGAATTTCTGAACTGGGGGGTATCGGCTTATCCGGCTGAAAAAATGGGGCTGATTTTTTGGAATCACGGGGGCGGCAGCATCACTGGGGTGTGCTTTGATGAGCAGAATGAAAGCGACAGTCTTTCCCTGCTGGAAGTGGAAAACGCACTGACTTCGGTTTATTCGAATATGACGGATAGCTTTGAATTCATCGGCTTTGATGCCTGTTTAATGGGAACGGTGGAAACGGGCAATATGCTGGCACCTCATGCCCGCTATATGGTGGCATCAGAAGAACTGGAACCCGGCTATGGTTGGGATTATACTGCCATGGGCAGTTTTATCAGCAGCAATCCGGCTGCCAGTGGTGCTGAGCTGGGCAAGGTGATCGTGGATTCGTTTTATGCAGCATGTGTTGCCATTGACAGTCAGAATGAGGCGACCCTGTCCTGTATTGACCTGTCCAAAATCGATGAACTGGTGTATGCCTTTAATGATGTGGCAAAAGAAATGTATAACGCCACCACGAATACCGATGTTCTTTCCAAAATGATCAAAGGGATCACGACAGCCCAAAACTATGGTGGTAACAACAAGTCTGAAGGCTATACCAATATGGTTGACCTGGGTTCGGTATTAAAAAACCTTACCGGAAATGTCGCAGGTGCTGATCAGGCGTTGGCGGCCCTTCAGGACTGCGTGGTTTACATGAAAAACGGCAGTGATAAGGCTGATTCTCACGGCTTGGCGATTTATTATCCGCTGGCGATTCAGGGTTCTGAGGAATTGTCAATTTTTAAAGATATCTGTGTCAGTCCCTATTATATGTCCTTTGTTGATAAAATGGCCTATGGTAGTGACACCAATGGTGATTTCGGAGGGTATAGCGATACCGACTGGTTTGGGGAAAACTCGCTCTACTGGAGCAGTGGCTATAATGAAGCAGCCGGATCTGAGTATTGGTCTGACCTGGATCAGACGGACACCGAGGCTTATAATTTTAGTGAAGACGAAAGTGCGGTTTCCTTTTCATCACAGCCCGCCATTAATGCCAATGGCATGTACGGCTTTACCATTTCAGCTGATACCCTGGATTATGTAGATGCTGTATATTGTGATGTGTTTATGGATGCCGGAGATGGGGAGACCTTGATCGAACTGGGTCTGGATGACAACATCACCGCCGATTGGAATACCGGTAAGTTTGAAGATAATTTCAACGGTTACTGGGTTTCACTGCCGGATGGACAACCCTTGGCCACCTATATTGTTGAGCAGGGTGATACCTACAATATCTATACTTCGCCGGTGATGTTAAATGGGGTGGAAACCAACTTACGAATAAAAATTGACTTTGCCAGCGATGGCAATTATACCATCACAATTATCGGAGCCTGGGATGGCATCGATGCGGTCACGGGTCAGTCGGCGAAAGAAATTACCAAGCTAAAAAAAGGTGATCTGATCACGCCGGTGTATTATTCTTATAGTATGAAAACCGATGAAGAGGGTGTTTACGAAGGCGAGGCATATACGTTTAACAATGATCCGGTGATCTATGAAGAACCATTGGCCGTGGGCGACTACTATTATTCTTTCCAGATTGATGACATTTTTGGCAGCTCGCTCTATACTGATTTTGAAATTTTTACGGTGGATGCCAATGGCGAGATCTATTTTAATCAATGAAAATAATCGATGACGAAGTTGTGTAATTAATCAAAGCAGTCTGAGAAAAGCATCTGGTCTCAGGCTGCTTTTTAGAGCAGTTAACGAAAAAGTTGCCATAATTTTGAAAAATTTGTGGTCAGATTTACGAAAAGACTTGAAAAAAATGATAAAATGAGGTACCTTAGTGTCAACAAGAGAACTATAAATGACCAAAAATGCATGAGCTTTGTTAGTATTCTAAACATAACCACATTCTAAAGAAAATGGAGAGCATGAAATGAAGATTGGTATTATTGTCTTTTCTAAAACCAACAATACCTTTTCAGTCGCCGACAAGTTGAGATCGGCTCTGGTAAAAAAAGGTCTGGATGCTGAAATTCAGCGAATCGTTCCGGAAAATGATGATCCCGGCGTTAAACCGCCGATTGTATTTACCAGCAAACCGGATGTAACCCCTTACGACGTGGTAATCTTTGCCAGTCCGGTTTGGGCCTTTTCATTGGCAGGGGTGATGAAAGAATACTTGGAACAGGTTTCATCCCTGGAGGGGAAAAGAGTATTCAGTTTTGTGACGAAACAGCTGGCATCCAAATTTACTGGCGGAACCAAGGCAAATCGGCAGATTAAGTCAGTGGTGGAATTAAAAGGTGGCAGAGTGGAAAAATCATTTATTGTCAGCTGGAAGAATAAAAAACGCGATGAAGAGATTGCCAACTTAATCGCTGAAATTTGCAAAGCAGTTTAAGCACAACCCGGATTCGATCTAAAAATACGAAAGTAACTTGTCGCAAAAGAGCTCCTGAAGAAAATCTTCAGGAGCTCTTTTGCGGTGTTATTAGAAAAGCGAAAGGTGGTTAAACTATTTTTTAGGGGTAAGTTGGGCATAGACCTGAATAATTTGTTCAGCAGTTTTAACGCCATCCACCGCTGAAGACATGATTCCACCAGCGTAACCGGCACCTTCACCCATCGGGTAGAGTCCGGAGATGTTAGACAGATGGTTTTCGTTGCGGTTGATTCGAACCGGTGAAGAGCTTCGGGTTTCAACTCCAGTCATAATGCTGTCGGCCATGGCAAAGCCAGTGATCTTTTTGTCAAAGTGAATTAGTGCCTCTTTTAAGGTGGCTACCACATAATCCGGCAGACAGTCTTTTAACTGAGTCAATTTGAGACCCGGGGTATAAGTTGGTTTAACTTGACCCCATTGGCTACTGGGTCGATCGGCCAGAAAATCGCCCACCAGTTGAGCTGGGGCGTGATAGTTCTGGCCGCCCAGCGCAAAAGCCCGACCCTCCCAGTGGCGTTGAAAGGCAACCCCAGCCAGGGAGTGGTCATCACCGAAATCTTCAGGCTGTACCCCGACCAGTAGGGCAGCATTGGCATTTTGACCATCACGTCGATGTTCGCTCATGCCATTGGTGACGACGCTGTTGGGTTCTGATGCAGCGGCCACCACATACCCCCCGGGACACATGCAAAAGGTGTAGGCCGATCGTCCGTTAGGGGAATGATAGGAAAGCTTGTAGTCGGCTGCTCCCAGGCCAGCAGATCCGGCAGCAGATCCGTATTGAGCAGTGTCGATTAGCCTTTGGGGGTGTTCAATCCGCACTCCGATGGAAAAGGCTTTGGGAGTCATCGTGATACCCCGCTTATAAAGCGTTTCAAAGGTATCCCGGGCGCTATGTCCGATTCCCATCAACGCTACCTGGCAGTCGAGTTGATTGTGATCATTGATAATCAATCCGGTCAGACGACCGTTTTCGATCAGGAAGTCGGTGACCTGGGAGCGGAACCGGACTTCGCCGCCATTATCGATAATTGTCTGACGCAGGGTTTTCACCGTTTCTCGCAGCAGATCGGTGCCGATATGGGGTTTACTGAGATAAAGGATTTCTTCAGGAGCACCAGCGGCAATAAACGCTTCAAGGATGCTGCGACAACGGGGATCGTTAATCAGGGTAGTCAGTTTGCCATCAGAAAAGGTTCCGGCCCCGCCTTCACCGAACTGAACATTACTCTCTGGATCAAGCGCACCTGTTTGCCAGAAGGTGTCAATTTTGATGCTTCGGTGATCGACATCGTCACCCCGTTCAAGAATAATGGGGGCGTAACCGGAGCGGGACAGAATCAGACCGGCAAAAAGACCGGCAGGACCCATGCCGATAATGACCGGTCGGTGGTTTAGTAAAATATTTCCCGGTGAGACTGGTTGATAGGATAAATCGGGACTGGGAATAATACCGGATTTACTACCCTTTTTTAGAACAGCCACCTCATTTTTTAGGCGGGCATCAACTGTATAGATATACACGATAGCACTTTTCTTGCGGGCATCAATGGATTTTTTAAATATTTTAAAAGTGATTAAATCTTTGGGATTAATTTTTAGTTTAGACAGAATAGCGCCTCTTAAGGCCTCTTTTTCGGCCCCATTGTTTTTAGCTTGCTGAATCTCGAGTTTGAGATTGGGAATTCGAATCATCCGATCCTCCTGTTGTGTAATAGATAAAAAATATTATAACATGGCTTTTGTCAAAGTCAAAAACATAAAAAGTGGCTAAGTGGTGATCAATCGAAAACGAGATTGTCAACGGTGAAGGGAGATAGGGATGGGTGAAAGAATTCGATTAAAATTCACAAAAGAACCCTAAGAACTTCACAGAAGAAGTTGACAATTAAGAGGAAAAGGGTATAATTCAAATAGGAGTAAGTAATCACTCCGTTAGGAGGAACGCCATGCAAAAATCACTGATTAAAAGGCGTGAAAGTATTATCGTTTCAACGATTCAAACGCTAAATGAGGTGGGGCTTCAGAATTTGTCGACAAAAATGATAGCTAATCAGGAAGGTGTCTCGGAAGGAACGCTGTTTCGGCATTTTAAGACCAAAACCGATATTATGCTGGCGGTAGTGGATCATTTTTCTCAGTATGATGATGCCATCATTGAAACCTGTGTTAAAAAAAACTTCTCACCACTGGAAGCGATTCGCTATTTCTATAATGCCTATGCCGAATATTATCAGAACTATCCGGAAATTACGGTGGTGATTCAAGCTTATGATAGCCTGATGTGCGATGAGGAGTTGGCGGAAAAGGTTAGTGCAATCATTTATAAACGGGCAGATTTTATCATCAAAACAATTCAAGCGGCCAAAGATCAGAATCTCATTGGCGCACATATGGATCCAGTTCTACTGGAAAATATTCTCACCGGCGGCAGCAAGGAAATTTGTCTGAAATGGCGAATGGAAAGGTATTGTTTTTCAATTAAAGAAAAAACTGCCGAAATGGTCGACACAATTATAAGCGGCTTTATCGAAAACAAAATCTAAGGAGGGAACCGATTGGCAGAGCAATATATCAATGACCCAATGCAGGAAGTTTTTATTTTTGAAACCTCCCAGCAATTGGAACAAATGGAACAGTCGGTGATAAAAACCGAGGCCCTGGGCAGGTACCCCAGTGATACCATTAATGAAATATTCCGGATTATGCATACGATAAAAAGCTCGGCGGCGATGATGCTGATTAACAATATGTCTGTGCTGGCGCATACCACCGAAGATATGTTTTACTTTATTCGGGAAGAAAAGCCTCAGTATATCGATGTTTCAACCCTGTCAGACTTGGTCTTTGAAGGTATTGACTTTATGAAACAGGAGTTGGAAAAAATAAAAAATGGGGCTGAAGCTGATGGAAATCCGGAAATTTTGATAGAGAAGATTAAAGCACATCTGGTCTTGCTTAAAGAAAATAACAACCTGACGGATTCTAAAGTCGTCAATAACGAACCGGTGAAGGAAAAATATTATATCAGCTCCAATAAAACGGCAAAAATCAGTGTCCCGAAAACCTATCAGGTGATGCTTCGGTTTGTCGAAAATTGTGGGATGGAAAATATCAGGGCTTTCACAGTGGTTCATAATTTAAAAGAAATCACAGAAAACTTTAAGTGCATCCCGGAGGACGTCATCAATGATCCGGATTGTGTCGAGATCATTAAGCGGGATGGTTTTGTCTTGGAGATTAAAACTCCGGAATCCCGAGATAAACTGGAGGCTTTTTTTCATACCATGGCCTTCATTGAGGAAATTGAGATCACCGAACTCAATGAATTTCAGGAAATCCGGGAAGAGATAAGTAATCTGGTCTCGGATGAAGCAATTATCGTTCCCCAGCTAAAAAAAATGGCGGCGGAACAGCCCCCGACTAAAGAAACCCCAATTTCCAATGGTGGCTATGGTCAAAGTATGATTTCGGTAAGTGTGGAAAAACTGGATAAACTGATGAATCTGGTGGGTGAGATGGTTATTTCTGAAGCCATGGTCACCCAAAATCCGGATCTCAAGGGATTGGTTCTCGACAATTTTAATAAATCCGCCCGACAGTTAAGGAAGATCACGAACGAACTCCAGGATATGGTTATGTCCATCCGAATGGTACCACTGGGACCCACTTTTTTTAAGATGAATCGGATTGTTCGGGATATCAGCAAAAAGCTGGGCAAAGATATTACTCTAAATATTATGGGTGAAGAAACCGAGGTGGATAAGAATATCATTGAACAGATCGGCGATCCGCTGATGCACATAGTTAGAAATTCTGCCGATCATGGGATTGAAGTGGCAGAGACCCGCATCAGCCAGGGTAAACCCCGGGCTGGCACCATCACTTTGGAAGCAAAAAACGCTGGCGGTGAGGTGCTGATCATTATCCGGGATGACGGGAAGGGCTTAAGTCGGGAAGGGATTCTTAAAAAAGCGTTTGAAAATGGTTTAGTTGGCGAGGAAGCTGCTACGATGACTGACACCGAAGTTTTCAACCTGATTTTTTTGCCGGGATTTTCCACCAAAGAAGCGGTAACCGAGTTTTCCGGTCGGGGAGTCGGTATGGATGTGGTGGCTAAAAACATTGAATCAGTTGGTGGCACTATTCTGGTGGAAAGTGTGGAAGGTCGGGGAACCACCATCACGTTAAAAATTCCGCTGACCCTGGCTATCATTGAAGGAATGAATATCCGGGTGGGGGAAACCTGTTACACGTTGCCGATTATGGCGATAAAAGAATCCTTTATCCCCAAGGCCCAGGCGGTTTTTCGGGATACCGATGATAATGAGATGATTATGATCCGGGGTCAGTGTTATCCGATTTTACGGCTCAAAGACCGTTATAAGGTAAAAAAAGGGGCAACTCAAATTGATGAGGGCATTTTAATCATGTTAGAGGGGGAAAACAAGACCACCTGTCTTTTTGCGGATGAATTATTGGGTGAGCAACAAGTGGTAGTAAAAACGCTGCCAAAGTATATTCAGCGGATGAAAAAAATTGAGGGGCTGGCCGGTTGCACGCTACTGGGGGACGGCAACATCAGTCTGATTTTGGATGTCAATGGCCTGGTCGATCAAAAACGGCTTAACAATTAACAGCTGCAGCACAAAGGAGGCGAAACGATGGCGGAAGTGTATGATGAATTTGATGATCTTGAAATGGCAGAGGATGATGAAACCGAAGAAGGGAAGTATTTAACCTTTAACTTGGATACTGAGGCCTATGGACTTGAAATTACTTATGTTACAGAAATAATCGGAATTCAAAAAATAACCGAGGTGCCGGAACTGCCTGAATACGTAAAAGGAATTATGAGTCTCCGGGGGCAGATCATTCCGGTAGTGGATGTCCGACTCCGGTTTGGCAAACCGGCTCGTAGCTACGATGAGCGTACCTGCGTGATTGTGGTTGAGATTGCAGATATTACGGTCGGATTGATTGTCGATGGAGTGACTGAAGTGGTGGCGATTCCAGCCGAGGAAATTGTTCCCCATCCCGATCTGGATGAAAGCGACAGCCGCCAATTTGTAAAAGGGATTGGTAAGGTAGGAACCTCAGTTAAGCTGATTCTTGACTGCCACAAACTGCTGACTGATGATGAAGGGGAAAACCCCGATCGGGAAATCGGATATTAATTTAAATGAATACAAAAAAACGTTGATGGAGGATATACGTAATGGAATTATTTAGAAATTTGAAAATAAAACAAAAGCTGGTTACCTGTTTAACCTGTTGGCAGCAGTTACTGGGATTGTCGGCGTATTTGGCATCTATACCATGAACAAAATTAATGCTCAGTCCGAAAACATGTATTATAATAACCTGGTGCCATCCCAGAAGCTGGCCAGCATTCATGCGGCCATGGAAGATATCCGGGCCAATCAGCTGCTGGCAGTATATGAACGTAATCCAGCCACTCTTCAGACTCGCTTGGATACCATTGACGCAGCGGTGGAAAGCGATAATGCGTTACTGAAAGAGTATGAAGCCACTATTTCGGATGAAGAAAACAGATCCCTCTTCACGACCCTGACGAATAGCCTGGCCGACTATCGGGAATTGCGCAATGCCAATCTGGAGCTGGTCAAAGCGCAGAAATATGATGAAGCGCTGTCTGGCCTTGATGCAGTCAGCAAGGCCAGACAAACGGTGGACGAGGATCTGGAAGCCCTGATTAATTATAATACCACCCAGGCTGAAGCAGTGCTGGCCCAGAACACCGCCCAATTCAGAACCCAAAGTATAATGATGATCATTTTTATCGTCGTTGGTATTGGCTTGGCGGTGGGACTCGGGTTGCTGGTGGCCAATATGATCAGCACCCCCTTACGCCGAATGGTTGATGCTGCTGAAGAAATAGCAAACGGCAATTTGGATGTGGATGTTAAAATCGATAGCCGGGATGAGGTTGGAGAGTTAGGATTGGCCTTTGTGAAAATGACCGATCACATTAATGAAATCATGACGAATATTGATTCTGCTGCCGAACAGGTAGCAGCTGGCTCCAAACAGATTGCCGATTCCAGCATGGGTCTGTCCCAGGGAGCCACCGAACAGGCCAGCTCCATCGAAGAGCTCACCGCCTCTATTGAAGAAATCTCAGCGCAGACCCGGCTAAATGCTGACAGTGCTGGCGAAGCCAATGCACTGGCGGAATTGACGCGAACCAATGCGGTGGAGGGTAATAATGAAATGAAACGGATGCTTAAATCCATGGAAGAAATTAATGAATCCTCAACCAATATTTCTAAAATTATTAAGGTTATTGATGAGATTGCCTTTCAGACAAATATTCTGGCCCTAAACGCTGCGGTGGAAGCTGCCCGGGCTCGCCAGCATGGTAAAGGTTTTGCAGTAGTTGCCGAAGAAGTCAGAAATCTGGCGGCCCGATCAGCTGATGCAGCCAAAGAAACGACGCGAATGATTGAAGGCTCGATAAAAAAAGTGGACGATGGTACTAAAATTGCGACAACCACTGCTGCTGCTCTGAATCAGATTGTTGATGATGTGGCCAAAGTTTCCGGAATTGTCGAGAACATTGCCGTAGCCTCCAACGAACAGGCCATCGGTATTTCGCAAATCAATCAGGGTATTATGCAGGTATCGGAAGTCGTTCAAATGAATTCGGCCACCTCTGAAGAAAGTGCAGCGGCCAGCGAAGAATTATCCAGCCAGGCCGAACTGCTAAGAGAACAGGCCGCCCGGTTTACTTTAAAAAAATCCCGTCGTTTTGATTACCGGGGTGCTGAGGAATCACTGTCAGAAAATCACAGTACCCGCAGAAAAACGGTCAATAACCCGGTGTCAAAACCGACCCGGATCGCCTTATCAGATAATGAATTTGGCAAGTATTAAATTAACAGCCTGAAAATGGGTATACATAAACAATATCTTCGGGTGAGTTGTCTTTAAAGGATAGTCCCCAAATAAAAATGATCAATTTGACGAGAAATGTGTGCCCATCAGCGAGAATGTTGGTGGGTGTGTCTTTTATTTCACGAAACAGAAAGGATGAGAATAATGCAGCAGAAAAAAAAGATCAGAGTTCTCGTCGTTGATGACAGCAAGTCCTTCCGGGAAATGGTGGTCAGAAATCTGTCTGCTGATCCTCAGATTCAAGTCATTGCCACTGCTGGTGATGCCTTTGAGGCTCGGGATAAAATTCTTAAATATGATCTGGACGTTTTGGTTTGTGATGTGGAAATGCCAAGAATGAGTGGCATTGAATTTATTAAGCGCCTATTGCCCCAATATCCCTTGCCGGTAGTGATGATCAGCGATGTTCAGGTTGGTATTGAAGCCAGAAAAGTCGGTGCCTGGGATTGTGTGGAAAAACCCACTCCCAGATCAATGAAAACTGTTGAGAACTTTATAATCGAACTGATTTTAAAGATCCGGTTGGCTGCTGGAACCAGAAACATTGATTCGAAAAGAAATTCTGTCTCTGATCTGACCACTGAGACTCTGGCAGCATTAGACCAGAGCCAGTCATATGAGCGGCTCATTGCTATTGGTGCGTCTACCGGTGGTACTGAAGCGATTTTTGAAATTCTTAAAAAGTTACCGGCGGATTGCCCGGGAATTTTGATTGTTCAGCACATTCCTCCGGTGTTTTCAAAAATGTTTGCCGAACGACTGGATAGTCAGACGCCACTGTGTTGCAAAGAAGCCCAAACCGGCGATTATCTGCAGCCCGGAAGGGTCTATGTTGCCCCCGGTGATCAGCACATGCGGATTAAACGGATTGGTAAAAAATACCGGGTTGAAGTTTTTGTCGGGGAGAAAGTCAATGGACATTGTCCCTCGGTGGATGTGCTTTTTGATTCAGTGGCGCAGGAAGCAGGCAATCGGGCAATTGGGGTGCTGTTGACTGGAATGGGGAATGACGGGGCAAAGGGATTGCTGGATATCCGCTGCCGTGGTGGCTTCACCATCGGTCAGGATGAAGCATCTTCGGTGGTTTATGGGATGAATAAGGTAGCCTATAATATCGGTGCTGTAGCGGTTCAGTCAGCCCTGGAAAATATCCACCACTGCATTCTCACAGCGTTAAAGGAATAAGGTGAAGTGATGACAAAAATAATCGGAATCGGCGAAATGGCCATTTCAAATAACTGTAGTGACACAATTAAAACCTTTGCTTTGGGTTCATGTCTGGGGATTACTGCGTATTCACCGATTCGCAAAGTCGGGGGAATTATCCACATTGCGCTGCCCCAACCAGCCCGGATGGAGGATGCTATTGAACGCCATTGTTATTATGCCAGCACCGGATTGCCATATTTTATTTCGCAGTTTTCCAGTCAATATGGGTGTCTGAAAAAAGAATTGGTGATCCGCATTTTTGGTGGAGCAGAATCCCTGCGCCAGAATGATACCTTCAACGTGGGGCAGCATAATCTGGAAATAACCAAAGCGATTCTAAAAGAAATGAATCTGGGGATTCAATATGCTGAAACCGGAGCTCGGGTCAGCCGTACCATCGAGCTGGAGGTGGCCAGCGGCGACATCAATATCTGGCACCAGAATATGATTATTTAAGAATCAGATCGATACGGTGGTGACCATGAACGGAATACATACAAAGGGAGAGCTACATGTCAAAGGAGAAGCGCTTAAATACTGAAAGTGATTTTATTCAGGAGTTTAATGCCATATCGGTGGGGGTGGTGGTCATCGATGAAAATGGTCGGGTCAGTCGAGTCAATGAGCCATTGCTAAACTACTTCAATCGGAACAGCGAAGATTTTATTGGCAAACAGTTTGGTGATGCAGTTCAATGCCGGAGCAGTCGTTTAAATAAACTGGGCTGTAGTTTTGATCCGTCCTGTGAGTTCTGCGAATTGAGAAATGCTTTTTCAAAGGTGCTGGAATCTGAAGATATT
This sequence comes from Acetobacterium wieringae, assembly GCF_001766835.1. Classification (GTDB taxonomy): domain Bacteria; phylum Bacillota; class Clostridia; order Eubacteriales; family Eubacteriaceae; genus Acetobacterium; species Acetobacterium wieringae. The sequence goes on along the minus strand of NZ_LKEU01000040.1, from coordinate 31,019 downwards.
CCAATTAAAATAGAATTTAAAAAAAGCATTTTTGTGGATGACGAAGAAAATGATTATTGGTTTCGGGTCAGTATCGCTCCGCTGATCCGTGGTCAAAAGCGACATGCAGTGGTAACTTTTGTCGATATTACCGAGCGTAAAAATCGGGAGCTGTTCCTGGAACAGTCCCGGGATTATTATTACCGGATGTTTGAAAACTTCCCGACGCTAATCTGGAAGACTGATCTGGAGGGCAATGTAGTTTACTTTAACCGCAGTTGGTCATTGTTTACTGGTAAGGACAATGAAGCCTACTTGGGAATCAAGTGGTTGGATCTGATTCATCCCGAGGATCGTAAATTCTATATGGAATTGAAAAAGAAAGCCTTTCGTAGCCAAAAATCCTTTAGCATTCAGTATCGGATTCGTCATGCTACGGGCAATTACCGCTGGATTGAAGGGATTTATAGCCCCTCCTTTGAGGTCGATGGCAGCTATGGCGGCTATATCGGCATTGGTATTGATATTACCGATCGTAAAAACCTGGAGGAAGGACTGATCCGCTATAAAATGCTGGCGGAAAAGGTTCGGGACACTATTCTTTTTGTGGAAACCAACGGTAAAATAATTGATGCCAATAACGCAGCAGTGGAGCTTTACGGATATAAACGGCGGGAATTGCTTGAACTTTCGGTTTTTGATTTAATTGAAGGGGGTCGGTCGGTAGCCATTGAAGAGATGAAAAATGGCGAAAAAGACGGCGTTTTCTTCGAAACCATCCATAAGCGTCAGGACGGTAGGCATTTTCCGGTGGAGGTCAGCGCTAAAACCACCAAAATTAATGAAAAACGGGTGATTATTTGCATTATCCGGGATATTTCGGAGCGAAAAAATTCAGAAAATGCCCTGATTGATAGCGAAGAAAAGTTCCGTCAGGTTTTTCACAATTCCTCAGATGCTATCTTTGTTCAGGAAATAAACGAGGATGGTGCTAACGGTCGGTTGATAGAGGTTAACCAGACTGCTGGTGATATGTTTCAGTACACATATGAGGAATTTTTCGAGTTGGATGATCCGATTTTCAAAATCATTCAAGCACCAGGTGATACTGAGCGGAACTTGAATGAGTTGAATGAAAAAGATTATATTACCCTGCAGACAAAGGCCAGACGCAAAGATGGGTCGATCCTGCCGGTTGAGGTGATCTGCAGTCACTGTTATTTAAATGAAAAAAAAATGGCAATTAATATTGTCCGGGATATTACCGAACGATTAGCGGTGGAGGAAGCCTTAAAATTGGCCAAAGAAGAAGCAGAAACAGCGAATCAGGCCAAAAGTGAATTCTTGGCTAATATGAGTCATGAAATCAGAACTCCGCTAAACGGGATTGTCGGCATGGTTAATCTGATGCGTTTGTCAAACCTCAATCAGGAACAGCAGGAAAACATCAAAATTATCAAAACCTGTGTCAACGCCCTGCTTAATGTAATTAATGATATTCTCGATTTTTCAAAAATGGAAGCGGGAAAACTGGAAATCAAGAAGCAAAATTGTGATATCAAAGCGCTGGTGGAACATACCATTAAAGCCCAGGCTCCGGTAGCAGCAGCCAAGGGACTTGAGCTGAACTACGCTTTTTCTGCTGTTGTGCCCCAGTATGTTATGGCGGATTTCCATCGGATTCAGCAGGTTCTTAACAACCTGATCAGTAACGCCATCAAATTTACCGATATCGGTGAGGTGTGGGTTAAGGTAAAAAACCTGTCGGTCGGGAAACAGCCAATTCAACTGCTTTTTGTGGTCGAAGATACGGGCATCGGGATTGCTGAAGAAAATCGGCAGCAAATTTTTGAAAGCTTTAGTCAGGTGGACGGCTCATTCACTCGCCGCTTTGGCGGCACCGGGTTAGGTCTTGCCATTACCAGACAATTAGTGGAATTGATGGGCGGAAAAATATGGGTGGAAAGTACCGAGGGCCAGGGTAGCCGTTTCTATTTTCAACTCAATTTTGAACCGGGTTTGGCAGAAAATAGTATGCAGGAGAAACAACCGGATTATTTTAAAATCAGTGAGCAATATAAAATTCTCTTAACTGAAGATGACAAGGTCAATCAACTGGTTATTTCCCGAATGCTCAATGAGTGTGGTTATGGGGTGGATGTTGCAGAAAATGGCTATGAAGCGGTAGAAATGGTTCATAAAAATAGTTACGATATTATTTTGATGGATATTCAAATGCCGGAAATGGATGGGATCGAAGCGACCAGAAGGATTCGGGAATTCAATCAGGAGATACCGGTTTTGGCAATTACAGCCTATGCACTCCATGGTGATCGGGAAAAATTCTTGTCTCAGGGGATGGATGGTTATATTTCTAAACCGATAAAAGTGGAAAAACTGATCGAAGAGATAGAGACCTGTATCAATCGCAAAGAGGTCATTCGCCATTCTGGAGATTTTAAAATGCATATCGATGCGAACGGGGAAATTATTATCGAGGAAAAAAATCCAACGGATGGTGCAAATGAAAGGGTGCATGATGCGGAAAAAGAAGGGCGGTTGACTGAATTAATCAGCGAAATAAACAATCTGGTGGCAGCTGGAAAACTGGAAGATTTAGAAAAATTGGCAAACCAGATCAAGAAACTTTCAATTTCTTTGGATATTGAAGATTTAAAAGTGGTTGCTTTTAAAATTGAATTGGATATCCGGCGGGGAAATTTTGAAGCTGCCGCTAAACGGGTTAATCAGATTAATCATATTTACTCAGTATATAAAAAAACAGTATAATTATTAAAACGATATTGGCCAGAAAAAAAGCACAGCAAGTGAAAGGTAGGAATGAAGATGAAGATATTAATTGTGGAAGATGACATGGTAAGCCGACGCTTTTTAGGTAAATTTTTAGCCCAATATGGAGAATGTGATATTGTGGTGGATGGAATGGAAGCCCTTGATGCCTACCTCATTGCCATAAAAGAAGAAGATCCTTATGATCTGATTTGTCTGGATATAATGATGCCGAAGGTCGACGGGGTGAAAGTGCTAAAAGCCATTCGGGATTTTGAGGTGCAGCGGGGAATCCCGGCAGAAAACAGGGTGAAGATCATTATTATTACGGCTCTGGCTGATACGGAGTTTGTCAACACCGCCTTTGATCTGGGCTGTGAAGCATATGCAGCTAAACCGGTTGATACGGATAAGTTGGTTGAAGTGATGAATAAGCTGGGTGTGATCAAAGTCGATCAATAAGCCAAGATGGGGTGAAAAATGGGAATTTTAGAAGATCACATTAATAATTATACACGGTTTGAACAGCCCGCTGTTCAAAGCACACATCGCAATCATAAGCGGGAAAAAATTGGTAATTCATTGTCTCATTATCTGTGTGATCTTGACGAAAACATGACGGAGCAACTCAACCGGGATATGCTGGTGGAATTAAAAAATAACCTGAGTAATGTCTTGTTTCAAGAAGAATACACCTACACTCACGTCACTCAATTTCTGGCGCATATGTACGAAAGTATCGAAGGTAACCCGATTATTCTGAAAGCCCTGGATCAGATCAAAAAAATGGATGAATATACCTTTACCCATAGTGTTAATACAGCTTTTTACTCCATGTTTATCGCCATGTGGATGGATCTGGATGAGCAGGATATCATCAATGCAACCCAGGCGGGTTTCCTACACGATATTGGGAAGATCTATATTCCGGAGGAAATTTTAAATAAATCTGGAGTTTTAACCCGAGAGGAATATGAAATTATTCAGCTTCACCCCCTTTACGGATATTCACTTCTCAATGAGTTTAGTGCGTTTAATCTCGAGGTTAAACGGGCAGTTCTTTTTCATCATGAACGGATTGATGCGAAAGGTTATCCGCTTTGTGCAACGGATGATTACGTGGGTCTATTGCCCAAAATAGTTGCTGTAGCTGATGTTTATGATGCGATGACTACGAATCGGATTTATAAAAAAGCGAAAAGCGCCCGGGAAGCCATTGATTATCTCAGTCATCTGGGGCGAAGTCAACTTGATAATCAGGTATTGTATTATTTCCTCAACAATATCCCCGTTTACGACTTCAAAATGTCACAATAAGGAATAATAACCTTAATCAGCAATAAGAACCTAAACTTGACAGGCTAATTGCGATAGTTTATGATGGAAACAAATGACATAACAAATTGTAAATTGTTGTTTGAATCGGGATCATGATTGGGTGAATAAAGTTGGAAAAGAAAAACAGTGCTGAAAGAAGGTCGTCATGTTAGAATTTGCAATTCTGGGGTTTTTATTGGATCGGGATATGACCGGGTATGATATTAAACAAATGATGGTACTACGTACCTCAAATTTTATCGATGCCAGTTTTGGCAGTATCTATCCAATGTTAAAAAGGCTGGAAAAGCTGGGATTGATTACGTTTACTGAAATTGTTGAAGGTAACCGGTTTAAAAAATTATATCGGATTACACCAGGAGGTCAGAAACGGTTTTTGGAATGGTTGCAAACCCCATGTACGTTTTCTCCCTTTAACCTTGAGTTTCTGGCAAAATTATTTTTTTATAAGCATTTGAAAAAAAATGATGCAATCCTCAATATCGAACTTTTTAGAGGGACGGTACAGGATGCTATCGAAAAGTTGTCAGAAATTGAACGGACGATCAGTGATGGGATGGATCCTTTTGAATATGCCAGTCTTCAGTTTGGTCGAAGCTATTATGAGATGGTTTTAAACTGGCATGAAAAACTCATTGATGATTTGAAATTTACGGCACTGGAATAAGTAAAAAAACCGGGCATCTTTTATGGATGGCCGGTTTTTTATAGGCAATAATTATTTTCAGCCAAGACGCTTAAAAAAATATCGGCTATCGCGGGATCGAACTGGGTGGATTTACCGGCAACTATTTCGCGAATTGCAGCTTCCGTCGTTAGGGGTTCCTTGTAAGGTCGGCCATAGGTCATGGCGTCAAAGGCGTCAGCAATGGCAATAATACGTGCTGGCAAAGGTATCTGTTCTGCGCTTAAGCCTTTGGGATAGCCGGTACCATCATACCGTTCGTGGTGAACAAGAATGATATTAGCTAATGGAGCATAGTCGTTGAGAGAGCTTAAAATACTGAAACTGATTTCCGGGTGGCGGCGGATTTCCAGCCACTCAAAATCACTGAGCTCACCTGTTTTATCGAGAATTTCATTGCCAATGGCAATTTTTCCGATATCGTGCAAGGCTCCGGCGGTTTTTAATTCATTGATTTCTTCTTTGTTCATGCCCATGGCTGCGCCGATGAGACCACTGATATTACTGACGCGTTCGGAGTGTTGCTGTTCACGGGGCAGTTTTTCATAAAGGGTTTTCATGATAAACTGAATGGCTTCGTTTCGAGTGCTGTTGCGTTCGGAAATTTTGTACTGATACATTTTATTTTCGGCCGCCTTAAAAACTTCGGTGATTTCTTCGTCTGCCGTGGTTTTTACAGCCCAGCCGCTGGAAATTGAGATCTGTCCTGCTTCCAGGTGTTCATGGCTGAGTGCGGTATTGATCCGCTTGGCCAGCTCCTTGGCTTCCTGGATTTCGGTCTGGGGGAGCAGGATTACAAACTCATCGCCGCCGATCCGGGCGATGATATCATCGCTTCGGCTGATTGTCTGCATGGTCTGAGCAACCTTTTTTAATAACCGGTCACCGGCCATGTGTCCGAAGGCATCATTTGTGAGCTTTAACCCATTAACGTCAAAAATAAGCAGGGATAAAGGCAGGTTTCTGGGGGTGTTTAATCGTTTCAGTTCTTCATCAAAATAACGACGATTGTATAAGCCAGTGAGGTGGTCGTGAAAACTCAGGTATTCAATTTTTTCCTGTTTTTCTTTTTTGTCGGTAAAATCTCGAAAAACAATGACAACACCAGTAATTTGTCCGTCCTGATCTTTAATTGGCGCAGCACTGTCTTCAATGGGGATTTCCCGGCCATCCTTTGAAAGCAATAAGGTGTGATTGTTCAGTTCGATGATTAGCCCTTCTTCCAGCACTCTACGGGCCGGATTTTCGCAGCTTTCCCGGGTATATTCGTTGACCAGCTTGAGGACTTGGTCTAAAGGGAGGCCATAGGCCTCCTGTTGATTCCATCCGGTCAGATTTTCGGCGACCTTATTGAGGAGCGTGACACAGCCCCGGGAATCGGTTGAAATAACACCATCACCGATGGATAACAGGGTGGTTTGTAAACGCTCTTTTTCGATAAACAGCGATTTTTCCATTCGCTTGCGTCGGCTGATATCATGAATGCTGACCACAAATCGGGGGGACTCGTTATCGTTGATATAAAAAATTTCGGCTAAAAACCACCGTTTATCAGTAGGTACCGGAGATTTATATTCAAATTCCTGTTTTTGGCCAGTATCGTGGGCGGCTTTAAAAACCACAATTATCTCTTCGCTTAAATCTTTGGAAAAAATGCTGGTAATATGGCTACCGATGATATTTTTTTTGGGAACAAAAAGGGTTGTTTCATCTTGTACGATCACATTGGTAAAATGGTAGTCCGTGCTGATTTCAAAAACAATATCATGAAGCGTCGTCAGTAGCAGGTTTCGTTCAGCTAAATCCCGTTTTTCTCGGGTGATGTCATTAAACAACGTTATAAAGTAATTCGTTTCGGGAGAATAGACTTGCACCCGGTACCAGCGGTTAAGTGGCGAAGAGTATTGCTCGATTTCGGCCGTTGTATGATTAAGTGCAATCTCACCATAAAAACGAATCCAGTCAAACCCGGAATCCCTGATTTCAGGGATAACAGCAGTCACGGTTTTGCCGATAATTTCTGCACCGATCAGTCCGGTTGCTGCTTCAAAGGCTCGATTGACTTCGATAAACTCGTAATCCACAGGAGTTCCTTGGGTATCACAAATAATTCGATGATATGCATAACCAACATGCAGATTTTTGATAATTCCATGATAAAAATCATTTGTCATAATCCCTGACCTCCTTTTAAAAATATGAATTTTGAAATTTGACGATTTGAGACGATGTCCGAGTCAAAAAATAAAAACGGATTGATATCACTATTATGCATAATTTTAATAGAGAATACAATAATTTATTAATAAAACAAGCGCAATTGCCAACAAAAAATTAATTCAATCATATCCTTTGGCAAATTGTTTAAAATGACTTAGTGAGTCTTCCATCTTTTTAAGGTCGGGAAAAAGTCTTCCATTTCTTTTCGGGCCTGAGCCTCATCAATTCCGGGCTTTTCTTTGAGAAGATAGGGTATACTCACTTCGATCATGCGTTCCTTGGAAATATTCGTTGTAAATTCGCCGTTTTTATAACAATCATCGCAATAGTCACAGCTTTTAGTGCCGTTTTTTTCAGTTCCATAGAGTTCATTCGTTTGGCCCATGGGCTTTCCGCAGCTTTGACACAGTTTTTCATTCATCATTTTAATCTCCTGTTCTTTTTTAAATTTTTAACAACGCAATCAATAATAGTTATTAAAAGAGACTCGCATGGCGATTGGCCGATGTACTTATGATGCTATTATACCCGCAGTTTCAGGATCAAAACAAGCAAATGCCACGGCCATCAAAAGGCTCTCACCCTCTGCGAGATACGGCTTAGAACGAATAAAAAAGAATGTTTCACCCTGATTTTAAGGATAGTGAGACATTCTTTTAAATACTAACGATTTATTTGGAAAGAAACTGAATTTGGCGGCAATCAATGGTTTTGGCAATATGAATTCCTTTATAAAGAAGGGTGGTAACAGCATGTTGATCAATGCCCAGTAATCGGGGAAGGATGCCATTTAGTAAAAAGACCAGCTCATCGATGGAATCATTAAGTGGTTTTTGAAAATAATTCAGAAAATACTCCCGGCGTCCGCCAAAATCGATGAATAGGAAGTTATCAAATTCGCGTTCGCTGACGACCAAATTGTATTCCTGGATATAGCCGCGATAAGTATTGCGGATAAAATCTCCGGCAATTCGATAGTTGGATGCTTTTTTCAGAATTTCAAAGTAAAAACGACGATTATTTTCATTGTTGAGGATCAGATCAAAATAGATATAACTCAATGTAGCGTGATGAAGAATTGAATTTTCCAGCCCATCAATGGACAGTGCACCCAGACACTGATCAATTTGCTGATAAAAATCCGAATATATTTCGTGAACAATATTATCTTTTGTTTTAAAGTAATAAGTAAAAAGACCAATGGGCGTATCAGCTGCCGTTACGATGTCTTTAATTTTGGTGTTTTCATAACCATATTCATAAAAGCATTTTTTTGAAATTTCATAAAGATGGTTTCTTGTCTGGATGCCTTTTTCGTACATTATTTACTCCTTGACTTTTATAATTGATACTATTCCTATCCTATCATATTTCAACTAAGATTTAAATCATAAAAATTATAATGGATATTAATTTTATGATTTTTTCTTTTGAAAAAGATGTCGAAATAGTTGATGTTTGTTGCGAGGTTTCAATTGGACCTGTTGACAAGATGAATAATATGTAATATATTACCTTTTATAAGAGGCTTTATTTATGTTAAGCGAGCTAGAGAGAGGCTAGATATTAATGAGAAGAGAGGAAAATATGATTACCATACTATCAGACTACACCAGACAGGAAGCTGGGGAAAGGCTTGAGCAAAAGTTGCGGGAGCGAAAAATTGAAACGGAATTGATTGCCATAGCGGATTTATACGTTGATCCGTGTTATAGTTGTGGTGGCTGTACCAACAAAACCTATGGGCAGTGCATCCATCGGGATGATGTCGACATTATTTTACCCAAATTGATGAGAACTGATGTGCTTGTAATGGTCACTCCGGTTAAATGGGGGAGCTATTCATTTAAAATGAAACGAATTTTTGATAAATGTGCTGTCATTGGTGATCGTCACTACTACTGTAAAAACGGCGAACTGGTCAAAGGAAAAATAGGGCGGGTTCATACCTTTGTCGCCATTGGTGTGAAGGCGCAATGGGACGACGAGGAAAAAAGAGCCTTTAAAAATCTGGTTGAGGAAAATATCAAGATTATGAATATCCGGGGCAGAGCGTATTTGGCGGATGACAGTAATCTCAGTGATTGCCTTGAAACGGTTGCGGAGGGTTTAAGCAAATGAAAAAAGCAGTAATAATAAATTTAAGCCCCCGAAAAGTTGGGACTAGCATGATGCTGGCCAATCATTGCAGGGAATTCTTGTTATCCCGGGATTATCTGGTTAAAATCACTCATTTATATCCCAACTTAAAGGATCTTAGTCCGTTACTAGCGGCCATTAATGAGGCCGAGTCAATCATTATGATCGGCCCCTGCTACATCAATACTTATCCAGCCGATACGGTGTACTTATTGGAAGAACTTGAAAAAAACCAGAATAACCTTCATGGACAATGTCTCTATGCAGTTATTCAGGGTGGGATGCCTTATGTTCATACGCATGAATCGGGGCTTAAAATGCTGGAACTGTTTGCCGGGGAGAATGGTCTCCGTTATAAGGGTGGATTTGTAATTGGGATGGGGGCGATGCTTAATGGCCAGCCTTTAAGCAAACTCTTGAATGGAAAAAAAGCTGAAAAAATGTTTGGCCACTTTCTGGAAAATGTGGCAAAGCAGGAGAATTCGCCAGCGGTACTCTATCACGAAGCCCAGTTAAAAATGCCGGGATTGGTTTACTGTATAATGGCAAAAATCATGAATCGCAAAATTGAAAAAGAGCGAAGGGAAAAGCAGGGTGATCAGAAAAAAAGTCCTTATGAAAATCCTGGACTCGATTTGCGGCATAACGGAAAAGATCGGACAATTGACTGTAAAAGATAAAAAATTATTATGGTGCATTTTTAATAAAAACAAGGGTAAAAACAAAATAAGGATATTGGTCTAAAAATATTTAGGAGGTGGGTTCATGGATCAGAAAAAAACGACTCAACGGCTGGCGGCTAAAAAAGAATCATCAGCTGATTTTAGGGGAGTAATCCCCAGGTTATTAAAAGCAAAGAAAAACTGGTTTTGGGGTATGGTTGTTATTTTATCCTGTCTGGTAATGGTTGTCGCCGGGGGATGTTTTAGTGGAGCAAATCAGGACAATAGTAAAGCCGGGTCTGATGAATCCATGGTTTCGGATCAGGTGACTGGTGAAACAGCTGATGCGGTGCCACTTCCGGAGGCAACCGCTAATGCCAGTACCCCTTTTGATACATCCAAAATTATTTATTCCGGAAACATCAGTCTGAATACGGATAATTATCAAGATACCTTTGAAAAAATCAGCAGTTATGCTGTGGAACTTGGCGGATTCGTCCAGGATTCCGGATCAAATTACGCTTCAGAACAGGCTGGTGTCCAGAATAACTCAGGCTTTTTGACCATCCGGGTACCATCGTCGAAATTTTCCGAAGCCATGACTCAGATCCAGACCTGGGGCAGTCCCATCAGTGCCAATGTCAGCAGCACCAATATCTCGCAGCAGTATGCAGATGTCCAGGCGCAGCTGAACAACCTGAAAATTGAAGAGGGCCGGTTGTTGGAATATTTAAAACAGGCAACAAATGTCACTGATATGCTGGCTATCGAAAGTGAATTAAACCGGGTTCGAACAGAAATTGACAGTCTGACGACGACCATTAAAAACTGGGATACCGAAATGGCCTATTCCACGATATATATTTCGTTGTATGAAAAAAGGTTGTCCGCTACTTCGGTTAATTCGCCATTTTCAGAAATATTTACAAAAATTGGCGAAGGGTTTGTGACGTCAATCAATTTGATTCTCTACATTGTGGCGTTTCTAATCGTATTAATATTTAGACTGATACCATTTGCTGCCATTGCCGGATTAGGGTTCTTTATATTCTGGAGAATCAGAAAGAAAATTAAAGGTAAAAAAGCTTCACAGCCAGCTCAGGCTAAAGCTGAAGACGATAAAACGGAAACCAAAAACTAAGGAGGTATGACAATGTTTTGCGAAAACTGTGGCAAACAAATTCCTGATGATGCGGCGTTTTGTACCCATTGCGGGGCAAAGCAGTTAGGAAAATCGGCTTCATCCCAAAGTGTCAGTAGTACGCAATCGCCGCAACCGACCAGAGCCAGTGCACCGACACCATCAGTACAGAAAAATGAGGCAACAGATCTGATTACAATGGGGCAGTATTTAATCATGTTTTTGATTACGGCGATTCCCATTGCCGGGATTGTGATGCTTTTTATTTGGGGGTTTGGCAGTGAAACGGGCCCCAACAAAAAGAATTTTGCCCGGGCGTATCTGGTGATGATGGCCATTGCAGTTGGTGCAGCAATTCTTATCAGCATTGTAATGGGAGCGATTATGGCGTTTGTTGTGAGTACCATGTATTATTATTAGATTAGAATAAAAAAAGATACCAGGAAACTGGCATCTTTTTAGGGATAAATTAAGCAGAAAGTTTAAACGGCTGTCTCTGTTGGCGGTGTCATCGGTGTGGTTCCCGGATCGGGTCTGTTTCCGCCGTCTGGTCGTGTACCGCCGGGGCCACCTTGGGTATTGCCGTTACTGGTAACCATGGCGGTTTGCTCGATCGAAACGGTTTGGCCTCCGGCAGTCAAGGTGTAGGTTGATCCGACACTCATCTCAGGGGTGCTGATCACTGCCGACTGATAGGCTTTTTCGGGAGTGTAAGAAACCAGCACCTTGCCACTGGAATCTTTTAAACTGACCTCTGTACCGGCTGCGGCTTTTGCGGTGAGATTATAAAGAATTGACGCTTGGGTAGAGGTGTTCGAAAAGCTCTGGGCCATCCCTGAGCTACCGGCAATCACGATGGTGCCGCCGCTGACATCAGCTGTGCCGTCGTAATCCAAAGCGCCTTCACCGTCGCTGGTGGGGCCGCTGACAAAGATGGTGCCGCCGGACACGTAAAGGTTTCCGTTGGAGTCAATGCCATCACCCGTCGTATTGAGTTTGATGGTGCCGCCAGCAATGGCGATATAGGCATTGGTATCTGCGGCCATCATTCCACCGCCGCCAGGTGTTTGACCACCACCGGGTATCTGTGCGGTTTCGGTTGTTTCGGTCGTTGCATTATCGGTGGTTGTTTCGCTAGCAGCGTTTAAACCGTCGTCAGTGGCGGTAACGTCGATGTCGCCGCCCTCAATGACAATGGCAGTGCCTTCGATCCCTTCGGTGCAGTTGCTGATCTTAAAGGTACCACCGGCAATATAGACATAACCTTTGGTGGTGTCACTGTCGTGTTTTGAGGTGAGGCCTTTGCCATCTGAGGATGAGATGTTAAAGACGCCATCTTTTATTTTTAAGGCATCCTTACCGTTTAATGCAGCTTTTACCGAGGAAATATTAAAGGTACCGCCGGTTATGATCAGATCATCCTTGGAGACAATCCCATGTTTATAATTGGCAGTAATGTTCAAGGTACCGGTTCCATTAATTGCTAAATCGGCTTTGCTGAATATAACCGCATCAACGGTGTTGTCATCGGTCTGGATATAGTCGCTGCCATCTGTCAGGGTATTGGTGGTACCCTCAGCCAGGGTGATAAAGACCTTGTCGGCACTCTTTAAATAAATCGGGGCACTGTTGCTGTTGTGGATGGTGACGCCGTTTAAGACCAGTTGAACCTTTTCGGTATCGGTCGTTTCGACCCGAATCTGGCCTTCGGTAAGATTTCCGCTCACGACATAGGTGCCTTCGGCGGTGATTGTGAGAATCCCATTTTCAGCCATGGCACCGGCACCAGTTAGCTCGATCTCAGTGCCGTTAAAAACTGCGTGGGTAGCCAAACTTTCGTCATAACTGGCGTTTTGCTCACGATTTGAGAATTCTTTATCGATGACAATGGTTGAAGTTGGGGAGACAATGGCCGATCCGGGGCTGGTCGGTTCGACAGTCGCATTGTCATTGCTGCTTTCGTCATCAGAATCAGCGTTGTTCGAATCACTGTTGTCTGCATTAGTTTGGATAATCTGTACTTCCAGGGCTTCCAGCCGTCGACTCAAACCGGTCGTTCCCAATTCGGCACCGTCAGCAACCCATTCGGTGTCGCCCTGATCCTGGATATGACCGCGATACTGAACCGAATAACCGGATAAGGCATTGCCGTCATCATCCACCAGGCGAATTCGGATCGCTTCGATGCGTTGGCTCTTATCTCTAGTTCCGGCAAACGCACCGTCAGAAACCCAGTCCATCCAGCCTTCATTTTGAACATGAACCTGATACTGAATGTGGGCATTTTCTGGTATGGTTCCGGTTAATTCAATCCAGAAACCCTCCAGACGCAGCCCTTGACCTTCGGTTCCCAATTCGGTAGGGCCCTGAATCCAGGCGTTGTCCAGGGGGTAGTCACCGGTATTTTGAATATGGCCACGATAGGCCACGCCCATATTTGAAGCGACCGTAGTCAGCGTTGAGGTATTGGTATCAGTTGTTTGGTCGGATGCCGCAAAAACGCTACCTGAAAAGGCCATTGACATCACGGTGAGTGCCGATAGTACCCTGATTGTTGTATTTTTCATAATATTCCTCCATTATCAATAGCTAGAATCGGATAGACCCTGCCAAATCATACTTATTTCATTAAGGATAATTGCCTTAGGTGTTTTTTAAGTGAACATACCGTGAGAAATGGATGAAATAAGTTAAAATCTGATTGGCAGGAGTAAGCATTCGTTGAAAATTGAACACTTATAAATGAGAATTGCCTGACTGTGTTAGGTAAAACGATGAAAAATTGATATAAAATGATTAAAATGCGAACATGCGTATAAAAAATGAACGTTAATAAAATGATTAATGCTCAAAAAAAATACTATTCATCGAGATCGTATTCTAAAAAGCCCTTAAAACAGGCTTTTTTTATTTTGGCACGTTTATTGCTATATATTACAACCATCATAAGTAACTCAGTGAAAATGATACAGACCAAGCTAATGGAGGAAACAATATGAAGGTAGTACCTGTTCGTGAATCAGTGGGTATGTTCCTGGCACATGATATGACCCAGATCATCCCTGGGGAGTTTAAAGGAGCAGCATTCAAGAAGGGGCATATTGTGCAGGAAGAAGACATTCCCCGATTGTTGAACATGGGAAAAGAACACATTGCCATTATTGAATTCAATGATGGAACCATCCACGAAGATGATGCGGCATTGCGACTTGGGAAAGCGGCAGCAGGAATCGGCGTTGAATATGTCGGGACTTCTGAAGGAAAAGTAACAATGACGGCGACGCAATCCGGTTTGCTTAAAATTAATGTACCTGTTCTTCAGGAAATCAACGAATTGGGTGAAATGATGATGGCCACCCTGCATACCGATACCATGGTAACCAAAGGGACGCTGGTCGGATCGACCCGGATCATCCCGCTATCGATTGAAAATGAAAAATTGATCAAAATGGAAGAATTGTGTGCAAAAAGTAAACCGATTGTCGAAGTGCTGCCACTAAAAAAATTCAAGGTCGGGGTGGTTACCACCGGCAATGAGATTTTTTATGGCCGGATTGAAGACAAGTTTGGTGATGTGATCAGAGAAAAATTTGCAGAACTTGATTCGGAAGTTTTTAAACAGGTTTTTTCTAGGGACGATTCGGACATGATTGCCCAGTGTATTCTGGGATTAATCGAAGAAGGAGCTGATATTGTTACCGTAACGGGCGGTATGTCGGTGGACCCGGATGACGTCACCCCGGATGGAATTAGAAAAACCGGAGCCGAATTTGTCTCCTATGGGGCCCCGACCTTACCGGGTGCGATGTTCTTACTTTCATATCTGGGAGAGATTCCGGTTTTAGGTTTACCCGGTTGCATTATGTACAGCCACCGTACGGTTTTTGATTTGGTGGTACCAAAGTTGATGGTCGGCGAAAAATTAACTCCCAAAGACATATCAAAATTGGGACACGGCGGATTATGTTCCACTTGTCCGGACTGTCATTATCCCAATTGTGGATTTGGTAAGGGCTGATTTTAGCATCCATATATAGGTTTAGTTTTTATAATTTAAGGAGGATTTCACGTGGAAAAAAAGACATTGTTCATTAACGGGATTCAAAGGACGGTCATTGTTGATCCGGAAACAACCCTGGCAAATTTAATCAGAAAACAACAGGGCTTAACCGGAACAAAGGTTGGCTGCGGCAAAGCGGAATGCGGTGCCTGTTCAGTTATTTTAAATGGCAAGGTGGTAAGGTCTTGCGTAACCAAGATGAAAAAAGTTGACGATGAGTCTGAAATCATCACCATCGAAGGCGTTGGAGCCCACGATAACCTGCATCCATTGCAGTTGGCATGGATGGTTAATGGCGCGGCTCAGTGTGGTTTCTGTACACCTGGCTTTATCGTGTCAGCTAAAGCGTTATTAGAAGAAAACGCCAGCCCAACCCGAGAAGAAGTCAGAGCGTGGTTCCAGAAACATCGAAATGTTTGTCGTTGTACCGGCTATATCCCCATCGTTGATGCGGTTATGGATGCTGCTAAATTGATGCGTGGTGAAATCACCAAAGAAGATCTGTGGTTCCAGTTAAAAGAAGGTGCTTCCATCATGGGTTCAACCATGGCTCGTCCTTCAGCACTGGCAAAAGTTACCGGTACCTGGGACTTTGGTGCCGATTTAGGCTTAAAACTGCCTGAAAACACCTTACACATCAAATTGGTTCAGGCTCAGGTTTCCCATGCTAACATTATTTCTGTTGATACCTCAGAAGCAGAAAAAATGGAAGGTGTCTTCAAAGTTATCACCGCTAAAGATGTGCCCGGAACCAACCGCATTAACGGTTTGGCCTTCCCACAGAACTTAGGCGATGGGCTGGAACGACCAATCTTAAATGACAAGAAAATCTTCCAGTTTGGCGATGCCATTGCAATGGTATTGGCCGATACACCCGAACAGGCTGAAGCAGCAGCCGCCAAAGTAGTGGTCGAAATTGAAGAATTGCTACCTTACATGAGTGCACCAGCTGCTATGGCTGAAGATGCCATTGAAATTCATCCGGGTACACCAAACATTTATTTTACAACTAATGTTGTCAAGGGTGATGAAACAGCTCCATTAATGGAAAAACTACCAAATGTTATTGAAGATGACTTCTATATTGGCCGTCAACCCCATTTACCACTCGAGCCAGACGTCGGATTTGCCTACTTTGATGAAGAAGATAACCTGATGGTTCATTCTAAGAGTATCGCTCTCCACTTTCACCAGTTAATGACTGCTGAAGCCATTGGCGTTGATCCGACTAAATACTTCATCGTTCAGAACCCGACAGGGGGAACATTTGGTTATAAATTCAGCCCCACCATCGAAGGTTTATTGGGTGTAGCCGCTCTGGTTACCAAACGACCGGTATACCTGGAATTTAATATGTACCAACAAATCACCTACACCGGAAAACGTTCACCATTCTTTATGAATGTAAAAATGGGAGCTGATGAAAATGGTATCTTAAAAGCAATGGAAACTGATTGGTCAGTTGATCATGGTCCCTACTGTGAATTTGGCGATCTGGTAACCACCCGTGGTTCGCAGTTTATTGGTGCTGGTTACAATATTCCTAATATCCGTGGTGAAGGCCGAACTGTTGCCACCAACCATGCCTGGGGTTCCGCTTTTAGAGGCTACGGCTCACCACAGAGTTTATTTGCTTCTGAAACTCTGATTGATATGCTGGCATATCAAATGGGCGAAGATCCACTGGAACTCCGTTATAAGAATGTCTACCGAGAAGGCGACACAACACCAAATGGTTGTGAGCCAGATGTTATTGCTTTACCACAGGCAATTGACACCATTCGACCAATTTATCAGGCAGCCAAAGCCAAAGCAGAAGCATTAAATGCTGAAGGCGGAGACATTAAACATGGTGTTGGGATCTCATTAAATATTTACGGTTGTGGTCTTGACGGCCCAGACTCCTCAGAAATGTGGATTGAATTAACCAAAGACGGTGTTATTGTCGGCGATTCATGGGAAGACCATGGCCAGGGTGCTGATATGGGTACATTGACCTTTGCTCACGAAACATTAAGACCGTTAGGAATCAAACCAGAACAAATCAAACTGGTTATGAATAACATGAAGCTGACACCAAACAGTGGACCAGCTGGCGGAAGTCGTTCCAATGTTATGACTGGTAATGCCATCAAAGTCGGTTGTGAAAACTTACTGGCCGCTATGAAAAAGGCCGATGGTACTTATAGAACCTATGATGAAATGGTCGCCGAAGGCTTGCCATTACGTTATGAAGGCGTTTGGACCGCACCATGTACAGCACCATCAGTTGAAACCAGC
This sequence comes from Acetobacterium wieringae, assembly GCF_001766835.1. Lineage (GTDB taxonomy): Bacteria > Bacillota > Clostridia > Eubacteriales > Eubacteriaceae > Acetobacterium > Acetobacterium wieringae. The sequence goes on along the minus strand of NZ_LKEU01000040.1, from coordinate 13,725 downwards.
CAGGGAAATCCATTCCCAGTTTATATGTATGGGGTATTATTGTCAGAAGTATCGGTTGATACCACCACCGGTAAAACCCATGTGGATAAATTAACGCTGGTATCTGACTGTGGAACCATTACTAATAAAACAGTTCTTGAAGGACAGTTATGGGGCGGTTTAACCCAGGGGATCGGTTTAGCTTTAAGCGAAGACTTTGAAGATCTGAAAAAACACACAACCTTAACCGGTTGTGGTATTCCGCAAGTCAAGGATGTTCCCGACGAAATCGTTCTGATTCATCAGGAAACACCACGACCATTAGGACCATATGGCGCTGCAGGTTCTGGTGAAATGCCATTGTCAGCACCACATGCTTCCATCGCTAATGCGATTTTCAATGCCTGTGGCGTTCGTATCAAACATTTACCAGCTTATCCAGAAAAAGTACTTGAAGGTTTAGAAGCCTTAAAATAAGTAAAGTAAGTCTGATTACCCAAGGAATTGAAAGCTTCTAAGCTTTCAATTCCTATTTTAAATTGACAGGTAGTAATAAGGGGTAACAAACTCTGGTGTTTGTTTCTATGATATAATTGTAAAAGACTATTGGCAGAGCAATAACGAATGGACAGGATGTTTTGGGTCATATTTCAAATGATCGAAAAAAAGAGAGTAACTATTTTATAGAAACAAACATCAGAACAAATATTGGTTGTGGTGTAGTTGTTAGGTTATGGTTTGTATTATCGATGAGAGTTAGGAGAGTAACGATGAATTTGGATAAATTATTAGCAACCGGAGATCGGTGTATTCACAAGGAACCCCCAACCTGTACGGCAAATTGTCCGGTTCATCTGGAAATTATTGATTTTTTAGCAGAAATAGAACAAGGAAATTTCCAGAATGCCTATAAACTGATGGAAAAGAAAATGCCCTTTCACAAAATTCTTGGGCGAATCTGCGATCATCCCTGTGAAGCGCCCTGTGAACGGAGTAAAGCTGGCGGTTCGATCCGGATCTCTGATCTTGAAAAAGCGGTACTGGAGTATGGTGCTTATAAACCAAAAAAAGTTTGGCCGCTGCCAAAAAATAAAGGCACGGTGGCCGTCATTGGTGGGGGATTAAGTGGTTTAACCGCCGCTGTGGATCTGGACAAAAAGGGTTGTGTCGTAACAATCTATGAAAAAACCAATCGATTAGGGGGACGGCTGTGGGATTTTGTGGGCGACTCCCTGACCGAAGAAGTACTGCTGCAGGAATTAAAGGCTGTTGCCGATAAAAAAATGCCCATTCACTTTGAAACAACCGTCGATAAAAATAAATTAAGTGAATTGCTGGCTACCTATGATGCGGTTTATCTGGGAACCGCGGCCTGGGAAGAAGAAATTAAATGGAATCCGCTCACCTTCCAGGCGAATGAGTCGGCTCTGTTTGTCGGCGGGAGTCTCGTTAATCAAAGCGATTCGGTGATTTTTTCAGCCAGCTCCGGACGGCGGGCGGCTATTTCCATCGAACGCTTTTTGTCAAAGGTATCGCTGACGGATTCCCGGGAACGAGAAGGGGCTTTTGAAACACCGTTGCACTTTGATATCAGCGGCAAAGAACCGTTAGCTCCGATTTTAAAATCAGCCGCCATTTATAGCCAGGATGAAGCCATGGCCGAGGCCAAACGCTGCGTCAAATGTCAGTGTCGCAAATGCATTGAGGGCTGTGTCCACCTGCGGAAATTCGAAATGTCCCCGGATGCCTATATCCGTCAGATCAATCACAGCGAACGGATTATTTTAGGCACGCACTATGCCAATAAGATGATTAATTCCTGCGCTGAATGCGGCCTCTGTAAGGAAGAATGTTTTCTCAATATCAGCATGAGTGATGTTATCCATGAAACCCGTGAAAGTATGGTGGAACGTGGTAAAATGCCAGCCTCGGCCCACGACTTTGCCTTAAAAGATATGGCTTTTTCCAACAGTTCCCGGTTTTCGCTGGTGCGCAAACAACCCAGCAAAGAGGAATCCAAAGATCTGTTTTATTATCCGCTGATTTCTTTTTCAGATTATGTCAAAGGCTTATACAAGGGAACCGGAAAAACCGCATATCTCTTCTATCCCGGCTGTCAGTTGCCAGCATCCTATCCCGATGATATCAAAAGCATTTATGAGTATCTGGTCGGCCATGTGCAGGGCGATGTCGGTATTTATCTGGGCTGTTGCGGGGCACCGGCTGATTGGGGCGGACAACAGGCCTTAATGCAGGAAAATATTGAAGCCATCAAAAGAGTATGGGAAGAAATGGAACGCCCCACCTTTATTCTGGCCTGTTCCAGCTGTATGCGGATTTTTGAAAAATATTTGCCGGAAATTAAGTTGGAATCACTCTGGGATATTTATGTCAGAGAAGGTTTGCCCAATAAAGATCACATAAAAACACCCCAGACACTCAGTATTCATGATGCCTGTGGAACCCGGGAAAACAGTGACCTCCATGAGAGTGTCCGAAAAATTGTTGCCAAACTCGGTTATGGCATTGAGGAATTGGAATACACCAAAGAAAAAACAAAATGCTGCGGCTACGGCGGACTGGTTTATTACGCCAACCGTGAACAATCCAACGCCTTTGTTTCTGAACGCATCGGCGAAAGCGAGAATGATCTGCTGGTTTACTGTGCCATGTGCAAGGATCTGTTTGTATCCGGCGGCAAACGCACCTACCATTTGCTGGATCTGATCTATCCCAAAGCTGATGGCGAAGCGGCTACCCGCAAGATGCCAACCCTGTCAGAACGCCATGACAACCGCAGTCGGGTTAAGCAAATCTTATTAAAAGAAATCTGGCGAGAGGAACCTGAGGAAACCATGATGGAAGACCAATTTAAACTGATTATCCCCGATGATGTTAAACAGAAGATCGAAGACCGTTATATCTTATCAGAAGATATCCAGGCGGTGCTTAAAAATGCCGAAGAAAATAACGAACGTTTCTGCAATCCCGAAACCGGAGAATATCTGGCCAGGCTGCGACGTGACAACGTTACCTTTTGGGTGAAATACGAAAAAGAAGAAAATGACTATATCTTAAAAAGCGTCTACAGTCATCGCATGGAAATAGTGGAGGAATAAGATGAAACATGAGAGTACCGACCAAACAGCATGGCGTTGTGATAAATGCCAGCAGGAACTGGAATTAACCAAGGTCAAGGTAAAGTATATGGAAGGAAACTTTGAAGTGGATCTGCCCAAATGTCCCAGCTGTCACCAGGTATTCATTGATGAAGCGCTGGCGCTGGGCAAAATGAAGGAAGTCGAAGAAGGACTGGAGGATAAATAGGTGTCAGGGAACTGTGCCTATGAAAGTCCGGAAATGTCGGAACTTTTGGGTGGAACGCTGCGGCCGGGGGGCTTTGCTTTAACCGACAGGGGCGTGGCCGGTTGTCGCTGGAGTGCCGCTGATTTATTGCTGGATCTCGGCTGTGGAACGGGTGCGACCGTCAGTTATCTGGAACAGAAATATGGGCTGACAGTGGTGGGGCTTGATCCCTCCCAAAAACTGCTGGCAACAGCCCGGAAAAATAATCCGGATAAAGAATTTCTCCTCGGCAGCGGGGAAGCGATTCCCTGCCCGGACGAGAGCTTCCAGGGGGTGTTATCTGAGTGTACATTGTCGTTGATGACGGATCTTCCGGCAGCACTGGAGGAGGTCTATCGGGTGATGAAACCCCAAGGAATGTTTTTTATTACCGATGTTTATGCCAGAAATCCGGAAGCGCTTGAAGGGATCAAGACCCATCAGTTTACGAGCTGCATGCGGGGATTATACGATTTAAAACAATTGCAGATGGATCTCACTGACGCCGGTTTTGAGACTGTCTTGCTGGAAGATCACAGTGAATTGCTCAGGCAGTTGCTGGTCAAAACGATCTTTGAATTCGGTTCGATGCAGGCATTCTGGTTAAAAACCGGAGGGGCCTGTGCGGCTGGCTTCCAGGACGCCCTAAAAATGTGCAAACCGGGTTACTTTATGATGATCGCAAGAAAGGTGGAGTAAAAATGGATGAACTGAAATTTGAACTGTATCGACTGGGGACGGAAGGTTATTGTTGCAGTCAGATTATGATGAAGCTGGCACTGGATATGGAAGAGATCGAAAATGACGACCTGATCCGGGTGATGAATGGTTTGTGTAATGGTATTGGCGGCAATCAGAAAACCTGTGGCGTTTTAACCGGTGGCATTGGTGTGATTGGCTTGTATGCCGGTAAGGGCAAAGCCAGGGAATATACCCAGGATAATTTTGGCACAATGGTTAAAGCCTACATGGACTGGTTTGAAGAGCGCTTTGAAAGCACCGAATGTCTCGATCTGATCGGTGTTTATCGCTTTACCGATGAAAACAACCAGGCTTATCCGGTGAAATGTGGCGATACGCTGCTGGAAAGCTTTGAAAAGGTGGTCGAGATCCTTCAGGAGAATGGCTATACATTTGGGAATCGAGAGATGTAGAAAAAATGAAGCGAATCATTTCGATGACTGAAAGCCTTTGCCCGGTTTGCCTTAAGAAAATAAATGCGCTCATCTGGTCTGAAAATAATGAAACCTGGATGGAGAAATCCTGTCCGGAACATGGTCGCTTCAAAGCGCTGCTGTGGCGGGGCAGTATTCCGATTGAAAAGTGGGTGCGCAATAAAATCCCGGCCACCATCAAAAAACCGAATACAGTGGTCGAAAAAGGCTGTCCCTTCGATTGCGGCCTTTGTGCCGACCATCGCCAGCATACCTGCACGGCACTGATTGAGGTCACCCAGCGCTGTAATCTCAATTGTTCCTTTTGTTTTGCCAACGCCAATGGCAATACCGAGGTGGATCTTGATCTTGAAACGATCAGACGGATGTATCAGAGTGCGATGGACACCTCGGGCAATTGCAATATCCAGCTCTCCGGCGGCGAGCCCACTTTAAGGGATGATCTACCAGAAATTATCAGAATTGGGCATGAGATCGGCTTTTCCTTTATTCAAATCAATACCAATGGCATCCGCATGGGCGAGGATGAAGCGTATGTCAGCGCCTTAAAAAATGCCGGACTCAACTCGGTGTTTCTGCAATTTGATGGCACCAATGATGAGATTTATAAGAAACTCAGAGGCAAGCCATTATTGGCAACCAAGATCAAGGCAATAAAGAATTGTCAGCGATATAATATTGGAGTCGTGTTGGTGCCGACCCTGGTTAGGGAAGTCAACGATTCCGATCTCGGGAACATTATCAATTTTGGATTGGAATGGGCACCAACGGTTAAAGGCGTGCATATGCAGCCCGCCAGCTATTTTGGTCGGATTCCAAACCTGCCGGATGAACAGAAAAGATTGACACTGGGTGACCTGATGGATAAAATTGAAGACCAAACGAAAATGCGCATCCGCAAAGACAGTTTCAGTCCGCCCGGTTGTGAAAATGCCCGGTGTTCGTTTCATGGAAATTATACGGTTTCGGAAAACGGGGAGCTGATCGCCCAGGGCAGTGGCGCAAAATGCTGTGGAGTAGAAACAGCCGAAGAAGGTGCCCGGAAGGCAAAAGCCCATGTGCTCAGAAAGTGGTCTGGCGCCGGGCCAGAACCACAGGACGATGGCATTAAAAGCACCGCAGTACCAGCAAAAGATGGATGGGATGAGATCCTTGAGCAGATTAACCGCCATTCGTTCAGCCTGTCAGCGATGGCTTTTCAGGATGTCTGGAATCTCGATCTTAATCGGGTTAAGGACTGCTGCATTCATGTTGTTAACCCGCGGGGCCAGCTGATCCCTTTTTGCATGTATAACCTGACCGATAGAAACGGGCATGCCATCTATCGCCAACAGTGAGGATTTTATGAAAAAGACACCATTGGAAAACTGGATTATTAAACGAACCGGCATCACCCCGGAAAATCCCGATGCGCTCAAGAGCTATCAGCTGGAAAAAGTGCTTGAAGCGCTTTGCTATGCCAAGGATAACAGCCGTTTTTATCAAAAGCAGCTGGAAAGCATCGATCCCCGGCAAATCAAATCATGGGAGCAGTTTGAGCAACTTCCGTTAACAAGAGCCGAGGATATCAAAAATAATCCCTTTGATTTTTTATGTGTGCCCCAATCGCAAATTGCCCGGATAGTTACTTTAAATACCTCGGGAACCAGTGGCCCGAAGAAGCGGATTTTTTTTACAGAGGCCGATCTCCAAAAAACGGTGGATTTTTTCGATTACGGGATGCGTTCGTTAATAGACAACACCGATCGGGTAATGGTTTTACTGCCGGGACAAGCCTACGGGACCATTGGTGATTTGTTAAAAAAAGCCCTTGATCGCACCGGGACAGTCTGTGTTGTTTATGGACTACTCAACGATCTGGAGGCGGTCGAAAAGACGATGATCGAAAATGAGATTAATTGCATCGTCGGTATTCCGATTCAGGTTTTATATCTCAGTCGCAGCAAAGCGGCGAGCTTTAAGCACATCGAAAAAGTTCTGCTCAGTACTGACTACGTCCCGCAGGCGCTGGTTATTGAGCTTAACCGGAAGTTTGGCTGCCATGTTTTTAACCATTATGGGATGACTGAAATGGGTTACGGCGGTGGGGTCGAGTGTCAGGCGCTAAATGGCTATCATCTCCGGGAGGGCGATTTATATTTTGAAATTGTCGATCCGCTTTCCGGAAAAGCGGTGGCTGACGGTGTTACAGGGGAGATTGTTTTTACGACCTTTAATCGTCAAGCAATGCCCTTGATTCGCTATCGCACTGGCGATATTGGGGCGTTTTCAGTCGACGCCTGTCAATGCGGCAGCTTTTTAAGAACCATGAAAAAAGTTAGCGGACGGCTGAAGAATCGGATCCAATTGGCTGGCGATGTCACTTTTGATCTCAAAGAGCTGGAGGAAATACTCTTGGCCGATGAAGACCTGATTGATTATCAGGTCACCATTAAAGACGATCAAACCCTTCTGATTGAGGTTTCGCTTTATCAATACGAAACCTCCAAAGCTAAAGAAGCGCAACTGCAAAGGTGCATTGAAACGCATTTTTTAAAAAACCATGGTGAAGTGATGCAAATTGAAGTCAAAAGAAGTCCGCTGCAGAAACCGGATCAACTGGTGAACAGCATGGTCAAGCGAAAAATCAGGGACTGGCGAAAGGAGAGCAGCAGTGAATAATCTGATCAGGCAAATAAAAGAAGCAAAAGACCAGAAAGAGAATTTTGTGCTGGCGACCATTCTCGAAAAATCGGGATCAGCTCCCCGTAATGAAGGTGCAAAAATGATGATCAGAGAGGATCTGTCAACCGAAGGCTCAATCGGCGGTGGTCTGGTGGAAGCAATGGTGATTCGCACCGCCGCCAGGGTTCTCAAGGATAACTATTATCAGATTGAAACGTTTCGGCTTAACAGTAAGGATAAAGCTTCACCGGGACTGGTTTGCGGTGGTGATTTAAAAATCCTCCTGGAGTACATTGATTGGTGGGATGCGCAAACGCAGGTATTTTATGATGAACTGATCAAATTGATTGATACCAAGACAGACTTTGTGACAATTATCAAGATACCGCAGATGAGCCATGAAAATGGACGACTGGAAAAATGGGTCTGCACTGAAACTGGTTTTTGGGGATCGGAAAGTGACGAAGTCCACAACCTGGTTAAAGAGATCCGCCTGAATTTTTATCAATTGAAATATCAGCAGGCTTTTTTACAAGCCGCAGGTTTTTATGTCGAACCTTATTTTAACCATGAGAATGTCTGCATTATCGGCGGTGGTCACATTGGTAAGGTTCTGGCTGAATTAAGTAAAGTTGTTGGTTTTTATGTCACGGTGCTTGATGACCGGGAAGAGTTTGCCAATCGCCAGCGATTTAACACGGTTGATGAGGTACTGGTGATCCCGGGTTTTGAAAATATCGAAAACCAGATCAGCATCAACCAATATTCCTATGTGGTAATTGTAACCAGAGGCCATTCGGATGACAAAGATGTGTTAGCCCAGATGTTGCAAACCGAGGCTAAATACATCGGGATGCTCGGCAGCAAAAACAAACGCAATCATATCTATCAGGGGCTGCTGGAGATGGGCTTTTCATACAGCGATCTGGAACGGGTGCACAATCCCATTGGTTTGAACATTTATGCCGATACCCCGGAGGAGATCGCCGTTAGTATAGTGGCGGAAATGATTCAAGTCAGGCGGTACCCAAATTGAAAAAGTTTAGCGTTATTATTATTGCGGCCGGCTATTCTTCACGGATGGACGGATTCAAGCCGCTGCTAAAATTCGGCCAGCAAACGGCAGTGGAACGGGTGGTGGACCTTTATCAGCAAGCCGGTGTTGATCAGATCATTCTGGTTCTTGGCCACCGGGCAGATCAAATCCGCCCCTATTTTAACAATCAGCCACTGGATGTCGTGGTCAATGAGAACTTTGCCGAGGGGATGTATACCTCCATTGTTACTGGCGTTACTCAACTGAATGACGAAATTGAGGCCTTTTTTATTCATCCAGTAGACATCCCGCTGGTCAAGCGAGAAACCGTAAAAGAACTGATGGCAGCACCAGCGCAACTTGGCAAAGGTATTATCTATCCCAGTTTTTTAGGCAAACGGGGACATCCGCCGCTGATTGATAAAAAGTACCAAAGAGCGATTCTGGATAATAAACAAGGCGGTGGGCTTAAAAGGCTGCTGGCCTTATATGAAGCCGATGCAGCGGAACTCCCTCTGATCGATGAAGCGATTTTAATGGATATGGATACCCGGGCGGATTACGAGGCATTATTAACCTACGACACCCTGAAAGCCCCTAATTTATGCGAATGCTATGCCATGTGGGAGAAGTATCAATTGCCTGAGAATATTCGTCGGCATTGTCAAAAAGTCAAACAGACAGCCACTGATTTGGTGGATCAATTAATTGATAAAGGGGAAACCCTTAATCGACCGGTACTTCAGGCTGCCGCCCTGCTTCATGATCTTGCCAAAAGCGAAAAAAACCACGCGGTAAAAGGCGGCGAGATCTTAAGAGATTTGGGTTATCCAAAAGTGGGGGCAATCATTGCTGTTCATATGGATATTTTAGTCGATCCGGACACCGCCGTTACGGAAAGCGAAATCCTTTATCTGGCTGATAAACTGGTTAAAAATGATCGGCTAATCGATCTAGCGACACGAAAAGAAATGGTCTTTCAAGCTTATCACGATAATCCGCAGGCGCTTAAAAAAATATCCCGACGCTATCGCAATGCCGAGATTATTTTGCAGAAAATACAAAGGATGATCGGATAAAATAAACTACTGAAAAAAATTAACCGTAGTAACTCGTAAATCAGATGAAGACATTCAGAAAGGGTTGATAAATGGAAACCCGGATATATTTAGTTCGGCATGGTCAGATTGAACTAAAAAATGAAAAAACCTATATCGGCCAATTGGATCTGCCACTATCGCCAGAAGGTATAAAGCAGGCGCAAACACTTCAGGAAGAGTTTAAGCCAATTCCCCTGGATTGCGCCTATAGCAGCCCGCTTTGCCGCTGTGTCGAAACCTTGGACATTCTCTTGGGCGGACGCTCGATCCCCCGGTTTACAATCGATGCGTTACAAGAGATCAATATGGGCGATTGGGACGGAAAGTCCTTCGCAGAGATTAAAGAGCTTTACCCGGAGCGCTTTGAACAGAGGGGTCGGGAGCTGGATGTTTTTGCACCGCCAGCTGGCGAAAGTTTTGTATCCTTACAGCAACGGGTGCTACCGGTGTTTGCTGAAATGGTAAAAGAAAATGATGCGAAGTCGATCGTGATCCTCACCCACGCCGGAGTTATCCGGGTTATTCTGGCTAACCTGTTCGGATTAACAATTAAAGAAGTATTTAAATGGAAGATCCCCTACGCTGGTAGCTTAAAACTATGTTATAATCAGAAAAATGGAAAATGGATTTGCCAAAATCAATGAAAAGAGACAATTAACCATGAATAAGAATATTTATCAAAACCTTATCAAGCAATCGAAGGAACGCTGTGCTGATTATGGAATCACCGAAGATCAGGTTTTCAGTAAAAAAATGATTGATCATTCGGAGCTACAAACAAAATTTTCAGAAAACAGAGATTTGATTCTGACTGCTTCACCCTACATGGAGCATCTGATGAGTATTGTCCGGGGAAATAATTTTTTTGTCTTGCTGACTGATAAAGAAGGTTGTATTTTGAATGCCATCGGTGATGAAAAAATTCTGACCGAAGCTTTTGAACTGAAAATGGTTGCCGGTGCCTATATGAATGAGGAGTGTATTGGCACCAACGCCATGTCGCTGGTGATAAAATCGGGTGAACCGGTGCAATTGTCCGGCAAAGACCATTTTATCAAGGCCTATCACCGCTGGACCTGTTCAGGCGCTCCGATTCGTGATCCCAACGGCAATCTGATTGGTGCCCTCGATCTGACCGGTTACTCCGATTCGGTTCACCCCCATACCCTGGGAATGGTCATTGCTGCATCTAACGCCATCGAAGAAATGCTCCGGGTCAAAGAATATAACCGCCTCCAGAATATGACCAATAAGCATATCAAAACGATTTTCAATTCGATGCCGGTAGCGATCCTGACCTCCGATCTGAATGGTCGAATTAAAATATATAATCAGCGGGCGATGGATTTATTCGGCAATAAATATAAACAATTATCGGCGACCAATGTTGCAGAAATCATTGAAGAGTGGGAGAACATCAAGGAAGCGATTCATCTGGAAAAACACGTCAACCGGATTATCAATATCAAAGCCCTGCGGAATCATTTTCATTGCCAGATGACAGCCAGCCCGATTTATAACCCTCAGGATGACAGTATTGAGATTGTCTTTGTTTTAAAAGAAGATCAAACGAAAAAAATCGTCAAATCCGAACAGCCCTATTACACTTTTGACAAAATTATGGGTGCTGACAGCCATTTTGTCAGCACCATTGAGTATGCAAAAAAAATCGCCAACAATCGTTCGACCATTCTGATTTTGGGGGAGAGCGGCTGTGGAAAAGAAGTCTTTGCCCAGGCCATTCATAATTTCAGCAAACGGGTTGATGAGCCCTTTGTGGCCATAAATTGTGGGGCAATTCCCAATCAATTGATTGAATCGGAGTTGTTTGGTTATGAGGAAGGCGCCTATACCGGGGCCAAGAAAGGCGGCAACATTGGTAAGTTTGAACAGGCCAATAATGGTACGATCATGCTTGACGAAATCGGCGAGATGCCGCTTGATATGCAGACCCGATTGTTGCGGGTATTACAGGAAAACGTCATTACCCGGATTGGCAGCCAGCGCTCGATTCCCATTGACGTGCGGATTATCGCGGCAACCAATAAGGATCTCAAAAAAGAAGTTGAGCTGGGTCGTTTCCGGAAGGATCTGTTTTACCGTCTCAATGTCCTACCCCTGTATCTGCCACCACTGCGCGAGCGCACCCACGATATTGCCATTTTATTTCAATATTTCATGAAAAATCTGTCAGCGAAATATGAAAAGCAGGAATTTGAAATTACTGAGGACAACATGCGATTACTGGAAAGTTACAGTTGGCCGGGGAATGTGCGGGAACTGGAAAATGTGGTGGAACTGATTATTAACACCGAAGCATTTCCCTATAAGTATTTTTCGGAAAATAGTGAGCAACCCAGCCCGATGGCCCAATTTGCGGCAATTGCTGGAAATCTGCCAATTGAATTGCGGGAAGAGCGACTCGAAGATCTTGATCCGGCACAGCTCGACTTATCCTATATGGAAAAAGAGCATATTAAACGGGTCTTAAAACTTTATAAGGGCAATATCAGCCAGACGGCTGCCGCCCTGGGCATCCAAAGAAATACTCTTTACAGCAAAATCAGCAAATATGAAATTCAACTTGAAATCGGTCATCGACCCCGGGAGATCTGGGTAGACGATCGTTTCAGAAAGGGACAAGAACGTGGTTAATCCGTATCAAAAACTACTTAATGAATTGGAAAATGAAAAACAGGTGATTATGTGCACCCGGGGAGTAACAAATCCGGAAACAACGAAACGAACGATCACAAAATCAGTTTTGCGAAATGGCGATTTACAAACGGAACAATTTGATGAAAAAACCAGAAAAACGATCACAGCCGTTATTGATCAGGGACTGCCGAAATTTAATACCACCGAAGAGGGGGCTTTCGTCTTATATGAACCCTTTTACTCGGAAGGGCGGCTGATTATTTTGGGAGGCGGTCATATTGCCAAGCCGCTGGCCCGTTATGGGGCGGATATCGGCTTTAAGGTCACCGTTATCGATGATCGACCGTCTTTTGCCAATGCGCAACGCTTTCCCGAAGCCAGTCGGGTAATGTGTGAAAGCTTTGACAGCTGTTTTGACCGCCTGCAGGTCAAAAACACCGACTACGTCGTTGTGGTCACCCGCGGCCATCGCCATGATGCAGTGTGCCTACGCCAGGCGATTGCCAAAAATCCCGAGTATCTGGGGATGATCGGGTCCAAACGCCGGGTTAAGGGCTTGATGGCTCAGTTTCGGGAAGACGGTTTTACGGAGGAACAACTCGCCCGGGTTTATTCACCGATCGGGCTACGAATTGGGGCGGTAACCCCGGAAGAAATTGCCATTTCGATTATTGCTGAGATCATTCAGGTGAAGCGAATGGCTCATCAACCGGAAAAAGCGGATCGGAACAATCAGACCAATCATTCCGATTTTGATTTTGAAGTGGTTAAGAATCTAGCAGAAAATGACTCTGACAAACGGGCGATTGTGACGGTCATTTCAAAAAAAGGTTCCGTTCCCCGGGGGGCTGGAGCTAAAATGATTATCTGGCCCGATGGCCGTAGTCTTGGCAGCATTGGCGGCGGCTGCAGCGAAGGCGAAGTGATCGTCACCGCCCGGGATCTTCTGCGTGAAGAGGCCGGCTTTCTGACCATGCATGTTGATATGACCGGGGAAGTGGCTGAAGACGAGGGGATGGCCTGCGGTGGCATTATGGATGTGCTGATTGAGGTGTATCCGTAAAAATAATAATTTTTGATCATTGGTTCTTGATGAAAAACATCGAGAGCCTTTTTTTATGTCCAGATTGTAGTAATCAAAAAGCTTCAGTAAGGGTTGTGTTTCCAGAAGCCTCTGGTATATTTCTGCTTTGAAGAAGGAAAGTTGATTTAAAAATTAATTCATAATTAGAGGTTAAAAGGCATTGACTAACGTTTCGCTTTGGAGTGTTATCATAAAAGTGCAGTCCCAAATTGCAAGGAAATGAGGTAAAATAGAAATAAAAAGGACTGACTAATAATGAAAAAAATATATAGTGCTGAAGAACGCTATGAAGCGTTGAAACTGGCAAATGAGATTGGCAACAAAGCGGCAGCAGAGCGATTAGGTATAAAAATCGATACATTATACACATGGATCAGCAAAGCTAAAAGTGGAAAGGTTGGTTTTTGTGATGATCCAGGGAATATCCCACTAGCAGATCCCAATCGTTTAAAGCAGCTCGAAAAAGAGCTACGGGAAGCAAAAGAAGAGATTGAGATTCTTCAGGATGCGCTTGGTTTTTTTGTCAAGCGCCGAAAGAAATAGCGAAACAGCAGCGGATGTCATATATTACCGACCGCCGGGACCGTTGGCCGGTTGCCCTGCTCTGTCGTACGCTTGGTGTCAGCGAATCGGGTTACTATAAATTTCTGCGATCAAAAAGCAAACCGGATAAGCACGCAAATC
>NZ_LKEU01000039.1 GCF_001766835.1 Acetobacterium wieringae | reverse complement strand
TTTTCTCATCTTTTTCAACACATTGATTGCTTTGCCGTTCCGTTTCCCTTCCGTCTTCATGAAGTCTATCTGTTTCTTACCGCCGAATTCTCTGAGCTCTAAATCTTTTTCATTTCGCAATTACCTACAATAGTAAATTAAAATCCGTTTACTTACTGTTCGTAATATTATTGATAATACCATAAAAATATGATGAACGTCTGAAATATCGAAAAAATCAAACATGTTTTCTGAAATAGTGTTGAGTATCAGATGTCATAATGCTATTATTAATTCAACATAGAATGATTTGATTCATTATTTTAATATAAATAGTTCAGAGTTAAAACAGATTGATGATTGGAGAAAATGAATGAAAAAAGGGTACCTTTCACAGTATTTCAAAGCAGTGGCTCAAAAAGAACTGAGCGCAGTGGAAGTGGATAAAGCGACCAGTAATCAACACGAATTTAATGGGGCTGTTGCTCTGAAAAGAATTTTTGGGGCGACACGAAAGGTTTATCCGGCCCATTTTATCTATTTGAATGATACTGATGAATGGCCGAACGTTGAGGAGGGTTTTTTGACCTGGTATGATGCCAGGGAAAATGATCCGAAACGTTCTGAATACAGGTTGTATTATTCGACTACTGAGGCATTTTCCCAGGCTTCTACCGGGGATACTCTTTTTCTGGCATTAAGACCTGATGATCATGTATTGGTAATTTTTACCGAAAAAGACTCAACAATTGAAAATCAGATCAGATGGCTCTTCGGCCTCGAAGAACCTGCTGAATCGGACTATTCTGTCAGAGCAGACTTTGATAAGGAACATAACCGTCTTGATTTCACTTCAAAATACATTCTGGAGCAGATAGGCATTACCATTGAAGAAGATGGCGAACAGTATCTGGAGCTGATCCTTGAAAAGTTCAATGGCACCTTTCCGAAAACAAGGGTATTTTCTGAATTTTCCCGGTCTACAGTAAATATGAATCTGGGAGAAAGCCCGGATGAGCTTATTGTTAGCTGGATGGAGCGTGAAGAAATGCTTTTCCGGACTCTGGAGAAGTATTTGATAAGGGAGCGACTTAAAACCGGATTTGAAGACGATGTGGATGCATTTATCAGTTTTTCGCTATCAGTGCAGAATCGACGTAAGAGTCGTGCAGGAAGTGCACTGGAAAACCATGTGGAGTGTCTGTTGCAGAACAGAGGAATACAATATGATAGGACAAAAAAAACGGAGAATAACTCGAAACCGGATTTTATTTTTCCATCAATCGACGCCTACCATAATCCCGATTTCAGCACAGATCTACTAACCATGCTTGGTGCAAAAACAACCTGTAAGGATCGCTGGCGACAGGTACTGCCGGAAGCAGAGAGGATTGCACATAAGCATCTGATTACCATGGAAGCTGCAATCAGTGAGAATCAGACGGATGAAATGATCTATAATAATGTCCAGCTGGTAGTGCCCAGACCGCTGCATCAGACTTTCAACACAAAACAGCAGGCCTGGCTGATGGATGTCAATCAATTTTTTGAGTTTGTAGAAGAACGGCAAAGGTAGATAGAAAAATTTATACCCAGAATATATTATAAATTGAGATATTGTTTGCATTTTAAAGGAGGTCCCCATGTCCCTATTCACCCCCAACACCACCCCCATCTTCTTAAAAGAAGATTCCGATACCAGCCAGCAGATTGCCCGGCTTAAAGAACTCCATGCCCAGGCCACCGGCAAGCTCAAAGATGATATTGCCCGGGAGCTATCCCTGGTCAGCTATGGCGAAGTCGGTGAGAAAAACATTGCCTTTGAACTGAAAAACTCCGGTATGCCGATGTGCATTATCCACGACCTGCATCTCCAGCATGAAGATCTGACCGCCCAGATTGACTATGTCGTGGTCACCCGGAAGCTGGTCTTTTTTATCGAATGCAAGAACCTTTATGGCAACATCGAGATTGATAACCAGGGCAATTTTGTCCGCAGCTATCCCTGGAATGGCCGCACGGTTAGAGAAGGGATCTATTCACCGATTACCCAGAACCAGCGGCATCTGGAAGTGTATCGGCAGCTCCGGCTGGCAAAAGCCACCAATCCGATCAAGCGCCTTGGTTTTCAGAGTGGCTTTGACAATTTTCATCAATCAATAGTCGTGCTGGCCAATCCCAAGACGGTGTTAAATGCCAAGTATGCCAAAAAAGATGTCAAGGATCGGGTGATCCGGGCCGATCAGCTGATTAACCATATCAAGAATCAGAATAAAAAGTCAAAAGAATTGGCTTCCAGTGAAAAAGCGATGCAAGCCTGGGCAGAAAAAATTCTAGCTTTGCATCAGCCACTGGCCAGCGACTACACCCAAAAATATGAAGCCATCCTGACGGGAGTAACGGTAGCCGCCCCGGCACCACCTAAGACGTGCAGTGCCCCGCTACCGGAAAGCGAAAAAGCGGCGGTTCGGGAGACCGATGACGTAACTTACACCGTGTCATCACCGCAAAATGACGATCTGATTGCCCGTCTTAAAGCCTATCGACTGGCCACCAGCCGGAAAGAAAACGTCCAGGCCTACGTGGTTTTCAATAATCAACAGTTGGAGAATCTGATCACCCAAAAACCAAAAACACTGGCCGACTTACAGCGGTTACCGGGTTTTGGGCCGGTTAAAACTGAAAAGTATGGTCCCGCTATTCTGGCAGTGATCAATCCGGCTAAACAGTACGATGAAAAACCACCCAAGGCTGACCAAAACCCACGTTGGTCACCATCTCAGCTAGTCGGCGAAAAAGTCAATCACCAGAGTTTCGGGACCGGTACCGTCAAAAGTGTCAGCCGCCATGAAATTATCATCAAGTTTCCAGCAACTGCCCGTAGTTTTGCTTTTCCGGACGTCTTTGAAACCACCATCTGGCTGACAAACCCGGCCCTGCAACAGAAAGTGGAAGCACTGATTGGTGTCTCAAAAGGGTGAAAAAGCCCATTTCAAATCTCCCCCGAACTGTCGCGCTAAGCCCGAAACAAACGGGCAGGCATTTCCATAAGACCTGGCATTTCTCAGGTGGTTAAAAAAGGTGAAGAAAATGAATAAGATTATCGAAATTGGTAAACGACACGTTACGGTGATGGCTGACCCAAAAGCTACCAGCGACTCAATTATCTATCTCCACATGGCGGGGGCGGAGCTATCCGATCTGGCCGTTAAACAAGCGGGTGTAGATGCGGTTCTGGTGGCCATCGACCAGGTCGATTGGAATCGCGAGTTGTCGCCCTGGCCCGCCCCAAGAGCTTTCAAGGGCGGCGCAGATTTCGGCGGCGGGGCCGATGCCTATCTGACGGAACTGACCGAAACGATCATCCCGGCGGTGGAAGCAAGCCTCGGTTTGACGCCAGCCTGCCGGGTGCTGGCCGGGTATTCCCTGGCCGGTCTGTTTGCCCTCTATGCTATCTATCGGACTGATCTGTTTACCCGGGTCGGGTCGATCTCCGGATCGCTATGGTATGATGGCTTTGGGGATTTTATCTTAAAGAATCAGCCGCTACAGATACCGGAACGGGCGTATTTTTCGCTGGGCGATAAAGAAAAGATCACCCGCAATAGCCGTCTGGGGGTGGTGGAAGACCAAACCATCGCCGCCGAACAGCAGCTTTGCAGCCTGGGAGCAGAGACCATTTTTGAACTAAACCCCGGCAACCATTTTGACGACGCCCGGGGTCGCCTGGCCAGGGGGCTGCAGTGGCTGGTATAAAATAGGTAATGAATCCGAATAAAACCGCACCCCCATATGAGCATTTTATCACCGTTTCTTACACCATCGGGATCACGAAACTGGCGGGCCCGGAAGGGGCCGGGGACGGTTTACTGGAGCTTGACCTTGTCAAAGTCACTGAGTTGTCGCGAGTGGAAGTAGGGCGTATCAAAACAAAAAGCACGGTCTCTGATCCAGTTGGGAACCGGGATTTGTAAAAGCTGGAGCTGATGATCAATGATCGCAAAAATAATCGTCAGATAGTGGCGTTCGGATTTGTCCAGGGCAGCAATTTCAAGCGGCCCGGCGTAAAAAAATAAGAAGGAGATCCTATTGGCCTATGCAGCCAACGGCGTGGCCCTGCCAGCGTCAATGGGATTTCCCTTTATTGTGGTGGCCGAAGATAAACTGGGCTATAAGTGGGCCCGCTGGGTCACTGAAATTGAACTGTCCAGTGATGAAAACTACCGGGGTTTTTGGGAAAAGCGGGGCTATGACAACGACGCCACCGTGAATTAAAAAGCCTGTCAGCCCGGCCCACATTATGGTAGAATAGAACCAACTATTCAAATTTATGGAAAGCGGGTTGCAATGGAAGACCATAACACCGTCGGAACAAAAAAAATAACGCCAGTGGGGCACTTCAATGGGGCCAATTTCGGGATAAGGAACTGGAAAAAGCCTTTTATAATGCCGAAATTGCCAGGAATATCAATTATGTGTCGTTTACCATTCTCATAACCGCCATGGTTTATTTTTCGTTTATCATCCCGGAGTATTTTCTGATCACTGCGGCCGATGCTTTCAGGGCGGTCTTTATCAGTCGCAGTGTTGTGCTGGCCGCCATGCTTGTTTTGTATTTCAAAGTCAGGCGGGTCACCCGCTATGAATCGCTGATCTATTGGTTTACCGGACTGGAAATCATGATTGCCATGTCGTTTATTTATATCTCCAACCAAATTCCCAACCCGAATATCCTGATTCAGGCCTTTGGCGTGATGATTATTATTCTGGCTGTTTTTTTGATCAATAACCGGTGGCTTTTTTCTATTTTTACAGCGCTGTTTGTCAGCATCGGCTATTTCGTCTTTGTCAGCGTCAGTTTTACCGCAATCAATCGGTCTGATTTTCTGGCTGCGATCATTCACATCGTGATCGTCATTGTGCTAAGCAGTATTTCGTCCTACAGTGTCAATTATTATAAACGAATCCAATATCTGCATACCATTGAATTGATAAAAATGGCCGAAACCGATGCCTTGACCGGGATCGATAACAAAGCCAAATTTAATCAGGAATATGCCCGACTGGCGAACAGTATCGCCGACACCGACCGGAATCTGGCCGTGATCATGTTTGATATTGACGATTTTAAAGCCATCAACGACCGTTTTGGGCATCTGATCGGCGATCAGGTTTTGCAGGAACTGACCGGGATCGTCCGGCGCAATCTCAATCAAAGCGATCTTTTTGCCAGATGGGGTGGGGAAGAGTTTGTCATCATTCTCCCGGACAGCCAGCGCGAGGCGGCGATGGTAGTGGCTTGGCGGCTCCAGAAGATTATCGCCGAACACCGCTTCGAAACCGCCGGCCAGGTTACCTGCAGTTTCGGGGTGGCGGCCTTTAAAAATGGCGATAATCTGGATACGGTTTTGCACCGGGTCGATGAACGCTTGTATCTGGCGAAAAAGCTGGGCAAAAACCGGGTCGAATAGTCCCGGTTCGGCCATCGCTGATGGCTACCTGTAAGATGGATAGGTACCTGACCGCAACTTATCAACATATTGCAAAAAACGAATTAAGTCAGCTAATATAATAGCTAATTATTGACAAAAACACTCGTATCAGCTAATATATTAACTATGAATATAGAATTTTTAACTCAAAAAACACCCCTCGAAATCGGTATATTAATTGCCCGGCGAATTCGCAGCATCCGTAAACGGCAGAAGCTGTCACAGGAAAGACTGAGTGAAAAATCAGGGGTCAGCCTGGGTTCGCTGAAACGGTTTGAACGCAGTGGGGAAATCTCATTATTATCCCTGACAAAAATCGCTATTGCCTTAAACTGTGAAGATGAACTGATTAACTTATTTGCGGAGCAACCTTTTTTATCCATCCAGGAGGTAATCGATGAACAGGATTAAAAAACTGACGGTTCGGTATCATGATCGGCCTGTGGGGGTCATGGCACTTTACCAGAATCGGCAGGTAGCTTTCGAATATACCAAAGAATGGTTGTCTGATGGCTTTTCGATCAGCCCATTTTCACTGCCACTGGTGCAGCGTGTCTTTATTCCCAAGGTTGATCCCTTTGAAGGCTTATTTGGAGTGTTTGCGGATAGTCTTCCGGATGGCTGGGGGCGGTTGCTGGTTGATCGGTTGTTATTAAAAAATCATATCAATCCCTTTGAAATCAGTAGTCTGGATCGTTTGGCCATCGTTGGTTCATCGGGGATGGGCGCATTGACCTATGAACCGGTTCATCACTTTGATTTATCGAATCCGGCCGTTGATCTTGATGAAATTGCAGCTGAGTGTGCAAAGATGCTCATAACGGACGATTCGGATAATCTGGATGATCTCTTCAGTCTTGGCGGTTCTTCCGGCGGGGCCAGACCGAAGATCTTAACAAAGATCAATGATATCGATTGGATCATCAAATTTCCTTCATCAGAAGATATAAAAAGCATTGGGGTCCAGGAATATCGATATTCTTTGTGTGCCAGAGAATGCGGTATTGAGATGGAGGAAACAAAGCTCTTTACCTCAAATACTGGTCCGGGATATTTTGGCACCCAAAGATTTGACCGAAAACAGGACGAACAGGGTAAGAAAAAACGGATTCATATGCTTTCAGTAAGTGGGATGCTGGAAACTTCCCATCGTATCCCCAATTTGGATTACAACATTCTGATGAAATTGACGCTGGAATTGACAAAAGATTTTTCTGAGGTTGAAAAGATGTATCGGCTGATGTGTTTCAATGTTTTTGCCCATAATCGCGATGATCATTCGAAGAACTTCACGTTTCTTTATGATGAAAAAAAACAGGGCTGGATTCTTTCACCCGCTTATGATTTAACGGATAGTGTTTCGATTGGCGGCGAACATGCCACCTGCGTTAATGGCAACGGTAAAAATCCAGGGTTTAGCGATATTTTGGAAGTCGCCAGGAAAATTGGGATCAAGGATCAAAAAGCAAAAGATATTGCCACAGCCATAAAAGATATCGTTGCCGCTTACCACTTGTGTGACAAAAACAGATGAGTCAGTGATGCTCCGGCAACGGTCAGCATTGATCCCGAACAGATTTACCAGCGATTTGAAAAAATCCTGGGCTTTTGAAGGCTGACGGTGCCTGCCATCAATTTATACATGATTCCGGCCACGATGACCCATGAACTGGCACATCAGTGTGGTTTTATGTATGAAGATGAGGATAATTTCATCGCCTATCTGGCCTGCCGGCAGCAGGACGATCCCATAATTCTGACAGTGCCTGACGACAACTTATTAACTTAAGTCAGCACAGCATTTTGGTGGGTAAGTTGAAGTTAGATCTTGAGGGTTTGACTAGTGAACCAGCAATTTAATAATTTAATTTTAAATGAAATGCGGCTAATCTATAAAATAGCCGCATTTCATTTAAAATAATACTGATAATAACCGGCGTTCTGGGTATAATTGGCTTATGGAGTGAGGGCAAATGAAAAAAGAACTACAAATACCTGAAGATAAAAAAATCATTAATACAAAAGAACTACAAAAACTGGGATTTAGCTACTACAAAATTAATAAATTTGTTGAAGAAGGTAAGCTCAACAGGTTGAATAAAAGTAACTATGAAAATTGCAATTTCAACGGCGAAGTTTCAGATTTAATCTATGTTTATGCTTATGCGCCAACTGGTGTTATTTGCCTGATGAGCGCCGCGGTATATTATGGTTTGTCCAATTATCGGCCGGATTCAATTGATGTTGCCTTACCGAGGAAAAAAAACATCACAACTTTACCAGACTGGCCAACATTCAATTTATATTACTTCCAGAAAGAACGTTATGAAACTGGAATTCTTGAGCAATGGACAGGAGAAAATAGATTTAAGATTTATGACATTGAAAAAACGGTGGTAGATATTATTTATTACCGTAACAAGATAGGGATTGAAGAAACTAAAGAAATATTGACCAAATATTTAAAAAAAGAAGATCGCAACATCAATAAACTATATCGTTATGCCGAACGTTTAAAGTGTAGTGATGTTTTAAAAACCTATCTGGAGGTGCTGATTTGATAAATGCAGAATCCATAATATCTAATCCAATCAATTTCAGGTTGGGGCGGCCAGAAACAGCTTTGAAAATGCCGTTTTTTTAGAAGACCAACGCCCAGCCGCTTCGTTTTATGAACAACTAAAGGATGACCGCTTTAAAACCGGTCTGATGGAATTAGTTGAGTATGGTTTATATCGCAATGCTAAATATTATGGCAAGCCCTATCGAAAATCGTCATTCTCCCTGTATCAAAAGTATTCTTATGAAGATGTGTGTCGTTTGTTAGAGTGGGAAAAAGGCGGCCTTTAAAAATGGCGATAATCTGGATACGGTTTTGCACCGGGTCGATGAACGCTTGTATCTGGCGAAATAGCTGGGCAAAAACCGGGTCGAATAGCCCCGGTTCGGCTATCGATGATGGCTACCTGGATGAGCTCTGCACCGAAGGTCGGGATGCTGATGACTAAACCCGTTTCAGACCATCCGGGTCAAGATAAACCTGTCGGGCCCGGAAGGGGCCGGGGACGGTGTACTGGAGCTTGACCTTGTCAAAGTCACTGAGGTGACGCGAGTGGAAGTAGGGTTCATCAAAACAAAAAGCGCGGTCTCTGATCCAGTTGGGAACCGGGATTTGTAAAAGCTGGAGCTGATGGTCAATGATCGCAAAAATAATCGTCAGATAGTGGCGTTCGGATTTGTCCAGGGCGGCGATATCAAGTGGCACGGATAGACTCTCCAGAAAAGCCGGGTCTTTTGATAACAGCAGCGCTGCCTTGGTGGTGATGTTCAAGGTTTTACACAGCAGGGCGGCATCAGTAAAATCCTTGGCTGGCTCGGGCCGTGCGGCAAGAATCTTCATCGCCAGCAGTTGTTCGGCTTTGGGCTTTAAGATTTTCAAGTTGGAATAGGTTTTGAAGGTTTCCAGTTCTTCGGCGATAATCGACTTTAGCGGTTCTTTAATTTCATCATTGATCCAGCCATCAGAAAGGTCAAAAACAAACTGGGTATTTTTCAGGATATGTTCCAGCAATTTGTCATTGGCCAAGCTGAACACGCAGTCGATATCTTTGGTGGCCGGGCGATTATCAAACACCATGGTCATAATACATCCACCGTAAATGGTCAGTTCCAGTTGCATCGCATTTTCCTTAAGCTGCTGGTTCAGGTAGTCGAATATTTCCAGCAGTTTGCTTTTATCCAGCAGTCCGATATTAGGGTGAGCATCCATCGTATTACCTCCAAGACAAGCGGAGTCCGCTTTTAGTGATAATATTATACCATACGTTATGGCCAAAAACCCTTGATAATGAAAATGGATATTGAGATATTAACTAGTCAATCTTAAACTATATCAAAGGGGGGCATCATGAAAAAATTTTTATCGCTGCGATGGCTCGTTATCTTACCGGGAGTGGTGGCCTATCTGCTTAATCAATATGCCCAATATCATCCAAACTGGGCGGAACAATACAGCCGGACAGCATATCCGATAGTATCAAATGCCGTGGGTTTTTTACCTTCGCTGGTAAAATTTTCGGTCAGTGAATGGCTGGCGGTCGCGGTTTTATTATTTTTGCCAGTATACCTTGGTTATTATCTGCACCAGGTTATCATCAGTAAAGGTGACCGGGGGATGGCCGTTTATCGTGCTAGTTTGGGTATCGTTGCGATGGCCAGCGTGATCTATTTTTGTTTTACTCTCTTGGGGGGCTTGAATTATTATCGGGATTCTTTCTTAGCCTATACCCCATATCATGAGGAGACCTACAGCGAGGAGGAACTGGTGAAACTGTGTCAATCACTTGCCGATGAAATGGGACAGACAAGAGAAAAAATCGATGAAAATCATGACCTGATGCTAAATGCTCCCGATGATTTTTTTTATTATGCACAACAATCGGTGTTGTCGATGCAGCTGTTGGCAAAGCAGTATCCGATTTTGGAGCGGTCGTTATACTCAACACCAAAACCAGTGGTCATGTCAAAACTGATGTCGCGGGCCGGGATAATGGGTATTTTTATCCCGTTTACGCTGGAATCGGATATTAATGCGGATCTGCCAGTTTCGATGATACCGGCCACGATGACCCATGAACTGGCCCATCAGTGTGGTTTTATGTATGAAGATGAGGCGAATTTCATCTCCTATCTGGCCTGCCGGCAGCAGGACGATCCCATGATCCGTTATAGTGGACTTTTTCAGGCCTTTGATTATTCCATCTCGGCGCTTGCAAAAGTTGATGAACAAAAGGCCCTGGCGATTATCTCCAGTCTGCCCGAGCAAGTGCGGCAGGATATGATAGAGCGCGATCAGTATTGGTCTAAATATGAGGGTATCGTTTCAGATGTTTCAAATAATGTTAATGATGCCTATCTGAAGGCGAATAACCAGACCGATGGGGTGAGCAGCTATCATAAAATGGTCAATCTGTTGCTGGCAGAACAGCGCTATAAATGGGTCAATGACTATGATCCTTCCCCAGATATTTTATAAGATTAAAAGGAGATGCAATGAACTTTACAACCTTTTATTTTAGCGGCACCGGCAACACCCGCTGGGCTGTCCGGGAATTTGCCAGAATCGTCGGGGAAAAAGGCCATCAGGCCGAACAGGTATCCATCGATATCCAGACCAGCCTCACAGATGTAGAGCTCCGGGGGATGATCGCCCAAGCCGATGCCATCGGTTTTGCCAACCCCATCTACGGTGGCGACATTCCCCCGATCATGGGGGCCTTTATAAGCCGGGTGGTGGGCTTGGTCAGGCCGCAGAAAATGGCCAAAAGCGCCTATGCCATCAACACCTATGGTTATGTCAACGCTTTTGGCCCCACCGAGATGCAAAAGCTGCTGGCCGGATCGGGTCTGACCCTGTCGGCCTATGTGAATATTCGGCTTTGCAATAATGTCACCAGCAGCAAACCGCTGGACCGGGCCAAGCTGGCTAAGCGGATGGTAAAGGATCAAAAGGAACTGGAGCGCCTGGTCGATTGCCTGATGGCCGGTCGCAAGCGGATCAAAGGCCACGGGCCGCAACTGCTGATTGGGGCGATGATCCGCAAAAAAGTCCCCGAAGCAATTGCCAAATTTTATCAGACCCTCGGCGTCGATGGGGCCAGCTGTACCCGCTGCATGGCCTGTGTCGAGAACTGCCCCACCGGCAGCATCCGGCTAACGGGCAACCGGTTTGTTTTTTCATCCGGCTGCACGGCCTGCATGCGCTGCTATAATTTTTGTCCCAACGGCGCCATCACCATCGACGGCGTTCTTACCGATCCCCAGAAGTTCCCCCGCTATCAGGGCCCGGAGGCCTAAACTTTAGGTGATGCGGCCCGCCAGCGACGGCGCTGCATTTTGGTTTTTGTCCGCCATCGTAATCACCCGCCCTGCTACCTGAAACGATAGAAACCACCAAACCGGGGTATATACGGTTAAAGAAGAATCGAAATCAAACTATCTTTTGGGAGAAAGAGGGGAAACGATGAAACAGCATGACCAGAACTTTTTGTTAAAACGGATTACCAAAAAGAAAAACACCGGGGCTCAGGCCGCGACGATGACCCCCAAAGTCAAAAAAGGCTGGCGCCGACGGCCAGCCGAAGCAGACTATCTGGAGATGATGGTGGAGTACAATTCCGAGGCGATGGCGCTGCTGCTTAAAACTGCAGCGGGCTGGGTCTATTGCCATAACAACTGGGAGCACGAAAAACTAACCGGTTACAGCCAGAAAGCGATTCGCAATCAGCCTTTAAAAACCGTGCTCGGGGAAGCCTATTTTAAGGTTTATGAAAAAAACGCCGACGATTGCCTAAAAAGCGGAAAAACCATTCTCTTTAAGGCCAAGGCCTGCTGGAATGGGCAAATCAGAGAGCGGATGTGCCGGATGACCCCGGTTTCCGGTGCTACCCAGGACTATATTGTGGTGACAGAGCTAAATACCACAGTGATTAAGGACTGGATGGCAAAAAACCATCTGGCCACGACCCGCTTTGATGCGATGTTTCAGACCCACACCGCCACGATGCTGCTGATTGAACCGGCGTCCGGGCGGATTGTCGAGGCCAACCCGGCGGCCCTGGCCTTTTACGGCTATAGCCTGGAGGAGATCACGGCCATGACCATTGACCAGATCAACACCCTGTCTAAGGCGGCGGTTGATGCGCTGCGCCACCAGGCCTTAGCGGGGCAGCAGCGGTACTTTTTATTTCCCCATCGGCTTAAAAACGGCGAAATCCGGATGGTCGATGTCCATTCCAGTCCGCTGGAGCTTGACGGTCAGCCCTATCTCTTTTCGGTGATCACCGACGCCACCGAACGGGAACAGAACGCGGCCGCCCTTTATCAGGAAAAGGAGCGTTACAAAACCACCATGGAGGCCATCCATGACGGGGTCATAACCACCGATGCCAAAGGCAGCATCAGCACTCTCAATCCGGCGGCTGAGCAGGCCTGCGGCTGGCAATGCATAGAGGTGCTGGGTAAACCCTTTGAGGCGATTTTTCGGATCTGTCATGAATATACAAGAGAGCCCCTGACCGGGCTTGTGGCCGGGGTGCTGGCAGACGGCCAGAGCATCGAAATCACCGCGCCAACCGTGCTGTTTAAAAAGGATGGCGAGATGATTCCCATCGAAACCAGCATCGCCCCGATCCGCAGCCAAAACGGCAGCATCGGTGGGGTGGTCATGGTCTTTCGGGATATTACCCTGTCCCGGGAAAAGAAACGCCGCATTGAATATTTAAGCTATCACGATGAGCTCACCGGCCTTTACAATCGGCGCTTTTATGAGCAGTATTTCAGCCAGAAAGAGATCAAACTGATCCATCCGATGGCTTTTGTGATGGGCGATGTCAATGGCCTGAAGATGACCAACGACGTCTTTGGTCATACCATCGGCGATCTGCTGCTTAAGGATATTGCCAGGACCCTTAAGCGCACCGCCGGTGCCCGCCATCAGGTGATCCGCTGGGGTGGCGATGAATTCATGATTGTGATGCCTGGCTCGGACTTAAAGGATGCCGAAGTGCTGGTCAGACAGATTAAGGAGCAGCTGAAGGACATCTGCATAAACGGCACCATTGAAGCCAGTGTCTCGTTTGGGATGGCGCTCAAACAGAGCCGGGATGATGAACCCGGGCCGGTCCTTAAAAAAGCCGAGGAAATGATGTATCAGATCAAGCTGCTCGAAAGCAAAAGCATGCGGGGCACCACCATCAACGCCCTGCTGGCCGCCCTCGATGAAAAACGGTCCGAAACCAAGGCCCATACCCTGCGCCTGTCCGATCACGTCATGAAGCTGGCCGAGCGGCTTAGCCTGAACGTTGAAGCCAAAAACCGCCTGATTCTCTTGACGATGCTCCATGATATCGGCAAAGTGGGGATTCCCGATCACATCCTTGGCAAGCCCGGCCGCCTCACCGAGGAAGAATGGCAGATCATGCAGACCCATTCGGAAATCGGCTACCGGATCGCCGCCAATGTGCCGGAACTCCATGTCGTCACCGAGGAAATCCTCCATCATCATGAAAAATGGGACGGGTCTGGCTATCCTTCGGGGCTCAGTGGTGAGAAGATCCCGCTCAACAGCCGCATTCTGGCCGTCGTCGATGCTTATGATGTAATGACCCATGATCAGGTTTACCAGCCCGCCCGTTCCCATGAAGACGCCATCCGGGAATTACGTGCTCAGTCCGGCAGCCAGTTTGACCCCCGGCTGGTCGACCGTTTTATTGACCAGGTATCCCACTGGTGAGGATAACAAAGACATCCCTGATGTTAATGAATGAAAAAAGTATCAGTTAAGGAAAAGTGCGGATTGCTGCTGTAAAAAAAGCGGCCTGCACATTGTCGATCAGGTAATTGTTTGTTATAATAAATAAATCAGAAAACCCCGTAGAACACCAGTCCTTGGATGAACGGTTTTAGGGGGTTTCTTTTTCGCTGTAAAAAACGCTAACAGCGCCCCAAAAGCAACCGCAAACGTGGTCTGATGGCCGTGTTGGCGGGAAAATAAACGAACGCAACCGTCATTTCAGGGGGCAGCTCAACAAAAGGAGGGCTTAATTTGCTTAAAAACGAAGACTTTATTCAGGAGTTTGTTGAAGAAGCCCGGGATCATCTCGAAAATTTTGAACGGATATTATTGCACGATCTGGCTGATATCGGTGCCGAACAGATCAATGATGCGTTTCGTGCGATTCATAGTATTAAGGGCACCGCCGGTTTTTTTGGCCTGGACCAAATTGTTGCTATTGCTCATGCGATGGAAACGATCCTGGACTTCGTTAATCGCAAAAAGGTTACATTTAGTGATGCTGAAATTGACTTATTGCTGGAAGCCCGCGATCGCTTAAACGTGCTGGTCAATGATGTCAAGCACAGCGACAGCTATCCTATCGAAGATATTCTGGCCCGTCTGGAGCTTACCGCAGCTGATTTTACAAACCAGGCGGGCCAACAAGCGGTGCCGGTTGCGATCGAACAGCCGCAGCTTAGCAGTCATTTTTTCGCTGTTTTTGATTTTAATCTGAAGATTCAGGAACAGATCGCCGCATTTAGAAAAACAGGCTATCATATTTATGGCATCGAAATGGCGCTGACTGATGACTTCCTCAGTCACAGCGGTGGCAGTTGCGCAATCACCGCCAATTTAACGTCCGTCGCCAAGGTGCTGGTGATGATCAGCCCGAATGGCGAACCGCTTAACGTTGATGATCTGAAAGCGGGAAAATACAACCATCAGCTGATCCTGATCCTGGCTGCCAGTATCCTCGAAGCCAGCCTTTTTATCCAGGTGCTCGGCGTACCGGCAAATGCAGTTAATGTTCTGCCCGAAGACTCTCAAAGTGATGTGCTGGCGCCAGCGCTTGAAACCGGCAGTGATGATGACGGCCATAACGCCATGCCCATGGAGCGGGGCGCAACGGAAATCAATGAGGGCGCCGAGAGTCTCCGGGTCAATGTTAAGTTGCTGGATGATTTAATGAACATGGCCAGCGAACTGGTTTTAGCCCGAAACCGGCTATTGACCCTGCTGGAACCCGAAAAAAAACGGATCCCCGGGCTGCCGCCGGTGCTTGCGAATGTTGACCGCTTAACAAGCAGCATTCAGGAGAAAATTATGCTGACCCGGATGCAACCGGTGGGCACCCTCTTTAACCGCTATCCGCGCTTGATCCGCGACCTGTCCAAAAAGCTGAATAAGAAGCTGGAGCTGAAAATTGAAGGCGGCGAGGTTGAACTGGATAAGTCGATTCTCGAAGGCTTAAGTGATCCGCTGGTGCATCTGGTCCGCAATGCCGCCGATCATGGCATTGAAAGTGCGGCGCAGCGCCAGCAACAAGGCAAAAATGAAATCGCCACAATTACCCTGAAGGCCAGTTATGAAGGCAGTGTTGTCAACATTGAAGTGGGGGATGATGGCAGCGGCCTTGATTTTGCCCGGATCGCCACAATCGCCCGCAACAAAAAGCTCTATCCCGAAAACGAACCCAACCGCTTCAGCGAAAAAGAGCTGATCGAGGTGTTATTCAATCCCGGCTTTTCAACCGCCGATCGCTTAAGTGAGGTCTCCGGTCGCGGGGTTGGTCTCGACGTGGTGCGGACGAATCTCGACAAACTGGGCGGCAGTATTGACATCGCCAGCCAGCCTGGTCGTGGCACCACGATCAAATTGACGATGCCCTTAACGGTTTCCATTATCCAGTCATTGGTGGTTGCGTCAAACGGGATCAAAATGGTGATTCCTCAGGCCGATGTTCAGGAGACCATCAAGCTAAAAAATACCGCCCGGGATCAACAAATTGAGGCGATCAATGGCAAGTATTTTTATCGACTGCGCAATCAACTGCTGCCGGTTGTCTACCTGAGTGAGCTATGGAATCCCGACCAGTCGGGCCGGATCGCCCAGGATCATAAGATTGTCGTGCTGAAACTGGGGTCGCTGCGCTTTGGCTTGCTGGTGGAAGTGTTAATTGGCAACGAGGAAACGCTGATCAAGCCGTTGCCGGGGATCCTTAAAGCATGTGGCATTTATTCCGGCTTGACGATCATGGGCGACGGCAAGGTGGCCCCGATTCTGGACATCGCCGGGATAGCCCGAAAAATGGCACTCGTCAGTGACAGCCAACCACAAACGCAGCGGAATCACAGCGAACAACCAGTCGCGGCTGCTGATAACAGCGAAGATTTTGTATTATTCAGGGCTTCGGGAACGGAAATCCTGGCTCTGAATATCGCCCTGATCAAACGCATCGATAAGATCAAAAAAAGCGAGCTTGCGCACATTGGTGAGCGCACCTACATTAACCGCGGCAACCAGCCCTTACCGGTGATCCGGCCGGAGGATTATCTGGCCATTAACCGCGGTGCCGATGACGGCGACGACTATTATGTCATCACCCCCAAGGGGGTGCCGATCGGTATTTTAGCCACTGAAATTATCGAAAATGTTCATTTTGAGCCCGTCCTGGATTCCCGCCAGTGTACCATGCCGGGGACACTGGGAGCGGCAGTCTGTGACGAAAAAATGATCTTAATCATCAATCTTTATACATTATTGGAAGCGGTTGAAGCGGATCACGGGGAGGTGAGGGATGATGAAAGTGCTCTCGTTTAAATCAGGAAATAATCTGTATGGCATTGAAACCCGATATGTTAAAGAAATCAATCGCCAGCCGGAAATAACTGCCCTGCCGCTCGCGCCGGAGGTGGTCGCCGGGTTTTTGAATCTGCGTGGTCAAGTCGTCAGTTTGCTGGATTTTGAGAAGCTGTTGGGGTGCCCGACCGATCATCCCAAAAAACATGCGATTGTGCTTAAAAAAGAGCCGGGCGAAGTGGACGTGATGGCGCTGCTGGTAGAACAGGCAACCGATGTGATTGACGTTCCCGAAGCGCTGTGTGAGCCGCCGACACCCTATTTAGCCAATGAGTACGGTGCGACGATTAAAATGATTGCCAAACTGGAGCAGCAACTGCTGATTATTATTGATAAAGAGAATCTATTTGAAGTATTTAGTTTAAATAAAACGAGGTGTTAAATGTTAAAATATTTTGATAATGCAAAAATGCGAACCAAGTTAATCATCTTTTTTATCCTGACCGGGCTAATCCCGATCGCCATTATTTCCGGTTTGGCCTATAACCAGGCCCGTAATAGTCTGGTTACGATGAAACTCCAGGAAATGGAATTATACTCTAAAGACACCCAAAACCGCTTTAGCCAGGATTTTGCCGACAAAGCTTTTTATACCAGCAATATTTTATCTAATCTGGCGACGGTCGAAAATCTGCTGACGGCCTATCAGACCGCCGATAGCCCTGCGGAACTCCGGCAAACCGCTTATGCCCACGTCGATACCGGGCTGACACCCCAGCAGACCGCCTATCAAATTGAAAGCATTTATATTACCGACGCGGCCGGCAATTGTATTTATGCCTCAGGTCAATTCAAGCAGACTCTGGAAGGGACTAATCTGGCGTCACGCGATTACATCAAGACCTCAATGCAGGGACAGAGCAGCATCACCCCGGTCGAATATTCGAAGGTCATCGATAAATATTTTGTGACCCTGTCGGCGCCCTTTTACAGCTCCCAAAATGACGCCATTATCGGCACCGTGAATTCGCTCGTTTTAATGGACAGTGTTGAAGCAACCCTCAATCAGGGGATCGGCGATCTCGGAGCAACTGCCAACATTTATCTGGTCGATCAGGCCGGGTTGCTCAACACGAATCCCCATCTGGAGGGTGACACGGAGGCCACTGCCTTCACGACGACGATCACCACGGAAGCGCTTAAGCAACTCGAGGATGATTTTGACAGCGACAACAGTGATTTCCGGTACGCCGGGATGTACCGGGATTATCAGGACGAAAAGGTTCTGGGAACGGCGACCTTTGTCACGATCGGCGCCACTAAACTGGGGATGATCATTGAGGTCAGCGAAGCTGAAGCCTTAGCACCGGTTAGAAATTTGCAGATAATGATGGTATCGGTGTTATTACTGGCCATTGCCGCTTGTGCCGTGATTGTGACGCTCCTATCCAGACGGATTACCAGCCCGCTGCAGACCGTCTCCAAGCTGATGGACGAAGCCGGGCAGGGAAACCTGGCGGTGCGCGGGGAGTTTTCTAGCGGTGATGAAATTGGCAAACTCTGTACTGATTTTAATCAGCTGGTCGAAAAAATCGGTGGGTCACTACAAGAGATCGTCGAGGCCACCGACGTCTTAAACGAATCCGCTGATGCGATGGATCGGGTCGCCAGCACTATCGCTGTCGGCTCCGAGGAAACCAGTGCCAAAATCAATGTTGTCAGTGCTGCCGTCGAAGAAATCTCGGCCAGTATGGAACAGTCAAATGCAACCCTGCTGACCACCGTCGATAATACCAATCAAATCGCCGCGTCCATCGAAGAAATCAGTGGTACCACCCGGAATCTGGCCGCCGCTTCACAACAGACGGCAGCCACCGTGAATCAGGCCATTTTATTGATGGGGCAAATTTTTGAAAGCATCCGCGCGGTCTCAACGTCGGCCGAAAATGTCAACGCCGAAGTCACTACCGTGGTTGAAGCGGTCAAAGAAGTGAATCTGTCGGTCAATGAAATTAACAAGAGCTGCGAAAAATCGTTGACGATCACCCAGGTGGCCGACAATGAAGCCAAAAACACCGCTGAAATCATTCGCAATCTCAATCTGTCTTCCAAAAAAATCAATAAAATCATTAAGATCATTGATGATATTGCCGACCAGACCAACATGCTGGCCCTGAATGCCGCTATCGAAGCGGCGGGCGCCGGCGAAGCCGGTAAGGGCTTTGCCGTGGTTGCCAATGAGGTCAAAGAACTGGCCAAGCAAACATCCGAAGCGACCGATGAAATCGCCGATCAAATCGAAGGGATGCAGGAAAATATGGAACAGGCGGTTGCGGCCGTGGCCCGGATCAATGATGTCGTCGACGAAGTGACGACGATCACGACCGTCATTGCCACCGCCGTTACCGAACAAAGTGCCACCACCCAGGGGATTTCCGAAGCGGCGATCCGGGCCTCAGCGCGACTCGACACGATCACTGCTGAAATCAGAGAAATCGATGAAAAAGCCGGCGAAGTCAAACGCGGCGCCGAAGAATCCGGTCTGGCCGTCAGTGAAATTGCCAAAAGCACCGCCGAGCTGGCGCGCGCCGCGGATGACGCCGCCGTCAACACCGAAAGAGCCTCCGTCAGCATGGTCCAACTCAGTCGCGCGACCGATGAAACGGCCAAGGGCGCGGTCGAAATCTCCCGCAGTGTTCAGGAGATTAATAAAGCCTCGGAAGAAATCAGCGAAGGGGCTTCAAAGACCTCAATTGCCGCCAATCGCCTTGTCGATCTGTCGCTTAAACTGGGCGAGTCTGTTTCGCAATTTAAATTTTAAATGATCGCCAGACAACTTTTACGGCTGGTCACGAAAGGAGTGTCCCGATGGTCGCTTTGTCACAACAGGAATATCAGCTGTTTCAGCGCTATATCGCCGCCAAATGCGGAATTGCGCTTGATGAGTCCAAGGCTTATCTGGTCGAATCACGGCTGGCAAAGCTTTTGATTGACTCGCAGTGTGACAGTTTTGCTGAACTTTTTGCGCTGCTGGAAAGCCATTCCGACGCCAATATTGAAACTCGGGTCATCGATGCCATTACCACCAACGAAACCTATTGGTTTCGCGACCCAGGCTCGTGGCAGATGCTCAGCAAGCACTGGCTGCCGCAAAATATAGCCGCACTGCAAGCCCGAAAAAATGGAAAAATACGGGTCTGGAGTGCCGCCGCATCAACCGGACAGGAAATCTATTCGCTGATCATCCTGATCAGTGAGTATCTGAAGAATAATCACATTACTGCGGTGTCGCTCGATGATTTTGAGTTTCTGGCGACCGATATTTCCACCCATGTCTTATCGATTGCCAGACGCGGTCATTATGACCCGATCACGATCATGCGTGGCCTGAAACCGGAGCTTCGCGATGCCTATTTCAGTCGCGCGGGAAGCTCATGGGTATTAAACGAAGACTATC
Source organism: Acetobacterium wieringae (assembly GCF_001766835.1). GTDB lineage: Bacteria > Bacillota > Clostridia > Eubacteriales > Eubacteriaceae > Acetobacterium > Acetobacterium wieringae. The sequence goes on along the minus strand of NZ_LKEU01000039.1, from coordinate 120,482 downwards.
GCAAACGCGTTCGCTTTGAGCCCTTTAACCTGCAAAACAGTTTTATGCTACTGGGTAAATTTGACCTGGTCTTCTGCCGCAATGTGCTGATCTATTTCACCGAGGCCCTGCGTAGCGACATTTATAAAAAGACCGCCCAGGTGTTAAAACCGCAAGGCCTGCTGCTAATCGGTGCCGCCGAGATTTATTATCCGATGGATGATTATTTTCAAAAAAACATCACCAGTGATGGGACATATTTTACGGTCAAGGAGGAAGCGAAATGAAAATGTTGACGATTGACGATTCGGCCGTCGTCAGAAAGATTATTGCGGCGGCAGTGGTGGCCCTCGGGCACGAATGCCGGGAGGCGGAATCCGCTCAGGATGCCCTGAATCTGCTGGAGGGGCCAGAAAAAATTGAATTGATCTTTCTGGATTGGAATATGCCGGGGATGAATGGCCTGGAATTTTTAAAAACGATCAAACAGGATGACCACTTCAAACATATTCCGGTCGTGATGGTGACCACCGAAAATATGCCCGAGAGTGTGATTGAAGCCGTTAAAGCCGGGGTGACCCACTATATCACAAAGCCCTTTTCGATTGAAGAACTGATGAAAAAGATTATCGAGAGTTTGGGCGGGGAGGTAAATTAATGAATGAGCAACAGGATATCAGGCAATATGACGTGCTGCCCGGCGAGGTTTTTGTCGCCGCCTTATTGGAAACGGTCGAGCAGATGAGTGGCTTTGTTTTGAACGAAGTTAAAAATGAAATCAGCACCGCTCCGGAAGCCGGGCAAACCCATGAAATTATTGGCGCAATGGTGCTGCAGGGCGAGCAGGCGATGCTGCTGACGCTGGAAACCAACAAAAATAGTGCCGCCCCGCTGGTTTCCTTTATGACTGGAATTGAAGCCGCCGCCCTCGACGCAGAGCTGCTTAATGACGGGATTACCGAATTGATCAACATGGTCGGCGGTTCGGCCCGGGCCCGTCTGGAAGCGACCAATTATAAATTTGTTTTATCGGTGCCCTTTACCCTGGTTGGTGACGGCGTCAAAGTTGTGGTTAAAAAGCGCACCGACAGCTTTGTCGCCAGACTGGTTTGCGACGAGATTGAGCTGCTGTTGAGGGTTTATAAATTATCATGAGTGCGGAGCAGATAATGAGAGTAAAAAAACCGACCAAGTTAGAAGTATTGACTGAAATAGAAAATCAGCTCAATCAGGCCCTGCAGAATTTAGTGCTGTTTAGTATTGAACCAAAAGCCAGCCAGTATCAGTTCATGTTAACTTTTTTTTCGGAAATCAAGGCCCTGGCGGTCGCCCATCATTTCCGCGAATTGGGATACATCTGTCTGAAGAATGAAGAATTTATCAGGCAGAATGAACACCAGCTGTTGCATGAGCGGTCATCCTTTATCAAGTTGGCTAAAGGCTTTGGCGAGATCACCCAGTGTCTGGAAAACCTTCTGGCCGTGGCAACCTGTCAGGAATGTGTCCAGGAAAATTCAGTCTGTCAGCAGGCCCGTGAGCTGATCAGTCAAAATACTCAAAACGACGAAATCAGCAGTCTGGCGCTGGGCCGGGTGCTGGTGCTTGATGATGAGATGCTGGTTTTAAATGTGATCGAAAGCGTGTTGCGTAACCGCGGTTATGACGTCTGGATTACCAGCGATTCCGATCAGGCCCTGGAGATCTTAAGGGCCCGTGAAGCCGATATTCTGATTCTTGATTTAGTCATGCCGGAAAAAAGCGGGATTGAATTTTACCGCGAGTTAAAACAGGAAAAAATAGTCATTCCAACCATTGTCCTGACGGGGTCCGGCAACACGGAAGATCACGTCCTGGCGCTTAAGGAAGGGATTGATGATTTTCTTAAAAAGCCCTTTGAAGCCGACGTGCTGGTTGCAAATGTCGAGAAATTGATCAAAAAAGAGCAAAAACACAAGACCGCCTATTTAAAGGATGTGTTAACCTCGGCCTATACCAGACGTTTTTTTGCCGAGCGATATGCCCAGGAAAAAGCAAAGTATCAGCGTGACGGCAGCGTTTTTTCGGTTGTCTTTATCGACCTCGATCATTTCAAGGAGATCAATGATACCTACGGGCATGTCTTTGGCGATGTAGTGTTAAAGCGTTTCGTGGCGGAATTCAAGGCGAGCTGCCGGCCATCCGATCAGATTTTTCGCTATGGCGGCGATGAGTTCTTATTGCTCTTACCGGAAACTGTTGTAGTCGATGCAGTGAGGATTGTTGAAAGAATCCGCCAGAATTTTCAGCGCATAGCGTTTAATTCGCCAATCAATACGCACGAGGTTCATGTAACCTTCAGTGTCGGCATTACCGAGTTTAATGGCGGCAACAAGACCCTTGAAGATATCCTGGAAGAAGCCGACCGGCAGTTGTATCGCTCCAAGGAGCGGGGCCGGGCGTGTACCAGCTATGTTGACGATGCGATTGAGATTGTTAAGGAAAAGAAACGCGTGTTGATTTGCGACGACTCGTTTACTGTGAGCCGGCTGATTAAAACCCGGCTCACGCGTTTAGGGCTGGAGACGCAAGCGGTTGCGACCGGAAAAGAGGCCCTGGCGCTTTTGGCTGATTTTAAACCGCACTTAATAATCCTGGATATTATTCTACCGGATCTAAATGGGGTTGAAGTGCTAAAAGAAATCCGCCGTATCGAAAAGGAAGAACACGTCAAGGTGATCCTGATCAGTGTTAAAAGTTTAGGGGCCAAGGAGCAGGTGCTAAGCAAATTAGGCTATGATGACTATATCAAAAAACCGATCTCCCTGCAACGGCTTGAGCAAAGTGTCAAGCGATTACTCTAGATTGAGAATCAGTCTCTGATAATTTTCAATGACGTTTACGATAAAAATGCTACTGCTTGTGGTGGTGAGGTTGGTGCTAAACTACCGTAGGGATCCCTAAGTCACAACATGATACATAATTGTCGGTACGGGGTTATCTATTTTAACAGCAAAACAGGCTGCGGTCACGCCCGCAGCCTGTTTTTTTAATTCTCGTCAATATCAAAGAAGCCCAGCCCATCCAGGGCGGCAATGGATTTGTTAAGATAAGTCTCGTTGGTCAGCGGCCAGCGGTGACCGATCCGATAGAGCACTTCGGTGGTAAAGTGGTTTTCGGGGTCAATCGGGTAGATGTGATTAACGGTATCACTGTTTAAATAGACAATCAGCCCGGAAATCGCCGGGGCCACCTCGGCATCGGCCATTCCGGCCCGCAGCGCGGCGTCAAAGTCGGCGTCAGAGACCACCTTGATGGCAAAGCCGTAGGCGTTCATTTCGGCCAGTACATCAGCCATATAGACGGTGTGGTTATTGTAGGGGTGAAACACCGTCAGGTCGCGGTTGGTCTGGGATAGCCTTAAAATCGCCTGGGCGGTCAGATCAATCGGTGAAAACTCAACCGCCTGACTCAGCCCCCCGACGGGGAAGCATTTTAGAATCTTATAGCCCTTGAGCCCCCGCATAAAGCCGTTGTGGAGGAAGTTGATCTGGAACTCGCCGTCGCTGTTGCGGCTCATCAGATTGCCGACCCGCATGATCTTACCGCGCAGGCCGTCCTTGGCGATGGCCGAAAGTACCGCCCGCTCAGCCAGAAACTTGGAGTGGACATAGGCGTTTTCAAGGCTCTGGGAAAAGTAGAGCTCGTTTTCGTTAATCCGTTTCTCCCGGGGAGGGGCGCCATTGATGCCTTCGCCGGCGATGCTGACGGTGGAAACCTGAATCAGCTGCTTGCCGGTTTTCAGGCACAGTGCCACCAGGTTTTCTACCCCCTCGACATTGATTTTCTCAAGCGTATCATCGGCCACAAAATGCTTAACACAGGCGGCGCAGTTAATCACCGTATCGGCCGCTACATCAGATAGCGCCATCACACTATCTAAATTGGTGATATCGCCCTCAACACAGAAGATCCGGCTGCCAAAAAGCTCGGCATAATCGCGGTCAAAATAGTAGACCAGCATCGTTTCAATCCGTTGCTGTAACGACCGGGCCTTGCCCTGACGGATAAAGCAGGTGACGCTGCCGTCATAATGGTCCAGGAATTCCTTTAGGATATGGGCCCCCAGAAAGCCGGTGGCACCGGTTAAAATAATGTCACCCAGCGGGCTGGTGTTAAGGCCGGGGAGACTGTCGGGCGTATTGGCCGCCAGCACTTGCGCCAGCGCCGGGTAGTCAAAGTTTTTAATGCGGTCATTGGGGTCAATTGCTGCGGCGACGTGTTTTTCAACAAAGGCCGCCAATTGCTTGACCGTTTTGTACTCGAACAGGTCAGCGTAGGCCAGCGGGATCTGCAGGCTCAGGCACTTCATCGCCACCTTGGTGGCCGAGATTGAGGTGCCGCCGATGGCAAAGAAATCGTCCAGCACCGAGACGGTTTCCAGTCCCAGGGTGGTGGCGAAAATTTCGGCCAGTTGTTTTTCCAGCGCCGTTTCCGGGGCCAGATAGTCGGCGGTCTTAATCCCGGTTTCCGGCTGGGGCAGGGCTTTTTTATCGACTTTGCCGCCGGGGGTCAGCGGCATCGTGTCAAGCAGGACATAAAAGGTCGGAATCATGTATTCGGGCAGCTGCGAAAGCAGCAGATGGTGCCAGACCTTGGGGTCAAGCGCTTCTTCCGGCCCGGTATAGTAACCGATAATGTACTGGTTGCCGCTTTGCTCAAGCACCGTCACGGCAGTTTCCTTGATGCCCGGGTGGGCCAGCATCGCCCCTTCAATTTCTGACAGCTCAATCCGATAGCCCCGGATCTTAACCTGGGAATCGATCCGGCCGATGTACTCAATCAGGCCGTCACCCCGGCGCCTTACCATATCGCCGGTGCGGTAGAGTACCCCATCATCAGGACCACTGGCAAAGGGACTGGGGACAAAGGCGGCAGCGGTTTTTTCGGACAGGTTGTGATAGCCCCGGGCAATCTGGCGACCGGCATGGCAGAGTTCCCCGGGCATCCCGATCGGCACCGGCACAAGCTGGTCATCGACCACATAAGAGCGGACGTTGATTAGTGACTTGCCAATCGGAATATTGCGGTATTCCTGATCGACATTAAAGAAGGTGGTCTCAACCGTGCTTTCGGTGGGGCCATAGGCATTGACCACCGTGTAGGGCCGGTCATAATAATGCTTAAGCTTTTCGCCACCGACGATGATATGGGTCAGGCTGCAGTCACCAGTCAGGCTGTCAATGATGATTTCGCCCATCTGAGTCGGGAAGATGGCCACGTTGATGGCTTCGTCTTTTAGAATCTGACAGACCTTGATCGCATCCTTGCGGTCATCTTCGGCAAACAGATAGACCAGGGCACCGTTTGCCAGATAGGGGAAGATCCCCAAGACCGAGGCGTCAAAGCAGAAGCTTGAATACTGGGCGCAGCGGGTCTGCTTGGTGACCTGCTGATTGATGGTTTCGTTCATGATCAGATTGCTGAGGTTGGCGTGATCAATCATGACCCCCTTGGGCTTGCCGGTGGAGCCGGAGGTGTAGATCATATAGGCCAGATCTTCGCCCTGGGGTTTGCTGGCCAGCCAGCTTTTATCGGGCTGGGGGTAGCCGTGGGCGGTGACGGCATCCAGATTGATGGTCTGATTGGGGAAAAAGCGGGTCAGGTGCTGGTAGTCGTCGACATAAAGCAAAATATCAGCCGCCGAGTCGGAAAGCATATAGCGCAGCCGGTCTTCCGGGTACTCGGGGTCAAGCGGCACATAGGCGGCGCCAGCCTTCATGGCAGCAATGACGCCAATTAAAAATTCCCGGGTGCGGCCCGACAGGACGCCGACAAAGTCGCCTTTTTTTACCCCGGCGCCAAGCAGCTGCACGGCCAGCGCATCCGAAGCGGCGTCCAGCTGGGCATAGCTGAGGTGGCCCTTGCGGTCGGCCACCGCCGTCTGCCCGGGATAGTGGGCGGCCGCATCCGTAAACAGATCGACAAAGGTATGGCCGTAAAAACGGGGGTCATTGACCATCTCCCGGGGCTCATCAAAGAGCAGCTGTATCTGATTGAGGTCGTCTGTGGTCAGCACCTGTTTTGCGGCCAGTGCCAGATTGGATAGCAGGGCGTTTATCGAGCTGTCCTCGTAGCGGTTACTCTCAAAGGTGGCCCGGAAATAGTAGCGGCCCTGGCGGATTGAGACTTCCACCGAAATGGCGGCAATGACCCCTTCGCTCATCACCTCCAGGGCTTCGGTGGGGAGACCGGCCAGGGTTTCAAACTCAAAGTTATCGCCCTGATAGACAAACATCGCTTCGGCTGAGATGCCAAAGGCCCGGCTGATTTTGGCAAAGGAATAGAGATCGTGATCCATGCTGTCGATCAGCTGATTTTTGGTGGCGGTAAACAGGGCACTGGCCGGGGCATCAAGCCTGCAGGTAACCGGCAGGGTTTTAACGAACATCCCCATCGATCGGGCCGTCCGGGAATCGCTGCGGCCATTGTAGATGGTCGTAAAGACGCTGTGGTTTTTATTCGTGTAGCGGCCCAGCAGGTAACCAAACAGGCCGACAAAAAAGGCGTTGGGGGTGATCTTCTGGGCTTCGCAGTAGTGCTCCACGGCAGAGACTGTAAGCTGATCGGGGATCAGGCTGACAATCCCCAGGGTTTTTTCGCTCTCGCTTTTGTCCGGGCCGGGCAAAAAATGGGTGTCGCAGCCGGAAAACAGGTCGGCAAAATAAGCCTCGGCCTGGGCGTACTCGGCGCTGGCCAGGCGTATTTGTTCGTCCCGGGCGGCGTCAAAAGAGCTGTAGCTTTCCGGCTCCAGTGCTTCCCCGGCGTAGGCCCGGTTAATGTCTTCAATCAAAATTACCAGCGAAGTGCCGTCGCAGATGCTGTGGTGGATATCGATAAAGAAATAGTTGCCGTCTTTGGTCGCAAACAATGAGGCGTTAAAGAGTCGGCCATCAATCAGTTTAAAGGGGGTGACCAGCTTGTCCTTATCCAGATAATCCCGAATCCGCAGGGTAAAGGGGGCCTCATCCCGGCGGCGCTGCATGATTTCGCCATCATCATCCATAAAGAAGCGGGTTTTGAGGTAGGCGTGGGCCGAAATGGCCGTTTCAACGGCAGCTTTAAACCGCGGCAGGTTGACATCGGGATGGAGCTTAAACAAAAAGGGGATATGATACAGCAGCTCATCGGGTTTGGCCATCGATTCGACAAACAAGCCCAGCTGGGTCTGGGTCAGCGGATAGGCCGTCAGTTTGGGGGCATCGTTATCCGGGGTCGTGGCTGCGGTGGCAGTCAGGAAGGTTTCCAGTTTGGCAACCGTGTTATGTTCTTTCAGATCCCGGTTCCGCACCGCTACCCCAAAGATTTGGGACAGCCGGACATTTAAGGTCACGGTGCCAATTGAAGTCAGCCCGGCTTCCTGCAAGTCAGTGGCAATGCCAAACTGATCGTGGCCGAGAATTTTGGCAACGCAGTCAAAGATCTGTTTCTGGGTGGGGTTTTGCGGTGGGGTCAAATCAGTCTGCTGTTTAACCGGCAGCGGCAGCGCCTTTTTATTGACCTTCAGGTTCTGGTTAAGCGGAATGGCCTCTAACTGCATCGTTACCGCCGGGACCATATAGGGCGGCTTTTCGGCTTCGATAAAGGCGTTGAGGGCGGCAACGTCAACTGGGGTATCGGACACCACATAGGCGGCAATGTACTTGACCCCGCTGGGATCATCATAGGCGACGACGGTGGCGTCCTGAATGCCCGGGAACTGGCGGATCACCGCCTCAATTTCGGTCAGTTCGACCCGGAAACCGCGGATCTTGATCTGAGCATCCCGGCGGCCGACAAACTCGATATTGCCATCACTCAGATAGCGGACAATGTCGCCGGTATAATAGATCCGGTCATCAGGGGCGACATCACAAAAGGGGTTGGCGCCAAAGGCAGCGGCAGTGGCCTCGGGGCGGTTTAAGTAGCCCCGGCCGACATGCATCCCGGCAATACAGAGCTCCCCGGGGACGCCAATGGGCAGCTGCCGTTTATAGCGGTCAACCACGTAGGTTTTGAGATTGTCCACGGCCTTACCGATGGGAATATTGTCATAGAGGTTATCCACCTCAAAACACGTGGAAATGACAGCGGTTTCGGTGGGGCCGTAGAGGTTGTGGAAATGGTAGCGGGGTGGGTGGATGGTGGCCAGCTTTTCGCCGCCGGTGGCCAGATGCTTAAGTGAATAATTAGTGATGGTGTCAGCAAACTGGCGGCCCACCTGGGTGGTCATAAAGATGTGGCTGATGCCATTGGCTTCAAAATAGTCATTGAGCCGCAGCAGATCAAGGCGAATCTCATCGGCGATGATGTGCAGGGTTCCGCCCACGGTTAAGACCGGATAGGTGTCCATCATATTGGCGTCAAAACCAAAGCTGGCATAGGCGGCCACCCGGGCGTGTTCATCGAGATCAAGGTAGCGGTTGTACCAGTGGCAGAAACAGACCAGGTTGCGGTGCTCCAGCATCACGCCCTTGGGCACCCCGGTGGAGCCGGAGGTGTAGAGCATCACCATCAGATCCTCAGGCGCAGGGTCACTCAGCACCACAGTGCTGTCTGGCAGATCCTTAATGTCTTTGGTCAGGATCAGCTGACCGCTGTAGTCAGGGATCAGTCCCAGCAGCGCTTCATCGGCAATCAGTAGTCGGGCGCTGGTGTCGCCAATCATAAAGCTCAGCCGCTCGCTGGGGTAGGAGGGATCAAGCGGCTGATAGGCTGCCCCGGCCTTAAGCACGCCAATGGAGGCAATTGTCATCAGCTCGCTTTTGGGCAGCAGAATCGGGATAATATCTTCCCGGCCGATGCCAAAGCTTTTGATGTGTTTGGCCAGTCGGTCGGTGACAGCGTCGAGCTCACGATAGGTAAGTTTGACCTCCTGATAGACCAGGGCAATATTGTCCGGGGTTTTTAAGGCCTGGTTTTTTAACATCGAGACCATCGTCAGGCTGGTGTCGTAGGGAACGGTGGTGTGGTTAAAGGTTTCACAGCGGAGCCGGTCAGCCTCCGAAATCAGGGTAATGGCTGAGAGTTTTGGAGCTGTCAGTAAGCCGCCGATGGTCCGTTCCAACAGATCGGCAAAGCTGAGAATGGTTTCTTTTTTATATAAATCGCTGCGGTAATGCAGGCGTAGCGCAAAGTTGTTGCCTTTGGGGCTGACTACCGCCGCCAGATGGGCGTGGCCGAGGTCCACCGGCTGTTCCGGGTTTTCATTAAAAACAAAACGCAGGTCAGCGGTGAGATTAAGCTCCCGGGATAACTGCGAAAAGGCGCAGCCGCAGTGGCGGCGGGTGGTTGTATCGCTGCAAGAAACAGCCTTAAGGTAGTCGACAATCGACTCGTCTTCATTGATTTTAAGATACAGCGGCAAAATGCCATCGGCGTTGTCACAGGGCTGCAGACAGCAGACACTTTCGTCCTGACCGGTAAACTTGGCCATGCTGTAGGCAAAGGCGGCTAAAAAAAGCACCGGGGCGGTGATCCCGGCGGTAGTCAGCAGTGCATTAATGGTCTCCGGGGCAAAACTCCGGGAAAAATCGCTGCCAATCCAGGCATCAGGGATGGCAGTATGGTTGCTGTTATTGGGATAATCATAAATCAGATTGGAATCAATTTCCAGTCCGCTAAAAATACCAGTGAAATAGCCAAGACTCTCATTGTTGGCAGCTGCGCTGGTGGCAGAAACCTTTGCGTTGTGCGGGGTTTGTTTGTCATTAAGATCATTCATGGGGCAATTATTCCTTCCTGGATGCATAATTTTATGAGTTTCAGCAAAATGTTGGTGCTTTGCTGAGATCGTAAATTTTTTATTGTTATTATACCATAACATTTATTTGGTGAGACTATTTTTTAAATTGAGCACCCGAATCATTATTAAAAACCCCGGCGGAAAGAGACAGCCTTGTTGATTAAAAGTCTGTTCAGGGGTGGGCTATTATGGTAAAATAGAAAAAAGTTTAGTTAAAGTAGTAAAAAAAGCGAAATACATGGGACAAAACAACAAAAATGCATCGACAGCCGCAGTTTGTTAAAGAAGCAGTCCCAATTAAAAAAGGCCAGCAGCAACCGACCGGTGATTGTCCCGGCAAGCAAAGCAATGAAAAGAGGGTACATTTATGGAAAGATCGCAATCAATTACCGCCAATCATCAAATCCGGATGACCATCGTCGGCCTCTGTCTTCTGGGAACGATATTTGTGGCGGTGTATTTTAATTACTTTAAAGGCATTGATGTGGTTTACACCCACCTCTTTTATGTGGTGATTGTGCTAGTCGGTCTCTGGTACAAACGCTACGTGATTCAGGTGGCGATTTTTCTGGGGGGCTTCCACATCATCATGGATTATCTCAGTCAGGGAGCATTCTTGATGGCGCCGATTCTGCGGGCCAGCATCCTGCTGTTTGTCGCCTCGGGGATTTATTTTCTGATCAACCAGTTAGAAAGCAGCCACAAAAATCTCGACCGGGTGATGAAAAGCGTCGGTGATGGCATTATCGTGGTTGATCTGGAGAAGCGGGTGACGCTGCTCAACCGGGTCGCCGAAGAACTGACCGGCTGGTCAAGTGACGAGGCCCAGGGAAAACGGTTCGAGCTGGTTTTTCAGCTGTCCCATGAGAATCCCGAATATCAGGTTTCCAATCCGGTGGATGAGGTCCTAAAAACTGATCACAGCACCGTCTCATCCCACCATGCCGTGATCACCGACCGCCAGGGCCATTGCTTTCATATCGAGGACAGTGCCACCCCGGTAAAAGACGGAGACGGGGCAACCACCGGGGTGGTGCTGATCTTTCGGGATGTTTCCGAGCGGGTGGCGCAAAATAAACGGATTGAATACCTTAGCTACCATGATCACCTGACCGGCCTTTATAACCGCCGCTATTTCGAAGAGGAACTCAAGCGGATCGATGGCCGCCGTCATTTTCCGCTATCGATTATCATGGGCGATATCAACAACTTAAAAATGATCAATGATGCCTTTGGCCACCTGACCGGCGACCAGGTGATCTATGCTGCCGGTAAAATGCTCAAAAAATTCTGTCGCCCCAACGACGTGGCGGCCCGCTGGGGCGGCGATGAATTTGTATTGCTGCTACCAAATACCGATACAGAAACCACCGCCAAAATCGTCGAGCGGATGAACCAGGCTGTGGCCCTGGCCCCGGTTGATCAGGGAATGCTTTCAATGGCCTTTGGCTGGGACACCAAAAAAAATCTGTCCGAAGATGTCCTGGCTGTTTTTAAGAACGCCGAAAACTACATGTATAAACATAAACTACAGATGAAACCCCAGGTTCGGGACACGACCATCCACCTGATTATGGCATCGCTTTATCAGAAATGCGGGGCTGAGAAAAACCATGGCAAGATGGTCAGCCAGTATGCCCGGCAAATTGGAGAGGCCATGGGGCTGGGCGAAAAAGAGCTGGCAGCTCTGGAATGGGCGGCCCGGCTCCATGATATCGGCAAGGTCACCCTGGCCCCGGGCCTGCTCGATAAAACCGGGACCTTGACCCCGGAAGAATGGCTGGCGATTAAACGCCACCCGGAAATAGGTTACCATATTACCAACATTGCCGCCGATATGGTAGAAATTGCCCTAGCCATTCTTAGCCATCACGAATGGTGGGATGGCAGTGGCTACCCCAAGGGTCTGTCTGGCCAAAAAATTCCTCGGCTGGCCCGGATTATCGCCATTGCCGAAGCATATGATGCGATGGTCAGTGACAGGCCCTATCATCCGGCCCTGTCTCCCAGTCAGGCGGTTCATGCCATCGTTCATGGCGCTGGTACCCAATTTGACCCGACTATTGCCGGGGTTTTTGTAAGCAGGGTGCTGACGGAGCAAACGGGATGCGGGCAAAGGCAAATTTAGTCATGTTTACAACAAATATCGAATCGTGAGCTGAAAACGGTTGAAATGGCGTTGTTTTAATAGTATACTAATGTCAGGAAAGTGTTTATCTGAATCGATAAAATCAATTACTAAATCGACAAACTTTGGAGGGAAAAGATGTTAAAAAATTACATGGAGGATGCGGTTGATTCATTTTTACCACACATGCTCAAACAGTATCCGGATATTTGCCGCTGCGAGCTGTGTGTTGAAGATATTAAAGCGATTGCCCTGAACAAGCTAAAACCCGCTTATTTTGTGACTCATGAAGGGCTCTTGTTTTCTAAAATCGATGAAATGACGACCCAACATAAGGCCGATCTGACCAGCGAGCTGACCCGGGCCATTGATATCGTCTCAAAAAATCCCCGTCATCCCAAACAATCATAAACCGCTGCCCAACAATAAAAAGCCAGCATCTCAAACCTCAGGGTCTGAAATGCTGGCTTATTTTGTTTGTGATCCGATACGTTTTATAAATCGAAGGCCTGGGCGGTAGCTGTCACTGCCAGATCCTTGTCTTTTTCGGGAATGATACAACTGATCCGGATTTCGGAGGTGGTAATCATCAGCATCTGGATGTTGTTATCGGCCAGCAGGGAAAAAAACTTGGCGGCGACGCCGGACTGGCTGCGCATCCCGATCCCAACCACTGATAGCTTGGAAACCTGTTCGTTGATAATCACCCCGATGCCAGGGTGTTTGTCCTGAAAAGCGGCCAGAACTTTCTTGGCATCAGCCAGATCGGAAGCCGGGGCGGTAAATGAAATATTGATCAGATCATCGATGGGGGCGCTTTGGCTGATCATATCGATGTTAATGCTTTTGGTGGCAAATTGACTAAAAAACTGGGAGGTGATGTTCCGGTCAAAGGGAACGTCACGGATGGTGATCATAATTTCGTCATTGTCAATGGCCACGCCGGTGATGGATTGTCCTTCCATGTTGTTTTCTCCTTTTGTAATGATGGTGCCGGGAATTTCCAGTTCGCTGGAGGCGACCCAGATGGGGGTATCGTACTTGCTGCCCAACTCAATGGCTCGGGGATGCATGACCCCGGCGCCGAGGCTGGCCATTTCCAGCATTTCTTCGTAAGATACAGTGTCGAGCTTCTTGGCCTGGGGGTAAAGCCGGGGATCAACCCCGTAGATGCCTTCGACATCGGTGTAGATTTCGCAGGGGGCCTCAAGCACACAGGCCAGTGCCACGGCACTTGTGTCCGAGCCACCCCGGCCAAGGGTGGTGACATCATCATTTTCATTGACGCCCTGAAACCCGGCAATAATGACAATTTTATCGTCGTTTAATGATTCTAAAATCTTGGTGGTGTCAATTCCTTCAATCCTGGACTTGGTATGGCGGCCGCTGGTGCGGATGCCGACTTGAGGGCCGGTAAAGGAAATGGCGTCGTGACCCAGGGCTTGCAGGGCCATCGACAGCAGCGAAATGGAAATCTGCTCGCCGGTGGACAAAAGCCGATCCAGCTCCCGCTTGGGGGGGGTGGGGTTGATGTCATAAGCCAGCTTGACCAGATCATCGGTGGTTTTGCCCATGGCGGAAACCACCACAACAACCTGGTGGCCACTTTGTTTTTTGGCAATGATGCGCTTGGCAACATTTATAATCCGTTCGGTGGAACCTACTGAGGTTCCGCCGTATTTCTGCACAACAATATTCATGTGATGAACCTCTAAATCAGTAGCAGCTATGATAAGTCGACTGTTATGTGATCCTTTCTGTTAATGGTGTGGGGGGCGATGTGAAATACCGTACCGATACGATTCTCTGTAATTCTTACACGGAGGTCTTAAGATCGGGGGTTGCATCTTAATACCGTACCGACCAATTATTAATCTGTTGTTCGCTGCGGAATCGGACAGGTTTATCAACCTGTTCGCTCCGATGCGAACAACATGATGTAACAATTGTCGGTACTACTTGGGTATAATACAAAACGTTTCACGATTCAAGGTAAGAATTAAAAACAGTGTTTTCTTGTTAACGGTACTGGTGCGTGCTTTGTTTTTAGGCGCTTACAGCTAGACTCAATTGCCTGGATACGGGTTTCATAATCAATTTCGTAACGTGTAGGCGAACTGGCGATAGCCTGTACGCCGTACAGTGTAGAAATTGCTTTATGAAAACCAGTAGCTAGGCTAACAGTACTTAATATAAGCGCCTTGAGGGCCATGGTCGTCAACTAGTCGTTGACGACCATGGCCATGTCATAGCGGCCAGGGGCCTGGCCGACCAGGAATTGGGCGGCTTTGACAGCGCCTTCGGCAAATACTTTTTTGGACAGGGCAATGTGGTTGACTTCGATGATTTCGTCATTACCGGCAAAGATCACCGAGTGTTCACCCGGGATGGTGCCGCCGCGGATGGCGTGGATGCCCAGCTCGTTGTCGCTGCGTTTGGCATCCCGGCCGTAACGGCCGTAGGTGTAGTCTTTTTTGGTGGCCAGACCGTCGTTGATGGCGTCGGCCAAAAGCAGGGCGGTGCCGCTGGGGGCATCCAGCTTTTTATTGTGGTGCTTCTCAATAATTTCAATGTCAAAGCCTTGCTCCAGTTTGGCAACCATTTCGGTCAGCATCTTGGCAATCAGGTTGATGCCTAATGACAGGTTGGCAGTTTTAAAGACCGGAAATTCCTTGGCCCCTTCATCGATGGCGGCCAGATCGGCCTCAGACAAGCCCGTGGTGGCGATCACAATCGGGATTTTGTGGCTCCGGGCAAAGCCGAAAATCGCCGGGAAGGCCGCAAAGTGAGAAAAATCGATAATTACATCGATCGCCTCGTTACATTTGGTCAGATCATTGTAAACCGGAAAGGGCAGGGTGGTCAGCGCCTGTTGATCAAATCCCGCCACCACCTGGGTATCGGGGTTGGCGGCAATGATCTGCTGCAGGGTGCCACCCATGGCGCCGGAGACACCGCTGAGTAAAATGTTAATCATCAGAGCCTCCTATAATAAGCCGTAGGTTTTTAAATCGGCAGTTAGTTTGGCTTTATTGGTTTCTTCCATCTCAATCAGGGGCAGTCGCATTTCACCGGAATCCAGACCCATCAGGCCCATGGCGGTTTTAACCGGAATCGGGTTGGTTTCATAGAACATTGCCAGGTTAACCAGGTTAGTTTTAAACTGCAGTTCCCGGGCCCGTTCGATATCCCCGGCCATAAAGCTGGCCACCAGCTCATGCATGTCTTCAGGAATAATGTTGGCCGAGACCGAGATCACGCCCTTGCCGCCAACCGCCAGGATCGGCAGAACATGGTCGTCATTACCGCTGTAAATGTCAATGTCATTGCCGCAGACCCGGGCAATTTCAGTAACCTGGCTGATGTCGCCGCTGGCTTCTTTAACCGCCGCCACATTGGGGATCTTGCTCAGCTCTTTAATGGTGGCTACCGAGATGTTCATGCCGGTACGGCTGGGGACATTATAGATGATCACCGGAATCGTGATGGCATTGGCAATGGCCGTGATGTGGGCGATGATGCCCCGTTGGGTCGATTTATTGTAATAGGGGTTGATGATCAGGCAGGCATCAGCACCAGCTTTTTCGGCTTCCTGGGATAGCATGATCGAATAGGCGGTGTCATTACTGCCTGTTCCGGCCACAAAGGGCACCCGGCCGTTGATGTATTTACCGGCATCCCGGAGCAGCGCCAGATGCTCATCATCAGTCAGGGTTGAGGTTTCACCGGTGGTGCCGGCAATCAGAATGGCATCGGTTTTCTTTTCTATCTGCCAGTCAATCAGCTTATGAAAGCGTTCAAAATCAACTTTCCCATCTTTAAACGGGGTCACCAGGGCGACACAGCTTCCTGTAAAAATACTCATTTCAATCTCCTTTGATTTGTGGTTTTATTTTAATATTTAGATTAAATTTCGTTTAGCCAGTTCGAAGGCGATCTGGACGGCGTTTGAGGCGGCCCCTTTGCGGATGTTGTCGGCGACGACCCAGAGGTTTAAGCCGTTGTCGATGCTTTCGTCCCGGCGCAGTCGGCCGACGTAAACTTCATCGGTGTTTTCGGCGGTGCGGGCCAGTGGGTAGACGTTGTTGGCCGGGTCATCCTGGAGAACAATCCCCGGGGCGTCGCTGTAAAGCTTGCGGATGGCATCCAGCTCAAATGGTTTTTTCAGCTCCACGTTGACGCTTTCGCTGTGGCTGTAGAAAACCGGTACTCGGACGGTGGTGGCGGTGATCCGCAGGCTGTCGTCGTGGAGGATTTTCCGGGTTTCGTTGATCATCTTCATTTCTTCCTTGGTGTAGCCGTTGTCCAGGAAAGAATCGATGTGAGGCAGGACGTTATAAGCAATTGGGTGGGGGTAAAAGGCATTATCTTCGCCCTTGATCCCGTTTTCCAGATCGGCATAGCCCTTGACTCCGGAGCCGGAAACCGCCTGGTAGGTGGAATAAACAATCCGGTCGATGCCAAAAGCATCATAGAGCGGTTTTAAAGCCACCACCGCCTGAATGGTGGAGCAGTTGGGATTGGCAATGATGTTTTTGTGCCAGTCCAGATCTTCCGGGTTGACTTCCGGCACCACCAGTGGTACGGTGGGGTCCATCCGGAAAGCGCTGCTGTTGTCAATGACGATGACGCCTTTAGCTGCCGCCACCGGCGAAAAGCGCTCGCTGGTGTCACCACCGGCAGAGAACAGGGCAATATCAATCTCCTGGTCAAAAGCTTCGTCACAAAGCTCCTGAACCACGTAGGGTTTTCCGTTAAAAATAATTTCTTTGCCAGCCGACCGTTTCGATGCCATCGGATACAGGTTCTTGACCGGGAACTTAAGTTCCGCCAGGACCTGAAGCATTTTCTGTCCCACCATCCCAGTGGCGCCAACAACTGCAACATTATAAGATTTCATAGTACCTCCAAAAATTGAAATTATAGTTAATTGCGCAATTTACAACAGCAAAGCTCACCGCAGTATCTCATTTCGCAATTTTCCATTTGAAATTAAAAAAAGCCAGTAACGGGTACCGGCTAAAATACAAAGAAATGCTCAAAAAAAGCTTTCATTGGGTTTTAGATAGCACTCCATCATAAAAATGATGACAGTCTTACTGCTCTTAACAGTAAGCCCAGGAAAACTGGTGGCAAACAATAATCCTTCGGCGAGCTTTCCTTTCACAACGTGTCATCCCATTAGCCATGGTCACCGTCGTTAATCTTAAAGTCCGCACCTCTATCGTAATATTCGATTCTGACTATTGTAACAATTATTCCTGGTGATTTCAAGGGGTATTGACAAAAAAACAAAAAAAGCAACGCATTGATTAAATGCGTTGCTCAGACTATCAAAAAAGATAACCCAGTACCGACATTGTTACATCATGTTGTGACCTAGGGGTCAGACCCTACGCATCGGAGCGGACAACAGATTAACAATTGGTCGGTATGGGAGTTTAGCGACAACCTTAAACTATTTTGTTAAATCAACAGCGTCAATGGCGTCATTAATTGATTTAATCAAGGCATCGACATCAATGCCGTGGGCCAGGGCCCCTTCTTCGATGCTTTCAAAACGTGCTGCCATACAACCGAAGCAATGCATGCCATAAGCCTGGAATACGTTGACAGAATCCGGATATGCGTTAACGGCATCAAGGATGCCCATATCTTTAGTAACTTTCATTTTTTTCACCTCCGCAAAGTGTTAATCTCATTTGACATATCATACATTATAAAACTTAAAAAAAGATTTTACAAGTTAAAAAGAAATAAAAGTCGTTTACTTGCTAAAATTGCAGTCTAAGGTTATAATACTAACATAGGGGAATTTTATAGTAAAGGGGTGGATTATTGTGATAGTTGATAAAGTAATCGTTAATAACAAGGCCGGACTCCATGCAAAACCAGCCTCTCTTTTTGTCCAAAAAGCCAATGAGTTTAAAAGCGAAATCTATATCAAAAAAGAAACAACCCGGGTTAATGCCAAAAGCATTATGGGTGTGATGATTTTAGCTGTTCAAAAAGGTGACGAGATACAAATCGAAGCGAATGGCGATGACGAAAAGCGGGCCATTGAACAATTGAAACAAATGATTGAAAATCGTTTTGATTTTGTGGATGAAGTTTAAGATAATGAAAATCTTTTAAAAACGAAAATTCAGAAACCATAGCCGGATAAAGTATGAATGCAAATTCATGCTTTTCTTTTTTCGGGCAAAACTGGCGTAAGCTCAGTGTTTGATGGTTTGAGTTGCCAAAAGACCATGAATATAAGATAGTATATTTGGAGAACAACATGCGAAAATTACTGATAGCGATATCTTTTTTTACCCGTATCCCGATCAAGCTGGAAGACGTCAGTGCCGAGGAGTTTTATGAATCGATGATTCTGATCCCTCTTGTGGGGGTTTTTATCGGGGTGGTGCTGTATGGGGCGGCCCAGCTGTTTTCACTGATCCACTTTATTCAGCTGCAGGCGCTGCTGATGGTCATTGCCTATATCTGGCTCACCGGCGGTCTTCATCTGGATGGTTTTGCCGATACCACCGATGCCCTGTTCTCGGCCCGGGATCGGGAAAAGATGATGGAAATCATGAAAGACAGCCGCCTTGGAGCCTTTGGCGCCATTGGACTGATCCTGATTATTTTAACCAATTGGATGGCTTATACGATGATTCTGCCGGAATACAGCAGTGCCCTGCTGGTGATGCCGGTGTTTGGTCGAACGATGGCGATCATGTCGACCTGCTTTTCGACCTACGCTCCCGGTGGCGGTGGTTTGGGCAAGCGCTTTGTGGAAATGACCCAGCTCCACCATTTTATCATCTATCTGGTGCTACTACTGGGTTATGCCACCCTGATTCTGGGTCTGCCAGGACTGCTGACAGCGGTGATTTGTCTCTTGCCAGCGCTGCTATTGATGAAAAATCTCCAGCACAAAATCGGCGGGATGACAGGTGACACCATCGGGATGACCATTGAACTTAACCAGACCTTTTTTATGGTGGTCTTTGCAATCATCCTGATTAACTTCCCGGCATATTTCAATCTTTTTAGCGGTTTAATATAAAAAATGTGAAAAATTATTAAGAAAGGGTATGAATGAATAAGTCAAGCAAGGATTCCGGGCAAAAAGTCCGAGCCGATAAAACCCCCAAAGAAAATAAGGGGTTCCTGCCAATGTCCAAAAAAGAAATGCAGGCCCAGGGTATTACCCAATGCGATTTTATACTCGTGACTGGCGATGCCTATGTCGATCATCCCTCCTTTGGGGCGGCGATTATCGGCCGGGTGCTCCAGTCCCGGGGTTTTTCAGTGGGGATTATTGCTCAGCCCAAGTGGCAGGAAAACGCCGATTTTATGCAGCTGGGCGCCCCCCGGCTGGGGTTTCTGGTCACTGCTGGCAACCTTGATTCGATGGTCAATCATTTCACCGTCAACAAAAAACGCCGCCA
The DNA here is from genome assembly GCF_001766835.1 of Acetobacterium wieringae. Taxonomy (GTDB): domain Bacteria; phylum Bacillota; class Clostridia; order Eubacteriales; family Eubacteriaceae; genus Acetobacterium; species Acetobacterium wieringae. The sequence continues at coordinate 101,173 of NZ_LKEU01000039.1, read as the reverse complement.
GGAAGATGTTTATGCCCCCGGAGGTAAAGCCGGACTGCGGCCGGATCGGGCCACAATTGTCTATTGCGGCAAGATTCGTGAAAATTTTGGTGAAATCCCGTTGATTATTGGTGGAATCGAAGCCAGCCTGCGGCGCTTCGCTCATTACGATTACTGGCAGGAGAAAGTAAGACGGCCGATTCTTTTTGATTCCCGGGCCGATCTGCTGGTCTATGGCATGGGCGAACGGGCGATACTTGAGATTGCCGAAAATCTGGAAGCTGGCATTCCGGTACATCAGCTGACCCATATCCGGGGCACAGCGGTAATCAGCCGGGAAGCCGGGGAAGGCGTTATGCTGCCGTCCACCGAGAGTGTCAGCGCCGATACAAAGGCCTATACCGAGGCGACTGCCCAGATTTATCAGAGCAATAATGCCCATGACCCACAGGTCTATATTCAGCCCACCGGCAACCGTTATCTGTGGCAGAACCCGCCCCAACCGCCGCTTTCCCAGGCGGAGTTTGATGATCTGTATGATCTGCCCTTTACCTATCGCTGGCATCCCGCCTATGATCCGGTCGGGGGTGTGCCGGGGCTTAACGAAGTCAAGTTCAGTATCACTGCCAACCGGGGCTGCTATGGCAACTGCACCTTTTGTGCCCTGGCCATACATCAGGGCAAATATGTCCAGATGCGCAGCCGCGATTCAATTGTCCGGGAAGCCAAACGAATGACAAAAGAGCCTGATTTTAAGGGCTACATCCACGACATCGGCGGACCGACGGCCAATTTTTCCCATCTGGCCTGTAAAAAGCAGGCAGTCCGGGGTTACTGCAAAGATCGGGAGTGTCTGGCTCCAACCCCCTGCAAAAACATTGATCCCAGCCACAAGCCGTATCTGGAGACACTCCGGGCAGTCCGGAAACTGCCGGGAATCAAGAAAGTGTTTATCCGTTCGGGAATCCGATATGATTATCTGGCGCTGGACCCGGACAAGGCTTTTTTTCGGGAATTGGTGGAGCACCATATCAGCGGCCAGCTGCGGGTGGCTCCGGAACATGTATCCGATACGGTGCTTGCTCACATGGGCAAACCGGCCTTTAACGTCTATGAAAACTTTGTCCGGCAGTTTAGACAGATTGATGGGCAGCTGGGGAAAAACCAGTTTGTATTGCCCTATTTCATTACTGGCCATCCCGGCTGCACCCTCCAGGATGCTGTCAAGCTGGCGGAGTACATCCGGGAGATGGGCTTTTTCCCGGAACAGGTTCAGGATTTTTACCCGACACCGGGTTCGGTGGCAACGGCCATGTACCATACTGGTGTCAACCCGCTGACGATGGAAGCGGTTTATGTACCCAAGGGCCGGGAAAAAAACATGCAGCGGGCGCTGGTGCAGTATAACAAACGGGAGAATTATCTGCTGGTGCATGAGGCCCTGACCAAAGCCTATCGGGACGATTTAATCGGCACCGGGAAAAAAGCACTGATTCCGGCTAAGGTAAAAAAATCCGAATCGCAGTCACCCCAGGCTAAAAAAAACAATAAAACCAGACCTGCCAAGCCAGCTCAGGCAAAGCAATCAGAAATAAATCAAAAAGATAAAAGCAGAGGTAAAAATGGAAAAAAAATTAACAGAATCCATTGAGGATTATATCGAAACCATTTATCTGGAGAGTCAAAAACACGGCAAAGGGGTACGGATTACCGATGTTGCCCTGGAACTCAAGGTCAGTAAGGCCAGTGCCAATGATGCGGTTCGCAAGCTTAAGGAATTAGGCTATGTGGAACATGAACGCTATGGCCAGATCTATCTCACCGAAACTGGAAAAAGCCGGGCGGTAAAGGTTTATGAAAAGCATCGGCTGATTACCGAGTTTCTGGTCAAAGCCCTGGATGTGTCCCTGGCCAATGCGGAACAGGATGCCTGCGGTATTGAGCATATTATCTCGGATGAAACCTTCGAAAAAATGAAGGCTTATCTCGAGCAATAAAAAATAAGAAAATTAAGGAAGTAAGAATGAACGAAACAAGCAACCCGTTAGAAGTTGGACAGCAGTATTCCATGGAATTGATTGATATTACCCATAGTGGGGAAGGGGTGGGTCGGCTTGATAACATGATTGTCTTTGTCGACGGTGGCCTGCCCGGTGATGTGGTGGAGGTGGAGATCAAGAATGTCAAAAAAACCTACGCCCAAGGAAAACTACTGTCAATCAGCCAGGCATCACCCGTTCGGGTCACCCCGGATTGTTCCTATTTTGACCAATGCGGCGGCTGTCAGATCCGCCATATGAGTTATCCGGGCCAACTTAAGGCCAAGGCCAAGATGGTGGGGGATGCACTCCAACGGATTGGGGGCTTTAAAGAGCTCGAAGTGGCGCCGATTATCGGCATGGAAGATCCGTTACGCTACCGCAATAAGGCACAATTTAAACTGGATCGCAAGGGAATGGGTTTTTATGCCAAAAGATCTCATCAGCTGGTTCATATTGACGATTGCCTCAACCAGCCGGAATCAGCAGCGGCGGCCATCAAAACCATCAATGCGCTGGTTCAGGAATTGAATTTAAGCATCTATGATGAGCGCACCCACAAGGGTTATCTCCGGGGGGTGTTGCAGCGTACCAACCTCCAGGGCGAAAACATGATCACCCTGATCATTAACGGTAAGGAGTTAAGTCAACGTCAGGCCATTATTGAGGGCATCGTCGCCGGAATTCCCAATGTCAAAAGTATTTACGCCAACATCAACCGGGAAAAAGGCAATGTAATTCTGGGCAAAAAAAGTCTCTGCGTCTACGGGGCGGCCCGACTGGTGGAGCAGATCGGGGATCTCAGTTTTTCGATTTCACCAAACTCCTTCTTTCAGGTCAATTCGCTGCAGACAGAAAAACTCTATGATGCCATCAAGTCGGCTGCTGCCTTGACCGGCACAGAAACCATCTTTGATCTCTATTGCGGTACCGGCACCATCGGGCTTTATCTGGCGGCTCAGGCCAAACAGGTCATCGGGATTGAAAGCGTCGGCGATGCAGTTCTTGATGCCCGGGAAAACGCTGGCCTCAATCAGATCGACAATGCCCGCTTCTTTTTGGGTCGGGCTGAAGATGAAATGCTCAAGATCATCAAAGATGAAGGAGTCAAACCCGATCTGATCGTTCTCGATCCGCCTCGAAAAGGCTGTGACGAATCCTTGCTGCAAGCCATCAGCGAGTTGGGCACCCCCAAGCTTATCTATGTATCCTGTAACCCCTCAACCCTGGCCCGGGATTTAAAGTTTATAACCGAAGCTGGCTATGCTATTAAAACCGTTCAGCCGGTGGATCTGTTCCCGGGAACTGGTCACGTTGAGACGGTAGTATTGATGTCACGGGAAAAATAAACGATCTGTGGAAAGCCCGGTATTACTGGGCTTTTTCTTTTTTTGTGGTATAATTTTATTATCTAAAACAGGTAAATTATTGCTTTGAGGGAATCGATCAAAAGGGCTGATTTTGGCCCGTACAGTCCGATTTAGATAACGGTGCTTGGCGAGAAGTCGATATAGATGTTTTTGGCTTTTGGGGCTTGTTGAGTGGTTGATTTAGATGTTTTGTTAACAAGGCCTTATTTTAAATTTAGAGATAAGAAAGGCGAGGTATTTACATGAATTTAGAAGATCAATGTAGAACATCAGATATCGAAGGGCTGAAGAAATGGGCAAAAATACCCGTGGATATGCAGCAACGGCTCTTAAATAATGTCTTTTGCTCAAAATGTGGGGTGACGACAATTATCGATTATGGTATTCAAAATGATCAATTCGGTTTGGTTTTGCAAGGACATTGTAAGAAGTGCGGTGAGAGCGTAGCAAGATTTGTCGAAAATGACTAAAGGTAGCCAATGAAGTGATAGGGGGTGATTGAGATGAGCAAAATCTCCATTCGTTTTTTTGATGATAAAGAAGTGCGGGCTGTCTGGGACGATGAAAAAGCCAAGTGGTGGTTTTCTGTGCTGGATATCATCAGTGTTTTGCGTGGTGAGGACGACTACACAAAAAACAGAAATTATTGGAAATATTTAAAGACGAAACTTAAAAAAGAAAACAACGAGTTGGTTAGTGCCGCTAACCAACTGAAATTGATTGCTGCTGACGGGAAAAAATATCGAACCGATACATTTGATCATGACGGTATCATCGAACTTGCGAAAAATTTTCCAAGCAAACAAGCAAATCGTTTTATTGAATGGTTTAGTTATAGCGATGAAACGATTGATGGGAAGAGCAAATCAAAGGCATATGCTCTTTTCGACAGTTCCTTGTTTGATACAATCGAAGTCGGTACGGTCAAAGGTTTGCAGCAGATTCATGGTTATTTGTTCGGAGGGCTATATGACTTTGCCGGGCAAATCAGGACGCTTAATATTGCCAAGGGTGGTTTTCAATTTGCGATGGTGCGTTTTTTGCCTGAAACGCTGAATAAAATTGAAAAAATGCCAGAAAATTCTTTTGAAGAAATTGTCGATAAGTACGTAGAAATAAATGTTGCTCACCCCTTTATGGAGGGAAATGGCAGAAGTATGCGCATATGGCTTGACCTGATTCTGAAAAAGAACCTGAAATTGTGCGTGGACTGGAGCAAAATTAATAAAAAAGACTATCTTACTTCTATGGAAAAGAGTGTGTCAAATCCAACGCAAATAAAAGCACTTTTGCAGTTTTCCTTGACAGATAAGATAAACGACCGTGAAATGTTTATGAAGGGTGTCGATTATTCCTACTATTATGAGCAGGAAAATGAAATCACTGAAGGTGAAGGTGAATAAAAGTACATTGGAAACGTCGGATGCTTGGACGATGGCAAGCACGATTCGTACTATTTAATAGAGGTTTATTAATTCAATTTTATTAAAAAGGGGTGATGAGCGAATGGATTATAAAAAGCTATTGGATCACAGCAACAATTGGCTGAAATACGCGATTCTACTTCACTTGTTCCATGAACCAAAGGACAGTCTTGTAGAAATCAGAAATGTAGCATTAGTGGATGATCGTATTCAAAAACACCTTTCTAGTGTTGCGAATTTTCACGCGAGTCTGGTGACAAATCATAAAAATCCTGATTTGCCGATACACAAGCTCATGTTTCTTCTAGATCTCGGATTCGATATGGAAGTACCTGAAATAAAAACGGCAGTTGATGAAATTCTTAAGCATCAGGATGAGCACGGCATTTATCAGTCTCTGACCAACGTACCGAAGCATTTTGGCGGAGCGGGTGTGGATGTTTTTAGCTGGTGCCTGTGCGATGCCCCGCTGCTTTTGCTTGCGCTGATAAAAGCAGGCATGGATTATCATGAACATATTAAGCCTGGCGTTGACTATTTGGTTTCGTTGTGCCGTGATAATGGCTTCCCTTGCGCCGCTTCTTTAGAACTCGGTAAATTCCGTGGTCCCGGGAAAAAGGCCGATTGCTGCCCATATGCAACGATGATAATGGCCGATTTATTATCATACATACCAGAGTATCAGGATTCCCAGGTCGCTCATTGCTGCGTTAATGCGCTACTAAGTCTCTGGGAAAACAGCCTTGATCTGCATCCGTATGTGTTCTATATGGGGACGGACTTCCGTAAGTTGAAAGCGCCATCGTGCTGGTATGACATTGTCAGCATGGCAGGAGTTCTTAGTAAATACAAATTCGTGCATCAAGATCCGCGATTCAAGGAAATGATAACCCTGATAAGAAACAAACAGGATAAAGATAAATATTTTACGCCTGAATCGGTGTATATGAAATTGAAAGATTGGGATTTTGGGCAAAAAAAAATACCGTCTCCTTATTTGACCTACTTATGCTATCGTATTTTTGAGCGTCTGGAATAATGACAGTAAGAAACTGAAATGAATCTTAATTCTACTTTACCTATAGACATAACCACGAAAACAAGGCACCCTACGACCATTTTTTCGTAGAGTGCCTTAATTATTTTAATTTACTTCAATATCTACCGTCACACCGGATTTGAATTCCACAGTGAATTTATCCTCGTAGACTGTGACTTTTTCAATCAGTCGCCGGACAAGCGCCTCGTCATATTCGGTCAGGGCGGTTGACTGCTCCATCAAAAATGTACTCATATCGGAAATTCGTTTCTTAATGTCATCCCGTCCGGCACCTTCTAGTTGATGCTTTTGTTTTTCATCATGCAAACGGTGAATTTCAGCACCAACTTCTTCATAGTCGGCCTTAGAGCTGGCGAGTCTCAAAAGCTCCTGTTGTAGTTCCTGAAGTCGCAATTCAATATCAATCAGGGGTTGATTATTTTCACGGCTGAGGACGGTTTTGATGTTTCCCTGTAGGGTGGCAAGAAAGGTGTTTTTTTTGCCAAGCGTCTGATTGATAGCGTTGACTAGAATCAACTCGATTTGGCTTTCCGGAACCGTACGGGCATCGCAGAATAGCCCGGTGTTTTCCAAGCGACTGACGTAGCGCCAAACGACGGACTTTTTGCCGCGGTTGTTCCAATGGACCCTGCGAAAAACTTCACCGCAATTGCCACAAATGATCATGTTTGAAAAACAGTGCGTACAGCTAAAGGTTCGGTTTTTCCCATTCGGACTGGTGTGGACGGTGCGGCGTTGGATCAGTTCCTCCTGCACCTGCATGTAAATTCCCCTGGGGATGATGGCCTCATGGTTATTTTCGACATAATACTGCGGAACGATGCCATGATTCTTAACTCGCGTCTTTGTGAGAAAGTCCGTGGTATAAGTTTTTTGTAGGAGGGCGTCGCCGATGTATTTTTCATTTCGCAAAATCTGGTTGATGTTGCTGGTGTACCATTTTTCTCTCCCGGCGCCATTTTTGATGCCGTCTGCCTCTAAACCGCGGGCAATTTTTAACAAACTGGCACCTTCAAGATATTCCCGGTAGATGCGTTTGACAACCTCCGCTTCCTCAGGAACAATAACCAGCTTTTTATTCTCGTCTTTGGTATAACCTAGGAACCATTTGCAGTTGACCTGGATTTCCCCTTGCTGGTAGCGGTATTGTAGGCCCATCTTCACGTTTTGGCTTAAGGATTGGCTTTCCTGCTGGGCGAGTGAAGCCATGATCGTGAGCATGACTTCACCTTTGGAATCCGTGGAGTTGATATTCTCTTTTTCGAAGAATACCGCGATGTTCTTTTCCTTTAGTTGACGGATATATTTCAGGCAATCCAGCGTGTTTCGGGCAAACCGACTGATGGACTTGGTGATGACCATATCAACATCACCAGCCATACACGCATCAATCATACGGTTGAATTCTTCACGCTTTTTGGTATTGGTACCAGATATACCGTCGTCCGCATAAATACCCGCCAGTGCCCAGTCCGGATGGTTATTAATGTAGGACGTGTAGTGTTCGATTTGCGCTTCATAGCTGGTGGCTTGCTCATCACTGTCAGTGGAAACCCGGCAATAGGCTGCTACCCGTAACCTCGCATTTTCCTCATCTTCATTTTTGGCTCTGGTTTGCTTTCTAGCTGGAAGTACGGTGACGCTTTTGCTTACATTCATAGCAACTGCAGGGAAGCACCGCAACAAACAGATAGGCTTCGGTGGTATCCCCGGTAAAGGGATCCTGAATCGGAATGGTATTACCGGCCCAGTCAACCTGCATCACATCACCCGGCTTATGCCGGATCCGCATGGTTGCCTTTGTCACTCTGGCCCAATGGCGGTACTTGTCACAGAACTGGGAGTACATATAGGGGGTATCGCCATTGGTGTAACAGGTTTCACAGTATTCGCTCCAGAGCAAAGAAAGATTCACTCCCGGCTTGGCCAGTTCTTTGTGGATGGCGCTGTAATCAGCCTCCTTTCGGTGATTATTTGCTGTCAGCCGATCGGGATAGAAGATGGCCATCAGTACTTCATTGGTTGTCGTTTCGTCCAGGGGCCATTCGATGCCCGATTTGGTTGCGGTTTCAAGCACTTCCCGGATCGTATTTCACGAGCTATGCACGCTTGCAGCAATCTGTCGCTGGGTGTAATTGAGACTGTTCAGTCTCAAAATTTCTCGATAATTCATCATGATTATCGACCTCCTGTAATGATAGTCACACATTTGTGTGCCAACTTCATTATAGGATCAATTTATATGAATGGCTCACCTTTCGTTAAGGTGGGTCAGTTCAATCGTGACGCTGGGACGGTTTGACCGTGCAGATGGGATTTCACGGTCGGAATATACAGGCGGCCGTTAAAAACTCCAGGAAGGCTACATCATCAAGCTTATCATTTTGAATCTTGAGTTTTTCTTTGGTGCCGCCCTGGTAGTCGACATTATAAGGGGGGTCCGTTAGAACAAGATCAGCCAGTCGGCCATCCATCAGGGTGTCCATATCTGCTTTGACTGTGGAATCGCCACAGATTAACCGGTGCTTTCCCAATAACCAAACATCACCGGTTTGGGTCATCGGGGTAGTGATCTCATCCAAAGCCTGCTCTGGATCAAAGTCATCCTCTTGGGCATCGGGTTCGCCAAAAAGTTCATTGATTTCAGCCAGATCAAAGCCGCTATCATCAAGATCCTTTAGCAGATCCGTTAACAGCGGCACACCCCAATCTCCGGAGACCTTATTTAGAGCAATATTCAATGTTTCTCTTTTTCTTCATTAATATCCACTATAACGCAATCCACTTCTTTTTCGCTCAGCTGGGTCAGTACCTTAAAGCGCTGATGACCACCGACGACGTTGCCGGTGCGCTGGTTCCAGATAACAGGTTCGACGTAGCCGAATTCCTTAATGGACCGCTTGAGCTTCTCATATTCCGCATCGCCAGGCTTGAGGTTCTTGCATTGTTAATCTAAAGATATTCTGGTATAATATCTTTAGATTAACAAAGGGGGACAATCAAATGCCTAATATCAAATCCAGTACGGATCTAAGAAATAATTACAACGAAATCTCTAAATTCTGTCACGAACACGAGGAACCCATCTTCATCACTAAGAATGGTCAGGGAGACTTGGCTGTCATGAGCATCGAGGCATACGAAATGTTAAACGGCAAGGTTGAACTTTATCGTGCCCTTGATGAGGGTCGAGCTGCCATTAAAGCCGGAAAAAAACGTCCACTGACTGATGTCATAAAGGACCTGCGACAAGAGATAACCGATGGCAACGTATAGCATTGAGATCTCAGAGCCAGCCGAAAACGACCTACGAGACATTGTCCTGTACATCTCGTCACAATTGTCATCACCAATGACGGCCATAAATATGATGGATACGATTGAAGAAGCACTACTTGGTTTAACCGAAATGCCACAGAAATGTCCGGCTGTTCGTGATGACCGGCTGGCTTCAATGGGGTACCGGAAACTTTTGGTTAAGAACTATGTCGCTTTCTTTACCATCGATGAACAATCCAAAGTTATCAACGTTGAACGAATCCTTTATGCTCGTCGTGATTGGCTTCGTATTTTGTAGTCTTTCACTTCCACCGGCCACCTTCCTGAGCCGTGATAGTGGAGTGACAGCTGCTGCACAACGCCATCAGGTTTTCTTCATCATGGTTGCCGCCTTTGGATAGGGGAGTGATGTGATGAATTTCATGGGCTGGGGTTAGTTTGCCATTCTTTTGGCATAACATACAAAGTGGGTGGGCTTTGATGTAACAATCGCGGATACGCTTCCATGCCCAGCCATAGCGTTTCCGGGTCTCAGGATCGCGCTGATACTTATTGTAGTGTTGCTCCGATAATTTCTGATGCTCCTCGCAGAACCGGCCAGCGGTTAATTCTTTACAACTAGGATAGCTGCAAGGGCGTTTAGGCTTTCTAGGCATGGTGTTCGCCTCCTTCAGGGCATAAGAAAAGCCACCATCAGATTTCTCCAGTGGTGGCCTGCGCCTACTTTTTTCACAATACTATTGTAACACATTGGGTATTAACATCAACTCTCATTTACTCTCCACTTGCTTCAAATGTGATTTTTTAAAGGTCGTTGAAAAGCATTGACAACCTCACAAGAAAGCGGTAATATAACGCTAACAAATCCCACGGGCCTCTGTCATTGACACGCACACTCGGTGGGCTTTTTATTTTTAAAGAGATTTTTATGAGTAATAAACTCAGAACAACGTTGAGTGACTTCCGATACGATAAAGCATTAATACCAGAACATCGTCCATCACCTCATAGACCAAAAGCCAATCGGGTTCGACATGACATTCACGGCATCCTTTATAATTACCACTTAAATCATGATCACGATATTTTTGTTCCAGAGGTTCATCATCGGCAAGTTTTTCAATAACAGCATAAAGTCGGTCAATATCTCTGCCTTGTTTTTTGGCAAGCTTAAGATCTTTTTTAAACTGATTTGTGAATTTAACTTCGTATTTCATTCTTCCAGTGCAGCTCGCAAATCATCCATATTGGAATAACCTTTGACACTACTATCTTTGGCCAGTTTTCGACCTTCGGTAATGGCAGCAACTGTTTCCTGATTCGGAACAGACAATTTCATTTCAAAAGGTATCCCATTTTCCCGGATTGCTTGTCTGAGAAAAATATTGATTGCTGTTGTCATGTTAAGACCAAGCTCTCCAAAAATTTTCTCTGCAGCTTCTTTGATATCTTTATCGGTACGAATATTCAAATTTGTACTAGTAGCCATTATAAGCACCTCCTTATCTACCATCATTATAGTTCGAAATGATCACATTGTCAATTCAATGTACGCATCATATACGAACTTATGCTGAACATTAAGGTTTATTTTAAGCTTGAGCTCGTTCATATTTTTCTGCATAAGAAAAGCCACCATAAGATTTCTCCCGTGGTGGCCTGCGCCTATTTTTTTCACAATTTGTTTTTAGGACTTGTTGAGTGGTTGATTTAGATGTTTTGTTAACAAGGCCTTTTAAAGAATTTCGAGATCAGAAAGGCAAGTGCTACATGAATTTAGTAGATCAATGTAAATCATCAGATATGGATGAGCTGAGAAAATGGGCAAAATTTTCCCGTGGAGATGCAGCAAAGGCTCTTACAAAATGTGTTTTGCTCAAAATGTGGGGTGACGACAATTGTCGACTATGGTATTCAAAATGATCAATTCGGTTTGGTTCTGCAAGGTCGCTGTAAGTAGTGCGGTGAGAGCGTAGCAAGATTTGTCGAAAATGATTAAAGGTAGCCAATAAACTGATAGGGGGTGATTGAAATGAGCAAAATCTCCATTCGTTTTTTTGATGATAAGGAAGTGCAGGCTGTTTGGGACGATCAAAAAGCCAAGTGGTGGTTTTCTGTTCTGGATATCATCGGTGTTTTGTGTGGCGAGGACGACTACACAAAAAACAGAAATTATTGGAAATATTTAAAGACGAAACTTAAAAAAGAAAACAACGAGTTGGTTAGTGCTGCTAACCAACTAAAACTGACAGCGGCTGACGGGAAAAAATATCGAACGGATACATTTGATTATGACGGTATCATCGAACTTGCGAAAAATTTTCCGAGCAAACAGGCAAATCGTTTTATTGAATGGTTTAGCTATAGCGATGAAACGATTGATGGGAAGAGCAAATCAAAGGCATATGCTCTTTTTGATAGTTCCCTGTTTAATACAATCAAAGAATATATCACAAGAAACGACTAAACGGTGCACAAATTGTCGGATGAATGAAGTCATCTTTTGATAATATGTTGTTGGAAGGGGGGATCAAATGGATTCGTTAAGCAGTATGAATAATGCCTTGACCTATATTGAAAGTCACTTGACAGAGGTGATTGATTTTAAAGTATTGTCAAAAATTGCACTCTGTTCGGAGTATCATTTTAAACGTATGTTTTCTTTTTTATCTGGCATCAGCTTATCTGAGTATATTCGAAGAAGACGGCTGACTTTGGCGGCGTTGGAATTAAAAGATTCAAATTTAAGAATCATCGATATTGCTATGAAATATGAGTATGGATCAGCCGATTCATTTTCTAGAGCCTTTTATTCTGTCCATGGTATTTTGCCGTCTGAAGCAAGAAACGAAAGTGCCCAAATTAAAGCATTTCCCAGAATGACCTTCCAATTATCAATTCAAGGAGGATGTGAAATGAATTATCGGATTGTTGAAAAAGAACCATTTAGACTGGTGGGGTACAAAAAGAGAGTACCGATGGTTTTTAGTGGGGTTAATCCAGAGATTACTAAAATGTATGAACTGCTAACTTCGGAAGTAATTGTTCAATTAAAAAGCTTATCCAATATTGAACCAACTGGAATGATTAGTGCATCGACAAATTTTCCGAAGGAAGAATGGACGAAAAGGGAGAACTGGATCACTATATTGGTGTTGCTACCACAAGCAGTGATGTCGGAGATTTTGATGAACTGGAAGTTGAGTCGAATACCTGGGCCGTATTTGAATCAATTGGACCATTTCCTGAAACATTACAAAAAATTTGGGGCAGAATATATTCTGAATGGTTTCCGTCATCAGGTTATGAATCCGTAAACGGCCCGGAAATACTCTGGAACGAAAGTACAGATTTGCATAATCCTAAATACAGAAGTGAAATCTGGATTCCCGTAAAAAAAAGCAGCAACTAATATTTGAATGTTAATCTGTTTGTTCAATCAAATTATGATAAGAATACTTATATCGACTTGCTTATGTTGGCCGCCGAGCAGGAAATCATAATCGATAACAACCAGGTTTTATATCCACTGGCCACGTTGCTGGGCTGTGATGACGGTCTGACAGTTGTTGTACGATACTAATAGGTGCTGGTTAAAGATAAACTCAACTAGTCGAGACGATACTAATCTCGATTAGTTGAGTTTTGTTTTTTTGAAGAACTTTACAAAAGTTAGCTTGAATTAATATTTTTAGTGGTATAGTATTGTCCCTATGACTTGGAAATCGACAGTTTAGTTATGTGAAAGGGAGTAACAATGAATTATAAGATAGGAAAAAGCTCTAAAGCCAATCCCGATGCCGCCGTCACCGAGGCGACCAGTCAGCTGAAAAAGCCTCAGCTGCTTCTATTTTTTTCAGGGGTGGACGATTTTACCGCCTATGCCAGAGAAATAAAGACCCGATTTCCGGATGCTATTTCGATGGGCGCTACCACCTTTGCGGCCTTTTGTAAAGATGGGGCGTATAAAGACAGCCTGTTAGTCATCGGTTTTGAAGATGGGATCGTCTGTGAAGCGGGTCTTTTAAAAGATGCAGATAAATATCCGCTAAAATATGTGGAGCAGGTTGAAAAAGCGGCAGCCCGGTTCAATAAACCGCAGAATACCATCTGCCTGGAGTTTTCCAGCGCCCTGATCAGCTGTGAGGAATTGGTTTTGTCAACCCTCAATGCGGTGCTGTCAAAAAAGAAGATCCCGGTTTTTGGCGGCTCTTCTGGTGACCGGGGACGGGCCGAAAAAACCATCATCGCTTTAAACGGTCAGGTCTACCAAGATGCCTGCGTCTTTGTGATGATTGAAAACCTCGGTGGAAAAATCCGTTTATACCGGGAGAATATCTATAAACCGACCCGTCATTATTTTAAATCCACCAAGGTAGATGTGCGCAAACGGATTGTCTACGAATATGATCACAAACCGGCTGCTTCCGTAATGGCTGCCGCCTTAGGTGTCAAGGTCAGTGAATTGCCCAAATATCTGGATAGTTATCCATTGGGCCGGATTATTGGCAATGAAATGTTTATTGTCGCGAACAATCAGGTTGTCAATGGCAGCGGCATGGAATATCATGCCCGCATCTACAACAATTCCCAGATGGTGCTACTGGAGCCTGATGATTATCAAACGGTTCTTCAAAAAACACTTGACAAGGCCCGGCAGGAATGCAGCCGCCCCAGTTTGACACTAATGGTCAATTGTCTGGCTCGTTCGATTCTTTTTGAATCCAATGGTGAGTTAAATCAGTTTGCCACCACAGTCGGAAACGCCCTGGGCAATTATGTCGGTTTTGCAGGCTATGGCGAGCAGCTGAATGAACAGCACTTCAACCAGACTATGGTGCTGGCAGTATTTGAATAAAGTGGGAGAGATGAACTTGTTAGAAAATAATTGTGTGAACAGCAGCATGATAAATGAAACCGGTTTTATGATAAAAAAGCGTGATAAAACAATGGAAAAGAGCATCCAGTTTGGCGTTAAGCATATTGAAGAAAAAATCGAACTGCTGATGCAGGAAGAGGTGGAAGTTTCAAACTATTTGGATGATGTGGCAAAAACCTATTCGCAAATCACCAACATCAGTGAAATGACAACCAATATTAATGACGATTTTAAGAGTTTCAGTTCCTATGCCAATCAGATTAATACGGTTATCGATAACTCGGATACGATGATTAATCAAACCGGCACAAATGTAACCGAACTGGCAAACAATATTTTACATACCAATGATCAACTTGATAACATTGCCGAGGTTTTTTTACAGTTGGAAAAAGACTTTGCCAACATTAAGAATATGTCCAACGGTATTAATGGTATAGCGATGCAATCCAACCTGCTGGCTTTTAATGCCTCCATTGAAGCCGAACGGGCTGGTGAGGCGGGCCGGGCTTTTGCCGTGGTCGCCCAGCAAATGCGGGTCTTATCGACATCGACCAAGGAACTGGTTGATGGTATTGATGACAGCGTCAAAGCGCTTTATAAGAGCATCAAAGATGTCAATATTGAAATTCAGGTGTCAAAGTCTGCAAGTATGGCAAATCTGCATAAAGTTAATGCGGTAAAAAGTAATATTACCCAAGTTAGCGAGTGTACCGATGAGGTTAAGAATTTCAGCAAACAGATCATCAAAGGCATTGATGCCACCAGCGAGCGGATCAATGGTGCAGCAGAAGGGTTTGGGGCCATTTCAGAGGTTGTCGATTCGTTTGGTGAAAAAATTGATACGCTTAATCAAAAAATGAGCAAAAAATCCACCATTATCTGCAGTGTCATTGATTTTCTGCAACAAATGGAGAACATGCTGGCTGAACTGGTCACAGATTAACCCGTTTCTGCAGGTGCCGATAGAATAAAAAAAGGTGCGTTTTGATGCGAGGGGTGGGTTGCTATGGCATGATCACCTATTTGCTTTAAAATAGAAAAAATTTCGTGTTAAAGACGTTGCACGACCGGATTGTTTGAATCTGGTTGGACAACGTCTTTTTTTCCCCAGCTAGCCGTCTAAGGTTCAGTCAACGATGAATAAGCCTCAGGATTTATGCAAAAATAGATAAAAAAAACTGAACTGTTCGAAATATTAACGTCTAAATCATTTTTTTGTTTAAATTCCCTAAATCGGTGTATAAATGACAGGGAATAAGCATTAATTGGGTAATCTGTAATGATATTGCAACAGATTATTAAATAAGTGGATGCTTTAGCCGATCAGGGCGAAATAATTCAGTTTGTGGTAGACAAAAGATAGTTCAAGAAAAATCGAAGTACGTGAGGTGACAAATGTGACAAGAAATTTCGAAAACGAACCAATGGTGGAAGTCTACATTTTTGAAACGATCCAAAATCTGGAGCAGCTGGAGCAGGTGATCATCTGCAGTGAAAAAAACGGTGGTTTCACCCCGGATGATGTCAGTGAGATCTTTCGGTTTATGCATACCATCAAGGGCTCATCGGCAATGATGCTATTTGATAACATCGAAAAGGTGGCCCATGCAATGGAGGATGTTTTTTACTATATCCGTGAGCAAAAACCCTCCGGACTGGATTTTTCGGCAGTTTCTGATCTGGTGTTGTCATGTGTAGATTTTATTAAAGCGGAGATCGAAAAAATTACCAATCGCTATGACGCCGACGGTGACCCTGCTTTTCTAATTGAATCTTTAAAAGTATTTCTGGACGAATTGCGGCAGATCTTTGGCGAGGAAGACAGCCAAAACCGGAGCCAGCAAAAAAAGCAGCAGTATTACATCCCTCAAGAAAAAAAAACAGAGCCCACTGCTGCGTCACCAAATCAGGACAGCGACGGGAAAGCTGCGGGTTCCTGCTATCAGGTGATTATTCAATATGAAGACGACTGCACAATGGAAAATATCCGCGCTTATACGCTGGTCTTCGGGTTGGCCGAGCTGGCCGAAGAGGTTTATTATTTACCAGCCGACATTGCTGAGAATCCCGACACAGCGGCCTATATTCGGGAAAATGGTTTTGAAATCTATTTTAGAACCGAGCTGGGCTATGAAGAAATCAAATCTCATTTTGAAAATATTATCTATGTGGAGCAGCTGCTGTTCCGGGAAATTGAGGATGAACGGCTGGATCTATTCAGGCAACCGCAGGAGCCGACAGCCCCCCCTGAAAGCTTTGTTTTGCCGGAACCGGAGCTGGCGAAACCGATATCGCCCACTAACCTTTCGGCTGCTTCTGAGGAACTCCCCAAAAGCAGCGGTGGGGCCACCCAGAAAATGATCAGCGTCAATGTGGATAAACTGGATAATATGATGAATCTGGTGGGGGAACTGATGATCACCGAATCGATGGTCACCCAATGCCCGGAAGTGGAAATTATTCAGTCCGAGAACTTTCATAAAGCAGCCATTGAGCTTCATAAAATCACGGTGGAACTTCAGGACATGGTCATGTCGATTCGGATGGTGCCGCTATCGACCACCTTTGTCAAAATGAACCGGATTGTCCGGGACATGTGTAAAAAACTGAGCCGGGAAGTGGTGCTTGATCTCTTTGGCGAAGAAACTGAAGTCGATAAAAATATCATCGAGCATATATCCGATCCGCTGATGCATATCATCCGCAATGCCATTGATCATGGCATTGAAAGCGAGCAGGAACGGTTGGCCAAGGGCAAGGAAAAAGCCGGGCGGATCATTCTCGAAGCCAAAAACGTCGGCAGTGATGTGCTGATTGTTATTAAGGATGATGGCCGGGGTCTGGACAAGGAACGAATTCTTCAAAAAGCCCGGGAAAACGATCTTCTGACCAAACCCGAAGCGGAAATGAGCGACCGGGAGATTTTTAAACTGATTCTGCTGCCAGGGTTTTCCACCAAGGAAAGCATTACCGAATTTTCCGGCCGGGGCGTGGGTATGGATGTGGTCACCAAAAATCTCGAAGAGGTTGGTGGCACAGTGCTGGTGGACAGTGAAATAGACCGGGGCACCACCATCACCCTGAAAATCCCCCTGACTCTGGCGATTGTCGAAGGGATGAATATCCGGGTTGGCAAATCGCGCTATACAATCCCGATAACGACGATTTCTGAATCCTTCCGGCCCAATCAAAAGGACTGTATGATGGATCCGGACAACAACGAAATGGTGATGGTGCGGGGGCAATGCTTCCCGATCCTCCGGCTCCACAAGCATTACCAGATAAAAAATGCCGAAACCGACCTGACCAAGGGGATTCTGATTATGGTGGAACAGGACGAAAAGGTGATCTGCGTATTTGCCGATGAACTCCTGGGGCAGCAACAAGTGGTGGTTAAAGCACTCCCCAATTATGTCAATACCATGAAAAAAGTCCTGGGACTGGCTGGTTGTACCCTGCTGCCTGACGGCAGTATCAGTCTGATTATGGATATCAGCGGCCTGACCGGTTTGCGCGTCCAATAGCTGCTTGGTAAAGCCGCTATGAATCAAATCAACTTAAAAATTGAAGCGCTCACGTCAGTTTCGCAATTACTAATATTTATATAGATAGGAGTGGTACGATGATAAAAGAAGCGACCGAAGAATTTGATCAGGATGATGATCAACAGGGGATGTATTTAACCTTTGAGCTGGCCAATGAGTACTACGGAATATGGATTGGTTATGTGACCGAGATTATTGGCATCCTGCCTTTTACCGAAGTCCCGGAGCTACCGGCCTATGTCCGGGGGATATTTAACCTCCGGGGTCGGATCATTCCCTTAATGGATATGCGTCTGCGTTTTCAGAAAGAATTTGTCCCCTATGATGAGCGGTCCTGTGTGATTGTGATCGATGTCGGAAAAAATACCGTTGGTCTGATCGTGGACAGTGTTTCAGAGGTGATCTCGTTTGAAGCGGCAGACATTATTGAACAACCAATGCTCAGCTCGGGCATTTCCAACCAGTTTATTAAGAGCATCGGCAAGGTGGGAAATGAGGTCAAACAACTGCTGGACTGTGACAAGTTATTATCCAACCAGGAAGTAGAAATTCTAATCAATCAGAAAGATGAGAGGTACAAGGATGAAATGGTTTTATAATCTGAAAATTGGCACAAAGTTGATTCTCGGTTTTGTTGTGGTTGCATTGATTGCCGGTGGTATTGGGGTAATGGGCGTTATCAACATCCAGACGGTGGATCGCCAGGATACCTATCTCTATCAGAAAATGACAGTACCTCTGGGCGAACTGATTTATATCACCGATGCTTACAAAGGCATTACCAACGATGTCAACGGGATCATCTTATCCGGTAACGCCGATGAAATCGCCCGGCTGGAAGCCAGTATTCAGGAACAGAATACGGTGTTTGATGCTAAAATACAGAGTTTTCAGACGACACTGATTTCCGAAGAAGGTAAAAAGCTGGTGGAAAGCGCCATTGCTCAAAAAGAAAAGATGAATCAGGCCAGTGCCGCCATCATTGCCCTGGTACGACAGGGAAAACAGGCCGAAGCCATTGCCCTGATGAAGAATGGTGACTATGCCAGTGCCGCCGCCCAGATGGAAAGTGATATTGCCCGGATGATTGAAATCAAACTGCAGGTGGCGGGCGAAACGGCCGATGGCAATAGTGCCATTGCCAGTTCCTCAACCTTTATGACCATTATCTTGATCGTTATCGGGATGGTTCTTTCGATTCTGCTGGGGATCTTTATTGCCTCCACCATCAAAAAACCGGTCCATCAAATGGTGGATGCTTCCAAACGGATGGCCGATGGGGATCTGGATGTATCAATTGCCATCAATACTAAAGATGAAATGGGTGATCTGGCCAGCGCCTTTAATCGGATGGCCACCAATATCAATGAGGTGATGGTCAATATTAACGAAGCCACTGAACAGGTCGCTTCAGGTTCCCGGCAGGTTTCCGATTCCAGTATTTCACTGTCTCAGGGTGCCACCGAGCAGGCCTCTTCGATTGAAGAACTGACGGCCTCGATTGAAGAGATCGCCGCTCAAACCCGGCTCAACGCCGAAAACGCCGAGCAGGCCAATCAGCTGGCTGAAGATACCAAAGAAAATGCCAACCAGGGCAACAGCCGGATGCAACAAATGCTGGGCTCCATGGAAGACATCAGCGAATCCTCCAATAATATTTCCAAGATTATCAAGGTAATTGATGAAATCGCCTTCCAGACCAATATTCTGGCGCTGAATGCCGCAGTTGAAGCGGCCAAAGCCGGACAAAATGGCAAAGGCTTTGCCGTTGTCGCCGTAGAAGTTAGAAATCTGGCGGCCCGGTCGGCCAGCGCCGCCAAGGAAACTACGGCCCTGATTGAAGGTTCAATCAAAAAAGTCGAAGGTGGCACTAAAATCGCCAATGAAACGGCGGCTGCACTGGTTTCGATTGTAGACTCGATTGAACAAGTCTACGGGCTGATTAATAATATTTCGGTGGCCTCCAATGAACAGGCGATTGGTGTGGAACAGATCAATCAGGGTATTACCCAGATTGCCAATGTTGTTCAAGGAACCTCGGCGACCTCTCAAGAAACGGCCGCCGCCAGCGAAGAATTGGCCAGTCAGGCAGAACTCCTTAAAGAACAGGTGTCCCGCTTTAAACTAAAACGGAGCGGTTTCATGGGTGCGACCGGTTATGAAAACGTCAGCCCCGATATGATGCGGATGTTTGAAACCATGAAAGAACAAAACCGCCAGTCGGTTAAAAAGCGATCCGGTCAGAGCACCCATGCGCCAGTCCCAAAAACCATCATCCTCAGTGACGATGAGTATGGTAAATACTGACAGCCAGTCATCGGGATAGGGCTATGACTTCAGAAAAAACGTGACGGGAGTAATCAGATGGATGAAATGAGACTGCATCTCAAAAACAAAGATAAAGCCTGGCTGGTGTCAACTTTAAATAGCGCTGGCGATGCGATCATTACCTGTGATTTGGATAATCAGCTGGACTTTGCCAATGCTGAAGCCCTAAGAATACTGGGGCGGCGACTGTCAGATGTTTTGGGTAAACCCCTTAATGACGTATTGCGTCTGTATCGGGATGGTCAACAGGAACCGATTCAATTTTGGGAATATGGCGAAAACAATCAAGTCACAACAGCCGTGGGACTGCCCCGACGCAGCTATTATCTCCGACCGGACGGCCATAAAAGCTATTTGTCAGCGCATTTGTCGCCACTGCTGTCAGACGTGGGAGACTATCTAGGAAAGGTTGTGGTCTTTCGGGATATTTCCCGGATTATCGAAGCCGAGAAAACCATAAAAAAAGAGCGCAACAATCTTAAAATGATGTTTGATCTGCTGCCGACCAGTATGCTGGTGATTGACGAAGAGCAATCTATCACCCGGGTCAATCAGGCCTTTCTCAAAACCTTTAAGCTGGAGGAAACCCAGGTCACCGGGAAGGCCTTTGGTGACGCTCTGGTTTGCGTGTTTAGTGCCAATGGCGGCTGTGGCTATTCACTTAATTGCAGCAGCTGTCAGTTTCGCCGGATTGTAACCCGGGCCATCTCAGACAAAGCCGTGGTACGGGATAAGTCCATAAGGGTTAATTTCATCCACCAGGCCAGCGAGGAAATCCGCTATATTAACCTTAATGTACTGCCAATTGTCACCGCAAACCACGCTGAGTTTATTATTACCCTGGACGATATCACCGAGCAGGTATACTATGAAAAAGGCTTAAAGGAAGCCCGGGAGTCCAGTCTTTCGATACTGGACAGCTTACCGGTGATGATTTTTCGGATTGACCACGATCATCGCTGCGATTTCATTAATCAGACCTTTAAAGCCTTTATGAACATTGCCCGGGAGTCTTTTCTGGAAGATATCCGGAGTCATATGAAAAAAGCGGATCAGACCCGCTTTATCGATATTCTCAAAGATTCGCTGGAAGAACAATCCAACTTTAATATGGAGCTGGAGCTATTGGCCCCCAACAATACCTATCGCACCTTCCGGGGAATGGGTCGACCCTTCTATGATAAAAACCGGGAATATGCTGGCATGATTGGGATGTTTCTGGATATCCATGACGAACGCTTTGCTGAAGAGTTGTTTATAAAAAGTCAGAAGAAATACTACTCGCTGTTTAAATACATGGACAGCAGTATTTCCTATTTCAAAGCCCTTTATGATGAAGGCCGAAATCTGGTTGATGCCGAACTGGTGGAAATGAATCTGGCTACGGAAAGACTCTTTGGTATCAAGCGGGATGAGGTTATTGGGCACAAATTATCGGAAATGGGGTTTTTGGAAACCGAAGAAAGTCAGGGTTTGTTCAATCGCTTTCAGGAGGTCTTTAGTTGCGGAGAAAACATCCAACTTGAAGAATATTATATGATTCGCCTGAAAAAGTGGGTGGAGGCTTCAATATATAGCCCTGAAGCTGGATATATTGCGGTGCTGTCATCTGACATCGACAGCAAGAAAAAAACCGAAATTAAATTAAAACAGGCCATTGCCCGATCGGAGGAGGCCAATCGGGCCAAAAGCGAGTTTCTGGCCAATATGAGCCACGAAATAAGAACGCCACTTAATGGCATTGTCGGGATGATTGATCTGACCGCCCTGGAACCGTTGACCGAGGAGCAGCAGGATAATCTGCGGACTGCCAAGGTCTGTGTCAGCTCGCTGATTGGGATCATCAACGACATTCTCGATTTTGCCAAAATGGAAGCCGGAAAATTGATGATTAATCCGATGAGTTTTAATCTCATGGATCTGATCGAATCGACGGTTAAAGCCCATAAAAAACATGCACTGGAAAAGGGTCTTGACTTATCGGTCGACTATCGTAGCATCATTTCAAACTTTGTCATCGGTGACAGCATGCGCCTTAAGCAGATTATCAATAATTTGCTCAGTAATGCCATCAAGTTTACCAATACCGGTTCGGTTAAAATTATAGTCAGTCAGGAACCCGTTCCTGAAAAGAATTACGAAATTATTCAAAAAATTGCCATCACCGACACTGGGATCGGCATTGATGTAAAAGACTATTCCATGCTTTTCAAGAGCTTTACCCAGATCGACGGTTCCTATACCCGGGAATACGGGGGGACCGGTTTGGGGCTGGTGATCACCAAGCAGCTCTTGGAAATGATGGGTGGTGGTGTGACCTTCAGCAGTCAACTGGGGGTCGGAAGCACTTTTTCCGTTTTTCTGCCAATGCTTGTTACTAAAAAACCTGGGCAAACTGCTATGGATACCCGGGACGACAGCAGTTTTTCAGAATGTCAGATCCTATTGGTGGAAGACGATCCGGTCAATCAGATTGTTGTAGCAAAATTGCTTAAAAGCATGGGTGCCGTTGTCGATGTGGCGGAAAATGGCGTAGCGGGTATTGATGCAGCGACCCAAAAAAAGTATGATCTCATTCTAATGGATATCCAGATGCCAAAGATGGACGGCCTTGAAGCAAGCCGGATCATCCGAGGGGGCCAACATTATAATCCTTCAGATGGGTATCTATATAAACAGGAAAACCATCTTAATCAGAAGACACCCATTATTGCCCTGACTGCCTTTGCCTTGAAAGGAGATGAAGCGTCATTTAAAGCCAGCGGGATGGATGGTTATCTGTCTAAACCGGTGGATCGCTTTGAGATGCAGAGCCTGCTAAAAAAATATCTGGATAATAAGCAGCAAGCAAAAAATCAATTTGTGCCACTCGCAACCAATCGCTTTGATGTGCACGTGCAGCTGATGTCGGAAGCTGCTTTAATAAAACCACCCAAGCCAAATGGTCAGGATCCGAATGCGGTTACACAAAAAATTGATCAGTTGCAGCAACTGTTGGATCAGGAAAATCTGGAACTAATGGAAGTGATTGCCCATCAGCTGAAAGGAATATTTGAAGGAATGAATGCGGAAGAATTAAAAAATCTGGTTTTTAAAATGGAACTTGCAATCCGCAAAAGCCGGATCGGAGCAGTCAGTGAATACCTGGAACAAATCGCAGCAATCTGGTATGCGCAAAAGGCCGGAGCTGCCCGGGAGAATTGAAATGAAACGAATTTTAATTGTGGAAGACGACATGGTCAGTCGCAAATTCTTGGCCAAATTTTTAAGCCGCTATGGCGACTGCGATATGGTGGTGGATGGACTGGAAGCCATCGATGCCTATCTCCTGGCCAGTCAGGATGGCCACCCCTATGATCTGATCTGTCTGGATGTGATGATGCCAAAAATTGATGGCATCCAGGTTTTAAAAACCATCAGGGATCTGGAACGTCAGCAAGGCATCCCGGAAAACGAAGCCTGCAAAATAATCATGACCACCGTTCTGGGAGAAACCCCGGTGGTTCAGTCAGCCTTTGATTATAACTGCAATGCCTATGCATCAAAACCCCTTGACATGAAAAAACTGACAGCAGTATTGGGGAAAATCGGATTTATTTAAATGGTCTTATCCCGTTGGAGAACTGTTTGCACTACTTAATCAGAAAAAAAACCGCAATCGCCAGCGACTGCGGTTTGATGATTTATAGAGTTTTGGCGTAGGTGCCAATTTTTTTATCAACGTTTGATATATGCTTGGTCAGCCAATTTACAATCATCTGATTGGCGTTAATAATCAGGGTGATATTTCCGCCGGATTCCTGATAATCTTTTTTTAGTTTGGCCAGCTCTTCAATAAACGCCTTGTGTAATTTTTTTTGTTCTTCAATTTCGGGATAGTTTATTTTGGCCATGTAAGCTTCTTCATCTTTAAAATGCTGCTTGGTATAATCGTCAAGAAAATCAAACATTTGCGCAATAACTTCCTTGGATTTTCCGGTCTTGCCGGCTTCAAAAAGTTGATCTGCTTTTTCAAACCAGATTTTATGCTGTGAATCAATGTTGTCTACGCCCACTGACAGAGCTGGTGTCCATACGATTGCCATATTCATTCTCCATTCTAAATTAGATTTATTCCAGTATAGCCTTTTTTAATCAGATTGACAAGAAAATTATTTACTGAAGAAGATGATAAATTCCGAAAAAACATCAGCAACACCGGCAAAATTCAGTATTTACAAGAGCTCCGGTCTGAGTTAAACTAGTCTAAGTATTTGCCGTTGTTGGGCATCGTCAGACGACGGGTGAATGCGGATAACAGGATTGAGGATGTGGAAAAATGATTCAAATCACCGAAAAAGAATTTGCCATGTTAACGGAATATATTCACAGTGAGTATGGTATTGAGTTAAAAAAAGAAAAACAACTTCTACTGATGGGGCGGCTTCACAAGCTACTGGTGGAGTTGGGCTTTGATAGCTTTACCGACTATTATCATTATTTAATCTCTGATAAAACCGGAGAAGCCAGTTCGGTGCTCATTGATAAGGTTTCCACCAACCATACATTTTTTATGCGGGAGCCGGAGCACTTTGAGTTCTTTAAGAATACCGTGTTACCTTATCTCAAGAAAAAAAAAGAAGCCGAAAATAACCGTGATATCCGGCTGTGGTGCGCCGCCAGTTCCACTGGTGAGGAGCCGTATACGCTGGCGATGATCATGGCCGAATTTTTCGGAACTGAGGCCCATCTTTGGGACAAAAAACTGTTGGCAACCGATATCTCCAACAAGGTTCTGGATACCGCTAAAAAAGGCATTTATGAAAAAGATCGGGTACAGGTACTCCCGCCTAACTGGAAATTAAAGTATTTTCAGAGTTATGACAGCAACCACATGATGATTGTGGATGCGATCAAGAATGAAGTGATTTACCGTCGTTTCAATCTGATGACGCCTACTTTTGTTTTTAAGAAAAAGTTTGATGTTATCTTCTGTCGTAATGTGATGATATACTTTGATCAGGCAACCAAAGACCGTTTAGTCGAAAAGATGTACAATTATATGGAGCCCGGAGGCTATCTCTTTATTGGTCATGCCGAGTCACTTAATCTGAAACAGACCAATTTTAAATTCATTATGCCAGCGGTGTATCGCAAGCCCTGTTAATTTTGCCATCACCACCTGGAACAAACGCAAAAAGTAGAGGAGGATCGGTTATGGAACAACTAAATAAAGTAACTGCAGGAATGCAGGCGAAAAAAAAATACCGGATTAAAGATCGTGTTTTATCTGAAATAGGAGCCCTGGAATGGCCGTGCTTTTTCACCATTACCCGCAGAGTTCGGTCAGCCGAGCAAACCGTTATGGAACTGACCAGAGAAGCACTTTTAAAAACCTATGCCCCGGTGGCGGTGCTGGTGGATCAGTTGGGAACGATTCGCTATGTTCACGGTCATACCGGGTTATTTTTAGAGCCGACGCAGGGTTATGCCGGGGTCAATAACATTTTAAAAATGGCCCGTAAAAAATTCCGTCGTGATTTGAATAAAACGCTCTACCAGGCTATCACCCGTCGCTTAGCGGTTGATTCTCCGATCATTGCAGTCAGACGGAAAAAGGCTACCGAGGGGCTTATCATTCGGGTGTTGCCGCTCTTAAAAGAAAGCTCCCCGGCCCAGAAAGAAGATTTTTATCTGGTCATCTTTGAACAGAATCCGGCAGTAGAAACTGTTAACAGTATTGAATTGGGCAATAACGCAGCAGTTGATCAGGAACTGATGGCGATTAACAGTGAAATTTCGTTAAAAAAAGCCGCCCTGACGCAGATCACAGCGGAGTTGGAGACTAGCCGTCAGGATCTCGATTTATCCCGCAGCAAACTCCATACCGTGAAGGCGCATCTTTTTGATGCCGAAAACGAATTTCAAACACTGACAGAGAAAATCCGCCAATCCCAGAAAGAACTGGAAATTCTCCAGAACGAATTGTTTGCCTCCCAAAATGAACTGGAAGCAAACCAAGCAGTAAAACAACCCATCGCTGAAAAACGACTACCGCTACGGGCAGAATTGGATAACCTCAAAAACGAGATGCTCATGGCAGACCTGGCCCTCAAAGAAAAAGAAAATGTGCTAAAACAATTTAATGGCTCCGATCAGCCCATAGCAGATACGCCTGCCAGCGTCAAACAGGAAACAGTCGAGCCAGAACCCAGTGTCAAACCGTTTGAGCCGGAGATTGTGCCAGATATAACAATTGATGAGTACTTATCAATAGCCACCGATTATCACTCCAAGCCAGATCCCTTTAACGACCAAGCCTCCTCGCAGGCACCAATTGAAAAGGGAATGGGGTTTTTCTCAAAAACTGAACCGAAGCCATTTTTTCAAAAAAATCCAGGTCTCAGCTTTGACAATGAAGCTGATCTCGTTAATCAGGCGGATGGCACAAAAGAACTTGTTTTTAAAGATTTTGCTGAATTTCAAACAGCCGCAAGCCATGGCTATCGCCATGATTCTGAGCTAAAGTCAGTGGTTATTCCCGAGGGTGTTGAGGTCATCAAACGCAGTATGTTTTATCAATGTACTCAGTTGGAACGGGTGACCATCCCCAGCACCCTGAAAGTTATTGAAGATTTTGCCTTCTACGGCTGCGAATCGTTAAATAGCATTAATTTAGACAGTGCCAGAGTTCTGGAAAAGATTGGCACCTCTGCGTTTGAAGGCTGCCGCTCATTAATACAACTGGTCATTCCTGATGCCGTAATTGAAATTGAAGAAGCGGTATTTCTTGGCTGCCAGCGCCTTCAATCCGTTGCATTTCTTGAAAATAGTCAACTGGAAACATTGGGCAGTCATGTCTTTAAAGATTGCGTCTTAATCAGTGAAATGATCCTACCAAATCAGTTAAAGCATATTGGCATCAGTTGTTTTTATGGCTGCGACAATCTGACCATAATTCATCTGCCTGATGAATTGGAAACCCTCGGGGAATATGCCTTTTATGGCTGTAACGCACTGGAGAAAATTGACGTCTCTAATCAGAAAATTCTTAAACAACCCGGCTTTTCAGTCGGATTTCCAGACGGGGTTAAACTTTAGACGATCGCATTGGCAAGGATAAAAAATTACAGGATACCCTCAGCCAGGTTGCCTTATAAATAATGATGATGCAAAAATTATAGGCAAAAAAAGTAGAATCTTAACGTTGGAAATGTTACAATATATAAATATTCCTGAATAATACAGGAATATTTTAATTAAATCTAAGATTTAAATAATTTTGGAGGTTGAGGCTTAGTGAGTAAAAATATGAGTGTCGTAAATATTGAGACCATCAATGAAGATAACCGAAAAAAACTTGAAGAACAGTCATTTGAAGAAGCCGTGCTAGCTTTGACTGAGAAGTTGGAGTTGGCAAATAGCCTGCTAAAAACCATGCTTGAAACCACCCATGAGTTTCTTGTTTTTGGTCTGGATCGGGACTATCGGTATTTAAGCTTTAATAATCGCCATAAAGAAATGGCAAAAGATCAATGGGGGGCCGACATTGCAATTGGAACCCGTATTTTGGATATCATTAACAGTAATGAGGAACGGGATAATCTACGGGGATTTTTTGATCGAGTGCTGGCTGGTGAACAGTTTTCGTCCCTTGAAGAGTATGAGGGTGATAGTGGGAATGTCATTGTTGGTAAAAATCATTGGGCACCAATCAAAAATAGCAATGGTGAGATTATCGGGATCCTCTGCTTTATGCAGGATGTCACCGAGCACCGGAGTTTCATCAAGGAGATGCTTAAAGAAAAAAACAGTCTTGACCAGAACATGGAATCCTTGTCCTTTTATGATCAATTAACCGGTGTATACAACCGCAAGTTCTATGAAAAAGAGCTGCAACGAATGGATGAAGAGCAATACTACCCACTATCGATCATTTTTATGAACATCAATGGCATGTCCAAGATCAATAGTGAGTATGGTCACGCTGTTGGCGATATTCTCATGCGAAAAGCAGTTCAGGTTCTTAAGTATGGCGTTCGGGGCGATGATGTGGTGGCCCGCTACGAAGGTGACGAATTTGTTGTTCTGATGCCCAGAACCGAAGGTGCCAAGGTTGAGCGGGCTTTGGAGCGCTTTAAAAAGAGTCTTGACGAAGTTAAGGTTCAATCCATTAAACTCTCGGTTTCTTTTGGTTTTTATACCAAGTACGATGAGTCAGATAATACGGAGTCGGTCATTAAAGCCGCACAAAGACAATTGGAACGACAGAAAGAACTCGATTATATCTAGTAAACTTCAGACACACTTACAGAAAGCGTTACCTTTAAACCATTTTGAACCAATTTTTATCATGCGTACGCAGCATCTGGCTGACGTGCGCTTTTTTGCGCTCAAAAAACATCTGATAGAAGCGAGCGCATGTCAATCATTATATGAATATTAGCTCTTTGTTATTGATTATTTTGCATCTTAATGTTAAAATAAAAGCATCAATCTGCAAACGTTATGATCGCAAAATAATAATTAAATTAAACTTACCCCAAAATCACCAAAATGCACAACTGAAGGAGGAGACGAAGGAAAGAATGAGCAAGGAAATCGGTAATGTGTTAAAAGAAATGATAAAAGAAAAAAATATGACAATTTTTTCACTTGCTAAAGAAGTGGGAGTCGATCGCTCCACCCTTCAGCATTTCTTGTCAGGCAAGCGCCGTCTTAATCTAGAGGATCTTCAGAAAATTATGGTGGCTTTAAACCTGAGCAAAGATAAAAAGAAGTTATTATACGCCCTTTATGAGAATGAGTATGACGATTGCGAAGTTCTCAAAAACAGTCATGATATTTTTGCTCTTTATAACGAAATCAGTGCTCAAACCAATCAGAAGAAAATGTGGATTGAAACGGAAGAGTATCTCGTAAAAACCCAGTTAGCTTCAGAAAAAGCTCGGATTATCAACGGACAGGTAAAAATTGAGGGAATTATCCGAAGTTGTTTTATGGAAGAAATGGGGCGGAATGAAGATGCCCATGTCATCATGTCAATCAATTTCAAACACTATTTTTTGTATGAGTTAATTATGCGGATCAGTTGTCATAATCATCGCTGCGGAAAAATTCAGAACATTATTCCCTTAGTCAATAAGAAAAAACTGGGAAATAACCTCGACATCCTCAAAACCGTTCTATTACTAAAAAGTCTCACAAATATTGATTATGAGCCGTACTATTTCTACTCAGGAACCAAAATATATGATGATATCAGTATTATTGTTCCCAATTATTTTATCACATCAAAGCAGGTAATCACCATTGACCGGGATTTTGAAAGTGCGATTATTTATGAAGATCCTGAAATTTTAGACTATTACCAGAAAAAATCCCAGATGATTCTGGGAAAATGCATACCTTTTGTTGAAAAAGAATCAGCACAATGGGTCGATCACACCCTGCCGGCATTTGAAAAAATAAAAAAAAGCACCATCTCAGAAAAGTTCATTGCATTTGATCAGCTTGAAACGATCCTGGATCAAAGCGCCAATCCGCAAAAGAAGGGTGTTGCTACTACGATCTCACCTCAGGAAACAGGTGGCATTCTTCGATCTAGTATTTCGGTACTGCGAGACGGCGTAGTTGGTAGTGCAAAAAACCTGTGCATCCGCTATCATGTCAATGAAGAAGTCGTTGAATTTATCATACTCAATCGGATGAACCAGAGCATCCAAAAACTGATTGTCAGAGAAATTGGAATAGTAATTGTATTTAGGGATTTTTTAAATTATCTGCCCCAGAGTGTCCATGTCTGTTCTCCTGAAGAAGTAAAAAACAGTCTCCGAAATATCCGCAGTGTGGTTAACGGAATAAAGCCAGTTTGAGCAGGTTTTATTCTGTAACGGTTCAATTTATTTGAGTTATGCATTCAATGTTTAAATCGTACTAAAGCTTCGCAAAAAACACTTGACGACATTAAATTGTGATGTATAATAATTGCATACAATGTAATAACGCAAAGGAGAACGATCATGAACATATATGATTTTACCGTAAAAGACGCCACTGGCCAGGATGTTTCCATGAAAGAATATCAGGGTAAGGTGTTATTGATTGTCAATACCGCCACTGGTTGTGGTCTAACCCCACAATACGCCGGACTTCAGGAGCTATACGATACTTATAAGGATCAGGGCTTTGAGATTCTTGATTTTCCCTGTAATCAGTTTGCCAATCAGGCCCCCGGTTCTGATGACGAAATAAAGAGTTTTTGCGAAACCCGATTTGGTGTCACGTTTAAAATTTTTCATAAAATTGATGTTAATGGCGATAACGCCGATCCGCTGTTCAATTTCCTAAAAAAGGAGCAGGGAGGAATGTTGGGTTCCAATATAAAATGGAATTTCACAAAATTTCTGGTAAATAAACATGGCCAGGTCGTTAAACGATTTGCGCCAACCGATGTGCCCGAAAAAATTGAGAATGATATCAAAAAATTATTAGCCGAATAATCCCCTGTGAAAAATTGCCTGCAACAGAATTGTGATGTATAATGATTGGTATACTATTTCAAAGGAGTGATTGACTTGAACAATGATCAACTGAAACTGGAAAACCAATTGTGTTTTCCGCTTTATGCCAGTGCCAAAGAGGTGGTTAAACGTTATAAACCCTATCTGGATGAAATCGGACTGACCTATACCCAATATCTGGCCATGATGGTGCTGTGGGAACATAAAACCATCAATGTGAAAAAAATGGGCGAATATCTCTATCTGGATTCGGGAACCCTGACTCCGTTATTGAAGCGTCTGGAATCAATCGAATTAATTGAACGAAACCGTGATCCCAATGACGAGCGAAACGTGATTATTAAACTCACCCCAAAAGGCGAAGCCCTCAAGAAACCTGCCAGTCAGATTCCAGATAAAGTTAAAGAATGCTTACCCATCACCCAAGAGGAAATAATTACCCTATACCATATATTATATAAGTTATTAGGAACTAAATAAGGAATACCATATTTATTCATTATGCTAAGGCTTTAGCCCCGTTTATTTGGTTTAAAAAAATACTAACAAATGCTCAGTAAATTAAACTGAGCATTTTTTGTACAATGAATCACAAAATTCATAACTTTATTTAAAATAGACGACAAAACAATCCCCTTGATTAAAGTATTAGAATGTGGTAATGTGTAGGTAATTAGCAATTAAAAACCAGTTAAAGGAGTAACATTCCTGACTGTTCGCAGAGCAGGTACAACTGTTCATTTTTCGTCATTCAGAATAATTAAGCGTTAATCGAATTTTTGACGATAGAAATTCGATTTAAGGCGTTGGAAGCAAAACAAAATAAAAAAGAGTTGACATATTAGAAAAGTCTAATATAATAATGATAGGCTGATTTATTATGTTGATGCAAGGAGAGTTTTTCATGGAAATGGATTTGAAAGATCACGAGGTTACGGCAGAAATTCTTAAAGCACTGGGACACCCAGTCCGCTTATGTATTACAAAGGGGTTGATCGCCAATGGCAGATGCAATGTTTCCTATATGGAAGAGTGCCTTGAAGTTTCCCAATCAGGGGTTTCCCAACACTTATCAAAGCTGAAAAATGCCGGCATTGTCAAGGGCTACCGGACAGGAAATGAGATTTATTACGAAGTCATCAGTAAACCAGCTCAAAATATTATTAAGGCATTGTACGGAGAGGATTTATCATGAAAAAAATATTAATTATTGGCGGCGTCGCCGGTGGTGCGACTGCTGCTGCCCGTCTACGTCGTTTAAGTGAAGATGACGAGATTATTTTGTTTGAGCGGGATGAGTACATCTCTTTTGCTAATTGTGGGTTGCCCTATTATATTGGCAATGTGATTAAAGATCGTCAAAAATTACTGGTACAAACTGTTGATGGCATGTCAAAACGTTTTAATCTGGATATCCGAAATTTCAGTGAGGTTATCAGCATTGATCCAATCGCCAAAACCGTGGCAGTTAAAAACCACCAGACCGATGAAGTGTATACTGAAAGCTTCGATAAGCTGATCTTATCTCCCGGTGCCAAACCAATTGCTCCTCCGATTCCCGGTTTGTCAGAAGCCCAAAATGTCTTAACCCTCCGAAATATTCCAGATACCGACAAAATCAAAGCCATTGTCGATGGCGGCAAGGTCGGACGGGCGGTCGTCATCGGAGGCGGATTTATCGGCGTTGAAATGGCTGAAAACCTCCAGGAGCTTGGAATCAACGTGACTCTGGTTGAAAAAATGAATCAGGTCTTAAAACCCCTGGATTTTGAAATGGCTCAACTGGTTCATCAGGAAATCAATGCCAATTGTGTTAATCTGATTCTGGAAGATGGGGTGAATCATTTCCAAAAGCAGGGAGCCGAGGTAGTTCTGGAGAGCGGTATGGTATTACAGGCCGATCTGGTTATTTTAGCCATCGGTGTTGTTCCGGAAAACGCACTTGCAAAAAATGCCAATCTCAAATGCGGTCCCCGGGGTCATATCGTCACAACTGAAAACTATGAAGTCATCAATGCCGATACCGAAGCCGTTAATCCCGATATTTTTGCCATTGGTGATGCCATTGAAGTAAAGGATTTTGTAACTAAAAAGCAAACCGCCATTCCCTTGGCCTGGCCGGCAAACCGTCAGGGTCGGGTTGTTGCTGATTATATTAATGGAATTAAAACAAAAAACCTGGGAATTCAGGGCACGGCTGTCGCCAAAGTCTTTGGCAAAACAATTGCTTCCACCGGCAATAATGCCGCCCAGCTGGATATAAAAAAAATAAATTATCAGGTGGTCATTGCACATCGGGCCAATCATGCCGGTTACTATCCCAATTCCACCAATATTGCCTTGAAACTGCTTTATGATCCAAAGAGCCTCCAAATTTTAGGGGCCCAGGCGGTTGGACAAGACGGTACTGAAAAACGGATTGATGTTATTGCCACCGCCATGAAAACCGGCGCGACGGTGTTGGATCTTCAGGATTTTGAATTATGTTATGCACCACCTTTTTCATCAGCCAAAGATCCGGTCAATATCCTGGGTTATATCGCCAGCAACATTGAAACCGGCGTTTATAAAACGGTAGAATGGTTTGAGATTGACGAGATTATTAAAAACGGCGGCTTTCTGCTGGATGTCCGGACGCCAATTGAATTTAGCGCCGGTGCCATCAAGGGCGCTGTCAATATTGAACTCGATACCTTAAGAGATCGCATCGATGAAATACCTATTGCCAAGGACACCCCCATTTATGTCAGTTGCCAGGTCGGCCAGCGGGCGTATCTGGCTATACGTATCCTAAAAGGTCATGGTTTCACCAATGTCTATAACTTATCGGGTGGCTACAGCACCTACAAATCGGCCCACTATCAGCTGGCTCAGCCGGATTTCACCATTGGCGAATGCCTCCCCAAGAAAGACGGAAACGGAGATGGTGACGTCGATCAGGGCGGTGATGGAAGCCAGGTGATCAAGAAGAAGGTGGATGTCACCGGACTGCAATGTCCCGGACCGTTGATGGCTACTTACGAAGCGATCCAAGGCGTTAATGCCGGTGATCTGGTGCAGATTATTGCTACTGATTTTGGCTTTGTCAGTGATATCAAAAGCTGGTGCGAAACCAACGGCCATACGCTGGTATCGCAGGAAACTCAGGGCAAAAACTTTATCAGCGTGATTCGAAAAGGGGATGCTGGCGAAACCTGCAGCCTGATACCCGCTGTATCAACTCAGAAAAATGCCACCCTGGTAGTTTTTAGTGGCGAACTGGACAAGGTTCTGGCTTCGATGATCATTGCTCAAGGCGCCGCTGCCCAAGGGAAAAACGTCACCCTCTTTTTCACATTCTGGGGACTCAATGCGCTGCGAAGAAGAGACGGCAAAGGTCACAATAAAACCTTTATTGAAAAAATGTTTGGAGCGATGATGCCAAAGGGAGCTGCCCGACTACCACTGTCAATGATGAATATGTTGGGGGCCGGTCCGGCGATGATTAAGGGCATCATGAAAAAGAAACACGTCGATGACCTTGATACGATGATTAAAAAAGCTCAGAATGCCGGGGTTCGTTTTATCGCCTGCACCATGAGTATGGATCTGATGGGGATTAAGGAAGAAGAACTGATTGATGGGATTGAATTTGCAGGCGTTGGAACCTATATCGCCAGTAATGAGAATGCCGGAACCACCTTATTTGTATAAACAAAATTTTATTTGTACAACCATTTTATAGATAATACCAAACAGGCTGTTGCAGGATAGAAATTTCTGTAACAGCCTGTTTACATTGCTTAACCAAAGCTTTATTAAAGTATTTTCGATGCGATTACGATTTCTTTCATTTGTAAAAATGCTGAACCTATGATAAAATACAGATGGAAGGAAGTGAGTAAAATGCCGAAGTATTGTCCCAGATGTACTTACATTTTGAGTATTGACGATACAAAATGCAGTTTTTGCGGCATGGTAATAACAACGGGAATCGTTGTTGATAAGAAGATCGCTGATGAATTCCTTGAAGAGGAAATGATGGCAAGCGGAAGTTTTTCGCGGGAATTTCTCGATGGCGGCAGGGAAATGACACCTGCTAAAGAAACAAAATCGCTGCAAACGGATGACGTTATCTTGACAGACGAGTTAATTGCTGACGAAATCATTGGCGATAAATGGTTCAGCGATGAAACAGAAAAAGCTTTTGAAGTTATGAGTCTTTCAAGAGGATTATTGGATCAGGGGCGGGAAATGATGCCTGCCGTTGAAACTCGAATCCTGACTACCAATGATGAGCTTTTTGCAGAAGAAATGATTGGAGATGAAATCACAGCTGATGGATTTTTGGCAAATAAAAATCGACCAAATCTCCCAAAATCAATGCAGTTGTGAAGGTGAGAGATGACTAAATGATGATTGATCAAAAGCAATTTGTGAAGATGAGGGAGTGTCCGATGACACACTGATTAAATTACAAGCTTGTCATAGACAAGGTCTGTAATTGTATGATCGTGTGGAATCGGACACTTTTTTAATAGAAAAATCAAAAGAAGTTTGACAAGATCAGTAAATCATACTATAATTAAAACAGAAATTATTAGTTAGGAGTTATTCTTAATCATGAAAAGTAAAAAGATCCAAATGTATACAGATATGATCCGTAGTGTCGGATTAAAAGCCACGCCCCAGCGGATCAGCGTTTTAAAAGTGTTGTCAGAAATGACCTCGCATCCCAGCGCTGATATGTTAATGGAAGCCATCGAAAATCAGGGGTATGTGATGTCAGTAGGGACGATTTATAATATTCTTGAAACCTTCTCTGAAAAAGGTCTGATTTTAAAGTTAAAGGACAATCAGGAAGTAATGCGTTTTGATGCCAATACTCAGTTTCATGTACATATCTATAATAAAGAAAACAACGGTATTTGTGACTACTTTGATCCGGAACTGGAAATCTTACTTTCCGATTATTTTAAGAATAAACTACCGGATGATGTGTCGCTAAACCGTATGGAAGTCTCTCTTTTTGCCTGATCATTATTAAGGAACTTACTACTTTTACAAAAATAAATTTTAACATCAAAAGCCTGATGCCGTAGTATCAGGCTTTTGAATTTTTTGGACTTAAATGTTATGATAAATATTTATCTTGAATCATTCTTGACAAATACTTGTTCCAGAAATATAATTTAAACATGATTTTAATCGGAACAGTTCTTTAAAGAAAACAGGTAAGATTAATATCGAAAACAGCTACAAATATAAATTACTGGAGGGTATCATATGAATTCAAATTTTAGTTGTAAAACCTGTGCAAGTGCGGATCAAAAACTGGAAAACTTTATTTCCAATCTCAGCGTGGATACATCGCATCATCGGATGGAGGGGCAAAGTGTCAAATGTGGTTTCGGGCTACAGGGGATCTGTTGCCGGCTTTGTTCAAATGGGCCATGTCGAATCACACCAGACGGACCCAAAGGGGTTTGTGGTGCAACGGCTGATACCATTGTAGCCCGTAATTTCCTGCGAGCGGTTTCAGCCGGGTCGGGATGTTATATACACATCGTTGAAAACACAGCTTTGTTGCTCAAAAAGACCGCTGCCAGCAAAGGGGTATTAAAAGGCAAGGTTGCCCTGGCCAAATTGGCAGAAATTTTTGAAGTGGATGAAGCCGATGAGCACGTCTGTGCTGAAAAGATTGCGGATCTGGTCTTAGCTGATTTATATAAACCTGACTACATCAAAATGGAACTGGTTGAAAAAATGGCTTATAAACCCCGGTTTGATCGGTGGAAAGAGTTGGGTATTCTGCCAGGCGGGGCAAAATCGGAAGTGTTTGCCGGGGTTGTCAAAACGTCTACCAATCTCAATTCAGATCCCGTCGATATGTATCTTAACTGCTTGAAGCTGGGTATTTCCACCGGTCTCTATGGTTTAACACTGACGAATCTGCTAAATGATGTGATGCTCGGAGAACCTTCCATCCGTTTGGCGCCAGTGGGCTTACGGGTTATTGATACCGACTATATCAATATCATGATCACGGGTCATCAGCACTCAATGTTTGCCTATTTACAGGAGCGGTTGATTCAGGGGGATGTCATTGAAAAGGCCAAAGCTGTTGGGGCCAAAGGGTTCAAACTGGTTGGTTGTACCTGTGTCGGTCAAGATCTACAATTGCGCGGCGAACATTATAAAGAAGTCTTCAACGGTCATGCCGGTAACAATTTTACCAGTGAAGCGATTCTTGCTACTGGCGCTATTGATGCGGTGTTATCCGAATTCAACTGTACCTTACCGGGGATTGAACCGATCTGTGACGAATTAAAAATCAAACAAATCTGCTTAGACGATGTTTCCAAAAAAGCTAACGCTGAAATGAAACCCTTTGTTTTTGAAGAAAAAGAAAGCCAGAGTAATGAAATTATCGATTCCGTAATCGAAGCGTATCAGGCCAGACGGGGAGTGGTTGCCTTGAATCTGGATGCCGAACACGGCAATGATGATACGTTAACCGGCGTCAGCGAAGGCTCCTTGAAATCATTGCTGGGGGGAACCTGGAAACCGCTGATTGACTTAATTGTCAAAGGTGAAATTAAAGGGATTGCCGGGGTAGTCGGATGTTCCAGTTTAACGGCTGGCGGTCATGACGTGCTGACGGTCAATCTGGTTAAAGAATTGATCGCCAAAGATATTCTGGTTTTATCGGCTGGATGTTCATCCGGCGGGTTGGAAAATGTCGGTTTAATGTCCCCTTCAGCGGCGTCTCTGGCTGGACCAAAGCTGCGGGCCGTCTGTGAAAGCCTGGGAATTCCGCCGGTTTTAAACTTTGGTCCCTGTCTGGCGATTGGTCGACTGGAACTGGTTGCCACTGAACTGGCCGAAGCCATCGGCGTTGATCTGCCACAATTGCCGTTGGTTTTATCAGCGCCGCAATGGCTGGAAGAACAAGCACTGGCTGATGGCGCCTTTGGTTTAGCCCTTGGTCTGCCACTGCATTTGGGTTTACCACCGTTTGTAACCGGCAGCCCGGTGGCGGTACAGGTATTTACTCAGGACATGTTAAGCCTCACTGGTGGACAATTGATCATTGATGACAATGCCCAGTCAGCCGCCCAAACTTTGGATGCCATCATTGAAAAGAAACGTCAGGAATTAAACATCTAAGGAGGTGTAATCATGAAACGAATCATCATTGATCGTGAAAAATGCGATGGCTGCCTGAACTGCAATATTGCCTGTATCAGCGCCCATGAAGAAGGCAGTAATTTTTACACCGTCAACCTGCAAAGTCCTGATGCCGAAACCCGGAATTTTATCAAGTTCGATGCCGGGAAGGGTTATCTGCCAATTTTCTGTCGTCACTGTGACGAGCCGGAATGTGTGCTCTCCTGTATGAGTGGAGCGCTGGAAAAGGATCCGGTTAGCGGCCATGTGCAGTATGATGAAAACAAATGTGCTGCCTGTTATATGTGTGTGATGAACTGCCCTTTTGGGGTGTTAAAGCCAGATAAAAAAACCCGGACCAAGGTCATAAAATGTGATTTCTGCGATGATAAGCCGGATGGACCCAGTTGTGTCAAAGCCTGTCCCAAACAAGCCATCGTTGTGAAAGAGGTAAACCTATGAAAATTGTAATCATCGGAGCCAGTGCAGCTGGCATCAGTGCAGCCAAAACCATTAATGTCTCAGAGCCGGAAACAGAAGTCGTCATTATTTCCAGGGAAGATAGTGTTCATTCCCGTTGTATGCTGCATAAATTTCTGGGACATCAACGGGATGCCAAAGGAATCAGCTTTATTGCCGATGATTTCTTTGAGACAGCAGGAATAACATGGCTTAATAACACCACGGTGATCAGCCTGGATCCTGACAAAAAAACCGTAACAACCCATGACAATCAGACAATCAGTTATGACAAATTACTGATTGCCACCGGAGCGGGCTACTTTATTCCGCCGATCCCGGGACTGCGGGAATCAAAAAATGTCTATGGCTTCCGGGACTTAATCGATGCAAAACTTTTAGACCGGGAATGTCAAACAGCTAAAAATGCGGTGGTTATCGGTGCCGGTCTGGTGGGGATGGACGCTGCTGTGGCTTTATTGGAACGGGGATTAAATGTCACCGTCATTGAAATGACTAAGGACGTAATGAGTTTACAGCTTGATCATCAGGCTGCTGCGGCCTATCAGAAGCTGTTTAAAGAAGCTGGCGCCGAGTTTATCTTGGAAGACAAGGTTGTTTCGGTGGATGTCAATGATGTCGGTCGTGGCACAACAATCCATTTGGCCAGTGGCAAAGCGGTTCCTGCCGATGTCATTGTGATTGCAGCTGGAGTGCGCCCTGCCTTTAATTTTACGCAGGGATCCGGGATAAAAACCAACCAGGCGATTCTGGTCGGCGATGATCTTAAGACTAATATCGACGATATTTATGCCGCTGGAGATGTTACCGGGATTGCCGGGATCTGGCCAAATGCCATGAAACAGGGACGCATCGCTGCAATCAACATGCTGGGTGAAAAACTCTTATACGAAGACCGCTACGCCCTTAAAAACACCGTTAATTTCTATGGGCTGACAACCTTATCGTTGGGGAACATTAATCCGGAACCGGAAGAAAACTGTGAGATCTTCATCCGGGAAGACCGCCACAATTATCAGAAAGTGGTGCTAAAAAATGGCATCGTCCAGGGCGTAATCATGCAGGGCGATATTGGTGGAACGGGTTTCTGGCAATATCTGATCAAAAATAAAATTGATGTTTCCGACAAAAACAAAGATGTCTTTGGTTTAAGCTTCGCTGATTTTTACGATCTCGATCAACAAACCGGTGAATACAAATATGCGGTCTAAAAAGCATCGCAAGCAAAATACTTAAGACCGCAGATCGCCTCTTTTCATTTTATTTCATTTGGTGTATACTACATTGAAATGAAAATTATCAGAAATATTTGGAGGAAATAATGTCAGAAACAGTAAATCCAATTGTTAAAATTGAAATGGAAAATGGCCAGACCATGGAAGTGGAACTGTATCCCGAAGTTGCCCCGATCACCGTTGAAAACTTTTTAACCCTGGTCAATGATGGGTTCTATAATGGCTTAATTTTTCATCGGGTCATTCCCGGTTTTATGATTCAGGGCGGATGCCCCCAGGGTACCGGCATGGGCGGTCCCGGACACACTATTTTAGGTGAGTTTTCCGGCAATGGCGTCGTCAATGACTTAAAACACGTTAAGGGTGTCATCTCGATGGCCCGTTCCGGGATG
Organism: Acetobacterium wieringae; assembly: GCF_001766835.1. Classification (GTDB taxonomy): domain Bacteria; phylum Bacillota; class Clostridia; order Eubacteriales; family Eubacteriaceae; genus Acetobacterium; species Acetobacterium wieringae. The sequence goes on along the minus strand of NZ_LKEU01000039.1, from coordinate 61,509 downwards.
CCAAATTCGGCCGGTTCACAATTTTTTATCATGGTTGATGATGCACCATTCTTAGATGGTCAGTATGCCGCTTTTGGCAAGGTGATTTCCGGCATTGAAACAGCGGATGCCATTGTGGCGGTGGACCGTGATCGATCCGATAAACCCTATAACGATCAGGTCATCAAAAAAATTGAAGTTGTGTCCTGAATTATATTTTGAAATCATCCTGCTTTTATGATAAAATAAAATAAAAAGGATGTGAGCGCAATGGCAAAGTATTGTCCCAAATGTTACGCCGGGATCAGTTCCGAAGATGTAGTTTGTGGTAACTGTGGTAATGTTTTGAAGGAAAATCCTGGTGAAGTTGAAGATTTCACGGCAGGCGTTTTCGACAATGAAAATCTTTCTCATGATGTTTCCGGAAAAGAGATTCCTGGGGATACCCCGGATGAAGAGAGCTTATCGCAAGAAATTGTTGCCGATGAAATCATTGCTGATGGTATTGTCGAGGAAACGGTTATTATCTCAGAAACCATCACAACGACACCCCCAGAATCGACGCAAAGTGGATCATCCTATCAGGCTCCACCAAGATCTCAGGCAGTTCCGGATAATGCCGAAGCCCCGATGACACTTGGTGACTGGATGCTGACCCTGCTGCTCTTGTATATTCCGATTGTCAATATCGTGATGCTGATTATCTGGAGCGTTGATTCAAAAACTGCAGCCACGAAAAAACACTTTGCCTGGGCAACCTTGATCTTTATGGGCATCGGGATTGTCCTCTCGATTATCTTCTCCAGCATCGTAATGGCCATTGTCGCATCGATGATGCAGTCGATGTATTATTACTAAAATTCACACCGAAAAAGAAAAGAACCGTCAGCTGACGGTTCTTTTTACGTTCATGATACTTTTAATAATCAACCGGGTCTTCGACACAACTGATAATGGCGTTTTTAAAGGCTTCACAGGCAGTCCGGCAATTAGCCTGGGTACCCGTCAGGATGGCGCCACTGAGGTTTGAATTGGTCGGTGGTCCGAAAAATTTTACCACTTCCACATCGGCAACGGTCAAGGCTTCATCGATACCAACAACCCCTTCCAGGGCCGGAGCAAACAGAAAAGCAATCGAAGAGCCCATCGGCAAACCGTAGGTTTTCGAAAAATACTTACCGATCTTGGGAACCAACTGGGCATAAATCAGGTTACTGTCATCTTCATTAACGCTGTAAACACTGGCTTTATTCTCGGCGTAGTCACGAATATAGCGCAGTCCATTTTCAACGTCAGAGATGGTCGGGCCAGTAATGACGCCAAATACCTGACCGTCATTGAGACCGGCGCCAGCTCCGTAAAGGGTTTTTACGTAGGCAACCTCAACATTGGAGTTTTTAGTGGCTTCGTCAGCTGCGCAGTAGCCAACACCATCATATTGGGTGGTAAAAATCCCGATGTCAATACAACCCTCCGGCAATTCAAATTCCTCCAACATGATGTCTTCAACAGCGGTAAGCAATTTACTATAAACAAGTTCGCATTTAATTCGATCTCCAGTCATGGCATCATCTCCTTTTGTGAATTCTGTGAAAATTTACTTATTAACTATAATAGCATTTATTTTGTTCTGGAACAATAAAAAAAAAGCAGAACTACGGGTAGTTATCTGCTTTTTGAGGCTGCTTGGATGATCAGGCATTGATCATTTGGTCATACTTTCAATGGCGCCGTATTTGCGGAACCTTTGATAGCGGTTGTTGATCAATTGATCGCGATCGAGAGCCTGGTTTTTTTGAAAACATTTATATAATCCGATTTTTAATTCCCGATAGACGTTTTTGAAATCACGATGGTTCTCCGAGATAATCTTATCGATAACCTGGAGCTCCAGTAAATCATGAGCAGTCAACTTTAGGCAATTAGCCGCATCTTTGGTTTTGGAAGCGTCTTTCCAGAGAATACTGGCACAGCCTTCCGGTGAGATCACCGAATAGATGGCATTTTCCAGCATCCAGACCTCGTCGGCCACTCCCAGGGCCAAAGCGCCACCACTACCACCTTCGCCAATCACAACCGACAGAATCGGAACCTTTAGGCTCATCATCTCCATCAGATTATTGGCAATGGCTAGTCCCTGGCCCCGTTCTTCGGCGCCGATTCCACAAAAGGCACCGGAGGTGTCAATCAGACAAACAATCGGGCGATTGAATTTTTCGGCCAGTTTCATCTGCCGTAGGGCCTTGCGGTAACCTTCCGGATGAGCGGAGCCAAAGTTACGCTTGACCCGGGATTTGGTGTTCTGACCCCGTTCCTGGGCAATGACGGTTACGGGCATGTCCATCAGGTGACCCAGACCGCAAATTACTGCCGGGTCGTCACCAAAACAGCGGTCGCCATGCAGTTCAATAAAATCGGTAAAGAGATTGTCAATAAAATCCTGTCCAGTCGGACGGGTCTTTTTCCGGGCCAGGGCAACCCGTTTATATGCTTCCATTTTGATCACCACCTTTGGGAATCCCGTGAAGGGTTAATAATTGTGTCAGGGTTTCTTTTTGGGTGCTGCGGGGAACAATCGCATCGACAAAGCCTTTTTCCAGTAAAAACTCGGCCCGTTGAAAACCTTTGGGTAAACGCTGACGAATGGTCTGCTCAATCACCCGGGGGCCAGCAAAGGCAATTAAGGCTTCTGGTTCAGCCAGAATAATATCGCCTTCCATGGCGAAGCTGGCAGTGACACCGCCAGTGGTTGGGTCGGTGAGGATGGTCAGGTAAAGCAGACCGGCATCACTGTGTCGTTTGACGGCACCGCTGGTTTTAGCCATTTGCATCAGTGCCAGCATCCCTTCCTGCATCCGGGCGCCACCGGAAACGGTGTAGCCAATCACCGGGAGCTGGTGTTTTAGGGCGTATTCAAAGATTAACGTGATCTTCTCTCCGACAACCTGTCCCATACTGCCCATCATAAAGGTGGCTTCCATAACGAATAGAGCTACCTTCCGATTGTCAATTTTTCCGGTGCCAATAATGACTCCTTCGTTTTCGTGGCTGAAAAGGGCGGCCTGCTCCAGTTTTTCATCGTATCCGGGAAAACCCAGACGATTGGTTGAGGACAGCTCATGATACTGCTCCACAAAGGTATCCTGATCAATAATCATATTCAGGCGTTGGCGGGCATTGATCCGAAAATGATGTCCGCACTTGGGGCAGACGTGGAAGTTGCTTTCTAAATCGGAGGTGAAGCTCAACTGCTTGCAGGATGGACAGCTTCGGCATAATTCCGAGGGAATCGCCGGATCGGTTTTACGCTTGATTCGGTGCTGGGCTTCCAGTTCATTTTTCGGTTTTTTAAATAGACCTTTACTAAGCATTTAAACCCTCCATTTTTATTCCGGCAAAGTCTTGCCAAATTCATTTTCCATAAAATCAGTAAAGTAATCGCCCGCAATAAATAAGGGGTGACTAAGAATATCCAACTGCACCTGGCTGGTGTGGTCAATTCCTTCAATCACCAGCTCACACAGGGCGGCTTTCATTTTGCGGATCGTCAGCTCCCTGGTTTTAGAGTGGACAATCAGTTTACCAACCATCGAATCATAATAGGGCGGAATCGCATAGCCCTGATAGAGCAGGGTGTCGAAACGCACCCAGGGGCCACCGGGTACATGAAGAAAGTTGATGGTGCCGCAGTTGGGCCTGAAATCGAGCAGGGGATTTTCGGCATTGATTCGGCATTCGATGGCGTGGCCCTGAATATGGACATCCTCCTGACCAAAGGTCAGAGGTAATCCAGCCGCAATCCGGATCTGCCATTTGACAATATCCACCCCGGTCACCATTTCGGTAATTGGATGTTCGACCTGCAACCGGGTGTTCATTTCCATAAAGTAAAAATGACCCTGCGCATCCATTAAAAATTCGATGGTACCGGCATTTTCATAGCCAATGGCCAGCGCCGCCTGGCGGGAAACTTCCATCATTGCCATGCGGATTTCTGGGGTCAGGGAAGGGGAAGGGCTTTCTTCCAGCAACTTCTGATTCTTGCGTTGCACCGAGCACTCCCGTTCACCCAGTGCCACCACATGCTGATGCTGATCGCAAAGTAATTGAATTTCGATGTGCTTGACTCGGGTTAAAAACTTTTCCAGATAAACCCCATCGTCATTAAAAGCATTTTGGGCTTCCTGCCGGGCCAGCGAATATTCGTTTAAGAAATCCTCGGATCGTTCCACCAGTCGGATGCCTTTACCACCACCGCCAGACCGGGCCTTGACTAATAATGGATAGCCAATTTCATCGGCTTTGCGATGGGCTTCATCGGGATCACTTATAATATCGGTACCAGGGACAATGGGAACGCCAGCGGCCGCCATGGTGGCCCGGGCCTGATCCTTATCGCCCATTTTTGAAATGATTTCCCAGCTCGGTCCGATAAAGGCAATCCCGCATTGGGCGCAGAGCCGGGCGAACTTGGGATTTTCCGATAACAGTCCGTAACCGGGGTGGATGGCTTCCGCCCCGGTTAATACGGCCGCCGATAAAATTGCCGAAATATTCAGATAGGAGTCTGTCACAGCTGCCGGGCCAATACAAATACTTTCATCGGCTAGGCTGACGTGAAGGCTGTTTTCATCTGCAGTGGAAAAGACGGCCACAGTGGCAACGCCCATTTCCTTACAGGCACGGATAATCCGCAACGCAATTTCGCCCCGATTGGCAATCAGTATCTTTGAAAACATCGGAAGCCTCCTTACTCAATCAGGGCAAACGAAAATTCTCCGACTACCGCCACCTTGCCGTTTACTGATCCCGAACCGCTGGCAAAATAAAACGGCGGTTTGGATTTTGTCAAACTGCAGGTAATTTCAATGGTATCGCCAACGCGAACTTTTTCTTTGAATTTTACTTTATTCAGACCAGTAAAGTAGGGGGTTTTGTTGGCACCTTCTAACTCAGCCAATAAGACACAGCTGGTCTGAGCCATAATTTCGCAGAGGATGACCCCTGGTACGACCGGGTTACCGGGAAAATGGCCCTGTAAAAAAAACTCATCGCCGGTAACCGTGTAGCGACCGGTGGCGGTGGTGTCATCTATTTTTTTAGCCTCGTCAATCAGCAGCATCGGCTCACGGTGAGGCAGGATCTTCTTTAATTCATCACGTTTCATTCTGATTTCCTTCTGAATTTTATCAAAAATTCGCTTTTATAAATTGTTTGATCACAACAAGATTTAACCGTACCGAGTGAGATCAGTACGGTATCGATTTTACGTTAAAATATTAGTCCTCTACAATGCGATAGAGTACCTGTCCGAATTCCACGACCTGGCCGTTGCTGACGCAAACTTCCATAATGGTGCCGGCGGTTTCGGCGGTAATTTCGTTCATCAGCTTCATCGCTTCAATGATACATAGGGTATCACCATCGGCAAAGTGTTGTCCCTTGGTCACATAGGGCGGCTTCCCGGGTTGACTGCTTTGGTAAAAAACACCCACCATCGGGGATTTAATTTCTTTCCACTCGGCATTGTTAGAGACTTCAGGAGTTTCGGCTATCACAGGCAGATCTTGTGGGGGCTGTGGCGCAGTGATCGTTATTTGTGGTTCACAAGAAGTTGCTTCTCCTGTGAAAGTCAAACCGCTTTCCCGTTTCATTTCGATTTTCAGGTTGCCCTGATCAAGAGCCAGACTGGTCAGTTTTTCGGCCGACATGATTTTCGCCAGGGCTTGAATGGTTTCAGTCGTTAATTCCATTACTTATTCTCCTCTACTTAACAAATGCCAGACACGCATTGTGACCACCAAATCCAAGGGAAATCGACAGGGCGATATCACTTTCTACTGCCCGTTTCTGATTGGGAACATAATCCAGGTCACAGTCCGGGTCAGCTTCCTGATAGCCAATGGTGGGGGGAATAATGCCGTCTTTTAAAGCCAACACTGAGGCAATCGCTTCGATGGCACCGGCAGCGCCTAACATATGTCCAGTCATTGATTTGGTCGAGCTGACCAGGGTGCGGCTGATATGCTCACCCAGGGCATTTTTAATGGCAATGGTTTCTGATTTATCGTTAAGGGGGGTACTGGTACCGTGGGCATTGACATAGATCTGAACTTCTTCGAAACTGACACCGCTCCGGGTTGCTTCGTCCATCGCCAGATGGATGGCCCGGGTTCCGCCGATGGCGTCAGGGTGGGGGGCTGTAATATGGTAGGCGTCACAGGTATTGCCGTAGCCGACAATTTCGCCATAAATTTTAGCGCCCCGGTTCAGGGCCGATTCCCTTTCTTCCAGCACCAGGGCACCAGCGCCTTCGCTCATGACAAAACCGCTGCGATTCTTATCAAAGGGAATCGAGGCCCGGGCCGGGTCGTTAACGGTTGTTAACGCCGTTAAATTTGTGAAACCGGCCACTGATAGTGGCGAAATACTGGCTTCGGTACCGCCAGCAATAATCGCATCAGCATAACCGTGTTTGATACTGCGAAAGGCTTCACCGATTGAATGGGTGCCAGTGGCGCAGGCCGTAACAATTGGCAAGCAGGGTCCCTGCGCATTATAGCGAATGGCAATGGTGCCAGCAGCGATGTTTGAAATCATCATCGGGATAAAGAAGGGTGAAATCCGACTGGGACCTTTTTCATCCATTTTGTGGCATTCATCAATAAAGGTATGAATACCACCGATGCCGGAACCGATAAAAACACCCAGTCGGCTGGGATCGACATGAGCCTGGACACCGCTGTCTTCCATCGCCTGAACAGCCGCACCAATGCCGTATTGGGTAAATAGATCGGTTTTGCGGATTTCACTTTTTTTAATATAATCAAGGGGTTCAAAATCATGAACCTCACCTGCAATTTTCACTTTTAAGTCGGTGGTATCAAACTTTTTAATAAAGTCGATGCCGCATTTTCCGTTTGTCAGGTTTTCCCAAAAACGTTCTACAGTGCTACCCACTGGAGAAACGGCACCGCATCCTGTTATAACAACTCGTCGATTCATAAATTACTCCTAAATATAGAGACCGCCATCAACTTTAATGACTTCTCCTGTAATATAGCCGGATAAATCGCTACTTAAATAAACGCAGAGATTGGCAATGTCATCAGCCTGTCCCAAACGTTTTAAGGGAATTTGTTTGAGTATATCTGTCTTTATTTCGGGTTTTAATGCCTTAGTCATATCGGTATCAATAAAACCGGGGGCAATGGCATTACAGGTAACTCCCCGCAGCGCCATTTCTTTGGCAGCTGACTTGGTCAGGCCGATCAGTCCAGCTTTGGCAGCGGCGTAATTACATTGGCCGACGTTACCCATCAGACCGGAAACTGAAGAAATATTGATAATTCGCCCTTTACGCTGCTTAAGCAGGTAGGCCCCGACGTGTTTGGTCATGTTAAAAGCGCCTTTTAAGTTGGTGTTGATGACGCTGTCAAAATCTTCTTCTTTCATGGCGATTAATAACTTATCATTCGTAATACCGGCATTGTTCACCAGGATGTCCAAGCCGCCAAAATCGTTAATAATTTGAGCAACCAGTTCTTTAGTGGCACTGAAGTCAGCGACATCACATTGATAGCTTCTGGCCTGAACACCAAAAGCCAGCAATTCCGCAATGGTAGCTTCAGCATTTATTTGACTACCGCGGTAGATAATGGCGACATTTCCATGGGCTTCAGCAATTTTCAGGGCGATCGCCCGGCCAATTCCTTTGGCACCACCAGTGATGAGTGCAGTTTTTCCTGTTAGCATGTAAAAGTCCATTCCTTTCCAGCGTTTTTAGCTTCCAGATAATCGGTCAACAGGGTTTCAACGTGATGACAGGTTACTGATTTGTCAATTTTTTTTAGGAATCCGCCCAGGGTTTTGCCGGGGCCACATTCAATAAAGGTAGTAAATCCATCGGCGATCATATTGCGCATGGTTTGTTCCCATAATACGGGATGATTGATCTGGTGCAGAATGTAGGACCGGATATCCACCGGCGCATCAGGGTAGGGCTTGGCATAGGCGTTGGAATAGAGGGGAATTGACGCTTCAGTGAAGGTCAATTCATAGATCCGCTTTTCAAGCAGTTTAGTGGCATAGGTCATAAAAGGCGAGTGAAAACCGCCAGACAGGGTCAGGGGAATACCCCGGCCGCCCAGCTCTTTAACCCGGGTTAAAAACAATTCCTGATCGGCTTTTAAAAGTGCGACAACCAGCTGCCCGGGACAATTATAGTTAACCGGGTAACACTGGTTGAATTCCTTGCAGAGTGCTTCCACTTTGGGATTTTCAAGTTTTAAAACCGCTACCATGGTTGCAGGCGTCATCTGTGCGGCCTCTTCCATCGCCCGGCCACGCTTTTTAACAAACTTTAAACCATCGTCCATTGACAGAACTCCGGCGGCTACCAATCCGGTTACTTCCCCCAGCGAGAATCCAGCGATTCCCTGGGCTTCAACGCCAACACATTGCAAAGCAGCCAGGGCTGCCAATTCGACAGCAAAAATACAGGGTTGGGTGTTTTCGGTTTGATTGAGGGCTTCGGAAGGCCCTTCAAAACAGAGGGCAGTGGTGCCCTGATGAACGGCATTAACTTGGTCAAAAATCGTTCGCGAAGACACGCAGTGTTCGTAGAGGGGTTTGCCCATACCAACATACTGAGATCCCTGACCCGGGAAAAGCAGTGCTATTTTACCCATTGTAAGCCTCCTTTTAATACTGTTTCGGTTTCTTTGGCCAGTGTTAAGATGATTTCCTTCACGCTTTGTTTTTCTTTTATCATGCCGGCAATCTGGCCAGCCATGAAGCAACCTTTTTGAGAATCACCTTCCTGAGCGGCAATGCGAAGGGCACCCCGACCGTATTCTTCCAGAGCTTCTGGTGGCGCAGTTGGGTCATTTTCCAATTTTATGAAATCTTTTGAGAAGGTTGTTTTCAGAGATCGGACCGGATGACCCAATGTTCGTCCACTGAGGATGGTGTCAATATCTTTGGCTTTAATAATTTTATCTTTATAATTTTCATGGATGTTGGTTTCTTGGGCGACTAAGAATCGGGTGCCCAGTTGAACGCCCACGGCCCCCAGCATCAGCGCTGCAGCGATCCCCCGGCCATCACCGATACCACCGGCAGCGATGACCGGAATTGAAACTGCGTCACAGACCTGGGGAATCAATGGCATGGTGGCCATTTCGCCGACATGTCCGCCGGATTCACCACCTTCGGCAATTACGGCGGTGGCGCCTGCCCGCTCGGAAAACCGTGCCAACCCGGTGGAAGGCACGACAGGAATCACTTTAATACCGGCTTCAATCCACATTTTCATAAATTTTCCGGGATTGCCGGCTCCGGTAGTAACCACCGGAACCTTTTCATCAATCAGTACCTGGGCAATTTTATCGACATGGGGGTTCATCAGCATGACATTGACCCCAAAAGGTTTATCCGTCAAGCTTTTTACTTTGATAATTTCGGTGCGGAGCCAATTTTCATCGGCGTTCATTGACGAAATAATCCCTAAACCACCTGCATTTGACACGGCAGCCGCAAGCTGAGCATCGGATATCCACGCCATTCCTCCTTGAAGAATGGGAAATTCAATGTTTAATAGATCGCAGAGTGGTGTTTTAATCATCCTATTTCACCTAAGCGATTGCTTTTTCGATCAGCTCTACCACATCACCAATCGTTGTCAGTTCGCCATCCATTTCAATGCTGGTATCAAAGGCTTCTTCGATTTCCATAACCAGTTCTACCGTATCCAGTGAGTCCAGTTCCAGTTCTTCGAAGGTTGAATCCATTGTTACTTCCAGATCCTGTTCATCTTTGTAATTCCGTAAAATTTCCACTACTTTTTCTAATACCATTTGATTAATCCTCCTAAGATTATAAAATAAATTTTTACTTGAGATTGGTTTAGTTGCTTTAGTAATTATAATTGTTAGCAGACCCTATCAGGCCCATTCAATTACACAGGCGCCAGTTGTCAGTCCGCCACCAAAAGCGGTTAAGGCAATTCGGGTACCGGATTTGAATAAACCATTGCGGTTTAGTTCATCCAATACCAGAGGAATACTGGCTGCAGAAGTATTGCCGCAGCCGTCGACCCGCAGAACAAATTTGTCGATTGATAACTTCAGGCGTTTGGCCGCCCCTTCGATAATCCGCTGGTTGGCCTGATGGGGAATAATATAATCAAGATCAGCAAGAGCAATACCGGCTTTTTGTGTCACCGAGCGTAAATCACTGCAGATGGCAGCTACCGCAAAGCGATAAACCTCTGGCCCATCCATCAGCAGATAGGGGGCTGGATGGGGTTGTCCTGTGGTCAGGGGATGGTTACCCTTGGGCCAAGGAATACTTAAGGCATGCTGATTTCCGACGGCAGTCAGTTGGATCGCTTTGAGGCTGTCGCCGCTGGTCAGCACCGTCGCACCGGCACCATCGCCAAAAAGAACGGCGGTAGCCCGATCCTGCCAGTCCACCAGTTTGGACATCGCATCCACCGCAATGACTAAAATTTTCATGTCACCATTGCGGGAAAAATAGGCATCAGCCACGTCCAGCCCATAGACAAAGCCAGAACAGGCCGCATTAAGGTCAAAACTGGGGCAGGTCGCACCAAGTTGTTCCTGAATCAGGCAGGCCAGAGAAGGAGTGACAGTATCACCGCCAAGGGTGGGGCAGATAATCAGATCGAGCTCAGCTGGTTTGATTTGGGCGTTTGCCAGAGCGTTCACACTGGCTTCCAGAGCGATATCCAAAATGGACTCATCGACACAAATATGCCTGGCTTCAATGCCAGTTCGAGAAACGATCCACTCATGGGACGTATCTAGAAACTGGGCGAGGTCTTCGTTGGTCTGAATTGTTTTGGGCAACGCAGAACCGGTTCCGATAATTGTAAAGGACATTTGTTCCTCCAAACATCAAGGCGCAGACGACTCATCTTCGTCAGCGAGTCTTGATAATTTTTTTCTGAAAAAACCATTTAATTTTTCCATGCCATGAATTAAAACTTCTTTTTCTTCATCAGTCATTTCTTTAGAAATATCTTTCACCATCTTTACATGAAAATACTGGTGAATTTTATCGATTCGCAAGCCCTTGTCGGTAAGACGGACGTAAACAACTCGTCCATCGGTATTGCTTTTTTCTTTTTTTACATACCCCTTCTTGGCCAGTTTATTAATGGCTACTGTTACTGAGGGGAGGGTAATGTTTAGACTTTGGGCAAGATCACTTATGGTTCTTCCATCATTTGTATTTTTTCCCACATGCTCAATCAGATGCATTTCATTGATTGATAAATCAATATTTGTCGATTGCTTGAGTAAATCCTCTTCAAACTTTAAAATATTATTGAATGTATCAACCAGAACGGCGTTGAGTTGGGAAGAAAAAGAGTCCAAAGGGTCACCTCCATATTTATTAGATTGTCTAACTAATTATAGCGCTAAAAAAATATTTGTCAAGAAAAGCTCTGGCTCTGGACAGTTTCTTAGAAGCTCTTAAGACTTTACAGCTCTCTAAAAACGACTTTTTAACCAAGCTCACTGGTTAATTCGTACATTAAGGCTTCCACGGTAGTGATTTCTGAGATCTTATAGGCGTTGGCCCCGGAAAAAACATAGCCGTTATCGAGATCACCTTTTCTACCGGCAATCAGTGCCAAACCAATACAGTAGGGTGCCGTTTTATAGTCACAACTCTTGATGCAGTTAATGGGACAGTTTTTGGGGTGCCGCAATCCAGCTTTGACTTCTTCCAGAAAGCGGTTGTGAATGGCCCGGCCTGGCAAACCAGCAGGACTGACAATAATCTCAATGTCGGCTTTGGTTGCTTTAACCATGGCTTCTTTAAAGGCCTGTGAGGCATCACATTCGTCGGTGGTGACGAAGCGGGAACCAATCTGAACGGCATCGGCACCAGCTGCCAGCGTTTCCCGAACATCGGCTGCTGTAGTAATTCCACCACCGGCGATTAGGGGGATGTGTCGTCCAACCAGATCCTCATAGGGTTTGATTTCTTCCAATACGCCGGGAATTAATGCTGGTAGCGCCTGTTCAGCCAACCGCTGGGGAGTCAGATCTTCATTTTTAAAACCTAAATGACCGCCCGCCAGGGGACCTTCCAGAACGATGGCATCGGGAGCAACTTCGTAGTGGCGCCACCAGTGTTTTAAGATCAGCTTGGCTACCCGCTTGGATGAAATAATTGGAGCAATCCTGGTTAAGGAATTGCGGGTCAGTTCCGGCAGGGTTAAGGGCAGGCCTGCTCCGGCAAAAATGATATCATATCCGGTTTGCACAGCATCTTTAACCAGTTGTTCGTATTGGGTCAAGGCCACCATAATATTAATTCCAATGGGCCGATTGCCGGATATCGCTTTGGCTCGTTTAAAGTGATCCGTCATTGCTTGTCGATTGGCCAGCTTGGGATTTTTTTTATAGTCAGGGTAATCACTACCCATTTCCACTGCCGATAAAACACCGAGTCCGCCAAGTTTTGAGACATGACCGGCCAGATTAGAAAGCGAAACACCGATCCCCATGCCTCCCTGGACAATCGGTTTGGAAAATTCCAGATTTCCAATATTAAATTGAGTTTTCAAAAAAAAACCTCCTTTGCAATTATTCTTGCGATTGGAGGTAATCATAGCATATTGCGAATTAATCTGTAAAGAAAAAGCTAAATCTCGGTGATTTTTTCCGGGTTATCCCGTTTTGTTTTAAGAAATGCTATTTTTAAAAAGGACCACTTGGTTTCAGCGGTGAGGATGCCCATAAAAATAACCAGACAGCCCAAAAACATCATCAACGTAAAATCCTCGCCAAGGATCATGATCGATAAGAGACTGCCAAAGACCGCTTCAAGACTAAGGATAATGGCGGCATGGGTGGAATTGGTATATTTTTGGGCCATCGTCTGTCCCAAAAATGCCAGGAAGGTACAGAATATCCCCAGATACAAGCCATTGATAAGTCCGGGTATCGGGATTGCCAGGGTAAATTCGCCAGTTAGTAAAACATAGGCTAAGGATACGATTGCCGCAAAACCCAGTTGAATCACTGTCAGAGCAAAAGGATCATGTTCTTTTGAGTAAATCCCCACCACGACAATATGACAGGCGTATAATAAGGCACAGAGCAGGGTAAGGGCATCCCCGGGATTAAAAGAAAAGCCAACCGAAAAATCGATGGTCAACAGGGCCAGCCCCAACAGCATAATAAAGGCAGCTACAAAATTATACTGATCCGGCCGATGTTTTTTAACGGCCCAGTAAATAAAGGGCACCATAATTACATTGGTCGCCGTTAAAAAGGCCTGTTTTCCGGCCAGCATATATTGCAGACCAATCATCTGGGCGGCAAAAGCAGTGAATAGAAAAAAGCCAATCACACAACCGGCCTTAATTGTATCCTTTGAGAGGTTCTTTAAATTTTTCCGAAAAATAAATCCGGATAACAGGGAAGCAACGGCGAATCGGACCGTCATCAACATCATCGGTGACATGGAGTCCAGAGCATTTTTTGACGCAACAAAACCGCTGCCCCAGACAAAAGCCACTGCTACCAGCCCCAGATCAGCAAAGAGTGCTTGTTTTTTTATTTTTTCCATGATGATATCCTTTCTCAGGTTCTGGTTTAATTATAACTAAATTAATCAGAGATGGCAAAAATATTTTGGTTTCCCCGATTAAAATGAGTTATAATAGAGAAGAAATATATAAATCACATAAGGACGAATAAATGAAACTTGTATTGGTTAGACATGTAGAAACTTTTGGAAATGTGGAACATCGCCTCAATGGTCACACCGAATCCGATTATACGCCCCGGGGCGAGGCCATGAAAGAAATTCTGGTGGAAGAACTGATTGCCTTGGATAAGAAACTGTCATTTGATAAAATCTTTGCCAGTCCAACGACCCGGGCTTACAAAATTGCCCAGGCAGTGGGCGCAGTAACCGGGAAAGAGATTCAAGTCGATCACCGCCTCCGTGAATTCAACTTCGGGATCTTTGAAGGAAAAACCCGGGACGAATGCATCGAAATTTTCCAGTCTGAGTGGGATCAATGGATGGCAAATTATATAAATTACAGAGTCCCTCAGGGTCAGAGCCAACGGGAATATCATGATCTTTGCGCCGAATTTTTAACCGAACTGACCGAAGGCGAAACGGTTCTGATGGTGGCTCACGGTGGTACGATCCACGGCATGTTGACCAATATGCTGAATCTGCCGCTGGACTGTAAATGGCATTTTGACATTAAATTGGGCAGCATCACGATGATTGATTATAACCACGGCTTTGGAATGCTATCCCATATGACCACACCACCCTATGATGAACTGATCCCACACCCAACCCCCTTGACGGATGCCAAAAAATCTGCCATGCGGGCGGCTGCACGAGCCGAAGCGAAAGCCAAAGCAGCCCATAAAAAAAAGAAATAATATAAGTCAGAGAGGAACTAAAATGCTTGTAGTCGCTTATGATAACCGTAGTGATTTTGAAATTGATGAAACGGTATTGGAAGAGGTCGAAGATGCAATGGTACGAACGCTCCTTCACCAGCAAATTGAGGTGGAGTGTGAAGTGAGTTTTTCATTTGTCAGCACCTCCGAAATAAGAGATCTGAATCGGGAGTACCGGGATAAAGATTCTGTCACCGATGTCCTGTCCTTTCCGATGTATGAAGATTTCATGAATAATCGGGAGTCAATTATCAAAGACAATCCGTTTTTGCCCTTGTTACTCGGTGATATTGTTATCTGCATCCAGCAGGCAAAAGCCCAGGCCAAAGAATACGGAAATACCCTGACCCGGGAGCTTTCCTATCTGTCGGTGCACAGTGTATTGCACCTGTTGGGTTATGACCATCTGAAAGATGATGAAAAATCGGTGATGCGTCGCATTGAAAAAGAAATTATGGGTGACGACTAAAGCCTTGCTCAATTAGAATCCTTCCATCAATCAAATGAATCAGGAGGTGGGGACGATCAGACGAAAGCTACAAAAGAGTTTTTCTTTTGCCATTGAAGGTATTTTATACACCCTCAAAACCCAGCCGAATATGCGCATTCACTTTGGCATCGGTTTATTGGCAGTGGCTTGCGGTTTTGTTTTTAAAATCGAAAACTATGAATGGCTGGCGTTGGTGATTGTAATTGGCTTTGTTTTTATCCTCGAAATTATCAATACCGCCATTGAAACCCTGGTGGACCTTTATACCGAAGAATACCATCATCTGGCCAAGGTTGCCAAAGACACCGCCGCCGGAGCCGTAATGGTAGCAGCCATCATGTCAATATGCGTGGGGCTGATTATCTTTTTACCAAAAATTATCAATTGGTTTTTTTAACCAGAGAAAGAATGTGAATCATGAACAAAAACTTTAAATCCGGCTTTATCAGTATCGTCGGTCGTCCGAATGTCGGAAAATCGACCTTGCTTAATAATATTATGGGGGAGAAACTGGTGATTACTTCGGCCAAACCCCAAACCACCCGCAATGCAATTCGTTGTATTTATACCGATGAGCAGGCCCAGATGGTTTTTATTGACACTCCGGGAATGCACCGTCCCAAAAACCGGTTAGGTGACTACATGCAAAAAGCGGCGGAAAATACCGTTGCTGATGTGGATGTGGTTTTATACCTGGTTGAGCCCGAAACAAAAATTGGGCCCGGCGATCAATATATTCTGGAGAAGCTGGGAGCCAGCAAGACCCCGGTTGTTTTAGTCATCAACAAAATTGATTTGTTGCCCAAAGAAGAACTGCTAATCACCATTGCGGCATATCAAAAATACGATTTCCTTAAAGCCATTATTCCGATTTCGGCGGTTACCGGAGATGGTGTTAAAGAACTGCTGGATCTGATAACCGACCTGCTCAGTCCGGGTCCGATGTTTTTCCCCGCTGATATGATTATTGATCAATCCGAACGCTGGATTGTCCAGGAGCTGATCCGAGAAAAGATCCTTAACCTATTAAATGATGAGGTTCCCCACGGTATTGCTGTCGAAGTGACAGCCATGAAACCCCGAAAAGGGAAGGATATCATTGACATTGAAGCAACCATTTTCTGTGAGCGCAAAACGCACAAGGGCATCCTGATCGGCAAGGGTGGCTCGATGCTGACTAAGATTGGCTCACAAGCCCGTAAAGATATTGAATTTTTCCTCAAAACCCAAATCAATCTGCAGCTTTGGGTGAAGGTTCGCACGGATTGGCGGGATAAGAATTTTGATCTGAAAGATTTAGGCTATTTTGAATAAATCTTTCCGTTTGGAGCAATATGGCACTGATTAAAACAAAAGGCCTGGTCATCAGGGAACAGCCCTACAAAGAACAGGATAAGATTCTGACCATTTTTACCGAAGATGAGGGCAAGATCCAATGCATCGCCCGAGGCGTTCGCCGCCAGAAAAGCGGCCATTTAGCCAGCACTCAAATTTTTGCTTATAGTGAATTTGTCTATTATCCCGGCAAGAATTTTGGCATTATCAATCAGTCGAACTTAATTGAAGCCTTTTATCCCTTGCGGAATGATCTGACCAAAATGGCCCTGGCTTCATATTTACTGGACTTGATGTATAACGCCTACGAATTTTATCAGAAAAGTCCAGAGATATTAAAATTACTGCTCCATGTGTTGTACTACATTTCTGGTGGCAAAGCCAGAAACGACCTGGTTCTGGTCGGAGCCTTTCAAATGAAGCTGGTTAGCTACTTAGGCTATCGTCCTGTTCTGGAGACGTGCATGGGTTGTCAGCATGATCAGGCGTTAAGCCACTTCAGTATTGAACAAAGCGGTGTTGTCTGCCGTAACTGCCGGGAACAAAGCCCGGGCTATCTCTATAAGCTAAGCCCAGCCATGCTGGAACTGCTCCGGGACTTTTTAAAACAACCGATTAAACAGCTCAAAGACCGGGAGATCGACCCAGCTGAAGCCCTAAAACTTAGTGATCTGCTGGATCATTATATCAGCTGTTGCATCGGGAAATCTTCCAAAGCCTATGCTTTTTATAAAACCATGCTCAACCCCTAAATCAGTTGGAAAATACGAAAAATATAAATTAAAAAGGAGATTATGATGGGAAACTACAAAATGGCGCATACAATGATTCGGGTATTGGATTTAAACCGCTCTCTGGCGTTTTACAAAGAAGCGCTGGGATTTGAGGAAGTACGACGACGGGACGAACCGACCTATGAGTTTACGCTGGTGTTTTTAGGCGACGGCGATCCCAACGGTCATCAGTTGGAACTGACCTATAACTATGGTCAGGTTGTTCCCTATGATTTGGGTACAGCCTACGGTCATTTAGCCGTCATGGTTGATGACCTTGAGGCATCATGGGCTGCGCACGACGCAAAAGGCTATCAACCCACTGAGCCAAAAGGTTTAAGCGGCGATGGTAAACCCCGGTATTATTTTATTACTGACCCGGACGGTTATAAAATTGAAATCATCCGGAAGTAAAAAGTTTGCCATGATAAGAGAGGGAGCACCTCTCTTTTTTTTAACTAATTTCTGGTTAAGTGAAAGGGGGCTATGAAAAACGATTGTCATCATCCGAAATGAAAAGCATTATCAGGCTAGAACCTTCGAATATTTGATCCTATCGGGGGTAAGAATTATATTAAAATACTATTCTAATTTGTACTGAGATATGGAGTCGCAATTGGAGAAAAAACGAATCAAACTGGCTATTTTATCAGTTGCATCACTTTTAATGATATCAATGACCGCTTCTGCCATTCTTGCCGATATCGAACAGCATTACCCCAATGTGTCAGAAACCATGATTCAAATGGTTTTGACCCTACCGGCGTTATTGGGGGTGATTTTTGCATTTGCTGCAGGTCCACTCTCAATGCGGATCTCAAAAAAGAGTCTTGTGATTTTTAGTCTAACTTGCGGGCTCTCTGGTGGATTGATGGGATTGATACTGGGGCCGCTGGCGATTGAATATTTATGGCTTTCCAGTGTTTTGATTGGTGTCGGTCAAGGAATTAATGCAACAATAACTCTGGCCTTAATCACCGTTTATTTTTCTGGCGAAGAAAGCGGGGCGATGATGGGACTCCAATCGGCTTTTCTTAATGGCGGTAGTATGGTGCTGTTGTTTACTTCCGGTTTGCTGGCTAATATAAAATGGAATGGAGCTTATCTGGTTTATCTGGCTTTTCTACCGGTTCTTGTGATTGTCATAAAATATTTGCCCCATGATCAGCCGCTTCCAGCGACCCAACTAAAAGCAAGAAATCGTACTGAAAAACTAAATGGTACCGTCTATTTTATTGCCCTGATCATCTTTTTATTTGGCAGCTGCTTTTTTGTTTTTCAGACTAACATAGCGCTGCTGGTGGTGAGCAAGGGCTATGGGGATGCGACGCTTAGCGGTATCATCAACACCCTGATATCAGCAGCCGGAATGATCACCGGTTTTCGTTACAGCCATATCATCCACCGCCTAAAAACAATGACAATAACCGTCGGAATCGCAGTTGTGGGACTGGGGATGAGCCTAATATTTTTTCTGGGATCGTTAGTCAGTATCTGTGTTGCCGCTCTTTTTATCGGATTTGGAATTGGTGTTGTTATGCCAACAGGAATTTATCTGGCCGCCAACGTAGTAAGAAAAGAGAATCAATCCACTGCCATTGCATTGGTAACGGCAGCGGTCAATTTAGGAATGTTTGTCTCACCCTTAATCTTTGATTGGATATCGCTCCAGATCCCTGACAGTGATATAAGTATCAAGTTTATGATCGCATCACTTTGCTTGCTGCTATTGGCAGTAGTATTTGCAATGAGTCGTCGATTTGTTTTAAATAAGCCGCAATAGAATTATGCATCGTATCGAAGTTTAGAAATTATCAAATCCTTATCTGTACCGGATTCGTACGAATTGATCGAAGTAAAGGAGAGCTCACCATGAGAAATCATTTAAAAAAAATCACCATTACAGCAATATGGGGAGTTGTTTTTACGAGCCTGGTTTTATTGTTCTATTTTCCAATGATTGGCCATGCCCTTAATGAGAATAAGCGGGTGTTGTTTATCAGTTCATACAGTGAAAATTTTCCAACGGTTCCGCTGCAAATTAAGGGGATTCAGTCTGCGCTTGATGAGAAAGTCAGTCTGGATATTGAATATATGGATACAAAGCGGCTTGATACTGCAGAGAATAAACAACTGTTTTATGAAAATCTAGCTTATAAATTAAAAAATCTGCCGCCTTATGACGCCGTGCTCGTTGGGGATGATAATGCCTTACAGTTTATAATCGATCATCACGATACGCTGTTTCCCCAAATACCGGTGGTGTTTTTCGGAATTAATGATTTCGAGCGGGGGAAAGTTGCGGCCGAAAGCCCTTACTTTACTGGAATGTTCGAGAAATTTTCAATGGTCGAAACGATTAAAATCGCCAAAAAATTCAATCCTAAAGCTTCTCAAGTTATTGGTATTGTGGACTCATCCCTGACCGGACAAGGTGATCAGGGGCAATTTCTGGCCACTCAAAGTGAATTTAGTGATCTTGATTTTCGGGTCTTAAACGTATCGGATTATACCTTTGCTGAGTTTGGGGAAGTGCTTAAAAATCTTAATGACGATGCAATTCTTTTATACCTGAGTATGAACCAGGACAAAAACGGTGTTGTCAAAGACTTAAACGATCAGTATCAGTTTTTGAAAGATAATACCACCATACCGGTCTATCGAACCAGTATTGGCGGAATTGGTGAAGGCATATTGGGCGGAAAACTGATTGACTACGAGGCCTTTGGACGGATCTCTGGCAATTTAATCATGGATATATTAAATGGCAAGTCCGTGGAATCAATGGGTCTTATTGAGGATACACCCTATTACTATATATTTGATTATGATCTCATTAAAAAATTCAATATTCCCGAGTCGCTGATTCCCAAAAATGCTGTATTAATTAATAAAGAACCCTCGCCTCTGGAAAAATATCGGGAAATTTTTGTTAGCATCGGGGTTCTGATACTTTTTCTTTTGACTGTTTCATTAATTCTTATCGTCGATAATTTAAAACGACGTGCCATTCAAAAACAATTACAGGAAAGTTATGAGAGTCTAAAAATAACCAATGATCATCTTGAAAAAACTGAAGACAAATTGAGATCTCAGTATGAGGTCATTGAAAAAAGTCTCAAAGAAGTCGGAATCCTGAATCAGAAATATGCCATTGCGACAGAAATTACAAATAGTGCAGTTTGGGAATTGGATTTAGATACTAATGAAATTCTGATATCTGATAACTTTTCTTATGTCAGTCGAATCCCCAATGAAAACGAAAAATTTGAAGATTTATTGAGTCGATTAACCGATCCGGAACACAAAAACAGATTATTATCCGAAATACAGTCCTACTGTGCTGGGCGTAAAAATGAAATTGATATTCAGATTCCCATTAACGATGAGAATAATAAAGTAAAATGGCTACTATTCCGGGGCAGAGGAATATCACAGGGCAATGGTCTTATTAAACAAATTCATGGAATTCTCATGGACACGACACGAATGAAGGAACAGGAGGACTATATTGAATACCTTGCTACCCATGATTTTTTAACCGATTTGCCAAATCGAATGAGCTTTTTAGTAAAACTTGCGGATGCACTGGAATCTGGCAAACCTGGCGCCGTTTTATTGTTTGATATCGATAACTTTAAAGCGATCAATGATACCCAGGGACATGTCTATGGTGATGAGATCTTAAAAATGATTGCTCATCGACTCAGTGACCTTTCCAATGAAAAGACGTTTGTTTCCCGTTTTGGCGGAGATGAGTTCCTGATTTTAATAAAAAATGTTAATGGAACGCAAGAAGTTGAAAATTTCGCTCAAATTATAAAAGCAGCCTTTGATAAAGCATTTGTACTCAACGGCAAAGCCAATAATATCAATATCAGTATGGGCTTAACCTGTTTTCCGGAAGACAGTTGTGACATCAATCAAATTATAATGAATGCCGATACAGCGATGTATCATGTTAAACATAGCGGTAAAAACAACTACATCTTTTATTACTCTGAAATGAAAGACATTATAAATACCCGAATCGAAATAGAAGCGATTATTCGAGAAGCCTTAGAAACAGATGGCTTCAAACTTCTCTATCAGCCGCAAGTCGACTTGTGCTCAGCTCAAATCCATGGGTTCGAAGCATTATTGCGATTTAAAGATCATAATATCCAACCAGATCAATTTATCCCAGTTGCAGAAGATACGGGGCTGATTATTAATATTGGGCGTTGGGTAGCTAAATCTGCGATTGAACAATTTGCGAAGTGGCGAGATATGGGGCTCGGAGAAAAAATAATTGCGATTAATTATTCCAGTAAACAATTGAAGGATAAAAATTTTATCGCGTATCTGGGACAACTCATAAGGACTCATGCAGTTAAACCAGAAATGATTGAAATCGAAATTACAGAAAGCATTCTGCTGGAGAATGATACTGAAACGATGTCTTTTTTGCAGGGATTAAAAGATGCTGGTTTCAAAATCGCCCTGGATGACTTTGGTACCGGCTATTCGTCTCTGAATTACCTGACATATATACCAGTGGATAAGGTTAAATTGGATAAATCCATCAATGATAAGTTTCTAAACCTCAAAAACAATCAGGTCATGGATAGTCTAATTTCATTGGCACATAGTCTAAAGCTAGAAATCACCGCAGAGGGGATTGAAGATTGGGATCAATATTGGCAATTAAAGCGTGGCGGTTGTGACTATATTCAGGGCTATCTTTTCAGTAAACCGCTGGATTCAGCAGCGATAGAAAATATTTTTAATCATATCTTTGAAATAACTGATGAAAATTAAACCCATAAATCATTGATAAAAACAAAATTATTTAAGAAGGCCATCCATTTTTGCCAATAGCAAATGGATGGCCTTTGACAGAGCAATTACAACAGTCAAATTTTTAGTTAGGCAGCAACAGTCAATCTCCTAAGTGATGACCCACTGAGCAATCGTCGATAGTAAGCTTGCGTACATTTTTTATATTTGTTGAAAAGTTTGATTGCTTCGTTTTCATTGCAATATACTTTCCAACAACCACAATATTTACAATTTTTTCCTTCATGCTCGATAAATCCCTGAACATCTTCAAACTGATAACTTAAAAACAAGCCAATCTCGTGGGGAAATTCGCTGGAATCTTGAATCCGCTTGGATAAAAATTCCAGACAAGATTTCAAATCCTCGGTACGATAACCAATGTCCTGAAGAAAGCTGTCCACCCGCGGACATGAAAAGTCTTTGAGCAGTCGACTTTGACGATAAACATAGATTAAAACCCGACTGGCATTTATCCTCAGTACCTCCAGATAAACCCCACGAGCATTCAACGTATTATTACACTGCTCCAGCTGCTCTGCGAGTTGGCAATAGCTGGTAAATGGATAACTGAATAAATTACCAGTTTTCATTCCGGCTAATGTAGGCGAACAGTGGCGTATCAATTCTCTCTCGAACTTGTTCATGACGACATCTTCCGGGTATGCGATTTTAAAACACAGCCATCGCAATTCTTACATTGAGCACAATGCTCCTCCAGAATGTTTCGTAATGCAGCCAAACTGCTGCTATGTGACCGTGCCAGGGGCAAATTTAGTCTTTTTGCCTCATCGGTCGCACAGTTTACCATTTTATGCGAAACCGTCCCAGTAAATAATACAATCAAATCTGGGACGCCGATTTTTTTTTTCATTGCACCCTGCATTTGGGTGAAAACCTTAGCCCGACAATCATATTCTTTGCATAAATCTTTATATTGATAAATCATGCGATCATTTCCGCCAATAATAACAATGCTCATTTGGTGCCCTCCATCCCCTTGTGTTAGTTATATCTAACTGATTATAACTTATCACAATTCGGAGCAGCTGTCAATTATTTTTAAACATTTATTAAGGAATTATTATTGGTTTTTATGGCTGACTACAAAGCTCATATTTAAATATTATACCGCATAAATCAACATACAATATTTTAAGCATTGACTTTATATTGATTAACAGTTTTCGCGAAATAACATTGATCATCAAAAAAACGGCTGCAACATTAGATTATTATAATACAATTGATGATTGATAATAATATCACAAAATTGCACAACAATATTAATCAAAAGTCGAGTGATGCACAAGAAACATCGGCGCATATAATGAATATCTTATATTTAATGTCAGCAGTAATCTAAAGTATTTTGAGCAAAATATTACTGCTGCAAATATAATAAAAAAAATAATTCGCAAAATATTCACTTGACAATTGATAATATATGCCTTATCATGATGCCAATAGAATATTTAGCAAACTTATCGAAAGGTAAGGACGCAAAGCTTTAGGGTCTAAGTAATTATTTATATGACAGCCAGTTGCACAACCACATTTTTTAATGATGATTATAATGCAACGTGTCAATGCGTTGTTTTTTTATTCTATACGATTCAGTTGTTGGTCAATTTAATATTTGGCAAACTTATCGAAAGGTAAGGACGCAAAGCTATAGGGTCTAAATAAGTATTTATATGACAGCCAGTTGCAGATTATAGGTGTATTTAATTCGCCTTAATTGCAACGAGTAAATCGTTGCTTTTTTATTGCAAAAAACGAATGGAGGATACTGATGGATCAATTACTGATAACTGCAGAAGTTTTTATAATTGGAGCAGTGATGGGAGTATTTATGAAAAAAACGACTGATTATTTAATCAGTCAGCGAGTCAAGACCTTAACCAACCATCAGTTATCCGGCAGTGTTACAGATACAATCTTTTGGGCGATGCTTAATGCAATCATCTGGTTGGTCTTTGTAAAGCTCAACGGACTTGAACCAAAAACACTGGAATGTATGTTGCTCTTTTCAATCTGTGTCATTCTTTCTGCTGTCGACATCAGCATTAAAAAAATTCCCAATGAGCTGGTATTAATGACGATATTCGTGGGCGGTGCCTTCATCATTACCGGGCAGCCGATTACCAGTATTGGGATGAATATCTTTGGTTTAGTAATTGGTTTTATTATATTCTTTTTACCAGCAATAATTGGAAAGGGCGCTGGTTGGGGAGACGTAAAATATGCCGCTGCGGTTGGTTTTTGTTTGGGCGTTTATGGAATAATTTCTGCGATTATGATAATGACTTTCTTTCTGATGATCTACACAGCTTACCTGATCATTAGAAGAAAAGGTAATTTAAAATCAAAGGTTGCCCTGGGACCGTTTATGGCTTCCAGTTTTGTATCCGTATTAATTTTGAACCTTATCAACACAAATTATCTGATGGAGTTTGGAATGTTGTTTTAAACCGAGGTAAACTTGGTAACAATACGTAAAAAATATTAAAAAGGAGAAGAAAAAATGAAAAACGGATTATCACGCATGATCAGAGAAGAAGATGGACAGGGCATGGTTGAATATGGCTTGATTATCGCCGGGATTGCATTGGCTGCCATTGCTGCCATTTGGTTATTGGGGCCGCAAATCGGGCAAATGTTTACAGATATCGGCACTCAGTTAGCAGCATAATTACGCTAATTAGTTTGACTAACAAATATAAAATATTGGAGGAGAAACTGAAATGAAAAATCAATTAATGCACATGATCATAGAAGAAGACGGACAGGGTATGGTTGAGTATGGCTTGATTATTGCCGGGATTGCATTGGCTGCCATTGCCGCCATTTGGCTACTGGGACCACAAATCAGTCAGTTCTTTACGGATATCGGAACGCAGATGGCGGCATAATGAAGTAGACTATTTAAAAAATTAAGCACGAATCATAAAATATAAAGGAGAAGAAAGAGATGAAAAACGGATTGTCACGCATGATCAGAGAAGAAGATGGACAGGGTATGGTTGAGTATGGTTTGATTATTGCCGGGATTGCATTGGCTGCCATTGCTGCCATCTGGTTACTGGGTCCACAAATCGGTCAATTCTTTACCGATATTGGTACTCAATTAGCTGCATAAACGATAATAATTTATTGAAGATACTAAATTAAAAGGAGAAAATAAAATGAAAAACGGATTATCACGCATGATCAGAGAAGAAGATGGACAGGGTATGGTTGAATATGGTCTGATTATTGCCGGGATTGCATTGGCTGCCATTGCTGCCATCTGGTTACTGGGCCCTCAAATCGGTCAATTTTTTACGGATATTGGAACCCAATTAGCAGCATAAAGCCTACAGGTAGTTATTGTGTTTACTGTGAAGAAACCAGTGGCATATTGGCAACGTCAAAGTGGAGATTTCTGCCGGACGTAATCAATATGCCTTTTTTAGTCGGTTAAACGATCTGCTCCAGTTACAGTTAAATAAATCAGATCTTCAGGATGAATGATCAGGGAGGAAAAATGTTTGCAAACATAATCAAACGGTTTAAAAAAGAAGACGGGCAAGCAATTGTTGAGCTTGCTATCACCCTGCCAATTTTGATTATGATTTTGTGCGCAATTATCGATTTTGGTTGGCTGTTTATGAATCAGAACAGTATTGATTATGCCGCAAGAGAAGGCGCACGCTATGCAATCGTTCATTCAACCAGTAAGACAGCAATTGAAGAGCATATTCGGACAATTGCTCCTGAGAACATTGCCGACACTGTAGACATCAGCATCACGTTTACAAATACATCAAACCCCCGTCTTGGTGATGTAATCATCGTTATCAGCGATGATGTGAATATATTGACTCCAATTGTTGGTGTTTTTGTTCAGGGTGAAACCATGAATCTTTCTTCATCCTGTACCATGAAGGTGGAGTAAATGAGACAGATAATGAACTTATTAAAAAAATTTCCCTATAGACAGATAAAAAAATCCGAACAAGGTGATGCGTTGATTATTGTGGCCGTTTCGATGGTATTTATTATGGGAATGCTGGCATTGGTAATCGATCTGGGGTTGGCGTTTTTAAGTACTGGAGAACAGCAAAAAGCTGCGGATGCAGCCGTATATTCATCCGGGCGGTTACTACCCATCGAAACGGGAAACACCACCAAGGTCAATCAGATTAAAGAGAGTGCCATTAATTATGCCGATCTTAATGGTTTTCCGGATTTAACGCCTGAGGATGTCATTCTGGGGAAAATCAGTAATGGTCAATATACTGAAATTCGTGTTACTGTTGATAATACGGTACCGATGTATTTTGCCAAAATATTTGGAGTCGATTATTTGGACCTTACCCGAACGGCTGTGGCAAAACTGTCGCCAGTTATCAGAACCACTGGGGTGGCACCAATTGGCTTGACGAAAGAGGAAATGGAATTAAGGTTGGCCAGCAATAACCTGACGCACGTAACTTTGAAATACGGGGAAAAAAATGTTTGGAGCGATTCCCCATCCTTTTTTGGAGCACTTGATCTCGATGGCCAAGGAGGGGGGGCCAGCGATTATCGGATTTGGATTACCCAGGGTTATGCCGGTGAAATCAGTGTTGGCGATGTTCTCTTAAAAGAAATGGGAAACATGGAAGGACCTACTTTTCAGGGCTTTGATGAACGTTACAACGGTTGTACCCATTTTGGTGCGCTCAGCGGCGGTGTTGGCTGCACTACTGATAATTTCGAACCGACATGCCCGAGAATTGTCAAGGTGCCCATTTACTCGTATACGGTTGATAAACAAACCGTTGTAGTAGAGGGATTTGCCGCGTTTCTTCTGGAAAATCAAACTGATAAAGGTGAAATCACTGGTTCATTCTTAAATATGGTGTCAAATGGCGCTTCTTCAGGAAGTAACGTCGGGGAAGGAACCGATGGGGATTTTGGATTATATAATTTGATCCTTTCCGAATAATTAATAATTACCGGTATTTTGGGTAAATACCATTTATAAACCCATTAATCAGTTGAATGGAGAAATCGATGAAAAAACTCGTAATAATTGCATTGATCGTATCGGTGATCACCGGATTTGCAGTTTTTCAATTTGCAATCTCTCTGCAAAAAGGCAAAGACCAGGCGACACAGCCCGTTGTTTTGGCAACTCAAGCCATTCCCAAAGGAACCGTCATTGAAAAAGAGATGCTAACGACCGAAGAAATACCCATTGAGATGGTTCACCAACTGTCAATTGCCAATCCGGAGGATGTTCTGGGGCGAATCACCAAGGAAAACATTGAGGCTAATGAACAGATCCTGACCAGTCGTTTAAGTGATACCAATCAGGAAAATAATAATTTATCCTATGCCATCGAACCAAATTACCGGGCCCTGACCATTCTGGTCGATGAAGAAAAAGGGGTAGGCGGGTATTTAACCAAGGGGGATCATGTTGATCTTGTCACAATTTGGATCACAAAAGAAAAAGATGTCGTTTCACAGTATGTTGTCGAAAATATTGAAATTCTGGAAATTGGCCCCAAAAGCACCGGTGACAAAGGCGGGGAATACACTTCGGTGACGGTATCGATTCCGGTAGCTGAGGTTGAAAAAATTACCTATGCGTTGTCGATCGATCAAACGACTAAGTATCGCCTGGTACTCCGATCGCCGGTTGATAAGGCCATATTAGGACCAAAGCCCTTCATGCCTTTAAACTAAACGGCATTAACGACTAATAATTTATATACTATAGAATAAAATGGGGTAAACGCCATGGAAAAGATAAAGGTAATGATTGTCGGAAATAATGACAATCGGATCTATGAAATTAAAAGCCTGCTTCGCAGCGACCGCGTGGCATTTATTGGTTTCTCAAAACAGGATGAAAATGTTTTGGAGAAAGCCATCAGTTTGAAACCCCATGTGTTGATTATTCAATGTGAAGACGACTACAAAGCAGCCATTGATTTGGCTGAAAAAATATATATCCGAATTCCCGGATGTAGCGTAATTCTTATCTGTGACCGTTTTGATGTAAGCACGATCGAGAAAGTCATGTTGGCCGGGATCCGCAAAGTACTGCAGTTCCCCATTGATGCTGAAACGTTACAGGAAAACATCGAATTGGCTCATTACATGGAAAAATCCCGTCTGGAAAATGCGGATATCACGGCATCCAATAATATGCAATCCCGGATTATCACGGTATTTGGTGCCAAAGGCGGGATTGGCAAGACAACCATTGCCATAAATTTAGCGGTATCGCTGGCAAAAATGGGCAAGAAGGTCGCGGTAATCGATGCTGATCTCCAATTTGGGGATGTCAATGTGTACTTTGATATTGACCCGAAGGATACTATTTCCGAATTATCCCAGGGCAACGATGCCGGTGATATTGACGCCATCAAACGGATGATGGCCTTGCATTTTTCCGGGGTCAGCATTGTCTGTGCCCCCAAAAGCCCCGAGTATGCCGAATATGTAACCCCTAAAAACATCGAAACCATGATTAATACGATGCGGCCCTTTTATGACTATATTCTGATTGATACCGCACCGGTGTTTAGTGACATTACCATGGCTGCCATAGAGAATTCAAACCTGGTACTTCTGGTAACTGTTCAGGATATCTCAACCTTGCGCAATACCAAAATTACTCTTAATATTCTTGAGTCCCTGCAACAGAAAGAAAAAACGGAACTGGTAATCAATCGGTTAACAAAGGGATTGATCAGCTTAAAAGATATGCAGCGGGTTTTAAATGAACCAGTCAAGAACACCATCGTTTTTGATTTCAAGACAGCAACGACTGCTCATAATAAGGGAATCCCCATTGTCTTGGACGCACCGAAGTCGGAAATTAGCAAAAACCTAAAAAAGCTGGCCCAATATATCGTCAATACCATTGACCATCGAGTCAGTTAAAAAGAAAGAATCGATAAAAGAGGTAAAAAAATGGGACTGCTGGAAAGAATGGAACAACAACGGCTGGGACAAAAAGACAAGGCCCAGGAAGAAGGGAAAAAAGACATTATCCATGTTGATATTCATCAGGATCTGAAAAATCGGGTTCACCAGGAAGTAATTAATGAAATCAATAGCAGTAAGGTTGACACGGTCGGCAAAGAAAATCCCATCGAAATCCTGCGAATCCTGGAAAATGTCATGGCGGTTGAAGCGGAAAATGTCAACCGCCTGGATCGCAGCCGTATTACCGAAGAATTACTCAATGAGATTATCGGCTATGGACCGCTGGAAGTGCTTTTAAATGATCCGGATATTTCCGAGATCATGGTTAACGGTTATAACCGGGTCTATATTGAAAAAAAAGGGAAGATTCAATTATCGCCGGTGGTTTTCAAGGACAATCAGCATGTGATGAACGTGATTGACCGGATTGTATCTTCGGTAGGCCGTCACATCGATGAGTCCAGTCCGATGGTCGATGCCCGGTTAAAAGATGGTTCCCGGGTCAACGTGGTGATTCCACCGCTTTCTCTGGTCGGGCCGGTTATTACCATTCGAAAATTCTCCAAAAAACCAATTACCACTGATCAATTATTGGGTTTTGGATCAATATCAAAAAAAATGCTGTCGTTTTTGGAAGCCTGTGTTAAGGGCAAACTGAATATTATTGTATCCGGTGGAACCGGCAGCGGGAAAACAACCATGCTCAATGTGCTTTCCAGCTTTATTCCGGATAACGAACGGATTATCACCATTGAGGATTCGGCCGAACTGCGGCTGTTACAGGATCATGTGATTACCCTGGAAAGTCGACCATCCAATCTGGAAGGACGAGGAAAGGTCTCAATTCGGGAACTGGTCGTCAATGCCCTGCGAATGCGGCCGGATCGGATCATTGTCGGAGAGGTTCGTTCGGCAGAAACCATCGATATGCTTCAGGCTATGAACACTGGCCATGACGGTTCATTGACCACCATTCATGCCAATTCACCAAGAGACTCTCTGTCTCGTATCGAGACGATGGTTTTGATGTCAGGGATGGATTTGCCGTTGCGGGCAATCCGAGATCAGACGACCTCAGCCATTGACATCATCATCCAGCAATCACGACTCCGGGATGGAACCCGAAAGGTGGTAAATATTACAGAGGTTACGGGTCTTGAAGGAGATGTCATTGTTATGCAGGACATTTTCAGCTATGAAATGACCGGACAATTGGACACCGATGGAAAATTCAAAGGACGCTTTAAAAGCATGGGGATCAAGCCCCGATGTTTAGAGAAAATTGCTCATAATGGTGTAATGATTAATGATGATTGGTTCATCGAGTAAATGAGTTTATACGGAGTAATGCAATGAATGCGATCATCGTCACCTTATTAATGATGCTTACAGTATTTTTTCTGGTATTGCTGTTGCTTTACGCCATTTCAGCGGATCAACGCCAGATGCAAAAGCGGTTTAACGGCCTGACAAGCCTGAGTGCAACCGACTTGACAAATTTAAAAAAAGCCCGAAAAAGTCGGGAAAAATCCAAACACAAGGTGCTTAAAAAACTGGAAAATGATTTGTCAATGTCTGGTATTCTGATCCGACCTTCTGAATTTCTGCTTCTCTGGATTGGCTTGTCGATGATTCCCTCAACCCTGGTGTTTATGCTGGGCGGCAATATTATTTTTTCAATTATTTTACTGCTATTTGGGTTATTGGTACCGCCGCTTTATGTGAATAAAAAACGGGCAACTCGAGTCGAACTGTTTGAACAGCAACTAATTGATGCCATCAGTATCATGAGCAGTTGTTTGAAAGCTGGTCTCACCTTTCAGCAGGCGTTAGTCAGCATATCAACTGAAATGCCAAACCCCATTTCGGAAGAATTTGGCCGGGTTGTTAAGGAGTTAAAATTAGGCAGCTCCATTGAAACGTCTTTAACCCGGTTATCTGACAAAATTGGCAGTCAGAATTTCATGATGATTGTTTCAGCAATTCTGATACAGCGCCAGACCGGCGGGAATCTCTCAGAAATTTTAACCAATATTTCGGGAACCATCAAAGAACGGTTTAAAATAAAAAATGAGATCAAAGTTTTGACAGCAACTGCCAGAACCTCAGGTCTTGTGGTGGGTTTAATGCCCTTGGTAATTATACTTGTGTTTTTGTTATTTAATCCCGATTATGTAACCATATTCTTTGAATCCAATCTCGGTATTGCCATGGTAGTCATTGCTATTGTAATGGAAGTAATTGGCTATCTGATTATCCGAAGAATCGTCAATATAAAATTTTGACGATTAAATCGTAAAGAAATGAGGTGACGCAGATGTTTTTTTTGGTGATCAGTGTTTCATCACTGATTTTTATCCTGATTCTAATCATGTTTTACAATCAGGCGAGCATTGCCGATACCAAAAGGAAAAGACTCGGTTCGATTAAAAAAAGAAACAAAAATGATCTTGATGATGAGTTTGAGAAACCTTTTTTTCAACGGGTCATTCTGCCCATTTACCAATCGTTAATTAAAAAAATATCATCACTGTTTCCCCAAAAAGGGAGTGCCACAAATAAAAAAACCGAGACAAATCTCAGACTCGCCGGACTTCAGCTTGCCGTCAATGAATACAATGCGATCCGGATTATTGTTTTTGGTGGCTTTTTTATTGGTGCATTTTTTATAACTTTGTTCACCCGCTGGAATATTTTAAATGAATTATTATTTGTTTTCGTCTGTATGTTATTGGGAATTATCGCACCGGTTGTTTTTTTAAAACTCAAAATAAACAAACGTCAAGGCGCAATTTCCAATGAATTGCCGGATATTATGGATATCCTTTGTGTCACCATGGAAGCGGGACTGGGTTTTGATTCGGCGCTTATTAAAATTGGCGAGCGTTTAAGTGGCGTTCTGGTTGCCGAACTGAATATTGTTCATTCTGAAATTAACTATGGAAAGCCCCGCAAAGATGCCCTCAAAAGCTTGGCTGATCGTAATTCGGTTGAAGAATTAAAAACCTTTGTGGGTTCAATTATTCAGGCGGAACAATTGGGAATTCCCATTAATCATGTCTTGAAAGCGCAATCCGAAGAATTGCGGATAAAAAGAAGACAAAGAGCCGAAGAAAAAGCCATGAAAGCACCAGTCAAAATGATGATTCCTCTGGTTTTTTTCGTTCTTCCGGTACTGTTTATCGTTCTTTTGGGGCCAACAATTTTACAGCTTGTTAAACAGTTTGGTTAAGGGGTATAATAAATGAAAACATGTCGTATTTTTAAAAATGACACACTCCTGTTTAGTGAAATACAAGTCGCAGATAACTTCGTCACCCGATTGGTCGGTTTATTAAGAACCACCGAATTAGCTGATAACCAGGGACTCTTACTCAAAAAATGCAATCAGGTTCATACCTTTGGGATGAAATTTCCGATTGATGTGATCTTTTTCTCAAAAGATGGCAAGATCCTGCATCTGGAACACCACATGAGGCCGGGAAAAGTCAGTCCCCATGTTAAAAATGCCTACTGGGTACTGGAGCTTCAATCGGGCTCCTGTCAAAAATATCACCTGGAAATCAATCAGCGTCTTGTCGTCAGTCAGTAATTTAGAAAGGTATAATAAACCATGGCAAAAAAATCCGAACAACTAACCTTAGATGAGCTCAGAGATAAGTCAGTAAAATCAAAAACAAAATTATCTTTTGGAAAAGAAATGGGCGGATACAACAAAAAACAGGTCACCGAGTATATTGACAATCTAACCGATAGCTTAAGCAGTGCCGAGGAATCCTTTAATAATCGACTTGAAGAATACGCTGCCATGATAACGATGTTAAAACAGGAACGGGATCAATACGGCGAAATGTATAATCTCTGTAAAAGTTCAAAAGGTGAAATGGCAAATCAAATTGATGCATTAAAAAGAGAAAACGAAGAATTGAATCGCCTGGTTAATGAACTGAGTATTAACCCGGTGCCGCAACCGGTTGAAGTTATTGATACGCATCCTGGCGACGCCGCCATCAACTCACAAACTAAACTCGAAGAATACTTGAGTTATGAGCAGGAAAGCCAAGAAATGAAAGCGCAACTGGATCAGCTTAAGGCGATGGTTCGGGAGTTAAGTACTGAACTTGAAGCCTATGCCAGCACCAATCTGAGCGAGATAACACCAGCAAGCGGTTCGGCTGATCAACAGCTGCCGGAAAAGGATGTCCTAAAATATCAGTATGAGGACATTCTTAAAGAACGCAGTGCGTTACTCACTGAAAATAATCAGTTAATCAAAACGAATGAACAACTATCCGATGAAGTGATGCTCCTCAAAGCGCAAATAGCAACACTGGAGGAAACTGCCAATCAGAAGATTCAGCAAGCAATTTCTACGTATCAGTCAAAAACGGATGCGTTCATAAAGAATCATCAGATAACCCTGGCTAAGCTCTCAGAAAACATGATCAATTCGTTGCATCTGATCGAGACAGAGGGTAACGACTTCATAACACTAAAAAACATGTTACTGATCGATACGATTCAAAGCCGGTAAAAAAAAGACACAATTTTTGATTATGCGTTTAATCAATTCGCAAAAGGTTATAAATAAAATAGTAACTTTATTTTATAATTATGGAGGATTGATATGTTTGAAAAGATAATCGTTGTTTCCGAGGTTTCCAACGCATCGAATGAGATGGTGAAATGTATCAGAAGTCTTCGTGCTCTGGGTGCGACGGAATGTTTACTGCTTCAATGTTTTAATCCCCATGACGTTGACTCTGGTGTTTCCTCCTATTTAACATCCATATTTAATGAGAACCTGAAAAATCAGTCTGAGATCCTAACTGAGCAGGGATTTACCGTAAAAACTCAAATCATTTCCGGCAATTTAAAAAGTGAAATTAATCAGATTGCCCAAGACGGTGATTACTCAGTAATTGTTGTCGGAGCTGAAAAGCACTCCATGGTAGGTGCCCTTTTTTTAGGTGGGGTTGCTTACGATATAATCTATGGTTCGACAAAACCCATCATGCTCGTTAAGGACAATCATCAGGATCAAACGGTCAGAAATTCAAATGATCAAATTGATCATATCTTGTTTCCCACCGATTTTTCGGAAAATGCCGATATTGCCTTTGAATATGTTAAAGAAATGGTCAAACAAGGTGTCAATAAGGTGACGATTTTTCATATTCAGGATGAATCCAAAATAAATCCATATCTGCTCCATCGACTGGTTGAGTTCAATGAAATAGACAATAGTCGCCTCCAGAAGCTTAAAGATGAATTGCAACTTCTCAACACAGTTGAAGTAGAAATAAAGATCCGTTACGGAGCACCCACTTCAGAGATTATTAAGTTGGTTGATGAGGAACGAATTCCCATGATTGTGATGGGCACCCAGGGGCGAGGCTTTATTAAAGAAATTTTCTTGGGCAGTGTCAGCCATAATATTGTCCGTCATGCTTCTGCATCGGTTCTTTTGATTCCTGGCAATCGGGCAGATTAGAAAATTTTAGTAAAACCAACAAACAGCTGAAATGCAATAGCAAATTTCAGCTGTTTATTTAATTTCGGGAAATATAACTTGAATTTTTATGCATGGCCAAATATAATGAAAGATGAAACTTATACCGTAGGAGGAAAAAATGAAAAGAAAAAGTTATGCATTAGTAGCAATTGTATTAGGAGCTGCCTTGTTGTTGACTGGCTGTGGCAGTAAATCGACCAGTAACGTAGATCCGCTGGCCGATGGCGTGTTAACCGCCGGAACCAATGACATGTATCTGCCACTGGAATTCCGGGATGAAAACAATGAACTGGTCGGATTTGATATCGACCTGGGTCAGGCCCTGGCAGATGAGCTCGGAGTTGAGATTAAATGGGTGCCAACAGCTTGGGACGGCATTTTTAATGGTCTGAATGCCAACCAGTATGATATTGTTTTATCGGGAACCAGCATTACGGAAGAACGGCTAAGCGGTTTTAATATGACAGATCCATACCTTGCCAATGGGATTGTTATTGTCTCTCGTAAAGATGCGACTCCGGCAAAAACACCAAAGGATCTGGCTGGAAAAACAGTCGGCGTTCAAATCGAAACCACCGCTGATTATGCTGCGGAGGCTTTAAAAACCCAGGAAAACGTTGAATATACTGTGAATAAATATGATGCCATGCTTGACGCCTTCGCCGCACTGGAAGGAAAGCAAATTGATAACATTATGACGGATATCAGTGTTGCTCAATTCTATACCACACTAAAACCGGATGTCTACGCAATTTCATCTGATGTCTTGTCAAATGAACCCATCGGCATCACCGTCAGAAAAGCTGACACAGCCTTCAATGAACAGTTAAATACGGCTCTGGATACTCTACGGGAAAATGGAAAATTAACCGAGCTGTCCATGAAATGGTTTGGACAGGATGTTACGCAGAATATTAATACCGAATTAAAAGTCATTGAATAATTATAATAAAAAAATGCCCGGCGCTGAGATTTGATACCAGCGCCGGGTCTTTTTGATTGCCAAGGCTTTTCTTTGCCATTATAATGATGATACACTACGTGATCCGAAATGCAAAGGGGACAAGAAAACGGTGAAAGATTTAATTTATTGGCTATGGTTTATGCGGCTAAAAAAAATTTCCCTCAAACAAAAAAATATGCTGATCGAACAATTTTTATCTCCCTGTGTGATTTATTCATTAAGTCCCGAAACCCTTTTGATGACGAAGATCATTGATGAAAAGACAGTTAATTATTTTTTCCAGTCTCGATCGCTGGTGCAGGCAACTCAGGATTTATCATATTTGGAAAAAAATAAAATTACACTGCTTCTGCGTCATGACCCCCAGTTTCCGGAGTCGCTCTTAAATCTTTACACGCCGCCATTGGCTCTTTATGCCAAAGGTGATTTATCACTGCTTCAGGCACCACTAGCGATTGCCATAATCGGTTCCCGCAACCCCACGGTAGCTGGCGAAAAACACGCCAAGTTATTTTCACAATCTCTATCTTCAGTGGGGATTACTATTGTCAGCGGCTTAGCTGATGGCATTGACGGCAAGAGTCACTGGGGCAGTATCAATGAACTGGGGAGCACGATTGGCGTTTTAGGAACCGGTATTGACATCTGCTATCCCCGGGTCAATCAAAAGATTTTTGATTTGATGGCCCAAAAAGGTCTGCTGCTCAGTGAATTTAATTTGGGTGATAAACCCCTGCCATATCACTTTCCACAACGAAATCGATTAATCAGTGGGCTTTCCCAGGGTGTTCTTGTGATAGAAGCCCGTAAAAAAAGCGGATCACTGATCACGGTCAACCATGCCTTGGAACAGGGCAAGAATGTTTATGTAATCCCCGGGGATATTGGCACTTGCAACTGGGCTGGTGGAAACCAATTACTAAAAGAAGGTGCAAAACTTGTTACCGATCCCCGTGATATTTTAGAGGATTATGTTTTATTCGATCAATGGACGGATCACACGGAAGCAAAGACTGACGTTTATAACAAACAGACTGAGTTAAAACTGACCAATCCGAATGAACGGCTACTCTTTGATCTGATTAAAAAGGGTTATCGCACCATTGATGAGTTGGTGGCAGGCTCCGGATTACCCATCAATCAGGTAAATAGTCTGCTGACGATGATGGAAATAGCAGAGATCATTCAAATTAAATACGGAAATATCCTGTTAATTTAAGGACAATGCGTTATATTCGACTGCATAAGTTTGTATTTTGTGGAAAGATTTGCTATAATGTTGCTATTTTAAGAGAAAAGCGTCGTTACTATTAAGAGAGAAGGAGGTATTCAATGAGTAAAACCTTGGTTATCGTTGAATCGCCGGCAAAAGCAAAAACGATTAAGAAGTATTTACCAAAAGGCTACGAAGTTGAAGCGACGATGGGACACGTAATTGATCTGCCCAAAAGCCGAATTGGTATTAATATAGAAGAAGATTTTAAACCGGACTATATAAAAATCCGGGGCAAAGCGGAATTACTGAAAAAACTGAAAAATGCTGCAAAAAAAGCCGATCAGGTCTATCTGGCCACTGACCCTGACCGGGAAGGAGAAGCGATTTCCTGGCATATGGCAAATTTTCTGGAAATCGATTTAGCAACCAAATGCCGGATTGAGTTCCATGAAATTACCAAAAAAGCTGTCAATGCGGCCATTGAAAATAAACGCATAATCGATATCGATTTAGTCAATTCACAACAGGCCCGGCGGATTCTGGATCGACTGGTTGGGTATTCACTGAGTCCTTTTTTGTGGAAAAAAGTAAAGAAGGGGCTTAGTGGTGGTCGGGTTCAATCCGTTGTCACCAGAATTATTGTCGATCGGGAAGAGGAGATTGCCGCCTTTATTCCCGAAGAGTATTGGAACCTGGAGCTGCTTTTAAAAAAAGCCGATGACGAAAAAACCTTCATCTCCAAATTTTATTCGGAAGATGGCAAAAAGAAAACCATTACCAACGCCGAAGAGGCCATTCGGCTGGAAAAGGTAGTAAACGCCCATCCCATTGTCGTTGAAAATGTTAAAAAGCGGATTCGTTATCAAAAACCACCGCTCCCCTTTACCACCAGTACCCTCCAGCAGGAAGCGTATAAGGTTCTGGGCTTCACCACTCAACGCACCATGCGTCTGGCCCAGCAGCTCTACGAAGGGGTTGATATTAAGGGCAGTGGGCTGACCGGTTTGATCACCTACTTAAGAACCGACTCAACCCGGATTGCTGACGAAGCGGTTGCTGAGAGCAAGGAATATATAACAGAACATTTTGGCGATGATTATCTGGGCACTGAGAAAAAAGCCGGAAAGAAGAAAAATGTCCAGGATGCCCACGAAGCCATTCGTCCGTCATCAGTCATGCTGACGCCTGAAGAGGCCCGCAATTCACTGGAGCCGGACCAGTATCGTCTGTACAAGCTGATCTGGGAACGACTGCTCTGCAGTCAGATGGCTGATGCCCAGTATTTCGTTACCGATGTGGATGTAGCCTGCAGCAATCTGATTTTTAAAACCAAAGGCGAAACCCAAAAGTTTGATGGCTTTACCCGGGTTGGCAAAGGGGCTGGTAAAAATGATGACAGCATCTTGCCGGAACTGGCCATCGGCGATGACCTGGAACGGCTTAAAACAACGAAAGAGCAGAAATTCACCAAGCCTCCGGCCCGCTACACCGAGGCCTCATTGGTTAAAATCCTTGAAGAAAAGGGCATCGGTCGACCCAGTACCTATGCACCGACTATTGCAACCATTAAAAATCGTGACTATGTGGAAGTGGAAGACAAACATTTCAAGCCGACCGAACTTGGTGTCACGGTAACCCATCTGATGAAAGAATATTTCAGTGATGTGGTAAATATTTCCTTTACCGCCGAAATGGAAGATCGTCTTGATGCCGTTTCTGATGGCCAAACTGACTGGGTTGAATTGCTTAAAAACTTTTATCAGGGTTTTGAAAAAGAACTGACCAATGCCCAGGAAAAGGCTGAATCAGTAACCATCGCTGATCCCGAATCAGATGTGGATTGCGAATTGTGCGGCCGCCGCATGGTCATTAAAAAAGGAAAATATGGCCGCTTTCTGGCCTGCCCCGGCTTTCCGGACTGTAAAAATACCAAACCCTATTTTGAAAAAACCGGAGGGATCTGTTCAGTTTGTGGTGGCGATATTGTTAAGCGAACCTCAAAAACCGGACGAACCTTTTATTCCTGTAACAATTACCCGGATTGTGACTATATGAACTGGGACTTGCCGATTCCTGAAAAATGTCCGGTCTGCGGATCAACCCTGTTTCAAAAAGGCCTGGGAAAACGCAAATCGATCTATTGCGATAAAAAAGATTGCGGCTATAAAGCACCAACGGCCGAGTAAATTAAAGTACAAGTGTTAAGAAAGCGAGAATAACTATGTTTCATGCAACAACCATCGTAGGAATCCGTCATAACGGTCAAGTCGCCATAGCTGGAGATGGTCAGGTAACCATGGGCGAAAAAACAATCATGAAAAACAAAGCCACTAAAATCAGACGAATCTATCATGATAAAATCCTGGTGGGGTTTGCCGGATCGGTTGCCGATGCCTTTACCCTGTGCGAAAAATTCGAGCACAAGGTTGAACAGTATAACGGTAATTTAAAACGTTCCGCAGTGGAATTGGCCAAGGAGTGGCGCTCAGATAAGATTCTCAGGAAACTTGAAGCCCTGCTGATTGTCATGGACGAAGCCGAGACCCTGGTCTTATCAGGGAACGGCGAAGTCATTGAACCGGATGATGATGTGGCGGCCATTGGTTCCGGTGGATCCTATGCACTTGCCGCAGCCCGGGCTTTAAAAAGTCATTCAAACCTCAGTGCCGAAGAAATGGTCTACGAATCATTAAAGATTGCTTCAGAAATATGTGTCTTTACCAACAATAATATTTCTGTTGAAGTATTATAGAAACGGAAGAATGCTAATGAAAGAACTAACACCAAAAAAAATCGTTACCGAACTAAACCGTTATATCATTGGTCAGGAAGCGGCAAAAAAAGCTGTGGCTGTGGCGATTCGCAATCGCTATCGACGGTCGTTGTTACCAGCCGATCTGATCGATGAGTTCACGCCTAAAAACATCATCTTGATTGGACCAACCGGGGTCGGGAAGACCGAGATAGCCCGACGAATGGCGAAGCTGGTGAAAGCACCATTTATCAAGGTTGAGGCAACTAAATTTACCGAAGTCGGTTATGTTGGCAGGGATGTTGAGTCGATGGTTCGGGATCTGGTCAATACAGCCATCCGAAACGTTCAACAGGAAAAAATGAAAGAAGTTTATGCCGAAGCCGAAATAAATGCCAATAAAATTATTCTGGATATTCTGGTACCTTCAAAAAAAGTCAAAGAAACCCTAAAAACCCCCTTTGACATTTTTATGAAACCATCCCCGCCGACAACCCCAACACTATCGGAACTCGAAGGAGATGCCGAAAAAGAGCAGACCAAAAAAGAAAAACGGGAAGCGCTATCAAAGGATTTGGCCGCTGGTCGGCTGGAAGACCAGATGATTGAAATTGAAGTGGATGACGACGGTTCTAAAACTATTGGTATTATGCAGGGAATGAACAGCGATAGTATGTCATTCAATATGAATGATATTCTTGGTGACTTTTTGCCTCAAAAGAAAAAAAAGAAAAATGTCAAAATCTCTGAGGCTCGGAAAATCCTGATCAATCAGGAAGCCCAAAAGTTAATTGACATGGATCAGGTCAACGAACAGGGTGTCAAGGATGCCGAACAGAATGGCATTATCTTTATCGACGAAATTGACAAAATTATCGGTAACGGCAACAACCACGGACCCGATGTGTCCCGGGAAGGGGTTCAACGGGATATCCTGCCAATTGTTGAAGGCAGCACGGTTAACACCAAATATGGTCCGATCAAAACCGATTTTATTCTCTTTATTGGAGCCGGGGCCTTTCATGTGTCAAAAATTTCTGACATGATTCCCGAGCTCCAGGGTCGTTTCCCGATCAGTGTCCAGCTGGACAGTTTGACTGAAGAAGACTTTATTCAGATTCTGACCCATACTGAAAACTCGGTCATTAAGCAATATCAGCAGCTGATCCGAACCGAGGATGTCAATCTGATTTTTGAGGACGAAGCAGTCCGGTATCTTGCTAAAATTGCTTATCTTCAAAATGAAGAAGACGAAAACATCGGGGCCCGGCGGCTGCACACCGTAATGGAAAAATTACTGGAAGAAATATCCTTTTATGCGTCCGATTACGAACAGGACGATTTTGTCATTGATATGAATTACGTGGAACGGGTCTTTAATATCTCAGAAAAGCGGGATAATTATCAAAAATATTTACTCTAAATAAAAAAATAACTTGTATTAACAGCAACGCTATGTTAATATATATCGGTATGTATTACACACATTCTCTGAAAGACATCAGGTGCCGGTTTGCTGGTCGATGTTCTTGATTGATGAGAATGGAGGAAAAACCAAGGAGGAATGAATTATGGCATGTGTTTCAATGAAACAATTATTAGAAGCAGGGGTGCATTTCGGGCACCAGACACGACGATGGAATCCAAAAATGGCTCCATATATTTTCACAGAAAGAAATGGTATTTACATCATTGATTTACAACAAACTGTGAAACGAATTGAAAAAGCGTATGCGTTTGTCAAAGAACTGGCTGAAAACGGCGAAGAAATTCTGTTTGTCGGAACCAAAAAACAAGCTCAGACAAGCATCGAACGAGAAGCAAAACGTAGCGGCAGCTATTGCGTGAATCATCGTTGGTTAGGTGGAACCTTAACAAACTTCGGTACCATCAGCAAACGAATTGAACGATTAAATGAATTGGAACAAATGGAAGAAGATGGTACCTTTGATCTTCTGCCTAAAAAAGAAGTTATTCAGCTGAAACGTCAGCGTGAAAAATTACAAAAATTCCTGGGCGGCATCAAAGATATGAAGGGTGTTCCGGGTGCAATTTTTGTTATCGATACAAAGAAAGAAAGAATTGCCATTGCTGAAGCTAAAAAACTGGGTATTCCAATTATCGGTATCGTAGATACAAACTGCGATCCTGATGAAATTGACTATATCATTCCTGGTAATGACGATGCGATTCGTGCGGTTGCTTTGATTCTTTCAGTTATTTCTGATGCGATTATTGAAGGACGTCAGGGCGAACAAGTCGAAGAAGAAATTGAAGTAGCACCAGTAGCTGTCGTCGAAGAAGTTGTCAGCGACGTTGACGAAGTCGAAGAAGCTGCAGAAGTTACTGAAGCAGAATAGTTTATAATTACGATCAGGAGGAGAAAAGTGGACGCAAAATTAGTAAAAGAATTACGCGCTAAAAGTGGTGCCGGAATGATGGACTGCAAAAAAGCGCTTGTTGAAACAGACGGAAATATCGAAGACGCAATGGTTTATCTGCGGGAAAAAGGACTGGCTGCTACCAATAAAAAAGCTGGCCGTGTTGCCGCTGAAGGAATCGTTGAAGCGTATATCCATATGGGTGGAAAAATTGGCGTACTCGTCGAAATTAACTGCGAAACTGATTTCGTTGCTAAAAATGAAGGATTTAAAAATTTTGTTAAAGACGTGGCAATGCACATTGCTGCTGCCAATCCTTTATATGTAACCAAAGAAGAAGTGCCAATGGAAGAAATTGAAAAAGAAAAAGAAATTCTTCGAGCTCAGGCGCTCAATGAAGGCAAACCAGAAAAAATCGTTGATAAAATGGTTGAAGGCCGTGTCAGCAAATATTATAAAGAAATTTGTCTGTTGGAACAACCTTTTGTTAAGAATCCCGATCTGACTATTGAAGATCTGGTTAAAGAGCAAATTATGACCATCGGCGAAAATGTCAAAATCCGACGCTTTGCCCGCTTCCAGATGGGTGAAGGTTTAGAGAAAAAAGAAGAAAACTTTGCCGAAGAAGTAGCGAAGCAATTAAACGCATAAACGCTGAAAAAGAACACATTCGTGTTCTTTTTTTACCGTTGATTCGATTGTAAATTATTTCACATTACGATATAATAAAGAAAATGAAAGGGGGAGTTTTATTGGAACCGAAATACAAACGTGTCATCATAAAATTAAGTGGAGAAGCATTAGCCGGTACAACCAGCCATGGTATTGATACGCCGACGGTACAAGCTATCTGCAGCCAGATCAAAGAGGTTTTTGAATTGGGTGTTGAAATAGCCATTGTTGTCGGCGGTGGTAATTTCTGGCGGGGACGAAGCGGCGAAGGGATGGATAAATCAACCGCCGACTACATGGGAATGCTTGCCACCTGCATCAATGCCCTCGGTTTACAGGATGTTTTGGAAGAAATGGACGTGCCCGTCCGGGTTCAAACTGCAATTGAAATGAAACAAATTGCCGAGCCCTATATCCGCAGAAAAGCCGTTCGACATCTCGAAAAAAGACGGGTTGTTATTTTTGCCTGCGGTACCGGAAATCCCTTTTTCACGACCGATACAACGGCTGCCCTGCGAGCAGCAGAAATTGATGCTGAAATTATCCTCTTGGCAAAAAGCATTGATGCGGTGTACGATTCAGATCCCCTGGTTAACCCGGATGCAGTCCGCTATTCTGAATTATCATACATAGATGTACTGAATCAAGGCCTGAAGGTCATGGATTCAACCGCAACCTCATTATGTATGGATAATCACATCCCTATTCTAGTGTTTGGTTTAAATGAACCGAAAAATATTTTACGTGCAATTATGGGCGAAAAAATCGGAACAATTATTCAGGAGGTATAGAAGATGGTTAATGAGATCAAAGCCACAGCAAATGAAAAAATGGATAAAGCCCTTAAAAACCTTAATGAAAGTTTGGGAAGTCTCCGGGCTGGTCGAGCCAATCCCCGAATTCTTGACAAGGTCATGGTGGATTATTATGGATCACCGACAAGTTTGAATCAATTGGCAAACATCAGTACTCCTGAGCCACGCATGATCGTTGTAAGCCCTTATGATGCAACCGCTATTCCGGCCATCGAAAAGGGTATTTTAAAATCTGACCTGGGTTTTAATCCCTCTAATGACGGTAAAATTATCCGTTTACTGATTCCCCAGTTAACCGAGGAACGCCGTAAAGAGCTGGTCAAACTGGTTAAAAAGTACGGAGAAGAATGCAAGGTTGCTATGCGAAACATTCGTCGTCATGCCATTCAGGATCTTAAAGATGGACAAAAAGAAGGTCTGATCACCGAAGATGATTTAAAGCAAGGTGAAAAAGAAATTCAGAAGGTAACGGACGAAGAGATTAAAAACAT
Organism: Acetobacterium wieringae; assembly: GCF_001766835.1. Classification (GTDB taxonomy): domain Bacteria; phylum Bacillota; class Clostridia; order Eubacteriales; family Eubacteriaceae; genus Acetobacterium; species Acetobacterium wieringae. The sequence goes on along the minus strand of NZ_LKEU01000039.1, from coordinate 17,865 downwards.
TGATGCCATTCTAAAAGAAAAAGAAGCGGAAATTTTAGAGGTTTAATGGTTTTATCGGGATATGATTTATTTAATTGTTCATTCAATTATATAGTATTTCATTAAGAGTGGGGAGACCCACTCTTAACTATTTTTCAAGTCGGTATCAAAGTGATGGCTACTGTGAAAAATACAACCCAGATTTTTAGATAAATAATAAAATAAAAGGAATAAGTATGAAAAAAGTATCGAAAGAGTTCTTATTAGAAGAATTAGCTGCTCCAGTGGTCGAATCACTGGGGTATGAACTAACCGATCTGACCTTTGAAAAAAAAGGAAAGGACTGGTATCTGACCCTGTTTATCGATTCGGAAAATGGCATTTCTTTGGAAGATTGCGAAAAAGTCAGCCGACCAGTCAGTGAAATGCTTGACGAGCAGGATCCCATCGAACAAAGTTATTTTCTCGAAGTATCATCACCCGGAATGGATCGTCCGTTGAAAAAAGAAAAACATTTCCTGTCAAATCTTGATAAAAAAATAGCAGTTCATCTTTTCGCACCGATGGATGGGAAAAAAGATATCGAGGGGGTATTAAAATCATATACTACCGATGAACTAACCCTTGAATTGGAAACAGGTGAACTGCTGACACTGGAGAACAGTAAAATTGCAAAAGCAAATCGGTTGGATGAGTTGAATTTTAAACCTCTTCCATCAGCTGAATAATACGGAAGGCGGAGAAAACCAATATGAATCAGGAGTTTATACGCGCTCTGGATGTAATTCAAGAAGAAAAATCAATTGATAAAGAAGAATTAATTCAAGCAATTGAGGCTGCAATTACCACCGCATATAAAAAGAATTATGGCAATGCACACAATGTTGAGATCAGCATTGACCGTGAAAATGGCGATATTCAAGTCTTTGCATTAAAAGAAATTGTCGAGGTTCCGGAAAATGATCACAGTCAGATTTCGCTTGAAAAAGCCCGGGAAGTTGACAGTAATTACGAAGTCGGCGATTTTTTCAGAAAAGAAGTCCGACCCCGGGATTTCGGCCGAATTGCGGCCCAGAATGCCAAGCAATTGATCATCCAGCGGATTAAAGAAGCAGAGCGCAATATCATCTACGACGATTACCTCAAACGACAGGATGAAGTTTTAACCGGGATTATTAAACGAATCGAAAAAGGTATTGTGTATGTAGAAATCGGTAAATTGGAGGCAGTGATGTTGCCATCTGAGCAAACGACTGGCGAAACATACACGCTGAACCAACGCTTAAAAGTGTACTTACTAATGGTTAAAAAAACCACCAAAGGACCCCAGGTCAATGTATCCCGAACCCATCCGGGGTTGGTCAAGCGCTTGTTCGAATCCGAAGTACCGGAAATCTTTGACGGGATTGTCGATATTGTCTCCATTTCCCGGGAAGCTGGTTCTCGCACCAAGGTGGCCGTCAAAGCCAATGACCCCAGTATTGATCCGGTTGGTGCCTGTGTCGGCCAAAAAGGGGTCCGGGTTCAAAATATTATCAATGAGTTGCAGGGTGAAAAAATAGATGTTATTAAATGGAGCGACTCGGTTGAAGAATATCTGTCCAATGCCCTGAGTCCAGCCAAAGTAGTTGAAATCATCGCCAATAAAGACGAAAAATCAGCGGTGGCGATTGTTGATGACTATCAATTATCCCTGGCCATTGGTAAGGAAGGTCAAAATGTCCGTCTGGCCGCAAAACTGACTGGCTGGAAAATTGACATCAAAAGCAAAATTGACTATGTCAACCAACATAATGAATCAAAAACCCAGAATAGCGGTTTAACCGAGGATATTTTACTGGAGCTAAAAGAAGAGCTTGAATCCGCTGAGGCTCTGGAGTTGATGAATTCGTCAGTATCTGAAGAAGACGTCCTCTTCGACAACATTTCAGATCTGGAAAATTAAAGGTTTAATCACTAATATAGCTTTTTATGCTATAATACTTAGATAAAACAATGTCAGGGAGGTAAAATGAAAAAAATTCCACAGAGAACCTGTGTTATATGCCATTCCAAATTTGATAAACGTGACTTATTTAGGATTGTCTCAGATAAATCTGGCGAAATTTTTTTTGATCCCACCGGAAAAGCTAATGGACGTGGTGCTTATGTCTGCCAGTCCGATGCCTGTGTTGATCAATTCCTGAATAAAAATTATTTGGAACGGGCATTTAAAAGAAAAGTAGAAAGTGATGTTGTCGAAATCGTTCGACAGCAACTGTCAGAGAAAAAACAAATGAAATAAATAAAATATTGAAGGGAGGAATACTATGTCAAAATTAAGAGTATACGATTTAGCTAAAAAATATGATATTCCCAGCAAAGATTTCGTAAGCATTTTAAATAAGTACAATATTCCTGTAAAAAACCATATGAGCGCCCTGACTGATCAACAAATTTCCGAATTTGAAGAAAAATTCGATAAAAATAAGTATCAAGCAGAGCAGGAAACTGAGCCGAAAAAGGCCCCTGTTAAGGAACCGACTAAAGCCAGTGCCAATCCTGCTGCCCCTAAGGGGACGAGTGAGACTAAAAAACCGACTCGTCCACCACAAAAAAACCAACCCAAAACAGGTGGCAATGGCCCGAAAAAAGCCGATGATAAAAAACGACCGGTATCTAATAATCAAGGTCAACAGCCCAAGATGCGGGATCACAGCAAAAAAGAAAAAACAGCTCGAAGTGTTTACAAGCGCATCAAGGACGAGAAGAAGAAATCGGTACAGTTGAACCAGACCTTTGAAATTCCGGAGGTTTTAACCGTTGGCGAGTTGGCTGATGTCCTCGAAATTAGTGCCACAGAGGTTATAAAAACCCTGATGCTGGCTGGAACCATGGTCAGTATCAACCAGGAAATCGACTTTGAAACAGCGGCGATTGTTGCGGCAGAGCTGGGCTTTGAAGTGGAAGCCATCAAAATTGAAGACGTCGTTTCCAAAATTCTGGAAGAGTATGACGAAGAAGAAAGCGAAAACGAAATCCCCCGACCACCGGTTGTCACCGTTATGGGACATGTCGATCATGGTAAAACATCACTGCTTGACAAAATCCGTAAAGCGAATGTTATTGCTGGCGAAGCGGGTGGAATCACCCAGCATATTGGGGCCTATACCGTTAATATCAATAACCATGCCATTACTGTCATCGATACCCCAGGTCATGAAGCGTTTACAGCCATGCGTTCCCGAGGTGCACAGATTACCGATATCGCTGTTTTGGTGGTTGCTGCGGATGATGGGGTCATGCCTCAAACCGTAGAAGCGATTAATCATGCCAAGGCTGCTGGCGTACCAATTCTGGTGGCGATCAATAAAATTGATAAACCTGGCGCTGACCCGGAACGGGTTAAACAGGAGCTGACCAAATATAATCTGGTAGTTGAAGAATGGGGCGGGGAAACCATTGCTGTTAACGTCTCAGCTAAAACCGGTGAAGGGATTGAATCCCTGCTGGAAATGATCATTATGATGTCCGAAATGGAAGAACTGACCGCTGATCCTGGCCGGGAAGCCCGGGGCAGTGTGATCGAGTCCCAGATCAAACGGGGTAAAGGAGCGGTTGCCACCTTATTGGTTCAGCAGGGTACCTTGCATATAGGGGATTCAATTATTTCGGGAACCACCTATGGTAAAATCCGAACGATGATCGATGATAAAGGCAAACGTCTTAAAAAGGCAGGCCCATCGACACCGGTGGAAATTTCTGGGCTGTCCGATATTCCGGTAGCCGGAGATGATTTTATTGTTCTGGAAAATGAAAAAGAAGCCCGTCAATTAGCTGAAAAACGAAAAGAGATGCAAAAAGGTGAACGTCAGCGTCGTTCCAACATTTCTCTTGACGATCTGTTCAGTCAGATTCAGGACGGCAATATTCAGGATGTCAATATTATTATTAAAGCGGATGTTCAGGGTTCCATCGAAGCGATCAAACAATCCCTGGAAAAACTGGATAACGAAGCCGTCCGCATCAATATTATTCACGGAGCAGTTGGCGCCATTAATGAAACGGATGTGATGTTAGCCGCAACCTCCAACGCCATTGTTATTGGGTTTAATGTTCGACCGGATAAAAATGCCGTCAAGTTGGCTGAAACCGAAGAAGTGGATATGCGACTCTACCGGGTTATTTATGATGCCGTTGAAGACATCAAAAAAGCCATGGAAGGGATGCTGGCCCCAGAATTCCGGGAAAAGGTCATGGGTAATGCCGAAGTCCGGGAAGTCTTTAAAATCCCCAGTGTTGGTACCATCGCCGGTTGTTACATTACCGAAGGTAAAATCAATCGAAATGATGACGTCCGAATTATTCGTGATGGAATCGTCATTCTGGAAGGAAAAATTGCCTCGTTACGTCGATTTAAAGATGATGTCAAAGAAGTTAACACCGGCTACGAATGTGGTATTGGCATCGAAAAATACAACGATTTAAAGGTTGGCGATAACATTGAAGCCTTTACCATGGAAAAGATTGAAAGATAAGCGCAAGCCTATCTTTCTCAGCAAGGAGGTAACACAAAATGGCATCGCATCGCAATGAAAAAATAAATGGCTTAATTCAGCGGGAATTAAGCTTAATCATCATCCATAAAATGAAAGACTCCCGAATTAAAGACAGTAATGTCAGTATCACCAAGGTTAAAGCAGCTCCCGACTTAAAAACTGCCACTGTCTATGTCAGCATCTTCGGTGATGATCGTCAGAAGAAGGTTGTCCTCGAATTATTGAATAATGCCAAGAGCTTTTTAAGATCGAGCCTGGGCCAGGTCATTACTGTTCATTCGGTACCGGCGCTCAGCTTTGAAATCGACAATTCGATTGAATATGGCATGCATATCGAGTCAATTTTACAAAGTTTGAAAGACGATAAAAAAGAAATGCAGGATCAGAATGAACACGATTCCTGATGAGATTTTAAATTGTCTTTGCACCAATCAACGGTTTTTGATTTTGCTTCATCAAAAACCGGATGGTGATGCAATTGGTTCGGCAGTGGCTTTGGGAAAAGGTTTGAAGCAGCTGAATAAAACCGTTGATTATTATATCGACCTACCCCTTGAAGACAAGCTGGAGTTCTTTGATGAAATTCAGTATTTTAACCAGGTCTTACAGGACGACTATGATGTAATTATCTATCTTGACTGCTCCAGTAGCAGTTTTGCTTTTTCACCAGCGGAAATGCCAGCCGCAAAAATTAGACTGGTGATTGATCATCATAAAAGCAATGCCCACTATGGTGATCTGAACTTTGTCGAAATTACCGGTGCAACAGCCGAAATCGTCTTTCGGGTACTCCGGGGACTTAATGTGGTGTTTGATGAGGAGATGGCTGATGCCATTTTCACCGGCATTACCACCGATACCGGCAGTTTTCAATTTTCCAATGTGACAGTCGACACCCATTTAATTGCCAGTGAATTATATGCCATCAAAACCAATTATGCCCACCTCTCCAAACGGCTTCATACCCAAAAGAACATCAATCAGATGAAAATGACCGGGGCAGCGATTCATTCCCTGGAAATTCTCGACAGTATGCCGATTGCGATGATGATTTTGGATCACGAAACTATCGTTAAATTTGGCGGCACCATCAACATTACCGATGATGTAGCCAATTTGGGCCAAAATACCATCGGCGTCGCCATTACGGCCCTGTTAAAAGAAATTGACCCCGGTGAATACCGGGTTTCCTTACGGGCCAAATATCCCTACGATATCCACGAAATTGCCTTAAAATACGGTGGTGGAGGTCATGAACGGGCCGCCGGTTTTAATTTTTGCGGCGATGTCGGGGAACTCAAACGGGACTTGATGGAGGTTTGTGCAAATCAAAATGGAGAAGCTTAACAGCCTTAATGGCTATCTCAATGTCAACAAAGAGCCGGGGATGACTTCCCACGATGTGGTATTTAAAGCCCGGAAGCTCCTTAAAACCAAAAAAATCGGACATACCGGAACCCTTGATCCTGAGGCCCAGGGCGTGCTGGTACTCTGTGTCGGTCAAGCCACCAAAATGGTCGAGTACATCACGGATCACGACAAGGTCTATGAAGCCGAGGTGATTCTGGGTTTGGCAACCGATAGCTGTGATTTATCAGGAACCATCGTTGACAAAAGCGAAAAACGGATTGATGCCAGGGCTTTTGAAGCTATTTTGTCACAATTTACTGGTGATATCTCCCAGCAACCACCGATCTACTCAGCCATTCGGGTTAATGGCAAAAAACTCTATCACTACGCCAGAAACGGCGAAACGGTGGAAATTCCCGAACGGGACGTTCACATCACAGAAATCCGTTTATTGAATTTTGATGAAGCTGCTCAAAAAGCCCGAATGATGGTCACCTGTTCAAAGGGCACCTACATCCGGTCCTTGTGCCGGGATATCGGCGCAGCCCTGGGGACCCTGGGCTGTATGGGGCAACTGATCCGCCATCAGGTTGGCCGCTTTACACTGAGCGATGCCTTAACCTTGAGCCAGATTGAAAAACGCATCAGTCAGGAGGCCCCGGAATCGCTCTTATATCCTCTGGCATACTCGATGGACGGTTATCGCCGGGTTTCTGCCACCGATCAGGGCCGCCGTTTCCTGCTCAATGGCAATAAGCTGTTTCAGTGGAATCTCCGTGAATCGCTGGATGATTTTTATCCCGGCGAAACCCTGCGGCTGTATGATGGGAATCAGCTAATTGGTATGGGCAGATATGTTATAAATGACGAAGGCAACTATATCAAACCGACAAAACTACTGTGAGGTAAAACATGACAGCACAAACGTATCACGGCGAAAAAATGGTATTAGCCCTGGGTTTTTTTGATGGCGTTCATCTGGGACACCGGGCCTTACTGCAAAAAACGAAAGAAATTGGTCGGCAAATCGGGTGCAAAACCGGGGTTATGACCTTTAAGGAACACCCTCTGGAGCTGATCTTTCCCAATTATACCCCCTGGCTGATCACCTCCAATACCCAAAAAGAAGCCATGATTCAGGATTATGGCATTGATTTCGTTTTCTTGAATCCCTTTACCGAAAAGCTGATGAAGCTAACCCCAGAGAAATTTATCACCGACTATCTGCTAAAAAAATACAATGTCAAAGTCATTGTGGTTGGTTTTAATTATAATTTTGGTTACAAGGGTGCCGGAACCACCGCCACCTTAGTTGAGCTGGGCAAAAAATACGGCTTTGCCGTAGAAATTCTCCCCCCCTTTATCATCAATACCCATTCCATCAGTTCCACCTTTATCCGGGAGCTGATCAGCTGTGGTCAGGTGGATGAGGTTAAAACCTTTCTGGGCCGAAATTATGCCCTCAGTGGCGTGGTTGTTCAGGGCAAAGGACTGGGACACCAGTATGGTATTCCGACTGCCAATATCAAACTCGATAAGAAATTAATTTTGCCGAATACCGGCGTTTATTATACTCATGTTCATTATCAGGGACAATGTTTTCATGGCTTAACCAATTTGGGATTTAACCCGACGTTTGAAAAACACCCCTTTAGCATCGAAACCTATATTTATGATTTTGATGAGGACATTTATGATCACGAAATCACCATCGAATTCATTAAAAAAATCCGGGACGAAATTAAATTTGATTCCATTGATGATTTAATCAATCAAATCAGAATGGATATCGATCAGATCCGCAAGGATTTTATCAAATAATCCATTTACAAGCCTAACTGTTTATGATATACTCATTAAGTTACTACCATTCACTTAGTTTTTTGACACTCCAACAAAATACTCGGTTTATGGCTAAATTAAAAAACAAGGAGATTTTACATGATCACAAAAGAATTAAAAGCACAGATTGTCGCAGACTACCAAAAAGCTGAGGGTGATACTGGTTCACCAGAGGTACAAATTGCACTATTAACAGCCCGTATCAATGATCTTAATGGACACCTTCAAATCCATAAAAAAGACCATCATTCACGACGCGGTCTACTGAAACTGGTAGGTCAACGACGACGATTATTAACTTATCTGAAAGACAAAGATATCACACGATATCGTGAACTAATCCAAAGATTAGGTTTAAGAAAATAATTTGGGGCGGAGTATTCCGCCCTTTTTTTTTACCTGAAGGTTAGCACTTAATCTCCTTAACACGGTTGGTGATCCTGGTTCTGAAAAACGATAAATCTGCCATTTTTGGCGTATTATATATAGAAAGCGAGAAAAGAATGAATATTTTTGAAACTCAAATTGCTGGCCGCCCTTTCCGCGTGGAAATTGGCGAAGTGGCACAATTGGCAAAAGGTGCAGCGATGATCAGATATGGTAAAACCGAAGTTCTGGCTGTTGCTTCAGCTTCTAAAAAGCCCCGGGAAGGCATGGATTTCTTCCCACTCAGCTGTGATTACGAAGAAAAACAATACTCCGTGGGAAAATTCCCCGGTGGTTTTATTAAGCGTGAAGGCCGTCCCACCGAACGGGCAATTCTAAACTCCCGACTGATGGATCGACCCATCCGCCCCTTATTCCCGAAAGGCTTTCGCAACGACGTTCAGGTAGTTGCCACGATTATGTCAGTGGATCAGGATAATGCGCCTGAAATTGCGGCAATGATTGGCTCTTCAATTGCACTGTCAATTTCGGACATCCCTTTCAATGGCCCCACCGGTGCGGTTGCTGTTGGTTATATCGATGGAAAGTACATTATCAATCCCAATGAAGCTGAGCGTGAAATCAGTGAACTGAGCCTGATTGTCTCCGGCACAAAAGACGCCATCATGATGGTGGAAGCCGGTGCCAACGAGGTTTCCGAAGAACTGATGCTGGAAGCAATTTTGCTGGCTCACGAAGAAATTAAAAAAATCGTCGCCTTTCAGGAAGAAATCGTCGCTGCTGTGGGCAAAGAAAAACAGGAATATACGCTGTTTACCCCAGCCGAAGAAATCAAAGCCGAAGTGGTTGCTTTCTTAGGGGATCAGTTGACAACTGCCGTTAAAACAGCCGATAAGCTGGAACGACTGGATAATATTGAGGCCACTAAAAATCTGGTCAGAGCACATTTTGCAGAAACCTATCCCAACCAGGGCAATGATATCGACGAGATTCTGAATTCGCTGGTCAAAAAAGAAATTCGTCGGATGATTCTTGAAGATCGGATTCGTCCAGACAACCGAAAAATGGATGAGATCCGTCCGATCACCGCCAAAATTGACTTTCTTGAAAGACCCCATGGTTCCGGATTATTTACCCGGGGTGAAACCCAAGTCTTGTCTGTAGTCACCCTGGGGGTTTTAGGAGATGTCCAGAAACTGGATGGTTTATCCAACGAAGATTCCAAACGCTATATTCACCACTATAATTTCCCGGCCTACAGTGTTGGCGAAGCCCGACCATCCCGGGGCCCCGGCCGCCGTGAAATCGGACATGGTGCTCTGGCCGAACGGGCACTGATTCCGGTGCTGCCATCCGAAGATGAATTCCCCTACGCAATCCGGGTGGTATCGGAAGTGTTAAGTTCCAACGGTTCCACCTCCCAGGCCAGTGTCTGCGGCAGCTCGCTGTCATTAATGGCTGCTGGAGTGCCCTTAAAAGCGCCAGTTGCCGGGATTGCCATGGGTCTGATCAAAGAAGACGATAAACTGGCGATTCTTTCGGATATTCAGGGGATGGAAGACTTCCTCGGCGATATGGACTTTAAGGTAGCGGGAACTGCTGAGGGGATCACCGCAATTCAGATGGACATTAAAATCGATGGCATCAACAAGCAGATTTTAACCGAAGCCCTGGAACAGGCCCGCATTGGCCGACTGCATATCCTTGGCATTATGAATGACGAAATTGCCGAGTCCCGCAAAGATTTATCACCCTATGCGCCTCGAATTATTATTTTCCAGATTAAACCCGACAAGATCCGTGACGTTATCGGTTCTGGCGGTAAGGTTATTAATAAGATCATCGATGATACCGGCGTTAAAATTGATATTGAAGATGATGGCCGGATCTTCATTGCTTCTGTGGATACCGAATCCGGTAATCGAGCCAAAGAAATTATCGAAAACATCGTCCGTGAAGTGGAAGTGGGTGAGGTCTTAACCGGTAAGGTCGTCCGAATTATGAATTTTGGTGCCTTTGTATCCCTACCAGGTGGCAAAGACGGTTTGGTCCATATTTCCAAACTGGCTCACGAGCGGGTCAATGCCGTTGAAGACGTGGTTAAAATTGGCGATGAGGTCACCGTTAAAGTCATGGAAATTGATGGACAGGGCCGCATTAATCTGTCCCGGAAGGCCGTTTTGCCAAAGGAATAAGATGAATAATAGATATTCAATTAAAATACTGAATCAGTCACCATTTCCACTGCCGGAATATCAGACCCCAGGCGCTGCCGGAGTTGATTTGCGAGCCAATCTGGATGGTAAAATGATCATCATGCCCCACAAGGTCTATCAGATTCCCACCGGCATTTTTCTGGAAATGCCGATAGGGGTGGAAGCTCAGATTCGGGCCCGCAGTGGCTTGGCCCTTAAACATGGCCTATCGCTGGTCAACGGCGTCGGCACCATTGATGCTGATTATCGGGGAGAAATTAAGATAATTCTGATAAACTTACTCGATAAGCCCTACCAGCTGGAACCCGGCGAACGGATTGCCCAGATGGTCTTCTCGGAATATGTCAAAGCCGATTTTGTGGAAGTTTTAAGCGTAGACGAATTGGCCACCAGTAAGCGGGGCGATGGTGGCTTTGGCCATTCAGGAAAATAATGGTATTGTTAAAAAGTAAGCTGAGGTCATGAACCCTTCATTGATTGCTGCACCGCTTTCCAATCATACTTCCATAACACAATCTCAAGGTGCAGGTATCCCTGCACCTTTTATCATTTCTTTTTTTAAACAGAGGAGCATAATGGCAACAACTAAGAAACCAAATCAAACTAAACCAAATAACAAATCAAATAAAGGGAAAACCAAAAAGAAACCGGCCCCGAAAACAGCCAAACGGTTTTCCATCAGTAACATGGCCATCGGAATCTTCTTAATCATTCTGGGGGTTTTCTCGATTTATGCCTACATCGACTTTAATGCCGGGATGGTGGGCAACTTTGTCAGTCAGGCCTTTTCGTATTGCTTTGGCGCCCTGACGATTTTTATATCTCTCTATCTCTGCGCCCTGGGGGTGGTATTGTGTCTGAATAAAATAACTGATTGGGCCACCACCTTTGTACTGACCTTCTTATTATTTGTTAACATGATGATCGGTTTTACAATTTATGCCCCCAATCTGATGGACTACAGTCTTCTGGAGCTGTTCAGTTTGGCCCAGTATGGCCAATACGGTGGGATTATCGGGATTCTGCTGGCAGTTCTGTTTATTAAGCTGTTTGCGGTCAAAGGCACCCTGCTGCTGATTGTTGTCAGCTCGGCCATTATCTTAATTTTTATTTTCCGCAACCGACTAAAAAAATATTTAAGCCAGATTAAGGAAAAAAGTGACAATGCCCCTCCGGTCAAAGACCGGCTGAAAGACCTGCTGGCGATGCTAAAGGAAAAACAGCAGATCAGAAAAGAGGTCAAGGCGACTAAGGAACGGACCTCCGAAACCACCCTGATTCCGATGGTGGGTGATTTTGATGAGAACGCCCCCTTGTTTGAACCTTATCAGATTAATGAAACCCATCCGCCCCTTCCGCCCACAGAAAAACCCCTGTTTGAACCGGTCACCGGGGTGATTCCGGCGACTAAAAAGAAAACCCGGCAGGATCCCTTCGGCTTTATTGAAGAAGATGCCGACGAACCGGAAACCCCGATGAAGATTCACGAGAATTTCCTCAAGCCGCCCAATTTTGATGACTTGGGAACGACTAAAAAAGCCGCCAACAAAGATTATCACAAAGAAACGAAAACGGACGATGAAACAAAGGTATTAGACTTGTCCGCAGTCAGTTTTGAAGATGAGGTTGAGGAATACACCTTTCCGACGTTGGAACTTTTAAATCCACCGGCCACTAAAAAAAAGTCCAAAAAAGATGATGTCATTAAGAAAGCCCGAATCATCGAAGAAACCCTGAAAAATTTTGGCGTCAAAGCCAAAATCGTCGAGGTCAATGTCGGTCCCAGCATAACCCGCTTTGAACTGCAGCTTGATCCGGGAGTTAAAGTTAATAAATTTGTCAATCTCTCCTCTGATCTGGCGCTGAGTCTGGCCACTTCGGATATCCGGATTGAGGCCCCGATTCCCGGCAAGGCGGCGGTCGGCATTGAGGTTCCCAATGATGTATCAGAAATCGTCGGTCTTAGGGAAATTATTGATACCCCGCCCTTTAAAAACAGCAAAAGTCCACTGACCTTTGCCCTGGGAAAAACCCTGTCCGGCGAAAATGTGATTGGCGATATCGGCAAAATGCCCCATGTTCTGATTGCCGGTTCCACCGGCTCGGGAAAAAGTGTCTGTATCAATAGTATTATTGTCAGCCTGATCTTTAAGTCGTCACCAGAGGAATTGCGGTTTATTATGATTGACCCCAAAATGGTGGAACTCAATCAGTATAATGCCATTCCGCATCTGCTGATTCCAGTGGTGACCGATCCCAAAAAAGCCGCCTATGCCCTCAACTGGGGCTTGAAAGAAATGACCGACCGCTATATGCTCTTTAAAGATGCCGGGGTTCGGGATATTGAGGGCTACAACGAACAGATGCTGGCGACTGGCCTGAAAAAACTGCCCCGGATTGTGATTGTCATTGATGAACTGGCCGATCTGATGATCACCTCACCCAAAGAATGTGAAAATGCCATTTGCCGGATCGCCCAATTAGCCCGGGCTTGTGGGATCCACCTGATCATTGCCACCCAAAGGCCGTCAGTGGATGTAATCACCGGTTTGATCAAGGCCAATATTCCCTCGCGAATTGCCTTTGCTGTGGCCTCTAATACTGATTCACGGACGATTCTCGATACCGGCGGGGCCGAAAAACTACTTGGTAAGGGGGATATGCTCTATTACCCGGTGGGGCAGTCCAAGCCGACCCGGGTTCAGTGTACCTATGTCTCGGATGCCGAGATTAATGCCGTGATTGATGCTGTCAAACCCCAGAAGGGCCATCAGTATGATGCCGCCATTGAAGAAGCCATTTCCCAGGAACCGGAGGAAAAACCGCAGAACCGGGAAGGTGATGTACTGCTGGAAGATGCCTTGAATATTGCCTTTGAATACAACCAGCTGTCAACCTCGATGCTGCAGCGAAAACTGCAGGTAGGTTACGCCCGGGCTGGCCGGATTATTGATGACCTTGAAGAACGGGGAATTATCTCCGGGCCCAACGGCAGCAAACCCCGGCAGATTCTGATTACTGAAGATGAATATAATAGGAGAGATTAGCATAAAATGAAGACCATCCACATGACCACCCTGGGCTGTGATAAAAACACCATCGATTCAGAAATGATGCTGGGTTTGATTGCCGAGAAAAACTACGAAATAATCGATGAGCCCCAGGAAGCTGCGATTATTATTGTCAATACCTGCTGTTTTATCCAATCGGCCAAGGAACAATCAATTGAATATATTCTTGACTATGTTGGCTATAAAAATTCCGGCTCCTGCCAGCTGCTGATTGTCGCCGGTTGCATGGCCGAGCGCTATCATACTGAACTGGCCGAGGAAATCCCGGAAATTGACGGCTTTTTAGGGGTGGGCCATTTTGACAATATTGTTGATTTGATCACGTCGCTGGAAAGACCGGTGGCTGATCCGGCCAGCCCGCCCACAAGTCCTGTGATGCCCCAGTATTTTGGCGATATTGACAAAGCCATCAGCCAAACCAGGCGTTATCTAAAACCGGGAACAGTGTCCACCTTTATCCGCATCAGCGAAGGCTGCGACCACGGCTGTACCTATTGTGTCATCCCCAAGATCCGTGGAAAATACCGCAGTCGCCCCAGCCAGGAAATTTTTTCTGAACTTCAGTACCTGAGGGACCAGGGGATCGAGGAGATCATCCTGATTGGTCAGGACATTGCCCCATATGGCCAGGATCTGGATGAAGGTCTGGACTTGCCAGCTCTGCTTGAAGTAATTGCCAGCAATTTTGATTTTACCTGGATTCGGATGATGTATCTTTACCCCGAGGGCATTACCGACAAGCTTCTGGCAGTGGTTAAACGCTACCCGGCGATTTGTCAATACTTTGATATTCCCCTACAGCATCTCAATGATGAGGTGTTAAAACGGATGGGTCGGAAGATGAGCTTTGCGCAGATTAGCCAACTGGTAAAAAAGATACGCCAAACCCTGCCCGATACGGTGCTGCGAACCTCGATTATCACGGGTTTTCCCGGAGAAACGGTTGCGGCCCACACGGATCTGATAAATAAAATAAAAGTGTTGCCTTTTGATCATTTAGGGGTATTTAAGTATTCACAGGAAGAAAATACTCCGGCCGCTGAATTTATGGATCAGTTGACCGAGGACCAGAAAGAACAGCGTTATGACGAAATCATGATCACCCAGCAGGCGCTTTCTTATCACCAGAAACAACGTTTTATCGGCAAAACCCTGAAGGTACTGCTTGAAGGTGTCGAGGATGGGGCCTATTATGGCCGTTTTTATGGCGATGCCCCGGAAATTGATGGCACCGTATTTGTCGAAAGTAGTGATCCCTTAACAATCGGAGAATTTTATTCCGTTAAGATAGTTCAAGCCCTCGAATATGATTTGATAGGAGATATTGAAAATGAATTTACCAAATAAGATTACCGTTGTCAGAATGGTCATGATCCCTTTTTTCATTGCTGCACTGCTGATTGATTTTCCTTACCACGAGCCAATTGCGGCGGCCCTGTTCATTATCGCTTCATTGACCGACAGCCTTGATGGCTATCTGGCCCGCAGCCGTAACCTGGTCACCGATTTCGGCAAGTTTATGGACCCGCTGGCTGACAAGTTACTGGTTTGTTCGGCACTGATCTGCTTTGTCCAGCTGGGCTCGGTTCCGGCCTGGATGGTGATAATCATCATTGCCCGGGAATTTGCCATCACCGGTCTGCGGTCGCTGGCGGCTGCCGATGGGATCATCATTGCTGCCAGCAAATGGGGCAAGGCCAAAACCATTTCGCAGATGATTGCCATTATTCTAATACTCTTTAACAACTGGCCATTTTCGCTTCTCAGTATTCCGATGGCCGACATTATGATGGTTGTGGCCACCTTGCTGACCCTGTATTCAGGAATTGACTATCTGATTCTTAATAAAAAAGTGTTTCGTTCGATGTAATTTGTTACGCCAATATGTATTAATCATCAAACTTTGAGAGGAAATGACCAATGAAATGTGAATTGATTTCGGTGGGCACGGAGCTATTAGTAGGGGATACCCTGAACACCAATGTTCAGTTTTTATCCCGGGAGTTGTCCCTGTTGGGGATCCGGGTGTGTTTTCATACCACCGTGGGGGATAATCCGCAGCGTTTGGAAGAAGCGGTGCGAATCGCCTTTGAGCGCAGCGACCTGATTATTACCACCGGCGGACTGGGGCCCACCCAGGATGATCTGACCAAGGAAGTGATTGCTGAAATTTTTGGCAAAAAGCTGGTTCAGGATCAAAAAACCAAAGACGATTTAATGGCGTACTTTGCCAACCGGGAGTTTACCATGACCCCCAACAACCTCAAGCAGACCTTTATTCCCGAAGGTGCCGAGATTTTATTTAATCCCTGCGGCACGGCCCCGGGGATTTTACTGAGAGAGCAGGGGCGGATTATTATCATGTTGCCAGGGCCACCCCGGGAAATGACCCGCATGTTTGAAGAAGCAGTGTTGCCGGTGTTACAGCAGGATCATCAACAGCTGGTGATTTCACGGTACTACAATCTCTCGGATATTGGCGAATCGGCGGCTGAAGACCGGCTGCTGGATCTGATTGATACCCAGGTCAACCCGACAATTGCCACCTATGCCAAGATGGGTGAGGTACTGGTGCGGATTACCGCCAATGGCCATGATGAAAATGAAATCAATGCGCTTTTGGATCACTACGAAGGGATTATGCTGTCCCGGTTTGAAGACCATATTTTCACTTTTTCCAAAGCATCGCTCCAGGAAACGGTAGCCGAATTATTAATGACCAACTCCATCACGCTGGCCACCGCCGAGTCCTGCAGCGGCGGCCTGATTGCCGCCCAGTTGACCGAACAGCCGGGGATTTCCAAAATTTTTGGCTTTGGTTTAGTGACCTACTCTAATGAAGCTAAAATGAAGCTCTTGAATGTTTCAAAAGCCACCCTGGATACCTATGGGGCCGTTAGTGCCGAAACCGCCAGCGAAATGTGTAAGAACCTGTCAGCCCTTTCCGGAGCCCGGCTTAATGTGTCGGTCACCGGGATTGCCGGTCCGGACGGCGGCAGTGACGAAAAACCAGTGGGACTGGTCTATATTGGCATCTGTTTTGATGACCAGACCGAAGTCTATCGCTATCATTTTAATGGCGACCGCAAAGTCGTGCAGCAGAAAACCGCCAATAAGGTCTTCCATCTGATCCGCAAAACCATAGTTGACAAAGCGTAATTGAATCGTTATAATTAAATCAGAACGAACGTTCCGAAACGAATGTTTCAATAAAGATAGGATGGTTACAAATGGCTGAAAAATCAAAAATAAATAGTGAAGAATTAACCGATAAACAAAAGGCTCTGGATGCAGCTCTACGAAACATCGAAAAGAGTTTTGGTAAAGGTTCAGTCATGCGCCTCGGTGATGAAGCTGCCAAACTGAATGTCGAAGTCATTTCGACTTCATCCATCGGCCTGGATATGGCATTGGGTGTGGGCGGCGTACCCCGGGGTCGGGTGGTGGAAATCTACGGTCCGGAATCCTCCGGGAAGACCACGATTGCCCTTCACATCATTGCTGAAGCGCAAAAAACTGGCGGTAATGCCGCCTTCGTCGATGCCGAGCATGCCCTGGATCCGACCTATGCCAAGGCTCTGGGCGTCGATATTGATAATCTGCTGGTAGCCCAACCAGATACCGGCGAACAGGCCATGGAAATTGTTGAAGCCCTGGTGCGCAGTAATGCCATTGACGTCATTGTCATCGACTCGGTGGCAGCCCTGGTGCCCCGAGCCGAAATCGATGGTGAAATGGGGGATTCCCACATGGGTCTCCAGGCCCGACTGATGTCCCAGGCACTTAGAAAGCTGACTGGGGTCATTAAAAAATCGAACACCACCACCATCTTTATCAATCAGTTGCGCGATAAAATCGGGGTGATGTTTGGTAATCCCGAAACCACCACCGGCGGGAAGGCCCTTAAATTTTATGCCTCGGTACGAATTGACGTCCGCCGGATTGAATCCCTGAAAAAAGGCACCGAAATTATTGGTAACCGGACCCGGGCGAAGATTGTCAAAAACAAAATTGCGCCGCCCTTTAAACAGGCTGAGTTTGACATTATGTATGGTAAGGGTATTTCCAAAGAAGGGGATCTTCTTGATGTTGGCGTCGATTTTGGAATCGTCGACAAATCCGGCTCCTGGTTCTCCTATAATGAGCAACGACTGGGACAGGGTCGGGATAACTCCAAGGAGTTTTTAATAGCCAACCCCGATGTTGCCGATGCCATCGAAGCCGAAATCCGGGCCAAAAATGCGGCCAGCAAAATGACGGCTGAACCCGAAGCGGTTGAAGCAGACCTGCTCGAAGATGAAGAGATTGAATAAGCAAACCATCAATAAAACCATAAAAAAAGAGCCGTTTAGCGGCAATGTCATTAAGTTAACGAAATAACGAAAGAGTCTTATGCTTGAAAAAGCGTAGGGCTTTTTTTATTTGTATAGATAAAAAAACTTGACAATATTATAAAAAAATGTGGCGAAGCCCCTTAAATAT
>NZ_LKEU01000038.1 GCF_001766835.1 Acetobacterium wieringae | reverse complement strand
GAAGGTGCACATAACCGTTGATCCGCAGATATCCGAATGGGGAAACCCGGCTGGTAGAAGACCAGTCACTGTAACGTGAATACATAGCGTTATGGAGGGAACCTGGGGAACTGAAACATCTTAGTACCCGGAGGAAAAGAAAGAAACATCGATTCCTTGAGTAGCGGCGAGCGAAAGAGGAAGAGCCCGGATTACAACAAATTTACTTTATTAGCTGAACGGCATGGGAAGGCCGGACGCAGAGGGTGAGATCCCCGTAAGTGAAAATAGAGTGAGTGGGTAATCGACGAGTACCACGGGACACGTGAAACCCTGTGGGAAGATGGGGGGCCCACCCCCCAAGGCTAAATACTACTGATTGACCGATAGCGGAAAGTACCGTGAGGGAAAGGTGAAAAGAACCCCGGAAGGGGAGTGAAATAGAAACTGAAACCCTGTGCTTACAAGCAGCCGGAGCGCAAGTGACGGTGTGCTTTTTGTAGAACGGGCCAACGAGTTACGGTATGTAGCAAGGTTAAGTACTTCAGGTACGGAGCCGCAGGGAAACCGAGTCTGAACAGGGCGAATAGTTGCATGCTGTAGACCCGAAACCGTGTGATCTATCCATGACCAGGATGAAGCTTGGGTAAAACCAAGTGGAGGTCCGAACCAGTGTCTGTTGAAAAAGGCTTGGATGAGTTGTGGATAGGGGTGAAATTCCAATCGAACACGGAGATAGCTGGTTCTCCCCGAAATAGCTTTAGGGCTAGCGTTGTAGTAAAGAGTGATGGAGGTAGAGCACTGAATCGGCTAGGGGGCGTAAAGCTTACTGAACCGTATCAAACTCCGAATGCCATCCACTTATATACAGCAGTCAGACTGTGTGAGATAAGTCTCATAGTCGAAAGGGAAACAGCCCAGACCATCCGCTAAGGTCCCCAAGTCCAGATTAAGTGGGAAAGGATGTGCAACTGCACAAACAACCAGGATGTTGGCTTAGAAGCAGCCACACATTTAAAGAGTGCGTAATAGCTCACTGGTCGAGTGGTTGTGCGCCGAAGATGAACGGGGCTAAAATCTGGCACCGAAGCGATGGATTATGGTACTACCATAGTGGTAGGGGAGCAATGTCCCAGGGGCGAAGCTTAATCGTAAGGTTAGGTGGACTGGGGACAAGAGAGAATGTTGGCATGAGTAGCGAAAGTGAAGTGAGAATCTTCACCATCGAAAGCCCAAGGTTTCCTGAGGAAGGTTCGTCCGCTCAGGGTAAGTCGGGGCCTAAGCCGAGGCGAGCAGCGTAGGCGATGGACAACAGGTTGAAATTCCTGTACCACCTTTAATTGTTTGAGAGATGGAGTGACACAGAAGGATAAGCGAACCCAGCGGTTGGAAAAGCTGGGCCAAGCGTCAAGGCTGATCAGGGAGGCAAATCCCCTTGATCTTAAGGCCAAGGCGTGACGGGGAACGAAAAATAAGTAGGGAAGTCGCTGATTTCACGCTGTCAAGAAAAGCTTCTATTGAGAGAGAAGGTGCCCGTACCGTAAACCGACACAGGTAGGCGAGGAGAGAATCCTAAGATGAGCGGGAGAAGTGTTGTTAAGGAACTCGGCAAAATGACTCCGTAACTTCGGGAGAAGGAGTGCCCCTTAAGGGGGGCCGCAGAGAAGAGGCTCAAGCGACTGTTTAGCAAAAACATAGGTCTCTGCTAAATCGAAAGATGATGTATAGGGGCTGACGCCTGCCCGGTGCTGGAAGGTTAAGAGGAGTGCTTAGCGCAAGCGAAGGTGCGAATTTAAGCCCCAGTAAACGGCGGCCGTAACTATAACGGTCCTAAGGTAGCGAAATTCCTTGTCAGGTAAGTTCTGACCCGCACGAAAGGCGTAACGATTTGAGCGCTGTCTCGACAACACACCCGGTGAAATTGTAGTACTCGTGAAGATGCGAGTTACCCGCGACAGGACGGAAAGACCCCGTAGAGCTTTACTGCAATCTGGCATTGAGTTTTGGTAGTACACGTACAGGATAGGTGGGAGGCAAAGAATTTGGGACGCCAGTTTCGAAGGAGCCACCCTTGGGATACCACCCTTGTACTATTGGAATTCTAACGAGTGGCCGTAATCCGGTCATCGGACAGTGTCAGACGGGCAGTTTGACTGGGGCGGTCGCCTCCTAAAAAGTATCGGAGGCGCCCAAAGTTACCCTCAGGATGGTTGGAAACCATCTTTTAGAGTGCAAAGGCAAAAGGGTGATTGACTGCGAGAGAGACATCTCGAGCAGAGACGAAAGTCGGGCTTAGTGATCCGGTGGTTCCGAGTGGAAGGGCCATCGCTCAACGGATAAAAGCTACCTCGGGGATAACAGGCTTATCTCCCCCAAGAGTCCACATCGACGGGGAGGTTTGGCACCTCGATGTCGGCTCGTCTCATCCTGGGGCTGAAGCAGGTCCCAAGGGTTGGGCTGTTCGCCCATTAAAGAGGCACGCGAGCTGGGTTCAGAACGTCGTGAGACAGTTCGGTCCCTATCCGTCGTGGGCGTCAGATATTTGAGAGGAGCTGTTCCTAGTACGAGAGGACCGGAACGGACAAACCACTGGTGCACCAGTTGTTCCGCCAGGAGCATAGCTGGGTAGCTAAGTTTGGAAGGGATAAGTGCTGAAGGCATCTAAGCACGAAGCCCCCCTCAAGATAAGATATCTCACC
>NZ_LKEU01000037.1 GCF_001766835.1 Acetobacterium wieringae | reverse complement strand
AATTCCTTCAGCATTTACCGGCTATGATAAATAATAGCCTGAAACCCTGCGCTTGAATGGTATATTTTTCAGGGAAAGTCCCTTTGCTTCAATGGTTTAGGGGGTTTTTAATGTGCGAAGTTTGAGTAAATAAAAACAATCAAGCGACAAGATGGCTATTTTGTCGCTTTTGCATTATAATAGAGCTATTCTCGATGATCTAAAAGGAGCGGTGCGATGTTTAATAACGGCATTGTGAACTACGAAAATTATAACCACGTTGAAAAAAATTTAAAAAATGTCCTGAATCTGGCCAATAGCAGTGGGGCCTCCAAGGCAGTTGAGGAAGAAATCTATTATAATACAGCCAAAAATGTTGGCCGCAGCCTCAATGTTACTGATTATAACAGTTTAGCGGAAAAGATCATGGCCCTGGGGATTGGCCAGATTGTGATGACCAACATGTCCGATAACAAAATTGTTTTTCGGCTCTACGACTGTTTTACCTGCAGTGACATGGAAAACATCGGCAAACCGGTTTGTTATTTTGAAGCTGGGATTCTGGCCGGGGCCGTCAGTACTATCAGCAATCAGGATATGGATGCCGAGGAAGTGCGGTGCAACGCTCTGGGTGACGACTATTGTGAATTTGAAATCACCCCGGCCAAGGGCAATAAAAAGAACTTTCAGGCCGTCGGCGATGATGAAAAACCCGATATCAACATGCTTTATCTGACCATCAATTCACTCAAGCTGGCTAAAAGCAAAAATCAGATCCAATCCCAAAGTCAGCGCTCCAGCTGGGCCAATAAGAAGCTCAATGATGCCCTGGAAAATGCCCTGGAAGCCGATAATTTTAATCAGAACATCATCGACAGCATTCCCAACTATCTGGCGGTAATCGACAGCTCTGGGATGGTGGTGCGGATCAACAAAAAGTATCAGGAATTTTTGTCGCTGGCCTTTGAAAAAGACACCAGCATTATTTCGCTGGCCTGGGAAACAAAGTATACCGAGGTGCTAGCGACCGGCAAACCGGCCATCTGGCAGCAGATAATTTCCGGCAAGGAGCACATTGTTTTTGAAAGCCCGATTCTAAAATCCCAGGCAGTCCTGCGGCAGGTGATTCCGGTGGAATCGGATTTTATTAAACTGCTGCTTGATAAAATATCCGACCTGGAAGAGCGGATTGACAGCAACAAAAAAGCCAGCCAGCAGCAGCTTAAACTCAAAGATGATCGTGTTGTTGTGGTCAGCGATGTGATGATCAGTCAGGTAAACTACATCCGGAAAGTTGCTAAAACCGATGCCTCGATCTTAATCCGAGGCGAAAGCGGCACCGGCAAAACGCTGTTTGCCGAGGTGGTTCATCAGGAAAGTCCCCGTCGTCATAAGCCTTTTATCTACATTGACTGCACTACCATTCCCAAGAATTTTTTTGAAACCGAATTGTTTGGCTACACTCCCGGGGCCTTTACCGGCGCCAGCAGAAACGGCAAAGCCGGTAAACTGGAAATGGCTCAGGGCGGGACGGTTTTCTTAGATGAAATCGCCGAGATTCCCATTGAAATCCAGTCAAAGTTACTACGTTTTCTGCAGGAAAAGAAGTTTGAAAAAATGGGCGCCGTCAAAACCCAGCAGGTTGACACCCGGGTCATTGCCGCCACCAGTCAAAACCTCGAAGCGATGATCCGGGATGGCTTATTTCGCAAGGATCTTTACTACCGCCTCAATGTGATCAATATTGTTCTGCCGCCGCTGCGACAGCGGCGGGATGAAATCCCGGTCTTAGCCGCAAAGATTCTTAGTCAGATCAGTGAAGAAAGCAAAACCGGGCTTAAACGGATTGATGCGTCTGGCCTTCAGGCGCTGATGGGCTATGATTGGCCCGGCAATATCCGGGAGCTGGAAAATCTACTCAAGCGCCTTACCTTTCTGGTCGATGACGGAGTGATTACAAGCCAGGCGATAATGATGGAGCTGCATACGGCGGCGACCTTAAATGGCGGGGTCGGGGGCGCTGCCAGTGAAATCCGGGAAAATGAACGTGAGCTGATCATCCGGGTGTTGGAAAACTGCCATTATAACAAGTCGGCGGCAGCCGAAAAACTCGGCATCACCCGCCAGACCCTTTATAATAAGATTAAAAAGTATCAGATTAGTTAGACAGCCGGTGGCCGGGACGAGTGTCAAGTGATGTCAAAAAGTGTCAACTGTATTTTGACAGTGTCAAAATAATAGACACTATCAAATCGGGGCAGGCGGATAAAAATCCCATCAAACCGGGCTTGGCGGCATTTTATGGGGTTGGCACAAAACTTGCAATAATAAATTGGTAGTATGATTAATAAAAAATATTTCTTTGAAAAGGAAGAGTGAAAAATTATGAGTTTGACAGATTTAATTTACGCCGGTTCCAATGCAGTTGCCGGATTAACCGAAGGCGCAGTGAATGACGCCATTGAAAAATTTGGTGCGGATCATGCCGTGGGTTATCCCGATACCGCTTATTGTTTGCCGATTATCTACGCCGCTACCGGGGTTAAAATTAAGACCCTGGGCGATTTACCAGCGGCTGTGGGCATTCTTAAAAGCCTGATCACCAACAAGGAAGATCTGGGCGAGGCTTTAAATGCCGGTCTGGCGACCGCTGTTGGGGCCGAAATTATTGAAGCGATCCGCTATCTGGATGGTGACCCCTATGCCAATGATTCCGGCATCGGTTTTGTGCCGGATCCGATTATCCGATCATTGGGTGTGCCTCTGGTAACCGGTGATATCCCCGGGATTGCCGTCCTGCTGGGCGAAGCTGCTGATCCTGCGGCTCTGGCTGCGATTGTTAAGGACTATCAGGAAAAAGGACTGCTGACCTTTATGGTTGGTAACATTATTGAGCAGGCCTTAGAAGGCGGCGTCAAGATGGGGCTGGATTATCGGGTGATCCCGTTGGGTCATGAAGTGACCTCTGTTATTCACGTGGTCTCCGTGGCGATTCGGGCGGCTCTGATTTTTGGCGGCATCGAACCGGGCAAACTGCCGGAGTTTTTAACTTACACCAAAGAACGGGTACCGGCCTTTGTCAATACCTTTGGTGAACTCAACGAAGTGATTGTCTCCGTAGGTGCGGGTGCCATTGCGCTTGGTTTCCCAGTCATTGCTGATGTACCTGTACCTGAAGTTCCTGGAGCCCTGATGACTCAGGCCGACCACGCCAAAACCGTCGAATTTTCTCTGGAAGCCCGGGAAATTAAAATTAAAGTCACCAAAATCGATGTACCGGTTTCCGTGGCCTCGGCTTTTGAAGGGGAACGTGTTCGGAAAGACACCATGTTTGCTGAATTTGGCGGCAACAAAACCGAGTGTTGGGAACTGGTCACTACCGGTGATCCGGCAACCATGGAAGATCACAAAATCACTGTTATCGGACCGGATATCGATGATCCGAGCTTTGCCGACGCCGATGTCGTCCGTCTGCCACTGGGGATTGTTGTTACGGTTGGCGGTAAAGCTATGCAAAAAGATTTCGAAACCGTTCTGGAACGTCGTATCCACTATTTCACTAACTACATCGATGGAGCCATGCATGTGGGCCAACGTAACATCGCCTGGATTCGTCTGACCAAAGAAGCCTTTGCAAAAGGATTCCGCTTAAAACACATCGGTGAAGTGCTGTATGCCAAAATGCGTTCTGATTTTGAAAAGGTGGTTGATAAATGTGAAATCACCATCTACACAAACGCTGACGACGTTAAACGTTTGGGCGAAGAAATGGTTAAACCGATTTACGCCGAGCGGGATGCCCGAATGAATGCCCTGACCGATGAGAGTGTTGATGAATTCTATACCTGTTTATTATGTCAGTCTTTTGCGCCCAGCCATGTCTGCATCGTGACCCCGGAACGTCTGGGTCTGTGTGGCGCGGTTTCCTGGTTGGATGCCAAGGCGACCAAAGAACTCGATCCCGAAGGACCTAATCAGCCGGTCATCAAAGGAACTGCCAGTGATGAACGGGTTGGTCGTTGGGATTCGGTTAACAAGGCTGTTGCCAGCGCATCACAAGGCGCAGTTGAAAGCGTCACTCTGTATTCAATCCTTGAAGATCCAATGACTTCCTGTGGTTGCTTTGAATGTATCTGTGGAATCATGCCTGAAGCCAATGGCGTTATCATTGTCAACCGTGAATTCAGTCAGACTTCTCCGGTTGGGATGACCTTTGGCGAGTTGGCCTCCATGACCGGTGGTGGTGTGCAGACCCCCGGCTTTATGGGTCACGGTCGGTTCCTGATTGGTTCTAAAAAGTTTATGTCGGCTGAAGGCGGACTACAACGAATTGTCTGGATGCCCAAAGAATTAAAAGACGATGTGGCTGACCGCTTGAACAAAGCCGTTGTAGCCATGGGTGGACCGGAAAACTTTGCCGACATGGTTTGTGATGAAACCATTGCCACCGACTCCGAAGCGGTTCTGGAATTCCTGGAAACCAAAAACCATCCCGCTTTGGCGATGGATCCGATTATGTAGGCATTTTACCAATACATTTATTTAAAAAAGACAAGCAAAAACGCATCTCATTTTGAGGTGCGTTTTTTTGATTCGGATCCTTGTGATATGATATTAATGTTGATGATGGCTAAGTGGTGATAATCAATTGCAGCTGACTGGAATCCGTGATATAATAAAATCAAAGAAACTAGGAAATTATTTAAAAATTGCTTAAGAGGATAGGAGGCGCCAAAATGGAACGAAAAACCATTCGCATTTCAGGAAAGCGACAGATTACAATCCCGCAAAAATATTTTGAAGCACTGGGGTTTGGCAAAGAAGCGGAATGTATTCTTCAGAATAATATGATTTTAATTAAGCCGGTTAGAGAAAATAGCGGCGGAGAATTTGCTGAGCAGATTTTGGCCGATCTGATTGCACAGGGATACAGCGGGGAGACATTACTCAAAAAATTTAAGGAAGAACAAAAAAAGGTTCGTCCCGCTGTTGAAAAAATGATGGAAAAAGCAAAAGAGGCAGCCGAAGGAAAAGGCGAGTTTTACACATACGATGAAATTTTTGGCCCAGAGGAATAAGTATGGCAAAACTGATTATTCTGCTACCCGCAGCCAGGTATTTAAAAAAATTAAACGATAAGCATTTAAAGCTGGCTTATCAAAAAGCAATGGACCAGCTTTTAATTGATCACACCCTGGGCACGGCAAAAACAGGTGATTTGTCTGGCATATTTGGTTATGATATTTATTATAACCAAACGAATTATGAACTTGCCTATCGGATCGAGTATCAAGATGATAAAATAATTATTGTGATCATGGCCGGTACCCGTGAAAATTTCTATCAACAGCTCAAACGTTACATGAAAAAGTAAGAAATAACGCCATCAGAAACGATTGTTTTGATGGCGTTATTTAATGCGAAATTTTTCAATCAACCCATATTGTAAATAAAAACAAATTTGCGAAAGTAGCTTGACAAAACGTTTACAGTGGTTTATATTAAATCCATACTTACTTGTACGTATAAGTTAAGAATGGAGAATGATCATGGATGGACCCAAAATCGTTTTATTTACCGGATTTCTTGGTTCCGGCAAAACGTCGCTATTGTTACGCTGTGCAAAAAACCTGGCTGAAACAAAAAAACGCAGTGCCATCATTGTCAATGAGGTGGGCGAGATTGGTATTGACAATCTGCAAATGAAAAAAATGGGGTATGCAGTCTGGGAAATATTTGGCGGCTGTATCTGCTGTACCCTGGCCATCAGTTTGGAAGATACCCTCACTCAGTTAATGGCGAATTATGAACTGGATTATATCTTAATTGAACCCTCGGGAGCAGCCGATCCTGCGGCAATCTATCCGGCCCTTTCCCACAGTGGTTTTTCAAAAGAGCAAATCAGAAACGTGATGATTCTTGATCCGACGCGAATTGAGATGTTTGAAGCGGTGTTGGAACCGTATTTGGCGGCGTCGGTACCGCTGGCAGATTTTGCCGTTATCAACAAAATTGATGTCGCTGCGGCAGATGAAATCAAAAAAACAGAAGAGGTGATCAAACAGTATCACCAGGATCTGCCCACGGTGCAAATTAATGTGAAGCACTTAGTTAATGAACAGATCCAAAAAATCATTGGTGGGTAAAAAAGGAGAACGACGATGTATCAGAATATTTTTGAAACACTGGCCATTGAGACAACGCTGACGTTACGACAGGCGGGGTCGAGTAAAAAATGGCAGGAAATCGGCTGCTTTTTTTTAGAAAATTATCTTGAGCAGTTAAGCAAGACCGAAAATTTCATGATTGGACATATCAAAGCGATTATTGAATTGGGAGATGATCGTTTTATTCGTCTCAGCAGTGTCGCTTTGAATAAACCGGTAAACTGTGAGTTCAATGGAACCGACAGACAAAATAGCAAAGGCCACCTGACCTTTAATGCCATTGTATCCGGGGTCGATAAAAAAAGGAATCTGCAAAATTTTCATCTGGCCCTGGCACGAACCTGTAGTGTGTATGAAATGCTGACTGACTATCGGGAAAGCAATCAACCTGAAGCAACAAACCATAGCTGTGGTGAAGTTGACTGTCCGGTTTGTCACGACAATCATGAACATGATGAGGCCTGTGGGCATTAGCATAATAATCGAGTAACATCGATGTTATAAATTAAAACAGGAGGTAGATGCGATGTCAAAAAAACAAAAGACTCCTTAATTCCAGGCATACAGGGATTGCGGCCCTTAATTGGTATTCACGGAAAAAAGGAGATCTCATCAGAATTTTACCATAAATCTGAGTAAATGATAATAGATTTTTTACTTGTATATAACGATTGTATTTTGATGGGTATTCTCCAAAGATTATTGATTCAAAAATAGTTGGAGGAATGTAAAAATGGCAAAGATAAGTGAATTGCTGGCAAATCTGGAAATGGATGAACTGATGGAAAGCGTACAGCTTGATTTGGACAATGGACGGGATCCGGTCGAGATTCTAAAGGAGTGCGAAGCCGGAATGGTTAAAGTTGGGGAGATGTTTAGTGCCGGGGACTATTTTGTTTCTGATCTAATGATGTCCGGCGAAATGTTTAAAGAAGTGGGCATAATGCTGGAACCGCATCTGTCGGGCAAAACCGGTGATGTTTTGGGCAAGGTCGTATTGGGCACAGTTGAAGGCGATATCCACGATATCGGTAAAGATCTGGTCTATGTCATGCTTAAATCCGGCGGCTTTGATGTCATTGATGTGGGGGTGGACGCCAAACCGGAAGTTTTTGTGGACGCCTTAAAGGAATCCGGAGCGCCGATTCTGGCATTATCCTGTTTATTAACCACCGCTTATGATTCCATCTCAAACACCGTCAAAGCCGTTGAAGAAGCCGGATTCAGAGATAAGGTCAAAATTATCATCGGTGGCGGACCCACCGACGAATCGGTGGTCAGATACACCGGCGCAGATGCAGTTGGCGACGATGCCCAGTCAGCCGTAAGATTATGTAAGGAGATGTTATGATGAAAACGAACCCAATATATGATGAACGATTAAAAAAAGTTCAAGCGTGTATAAATCATGAAAACGAACATGTTGTTGGCTGCTATATGGGGCAAGCGGTACCGCCAACCTATTCTGATATTTCATTGGCTAAATATATGTCAGATACAGAAGTTGGTTTAAAATATTATATAGAATTTGTAAATCGTATAAATACTATTGCACCGGTTGATTGTATTAATTTTGCTTATCCAGGTGCGCATCAAGCGGCTTTAAGCCTAATATGGTGGTCTAAAGTTAAAATGCCAGGTGAGGAATTAGGTGAAAATGATATCTGGCAGGTTGATGAGAAAAAATTAATACAAGATGGCGATTACGAACTCATCATTAAAGAAGGATCAGCAGCGGTAATGAATCGCATTTTACCTCAAATCATTGATATGAAAAAGATTGAACAATTCTTTGAATATCATGCAAAAGATGAAATGATAGCGCAACAATATATTGATGCTGGCTATCCGGTTTTAAATAGTGGATTAATCTGTCCTCCGTTTGAAACGTTATGTGGTGGACGTTCGATGACAGCTTTTTTTATGGATTGCTATAAAAAACCGGACTTAATCAAAGAAGCACAAAATGTCATGCTGGAAGAACAGTTGAAAATGATCGCCACACGACCTGATCGGGATTATGTCATCGGTGAATGGATTGGCGGATGGCGGGGTGCTTCAGGACTCGTCAGTCCTAAAATTTGGGATAATTTGGTATGGCCTTACATGTATAAACTTGCGTTAGCTTTAATTGAACGTGGAATTACACCGATTTTACATTTAGACCAGAATTGGGATCGCGATTTAGAACGATTTTTAGAATTGCCGGAAAATAAATGTATCATCAATACAGATGGTATGACTGACTTAAGAAAAGCCCGGAAAGTTTTAGGTAATCACGTTGCATTTATGGGAGATGTTCCGTCACAAATGTTAACCGTATCCACTCCTGATGAAGTCAAGGATTATATTCGTCGATTACTCGATGACATTGGTGTGAAAGGGGTGATTTTAGCAGCAGGTTGTGATGCTCCGACTGGTTCAAAGTTTGAAAATCTTGTGGCAATACACGAGGTTGCGCAAGAATATTAAAAATTAAGGAGATCCTATGATATTTATCGGAGAAAAAATAAACGGCACCCGCAAAGCCATCCAGGAAGCTATCTTAAACCGGGATGCCGACTTCATCAAAAAAACAGCCCTGGATCAGGCCAATGCCGGGGCTGACTATCTGGATGTGAACGCCGGCACCGACCCCTCCCGGGAGCAAGAGGACATGCTGTGGCTGCTGGAGGTCGTCCAGTCCGTCACGGATACTCCCATCTGCATTGACAGTTCAACCCCGGAAGTGATCAAAGAAGCCATTCACGTCGTTAACAAGACGCCAATGATTAATTCCATCAATGGTGATCCTGCTCGTCTGAAGAGTTTTATTCCGTTTATTCGGGAACGGGATTGCGATGTCATCGCACTGGCATTGGATGAATCACAATCCGGGATGCCAAAAACCGTGGCCGAACGGATGGCAGTTTTGGAACGGATTTTTGAGGCCACCCGGGCAGCCGGGATCGCCGATGATAAAGTCTATGTCGATCCGTTGATTATGGCCGTGGCCACCGATCAGCAGGCGGGTCTGGTGGCCTTTGAATCGATCCGGGCCATCCGGGAAACCTATCCGCAAGCGCATATCACCGGGGGGCTGAGCAATATTTCCTTTGGTCTGCCCAACCGGGCCCTGATCAATCGCACCTTTTTGACTCTGGCGGTAGCCGCTGGCATGAACTCGGCGGTGGTCAACCCGGAAAACGTGGCACTGATCGAATCGCTAAAAGCGACCGAACTGCTGCTGGGTCGGGATCGTTTCTGCCGACACTACACCATTGCAGCAAAAGTTGAATTCAGTAAAAAATAAATAGGCAGAGCCTGGCCCTTTTCCTGGTTACAGGAAGAGGGCCAAACTGCTTAAGCGGGCCAGCAAATGCCGGTAGGCTGATAAAAGTAAATGTGATATAATCATGAATACAAAGTGGAACAGAAGCGTTGAGGGGAAGAAATGAAGGAAAAACTGATTGAACTGATTGCCGACTTAAAACTAAATGAGGCCGAAGAGCTGGCTGACCAACTGATCAAAGAGGGGATTGCCGTCCAGGAGCTATATGATCTGGTGATGGAAGGTCTGGCTGAAATCGGAAAGAAGTATGAAAATGGTGAATGTTATATTGCCGATCTGATTGTTTCGGGGATGATTGCCAAAAATATTTTTGCGGCGGCGAATCTCAAGCAGGGGACCGGTCCAGCAGACAAATCGCTGGGCACGGTTCTGTTTGGAACGATTTTTGACGACATCCACGACATTGGCAAGGATCTGATGATCGATGCCCTGGAAAACCGGAGTATTCACGTTATCGATCTGGGGGTCGATGTGCGGGTGTCAAAATTTGTGGAAGCAGTCAAACGGCATCAGCCGGATATCATTGCCGTCAGCTGCGTCATGACTAATTCGATCCCCTATCTGCAGGAGTTGGGCAAGGCCCTGGAAGCGGAAAACCTGCTTGCCAATCGTCGGTTTTTGTTGGGCGGAGCGGTGGTCAATCAGGATTATGTCAAAATTCCGCAGATTGATTTCATGACCAATAACTTCTATGAGGGCATCCAGTATTGTGAGGTCTACCTGAAGGCGAAAAAGGGAGCGATGGAGGTATGAGTGATGTTTTGTATCTGGCGATCGTGGCCAGTTTAAAAGACAAAATTTTAAAAAGTCAGCTCAAACCGGGTGACATGCTCAATTCCGAAACAGCCCTGATGCAGGAATATTCGGCCAGTCGGATGACCATCCGCAAAAGCCTGTCACTGCTTTCCAACGAAGGTTATATTTATTCGGTTCCCGGCAAGGGTAATTTTGTCTGTAAGCCGGAAGTGGATATTTTTCAGTTCAAGTTCAACAAGTACGATGGCCTCAATATCCACATTGACAATGTCAAGCTGATTTCGGTTAAGGTGCTGCTGCCAGCCAAACAGATCGACCGGATTTTGAAGCTGGAGGACAATCAGAAAGCGGTGGAAGTTAAGCGGATACTCTATTCGGATGACCGGGAAATTGCCATGGAGATTATTTACCTGCCCTACGTTCATCACCAGCCGGTTATTGAAGACATGCTGAAATTTGCCAATTATATGAAGCCGGTGGAAGAAAAGCTGGCCTTCGTGCTGGATAAATCCCTTGACATCACCGTGGTTATGCCTAGTGACGAAGTCCGGGAAACCCTGAATCTGGGGCAAAATGAACCGGTCTTTGAAATCACGGAGCTGATTCGCAATGAGGCGACCCAGCAAATGTTGCAGTATGCCTGGTTTTATGTGAGTCCCCGATACTTGAGCATCAAGGCGGCTACTCCCAAAGACAGCGAAGACAAACGGATATTTTAGGTAGTATCAGCAACTGGCTGCGGCCGCATGCTGGCCAGTAGTCTGGCCTGCGCTTTAAATGCGGCAAACACGGCAGTAATTTAGAATCGAATCAGGAGGAATGAAATGAAAGAATATCTTAAACAGGGTGAATTTACTGAAATTGCAGCACTGAGAGATCGGGGTGACATTCAGATCACTGAAGAGGTCCGGGATCGCTGTGCCGACAATTACTGCGGGTTTTACGGCAAAAACCACATGTGTCCGCCGGCAGTGGGCGATCTTGATTATTACCGCCAGCTGATTGCCAGCTACGACCAGGGACTGGTCTTTTCCAAAGCCTATCCGGTGACGTCCCGAAACGATTACCAGGGGATGCTGGCTGCCGGAATGGCCTTTCGGGAGATCATTCAGGATATTAACCGGCAAGCTAAAGCCGATCATCAGGATTGTCTTTTTTTTACGGCCGGAACCTGCGGTATCTGTAAAAAATGTGCCATCCTCGATGACAAACCCTGCCGGTTCCCGGATCAGGCCATTCCCTCGCTGGAAGCGGCCGGAATTGATGTGGTGGGACTGAGTCGGGATCTGGGGATGAAGTATAATAACGGCGCCGACAAGGTGACCTATTTCGGCCTGGTTTTGTATCGGTAGCGGGAACTTTGACTGGCGGGATCACGCCCCAGTCTTTTGTAGAGGCCCTGAGCCGTCAGGCTGACGACGAAAATGATTGATAAAACTAAAAAACCATGCGATGATAAGCCTAGTAAAAGGATGGAGGAAAAAGTATGAGTAAATCAAAAGCAAGAAAGATCTGGTTTAACCGGGTCTTTCTTGCTTTTTGTGATCGTTTGATGATGAGGCGGTTTGAAGGATCAGTGGCTCAGCTTTGTTCATGATATGATTTAGTATAATCGATATAAATAAGAAAAGCTGTTACCATGGTAACACAGTTGGGATGAAAATAAGAAAAAATGACACACTTGACTTATTATCCAGCCCGTCAGATTTTGATGTCCGGTTCGTTACAAAATACTGCGACCGTGATATAATAAGAATTAAATTTTGTTAAACGTTATAAAGCTCGACAGTGCGCAAATCTGGCGAAGGGATTCAAAAGGATAACGCTCAGGTTACGAGCGAGGGGAGAAAAAGATGTATAAAATAAGCGAGTTAACAGTCGACGATTATCTGAAAAAAATGGCAGTGTGTGATTTCCCGGGGCCAGCAGCCGGGAGTGCGGCGGCAACGGCCGTGGCCATGGCAGCAGCCCTGCTGGAAATGTCTTGTGATGGCAGTCTCAGAAAAAACGGCGATAATCCGCTGCTGGCAGAATCCATTGCCCTGGCGGCCGAGCTTCGTCAGGCCGGTTTAAACTTGGCTGATGTGGATATGGCCGCTTATGGCCGGGTGATCACCGCCGCCAAAAATAAAGCCACTGACCGGGAAGCTTATGAAACGGCCATGAAAGGTGCCACCGAGCCCTTCATGGCGATTCTCAGGCACTGTCACCGCCTCCTCGGGCAGATTGAAAAAGTGATCAAAGGCAGTTTTTCCAGAGTGCTGGGGGATTTGGTTGGCGGGGCCTATCTGGCTGAGGCGGCAGCAGCGGCATCCAAGTCAGGCATTGATGTCAATCTGATGCTGATTGGTGATCGCGCCTATCAAAGCCGCTATCAGACTGAAGCGAAAGCTCTTTATCAGGCCTGTGTCAGCCTGAAAGTGGAGATTCTTGGTCAGGTTTTTTCAGGGTCTTCGGCAGATCTTCAGCCTGAGGCCAAAGCGGTGCTGGATTTCTGGTTTGACCCCGCCAATCAGCCCTACTGGTTTTTGAAAAATGAGGCCTTCGATATGGTGATCAGAAGGCAGTTTTACGATTGTTGGGTGGCGGCTGGTAAGGGTCTTTTAGCGGACTGGCGGGACACCATCGAGGGACGGCTGGCCGAGATTATCCTGCTGGATCAGTTTTCCAGAAACTTAAACCGTGACGATTCCAGGGCCTTTGCCCAGGATGCCATGGCCCTGACGCTGGCCCAGGAAGCCGTCCGCCATCCGGATTATCAGCGACTGGATCCGCTCCGGCAGCGGTTTGTGCTGATGCCCTTTATGCATTCGGAGTCGGCTGGCATTCATCAGCTGGGGCTGCCGCTCTTTGAAGCCCTGGGCGATCCCAAAACCCTGGAATATGAAATCCGGCATCAGCAGATCATTGCTCAGTTTGGCCGTTATCCCCATCGCAATGAGGTCCTTAAGCGGGAGTCTACAGCGGCTGAAATGGCCTTCCTCAAACAACCAGGCAGCAGTTTTTAGGCGCTTTAGCGGATCAGCTATTAGCAGCGGTCGCACCCCGCTGTGATTTAGCCAATGACAAAAATAGATGGCACTAATTCCAGGCCATTTTGACAATTACGATGCTGCGAAAAATAGCGGCGGAATGGAGAATATTTATGAAGCAATGCGATTTACCTGAAATTTACAGTAATCAGGATGCGATTTTAATGGCCGGTTTTTGTTACCAGACCTACCTTTTTTATGATCAACAGCAACTGGTGCTGCCAGTTGGTTTTGAACTGCGATCTTCATTTAAGGGGATGGCTGGTGTGACGGAAAAAACGCAAGAGAATTTTGGTTATATTGCGGAGTCGAAAGACTCCTTAGTGCTGGCTTTTCGGGGAACCGATTCAACCCCCAACCTGGATTCTGATCTGGATCTTTTTCAGATTCCCTTTCCTTATGTAAAAAATGCCGGACTCTGTCACCGGGGGATCACCCGGATCTATCAGTCACTCCGGGAGGAAGTGCTTGATCAGCTCAGCCAATTGCCTCAGGACAAAAAATTCTATATCACCGGCCATAGTCTGGGTGGTGATCTGGCCATTATGGCGGCCCTGGACTTGGCTGTCAATAGCAACCGAAAGGCCATCATTGCCTATACTTATGCCGCTGGCAGACCGGGTGATCGGGATTTTGCAGCGGCTTACAAGGCCCAGGTTAAAAACAGTTTCCGGATTTATAATGTCCATGATTTTATCCCAACCCTGCCAGCAGCCGAATATCCGCCGCCCTTTACCGAAACCGGTCTGGTTTATGAGCACGTGGATGTTGCAGTGCCGATTGCTTTCCAGATGAACAATCTGTTTTTAAATCATCGGATCAATTATTATTTCCAGAAGCTGGGCGAACAGGATCACAATTATTTCCGGCAACTGCAAAGCAGCAGCCCGGGTTTTGGTCCGGAGGCCATTGACTTGTCGGCATTGGCTGCGGCAATGGCTAATAATTAGGATAAGGCTTTAAAAAGGAAGGGAAAAACACATGCAGGATCGAATTACCTTATGCGGTGATAATTGTACCTATTGTCCCCGCTTCAATGCTGATACCGAAGAAGAACTGAAGCAGGTGGCCGAACTGTGGCATTACCTGGGATGGCGGGACCGGGTGGTTCCAGCCGCGGAAATGAAATGTCCGGGTTGCAATCCCGACAAACAATGTGCCTACGGTCTCATCGACTGTACCTGGGAACATGGGGTCAGACACTGCCTGCAGTGTGTAGAGTACCCCTGTCAGAAGATTGAAGCCATGCTGACAAAATCCCGAAAATACAAAACCATCTGTCAGGAAATTTGCAATGATCAGGAATACGCTGTGCTGGAAAAAGCCTTTTTCAAAAAGCACATCAATTTAAGTAAAAAGGATAATTAACTAAAACCGCCCATGGTGCTGCTTTGCGCGCCATGGGCGGTTTTTATTCACTGGCTGTATCGTTTTAACCCCGGGGCTTAAAACGATACGCTGCCGATCTAAAGTAACCAGTTTACGGCTGGCTGATATCGGTAATCGTCCCATCGGCAGCATATTGCATCAGACGCACGGCTGAGGTATCCTGACCGGATTCAATCACCACAAAGGTCATATCGGCCCCCAGCAGATTTTTATCAATCCAGGTGCCGCTGTTAACATAGGTTTTCTCCCGGTTGTACCCTTGGCTAAAGGTGTTGTACACCGGCACATGGGTGTGTCCAAAGACAACGATATCAACCGTAGGATCGACATTGAAATACTGGGTCACCGCCTGCTCATCACAGAAGGTGGGATCCTGAGCCCGGGCAGTAGCTTCGGCATAGGGGAGTTTGACGGCAACGCCGTTGGCATCCTGGAGGGCATCCCAGCGTCGTTGAACGTTGGCGTATAAAGCGGCACTGATGGTGCCGTCAGCCTGAAGCGTTGGCAGCAAATCGGAAAGGGCAAAGCTGTCGTTGTAGCCATCGACATCAAGGTTGATAACCGGCTCAGTAAAACCGGCGTTGATCGGGAAGGTTTCGATGGTACCAGCCCAGGTCTGGTAATAGGCATAGGCACCCAGCTGATCAATGTTATCAGATGCTGGTTTTGCTACCTCGGGCAGCGTAAGCTGGGGAGCGGACTTACCTTCGGCTACCGAGGTGGCAGCGACCCGGGTAAAGAAATAGCCTGGTGGCAGAATCGAGGGATAAGAACCGGTGAATTCTTTATTGGACAGGGTATCCGGGGCACAGAAGGTGTTATAGCGGTGGCCATGCTCAATGACAATTTCCGAACGGGCGCCGGTTCGATAGGTGCCCAGACCAGCCACATCCCGGATCTGTTTAATCCCGGGGATCAGTTCGGCCAGCAGTTCATCGGTTAACAGCAGGTCGTGATTGCCGGGAACATAGGTCACCGTGACGCCGCTCTTGATCAGTGTTTCGAGGGCAGCAACGATCTCAGCATTATTTTCGGCAACTTTTTTAAAGAAGGCCTTCAGTTCGGTGGGGCCGGTATAGCTTACCGGAACAAACCATTGATCAAAAAGGTCGCCATCAATGACCAGTTCATCAATCTCGCTGCTGTTTAATTGTCCCAGAAAGGACACCAGCGCCGCTTTGTTTTTGGTTGTTTCAGAAAAGCTGTCATCAATCCCCAGATGGAGATCGCTGATGACGACAACCCGGCTGGCGGTATGGGCGGCATCATTCTCCCAGAGGGGCAGCGAATCAGCCTGATTAGTGGGTTTGGCGGCACAGGCGGCCAGTGACACAATCAGCACAGGAACAAGGGACAGTAACAGTCCGGACTTTAATGATTTCATAAAGAATTCTCCCTTTTTTATTTTGCATCCTCTTCGCTCATTGCTCTTAAAATATAAACCCCGGCAGCGAAAAATACGCAATTGTTTGTTGAATTATAACAGAAATGGGAACAGTTGAAAAGTCATTGATTGTTATATCGAGCCAGGTTGTTTACGATCATGTCACCAGAATTAAAGAGAAAAGCCGTAAAAGCAGTAGCCCTTGTTTGGCTGTTGCGCTATAATACGGATAAAGGTGCGTTTTACAATACCATAATGGCAGACATCAAGGAAGGCGGAGTAACACAATGGGAGGATTTTTAAAACTAGAGGGTAAGGCCCGGGATGATTTTTATCAGGCCAAGTACGATTATTACAAACGGTTCAATTTGGGAGTATTGTTTGCCTCGGCCTTTATGTTTCTGATTCTGTTTGTGGCCGACTGGCAGGTTGATGGGGCGGCATTGGGGCGTTCTTTCCTGATTCGCAGCTCGGTGGTGGTGCCGATGTTGGTTGTTTTTTGGGCCTATCAGAAAATTAACAACTACAAAATTATGGGGATACTGACCTACCTGATGGTTCATGCGATGATCTGGGGCAACATCTGGGCGGGGTCGTATCTGGCGGATCAGTCCTATGTCAATGAGGGCTTTCTGATCATGAGTCTGGTGCTACTACTGGTCTCTTTTGCGGCACCGCCATTTGTGGCTATCATTGGCCAGCTGGGGCTGATCGGGGATATTTTGCTGGCAGATCATCTCTATCATTTTGAAAACATCAATGCCATTTTGACCTTTAATATCCAGGTCATTGTGCTGCTCTGTCTGGTTGATTTTATCATTGCAGGTTTTTATTACGACCACTACATCACCCAGCGCAAGCTGGAATTTGCCCTTTTTCACGATCCCTTAACCCAGGTCTTCAACCGCCGTCAGTTACACAAGATTATGGGAGAAGGTCATGATCTGACCTTTTTGAGTGACGCCATTGCAATCCTGATTATGGATATTGATCATTTCAAACTGGTCAATGACCGCTACGGCCATGACGAGGGAGATCGAATTTTGCAGTTTGTGGCGGACTGTATCCGTAACAGTTTGCGGGGGCCGGATATGGTGATGCGTTGGGGCGGCGAAGAATTTGTGGTGATTCTGTTTGACTGTCCGGCTGATCAGGCGATGGCGGTGGCGGAGCGGATTCGCAAGTCGGTGGAAAAATCGGTCAATGGTGTTTGTGCCATTACCATTTCCTTAGGGGTGGCCATCTATGCCGGGGGTGACTGCTTTGAGACCATTAACCAAGCTGACAGTGCCCTTTATGTTGCCAAGCGACAGGGTCGTAATCAGGTGGTCAGCTATGAAGCACTGGATGAAAAACTGCGTCAGGAAGTGGCAAGAGCCCGGCAGAATGAGGTCTGAACGAACTTTATTGCCGTCTTGGTGCTGAAAGCGTTGACACAAAAATCAGGATGTAATATAATACACTAAATTTAACCGGTAAAGTTTTTAGATTCTTAATTTAATTTGCGAGAATAAAAAGCTGCGGATAAAAAGAAAAGAGTGTAGGAGAGCGTCTTGGAAAAGAAAAGAATTAAAATTGCGATTTTGTCGATATCATCACTATTGATGATATCGATGACTGCTTCAGCCATTCTGGCCGATATTCAGGCCTACTTTGTGGGGGTCGATCCATCCCTGATTTCGATGGTATTGACCATTCCCGCCTTGATGGGCCTGGTGTTTGCCTTTGCATCAGGGCCCTTGTCGTTGCGACTGCCCAAGAAAAGCCTGGTCATTTTTGGTCTGGTCTGCGGCCTGGCTGGCGGGATGATTGCTCTGCTGTTCGGGTCAACCAGTATTTATGTACTCTTGGCTTGCAGTTTGCTGCTGGGGATCGCTCAGGGGATGAACTCGACCATGTCGATGGCCCTGATTGCCGATTATTTTGTGGCCGAGGAAAGTGGTGCGTTGATGGGGCTGCAGTCAGCCTTTGTTAATGGTGGCAGCATGGTTCTGTTGTTTAGCTCGGGGATGCTGGCCGGGATTTCCTGGCAGATGTCCTATCTGGTCTATCTGGTTTTTATTCCGGTGATCGTCATCGTCATCAAAAATCTGCCCCGGGATCATGCTCCGGCACATGCTGCCGACACCCTTCAGGAAAAAAGTGCCAGGCTGAATGGCCGGGTCTATTTTACGGCGCTGACCATGTTTTTGTTTGGGGTTTTCCTTTTTGTGTTTCAAACCAATGTGGCCATGTTTGTGGTCGGGAATGGGTTGGGGGATGCTTCTACCAGTGGACTGATCAACACCGCCATGTCAGCTGCCGGAATGCTCACCGGAATTTTGTTTGGCCGGATGCAGCAGGTACTTAAAAAACTGGTTATTCCGGTATCCTTACTGGTTGGCGGTTTGGGGATGCTGCTGATCTTTATGCTGGGTAGTCTGCCATCGCTGTTTATTGGTGCCATGTGCTGTGGTTTTTGTCTGGCTACCATTAATCCGGCGGGAACCTTTCAGGCCGCCAACGCCGTCCATCCCTCCATCAGTTCGCTGGCCATTGCCGTCGTCACGGCATCCACTAGTGTCGGCATTTTTGTCTCGCCGATTCTGTCCAATGGGGTGGCCAATCTGACTGGCGGTGGCATTGAGATCAAGTTTTTGCTGGCGGCTGTCGGGCTGGCGGCAGTGGGATTGATGTCGTTTGTTGGCAATGCGATCATGGATAAAAAAGAAGCCTAAGTAACGTTCATAGTGACCATAAAAACCTCCTGGATTTGATTGTTAATCCAGGAGGTTTTTGTTGTGTAACATTATTCAATTTGGAAATAAGGTTTAAAGGTAAAGGGCACCTGTTTGAGCACTTCTTTACTTTCGGCCAGAATGGCATCGATACGTTCTTTATCTACATTCATCAGGACAAAATTGAGCCGTGCGATATAATCCAGACAGTCTTCCTGGGTACAATTAAATTCGCCCCGGTCATAGGCCCACAAAACGGAAAAAGAGGCACCTCTGGCTGCATTGGCAATCATTGCAAGTTCATCCGTATCGGCATTAACGTTCAGATGATAACGGCGATCATGGATTTTATAGAGGCGGATACTTTCCTGACTGAAGAGATCTTCATATTTGTCATCGGCTAATTCTTTTAAAAAGCGCATCGCTTTGGGATCGGCCAGAAACATCTGGTTATAGAGCCGAATTTCTACGGCGGTGCTGACCTGCAGATCTGCTTTTCGTTCTTTAAAATAGTCGGTATAAAGTTTCAGAGCCACTTTATTCTTAAGTTCAAAGAGAAAGGTATCGCTGACGGCCCGGGCCAGACTGGATTTCGATTTATAGTAATAGGAAATCAGGGGCTTGGTAATTTCACAGATTGCGGCAATCTGATCCAGATAGGTTTTTTTATAGCCCTGTTCATAAAATAACTGGCTGGCTACCTGGAGGATCTGTTCTTTTTGGTTATTCATGGTCATCTCTTTCATAATGGTATTTTGGGGTATCATTTTATTCTAACACTTTTAATAAATAGATGCAAATAAATTATATTTAACCAGTTAAAATTAAATAAATGTAAAATGTATTGACTTTTCGTAAAAAACCGATTACAATACATTTATTGAACCGGTTAAATCAAACGATCTGGGACGGTAAGTCTTATAAAAACCTCATTAACATGAGATGGAAGCCGTTATTATGCGTTTCGACAGAAATGATTAGATTGTCATAAAAACGGCCAAAATTATTCAGATCTGCTTATTTCGTAAGAACATTGAATTCATTTAACGGGAGGAAGGGAGATGTTAAGGTGATTGTGGGTGTGCCCCGGTTACACCGGAAGAGGCTGTTGACGTTGGTGCTGATGGTTACGCTCCGGATGCTGACAGTGCCGCTGCAAAAGAAAAAGAACTGGTAACAGCATAACGTTCACCGACAAAATAGATTTCAGTCAAGTTGACATCACGGAAATCGTAAACACGTAAATTTGTGGTTGTTTTTAATCACTTAAATCACAAATAAAATTAAAAGGAGGAAAAAATGAAACAACAAGTAAAACCAATCTCTACCTTTACAATTTTGGCCATGGCGTTTTTCGGAATGGGTGTCGGAACCATTACTCCGGCTCTGAATGCAATTTTTGTACAATTCTCAGATCTTCCGATTACCACGCTTTTGCTGGTATCAACACTGCCCTCATTAACCGTAATTCCCGCAACCCTGATTGCTGGGTCGGTCGCTGGTAGCAAGGTTAAATACCGAACCCTGGCAGTACTGGGGATGACACTCTTCGTCCTCGGTGGGGTCGCTCCCTATTTTGCCACCGACTTCTCCGTTATCCTGATTGAGCGGGCCGTCTTTGGGATCGGTCTGGGGATCATGTCACCACTGGCCAATTCACTGGTTATGGGTGTTTATGAAGGCGATAAGGTCGCAACCATGACGGGTATGGTCACCCTGGCCATGAATATCGGCGGGATGGTTCTTCAATTTATGGGCGGCTATTTTGCCGGGATTGGATGGAATTACAGCTTCCTGCCTCATGCGCTGGGTATAATCTCACTACTGCTGGTTATTTTTTTCCTGCCGGAGCCTGCGCAAGCACCGGTTACCGCGGAAACCCAGAAAGCACCTAAAGAAAAACTGCCGGTTAAATTGTTTATTATCGTTCTGGTATATGGGATCTATACCCTGTCAGTTTATCCGATGCTGGTTAACATGTCGACCCTGATTGTCGAACGTGGCATGGGAACGACTGCCACCGCCGGTATTGTTCTGGCCCTTCTAACCATCGGCGGCATGGTCGCTGGTTCGGTTTTTGGCAAACTGTTTAAAATCTCCGGCCGCTTTATCATGGCGGTTGGTTATGCTCTGGCGGCAATCGGTTTCGCCCTGGTTGTTTTTGCCAGCAATATTGCGCTGTTGTCAGTCGGTGTTTTCATTGAAGGCTTTGCCATGTCAACGTTGATTCCGGCCAGTATGATGCTGATTTCAATGACCGTTAAACCATCGCAGATGGCTTTGGGAGTATCCTTCTTTATGGCCGGGATGAACCTCTTCGGTTTCCTGTCAACCTATTGGATTGGCGCCATTGCTGGTATTACCGGTGATGCGGTAACAGCGCCAATTGCCGTTAGTGTCGCTGTGACAACCGTATTCTTTGTGATCTTCCTGATTGTCAATCCATTAAAAGGTGGGGCACCAATGCCTGAGGCACCGCAACAGTCTTAGAAAAGACAATATCTCCAAAATAAGAGAAAAGATAGCCACCCATTTTAAATAAAAAATGAGTGGCTTTTCTTATTTGGTTTGGAATTGAATCAGGAAAGAATGGTATTTTATTAGATAAAATGGGGATTATTCCCAAAACAGGTATCGCGATGGTAGAATCCAGAAATTAAATCAAACCCTGAATCAATCAAAAACATGATTCTATTTGTCATTCACAGACCCGGTATTATTGGGAAAATTTAGAAATTGACTGGGATTCGAGTTTTAGCGTCTTTATAAAGGGTAGAAAAATAGAAAGAAGCAACTTGCATTACAGTTTCAGAACTCAGGGATTTGCTGTTTCCAATTGGTGATGGACTTAACAAATGGTTCAAAATACAAGGAGGAAATGATTATGAAAAGGTATCTGAGAAAAGCGATTTGCCTACTGACAAGTTTACTCTTAATTGGGTTATTACCCGTTATGGTACTGGCCCAAAATGAAACCATAGTTGTCCCGGTGAAGGCAATTGAAGCAGATTTTCAATTTGAGGAAAACCAGACCGGGGTGAGAATTGTTAAATATCTAGGCGGTGGCGGTGAGGTGATCATTCCGTCGACGTTGGATGGAAAAACGGTGAACAGTATCGGCGATTTTGCCTTTTCCCATTGTGTCAATCTGAAAAGTCTTGTTTTGCCGGAAGGGGTTGTATCCATCGGTGGCGATGCCTTCTGGGGATGTACCGGGCTGAAAAGCATTGAACTGCCACAAAAACTTGAGACCATCGGTGCCAATGCTTTCTGGGAATGTAGTGTGCTAGAAAGCATCAACATTCCAGAAACGGTTACTAGCATCGGTTATGGTGCCTTTGCCCGTTGCGATTTGCTGACCAGCATTGCCGTACCAGAGCAGGTTAGCACCATTGATAACTATACTTTTGGTTCCTGTCGCAATTTGTTTAAGGTCACCATACCAAATACGGTGGTCAGCATTGCCGACAACGCTTTTGAATCCTCGCCTAATATTATTATTTTTGGCGAAAAAGACAGCTTCGCCCAGCAGTATGCAACTGCCCATCAGTTACCTTTTGTCGACAGCGACCTGAATTGTTCATATCGCACCCACGTTCAGAATGTCGGCTGGCAGGGCTGGGTCAGTGATGGTGAGATGAGTGGTACCTCGGGACAGTCGTTGCGGCTGGAAGGGATTGAGATTAAGCAGAATGACGAGACCGTCGATGTGGGGATTGAGTATCGTACCCATGTCCAGAATGTCGGTTGGCAGGACTGGGTCAGTGATGGCGAGATGAGCGGTACTTCGGGGCGGTCTTTGCGTCTCGAAGGGATCGGGATTCGCCTAACCGGTGCCGATGCGGAAGATTATGATGTTTACTATCATGTTCACGCCCAGAATGTCGGCTGGCTGGATTGGGCTAAAAACGGTGAAAGTGCTGGCACCTCGGGTTTATCCTATCGACTGGAAGGGATCCGGATCGTTATCGTCGATAAAGGTGCGGCAGCACCGGGTTCCACTGCCAGACCCTTTATCGGGAATCTGACCAGTGAAGATTTTATCAGTAAAATGGATGGGCTCTGGTATGCTTACATTGAACCGACAACCCACATTCTTTATTTCACCGATCGCTATTGCATCGATCGAACTTTTGCCGCATCGCTGGGTCAGAACCTTGGCGGTTATTATGAGGTGATCGAAACAACTCAAAATGGCGGGACGATTAAGATCAATGCCTGTCATCT
This sequence comes from Acetobacterium wieringae, assembly GCF_001766835.1. Lineage (GTDB taxonomy): Bacteria > Bacillota > Clostridia > Eubacteriales > Eubacteriaceae > Acetobacterium > Acetobacterium wieringae. Next base: position 184,163 of record NZ_LKEU01000037.1, on the reverse strand, counting down.
CTGGAAATCAACAGTCTGGGATTATCATCCCAAAGATCCAATGATCTTAGCATTTGACTTTGGTACACCCGGGGATAACAGAATTATGGTCACTGAGAGCGGTGCCAGTGATGCCCCCTATGATATTAGCAGCACCAACGAGTGGACCGCCGCAAAACCCCTTGGTGGGGATCTTTATGAATTTCCCAATGTGATGTTCGGGGAGTTGCTTGAAACCACCAATGCCAAGCTTCATGACAGCAACATCAAATATCATCTGGATAATAATTTTACGGATTTCGGATTCTAATACAGCTAAATTTTGCTGATTATAAATAGTGGTCGTAGCTGGAATAGGTGCCCTTAATGGTGTCATCGGCAAAGTCATTCATGGCCAGATTATAGTTGGAAAGAAACAGCTGCTCATAGGCTGAAAGTTTGTTTTTGCTGGTATTGAGACATTCCCGGCACTGATTGTCGAGGGTTTCGGGAATTTCAATATCCGCCGTTTTGTGAACCTGGCTAAAATCGATGCCGGTCAGATTACAGTGGTTTTCGATGTTAATCTCCGTCCAGAGGCTCTTTAAATATTTCAGGCAGCTTTTCTGGGGCTGTTCAAAAAGGTATTTTAGCTGAGAGGGATTAATATGCTGAGTGATTTTGGTCATCGTCTTTTCCAGATCAGACAGGGTAAAAGCATTATTTAAAGTATATTGGTTCATGTTATTCTCCTAAAATATGTGATTAACCAAGCGGCTAAATCAGGATAAGGGACACTGATCAGTCAGTGGCCAAGTTATTTTTTTCAATCATCAGCAACTCCGTATTGTCATGTTGCCTGATTGGTATCTTAATCATAGCAGATGAATATGAACTTTATGTTAACAACAGATTACGATTTTATGAAGATTTAAGCGGCAACTGGTATGTGTTGTAAGAAATCTTCTAAGTACCCCCAGATTATTGGCGGGTGAGCAAAGTTGTAAACGCAAAGGGATAAATAAAAAGAACCATTTGGGAAGTTCGTGGTAGAATTGCCCAAATGGTTCTTAATTTTTGATGTAAAAATATAAATAATGGGGATTATTCCTTATTTACTGGAAAAAATTGCAATGGCATCGCTCATGAACTGGGCCAGGCCCTCGGCATGGCTGTCGATGTTTTCTTTGAAGCGCTCATCGTGAACATACATCAGCCCCAATCCAGCCAGGATTTCTTTTGTACAGTCATAGTAGTGTCGGGTAATGTTGTCTTGCCACTGGGCAACCAGCTCCTGAACCACCGGGTCAGCGGCATCTTTATTCATATTGGCAACAAAGCCGGCATAGATGGCTTCTGTTTCATTGTGGATGGCTTCCCACTGATCCGGGCTATAGCCATTGGTTTTTTGCTGGCTTTGGCGGTAGGCGTCTGTTTTGCCCCAACGTGTTTTTACCTCGGTTTCGTATTGTTTCTTGTTCGCTTCAATTTCACTCATATCAAATGGTTTAAAATTCATGGTTTTTTCTCCTTCTAATTTTTGGTCCAGCAAGGCAATCAGTTTGTCCAGACGGTGTCGTTTGAGCAGCAGCAGGTGGCGTTGCTTTTTAAAGGCATCCATTTCGTCATAGTTGGGGTCGGCCAGAATCCCTTTGATTTCCTGGATCGAAAAATCCAGTTCCCGTAAGAACAGAATATTCTGGAGCTGGGCCAGATTGGCCGTGTCGTAGTATCGATACTTATTTTCGGTGATCTCACAGGGAATCAGAATTCCTTCACGATGGTAGTAGTGAAGGGTGCGCACACTGACCCCGGTAAGCGTCGCCACTTCCTTAACCGTCATTTTCATTGGCTTCTCCTTACTGGTATTTGTCGGCTTGTTCTAAAGTGCCGTGAGCTTTGCTGCTGGTTTGCGCTAAACAATTTCTACACTGTACGGCGTACAGTTCTACGAACTGTTCGCCTACACGTTACAAAATTGTTTGCGGAAACCAACATCAAAGCAATAATTGTTCGTACTGAAAGCTTGTAACAATCGATCGATGTTTCTTCGGTCTGGTTTTCCCTGACCTGCTTCTATCATAAGCTATGACCTAAGGTTAGAGTCAAGCGGGAAATAAAAAAAGTTTTCGTCAGTCTGAAAATATTTGCAGCCAGCGGGATTGATTTGTTATGGTTTATTGATCTATTTACAGGTTTATGTCATAATAGAGAAGAGTTTATTGAGATTAAGAAAGTGACAAAAAGAAGGAGATTAAAATGGGTAAGACAATAGCTGAAAAAATATTTGATGCACATCGGGTAGATGAGCCGTTTCCAGATACACATGTGTTAAAACTGGACCGGGTTTTCTGTCATGAAATCACCACACCAATTGCCATCACCGATCTGATGGCCCGGGGGATGGATCGGGTTTTCGATCCCGAAAAGATTAAGGCCGTTATCGACCATGTCACCCCCGCCAAGGATTCCAAAACCGCCGAACAGGGCAAAATCCTCCGGGATTGGGCCCGGAGACATGACATAAAGGACTTTTTTGATGTGGGCAGAAACGGCGTCTGTCACGCCATCTTCCCGGAAAAGGGATTTGTCCGACCCGGCTACACCATCATCATGGGCGATTCACACACCTGTACCCATGGGGCCTTTGGGGCTTTTGCCGCCGGAATCGGTACCACCGATCTGGAAGTTGGGATTCTAAAAGGAGTTTGCGCCTTTCATTTTCCTAAAACCATTAAAATTGTTTTAACCGGGTCCCTGCAACCAGGCGTTTATGCTAAGGATCTGATCCTCTTTATCATTAAAGAGCTGACTGTGAACGGTGCAACCAATATGGTCATTGAATTTACCGGTCCCGTTGTCGATGCGATGTCGATGGAATCCCGGATGACTTTGTGCAATATGGCCATTGAAGCCGGTGGCACCTGCGGGATCTGCTATCCGGATATGACCACCGTCGATTATCTCTGGGACTTCATCCAGGACGAATTCGCTACCAAAGAAGACGCTCTGGCCGATTATTCTAAATGGGTTTCCGATGCGGATGCCGACTACGAACGGGTGCTTACTTACAATGTCTCACAACTGCAACCGATGGTTACGGTCGGTTACAAACCCGATCAGGTCAAAACCGTGGCCGAAGTGTCCGGTACCAAAGTCGATCAGATCTATATCGGCAGCTGCACCAATGGCCGGATTGAAGATCTGCGGATCGCGGCTGAAGTCCTCAAGGGCAAAAAAATCAGCGATACTGTCCGCGCCATTGTCAGCCCGGCGACCCCGGCTATTTATTCGCAGGCATTAAAAGAAGGCATCATCGAAATCTTCCAGGATGCCGGTTTCTGTGTGACCAACCCGACCTGCGGCGCCTGTCTGGGGATGAGCAACGGGGTGCTGGCCGAAGGCGAAGCCTGCGCCTCCACCACCAACCGTAATTTCAACGGCCGGATGGGTAAGGGCGGCATGGTTCATTTGATGAGTCCGGCCTCGGCAGCAGCGGCAGCCATTAGCGGAACCATTGAAAATTCCGACTTATACAAAGCTTAGAAAAGGGGGAAGGACATGAAGACATTTAAAGGAAATGTATTATTTTTAGATCGTAGTGATATTAACACCGATGAGATCATCCCGGCCAAATATCTGACCGAAATTACCAAAGAGGCCTTAAAGCCCAATCTGCTGGAGGATCTGGTCTTGCCCGGCTTTTCCCGGGCTGATACCGAGGATAAGGCGGTCATTGTGACCCGGGAAAACTTTGGTTGCGGTTCGTCCCGTGAACATGCCCCCTGGGCCCTGGAAGTCAATGGCATCAACGTCGTGATTGCCGAAAGTTTTGCCCGGATTTTTAGACAGAACATGTATAATTGTGGGATGTTTGCCATTGAATTACCCAAAGCAACCATCGATGGACTCTTTAAAGACTATGCCGGGAAAGCCGTGACCATGGAAATTGATGTCGATGGCAGCCAAATTGTGATCCAGGCTGATGGCAAATCCGAAACCATTGATTTTGCCGTCGGCGAATTTGACAAAACCCTGGTCAAAGAAGGCGGCTGGGTTGGCTACGCCGATAAAAATTACTAAACTCGATTCAAATAACAAAGACATAAAGATCAGCACGTTAAAAAGACTGCATCCTTCGGTTTGCAGTCTTTTTTTGGATATGTGTCGAATATGATAGGGATCAGGGCAAACGTTAAAAGTGTGCACGCTTTTTTTTAATACAGATTTGGGCATAATCACGATATTGCTGATAGAGGGTTTGAATGGACTGGGTGGGGGGCTGATTCAGCTCTCGTTGAAGCATTTCTAGTAGATCGTTATAATGCTTAATGAAACCGGCATAATCATCATCAAAAAGAAATACATTTAAAAGCAGCTCGTGATAGTCTTCATTGAGGTTGTCAAGCGCAATCAGCATGTCCAATATACGCCGGGTGGAGCGATAGTCCCGCCGCAAAAAATAATAGCGGGCAAGCATAAAGGTGTACTTTTCAAATTGCCGCCGATAAAAAGCTCTTTGGGCAGACGCCCAGCTGTAATCATTTTCGGACAGATAGTCGCCTTGATACAAAATTACGGCATATTCGATGTCTCGGGCAGATTTTTCATCGATTTCAGCATAGGGATTAACGGAAGTGTTTAGCAGTTTTCGTACTTCACTGAGATCGGAATAAAAGTGCTGAGAATCAAAAAAATAAAAGCCATTCGTCAGATTCAGGTTAAAACAAACATTGGTTTTTTTTAGATCAGTTTTAAGATTATAGATTGTCGTATGCAGGAGTTTGATCGCTTTCTCCATCGCTGCTTCCGGCCAGAGAGCTTCAAGGATTTCATCTCTCGAAATATACTGATTCTCTTTTTGCAACAAAAAAGCAAAAAGTTCTTCAGTCTTGCTGGTTCGCCATTTGATTGGGTTTTCGTGAGGTTTGGTGCAGACTCTGAATTTTCCAAAAAAGTAAACAAATAATTGAAACTCACCATTGTTTCCAGTGGGTTCGACGTTCATAAGTTTATGCTGGGTTCGGATCGTTTTGATCAGATTTTTCTCATGAAGTTTACGTTGGGTAATATCCCGGGATACGCCAACAACTAAGACATGTTCAGTGGCAGTGTCTAATTCCAGCCGGGTGGATATTTCAATATACTTGATGGAGCCGTCTTTGCAATACTGCTCATAGTCGCCAAGATGGTATACAATCGAGTTGCTGCGATCACCGTCAATAAAACGTTGATAACGGCGCAAACTATCGTTTTTCAGTTTCTGTAGCGACCTAACGGTTAAACAATCTTCCAGTTTTTCCTTCATCGCCTCTTCGACAGTCAGACCCCGGAGCTGGAAAATGGACGGGCTGATATAGAGAAATTTTTTGGTGCTGAGATCAAAAACCCAGACACATTCCATCAGTTGATCAACCAGTTGCTGAAAATCGATTGTTGAATTGTTGACGCTGTTTTTTTTCATGTATCTACCTCCAGAGAAGCGCTGAATTGGATTGCTCTATTTTGTTGAGAAATTGTTGAGACTCATTTAGTATAATTCTAAAAAGTGCGTTTTTCAAGCGTTAAATCAAAATAATTCCTATATATTTATAATTATCTTTAACGAATAAATCCAGTCGTTTAAGCAGATTAAAGGTAGCCGTGCTTAAGGGGGAATCAGGCGTTGAAGATGAATAAAATAATCGACGATATCCAAAAAAGGAGTATGATCATGAAAGAAACACAAACCAGAAAAATCCATTTATCGACCAAATTAATGGCTTTCACGACCCTGATTCTGGCAGCAACCTTAATAACCCTGGGGTTGATTGCCATTAATTTTGGGTCCACGGCCCTCTCCAATGAAGCCAGTACCCAGGAGGAGGCCTTCGTCAACCAGGGTGCCGATTATCTTGGTTCTGTCATCGACGCCAATCTGGGGAGGCTGGAAGAAGTAGCCCTCCGGTCCCGGACTGCGACGATGGACTGGAATACTCAGGTTACCACCATTTCCGTTGATGTGGAGCGTTTAGGCTACCAGGATATCGCCGTTGTCGATCTGAACCGCAATGCCCGATATATTCTTGGCGGTCAGGAATTTAAGACCGAGGGCCAATCCTGGTATGAAGACGGTTTTGCCGGTAAAACGGCAATTTCCGATATTACCATCAGTGCGGCTACCAATCAGCCGGTCGTTCTTGAGGTCGCCCCGATCAAAAACAATGGTCAGGTCGTCGGTATTCTGGTGGGGCGAAGAGATCCCGGCTTTATGCTGGAGATCACCAATGCCATGGGCGATGGTGAACGCAAGTACGGGATGATCATTAACGCACAAGGCGATATGATGGCCCATCCCAACGAACAACTGCTACTGGATCAGACCAACGTTTTTGATGAGATTGAAACCAACGGCCCCAATAAAGAATTGGGGCTGGCGATTCAGGAATTGGGGGTCGGTCAACCCGGCAGCATTACCTACGATTTTCAGGGCGATGCCAAACTGGCCTACACGGCCCCTATCCCCGGAACCGACTGGGCCCTGATTGTCACAAAATTTGAAGACGATGTGCTGGCACCCCTTAATAATCTGAGAAACGTCATTCTGATTGCTTCGCTGATTATTTTACTGGTCGGTGCTGTCGTCACCTTTGTCCTGGCCCGGAGGATCTCAAAACCGATTATTGATCTCAACGAGATGATCCGGGAAATGACCCGGGGACATCTCAGTACCCGGCTGGAAATAGCCTCCCACGATGAGGTCGGTGAAATGACCGCCTCGATGAACCAGCTGGCCGATGATCTTCAGAATGTCGTCATCGCCACGATGAACCAGATTTCCAATGGTGATGTTTCAGCCAATGTTGCGGTGGATGATCCCGATGATGAAATCTCACCGGCCCTGAAACGTACGATCGAGACGATCCGGGATCTGATCAATGAAACCACGATGCTGGCTTTATCGGCGATCCAGGGGCAATGGCAGACCCGCGGGAATGTTGATGCCTTTAACGGCGGCTTTAAAGAAATTATCGAGGGGGTTAATGGCACCATGGATACGGTGGTCGATAAGATGGTCTGGTATGAGGCCATCATTGACTCGGTGCCATTTCCCCTGCATGTCACTGATAATGACATGAAATGGGCCTTTATGAACAAGGCGTTTGAAACGCTGATGGTTGAGGGCAATGTTATTACCGATCGGAAAGCAGCCGTGGGGATGGACTGCCACCATGCCGGGGCCAATATTTGTCAGACAGAAGGCTGCGGTATCCGTCGTCTGGTTGATCAGGGTATTGGGGAAACCTATTTTGAATGGTGCGGTAAGAATAATAAGCAGGATACTGCGTATCTTAAAAATGCCCAGGGCGAAAATGTTGGTTTTGTGGAAATCATAACTGATCTGACCCCGATGATCCGGGTCAGCAATTATACCAGCAACGAGGTTGCCAGACTGGCAAACAATCTGACCTGCCTGTCTCAGGGCAATCTGGCTTTTGATCTGGAAATCGGTCAGGCTGATGAGTATACTTCGGATGTCAGTGCACAGTTTGCTGAAATTCGCAACAGTTTATCCGAGGTTAAAGATTCGGTTGACAATCTGATTGCCGATGCCACGATGCTGGCCCAGGCCGGGATTGAAGGCCAACTCGATACCCGGGCTGATGCCAGTCGTCATCAGGGTGACTTTGCTAAAATTGTGGACGGTGTCAATGCGACTCTGGACGCTGTGGTCGCACCAGTACAGGAAGCTTCGGCAACCCTTAAAGAACTGGCCCAGGGGAATCTTAACACCGGAATGGTGGGGAATTACAACGGTGATTATACCCGGATCAAAGAGGATATGAATCAGACCGTCGCATTCCTGAAACGCTATGTGGATGAAATTGCATATACCTTAAAAGAAGTCGGTTCGGGCAATCTGGATCTGGAAATTACCGACGACTATCTGGGCGACTTCCAGGCCATTAAATCAGCCCTTAATGGAATCACCACAACGTTGAGTCAGACCATGTCCGATATTAATGAGGCAGCGGGTCAGGTGGAAGCTGGGGCCATTCAAATTTCTGATGGCGGACAGGCTCTCTCTCAAGGAACCACCGAACAGGCCAGTTCGATTCAGGAACTGACCGCATCGATTGAGGAAGTCGCCAGCGAAACCAAGCGCAATGCCCAAAATGCCAACAATGCCAATGAACTGGCCACGGAGGTGAAAACCAATGCCGAGGTGGGCAACACCCAAATGGCTGAAATGGTTGCGGCAATGGTGGAAATCAATGAGGCGTCCAGTAATATTTCAAAAATCATCAAGGTGATTGATGACATTGCCTTCCAGACTAATATCCTGGCGCTGAATGCCGCCGTTGAAGCGGCCCGGGCGGGACAACATGGCAAGGGCTTTGCAGTGGTTGCTGAAGAAGTACGAACCCTGGCAGCACGGAGTGCCGAAGCCGCCAAGGAAACCACTGCTTTGATTGAGGGGTCTATCACCAAAACAGAAGCTGGTTCAAAAATAGCCGGACAAACCGCCGACAGCTTAAAAGAAATCCTCAATCAAATTGAGAAGGTAACGGGTCTGGTGGGTGATATTGCCCGGGCCTCCAATGATCAGGCCTCAGAAATTGCCCAGATCAATCAGGGGATTGAACAGGTTTCCCAGGTTGTTCAGACCAACTCTGCCACTGCCGAACAAAGTGCTGCTGCCAGTGAGGAACTCTCGGGTCAGGCCGAAATCCTTAAGCAGATGGTCGGTGCTTTCCGTCTCAAAGGGAAGCGCTCGGAAAGCAGTATAAGAAATCCAATGCAACCGGAATCAAAGCCGGTAAGTTTTGAAACACCACAGATTGACATCTTCCTGAATGAGGCAGAGATGGATAAGTATTAATATAAGCAAAAACAAAGCAACCTCGGTGCAATTGCATCCAGGTTGCTTTTATCGTTGGCAGATTAATTCATTTAGAATGGCCAGTACCGCTTCCGGTTCCTCAAAAATAGGGCTGTGGGCCGAGTCTTCAAAAAGATAGAAATGCTTTTCCGGGGCCTGCAATTCTTCCAGATAGACCTCAGACAGAAATCGGTTGACGGTATAATCGTAGGCGCCGGAAAAAAACAGCACCGGGATGTCCAGCCGGGTGACGATGTCGCTGAGGTTGGCTTGCCGGAATTCTTCATTGACGATTGATTGTTGACTAAAAGCTTTGCCCTGCCAGATATGTAACTTTTCTTTTATCATATATTCCTGGTGTTTCATCACTGCCAGAAAAATGCCGGAGATCACCGAATACATCGTGTGGGTGGTGCCGATGCCCGCTTCGTGCATGACCCGATCCCGCAGCTTTTCGTATGCGGCAGTGCCATAGGGGGCTTTTTTCAGTTGGGCCAGTGTTTTTTGGTCATCTACATAAAAGTCCAGCAGCCATTCATAAGCCAGTTCTTCCGACAAGGCCAGATTGACCGACTGGGCCACCCCGATATAGGCATGGTAGAGCTGTGGGGCTCGAGCCGCCGCCTGAATCCCGATATAGCTGCCAAAGGAATGGGCCATCAGATAGATTTTATCCTGACGAAAGCGCTGGCGCAGATAGTGGGTTACCGAAAGGGTATCTGCTACCAGTTGCTCGGTGGTCATCGTGGCTGGGGGAATCTGAGTGTTGAAGGACAGACCGGCGCCCCGCTGATCCCACCACACTACCGTAAACAATTCTTCCAGCCGGGCGGGATAGGTGTGATTCAGCCAATACTCCGGCATCCCCGGACCGCCGTGAACAAACAGTAGCACCGGTTTTCGTAAGTCCCGGGATTTGATGATCATCCCCATTTCAATGCCGTTGATGGGTACCCAGGATTTTTCCGATAAACTGCCAGGCAGTACTCGACCACTGGCATCGGTGAAAGGAATCATTTTACCGGAACCAAAAACCATTAGCAGGGTGCTGACAAGACTGACAAAAGCCAGCAGCAGAATAAAAAATAACGCCAATCCTTGTTCCTCCTTCCTAATCGCTTTAGTGGCTGTAAATGTGCCGTGTGTTTTTTGCATCCAGTTTTGCAAGCGCCGATATCGTTTTGGTTGCCTTGCACCTTGCGCCTTTTGAAAGACAGGCTATTTCGATTATAGCCAAACAATTTGATGACGTCAAGCGGGAAGCCGGTATTCTAGCAATGCGACAACGGCGGTTATCAAAACAAAACTGAGGCTGATTCTGCATCCTGATGCAGCCTCAGCCTCAGTTTTGTTTTCCGATTGTCATAATTTTAACTCCCTTCCGGTGCTCGCAACAATTTTTGTTCAGGGGACATAGCTACAGAGATAACCATTGATATAGATGGCATTGTCACCCAATGGGTTACAGTCAATGTAAATCAGGTCGCCGCCGGTATAGATGGTACCGATGGTGCCGTTGGTGCCGGTTGTAACCGTTGATGAATAGTAATCATAATAATAGTCGCTGCCGCCGTCAGTTACCAGGAGCATGCCATTGCTGAACTGGTAATAAAGAGTAAAGCCACTACCATCGGTCCATTTCCAGGTGCCGCTGATGTTGTCTTCAAATTGCTGCCATTCGGATATAGCCGGATCGACGGTTGCCGGTGGTGTGGTGGTGTTTGGCTGGGTCGTGGCCTGTTGCGGAATGGTGATGGTGTAGGTACCAGTTTTAATACCACTTTGATTGCCATACTTGTCAATGGCAATACTCTTCAGGGTGGTGGTCGCATTGAGCACAATGGCGCTGTCATAACGACTGGATTTGTCAGTGGGATCGGTTCCGTCAATGGTAAAGTAGACAACAATATCCTCACCAGCGGGTTTGTTAATCGTGACCTGCTGCGATGAGGTATAACTGCCTTCGTTTAAGGAATAGGTAGGCAGATCGATGGTGGTCTTTTTTTCTCCGGTTAATCCCTGACTGGTGTTGGGCGGATTGACGCTATCCTTGAGCGCAAACCATAAAAATGAGGCGCCGCCGATTAAGACAATCACCCCCAGCAGCACGGACAGAATGATAATCACCGTCTTCTGTGATCCGCTCGATGATGGTTTCGGCGGCCCGGACAGTGGGGCTGAAACAATCTGAGCCGGTTGAATAGGATCTTGAGGAACCAGCATGTTCGGCTCCGTTGATTCGGTATTAAAACCGCAGTTCCCGCAGAATGGTTCGCCAGGTTCCAGCGTTGCTCCGCACTTTGGACAAAATTCTGAATCTTTCATGAATTTCACCTCCCTTCCACAGTGTGAAAGCTTTTGGCGGTCATCTATATAAACTTAATACCCGAACAGCCGGGAATATATCATTATCGCATTCGACAAAAAATAAGAATTATGCATGGCTGCGATTTTCCCCGACAGGACTTCGTGAATGGCTGATTTTCGGTGTGAACTGCGATTGTGGATGGCCGATGAAAGGGTTAAAATTTGAATAGAAACGTATTTATAAGATACGTCTAACCATTTCAATTAGCAAGGAGTTCAATAATGGGATTTTTTGACAAGTTTAAACAGGGTTCAAAGGATATGATTAAAAGCTATGATAAGGTCAAACTCAATCAAAAACTGAGTTATGAAGAACTGCATGAGATCATGAAAACAGGAACTTATCCCTGCGGGGAACCTCAATTAACCGGAAAAGGGATCATGCATTGCATTCAGTTTCCACCGGTGGATAAGTATGTGATTCAGGTGGCTTTAAGCGGAACCACCGTGACGATCACCAAAATCTACAATGGTGTCGGCGGCATCCTTAAAGAAACGGTTGGTGATGCCGTGACCGGTGGCTGGTATGACGTGCTAAATGGTGAAAACATTGATCTCAATCAGATGACCCGGATCATCGGGGAAGAGTTGACCCGGCTGTGTGGCGAAAAAGGATTGCTTAAAACGGCCTAAGTTGTCAAGGGTAGCGAAAACAGAAAAAATGTCGAAATAAACAAAGAAAAGCGTCATTCATAGCGCTAACAGATGCTGTTGATTTCAGCTGAAAAAAGCAAAAAATCTCCCTGACACGTAACGGTGTCAGGGAGATTTTTTCAGTTATAAAACCGGATAATCCGGGCGGGACATTTGGCCACGGCATCCGTGATGGTCAAGCCGTCCCCGGGCGACAGAGTCTGGCTGATGATCGACGCTTTTTTACCGACCATCTTAAAATGGTTGGGGGCGATTTTGGCGCACAGGCCACAGCCCACACAATAGTCTGCATTCAGAGCGAGGGGACCATCTGTAGCGGCGGCTTCATCATCGGCGGGTAAATCCTCCGGTTTGACAAACCGCGAGGTAAGATAGCCCATCAGAAAAATCGCCAGGGTGGTCAGAATCCACCGGACGACCATGAATTCGGGACCGAGAAATTTGCTTTCGGTGATCAGCATCGGAATTTTGATCACCGCCCAGGTGGACAGGATGATGACGATGTTGGCAATACTGGCGCCCTTGCTCAAGAGCATTTTACAAACCGGAAAGGCGGCGTAAATGGGGCCGGCTGAAAAACTGCCCAGTAAAAAAGCAAACAGTGAACCTTTGATCCCCGAGTTCTGGCCAAAGGCATTTTCGATGGTTTCTTTGGGTACCCAGGCGGATATCAATGAGGTTAACAGCAGGATTACCGGCATGATCAGCAGCATTTCCTTGACATAATACCAGGTGTTGCCCAGCGACGGCAGAAATTTGTCCGGGGCGAAAATGCCAACGGCTACATATGCCAGGAGTACAATGATCAGAAAGCGGTTGTTTTTGAGTTGGCTTTTCAAAAAGGTCATAGGATTACCCCCATCGCCAGGGCAATTACCAGGGCAAAAGCAAAGCTCAGCGAGTTGCGGATCAGCGTGAATTTCAGTCCGAACTCTCTTTTTTCCAGGGGAAAGGTTACCACCCCCACCATCGTCAGCGTGGTCAGAAAAGCGACAATCGGAACGATGCTGGCACCGGCATCCACCAGCGAGGCCACCAGCGGAAAGGCGACAAAGGCGGGAATCAGGGTGATGCTACCCAGCAGCGCAAACAGCACCGTGGAAACAACCTCATTGGCCTGGCCGATGGTGGCTTTAATCGTCTCCGGTGGCACAAAGGTAAGGATCAGACCAATCAGCAGCAAGATGCCGAGAATATCGCCGGCGATCCCTTTCATCAGCCCTCCGGACATTTTAATGGCCTGCAGGGTTTTGCCCTTGTCTTTTTTCAGCGAAAACCCCAGCCATACCAGGGTAATCACCCAGAAAATCAGTGTAAAAACATCCATGTTTTAACCTCCAAGTTGATGATCCGAATTTCTGCTTCAAAATTCAAATTTTCTATAGTATACTGTAAATCAGTAAAATAAAATGTTACCACGGTCACACTTTGGAGGTTATTTTATGAATCATCAGGATTTTATGGCAGTCTTATCCAGTCATAGCCTTTTTGCGGATTTTTCAAATCAAGCCCTGAACCAGGTTTTTAGAGCCCACTACTATGAGAAACGGGAATATCAAAAAGATCAGGTGATCCATTTTCAGAACGAATGTTGCCGCACCATGGATCTGATTCTCAGCGGCCGGGTCGCCGTGCAGAATCTCGACAGCGAGGGGAATGTGCTGACCATCAGCATTTTTCAGGATGGCGACGTGCTGGGAGCCAATCTGATTTTTTCCAGCCGCAATACTTATCCGATGATCGTCTTGGCTCAGTCACTAGCGGTGATCCTCCATCTTCATCAGGAGCTGATTCTCGAACTGTGCCAGATGAACCGCACCTTTATGATTGGCCTGATGAAAGTCATCTCAGATAAGACCCTGATACTTTCCGATAAGATCAATGCCATCTCGATGAAAACAATCCGCCAGTGCATCATCGATTTTTTACGGTATGAGTCCCGGATTCAGAAAAGTCAGATCGTTCGATTGCCGTCATCAAAAAAAGAGCTGGCCCAGCGGTTTGGCATTCAACGGTCCTCCCTGAGTCGGGAACTCAATAAAATGCGGCAGGATGGCTTGATCGATTTCGATGCTAAAACTATTACCATCAGAAACATAAATAACTTAAATGAATCGTCTTAAGGCCACAAGCGGATCTGTTGCCAACCCAAAAAAGAGCTTAAGCCGATTCTGCCATTTCACCTGCAAAACCGGCTTAGCTCACAATCTCAGTCGTCATCCGTTTGGACTCCTTCTTTTGATTTTATCAAAAACCTTCTTTTTCACTTTTCAGTGTAAATATTACACACTTATTAGGGGATATCCTTCTATAAAAAAGATTTCGCTTTTTAATAGTTGGAAGATCTGACTCGTTGCAGATTGTTTTCCCGGCCGTTTAATCAACTTATTTCATCATGGTCAAATTTTCACCTTCAACCTCGGGTCGGTACATTGATCTTATTGCCAGTGTCGTAATTTTTTCAAGTGATTGACACAAATGATTCGTAACACCTGTTACTGAAAATGATTGAGTTGATCTTTGATATAGACTCATTATATCACCATTTATCAGGAAGTAAATAGACAAGCTGTAAACGTTTGTATAAAATTCGTATACGCTTATAAACAATTTATATTTAAGCTAATCCGTCTTGTGACAGTTGTTAAATCAGCGGGTAGAAAATCGATCGTTTCAAGTTAATCCGAAATCTTGTCCTGGTCTTCTTCTTGCATTTCCACTTGTTGTTTTTGTCCGCCGCCGTTGTTTTTGCCCCCCGATCCTGGTTCTTGGGTTTTTGAATCCCAGACGCCCAGGGCTATTGTTCCGAAAATTCCGCCGATAAAGACGGTCAGCATCACAATGGCCACCACGGTAATGGAAACCTGGGGGCTTTTTTTGGTGGCCTGAACCACCAGGGTTTCAGCTTTAGGACAATTTCGGTCCGAGGTGCATTCATAACAGCTGATGCAACTGAGACTGGTGACTGTCTCAGTGCGACAAACATCAATATTCATCGGACAACTGCGGCTACATTTCTGACAGCTGACACAGGTAGCGGTTTTCCGGCGGATTTTAAAGATTCGGATCTTATTGAAAAGACCCAGCAGGGCCCCGTAGGGACAGGCATATTTACACCAAGGTCGTTCCAGAAACAAGGCACCGATGGTGATCACGACTAAAAGGATCAGGGCCGGCAGGGCCACCGTCCCGGTCCAAAATTTGAATAAGGCATGATAGGGATCGAGATTGGCAAACAGCAGGGCCCCGGAGACGGCGGTCACTGTCAGGACCCAGACCAGTACGCCATAGCGTAAATAGCGCAGCACCCGGTCCAACTTTGCGGGGATAAACTGATTATAGCGTTTCTTAAAAAGGCGTTTCCCGATTTTGCCGATCCATTCCTGAAAGGCGCCAAAGGGGCAGATCCAGCCACAGAAAACCGGACCAAAAAGCAGCGCCAGCAGAAATACCAGACTCATTAAAATCACTGAAGAGATCTGGGTTTTGGGGACAAAAAATCCGGTTGTTACCAGGGAGAAAAAGGTTTCTACCCCGCCAAAAGGACACAGGGCATGCAGGGATGCCGTAGATAAAAAAGGAATCCCGATGCCCACAGCGGCCAGGGTTTTATTGACCGAAATCAGGGCGATCAGCGCAAAGAAAAAGACTTGCACCATCAGCCGCAGGTTGAATTTTTTAGGTTTTGCCATGATGATACCTCCAATAATTGTATGCCCATTATGTTAAACTTTAATTATGTCAAAATGGTGTCAGAAATTTGAAGGGTTTTACTGATCACTTGGCAGATTTAAATAATAATCGGAAATAGGTGCTAGAGTTTGCTGAAAATGGCGAATTTTTTAACAGAAAATCCTGCTATAATCGTTTTATGATAATCATTGGCATCCATCAAAGAAAGGGTCGATCATAACGATTTTCAAAACAACCATTTCTCTTAAGAATCCAGTTCCAACCAACCTGATTGAGTCGGCTGACCAGGCGGGATTCCAATAACCGTACCTGAAATTTTGATAAATAAACGGGATTACCCAGCTTTTTGACGAGGAGCGGATCGAAGCTCCCGGTTTTTTCATACGCGACACCCAGCGCTTTAAGCTGTTTAAACAGTCTGCCAAAGAAAAAATGCGGCAGGATCGAACAGGCCGCCGCATCGCCCTTGATGACGGTGCCGAGGTAGGTATAATTCAAGCGGTGGGCCAAAGCGGACAGATAGTTTTCCAGATAGCGGGCGGTGGCACTTTCAATAAAACCTGCCTGGACAATAAAACCGATTTTTTGATGATGGCTGGATTGGGGTTTCAGTTCTTCAAAAAGCTTCATCACCAGCCCGGGCATGGCATGAATATACAGTGGCATCACCAGCAGAATGGTGTCATACTCTTTCATCGCCAGCGCCAAGGTTGTCGGGTTTTCCCGGAGCAGGTAGCGAACCGGCAGTGGTGTGGTCAGACCTGATTGAAAATGGTCAATAAATAATTGGGTATTCCCGTGATCGGCCCGGGGGGAGCCGTTTAGCATCAGAGTTTTCATGATCGCACCCCGGGTGTTTCCCCAGTCAGGTGGATAGTTTTGCTGTGAAACTGGTAGAAGGTTCGCTGCAGATAATCTTCGAAGATTTGTTTTTCTGCCGTATTAAAAAAAGTATCCTGATAATAAATTTCGATATCCGGATACCGCTCATAGCGGGGGTCGTGCATCGATTCACCCGAACCATAATTGGTATAGGGCAGAAACAGGGGAATCATCCGGTCAAACAAAGTTTTTAGATTGGCGCTGATAAAACCCTGGGACACAGTGAGATAAAAAGTGACCTTTTCAGCGGTGATATAATGATGATAAAAGCAATCCAGATCATGATGGATACAGCGCCCTGGAGTTTTCCACCAGCAGGTCCAACAGCCACAGCAGCCTTTTATCTGGTGCGTGTTCAAATCCAGTAAATACGAATCCGGCAGCATAACAGTATTATATTCTCGGACAATCATGGTTTTCATTTTTGACTCCTTAGTAATGATATGTCTCGAGTATAAAGCCGGGGGCAGCCCCCAGGTCAATCATTATTTTTGAAATTATTCTGTTCGATTATTTTGATCAATTGGCGCCCAGGCTTCCACGAAGGCCTGTTCCAGATTGTCGTGAAAGAGAATCAGGCGGACATGCAGATAAACGCAGCCCTTTAGCTGGAGCTGGTTTTCTGCCGCCCATTGATAAGCGGCCAGTCGGGTTTTGTCTATGACCTGATTGGCCGCATCGCTGTAACGGCCGCTTTCAACCACAATGTGGAGACAGGGACCGTCATCGAGATAGTCTTTGCCGCTTTCCCGAGCGGTAGCCGGTACGACGAGATGCATCTGGGTTTCCTGATACTGGGTGGTATCAAAGGTGACACAGCGGATCATATTGGTCAGCAGATCCTCATCGGCCAGATTAAGATGAGCAAGAACCTTTTCCTGATATTCATCAAAGGCGGAGATCGCCGAAAAGGAACTGATAATCTCGTACAGTGGAAAGTTCCGGATGGAAAACTGATTCAGGTGGTGCGGCAGTGACTGACAAAAGGCCTGGGTGTCAGCTAATTTTAGCAGCATCTGTTGCTGTTTTTTAATCGCCAGCTCAATGGCCGCCTGCTTTTCAATCAGATTCTCTGTTATGCCGGAGAGCTGATCCTGGTCAATCAGCTGATTGATTTCCGCCAGGGCGAAACCTCTTTTTTTATAAAATTCAATAATCAGCAACTTATAAATTTCATCAAAACCATACTGGCGATAGTTGTTACTCTGGTCATGTCCCGGTTTGATCAACCCCATGGCCTCATAATGCCGTAAGGTATCCCGGGTAAAACCAAGGTAACGGAACAGTTCGCCGGTTAGAAAGGTATTGCTCTGGTTATTACGGTCAAAGTCGTCGATATGTTTTTGTGAGTCGTTTGTCATGGCCTTGCTCCTTGCCTTTATTAAACCAGATGATGGCTATCAAGAAAATCCTCAACCACGGCATTAAAAACCACCGGATTATCGACATTGGCATTATGGCCGGCCCCGGGAATGATTTTTAGGGGATAACCGGTTTTGGCCGTCCAGGCCCAGTTGTATTGGGGCACCTTGCCGAAGCGGTCATATTCGCCCAGGGTCAGCAGCACCGGGAAATAAAAGGCCGTATCGCAGTTTTCCCGGAGAAAGCTGGTATAGGCGGTTCCCATGATTCGGCAGAGTTCCGCTTTGCCATAGGGAGCCAGCATTGCCATCATGTTGTCAAAGCCCCGTTTGGTATGGGTGGCTCCTTTGGCAATGGCTGTCACCAGTTTGTCGTGGGGGTAGCAGCGGGACAGCCATTCCACCTGCCGGACCCAGAAGCGGTCTGACCGGGAATAGTAGGAAGGGCCAAAGGGCGAGGTATCGACTCCCACAAAAGCCAGCACCTTGTCCGGAAAATCCAGGGCATACTGCTGACAGGCATAGCCTCCCAGTGACTGACCGATCAGCACCGCCGCCGGGATCTTTTCCTGATTCAAAATAGCATCCAGATCGGCAGCGGCATGGTGAAATGAAAAATCCGTATAGGGACGGGAAGCCCCATGGAGGGGTAGATCCCAGCTGATGACGGTGTAATGCTTTCTGAAAGAAGCCACCTGGTGATCAAACATCCGATGATTGGCAGTAAGACCATGGGTAAAGACCAGACAAGTTGCCTGGGGATCCTGATGCCGGGCGATCCAGTAGAAAACGGTGCCCCGGGGGGAGGTGATTATTTTTTCCAGCACGACGACGACCTTCTTTCGCAGATTTTCCCATTCTTGGTGGAATGGGTCTTTTTTAAAGTGTACCGATAAAAAGGAGGTTCGTCAATGGCAGAATTGTAAAGGATGGCCGAAAGAACCTGATTTACATAGCCATTTTTCATTAAAAGGCGTATAATGATAGGTAAACGAAAAGAGGCTAAGCAATGCATTTATAAGATGTTTTCAACTAATACAGTCAGGATTACGATGCCAATCACCGCATCTCCTTTAATCAAACCGCCCCGCTCAATGACCAGATGGCCTGGCTCCTTGCAGAAGGTTTTTCCAAAGCTGATTGTATTTTCAAATATCTAAACTTTGCGGTCTTTTTTGCCGTAAAATA
Organism: Acetobacterium wieringae; assembly: GCF_001766835.1. GTDB lineage: Bacteria > Bacillota > Clostridia > Eubacteriales > Eubacteriaceae > Acetobacterium > Acetobacterium wieringae. The sequence continues at coordinate 165,197 of NZ_LKEU01000037.1, read as the reverse complement.
AAGCTTATAAGAAGAGGTCATTTCAGTCGCCTCAAAAACGGTTATAGCTCAGCTCATGCCAGTAGTCTACTGGTTATGGGCGTCACGTGCGGCAAAGACCTCTTTGGCAACGGCAACGGCGTTTAAAACTTTTGGAAATCCGGTGTAGGGGATACATTGAATAAAGGCTTCAATAATTTTCTCTGGCAAAATCCCGACATTCAAAGCGCCATTGATATGAACATCCAATTGCGGTTCGCAGCCACCGGTGGTCAATAGGCTGGTGATGGTGATTAGTTCCCGTTCCTGAAGGGAGAGACCTTCCCGGGGGTAGATATCGCCAAAAGCAAATTCAATAATGTAGTTGCCCAAGTCGGGAGCGATTGTTTTCAGCGATTCGATCACCTTTTCGCCGCCAACTCCATCAATTTTTTTTAACTGTGCGACACCAATTTGATAACGTGTTTGATCCATTTGTGATTACCTCCAAATTCTTTATAATCCCAGTATAGTGCTTAGACTATGGTCTAAGTCAACCCTATTTTTGAAAGGTTTTATGATGATTATTAGCGAAATGGCCCAACTGACTCAGATCAGTGAATATACCCTGAGATACTATGAAAAGAAGGAATTGATCGCCGTTTCCCGTGATGCCCGGGGACGACGTAACTATGACGAGAACGACATTGAATGGATTCGTTTCATCCAGCGATTGAAAGAGACCGGGATGCCATTGCGGAATATTAAAAAATACGCCGATTTGAGAGCCAAAGGCGATCAGACCGTCCACGAACGACTGGAAATGCTTGAAGCCCACCGCATATTCGTTGTTGCGGAACAGCAGAAATGGGCCCAAAATCTTTATAACCTTGATGCCAAAATCGAGTATTATCGAAAAAAAGATTAAGGCTGGTTCAAGTCGTATTGCCTTGGGGAAAATTATTTGTGTTCGGAAAAAGAAAGTTTAGATTAAAAATTAACTTTATCAGCTTAAAAAGATTAAGGAGCGTTTAGCATGTTATTATTTGCGCAAAGAATAGAAGAATTGATTGTCGATAGCGGCGAAACGGTACAGGCTTTGGCGGAGATCGGCAAGATCGACCGGACAACCCTGCAGCGGGTAAAATCTGGCGAGCGCCTGCCTTCTAAAAAGATTTTTAGTGGCCTGTGCAAAGCGTTACGGCTGTCGGCAGCGGAAGAAGAGGAACTGAAAAATGTCCTGGAAATGGAAACCATTGGCCAACGAAACTATTATAACCGGAAAGCCATCGTCGACCTGATCGAAACGATTGCTGAACTAACCGAACATACCATTCCCTTTTCTAAAGAAATCGGTTTAAAAAATGGTGCAGTTGTAAAAAGTTCGTTAATCGATGGCATGGAGATTGTGAGTGGACATGCCAATGTACTACGACTGGTGGAAAGCGCCATTGACTGCGAAATTTTTGCCAGTTCGACGCCACAAATCCGGCAGGTCATTCCCTATGACTGGGATGTCGTCTATGATTACATTTTTCAGCAAATGATGGGCTCCGGAAAAAATCTGGTGTTACAGGATATCGTTAGTTTCCCCAAAAATTGTAGTCAATCGGAGGCCGATCAAAGTCTGCTGGCCTTTAAAAAACTGGCGGCGCTTTCGCTGCTTGACAATGTCGATTACCAATCCCGTTTCTATTACCGACCATCCGACTGGCATCCAGTTGATGGTGGGGTGTTCCCGTATTATCTGCTAACCTCAAATCGATTGATCACCCTGTCAAAGGATCTCGCCACCGCAGTTGTATACCAGGATGCGGGGCTTTATCAGGTCTATGATGGATATTTTTCAGATCTTTTAGACAATAGTGCTCCGTTTATTCATGGCAGTCGGGATCTTTTTGAGATTTACGCCCTGGAGGACGCTCTTCCCACCAAACTTGTGATGCAACCGATCCCCTGTTTTTCCCGTTATTTCACCGATGAGATGATCGAAAAACAGCTAAACCGTGATTTCCCTTATTTTGAGGCCCTGCTTGCGGCGGTGCTTCCTTTTTATGATAAATTCCGGGCCGATAATAAGGGGATGGTGGATGTCTTTTCCCTGAAATATTTGCGGCAATTCATGGAGGATGGCTACATCTATCTGCCGGAAGAGATGGTTTACCCTTTTGCGCCTGCAGAAAGGCTGCAGCTGATTAAGCAACTGCATGCTGATTTGGTTGCCAGTGAAAGAAAATGCTATGCCATCAACGAGGACCGGCTGTTTATGAATTCGGCAGTGGAATTTTCCAATGAAGACCCGACGCTCCGGCTGATTCTTCATTATCAACGGGGTAACGAAACCATCTTTAAGCACCTGGCAATTAACGAAGTCAACATCATCAATGCCTTTGAAGAGTTCTTTAACAGTCTGCCCACCAGCGATTATGTTCTTGGCAGAGAGGAAACCATTGCCGGGATCGAGTCCATAATCAGGGAATACAGCAGCGATGAAAGTTGATGAAGTGAAACATAAAAAAACTGCTTGACTGTGTCAGTTAGGCAGAACACATACTTGTGAATGAAAGTGAGAAAAAATGGGGGCAGATGAAAACTACCAATTTAATGCCAAGGTCTACGATATATTAGATCGGACTTACTTTAGAAAGGCGGCCTCCAGTCCCCGCAATGCCGTCATTTCCGTATTAGGAGAAGAACCATTAAAAGTTCTGGACATGTGTACCGGCACCGGGACTAATGCCTTTGCCATTGCCGGGGCCAGAAGAAATGCCAAAGTGATCGGGATTGATCTTTCGACTGCGATGCTTAAAAAAGCCGTAGCAAAATGGGAGCAAGCAGAGATATCCAACGTCAAGCTACTTCAGATGGATGCGGCCAACCTGCAATTTTCAAACGAGGAATTTGATGTGGTGCTGATATCGCTGGTGCTGCACGAGTTAAGCCTGGCTCTGGCGGGCAAGCTGCTTGGGGAGGCCAGAAGAGTCTTGAAAAATACCGGAAAACTGATTGTCGTGGAATGGGAGGAACCAGTCAGCCTGGTTCAACGGATTTTGTTTTATCTCGTTAAAAAAACCGAACCCGCAGGATTTGAGGATTTTCTTAAAACTGAGATGGATCAGTATCTTTTTCGCTTTGGTTTTGAAATGATACAAACAATTCATTGTGATTACAGTCAGGTAATGGTATTGAGCAAGAATGAGCACATTTAAAATAAAACTTAGCTCTAAAATCATAATTAGAAGGAGAGTCCAGCGATGATAATTAAAAATAAAAGTCAAACGGATTGGGAGCAGATCCTGGCCACCCGCCATGATAATGGCGCCGATTTCTGGGCAACCCCGGACGGCCGCCTGGGGATTGAAAAACCGATCAGTACCCTGACCGCACTGATGATCATCAGTGAACTTAACGTGCCTCGGGATCATGAAGCCCTGCAAGGGGCGGCGGAGCTGGTTCTGAAAGCCATAAGAGCCGACGGTCGGGTGCGGATTGCCCCCAAAGGTGCAATCTATCCCTGTCATACCGCCCATGGGGTGGCCGGTCTGTGTCGCAATGGTTACGCCAGTCATCCCCGGGTTCAGGACGCACTGAATTATCTGCTTGCTGACCGCTACGATGACGGTGGCTGGCGCTGCAACAAATTTATCTATGGTCATGGCCCCGAAACTGATGCGTCAAATCCTAATGTGACTCTGCTGGCCTTGGATGCTTTTCGTCTGGCCGGTTTTCATGCGGGAGCGGCTCGCATCGTTGATCTTGACCGGGCAGTTGAAACCCTGCTGGATCACTGGACTGTGAAGATGCCGGTGGGGCCCTGTCACTATGGCATTGGCAAATTATTTATGCAGGTGGAATATCCGTTTTTGCGCTACAACCTGTTTTATTATGTCTATGTGCTGTCTTTCTACGAAAAAGCCCGGCAAGACAAACGCTTTAGCGAAGCCTTGGTAGCGTTACAGCAGAAGCTGGATAGTCAGGGCCGGATGATTGTCGAGCGTCCCAATCGCAAACTGAGGGGGCTTACGATCTGTCAAAAAGGCAAACCATCGGAAGCTGCCACGGCACGATATCAAGAGATTATTAAAAATATGGAGTTGGACTAAAATGAATTACATTATTACCAAAAACCTGAAATTGCGACCGTTAACCATGGCTGACACAGATGATGTTTTTACTTATTCAAAAAGCCCGAATGTTGGCCCGCGGGCTGGCTGGAAACCTCATGAAAGCATTGAAGAAACACAAGAAATTATGAAGACGATCTTTGTGGGCCAGGAAAATATCTGGGGAATTGAAAAAGACTACCAGATTATCGGCTCAATCGGATTAATCGAGGACCCTCATCGTCAGAATGACCAGGCCCGGATGCTCGGCTACGCGCTCAGTGAGGATTTCTGGGGGCAGGGCATCATGACCGAAGCGGCCAGAGCCGTGCTGGCCTATGGCTTTGATACCCTGGGTCTGGGTCTGATCTCAGTGGTGCATTATCCGGAAAACTTCGGATCCCAGCGGGTGATTGAAAAATGTGGTTTTCATTATGAAGGAACAATCCGGCAGGCGGACAAGATCTACACCGGTGAAATCCTGGATGTCAAAGCTTATTCGATCACCAGAGCAGAATTCCGGTAACGCCAGTGCTACGGTAACGCCAGTGCTGACAATTTATCGACGAACGAAAACCCTTTACCAATTATAAGCAAATGGTAAAGGGTTTATTTATATGCTTAGGTGTTTTGTCCAGTCGAGATTCGGGATCGTTTTGATCTTAGTATAAAGATGGTTTATCCCAAAGATTCAGATTAACCCCGATATTATGCTTACGGGCATAGTCATAAACCTCTTTACCCCAGGCGACATCTTCCACCGGCATCCCACCGACCGAGTAGAGGATAATCTGGTCGTCGCTTTCCCGGCCGGGCACCTTGCCGTTTAAGATGGCTCCTAAATCGTGGATATCGGTTTTGGCCAGTTTGCCATCATGGATCATGTCCATAAATTTGGAACCGAGGATATAAACGATATTATAGGTCGGGTAGGGATATTCTTCGGCCCAGGCTTCATATAGGGAAATGTTGTCAACCACCAGCTTGGTTTTATCGCTTTGGATAAATTCATCGGTAAAATCAGCCGCTCCAGGCAGACAGAACAGGGCACCGGGCTTAATCCACTCGGCATCTACAAAAGGATAGGCCGAAGGACCAGCACCCATTGGAGTTGAGGTGGCAAAGCTAAGAATATCAGATCCCCGAACACATTCTTCCAGGGTTTCGCAAACTATAATTTCGGTAAACTGCGGGCATTTTTCCTTAACGAATTCAATACAACGGTCGATGGAGGCCTGGCCCCGGCCTTTTATTTTAAGGGTCGTCAGACTTGGTCGTAGGGCGGCAAAGGTTTCGATGGCAGTGGAGTTGATGACGCCCGGACCGATAATTGCCAGCACTTTGGCATCTTTAAGGGCCAGATTTTTGACGCCGACACCAGGAACGGCCGCAGTCCGGTAAGCACTGAGCAGGTTGGCGGACATTAAGGCCAGTGGTGCGCTGGTGTCCTTATCGTTAAGCATCATCATCAAAATCGAACGGGGCAGATTTTTATCCCGGTTCGCTACATTGGAACCGTACCATTTCATTCCGGCGACGTCAAACTTGCCGCCGACATAGGCGGGCATCGCCATAAAGCGACGGTCTGGGCCGTTCTTTGGCATATTGGGGAATTCGGGATCTTCCGGGAAGGTAATCATACAACCGTGGGAATTGCCATTATCACCACCCATCCGGTAGTCACCCATATCGAGCAGCTTTAACAACTCTTCCATACAGTCAGTACAGGCCACAACATTGTTGACCCCCGCCTTAATCATATCGACTTCATTTAAATACAAAAAATCAATTCCTGGTAATGTCATAATATAAACCTCCAAATAATTTTTATTTTAGTGTTCTTGAATAAACAGGATGAATAAAGTTTTTTGTTCAAATTCGGATAGCAGTGCCTTTAGTCAGGGATTTACGGTAATTTCCGGGAGAGATTCCCGTGAATTGCTTGAATTCCTTAAGCAGGTGGGACTGATCAAAATAGCCCATGTCTGCGGCGATGGTTGAAATATGCTGATCTTTCCCCAGCGCCAGCAACACATTCTGGAAACGGATGATTTTGGAGAAGGTCTTGGGTGGCAAGCCAATTTCTTTATTAAAAAGCTGGTTGATATAACGGGGTGTATAGCCGACTTTTTGGCTTAATTCATTAACATTGATAATCCCGACGACCTTGGTGATCTCATCCACCATCCGATAACTGAAAGGACGAACGCCGGGGCTGTAATAGTTCTGATAGTCAGGAATATAGGCATCGAGAAACAACTCAATCTGTTCCTTAAAATCGTTACTGCGGGTAATGCCTTCCATCATAGCTTGATCCTCGCAGATTTCCGGGAGTGGCACAGAGCTCTCGGTCAGGCTGCCAATCGGATAGCCCTTAGGTAAAAACGCTTTGCCAGGCAGAAAGCGGATGCCAAAAATAGTATCGTTGAGATGAAAAACCGATGCATATTCAATCGAATGCATTTTCAGAACGGCACCATAGCAGGTTGCATCCAGATGATCCTGGCCGCAGCGGAAGACGATGTCGACGGTGCCATCGGGAACGATGGTGGCGGTTTCTAACATTTCCTGGGTAACCTGGAAGCGATAAAAGTGGGAGATACCATAAGCCCGGTAGTCAAAGTACTCATAACCCTGGGCGTGCTTGACCATCAAGGGTTGTTTAGGGATGATGATACTTTCCTTTTCTTGTGGGGATGATGCATAAGAGCCATACCGTTGCAATAGATCAATCATAGCTAAAACCTGAAGCGTGCGCTTTCCTTTCTGAACAAACTGGATAATTGGCAAGAACCGACATAAAAAAACAAGGACGCCGAAATTTCGATTTCGACATCCTTGTCTGAGTAGTTGTTGGTTCACTGCTTATTATGTATACAATATACCATAGTTCGAAAGAAAAGAATAGTAAAAATCGGCACTAAATTACATTTGCAATCATAGTTAAGAAAATTCTAATTTTCGTATTGAGCCTAGTCCAGGCTTATTGTTTGGGTTGAAAGCGGTCGTATCGGAGGGCTGACAAATCGATAGTGGAGTGACCGTCAGCAATCATTTCGGCGACGTTGTAGCCCACCGCCGGAGCAATCCCAAAGCCGTGGCCAGAAAAAGCGCAGGCGATATACAAACCGGGCACTTCTGCCACCGGGCTGATCACAGGAACATGGTCGGCACAGTCATCCAGCCAGCCAGCCCAGGCCCGGACGATCTTGGCATCGGCAAGTGCAGGGAAGTATTTAATAATCCCCCGGCAGGTACAGGAGGCGCCGATGCTACTGGAAATGGGGCTGCCATTGTCTTTGTTGAGGTGTTCAAAACCAGAGGATCCACCAAAAACAAAGGAACCATGCTTGGACTGATGGCCGTAAAAATCGGCATCAGCTGTCCCCAGCATTTGCAGAAACATCGGCGGTTCGGCTTCGGTAACCAGACATTCCATTTTAAGCGGCATCATTGGCACATCGATGCCGACAGTCGCTAATATTTTGCGGCTGTCAAAACCGGCCGCCACCAGCACCTTGTCGGCTTCATAGATGGCATCCGGGGTGACAACCTGACGGATCACACCCTTAATTTTTCGCAGTTCGAAACAGGGTGCTTCGGTAATAAAGCGGACGCCCAATTCCCGGGCTTTTTTATAGTAACCGAGGGTTGCTGTCAGCGGATTGGCATGGCCGTCGGTGGGACACCAGCTGGCACAGGTGACTTCGTCGGAAAGGTAGGGATTAATGGCCCGAATTTCATCGCCGTTGATCATCCGGACATCCAACCCGCAGGCTACGGCCTTATCCGTTAAGCCCTGAAGAATTTTTTGATGGGCCTCCGTTTTCCCCAGTCGCAGATTACCTTTTTGGGTGTATTCCACATCCACACCCAGTTCTTCGGACAGTCCCGGCCAGAGGTTTTTAATCCCCCACATCGCCAGCGGCAGTTCCCGGGTATCCCGGCCGGACTGGCGGACACCGCCACCATTTCGGGACGAACCACCAATGCCAATATCCTTGCTGGCTTCAAGAACCGTCACCGACAGGCCTTTTCTAGCCAGATAGTAGGCGGTGGCATTACCGATGATACCTGCGCCAATAATAATCACGTCAGTATGTTTAGACATGGGTCACCTCTTCATTTCCTAATACTTTCATTTCCACCGGCCGCATGGGTGATCGGCTGGTGGCCGGATCCAATTGATCGGGGATGACGCAAAGCTCCCGGGCAATCAGGTTTTTAACCAGCTTACCGCAGGTTTGGCCCTGACAAAGCCCCATCCCAGCCCGCAGGTAACGCCGGATTTCATTAACAGTAAACATTCCGTCGTGAATCGCTTGGCGAATTTCGCCCTTGGTGATTTCTTCGCAGCGGCAGATGATGATGGTGTCGTCAGCCTGGGAAACGAAGGAACCGATATTTTGTGAACGATCATTAATAGATTTCATCGTCGTTTCTCCTTTTCTTATTGTCCGGCCGCATGGGTTGCGGGTTTAAAAAACCGGGCGGTCATGGCTTGAGCTACCGGTACCTTGATGGTGACCAGGGTGGTGTGGTCAAAGGCCTTGGCACTGCGAACATCGATGATTTCGGCGGTGCTCAGTGGTTGACCGCTGCGGCTCAGGGCTGTTCCCAGTTGGCCCTTTTGGGGCAGGGGTAAAAATTCATAGGGTAGGGTAATGCTGGCGTAGCCCGGAGCGTAGTCTTCATCCACCAGAAAGATGGCCTGACCGGAACAGGAAGCGATACACAGACCACAGCCGGTGCAGCTGTTGGCGGCATCAATTCGGGGCAGGGCGGTGATGGTTTTACCAATTTTTATGCAACCCCTGGTACAGGCATCCTGACAGGGATTGCAGGGAATGTTCTGAGTACATTCGATCACCGGATGGATACCGGATTTTTTATCAGTTTGATCAGATCGATGAAAAAAGCGCTCAAGATCAGTATCATCAAGATAGCCTTTTTTAAGCAGACTCTGGGACACGGCAATCCCTTCATCGGTTTTGGCGAAGGCTTGGCCCTTGCTGCCGGGGGCAAACATCCCCTGGTGCAGGCTATCGAGGGCGATTTCCAGGTCAGCCAGACGCTTATCTTTATCCTGCTCACTGAGAAAGCCCAGATAAGCTGCGGCTGCCAGACCGGACATCCGGCCACCAATCATGGCTGAGCTGGCTTCTTCGATGCCAGAAACATCCCCAGCAGCAAAGAGACCGGGAATTGAGGTTTGACCATTTTCAGAAACCAAGGGTACCTGACCGCCGCGCCGGGGATCATCAACCATATTGCAACCAGCCATTTTCAGTAGCTGCGACATTGGCGAGAGACCGACGGCCAGACAGATGGTATCCACATCAAAGTGTTTCTCGGTGCCGGGGATCGGAGTGAACGCTTCATCAACCTCGGCAATCGTCACGCCTGTGACGCAATCAGTCCCATCAGCTTTAGTAATGGTATGAGATAGATAAAAAGGCACCCCACTGCGGGCGATTTTGGCGGCGTGAACGCCATAGCCGCCTATCCTGGGAGCAGCATCCACCAGGGCCACTACTTCACAGCCAGCCTGCATCAGCTGGAAGCTGACCACCAGACCGACATTGCCGCTGCCCAGCATCAGTACCCGTTGACCGGGCTTGATGCCGTAAAGATTCATCATCGTCTGGGCGGCTCCGGCACCAATCACCCCAGGTAGGGTCCAGCCATCAAAGGTGACCATGTTTTCCGCTGCCCCAGTAGCGATAATGATGGTATCGGCCTTGAAGTGCGTCATTGCTTCACCGATTTGAACCAGCACTTCTTTGTCCAGATAAATGCCTGCGACGGTGGCATTGAGAAATACTTCAACCCCGGATTCATCAGCCTCGGCGAGTAGTGTTTCACCAATTTTGTAACCGCGAATCTTGGCCTGGTGTTCTTTTGAACCGAAAAATTTATGGATTTGCTTAAATAATTGTCCGCCGGGTTTGGCATTTTCATCAAAAACGGCAACCTTCATGCCGCATCGGGCGGCTTCAATAGCCGCTGAGAGTCCGGCAGGACCGGCTCCCACGACGATTAAATCATAACGTTTCATCGCTTACCTCCAGTGCTGTGACCCCATCCTGGGTCTGAATCTGCATCCCGGAAACTAATGGGGTAATACAGGTGCGGATATTGGGCACACCATCAACGATCATGACACAGTCGGTGCAGCGGCCAATGGCACAAAAAATCCCCCGGGGCTCATGATTTTTCTGGGTGTAGCGGTGAGTCATCACGCCGGCGGCTTTCAGGGCGACGGCAATGGGTTCACCAGCATAACCTTCCATCGGCTTGCCATCCATATAAAAGGACACCAGCTGGCCTTTTTCAGGTTCGCCAAGAATGGGATGTTCGTTGATCCGGTTCATCACTCACACCCACCTTCATCGGAAATGATAATCGCCGTCATTTCAATCTCACATAGTTGGGTGGGGCGGTTGAGCTCCGTTGTTCCCACTGCGGTAAAAAGCGGCCGATACTCTTTAAAAAACTCCGAATAAGCCCGGCCAATTTCACCGCAATCGGACATCCGGGTAGCATAACACATGACTTTGACAACATCGGCTGGGCTTGCGCCAGCCTGTTCTAAGAGTTTAACGTGTTTTTCAAAAATGTATTTGGCCTGTGCATAGGGATCGCCTTCGCCGTAAACACTGCCGTCCGGCTGAACCGAGGTGGTGCCACCGATCATAATCAGATTGCCGATTTTTACCATCCGTGAATAGCCGACTTTTTCTTCTAAAGGTGCTCCTGATGAATAATTAATTCGTGACATGGTATTACTTCCTTTCGCAATGAATTCAAATAGATTTTTTGTCTTGCCTTCAAAAAATGACAAAGACGCCGAAGATTTTTTTCGACGTCTTTGTCTCGATTTTTCTGTGGTTTTTCTAGGTTGAACATAATATATCACAGCAAAACAAACAGAAATAGTAACAATCGGAACAATTTACAGCGATTTTCAGGGAAATAATTTGCAGTTCATTGGTGGTCTGTCGTCTGGCTCTGGCAAAAAGTTTAGTTGCCTTTTTATTTGATCTGTTATAGAATAAGTTCAATAAAATAATAACCGACATTAGATGAGTGCGATGAAGCCGTTAACGCGGCTTTGTTGCGCTCATTTTTGTCTTTTTTGAAAGGAACTGGAAGAAATAAATCGAGTAAATGTTAAATGGATGTAAAAAATGTTTGGAGAAGAATCAACCCTTCAATTTTATGGTAACATCATGACAAAAGGTTTTAGGTCGGTCACACTACAAAAATATATCAACGAAGAAAGGACGAAAATGATATCGAGGATATCATAAGGAAAAGAGTATGAATCATAAGAGAGGTTTACTTGTTCGGATGCTACTGGGGATTGGAGTACCAGTTGCGGTTATTTTCGCAGTTGTCGCTGGGATTGCCCTGTATGTGGTGGATCAGTCGATTGCAGAAATTAAGGTTAATGAATTATCAGCCCAGTCTGAATCGGTTTCAAATCAAATCGAAACATATTTTACAAAATATCTGGAGGATGCCAGTCAATTGTCAGCAAGTCCGGAAATTCAGAGTCTGTTCGATCAGGTCACACCGGGGGTGGGCATTACTTCAACAGCCAATTTTCTGGAAATCAAGCAGCATCTGGTCAACGTTGCAGCGTCAGATCCCCAAAATATTCAGGTGGCCTGGATTGCTGACGTCGACTCCAGTCAGTTTACCCAGTCTGACGGAGTCGTATCTGATCCGTCCTATGACATTAATGCCCGGCCCTGGTTTAAAGAACTGGTAGCGCAAAAAAAAGTTTTTATCTCGGAACCATACGTGGATATCACAACCCAGAAGATCATTGTCAGTGTGGTTGCCCCGGTATTTAAACCAGGAACTCAGGAACTGATGGGGGCCACCTGTGTGGATGTTTCCATTGACCGGATCAAAGAGATCATCGCTGAAAATAAAATTGGCGAAGACGGATTTTTTGTGGTTTCAACCAATAGCGGGATGGTTTTTGATCATCCCAATAAAGAGTACAGCAATGGCATGCTTGCCGATACGGATATGTCAGAAAATATCATTGCGGCACTGATGGATAAGACCACCGGCCCGATCACCTATACAACGGGGGGCATCGAAAGCCGGGGGTATGTCACCGAAATCGGTAATACCGGTTGGGTACTGGCGACTGGGCTTCCAACGTCAGAGTTTAGTAAAACCTTCTCAGGAATTCGTACAATGATGTTACTGATTTTTGGTCTGGGACTGATCGTGATTCTGGCAATCATTGTAGTTTCTACCCGAAATTTCATCCGGCCGATTACCCGGCTGGTGGCAGCGGCTGACTGTCTGGCGTTGGGTGACGTCAATATTGATAAAACCATGGCTGAAGGTGCCAAAGATGATGAAATTGGTGAGCTGACCCGTTCCTTTGTAAATATGGCTGAGAACATCAAGGAACAGTCTGAGACAGCCCAAGCGATTGCCAAAGGCGATTTATCGATTAACATCCAGCCAAAATCCTCAGAAGATGTGCTGGGTAGCAGCATGGTTTCAATTAAGGAATCGATCGGCAACCTGGTTTCTGATACCATTATGCTCTCCGACGCAGCCATCCAGGGAGATTTCACCCGGCGGGCAAGGGTGGAAAATCACTCCGGCGAGTATGCACAGGTGATTGCTGGTGTTAATCAGACTCTGGACACGGTTGTAGACAAGATGTTCTGGTATGAGGCGATCATCGATGGGATTCCCATTCCGGTTCACGTCACAGACAACGACATGAAATGGACCTTTATGAATCATGTATTTGAAGAGCTGATGATTAAAAATGGGGTAATTAAGGATCGAAATTCGGCCTGTGGGATGGATTGTTTCAATGCCGGAACCAGTATTTGTCAGTCTCAAGGCTGTGGAATCCGGCAACTGGTGGATCAGAGCGACTCCGAAAGCTATTCTGAATGGGTTGGTCGCAGCAATAAACAGGCGACTGCCTACTTAAAAAACAAAAATGGTGAGAACATCGGTTTTATCGAAGTGATCACGGATATCACACCGATGATTCGCGTCAGTGACTATACCAAAGCGGAAGTCACCCGTCTTGGTGCCAATCTGATGCGATTGGCCGAAGGTGATCTTGATTTTGATATGAATTGTATCGCCGCTGATGAATATACCAAAGAAGTCAGCGCTCAGTTTAGTGAGATCAATAACAGCCTGATGTTGGTTAAGGAATCCATTGGTACCTTGATTGATGATGCCAATATGATTACCAATGCTGTCATTGATGGAAATCTTCAGGCCAGAGCCGATGCCACCACCTTCCAGGGCGCCTGGCGGGAAGTGGTTGGCGGTATGAATGCCATTCTCGAAGAATTGAACAAACCCTTGGGCGAAGTGAGAGACATCATGTCAGCAATTTCCAATGGAAATCTGCGGGTTCGAATCAGTGGTGATTATCGTGGCGATGTGGCCTTACTTAAGCAGAGTGTCAATTCCACGGCCACACTACTGGAGGAGGTTGTTGGCGAAATCACTGAGAAGATCGAACAATTGTCGCTGGGAAATCTGGATATTGCAAATGCGCAAGCCTTCCGGGGCGATTTTGTAACCATTTCCAATGCCCTTAATGTGATTATCGATTCACTCAATGCGGTCATGGGTGACATAAACATCGCCGCTGACCAGGTCAATGTTGGCGCCAATCAGGTGTCTGACAGCAGTCAGGCATTGGCTCAGGGCTCCACCGAACAGGCCAGCTCGATACAGGAACTGACCGCTTCAATTGCCGAAATTGCCGATCAGACCAAGAATAACGCCGTGGATGCCAACAAGGCCAGAGAATTGGCTGCTGATGTGATGGGCAATGCTGAAAAAGGCAATCAACAGATGACCGAGATGCAGCGTTCAATGGTGGAAATCAATAAATCATCTGAGGATATTTCTAAAATTATCAAAGTCATTGATGACATTGCGTTTCAGACCAATATCCTGGCCCTTAACGCCGCCGTCGAAGCCGCCCGGGCTGGCCAGCATGGCAAGGGTTTTGCGGTGGTAGCCGAAGAAGTTCGAACCCTGGCCGCCAGAAGTGCCGAAGCTGCCAAAGAGACGACCATTCTGATAGAAAGTTCAATTAGTAATGTCCAGGAGGGCACCAAAATAGCCAATGATACCGCTGGAGCACTGGACGAAATCGTCACCGGCATCGGCAAGGTTACCAGCTTAATTGGGAATATTGCTGGTGCTTCCAATGAACAGGCCACAGGTATTGCCCAAATTAACACCGGGGTTGAACAGATTGCTCAGGTTGTTTCGCAGAATTCGGCTACCGCCGAACAAAGTGCGGCTGCCAGTCAGGAGCTTTCCGGACAATCCGTGTTACTGAAACAGATGATTGATCAATTTAAAATCAGGAAGGTTTAGCAAAATAGTTATATCGTCAATCAAATAATAAATCCTCAGAGACCACCTGGAAAAAGGTGGTCTCTGTAATTGTAAAACCGATTGCGCTGTGATAAACTGAGTCTATAACAACTGCAAGAGCAGTACGCGGCTAAGGAGAAAATGGTGAAGATAATATGTTTTGGTGACAGCCTGACCTTTGGCTATCAGGTGTCCCGGGAAGATAAATGGCATGTGATCGCAGCAACAAAGACGGGAATTCAACTGGTCAATCGGGGCGTCAGTGGCGATACCACCGTCGGAATGCTAAAACGGATTCAACGACAGGTATTTCAGGCAAAACCCGATGGGATGATCCTGATGGGTGGCTATAACGATATCTTTTTTAACCGCAGCTGGGAACAGGCGGCTGAGAATTTGGCCGCCATGGTTGATCAGTCCAGAGCGAAGGGGATTCAGGTTTTTGTGGCGATACCACCACCGATTCATCTGCCGGTAACCTTTAAAGAAGGCGGGGAGATGGTTGACTTTGAAAAAGCTGCGGTGATGATCGCAGACTATTGTCAGTGGTTGCGGGATTATACCACCTCGTCCCAACTTTTCACCCTGGATTTCAGTGCTGCTGGCGACTGGCGTGACAACGATCTGTATCTGGATGGAATTCACCAGAGTCCGGCCGGGCACCGTCTGATGGCGGATCAGGTCATTGATTTTTTAGATAAAACAGGCATCGCAAAATAAATACGGAACAAGGAGAGCAATATGCTGGGTGCGATTATTGGGGACATTGTCGGTTCCCGTTTTGAATTTAATAATCATCGGAGCAAGGACTTTGACCTGTTTACCAGAGCCTGTGAGGTTACTGACGATAGCATCATGACGTTGGCGGTTGCCAAAGCGATCATGGAAGCAGGTCAAGCTGGCTGTTTCCCCCTGGATAATGGGCTGGGAAATCGCGAATACTATCAGTGGGTAGAACGATTAACCGTGCAATGGATGCAGAAAATTGGTCAGAAATACCCTCATTGTGGTTATGGTGGTCGATTTGGGCAATGGGTTTTTTGTGATAATCCCCAGCCCTACAACAGTTACGGCAATGGCGCCGCCATGCGGATCAGTCCGGCGGCCTTTGCGGCGCGATCCGAAACCGAAGCCCGGATACTTGCGGAAGTAATTACCCGGGTTACCCATAATCATCCGGAAGGTTTAAAAGGTGCGGAAGCGACTGTTTTAGCCATTTACATGGCCCGCAATGGAGCCAGCAAAGCAGCCATTCGGGAACGGATTGATGGTTATTTCTATCACTGGAATTTTACCATTGATGAAATTCGGGACAGCTACCAGTTTAATGAAACCTGTCAGGAAACGGTGCCTCAGGCTATTCAGGCTTTTTTGGAATCCGCATCTTTTGAGGATGCCATCCGGACGGCCATCTCCGTCGGGGGAGACAGTGACACCCTGGCTGCGATCACCGGGGCCATTGCAGAAGCATATTATGGGGTGCCCCATGCGCTTAAAGAAAAGGCTCTTACCTATTTGGATGCAGAGCTTTGTCAGATTTATGATGAGTGGCAAGCTTATCTTAAAACCGGACCCCGACAGATGATAATCCGGGAAGCAACCGAAGCGGAGCGGACGCTATTATTCAAAGAAGCCTACCGGGTCTGGCATAAAAATAGAACCCTGGCAGAGTACATTCATGACAACGCTAAAGAAGATGCTTTTGGAAAACGCTATGTCATCGATCGTGAGGGTGATTTGGTCAGTTCATTGATTGTTCTGACGCTGGAACCCGTGCTGGGGATTTCTACCTATGGCCTAGGTTCGGTGTTGACACCCGAGCCGCACACCAGTAAGGGCTATGCCGGGATTCTGCTAAAAAGATGTATTCAACAGCTTGAAAAAGACGGTGAGGTGTTCATCTTCCTCTTTTCAGATATCAATCCTGATTTTTATAAAAAAATGGGATTCCGACTACTCCCGGAACATCTCCAGAAAAGCCTTACAAGCCCCTGCATGGTCAAGTGCGGTGAGGCAAGCTGGGAGCAACTAAAGGACGTTTCGGTAGCACTGCTTCCAGATTACTTTTGACGGTACGGTTCAGTACGCAAAATCACAATCGAGGTTATTGCAAAACTGGGCGTAAAACAATGCAGTGTTCGATGTTTTTTCATTACGCAATTACCTAAAGTCACAATCACAAGGGAGGGTACGATGAAATTCAACAGAAAAACGGCGGGTAAAGGCATTATTATTCTGAATCTGTTTACAATTGCGGTATTTTTACTCGTCATTCTCAAAATTCTACCTTATGAATCAATCAGCGGCGGTCAGCTGGATAGCTATGAAGCGGCGGTTCGCACGGCGACTACCAGCATTGTCATGATAATCTATGGCATTCCGGTAGTTGCGGCCGCTTCCGGGCTGGTTCGGGTCAAAGCCTATAAAAAATTTTATATCGGCTGGTTGATTTTTGCACTGATCTTAATGGCAGTACTCTTTTTTGAAGCGTCGATCATCGGCGTGATTGTGGTAAGCTTTGGCTTACCGTTAATTGCTGTAGCTGCAGGGGTGATTGAATATCGGCAGTTTAATTTGGCTTCAAAAATATATCTTTGGCTGTCTTTTTTCTTTGCTTGTTTAAATACCCTGGGTAATCTATTCGGAAGCACCTGGTTTGAAAAAATCATTATGGGTCTGGTCACCCTGATTCAGGCGATTCTTTATTTTTATCTGGCCCGAAGTAACCCTAAACGCAAGCATCGAAAAGGGTAGTGAACTGTAACTACCGGTAAAATCAAATCGTTGAATCAATTGTCAGTTGATTAGTAAGTTCGTTGGTCAGAAGATTACAGTTGGGAACAGCAGCAATCAAAATACCGAAAAGAAAAAATGCAGTAGTTGTCGTTACGGCCGAGGTAACGGCAACTATTTTTTATATAAATTTAATTAATATTATAGCTTGCAAAAAAAATAGTAAAGAAGAGTATTATTAATAATATTACGAATAAAACAGAATTAATAGGAAATATATTGACATTAAAATCGTAAAATTATACAATGATATAAATTTAACCGGTTAAGTTGCAAAATAATTAAACGCATTCAATTAGATTTTAAAGATGAATTACCAACTGAGGTAGTAGTTATTATACGAGTATTTCGTAAACTCGGCACCATGATGACGACACTCAGGTAGGTTTGTTTGCTGTGAAAACGTTTATTACCCTTCTTATCATCATGATCTTCGCAAGAAAGCTAATCGTTTGGCGCATCACTCAACATCCCGAACCGGGTAAAATTAATGACAATAAAATTTATTAGAAACTGGAGGCAAAATAACAATGAATAAAATACCATTTGATTCGAAAGAACTGCAGGTTGTTGCAGAAATACCAAATTTCTTTGGTACCACAGACCCCGTTTACAATTCGCCAGTATCGATGAAAGAAAATTACTTACGAACCATGAAAAAAGAACCGGTCTGGGAAAGTCTGGGAAACGAGTCGGCCTTGTTTTGTCCCAGTGTGATCCCGGATAATATTGCCAGAGCCTTTGTATTTGAAGCGAATATGATGCCGCCTCAGGATGGTATTGACATGTTCGGGATACCATGGGAATATGTTCCTGATGCCCAGGGTTCCATGGTGAGACCCGGAAATCATATTTTAAACGATGCCAACGACTGGAAAGAAGTATTACAGTTTCCCGACATTGATAGCTGGGATTGGGAAGGCAGTGCCAAAGCTAACAATGGTACTTTTTTGAATGGCAACGGGTTTGTGCTGGCATGGCAGATTAACGGATGGTGGTTTGAACGACTTATTTCGTTTATGGGATTTGAAAGAGCGGCAGAAGCTCTGATTGATGAAGATCAGACAGAGGCCGTCAGAGATTTTTGAGGCGACCACTGATCTGGCGTGTCGCATTGTGGATAAATTTGTAGAATATTATGATCACATTGATGGTTTTACCGTACATGATGATTGGGGGTCACAACGATCGCCGTTTTTTTCTGAAGCAACCGCTCAGGAAATGATTGTTCCTTACATGAGAAAACTGACTGACCATATTCATGCGAAAGGACTGTGGGCTGATCTTCATAGCTGTGGTCATATCGAATCCCGCATTCAGTGTATTCTCGATGCCGGATGGGACTCATGGAGTCCACAAAACATGAATGATACCCTACAGCTTTTTGAAAAGTATGGTGATCGGATATGTTTAGGAATGATACCAGAAATTTTTGATCCAGCCACAACCAGCGAGGATAAACAGCGGGAATATGCAAGAACATTTGCAGACAAAGTATGTATACCGGGTAAATCCTCGTTTATCAGTGTTTATGCAGTTTTGGGTGGGATCATGACACCAACGTTTAGAGAAGAATTATATAAACATTCTCGAATTCTTTATAGCAACTAAATGGGATCATGTTCCTTCTACAGTGTGGTGATTAAATTATTAATCATAACGCT
The DNA here is from genome assembly GCF_001766835.1 of Acetobacterium wieringae. GTDB lineage: Bacteria > Bacillota > Clostridia > Eubacteriales > Eubacteriaceae > Acetobacterium > Acetobacterium wieringae. The sequence goes on along the minus strand of NZ_LKEU01000037.1, from coordinate 146,278 downwards.
GTGGAAGGAGTATTTTTATTTTAGAAATGGATATCTAAAGGATTCTTTGTAAAACACATACTTGAAATGATAGATAATGATTTGAAAAATGAAATCATCTTATCGTTGACAGGCTCAGGTTATTGTGTTAATATAGTTGCCAATTCAACAGTTGCAACGACAACAGATTAAATATCTGAGTGAGGTAATCAATGTTAATGAACAATCTTTCGATCATCGTGCGTCATAGCAAGGTGTTTTGTGAACGGCGCTTGCATAATTCTGGGGTGGGTTTTCCTGAACAGGTAATTCTGATGTATTTAGCTTCAAACAATGGGGTTAATCAGGATGCCATTGCCCAGCATTTTATGCTGGATAAAGGCGCAATCGCCAAAACTTTGCGAAAACTGGAGGAGAAAGGCCTGATTGAGCGCCATCAGAATCCTGAGAATAAACGGGAAAACCTGATATCGATTGCCCCGGCGGGGCAAAGTATCCTGGGAGAAATGGGAGCAGCACTGGAGGAGTGGAATCAGTCTTTTTTTGAAGGCTTAAGTGATGAAGAAATTCAACAATATCGCAGGATCACAAAAAAAATCGCTGACAATGTGGCCAGGATTAATGAAAAAGACTCGATCGACCACCAGTAAAAAAGGAAGGACTGCAAATCAAATGACAAATCAGAATAAAAAAATCAGCTACGGCATGGTCATGGTCGTATATCTTTTGGGGATTTTTATGGGCGCCCTGGATACCGGCATTGTTACCCCGGCCAGAACGGTGATTCAAACCAACTTAATGGTCGACGATAAAACCGGAATCTGGATGATAACGATATATACACTGGCTTATGCGGCCAGTATCCCGGTAATGGGCAAGCTGGCTGACCGTTTTGGCAGAAAATACATTTATCTTCTCAGTATCTTGCTTTTTGGTCTGGGTTCATTATTTTGTGGTTTAGCTCAGAATTTCGCCAGTTTTCCGATGCTGCTGGTGGCGAGAGCAGTTCAGGCCATCGGTGGTGGTGGCATCGTCCCGGTGGCAACTGCCGAATTTGGCACCACCTTTCCCAAAGAGAAGCGGGGCATGGCCTTAGGTTTGGTTGGTGGCGTTTATGGGATTGCCAATATATTTGGTGCATCCGCTGGCAGTGCCATTCTGGATTTGGCTGGAACTACCAACTGGCAGTATATTTTTTATATTAATGTACCGATTACGATTTTTATTTTGGCGGCAGGACTCATTTGTCTGCCAAATACCCGGATTGAAAATGTCAAAAAAATCGATATCGGCGGAATCACCATCGTCACCATCATGGTTCTCTGTGTCCTTTATGGTTTGAAGAACATCGATTTCTTTGATTTTGCCAATACCTTTCTCAGCACGGCAGTCTATCCATTCTTGATCATTTTTATGCTGTTGCTGCCGATTTTTATTCTGGTGGAGAAAAAAGCTGAAGATCCGGTCATCAACTTAGCCTATTTTAAAAACAGCAATATTCTGATCACCCTGGTCTTGTCATTTATCACCGGGATGGTTATCATGGGGATGATTTTTGTTCCCCAGTTTTGTGAAAATGCGATGAAAACACCAGCTGGAAAAGGTGGTTACTATGTCATTATTCTCGGTCTTTTTGCTGGCGTCGGGGCTCCGTTCTCGGGCAAGCTTATCGATAAATTTGGAGTAAAAATAACCCTCGGATTTGGTTTTCTGGTTTCATGTATCGGTTCACTTTTTTTGATTTTTGTGACAACTAATTATCCCAGCATCCTGACGGTGGTGGTCAGTCTGATTTTGATGGGGTTGGGGATTGGCTTTACCATGGGAACCCCGATTAACTATATGATGCTGGACAACACCGAAGCGGCGGAGGCCAATTCGGCGCTGGCCACAGTCTCATTGATCCGATCGATTGGAACGGCAGTGGCCCCGGCGATTATGGTCGGTTTTATTGCCCATGCCGGGTTGTCGGTGCAGTCAAACGTCATGAATCTATTACCAACGGAGGTGAGCGTACCAACCTTACCCTATGCTCAGGAGCTAACAGATGAATTTAATCAGCTAAAAAGCAACGAAAATATTGGTGATCAGCTGGCGACTGTAAGCTTGCCGGATTTAACGGCCAAGCAGACGATTGAAATCAATATGAATGAAAACAGTGGTAACGATATTCCTGAGGAGCTGGTGGCCCTGATGAAGGAGTCGGACGTCACCACCATTACCGAAAACAGCAAAACCTTTGCAGCCCGGATGTTTGCAATTATGATGCCGGATACCATTGCCGAGATTAATAGCGGCATCGACAATGGCATCAATGGGCTTAATACCGGGATTACTCAACTGGATGGCAACATTGCCGAACTGCGAACTGGTTATGATGGCATTAGCGCTGGCATCGATGGCATGGAAGCGGCGCTTGCGGCCCAGCAAGAGGCCCTTCACCAGCTCGAAAGTCTGCGTGTGACGATGGCAGAAATGATGGCCGCAGCAGCGGCGCAAATGGCAGTGTCGACACCAGCCGGGATGCCACCAGGAGTGGCCGGTCCGCCACCAGCAGCAACCATGAGTGCAGCTCCGATGGATGTGGTCAGCATGATTCCGGAAAGTGTACGCAACCAGCTACCGCAAACTGTACTGGATGAGCTCAGCGACGTAAAAACCATTGACGATCTTGATGGCAAGATCTGGGTGTTGGAGAGCGCCATTGCGAGCTTGTCAGAGCAACGCGATTCGGCTCAGGCAAATCAGGCTCAGATGGGAATAGCCATTGATGCGATGGCGGATGTAAAAAACCAGTTAACGACCATGGTAAATCAGATGACAATCATGAAGAACGCCGTGCCGGAAGCCTTTGAAAGTTCTAAGAATGATTATCTGGCAGCGATTGACAGCAAAAAAACGGAGCTTGAAAATGAGTTTCAGAAAACCCTCAATTATGGCTTCAAACAGGTGTACTGGACCGTTGCCATTGCTTCGGTGCTGGCATTGATGCTACTGGGATTTTATCAAAAAAAGTCGATGCCTGAGGAAGTTCAATGGGAATCCGTTGTTGAACTTTAAAATTTTTCAGAAAATATTTTAGAGATGAGAACAATATTTTCAACTATGGAATAATAAAGACGATTATGTTATAATTATAAAGTTAGAATCTAAGGATAAATATCAACACTTCCTGATCGCAACACACATCTGGAAGTGTTTTTAATTGCGAAAAAAAGAAATGGAGAATGAATGAGTATTTTAAATGTCGAGAATCTTTCTCATGGATTTGGCGACCGGGCGATTTTTAATCAGGTCTCGTTCCGGTTGTTAAAGGGAGAGCACATCGGTTTGATTGGGCCAAACGGCGAAGGCAAGTCAACCTTCATGAATATTGTTACGAATCGGCTGATGCCGGATGAGGGCAAGGTGGAATGGGCCAAAAATGTCCGGATTGGATACCTCGATCAACATGCCGTGTTACAGCCTGGGATGACCGTTCGGGATGTGTTGACCTCAGCTTTCGATTTTCTGCTGGAGATTGAAAGCCGGATCGGTTTGCTTTATGAAAAAATGGCGGAAGACAGCCCCGAAGAAGTGGAAAAAAGTCTGGAAGAGGTGGGCGATCTTCAGGACTTACTGGAATTTCATGACTTTTATCTGGTTGATTCCAAGGTGGAAGAAGTGGGAAATGCTCTGGGTCTTAACGATATTGGCATGGACAAGGATATCACTGAGCTCAGTGGCGGTCAGCGTACTAAGGTACTGTTAGGTAAGCTGTTGCTGGAAAAACCGGATATTCTGTTATTGGATGAGCCGACAAATTACCTCGATGAACAGCACATTGAATGGTTAAAGCGTTATCTTAATGAGTATGAAAATGCCTTTATTCTGATTTCTCACGATCTGCCCTTCGTTGATTCAGTTATTAATCTGATTTATCATATGGATAATCAGAAGCTGACCCGCTATGTAGGAAATTATGCCAAATTCCAGGAAGTACTGGAAGCAAAAAAAGCCCAGGAACAGGCCGCTTACAATAAACAGCAAAATGAAATTGCTGAGCTTAAAGATTTTGTCGCTCGAAACAAAGCCCGGGTGGCCACCCGGAACATGGCCATGTCACGTCAGAAAAAACTGGATAAGATGGATATCATTGAGCTGGCCTCGGAAAAGCCAAAACCCCGCTTCCATTTTAAAGAAGCCGGAGCTACTGGCCGCCGGGTGTTTGAAACTGAAGATCTGGTTATCGGTTATGATGAACCACTGTCCAAGCCTCTGAATCTGGTGATGGAGCGGAAACAGAAAATCGTCTTAAAGGGTACTAACGGCATCGGTAAAACGACGCTGTTAAAAAGCATTCTGGGCTTGATTCCTCCAGTTGCCGGAACCGTTGAACAGGGTGAAAAACTGAAAATTGGCTATTTTGAACAGGAAATGGATCAGGACATCCGCACCAGCTGCATTGAAGAGGTCTGGAACGAGTTTCCGTCGCTGAATCAGAACGAAGTGCGTTCAGCCCTGGCCCAATGTGGTCTGACCCGTAAGCATATCGAAAGCATGGTCAAGGTCTTAAGTGGTGGCGAACAGGCCAAGGTTCGCCTCTGTAAACTGATTAACCGGGAAACCAATATCCTGGTATTGGATGAGCCCACCAATCATCTTGATGCCGATGCCAAGGCCGAGTTGCAGCGGGCACTAGCAGCTTATAACGGCGGGATTCTGATGGTTTGTCATGAACCGGAATTCTATCAGAGCTTTGTCAATGAAGTCTGGGATTGTTCCCAGTGGACCACCAAAACAATTTAATTTAAAAGAAAATTAATTTTTTAAATCTCTGTGTAATAAGATTGACAATAGCCGAATGGTCATTTACTATTAAAACAGTCTGGAGGAGGTGGCACTTGCGAAAAAGAGATGATGAAAAAGAGAAAAGCATTAAGGAGGCGGTCGTAAAACTCACGTTAGAGGAGGGGTTTCATGGGACGTCGATTTCGAAAATTGCCAAGGCAGCCGGAGTTTCACCAGCGACGGTCTATACTTATTTTGACAGCAAGGAAATAATGCTTCAGGTGATTTACCGGGAATATGCCGAAGAAATCTGTCGCTTTGTCTTAAGTCGGGTTCATTATGGAATGAGCAATCATCAACTCATTGAAGGACTAATTGGAAGCTATTATGCCTATATTGAGGCCAATCAGGAAATTTTCAGTTTTGTTGACCAGTTTTCCAATTCACCATCATTAGTGGGGAGTTGTTCAGAAATCGATGGTTACACAAAAATTAAGCAGTTGGTTGCCGACTTGAAGCATCGGGAAATTATAAAAGATTATCACCATGAAAATATTTTGGCGATGATTGTCCAGCCAGTCAAGGCGATTGCAGCAAATAATAATATAACCAGAACGGAACGATCCGAACTGTTACAGGAAATGATCGAAATGATCAAGAGTACCTTATTAGTAAACGAAAAATAAAAAAGAAGCGTGATTGTTAACAATACTACAATAACAATTACGCTATTTCTTAAAAATTAATTAAATGATCAATCATTTAAAAATAAAGAAAGCAGGTCAAACGAAAGTGAAGTTTCAGGGAAATACGAAAAATGATCGCATCAGTTTAATCGTCAAAAGGTCGTTGATGACAATCAGATTAATGGAGGCTGAACGTTGAAATATCTTAAAAAACAAGGCATATTTTTGATTGTTTTTACGATTATTGCCGGATTAATTGTTTTTAGCACCGTGAAAAATGAACCTCAAAGCATGAGTTATTCAGAGTTGTTGACAGAAATTCAAGCGGGCAATGTCGGTAGTATTGTATTAGAAGGGGAGATGGCTAAAGTTCAGCTCAATGCAGCTGTAGATGAAAACAGCGGCGTCACTACTTATGAGGTCGTTGTTCCACCGGACATCACTTCAGCTTCCGAACGCTTTACCCAGGCATTGGATGCACAACTGATCCAGTCATTTAGTATTTCAAAGCCAATGGAAATCCCTTGGTGGTTTTCAGCCGTGACGACCATTGGCTTGGTACTTCTGATGGTAATCTGGTTCGGGGTAAATCAGCGGCAGCAAGGTGGAATGGGTGGCAATCGGGTGACAGCAATGGGAAAGAGTCGGGCTAAATTGCTTGAGGATGATCATAAAAACGTCAATTTTACCTGTGTTGCTGGCGCTGATGAGGTCAAGGAAGAACTGGAAGAAATTGTTGAATTTCTTAAGGCTCCGGAACGATTTGTTGATTTGGGGGCCAGAATTCCTAAAGGTGTTCTGCTAATCGGACCGCCGGGTACCGGTAAAACGCTTTTGGCAAAAGCCATATCTGGGGAAGCCAAGGTACCGTTTTTTAGTATCAGTGGTTCAGATTTTGTCGAAATTTATGTCGGCGTTGGGGCATCCCGGGTTCGTGATTTGTTTGCACAGGCAAAAAAACATGCACCCTGTATTGTCTTCATAGACGAAATTGATGCAGTTGGCAGGCAGCGTGGGGCTAACGTCGGTGGCGGAAATGATGAGCGTGAGCAGACCTTAAATCAGTTGCTGGTCGAAATGGATGGTTTTGGCATCAACGAAGGGGTGATTATCCTGGCGGCTACCAACCGACCGGATGTACTTGATCCGGCGCTTTTGCGACCCGGCCGATTTGATCGGCGGGTAACAGTTGGCTTACCGGATATTAACGGCAGAGAACAGATTCTCAATGTCCATGCTAAAGGTAAACCGCTGGCAGAAGATGTGAAGTTGGGTGAAGTGGCCAGACTGACTCCGGGCTTTACCGGTGCTGATCTGGAAAACCTGCTCAATGAAGCGGCCTTGTTAACTGCCAGAGGTCACCAAAAAAAGATTGGCAATGAGGCCATTAAGGAAGCGGCTTTCAAGGTGATGATGGGGCCGGAAAAGAAAAGCCATGTGATGAGTGACCGTGACAAAAAAGTAACGGCTTATCACGAGGCAGGGCATGCCATTGCCATCAAGCTGGTTTCTTCAAGTCGAAATGTTGATCGGGTTACAATTATTCCATCGGGAATGGCTGGTGGCTATACCGCCAGCAGACCAACGGAAGATCAGAGCTATCACACCAAGTCGCAACTGCTCGAGGAAATTATCATCGCTTTAGGTGGTCGTGCTGCGGAAGAAATTGTTCTGAATGAGATCAGCACCGGTGCGTCTAATGATTTGAAACGGGTGAATCAGATTGCGCGGAATATGATAACCAAATATGGGATGAGTGAAAAGCTAACCAATATGATTTTTGAAAATGATGGGGCCTATGATGGCCAGGATTATGGCTCAAAAAATTGCAGCAATGAGATAGCCAGCATTATTGACACTGAAGTCAAAGAGATTATTGATCACGCTTATCAGCGAACCCTGATGCTGCTTAATGAAAATATTACCAAGCTAAACCGGCTGGGTGAAGTGCTGCTTGAGAAAGAAAAAGTTGATGGTCCGGAATTTGAGTCGATTTTCCAGGCGGCCTAGATAAAATTATGCGTCGAAAGACCTTGTCTGACAGTTGTGTCCGGCAGGGTCTTGTTATTTCTGCAGTAATTTAAGCCAAAACAGCTCATTAAGACGGTTTAGCGTTATGCCGAAAAAATTAAATTTTACTTATCCCACAACTTAAAACCCCAGTTATAATCTGAAGCGTGATTATAACTGGGGTAAATTTTTTTAAACAAACCAGGCCAGATTCATAAACTACGCTTTAATAGCCCACCGCAATTTTGCTGAACGGGCGCGGCTATTGGTATTGCACTCTACAGCAGATGGTCGAATTGGACCGGGAGCGACTTCACGATAGATCCCTTCACGAAAAAGACGTTGAAAGGATTTTTTAACGAGGCGATCTTCGCCGGAATGAAAAGCAAGAATGGCCACCCGTCCACCTGGTGCCAGCACCGAAGGAAGTTTTTCTAAAAATTCATATAATACTTCATATTCATCATTAACATCAATCCGTAAGGCTTGAAAGCAGCGTTGACAGGACTTTTTTATGGCATCTTTGCTGTTACTACCGGGAATGAACTTCACGGCATCTTTGATAATTTCCTGGAGTTGAGTTGTTGTTCTGATGTCGATGCCTTTGTTCCGTTGGGAAATAACAGCTTGTGCGATTGCTGCGGCATTGGGTTCGTCAGCGTTTTCAATAAACATACCTTCCAGTTCATATTCAGAAATGGTTTTTAGTCGATCGGCGGCAGAAATACCTTTTTCAGGATTCAGGCGTAGATCCAGCGGCCCTTCGAACTTAAATGAAAAGCCTCGTTCCGGATTATCGATTTGCATCGATGAAACCCCTAAATCGGCCAAAACAAAATCTATGGGCCCTGATTCTAAAGCAATTTGATCAATACCGGAGAAATTCATTTGCCGGACGGTTAGAAGCTCGGAACCGTAACCCAGGTCTTCCAGACGCTTTTGGGTGCGGGGCAATTCAATGGGATCCACATCCAGGGCATATAAATGTCCCTTACCACCTAAACATCTAAGCATTGCCTGGGTATGACCGCCAAAACCAAGGGTTGCATCCAATCCCGTTTGACCGGGAGTAATTTGTAGGAAATCCAATATTTCATCAACACAAATGGAGCGATGCATTCCAGCCGGGGTGCTGCCCTTTTGCATTACTTTTTCGATTGTATCTGCGTATTTCTCGGGCTGCAGCTCTTTATACTTATCTCTATATGCTTTTGGGTGTGTACCTTTATAGCGCGGTCGTCGCTGATGTTTCGGTTCTTGACTATCCATGGAGTACTCCTAAAATCATTAATTTAAAAACTTTGATCGTGTAAACGGTGGCTCCAACGAATATACGTTTTCTTCATCATCGGGAGTCTGAGGGATTTCTGGTCGGATATGATACAGTTTCCGAATCAGGTCGTTATAAACCCATTCCAGATTATCCAGAGCTTCCAACAGGGTTAGCGTATCGGCGATGATCTCCGTTGCCTGGCAATATTCCGGGACTTTTGAAAGTCGATCATATTCTTTTTTGCTGATGCCACCACTTACTTTAATTGTTTGAGATTCAGCTTTTTGGGCGGCATACATTTTAATTCCTTTTGCAAAGCTCTCTTGAGAAAGACCGTCGAGGTCTTTACAGAGCTTACGGATTTTTTCTAGCATTTGTTCTGGGATCATAAGGCGCCTCGTTTCGTTTTTTTAATGATACCCATCTTTACAGTAAACGTCAAGGATAAAACGTTGTGATTTTGGCGCAGATCCGAGCAAAGTTGATTTATTTGGGTAGGAATGATCATATGGCTATTAAACTGATAGTTAACAGCTATCGATCGGCAACGTTTACACACAATTAAAATAAATGTATCTTAAACATGTAAATACTTACATGATTTTATTGACATCAGCAAAAGATCATGTTAAAATTTTATCAAATTGACCGCTTATTGTTGACGGAACCAACGAAAAATTAAAGGAGAACTGACAATGCAACGAAAATATCCAAATCTTTGTAAACCAATTAAAATTGGTAATGTAACTTTCAGAAACAGAATGTTTGGCGCACCCATGGGAGGCACTGATATAACTGCCGATTGTACCATTGGCCCTAAATCAAAAGCTTTTTATGAACTGCGGGCTAAAGGCGGTGCGGCTACCGTCACAGTCAGCGAATGCGTGGTTCATCCTGAAACCGAAGGATCCCATATGTATCATCTTGATCTGCAAACGGTTGATTCACTGGCCAGCTTTACTTATACAGCCGATGCAATCCGCCGTCATGGGGCCATTCCCAGTGTCGAATTATCTCATTCCGGACAGTATGCTGGCACCTATCTGACTGACAAGGATAAAAAAGGCGGTATGGCCCAATGGGGACCCAGCGCTGGAACCCGTCCGGATGGGAAACCGGTTAAAGAACTGACCCAGGAACTGATTGATGATATTGTTGCCGCTTACGGACGGGTAGCTGGGCTAGCTAAACGAGCCGGGTTTGAAATGATCATGGTTCATGGTGGTCACGGCTGGCTGTTGAACCAGTTTTTGTCGCCCTTTTTCAACCACCGAACTGACAAATACGGCGGCCCATTAGAAAATCGGGCCCGTCTGGCCTTAGAAGTGCTGGACAGTGTCCGTGCAGCAGTTGGGCCCGGTTTCCCGATCGAATTCCGTATGAGTGGCTCAGAATTCTTTGAAGGTGGCTACACCCTGGAAGATGGGGTGGAAATTGCCAAGATGGTCGAATCAAAGGTTGATTTACTGCACATAACCGCTGGCACCTATCAAACCGGCTTTGGCCTGACCCATCCATCCATGTTCGAGCCACATGGCCGAAATGTTTATCTGGCGGCTGAAATCAAGAAACATGTCTCGGTTCCGGTAGCAACCCTGGGAGGACTGAATGACCCTGCAATGATGGAAGAAATTATTGCCTCTGGTCAGGCTGATATCGTTGAAATGGCTCGGGCACTGCTGGCAGATCCCTTCCTGCCAAGAAAAGTTATGAGCAATCAGGATGCTGATATTATTAAATGTCTCCGATGCTTCACCTGTATGGCGGAACGGGCCGTGACATCAACTCGACGTTGTACGGTTAATCCTCTAATTGGTCGGGAAATGGATGGGACTGAAATTATTCCCACCGCCAATCCGGTAAAAGTATTGGTCGCCGGTGGTGGACCAGCCGGACTGGAAGCAGCGCTAACGGCAGCTAAACGTGGCCACCAGGTTATTCTTTGCGAGAAAGGCGATGCCTTGGGTGGAATCCTCAAAGGCGAACAGGCGATCCCATTCAAATATGAAATGTACGAACTGGGTGTTACCCTGGAAAAATTGGCCAGAGACGCTGGCGTTGAAATTCGTTTAAACACGCCGGTAAGCAAAGACTATGTCGATCAGCAAAATGTTGATGCTCTGATAGTCGCTGTGGGTTCGGAACCGATCGTGCCAGCTATTCCCGGTCTGGATGGCGATAATGTGATTATCGTTAACGACTACTATAAGAAAAAAGATCAGGTTGGCGAGTCCGTGGTTGTTTTAGGTGGTGGTCTGGCTGGTTGTGAAGCGGCGATCCATTTTGCCCGGGAAGGTAAACCGGTTCATCTGGTGGAAATGCGTTCAGAACTGGCACCGGATGCTAATCTTCGTCATCGTCCGCTGATGATGAACGAAATCGAAAAATGCGGCATTACCGTTCATACCGAATTAAAAGGGCTAAAAGTTACTGATCAGGGTGTTGTCTGTGAAGATCTTGCTGGTAAGGAAGTACTGGTTCCCGGAACAACCGTGATCTGTGCGCTGGGCCAAAAACCGCTCCGCAATCTTGCCGAAAGCCTGGTTGACTGTGCCCCCTATGTTATTGAAATTGGTGATTGCGTTAAGGCCTCCACTATCACAACGGCTATTTATCAGGGCTACCACGCAGCGCTGGATATCTAATTCGACCAGACTTGAACAAAGAACCCAAGCGTAAACAAAATAAAGTTGCATCTGATATTAAGAAAAACCGCCATTTGGCGGTTTTTTGCATTTATTATAAATAAGATAGCAGTTGCCATGGAAGAAAGTTGGAATAATTTATCGACATTATTCTTGGGTTGTGTTATCTTAAGCATATCTGATGATGTAAACGACTATAAAGAAGAACTGAGTAACAGTTGTTTTAAGGAACGCTGCTAATCGCAAACGAACATCACAGTTAGAAATGGAGAATAATAATGAAGCGAATATCAAAGTTCTTATCGTTGCTGATGGTAGTGGCGATGGTGTCGATGCTGATTCCGGTTTCTGCTATGGCTGCTGGAGAAGCTGTCGATGATCAAGAATCAGCCAACGAATTAAGTTTGGTTTTAGTAACAACGCAAGCGGCTGATACGGAGACCGCTTTATCAGAAAAAATGGTGATTAATACTGATACTGTTGCGTTGCCGGTTACTGAAGAAATAATAGTACCGATTGATAATCGTTTGGAAACCGAGGTTGTTTCAGAACAGCCGGTTATCTCAACGATTGAACCGGAAACAATTGAAACTCAGGCAGCTACATATTTGTGCTTAATTCAGAATGGTGTGATCATCGATGTTCTGGCCACCAATACTGGATCGGATTATGCATATGATGTAGCCGCCAACGAATTGACTTTAAATAATTTTATAGGCGAAAAGCTGGATGTCAAATCAGCAGCAGTTCCGTTTAAATTGGTCCTGGTGGGTACTAATCGTATTAAAACTGATAATGGTTTTGCTGTTAAAGTGGAAGGTGACATGAATGCCAGTGGGACTGGCACGCTGATTGCCGAAGGACAGGCGACCCCTGATTCAATGGGCGGCGGGATCAACGTGGTTGGAAATCTGGTCATTGACAGTGGGACCTATGATATTGCCGCGGTCGGATATGAAAATTCCAGCTCAGCGGTCGGAATCCTGGCCGGTGATAATGCCGAAGCTATGACAATGGGTAATCTCAGCATTAACGGCGGGAACATCGATGTGACCGCTTATAATAGTGATTATGCCGGGGCTTTTGGTTTATTTGCTTTTGGCGATCTGGTCGTTAATGGTGGAAATATTAGAGCTTTTACTGATAGTCCAACGAGTTACAGCCGTGGTATCGGAGCTTATGAGAAACTGATCTTTAATGGCGGCTATACAGTCGTCGAGTCGATTGCTGATCATGGTGATGCCGGTGCATTGTTCTCCTATAATAAGATTATTTTAAACAATGGCATTCTTGATTTATGCACATCCGGAGCGGTTGCCAAGGCACTTGTGGCCGAAGGCAGCATTGATATCAGTGCAATTTATGGGGATGTTGACCGTGATGCAGCCTGTTTATATCTCGAACCACTTTCGACGCAAACATTCAAAAAACATCATAACAGTTCAGCCAATCCCAAAACCGGGGTGGATCCTTCCACATCGGAAGCTGCCGTAGCGGGAGCAGCCCTGATTATGCTGATCGGACTTGCTTGGACGGTAAGCAAACGTGGGGCACAGGCCTGAAATTTTGTGGGGTGACGACTGAAGTTGCAATAAATTATCAGCGGTTTGGCGACTCAAATTTGACTTTGCCAGGATGATATTTGTTTCAAAATATGATATGATCATTTTTGCAACCGTTAAACGATGACGTTGTTATTATAATGAAAGGATCTCGTGTCAGCAGTTTCAGATTTAATGATTAGCTGATGCGATGTGAAAATGATGGTTACTTACATTCACGAAACCGAACTGCATAAGGGCATTGAGGCGGCAATGAAGGCTTTAAATCAAGCTGATGTCGTCATTGGGAAGAATCAGGATCGGGAAGACAGTTTAAAAGAAATTCACCTACTGATGGATATCGACAGCGTCCAGGATATAAAAATTACCATGGCGATGCCAACTGGGCTGGAAACCCTGGTGGACTACGTCCTGGAAATAGTTGAAGGCACCAAAGATTTTGAAAAGGATATGTATGGTTATACCTATCATGATCTGTTTTCCCAAAACATTGACTTTGTGATCAATAAACTAAAAGAAGATCCGGGAACCAGACAGGCGACGCTGCATGTCGCCAATCAGGAGGCCGCCAGACTCAATCATCCACCCTGTCTGCAGCTGATTCATTATACTGTTAAGGACGGCAAATTAAATACCGACGTGGTATTTAGAAGTAATGATGGGGTTAAGGCCGTCGCGATGAATATTTTCGCCCTGATTGAACTTTCAAGAATGATTGCCCGAGAAGCCGGGATCAGCCAACTGGGTTCCTATACCCATCATGCCCTGAGTTTTCATGCCTACAGCCGGGATTGGAAAGCCCTGGAAGGCTACTGCAAATCTTTTAATGACCGCGATTGTACCATCGATTATGAAGATTATCGGGAAGCCTATGACGACTATGCGGACGAATGTCGAGAAAAAGCAATGAGCCTAAAAAATGCCCAGGAGAAAAAGAGTCATTAAAATCATTTAACGTAACAGCCCTTAAATAGTTTCGACTATCTAGGGGCTGTTTTAAGTCCGATGAGCTGGACTGAATTTAGCGCCGGTATTTTGATAACTCGGATTGAATGCCGTTGGTTGTCACGGCCAAAAGCAATTCCAGAAATTGTTCCGTCGGCAGGTCTTTGTCGTTGGCATACCATTTGGCAATGGTGCTAAGCATTGCGGCACTCTGGTATTCCATTAAATAGCTTACCTCCAGCAGTTCATTCGGAGACAGTTTTTTATACATTGACAGCACCGTCGGGGTGAGTTTCTTTAAGACTTTTTGTCTGAAGTGGGGATCACCGTTTTCTCCCAGCAAAACCGGAAGATAGGTTTTATTTTTTTCAAAAAATTCAAGAATTGATTTGAGAATAACTTTTTTTCGATGATCTCGAAAAAGATTGCCATAAAAAAGATTCTTTATAACAATGCTTCTAAAATCCTCAACCGTAATGGTCTGTTCTTCAATTTCTTCTAAAATTTCATAGACATCGTTAAAATACACATAAAAAGTTGAGCGATTGTAGCCCGCAATTTCACAAATTTCCTTGACAGTAATCTTTTCAATGTTCTTTTGGCAATATAACAGCCAAAAGGAATCGATCAGGTTCTGGCGGGTCACTGTAGCAGTTGCTGATAAAGTCATATTCATATTGGTTACCTCATTGTCGGAATCAGTCTTCTTGATTATATCCGAAGCCACTGGGATTAACAAGAAAATCCAACAGGTTACGGAACTCTGTTGGTTGAAATAAACAGGAATCGGGATTAAAATGAGAATAATCAAATACAATAAAGAGGGAATTAAAAATGGAAACAATCGTCTGTGAAGTGAGCAAATCATTTAAACAACAGCAGGTTCTCAATCAGATCAGTTTGACAATCGAGGCGGGCCGGATCTTCTGTCTGCTGGGTGCATCCGGTTCAGGTAAGACCACCTTGTTACGCATCATGATGGGGGCTATCCCCGCTGATGGCGGGAGCGTAACAATCGGCGGCATTGCCGTACCAAATCGCCAACTGTTGGCGCTGATCGGCTATATGCCGCAAAATGAAGCATTATATGAAGAGTTGTCAGTCTGGGAAAATCTGAAATTTTTTTCGGGTTTGCAACGGCTAAACTGGAAAACATTTGCTGCCGAAGCCGAAGTACTGCTCCAGATTGTTGATATGGCAGCGTGTAAAAATAAGTTGGTGCGTGACTGCTCCGGCGGGATGAAAAAAAGAATCTCATTGGCAGTAGCGCTGATTCATAAACCCAAGCTCCTGTTACTGGATGAACCAACAGTGGGAGTTGACCCGGTGCTGCGGCGTAAAATATGGCTTTATCTCAAGCAGCTGCGAAATCAGGGCACGACCATTTTGGTGACCACCCATGTCATGGATGAGGTTTCTCAATGTGACGATGCCGCTTTGCTTCGTAATGGTCATATCATTGCGAAGGATACCGTTAAGAATTTGATCGATCAGACTCCCGATGGTAATATTGAAGAATTATTTTTTATGGATAAGCATCCTGAAAAGGAGGTCATATCATGTTAAGCATTATTAAACGGATCCTTGGTCAGATGAAAAATGATAAGCGATCATTGGGACTACTCTTATTTGCACCACTGCTGATTCTAACCCTGCTATTTTTTATTCTCGGAGATTCAAATTATATACCGCAAATTGCTGTATACGATATGAATGAAAAATTTGTTGCTGAGCTTGAGAACCATGCCACAGTTATTTTAGAAACCGAAAAACCAGAGGCTGCAGATTATCTGGAGGCCAATGATGTCGATGCGTTGATCTGGGCTGACAGTGCGGGGACACACATTGAATTGCTGGAGAAAAATTCCAAATCCGTTGCTGCTCTGGAAGCCATTCAGGATACCACTCAAGCCTTGCAACCAACGCAAAATGAGTTGATTGTTGACTATGTATATGAAACAGCTGGGGATAATCAACTGGATTCGCTTTCCTATGTTTTTTTGGGCGTGATTTCATTTTTCTTTGTCTTTATTCTTTCGGGAATGTCATTTGTCCGGGAGC
This sequence comes from Acetobacterium wieringae, assembly GCF_001766835.1. Classification (GTDB taxonomy): domain Bacteria; phylum Bacillota; class Clostridia; order Eubacteriales; family Eubacteriaceae; genus Acetobacterium; species Acetobacterium wieringae. The sequence continues at coordinate 130,347 of NZ_LKEU01000037.1, read as the reverse complement.
GGTTTGGGCAGACTTTGGAGCGGATGCTGATGACTCCGATCAGACGAGTCGATGTCATTGGGGGCTATACCCTGGGGTATGGTTTGCTGGCTGCAGTTCAAAGTGTGGTGATTATCCTGTACGCAGTGTATGTGCTGCAGCTTCAGGTGGAAGGATCGGTGGCGCTATGTACCTTTGTTATGATCCTAATGGCTTTTTCGGCAGTTTCGGTGGGGGCGTTGGTATCGATTTTTGCCAACAATGAATTACAATTGGTTCAATTTATTCCGGTAATCATCATTCCGCAGATCTTTTTCTCAGGGCTGATCCCGATTGACACCATTCCCTTTGGGCTGGGAAACCTGTGTTACCTGACGCCAATTTACTATGGTTGCACGGCCCTGGAAATGATTATGATTCAGGGTAAGGGGGTTGTCGAGATATGGCCCTGGTTAGCGGGCTCAGTCGTTTTTATTGGGGTGCTTTTTTTAGCAAATGTGACTGCGCTAAAGAAATATCGCCGACTCTAAATTGGTGACAAGCGTATCAAAGCTGAGTTTGATACGCTTTTTTTAATGGGAGAGTTCGATTTAGTTCACAACCATCCTGATTTTATGATATCATTCACGTGTAATAGTTTTAAATAGCATTATATAACAACCCAAAATAAAATCAGAAAGAAGAATAGTATGTTAAATCAGGAATACATTGAAGCACAAACGATTATGAATCAGGCCAAAAAAGAGCTGGAATCCATTTTTGACCAAGCTAAACCACAAACACCAGAAGACCAGGAAGCGCATCACAGTTTATTAAAGCTGATTGATCAATTAAAAAGCATGGATGCGTACTATAATCATTTAAAAACAGCAAAAATCGAAGCCTTGTCTCCAAATGAAAAACTGTTTGTCAATCTGATCAAGAAAAACAAAGAAAACTTAAAATAAGATTGGAAGTGAGATCAGCATGAAAGTTATTGCAATTATGGGAAGTCCCCACAAAGGGAAGGGTTTTGAGATTGTGCGGAAGATTGAGGGTGAGCTCTCTCGTTTGGATTCGGTTGAATTTTCATATGTTTTTTTAAAGGACGCAGATTTAAAACTCTGTCGGGGTTGTTTTGCCTGCATTGGCAAAGGGGAGCAGCTATGTCCCCTTAAGGATGATAAAAACAGCATTGAAGCAGAAATATTAAGTGCCGACGGTGTCATTCTCAGTACCCCGGGTTATGCCATGAATGTCAGTGCGCTGATGAAAAATTTTATTGATCGTTTTGCCCACAGTTTGCATCGACCGAAGTTTTTTAATCAATCCCTGATGCTGGTTGCAAATGGCGGCTCTGGTTTGTCCAAGGTTAATGCATCCATGGGGATGACCTTGGGCGGCAGCAACAAGGTTTGCGAATTAAAAATCACCACCACCCCATGGGAAACCACAAAATCTTATGAGGAGCGGGTACAAAACGATATTGAAAAAGCTGCTGATCGTCTCTATCGATCGATGAAGAATAAAAAGCTTGCTTCACCATCGCTGGGGAACCTGATCTGGTTCCGGATGTTTAAAAAAATGGCCAGTCTTTTTGAGCAGAACCTGCCAGCAGATTACGAATATTATCGAACAAAAACCAATTATTTTTATCCAACTCGAGTGAATCCCATAAAAAACGGTGTGGCAGGGATTATCGCCAATATGGGGGTGGCCACCATGAAAAAGCAGGTCGAATTTAAATAGGTGTTAATGCGGAAAGATTAAATCGCTAGTAACGATGGACAATGCATTTATCCTATCGCAAGAATCCCCGAACTAGTGGATGAAAGGTTGTGACGTTCAATGATATCACTGATCTTGGTAATTATTAGAATTGTGGGAATTGTGCTCATTATTTTTTCAATCCTAAAACTTATGAAATTGAAAATAATTGAAAAGAGTGGAATTCAAGTTGAAGCGGTGGTAGTAGGAATGCGCGAAAATAAGGTGCGTACTGGACGGCAGGTATATGATGAGTATACTCCAATTCTGGAATACATGATTGCTGAAAAAGTGTATCGAACGGCCGCATTGGCTTCTCAGGGGGATAAGCGCTATGATTTGGGAGACATCGTCAAAATCCGTTACAAATCGGATAGGCCTGAAGAAATTATGATTCCTGGTGATCATCGCTATTATTTTAATCCGGCTTTATTTGGTATCGCAGGAATTATGATCGAAATTCTGGTTTTATTGACACAGCGATTTCTTTAAAAACTAGATATCGTTTAAGAAACTGAAGATCGGGTGATTTCTATATGAACAGGTCGTCAGGACATTTGATGACGACCTGTTCATTTTGCATGGATTATAAACCATTAACAATATTTATTGGGCAGGTTCCTTTTGAAACGGCTAGAATATTCGCCCAGACCGTTTTATGCATTTTTTCAAAAGCCGGTTTAGTGGTTCCGCCAATATGTGGGCTAAATAGCAGTTTATAATGACAGCTTTCCGGCAGATTAAGCAGTGGGTTATCCAACATTACCGGTTCCGGGTACAGGGTATCAAGACCAGCCCCGGCGATCTGCCCAGCTGCTAATGCAGCAACCAGATCTTCTTGAACGACCAGCTCGCCCCGGGCTGTGTTGATAAGTAGGGTGGTCGGTTTCATCAGAGACAGCAGGTCTGCATTGATCAGACCAGTGGTTTCTGGAGTTACCGGCAAATGGAGACTGATAATATCGCACTGCTTGCAGAGTTCTTCCAGCGGCAGATAGCAAAGGCCTAATTCGTTCTCAACCGTGCTTTTTCGGGAACGATTGAAATAACTGAACTGCGCACCAAATGGCTGTAACCGTTTGGCTGTTTCAAGGGCAATGGAACCCATACCGACCAGTCCCACATGACAGGAACCCAGTTCCGGAATACCATCGAGAATAAACGAACCTTTGGCCTGGATCTGCTGACCACTACGTACCAGCTGATCGCCTTCTAGAAGCCTTCGCTGCAGGCCTAATATTAGTAGAATCGTTTGCTCTGCCACCGCAGCAGAGTTGGCGGCGGTATTGTTACAGACATAGATGCTTTTTTCTTTAGCGGCCAGGATGTCGATTTTATTATATCCCACACCTTCGGAATGGATAAGTTTGAGATTCGGCATGTTATCGATCAGGGTTTTGCTGACTTCCCGGACAGCATCCGCAAAAATAAAATCAGCATCACTGGCAACGTTTAGTATTGCATCATCGGTATTCAGGCTTTCACCGAAAACGAATTCCCAGTCTTTGGGGAGGACAGATAAATCAGAAAATTTTTCGACACGCTTTGTTGATGTCAGGATCAGAATCTTGGTCACAGGGATACCTCCGTTGGATAAATTATCTTCATTATATAATGACAGCGATTTAAGTACAACCAAGTTTGTTTAGATATATTTAAATTTTATGGCTTTCATTTGATTGTCAAAGTAGAAATCACCAGCAGCAGCAACTATTTCTGTCCAATCCAGATACTGGCTGTTTTGCTGAACCCAGGCATTCATTGTAGAAAGTGGAATCTGTTCAAAATCCTGCTGGGTGGCAACTAAAAATCCAGCTGATTGTAAGAAGTCATCAAGGCAGGAGAAAACGGTGTGTGTTTTCATAAATGCAGGCGTAAAATAATTTCTGATCAAATCAAGATCATCTTGAATACCAATCACCGAACCGTCATCATTAAGAAGATTTGAATGGCCAAATTGAGTTTCAAGGGTTTTCATATACGACCTCCTGGAATTTTAGTATGGTTGAATATTATCTTAATAGCTCTATCTTATATTGTTTTAACCAATGTGACAAGAAAAATTCCAATAATTAAAAAGATCACCGATCACGACAACGATTTCCCCTAAATGCGGCAGAAAAAATTTTGTATGATAGGGTGGTGAACCGCAAACGTCCCTGAAAAGTTGCTGCCTAGATTGAAATCAAAAAGCCTTCCATTGACGTTTAAACGTCGATTGGAAGGCTTTTTGATGGATGTAATTAACTAGCTTTCAAGAGCAACTTTGCCCAGACTGGTAAAGGTATCGGCCTTCGTGATGGTGGTACCAGTCATCGTGTAGTGACCGGCATTATCGTAAGCATAAATATGGACATTGTAGTCACCAAGTTCAGTGTTGTGATCACTGTATGGAATAAAACAGCTGGCCACATTGCCGTCAACAGTTCCTTCATGCCAGATTAAATCATCCTGTCCGTTGTTTTCGGTCCAGACAGGAAAGTAGACCGATCCGATTCCGCTAAGGTCATCTGAAACCAGCGCAGTGACCTTGATTCCTTCATCCTGATAGTCAGTAACCAGTACATCTGACAAGGATGGGGGGGTTACGTCTGATGCGGCATCAATATAATCACCGATGTAGATATAACCCTGAAAGCCGCCGACCGAGGTGGCATCTTCAGCTCCAATTGTATAGGTGTAATTTTGAAAGTAGATGCCACTATAGGTGGATTCTGAGAGCGTAACCGTATCACCATTGATCGCCTCAACGATTGCCACATGTCCATCTGAACTGCCACCCCAACAGATTACAGCGCCAAGTTTTGGTGTGGAACCTGAGGGATAATAACCAGTGTTTTGATTATAAGCCCACCAGGAATTTGCATTGCCCATTGCTAAATTTGGCGTGGTTCCTAAAATTTCGTACGCTCGGCCAAAGGCATAGGCGGTACAGTTAGGTAGTCCATATCCACCTTGGGAATATGGATTGCTGGCAAAGAAATAGGTGTTATCAGCACCTGGTGCAGTAGTTCTGGCTGTGAATAAGCTGGGCAGAGCTGCCGAGGTTTCAGTTGTTTCCACAGCCTGAGCGATTTCTGTTAAATCGAGCTCGGCTTCTTCAGCCATTACAGTTCCTGGTAATAGGCCCAGGCATAATGCCAAGGCAAGACTTACGCAAGTATTTTTTATTGAGTTTTTTTTCATTTGACCTCCAATGTCAAAACATGATGGTGTCACGGTGTTGTGTGTGACTGAAATGCATCATTGATAGTTGCAAATTATTTACAAATTGGCAAAGCGTATAATACATGATGGTTTGATATTTAGCAAGGGTCTGATAAAAACCATTTAAGAAATCTTTGGAGTCAGCTCAGATAAATAAAAGTAAGACGAGAATAAATGGCTTTAAATACAGGGTTTTCATGACAATGAGCAGTTCGAAGTAAATTGACATTGAAATTAACTGCAAATACGATTAATTTTAATTTAAGTTAAAATGAAATAGCTTCCTAAAAAGTAAAATTAAGGTCTGAGAATGAGTCGTGATTGCGTTTTCTTTTTTATGCAAATGCCATTTTTTTCCGGGCCAACAGAAATAAAAAACGATAGTTTTCAGAAAAGTTGCCGCTTAGATAGCCTAAAATGGGGTGAAGAAGCATCTCCGGCAATAAAGTAAAACAAATGGGTTGACTACGTTTAGAAGCCCAAAAGTAAGTAGATGTGAATATGAAATTTACATAGCGCCTTTTGATTCAATAAAAATTTCTTGATAATGCGAATTCAGCAGCTTAATTCAATAGAAACAGCATATCACGTATCTACCTATTTAGAAAATTCTGGCCGCTCTGATAAAAGATTCAAAATAACAGGGAGGGAGAGTTTTAATTCGAAACCGAGATAAGGTCTTCCCGCGGGATTAAATAAAGTGTATAATAGTTAAGTTATAGATGGAACATTAAAGATTCACATATAAGCCTAAATAGTTGCAAAATGGAAGGATATGAATGGAAAAATTAACATCACCACGGGTCATCGAAGCACTGTTAAAAAAGTATGATCTTCACTTCAATAAACGATTTGGACAGAATTTTTTAATTGATGAGAATATTGTTCAAAAAATTGTTAAAGCCGGAGACGTGAGCGAAAGGGACTTGGTGCTGGAAATCGGACCGGGGATTGGCACCATGACGCAGGCTCTCAGTGATCATGCTGGCAAGGTTATTTCAGTAGAAATCGATAAAAAACTGATACCGGTTCTTCATGAAACCCTGAATGACTGTGACAATGTTGAGATTGTCCAGGGTGACATCTTAAAAACCAACGTCCGGGAGATTCTGGGAGATCAACTTGTCACAATGCCGCTTAAGATTGTGGCAAACTTACCCTATTATATTACTACCCCCATCATTATGGGGTTTCTGGAATCGGATCTGCCGATTGAAAGCATGACTTTCTTAATTCAAAAAGAGGTGGGCGAGCGTCTATGTGGCGTTCCAGGGACCAAAGCTTACGGATCACTGAGTATCGTGGCACAATTTTATGCGGATATTTCGATTGATTTCGAAGTGCCAGCGCATGTATTTATTCCCAAGCCTAAGGTTGACTCGATTGTAGTCACCCTAAAAAAACTGACGGTGCCCAAAATAGCACTGGAAAACAAGGAATTGTTTTTGTCAGTTGTGAAAGCCAGTTTTCTAAATCGACGAAAAACGCTGATCAATGGGCTGACCATGAACACCCCATTTGATAAAGCGGTTTTAATGGAGGTTCTGGAGGTGTGTAATATTGCACCGGGAATCCGCGGAGAAACCCTCACCGGATCAGATTTTGGCCGAATCGCCAATGAATTGAACAGCCGGATCAGCCAATCAGTTGAATCCGAAGCAATGAACGAATAAGGTTTTTAAGGAGAAAAAAATGATTGAATTAAAGGACGTAACCCTTAAATATTCAAGCACGAAAGGTATTTTCAACTTAAATTTTAGCGTTGAAAAAGGCCAGGTTTTCGGATACGTTGGACCAAACGATGCCGGGAAAACGACCACCATTCGGATGCTGATGGGACTGATCAGGGCTGGACGTGGTAGCGCCACCATCGATGGATTAAATTGCTTTTCCAGAGCATCTGCGATTCAAAAAAATACCGGATATGTGCCCGAAGATGTCGCTCTTTTTGAAAACATGCGGGTCAAAGAGTATTTGAACTTCGTTACTCAAATGCGGGGGATTTTTGGTCAGAAGAATACCAGACTCAGAGATATGCTGATTGAACGCTTTGAGGTTGAAACCCGGGGAAAAATCGAAAATATGTCAAGTGGCATGAAAAAAAGACTGACCATTGTCACAGCTTTGATGCATGATCCCCAAACGCTGGTATTGGACGAACCCACCAGTGGATTGGATCCCCTGATGCAGTCCCGGTTTCTCGATCTTATTTTGGAGGAGAAACGGCGGGGTAAAACGGTACTGTTATCAACGCATAAGTTTGAGGAAGTGGAAAGAACCTGTGATCGTGTCGGGGTGCTAAGAGAAGGCCGTCTCGTGGAAAATATGGATATTGTCAGTCTTCGAGCCGAAGAAACCAAGGCCTATCTGGTTAAATTTGCGGCTCCCCCGAATCTGGAACAGATAAAAAAATATGGTTTCGGCTATCAGCAGTTTTCGCAGAGCGATTATGAGATCTTCTCACCGGGTGATCGGATTGATGTGCTGATGAAAGTTTTATCCCATGAAAAAGTATTAGTGTTTAATTCGAAAAATCAATCGTTGGAAGAAATTTTCCAACAGCATTATAAAAAAGAAATAAAACAGACGGAATTTAAAAATGAAGAAAACAACACCCAGGAAAACGAAGGTAAAATAAAAAGAAGCGAAAGAAAGCCGAAATTAATGCCTAAAAAAACGGAGAAGAATAGAACCCTGCCGGATCCGGAAGAAACAGTAAGAGAGGTGAAAAAAGCATGAGCATTCCATTGTTTCTGAAGAATATTAAAAATAATACCTTGCTGTTGCTGGTTTTTGCAGCGTTGATGTCTATTTATTTAGCGGTTATTATCTATATCTATGATCCTAATGGGATTGGCGCAATGGTCGATATGATGTCGATCCTGCCGACCAAACTGGTTAATGCCCTGGGCTTTGGCACCATTGACAGCGGACTGACCGGATTTATTGCCAGCTTGTTTTACGGTTTTCTGATTTATCTGTTTCCGATGGTATATTGCATCATTCTGGCCAATCGTCTGGTGGCCAAGTGGGTCTATGAAGGCTCATTTACCAGCCTGCTGTGCACCCCCAATAGTCGTATAAAAATCATTGTAACCCAGGGAATTTATCTGCTGGCGTCGATTGGGGTTTTGTTTACGATTCTCTTTTTGGTTGGGTACGGCATGAGTGAACATTTTTTTCCGGGAATGCTGGATGTTAAAGTGTTTTTAAAACTGAATTTAGGGGCTTGCCTGATGACAATGACCATCGGGATGTTTTGCTTTTTCTTTTCCTGTTTGTTCAACAGTACCAAACCAGCACTATTTTTTGGAGCCCTGATTCCAGTCGGCTTCTTTATCTTGAATACCCTCAGCAAGTTATCTGAACGAACTGCTTTTTTAGGAAAGTTTTCGCTGTATAATGCCTTTGATGGTTTGGCCATTGTCACAGGGCAGAGCAGTATCAGTTTAATCAGTGGTGGTTTTGCAGTCTTTATTGGATTATTGTTTGCGGCGGCGGTTGGGGTATTCAGTCTGAAACGGTTGCCAGTTTAAACGCTCATCATCGTGATGCAGATCGGATTTTGCGTTATTGGACTAAATCGTAATATTTTAACGTTAAAAAAGCCAGAATGGTCTTGGGTTAGATCCCAAGATAATTCTGGCTTTTTGATTATTCGATGGTATTTCGTAGGACTCCGATTTTTTCAATTTCCGCTTCAATCTGATCCCCGTGTTTTAGGAATTGTGGCGGATCCAGGGCAAAGCCTACCCCGGCAGGGGTTCCGGTGAGAATAATATCGCCTGGTAATAGGGTCATCCCCTGAGATAGATCACTGATAATGGATGGAATGTCAAAAATCATCCGACCAGTTTTAGAGTGTTGCCGAACTTCACCGTTGACTCGACAGGTGATATCCAGATCAAAGGGAATTCTTAAATCGTTTTTGTGCAGAATCCGAGGACCCAAGGGACAAAAAGTGTCAAGAGATTTACCCTTGTACCATTGAGAATGCTTTTTTTGGAGATCCCGGGCGGTTATATCGTTGGCAATGGTGTAGCCAAAAATATAATCTTCAGCGTCTTCTTTGGGAATATCGGCACCTTCTTTGCCAATCACAATGGCCAGCTCCACTTCATAGTCGATCTGCTTGGTGGCCTTGGCATGGGAAAGAATTACCGTATCTGGTCCAGTAACTGAGGTGGGCAGTTTGGAAAAATAGATCGGATTTTCTGGGACGTCGCCCATGGTGGGGATATTCTTGATTTCCTTGGCGTGATCCGCATAGTTTTTCCCCAGACAGAAAATATTTCTTGGGGGTTTGGGAATCGGCGCCAACAGCTTGACCAGATCCAGATTGATACCCAGGTTCTGATGTTCAGCCATGACTTGTTTGATGTCGGCCAGCAATTCATCGGTTGCCAGAGGAATAAAATCGATCAGACGTTCGGGAAATTTGAGACCCATTAGTTTACCGATGGTTGTAATTGGTAAAACCCTGGTTTCATCGGCGGTCAAAATGCCACCTTCGCTAAATGCGTTATATTGATAAGTTACGAAATACATAAAAATCCCTCCCTTTAAATAATATAAGTATTGAAAATTACAAAACTGATCTTAATACTGGTGTCATTTTTGCAATTATTTATGTTAACATCATACCATTATCTGCTTCGAAATTCCAGTCAAATCATTCAGCATGATCCTGTCGATCTTTAAGCTCAAATATTATCTTAAGATAACGGTTTCTTTTAATCAAAGTCCATTGACAATTAGGTCTAATTAAATTATGATTATCATAATTAAGTATGCGAGCTTTAGTAAGCGAGGCATAAAGGTGCAAAAGGAACGATACATTTAATGAGGGAAGATGCCTGTTAGAAAGTATGCCGCTATTTTATAAAGCGGCTTGTTTTTTGCCCATAATTGTGTTTATGATAGGAGGAACATTATGTTAAAAGGAAGACATTTAATCGAGCCTGGAGACTTTCAACTAAATGAAATTGAATCGATTATGCAGCTGGCTGATAATATTATTGCAGACCCCGAGGGTTATTCTTTGGTTTGCAAGGGAAAATTATTGGCCAGCCTTTTTTATGAGCCTTCCACACGGACACGGTTCAGTTTTGAAGCTGCCATGCTTCGTTTAGGGGGAGAAATCATCGGGTTTGATGATCCCAATAACTCCTCGGTGTCCAAGGGGGAAAGTCTGGGTGATACGATCCGGACCATCGAGTGCTATTCGGATATCGCTGTGATCCGGCATCCCCGAGAGGGAACCGCCCGGCTGGTTTCCAAATTTGCCAACGAAATGCCGATTATCAATGCCGGGGACGGCGGTCATGAGCACCCCACCCAGACTCTGACCGATTTGCTGACGATCAGGAAGTTCAAGGGAGGCTGTGATAACCATGTGGTGGGCGTATGCGGCGATTTACTTTTTGGTCGAACCATCCATTCGCTGGTTAAAACTCTGAGCCGTTATCAGGGCATCCGGTTTGTATTTATATCGCCCACTGAGCTAAAAATGCCAGCCCATATTCTTAATCAACTGGATCCGCAAACCTATAAGGAAACGACCAGTCTGGATGAGGTCATTGGTGAATTGGATATTCTTTATATGTCCCGGGTTCAACGGGAGCGGTTTGTCAGTGAGGAAGAGTATCTGCGATTGAAAAACTATTATATTCTGGATAAAAAGAAAATGAAGGGCGCCAAACCGGATATGATTGTCATGCATCCTTTGCCGCGGGTTAATGAAATCGCCACCGAGGTGGACGAGGATCCCCGGGCAGTTTATTTTGCCCAGGCTAAATATGGGATGTATGTTCGGATGGCTCTGATTGCCAAACTTCTGGGAGTGGAGGATAAAAAATGATCAACGTATCGAAATTGAAAAAGGGTATCATCATCGACCACATTGAAGCGGGACATGGTTTTGAAATTTACAAGGAACTCCATCTCAATGATATTGACGATGTGGTGGTGTTACTTAAGAACATTCCCAGTAAAAAAATGAAACAGAAAGATTTAATTAAAATTGAAACCGATTTGCAGATTGATATGACCGTTCTGGGTCTGATTGATCCCAATGTGACCATTAACTTTGTCAAGAATGGTGAGTTGTACAAAAAAATAAGCTTGACCCTACCAACAGTTGTTAATGGCATTATGACCTGCAAAAATCCCCGTTGTATTACCCAATATGAGGATGTGAAGGATATTAAATTCTTTTTGGTCAATGAAGAGAAAAAACAATACCGCTGTGAGTACTGCGACGCCTACACCACTTTTATTGACGAAGAATAACAAAGGAGGAACGATGAAAACCTTAATCAAGAACGTTGAAATGGTAGATGCCGAGGGAAGACGGTTTGGCAAGGTATTAATTGAAGACGGAAAAATAAAAAAAGTCTATAAAGAAAAAGGGAATGTCAAGTCTGAATATGATCAGGAAATCGATGGTCAGGGTTATTTGTTGATGCCAGGATTTATTGATATGCACTGTCATTTGCGGGATCCGGGCTTTGAATATAAAGAAACCATGGAAACTGGGATGCAGGCGGCGCTGAAAGGCGGCTTTACGACACTGGTGGCAATGGCAAATACCAAGCCCTGCATGGATGAGGCGGCACTTGTTAAAGCCAATCTGGATAAGGCCAAAAATTTGCACCTTTGCAACCTGATTCAGGTGGCGGCACTGACTAAAGAGTTTAATGATTCGAATCTAGTCGAGGTTCAATCCTTGCGGCCGCTGACCAATGTCTTTTCCAACGACGGGGTTTCAATTGTGAATCCAGACATTATGGTAGCAGGGCTAAAGGCTTCAACCGCACATGATTTTATTCTTTTAACCCATTGCCAGCCAGAAACTGAACTGGTGCAGCGCGATGTAGACCTACTGGAAGAAATCGGCGGTCATCTGCATATCTGCCATATCAGCAAAAAAGACACTCTGGATCTGATTGTGGAAGCTAAAGCAAAGGGCCTTGATATCACCTGCGAAGTAACTCCCCATCACATCTTTGCCTCGGCGATGGACTACAAGGTCAATCCGCCGTTCCGGACTTATCCCGACCGCCGCGCCTTAATCGAAGGGATTAAAGCTGGCATCATTGATATGTGTGGCACCGATCATGCCCCCCATTCTGAAGCTGACAAACAAAAAGGGGCTCCGGGAATCAATAACTTCGAAATGGCTTTTGCCATGTATTATACGGTTTTTGAACAGAACGGCATCAGTCTGGAAAAGCTCAGCGAGATGCTTAGCGACGCTCCGGCTAAACGCCTGGGCATAAAGGCGGGACTCATCAAAGAACGATATCCGGCGGATCTGGTTCTGGTGGATCCAAACTGGGAAGGGAAAATCAATCCCAAAGAATTCGTTTCAAAAAGTAAAAACAATCCCTTTGGCGGCGAGACCCTAAAAGGAAAAGTAATGATGACCATGGTGAAGGGAGAAATTAAATATGATAATAATGGACCGGCTCTATAATGAAGCTGTAAAAAAAGGACCGATTTGCGTAGGTCTGGATACAACCTTGAAATTTTTACCAAAATACCTGCTTGATAAGGACTGGTCTGATGGTGAGAAAATAACCGAATTCAATAAAAAAATTATCGATGCCACCGAGGATCTGGCAGCTGCCTACAAGGTGCAAATTGCCTGCTATGAGTCACTGGGACTGGACGGCATGAAAGCCTATAGCGAAACGGTTAAATATGCCCGGAGTAAAGGCATTGTCGTGATTGGTGATGTCAAGCGGGGCGACATTTCGTCCACTGGCGACCAGTATGCCAAGGGTCATTTCACAGGTGATTTCGAAGTCGATATCATGACCGTTAACGCTTATATGGGTGAAGATGCGGTATCACCTTACTATCAATATATTAAAGAAAACAACAAGGGTATTTTTATCCTGCAACGCACATCCAACCCGTCAGCGGTGGATCTCCAGAATCTGGAGGTTGGGGCTGACACCATTTACGAAATTATGGGCGATAAAATCGAAGGCTGGGGCAGTGCTTTCCGGGGTGAAAATGGCTTTTCGGCTATCGGATCGGTAGTCGGACTGACCCGTCCGGATGAATTCGAAGCGATTCGGGCCCGTTGCCCCCATACCTTCTTTTTAGTGCCAGGTTACGGTGCCCAGGGCGGAACTGGCGAAGATATCGCAAATATTCTCAAAAAATCCCGGTGTGCGGTGGTTAACTCATCCCGGGGACTGATCACCGGTCATCAAAAGGCTGGCTGTGAAGATGAGGGCTTTGCTGAGCATATCCGAAAGGCCACTCTGGCAATGCAGGAGGATATTCTTAAATGGCTGTAATCCTAAGTAATTCTCTTGTGTCAGCAGGGATTTTTAAAATGACTGTGGCGTTTACCGGCGACGTTAAGCCAGGTCAATTCTTTATGCTGCGTGCCTGGGACAAAGACCCGCTACTGTCCCGACCGATCAGTGTTCACAATTACGAAGCCGGTCAACTCACCTTTTTATACCAGGTGGTGGGAAAAGGGACCGAAATTTTAGCGCGACTGCAGGTTGATGATGAGGTGACCATCCAGGGTCCCTACGGCAATGGTTTTCCGGAAATCACCGGTGACCTCTGCGTGGTTGGCGGCGGTATCGGAACAGCGCCGCTTTATTATTTGCTGCGACACTATCGTGACCAGAACCCCACCGGTAAGTGTCGGGTCTATTTGGGTTTTCGGGATATCGACTACGGTGTTGAGGCTTTTGCCGCCCTAGCCGATGAAGTGGTGCTTGATGTCGGGGGCATTATCACTGACAAACTTTCGGTTATACCCAGCGAAACGGTGGTAACCTGCGGGCCGGAAATTATGATGGCCGCGGTGGCTAGTGCCGTACCGACTGAAAATACCGTCTACGTTTCGCTGGAAGCCCATATGGCCTGCGGGATTGGTGCTTGTCTGGGTTGTACCTGCGAAACCCGTTCCGGTAATAAAAAAGTCTGTAAAGATGGCCCGGTGTTTCTTCGGGAGGAGGTCTTTAATGTCTAATTATCTGGAAACAAAATTTAATGACATCCGCTTTAAAAACCCGGTGATTCCGGCTTCCGGAACCTTTGGTTTTGGCCGGGAGTATGAAGCCTTTTATGATCTGGCTAAACTGGGCGGCCTTTGCTCCAAGGGACTGACCTTAGAACCCAAATCGGGAAACACCGGGATGCGGCTTTGGGAAACCCCAGCCGGTCTGATGAACAGCATCGGTCTGGAAAACCCGGGAATCGATGCCTTTATCGAAAATGAATGGCCCCATCTAAAAGCAATTGATACGGTAACGATTGTCAACGTCGGCGGTAAAGATGAAGATTCGTACCTCACCGCCATCGAAAAACTTAACGCCATTGATGCCCAGCTGATTGAGCTGAATATTTCCTGTCCCAATGTTAAAGCGGGGGGCATGGCCTATGGGATCAAAGCTGAAACCGCCGGGGAGATCACCAGAAAAGTGGTGGAAATCTCCCGTCATCCGATTATGGTCAAATTGTCGCCTAATGGTGAAGCGGTCGCCGACATTGCCCGGGCCTGCGAGGCAGCCGGTGCTCAGGGGATATCGCTGATTAATACGCTACAGGGAATGGCTATTGATTATAAAAAGAAAAAGGTTGTTTTTGACAACCTCTATGCCGGTCTTTCCGGTCCGGCGGTGAAACCCATTGCCCTGCGAATGACCCACCAGGTCTGTCAGGCGGTGAAAATACCGGTGATGGCCATGGGTGGCATCAGCGACTGGAAAGATGCCCTGGAATTTATTATGGCCGGGGCAACCTGTATTCAAATCGGAACCATCAACTTCAACAACCCGATGGCGCCCCTTGAGATCATTGATGGGCTAGAAGCTTATTGTATTCACGAAGGACTGGCCAATATCGGCGAAGTCCGGGGAATTGTTTAATCTAAAATATAGAAATGAGGAATAATATGAGTCAGGAAGTATTAGAAATATTAAAAGAAACCGATGCTTTTTTGGAAGGCCATTTTTTACTATCATCAGGCAAACACAGCGATCAGTATGTTCAATGCGCCAAGGTGCTGCGTTTTCCGGATGCTGCCGCCAAGGTCCTGGCACCGGTTGTCGAGCAGCTAAAAGCCCTGGAAATTGACAAGGTGGTGGGCCCGGCCATGGGCGGGGTCATCGTCTCCTACGAAATCGGCCGACAATTGGGCAAAGAATCTATTTTTACCGAACGTAAAGACGGCCTGATGGAACTGCGCCGCGGCTTTGAAATCAAACCGGGCGAACGGGTCATTATCACCGAAGATGTTGTTACTACCGGAAAATCCACCATCGAAACCAAGAAAGTGCTCGAAGAGCTGGGTGCGGTCGTCCTTGGTGTGGCTTGCATCGCTGACCGCCGGGCAGCCGGAGTTGAAATTAACATGCCCATTTACTCTGCAATTAAACTCGAAATCACCGCCTGGGACCCCGACGACTGTCCCGTCTGCAAAGCCGGTCAAGTCGCTCTGGTCAAGCCCGGTTCCAGAGGAAATGCCTAAAAAATAAAATAAAATAACAGGAGGAAAACAAGATGAAAAACAAAAAGATTATCGCGTTAATCAGTAATGATTTTGAGGATCTTGAATTATGGTACCCCGTGCTGCGCCTGCGGGAAGAAGGGGTTACCGTTCATGTTGTAGGGGAGATTGCTAACAAAAAGTACATCGGTAAATACGGTGTACCCTGTGTCTCCGACCTGGCCTATACTGACATCAATCCTGACGATTATGACGGGATTCTGGTTCCCGGCGGTTGGGCGCCCGATGCGATCCGTCGTTTCCCGGTGGTGCTGGAGATGATCCGCAACCTCGACAAACGAAAACGGGTCATTGGCCAAATCTGCCATGCCGGTTGGGTCCTGATTTCTGCTGGCATCCTCAAAGGCAAAAACGTCACCAGTACCCCTGGTATCAAAGATGACATGACCAACGCCGGGGCCATCTGGCATGATACACCTTCGATTATCGACGGCCATATTGTTTCCAGTCGTCGGCCCCCGGATCTGCCAGAATATATGATTGATTATATCAAAGTCCTGAAAGCTCAGGATTGATCAGACCTGTTACTAAAAAAAACCGGCATCAGGCCGACCGCGAGTCTTCCATCGTGGTGGCCAGATGTCGGTTTTTTGGTAAAAAAAAGGCTAACCGCAACTTAGATCAGTCGTGGTTAGCCAGTCATCGAGTTTCTGCTTAAAGTGTCTCTTGCCACAGGGCAATGCGGTTTCGACCGGTTTCTTTGGCCTGATAAAGGGCTTCGTCGGCACGGTGCAACAGGCTGTCAAAGGAGTTCTCATCCATTGGATTAGAAGAAACAACCCCGACTGATATAGTAACCATATCATTAACAGGAGAGGACTCATGAGGAATGTTCAAATTCAGAATTGCGTTGCGCAGCGATTCGGCAACGTTTTGAGCTCCGTGAGTATTGGTGTTGGGGAGCAAACAGGCGAATTCTTCGCCACCCCAGCGGGCAGCCAGATCTTTAGGACGCTTAAGTGTAACCGATAGAGCGCTAGCCACCTTTCTAAGACAAGCATCCCCTTCCAAATGACCATAGGTATCGTTATAAAACTTAAAATGATCAATGTCAAGCAAAAGCACAGATAAAATGGTGCCCGTTCGCTTGGCTTTTTTAATTTCCAGGGTCATGGTATCATCGAAACGTCGGCGGTTGGCGATCTGGGTCAATTGATCAACATCCGTATTGATTTTTAGGGTGTCCTGATAGTATTTTACAGCCAGATGGTTTTTGATCTTGGCTTTAATAATCGGGATGCTGAAGGGTTTAGTAATATAATCGATGGCACCCAGAGTTAAGCCGAACTCGATATCTCTGGCAGCTGTGAGAGAGGTAAGAAAGATCACCGGTATATCTTTAGTTTTTGTACCCCTGCTAAGTCGTCGGCAGATTTCATAGCCATCAATTTCAGGCATAATAATATCCAACAGGATAAGATCTGGGGGATCATTGGAATTACAAATAGACAGGGCTTCTTTACCACTGTGAGATATCAGCACATCGTAATCTTCAATCAGTGCACTTTCCATTATTTTGGTGTTAAGGGGTGAGTCATCAACCACTAGGATTTTCTGACGAATCGGACAAAGGTCTTCCAGATCGTTTTGAAGCTGGTGCTTATTGAGCTGTCCACGAAGTTCTTTCAGGCCAGCTGCAGAGAGTTTTGTGTGGGTGATGTCGGTTCCCGCCACATAGGCGTAGTTATCATGGCAATTAAATTCCCAGTCGACGTATCGGTAGTTGCCGTCTTTGGATCGGAAACGATTCGAAAAGGTGAGTCGATGGTTAGTGTGTAACAATTCTGAAAAAACAAAGGTGGTAGCGTCCCGGTCATCGGGATGCGCATAATCAATAATGTTGGTATCGAGTAATTCTGCCGCACTGTAACCAAAGGTTTTTTCCCAGGTATAATTGACTTTTTCAATACGTCCATCCGTGTGGAGGATGCATAAAAGGCCAAGATTCAGGGAAAAAATGCGGTTGAGAATTTGTTGCGAGGTATTGGTGGCGAAAAATTCTTCCATGGGCAATGATTCCAATCGATAAGTAAATTTGTTTAATTATAACATGCATTACTCAAAGGTGGATAAAAAAATTAATAATTATCTGTTTCTCGATCATCAAGATCAATTATCGGTTCCATGCTTTCAAATTCCGTCTTTTCAAAAGCGGGGTAGCTTGAGCCAAGGCGGGAATCAGTGTTAATGGGAGTGGTAGAAAGCTGCTTCAGTTTAAAAGCTTCCATCATTTCTTTAAGCATTTCGGCCTGGCTGGACAGTTCCTGACTGGCGGCTGCGCTTTCTTCGGCGGTGGCAGAATTTGCCTGAACGACCTGCGAAACCTGATCAAGTCCCATGGTAATCTGGGCGATTTCTGAGGCCTGGTCATTGGAGGCCCGGGCAATATTGGCAACCAGATCGGAGACCTTTTCAATTTGATTGAGAATTTCCTTTAATCCCTCAGCGGTCTCATCCGCAATTTTTGTTCCAGCTTCCACTTTGCTTATGGAGCCTTCAATCAGGAAGGTCGTTTCTTTGGCGGCTTCGGCGCTTCGGGCGGCCAGGGTGCGAACTTCCTCGGCAACGACGGCAAAACCTTTACCGTGCTGACCAGCCCGGGCAGCTTCAACCGCGGCATTTAAAGCCAGTATATTCGTCTGGAAGGCGATGTCATCAATAACCTTGATGACTTTTGAAATATTGTGGGATGAGGCATTGATGTCGGACATGGAGGTGACCATTTTCTGTATCTGTTCATTGCCGATCTGGGCATTACTTCGCACCTCAATGGCCCGGTCATTGGCTTCATTGGCATTAACGGCATTCTGTTTTGTTTCAGCCGCCACTTCTTCGATGGAAGAACTGAGCTCCTCAATTGAACTGGCCTGTTCAGTGGTACCATGGGATAACTGCTGACCGCCGTCAGAGATCTGTCGGGAACCAGAATCCACCTGATCGGCAGCTTCGATAATTTCCCGCATCACGGTGCTGAGATGGCTGGTAATATCGTTGATAGCGTATTTAATAGCAATAAAATCACCGAGATAGTGATTCGTGATTTCCTGAGTCAGATCACCCTGGCCAATTTTTTCCAGGGTGGCAGTGATTTCATCAACATATTGTTTGAGGAAGTCAATGGTACGGTTCATGTCATCTTTGATTTTTCCGTGTTGTCCTTTGAAATCGCCAGCCATGGTAACCTTTAGATTTCCCTGGGCTAATTGGTTTAAGGTTGTTGAAGCAGCACGAATCGGGTCGATTACCGCATCAAGCGTATTATTGAAACCTTCAATGACCCGGGCGTATTCGCCAGGGAATTTAGAAGCGTCACCCCGATGATCAAGATCTCCTTCAACGGCAATTTGCGTCATCGACTGAGTTTCGTCAACGAGTAATACAATATTCTCAATCATTCCAATCAGACTGGGAATTAACTGATCGTTATCACTGCGTTTGCCGGTGGATTTCAGGTCAGCCAGATCACTCATATCACCGTTTGCGATCCGATTGACGATATCCATGATGTGAATCATTTTGTTATTGATGCGGTTGATGGAGTGAGAAATTTCGCTAAATATACCGCAACAGCTTTCATCAATAGTTTGTGAGAAGTCATTGACACTCATGCGGGCCAGAACCCGATTACCATCTTCCAGCGCCCCGAGACCATCGATACAGGAATTGATATTGTTCTTGATGGTATTGAAATCACCGTGATAGGTATCAGTAATCTGCGGGGGAATTTCACCATGGCCAATGCGTTGGATATAATCGGCAGCCACATTGAGGGGTAGGATAACGGCATTCAGCGTTTCATTGACACCTTGTACGATTTCTTTAAATCCACCCTGAAAGTTCTCGGCATTTCCCCGGGTTTCCAGACGCCCCTCGATGGCCGCTGCCGAGAGAAAATTAGCCTCGGCAATCAGGTGACGAATGTTCTCAATGGTCTGTTTGAGAGCCGGTGTGATTTCATCCCGATCCCCCTGAGATTGAATTTCGGCAGAAAGATCACCAGCCGCTATTTGGTTCAGGGTTTTGATCAAAACAAATTGGAGGTTGTCAGCGAAGTTATCAAGGGCAACAGCCATTTCACCAATCTCATTGCTTTCTTTCATATTCAACCGGGTACCCAGATAACCCTGGTTCATTTCCTGAATCATCTGATTGACGTTTGTGATGGGCTTGGTAATTGATAGTGAAATTCGATAGAGGATCAATGCCAGAATTACGAAAATCAGTAAGCCAACACCGGCAATCAACAGGATATTGTTGGTAACCGCAGCATAAACATTTTCCATAGAGTAGCCAATGTCAATTGCGCCAACCAGTTCGCCATTAATTGTCAGCGGATAGAGCACATCATAAACGGTTACATCCTTTAATTCATAGTAGTATTCTGAGGCGGAGGCAATGCCTTCCTGAGCGGCAGCCTTCATTGTTTCGTCGTCAGAATAATCGTTACCGATGTCTTCTGCAATACTGTCAGCGATGTCGATGACATTTTTGTCAATGATGGCGATATAGACTATGTTTTCATCATTGGCCATTTTATCAATCTGGGCTTGATAGCTGAATTCATCTTTAATTTCTTTACTTTCTTGGGATGTTGCCCCAGCAGTAGCTTCAGTCAGGGCTTCAATGGCATTGGCGTTGTTTTCAAGCTGTGTTACAAATCGTTGAGAAGTTGTATAGCCATGATCTTTTAATTGATCCAAGAGGCTGTTTCGGATCAAATACGAAGAAATTAGACCAATGGCAAAAATGCCCAAAAAAACGCAGAAAAGGGGCATAATCAGTAGTTTAAAACGTATCGAATCGGTTTTTTTGGTTTGCGTCCTTTGATTATTCATTCTCATGATGCTCCTTTAATTATGGGCGTTTGGATTTGAAAAACTAGACACTTAATTCTGGTTGCCTGGATTAGCTTAATTATACAGGCAGGTTTCTTTTAAGTCAAAATAATTATTCTGTCAAATATAGTCCAATCAATAGAAAAAAGCAATCGTTGCGAACGTCCGATCAGGAGGAAGTTGCAAACAATTGCTTTTAATGGCGTAAACAGACTTGTATAATGGTGGAACGCTATCAGGTGCTTTATTGTTCCACAAAATCTACGATGATTTCAATGAGATCCATGGCTAATTGATTATAATGATCTCCGGTAAGGTAATCAGTACCTGAATAAATTAATACAAAGGACTTGGCATTGAGTCCAACCCCTATTTTTATCCGGGGTTTATCTTTGAAAGCGATGGGAATATTATCGTTTCGCAGAGTAATATACATTTTCTCTTTGTCAGCAAAAAGTTTTACCAGGGTTCGTCCATCTTCGGCTTTGATGCTGTAAGAACCATTAAAGGTGATAACCTTGCTGGTGGTGAGCCGATCTCCCAAGGATACTAAAAACTCCTCCAGATTTAATTTCAAATCCGGGTGCCACTGATCCAAAACAATGGTTCGAATGGTCGGGTCATTATTGCTGGAGCCGGTTTCTGCAGGCAGATGTAAGACATTGTCTTTCGACAGGGCATAATATCCTTTTTGGGGATCAACCAGGTTTTGCTCTTCAAGCATGGCAAACGAAATTAAACCAAAGGATTGTTTTTCGGCCCGCCAACCGCTGACGCCGATGGGGGGCAAAAAGTTGGCATTTTTAAAGGGCTGGATATCAACCGGATCATTAGTCAGAGCAACAAATAAAAAATCCGGATTGTATCCGAATTTATCAATACAGAGTTTGATCATGACGGGTTTTTTAAGTACCTTGGGGACATCGTGGTAGAGCTTGTATGCTTCATCCACATCTTCAATAAATCCGCCATCTTTTTGATAATGATAAGCTTTGGCCAAACGATACATTAGAGCCAGTCGGATATTTAGCTTGTCGCCAATGTCTTTGTATTTATTGGGAAATAGTTTTATATTTAATTTTTCTGATGCATCATCATAGGCCGAAATTTTTGATTCAACAAAAATAACATGCCGCTGGAGGCTTTTTTCTTCGGCTATAATGATCAGATTGGGCCTGCCAAACTGTCCCAGTGACGGTTCGATAATAAAAGTAATTTTGACAATATCCGGCAGCCACTCTGGCTTGAAGTCATCAGTAAATTTAATAGTGTTTAAAAATCTCAATTGTTTTTCAAAATCGGTTTCCATATCGAGTATGATGCTGTTCACAACACCTTGGTTACCGTAGAATGTGGTTGTCATAAAGAATCCTCCATTTTTAGTGAGTTTAGTATACCACGTCAAGCCCAACTATAAAAGGATTTTGATGCATGAGTCCGTGAAAATCAGGGGTAAAAATCAGGAATAATGGGAAACAAGGGTCTTCATACTTTCAATGACCCAGTCGATGTCATCAGAGTTGACACCATGATTGGTTACAAAACGGTACTCACCATTTTCTGTTCCACTAATTTTAATATTCTTTTTTAGCAGACCTTCAATAAGCGCAGATTCAGTTATCACAGATTCTGGAAGGGTAAAAAAGACCATGTTGATATCCAAACGGTTTCTAAGAACCGAGCAGGAATCGATCTCTTCCAGCCGGGTGGCCAGATAGCGGGCATTCCGGTGGTCTTCTTCCAGCCGGGAGATCATTTCCGTCAGACTGATAATCCCGGCCGCGGCCAGGATTCCGGCCTGTCGGAGGCCACCGCCCATCAGTTTTCTGTTTTTACGGGCTTTTTTTATAAATATTTCGGTTCCCAGTAGTAACGACCCCACCGGTGCACAGAGGCCTTTGGACAGACAGACGTTTACTGAATCCCCTTGGGCGGCAATTTCTTTGACATCAACCCCTAATGCAAGAGCGGCATTAAATATTCGGGCGCCATCAATGTGCACTGGGATGTTTTGGGATTGGGCCAGGGTATAAACCGCTTCCATATTGGCCAAGGGAACAGTTTTTCCCGATGACTGGGCGTTTTCCATACAGATCAGTCCAGTATCCGGGAAATGAATGTCTTCACCCCGGAGCATCAGCGCCAGTTTTTCCACATCGACGCCGTCATCGAGAACCGGAAAGGTTCTGATTTGAACGCCCGAAAGGACCGCGGCTGCGCCGACCTCATGCATCAGGATATGGCAATCATCACCGACCAGGACTTCATTTCCTCTTGTCGTGTGGGTCATGATCGCCAGTTGATTGCCAAAAGTACCGGAGGGTACAAACAGAGCCGCTTCCTTGCCTAAAAGTTCAGCAGCTAGCTTTTCTAACTGGTTGACAGTTGGGTCATCCCCGTAGACATCATCACCCACGGTTGCATTGGCCATAGCGGTTCGCATGGTTTGGGTTGGTTGGGTTACAGTATCACTTCTTAAGTCGATCAACATAATTAAAACTCCTTTGATTGTTTTAATAATTATTTCAGTTTTCATTATTATAGCGCGAAAAGATCTGATCGACAAATAAGTTTTTGATCGGGAAAAGATCTAAATGTATTTATGCAAGGCTTATTACAGAACGACTGATGAGATTGTAAAAATATAAAAATTTGTCAATAAATGAGATTTAAATTAGAGCACTGTCTTAATTGTATAAATATACAGTAAGATAATGGTTAATTACGATAAAAAATAGTTGAAATAAATCGAGGTCATGTTATAATTTGCCCATATGTGAAAGTATGGGGGAATAGTTTTGGAGAAGATTCAAATTACCATCAATTTCTAAAAAGCGTGAGAGATGGTATTATCGTTGTTGACCTAGACAATATGAAGAAGCCCGGGAAAGATTTGAGGATGGGTCTCAATATCCACTTTCTATTATTATGGGAGATGTAAACGGATTAAAGATGACAAATGATGCATTCGGACATCTGGCCGGTGATTCATTATTGATAGCAGCCAGTCAGGTTCTGACTCATTGTTGTCGTTCCACCGATGTGGTCGTGCGATGGGGCGGTGATGAATTTGTTATGCTCCTCCCAAATACCGATGAAGAAACCGTTAAAAAACGGATGAGCAATATGATCGATGCAGTGGTGTCTTGTAAAGTTGACCAAGGGATTCTATCGATATCATTTGGATGGGCAACTAAGCATTCAAAGACAGAACCATTTACTGAATTGTTTAAAAAAGCAGAAAGCATGATGTATAAAAATAAACTAAAAATGAAATCTGAAGTTCGACAAAATACAATTCAGTCAATTATGTATACTTTATATGAAAAAAGCGCAGTTGAAAAAATTCATGCGGAGCGGGTTTGTTATTATTGTATGCGTATTGCTAAAGAAATGAATATGAAAGAAATAGAATTAGAACAGCTCAGGTGGACAGGAATGCTTCATGACATCGGCAAAGTAACAATCGATAAAGAAATTCTTGAAAAAAAGGGAGAATTAACCCCGGAGGAATGGAATGTAATAAAAAAGCATCCAGAAACAGGCTATCATATTATCAATTCAGCCCCTGAAATGGTTGGAATTGCTACCGCAATTTTGTGTCATCATGAACGGTGGGATGGAAAAGGGTATCCAAAAGGCCTGGTAGGTGAAGAGATTCCGATTTTATCAAGAATTATGGCGGTTGGAGCGTCTTATGATACGATATTATCTGAACGAACCTATAAAAAAGCAAAAACCAAAAGCGAAGCGCTGCAGGAGCTTCAGAATTATGCTGGAACCCAATTTGATCCCCAGATTGTATCACTTTTTGTGAATCGGGTGGCAAACACATTATAAAAAAATCGATCATCAGCAAAGTCAAATTTTGTGATGGTCTTTTTCATTTCAGTCCCAAATTATAAAAAAAACCCCTAAAGTCAAAAAGTGCGATGAGATTGTGTTACAATGCTAACAAAAGTATGGTATCATAACAAAATAATTATGTGTAACTCATGTCTTATGTGGAAAGGAAAAGAAAAGATGGTCTCTTTATTAGAGTTAACTCTCCAACTATCAAGAGCTTCGGATATGGTAAGCCCGGAACTGAATCATCATCAACGTCTTGTCGCCTATATTACCAACAACCTAGGGGAAGAGTTGAACTTTGATGAAAAGAAACTAAATGAAGTCTGTGTCGCCGCTGTGCTGCATGATATTGGTGGTTTAAGTATGCAGGAACGAATCAATGTGCTGAAGTTTGAAGCCATTAATCCCCATCAGCATGCCCGAATTGGTTGGCTGCTTCTGAAGGATTACCGAGAATTCAAAAATATAGCCAGAATCATCAAATTTCATCATGTGGATTGGAACGATGGGGAAGGTCTCAGATTTTTGGGGGAAACGGTCATGTCCGAAAGTCATCTCATCCACTTGGCTGACCGGATTGCTACCCTCATCTCTCGGGACGATAAGATGATCAATCAAAAAGACCGAATTTTTGAAAAAATAGTAAGTGCCTCGGGACGAAAATTTAACCCTGAGTTCATCAAAGCTTTTGAACGCTTAAAAGAAAAAGAGTTTTTCTGGTATGATCTGGAGTCTATTTCCAATGGTCGGCGATATTATAAAAAAATAAAATTCCAGGACCAGAGACTGGATATCGACGAATTAATCGGAATTACCAAACTGTTTGCCCGGGTCATTGATTTTCGGAGCAACTTTACTGCAGTTCACAGCGAAGGAGTTTCAGCAGTAGCCAAACGGTTGGCACAGCATTTAAAATGTGATGAGCTGACCTGTAAGAAAATTCAGGCCGCTGGCTACATCCATGATATTGGCAAACTGACAGTTTCCACGGAAATCCTGGAGAAACCGGCGGGACTTACCCAAGCCGAATTTGCTGTCATGAAAGAGCATACCTATCATACTTATGTGTTGTTGTTTCAGATTGCCGGTTTTGAAGAAATAAATGAATTTGCCTCGATGCATCATGAACGGCTGGATGGAACCGGCTATCCCTTTAAAAAGACAGCGTCAGAGCTTTCGCTGGGAGCCAGGATCATGGCGGTGGCAGATATTTTTACCGCAGTATCTGAGAATAGACCCTATCGTAAGGGAATGGAAAAAGAAAAAGTGATCGAGATTTTAAAGCAAATGGTGACGGATCATAAAATTGATCCACACATTGTAGAAATTCTAATTTCGAATTATCAAGATGTAAACAAAGCCCGGATCAGGGCCCAGAAAAAGGCAAGAATACGGTACAATGATTTTGCTAAACTATTGACATCATAAAAGCTATTCAGGTTTTAGGTTTTTGTGAAAAAATGGAAGTGTAAAGAAATTAATAAAAAAATAGTACAATAAAAATCCAGGCTGAATATTTCTGTTCAGCCTGGATTTTTTAGAACGCTTAATATTTGTCAAAATCCAGATTATCAAGGATTATTTCTGATTGAGGAAGTACCAATGACTCTGAATAATCGGTAACAGGTCTGGCAGGCTGATTTTTTGTGTTCTTGAGTTTAAAGGCATCAACCATTTGTTTAAGCATCTCGGCTTGTCCGGAAAGTTCTTCACTGGCAGCAGCGCTTTGTTCGGCTGTTGCTGAATTCGTTTGAACTACTTGGGAAACGGCTTCAATGCCTTGATTGATCTGGGCAATTTCTGAAGCCTGGTCATTGGAGGCCCGGGCAATTCGACCGACCAGATCGGTAACTTTTTCAATTTGCTTAAGAATTTCGGCAAGCCCCAGAGCGGTTTCATCAGCGATTTTAGTGCCGACTTCTACCTTATCGATGGAGCCTTCAATCAGCCCGGTGGTTTCCTTGGCAGCTTCAGCACTGCGGGCAGCCAGAGTACGGACTTCTTCAGCAACGACGGCAAAACCTTTGCCGTGCTGACCAGCCCGGGCTGCTTCCACAGCGGCATTAAGAGCCAGAATATTAGTCTGAAAGGCAATGTCATCAATGACTTTAATGATTTTAGAAATATTGTGTGAGGAGTCGTTGATTTCGCTCATCGCAGCGACCATCTTAACCATTTGAGAATTGCCAACTTCAGCATTAGAACGAACATTGATGGCCAGTTCATTCGCTTCATTGGCATTTTGGGCGTTGCGCTTTGTTTCGGCAGCGACTTCTTCAATGGATGCTGTCAACTCCTGAATCGAGCTGGCCTGTTCAGTAGTTCCATGTGATAATGCTTGACCACTATCAGAAATTTGTTGAGCACCGATATCCACCTGACTGGCAGCGACATTGATGTCGTAAAGGGTAGTGCTTAAGCTGGCAGCAATTTGATTTAGGGCTTTTTTGATTGCCAGGAAATCGCCACAGTAGAGGTTGGTAATCTCCAGGTCAAAATTTCCCCGACTCATTTCTTCCAGAGTGTGAGTGATTTCTTCCACGTAGGCTCTTAAAAATTCAATGGTCTGGTTCATATCATGTTTGATTTTTCCATGTTGACCTTTGAAATCACCGTCCATGGTAATTTTGAGATTTCCCTCAGCCAGTTCATTGAGCGTGGCCGAAGCAGCTTGAATCGGATCAATGATCGCATCCAGGGTCTGGTTGAATCCTTCAATGACGGTGGCATATTCACCTTGGAACTTTGTTACATCGCCACGGTTGTTGAGATCTCCGGAAATGGCGATCTGAGCCATGTTTCTGGTTTCTTCAACCAGCATCAAAATCGTTTCGGTCATGCCCAGCAGTGCTGGTACCAGACGGTCGTTCTCACTGCGTTTGCCAATGCTGCGAAGAAAGTCCAGATCACTTAGATCACCGTTACGGATATTGGTGGAAATACTGACAATCCGACCAAGCTGGGCATGAACCCCATTGATGGATCGGGCAATTTCACCGAAAATACCGTCAAAATCGCCGTCAATAGCTTGAGTTAAATCGTTTTTATTCATCAATTTCAAAGTGTGGTCAGCCACCGATAAGGCACCTAATCCATCCAGGCAGGCATTAAGATTATTTTTAATTTCGCGGAAGTCGCCATAATATTCATCAGTAATCTTCGGTGGAATTTCACCCTTGCCAATTCGCTCAATGTATTCGGCAGCGACGTTAAGGGGACCGACAACGGCATCCAGAGTACTGTTTA
Source organism: Acetobacterium wieringae (assembly GCF_001766835.1). GTDB lineage: Bacteria > Bacillota > Clostridia > Eubacteriales > Eubacteriaceae > Acetobacterium > Acetobacterium wieringae. Next base: position 102,942 of record NZ_LKEU01000037.1, on the reverse strand, counting down.
CACCGGCAACGATTTCCCGAAAACCACCGCTGAATGCATCAGCATGGCCCCGGGTGTCCAGACGTCCTTCGACGGCTGCCTGAGACAGTGCATTTGCCTCGGTAATCAGGGCTCGGATGGTTTCGATGGTTTTTTTCAGCGCGGGCCCGATTTCATCCTGGGGATCGGTGATTTCCACATTCATGGAAACATCCCCTTCAGAAATGCGGTTGATTGTGCCAATAACCAGAAACTGGAGAGAATCAGCCATTTTGTCCATGGTTGTCGCCATTTCGCCGACCTCGTCGGTGGTATCAATATTAAGACGGTTGCTCAGGTGACCTTTACTCATTTCCTGGATCATATGGTTAGCCTTGCGGAGTGGCCCACAGATCAGGGAGGTCAGTACTAATCCCAAAGCGACAGCGATAATCATACTAATAATCATGATAATGGTCATTGTGGTGGTGACACCAGCCGCCTGGGCAAAATTTTCTTCAGATTTGGTCAAACCATCGGCAAGTTTTAAGTCAGAGAGATTATCGATTGCCGTTTGCAGGGCGGCCGTGGCTTTCCCGGCAGCACCATCTGGACTCATTAAGTTAAACGCTTCAGTGTCCTGGTTTAGGGCAGCTTGGGTCTTCACCACGTCAAGATGTTTGTTGTATTCTGTCCGAGCAGCTTCAAAGCTGTCAAAGGCTTCTTGCATTTCATCGGTTTGAATCGTTTTCTGGTAATCGTCAGCCAAGGTATCGATTTTTTGTTGGTCTTCAGCAATGCTCTTTTCAATCGACTGAATCAGGGCAGGATCGTTGGCTAGAATCATGTCCCGCAGGTTTACACGCATCTTCTGAAAGGTGGTTGACATTTGACCAACTTGGGAGATGGGCACTGTCATGTTTTCATATAACTCCTGATCAGACTCTTGTAGCGACCAGGTATTTATGATACCAATGAAACCAACAACGCCAACAAGCAGAGCAATAAGAATAAACGATGTCAGCAGTTTCGTTTTAATTTTTAAATTTTTAAACCAATTCAAGTTAGACCTCCGTTAGTTTAATCTGAGGGGGCAAATTGCGGACGGTGTCCTTACTCACCAGTATTGATGCAAAAAAAAGTCTTATGAGATTAGCTTATCGCTGCGGAATAAATAATTGCTATTCTGGTGATTGGACGGATTGATGCGGGATTTATTTTCTGAAACACCACCTGACTGAATGAATAGATAGTCATTCAAATTAATATAATTTCATTTTTTAATTTCCTGTAAATTATAAGGGATAATCTTGTAAAATGAAACAAAAAAATAACATAATATCGCATTATTTTCTAAAAAGTGCTCCAAATATAGTATAACTCGATCAAAATTTTAATCAAATGTCAATAATGTTAGCAGAAATAGAAAATAGACAGTTGTTTATTGTTATATTCTGGACGATAATGAATCGATATTGACATCCGTTATAAAATCGTAAAATGAAAGAATACATGAGTATTCAAAAAAAATCCTGAAGACAATCGGATTTGACAGTCTTCAGGATTTTTACTTAGAGCATGGAGTATATGGATATGACTTGTTTAGATATCAGTACTTATCACGTTCTGAATCATCCAAAGTGATCCGGGGTTCAGGTTGGGGTGGTGCGACAAAGGGAACCGCAGATACCTTTTTGTTAATCGGCATTGTTCTTTCGACATCGTTGCTGTATTGGTTTTTGAGTTTGAAAGTGCGCATCATCTGTTTAAGAACCTCAGCCTGGCCGGAAAGCTCCTGGCTGGAAGCTGCACTTTCTTCGGCAGTAGCTGAGTTGGTTTGGACTACATTGGAAACTTGTTCAATACCCTTGGTGATTTGTGCAATTTCTGAAGCCTGATCATTGGAGGCCCGGGCGATATTGCCAACCAATCCGGTTACTTTTTCAATCTCATTAAGAATTTCAACCAGACTTTCAGCGGTTTCATCAGCAATCTTGGTGCCAGCTGCAACCTTATCAATCGAGCCTTCAATGAGACCCGTGGTTTCCTTGGCGGCTTCGGCACTGCGGGCTGCCAGGGTTCGCACTTCTTCAGCAACGACGGCAAAGCCTTTGCCATGTTGTCCGGCCCGGGCGGCTTCGACAGCCGCATTAAGAGCGAGAATATTGGTTTGGAAGGCGATGTCATCAATGACCTTGATAATCTTTGAAATATTGTTTGACGATTCGTTGATTTCAACCATGGCAGTGACCATTTTTGACATCTGAGAATTACCTACTTCAGCATTGGTTCGCACTTCAATGGCCCGTTCATTGGCTTCATTGGCGTTTTGGGCGTTTCGCTTGGTTTCTGCGGCCACTTCTTCAATGGAAGCGGTAAGTTCCTGGATGGCACTAGCCTGTTCGGTTGTACCTTGTGATAAGGCTTGACCGCCGTCAGAGATTTGAATGGCACCGGCTTCGACTTGTCCGGCAGCGTCATCAATTTCTTTCATGACTTCACTTAAATGGGTAGTGATCCCATTAATAGCCAGTTTAATGGCGACAAAATCGCCATGATAATAGGTTTTAATTTCCTGGCTGAGGTCGCCCTCTCCAATGCGTTGGAGGGTGATTGTGATTTCGTCAACATAGTTTTTGAGGAAATCAATGGTTCGGTTCATATCCTCTTTTATTTTTCCGTGCTGGCCTTTGTAATCACCATCCATATACGTCTTCAGGTTACCTTTGGCCAGCTCGTCCAAGGCGGCAGAAGCTGCCTGGATCGGCTCAATGACAGCATCCAGGGTTTGGTTAAAGCCAGCAATAACTTTGGCATACTCGCCTTTGAATTTAGCAGGGTCCCCCCGATGATCAAGATCGCCTTCAACAGCCAGCCGGGTCATTTCATCGGCTTCGCTAACCAGGGAATGGATATTTTCAATCATTTGAATCAGGCTGGGAATAAATTCATCCGCTTCACTTCGTTTTCCGATGTTAACCAGTTCATCGTAATCACTCATATTGCCGTTGGCAACATTATTGACAATGGCATGGATGTAGTTTAATTTCCAGTGAATTTCATTGACAGAGGTTGCCAAATCGCCAAAGACGCCTAAATAGGTTCCCTCCATTTGGGCCGTAAAATCATTGATAAATAGTCGATGAAGCACTTCACCAGTCTCGGTTAAAGCCCCTAAACCATCGATGCAGGCGTTGATATTATTTTTCAGATCATTAAAATCACCCTTGTATTCAGTGGTGATTTTAGGCGGGATCACGCCGTTGCCAATCCGTTCAATGGCTTTATTGGCAACTTTGAGGGGTTTGACAAAGGTGTTGATCACATTGTTTAAAGAAATGATCATATCTTTGTAGGCCCCGGCGTATTCATTGGTATTTCCCCGGTAGTTAAGTTGTCCAGCTAAAGCAGCGTTTCCAAATTTTACAATGGCATCATGGATTCTGTTCATTTCTGTTAAAACAGCAACCATGGAATAGGCGATTACATCATCGTCAGAACGGGGGATGATTGCAACGTCAAAATCACCCTTTGACATCTGTTGAGCCGCTTCGGAGAGACCTTTGTTGTTTTGAATCATGGTTTCAAAAGATCGCATCAAATCGCCAATCTCGTCATGGGTGGTGATTTCAATGTTTACATCCACCTTGCCCACAGCCACCTGATCGGCGATTTCTTTAAGTTTTACAATCGGTTTCGACAGCTTTTGGGCCATTATAAAGGCTGCAGCACCGCCAATCAGGAGAATAAACAATGAAATCATGATAATCAGATTGCGGAGATTATTGATCGGAGCTAGTACATCATCTTCATATTGGGCGACAATCAGGGTCCAGTTTGTACCAGGAATGGGAGCTGTGGAACCAATTTTGGTTTCTCCGTTTAAAGTATAGGTTAACATCCCGGTGGTTTGGGTTCCCAGTTTCTTTAACGCTAAACCAAAACTCTTCCAAATGCCATCGTTGTCGATAGCGTCAAAGACGTTAACCTGATCCAATATCATCTGATCATCGGGATGGGCCATCATCGCTCCAGTTTCATTGACAACAAAACCGAACTGGCGGTCGCCATCGCCCATGGCATTGATGATATCCTTTAAGAAGGTTGGATCTCTTCGGCCAACCAATAAGCCAACAACCTGACCGTTGCTTTTTATCGGTGCGACGTCAAATACCACGGGTTCTTTGGTAACTTTACTGATGGCAACATCAGAAATAGATAATTCACCCTTGAAGCCGTTTTCATACCAAAATTCTCCCCAAGAATCAAACTCGCCACCGCCTTTGATATATTTGGCATGACCGTCCTGGTTCATTACGGCAATGTCCTGATAACCCAATCGTTCCACATCGCCAGCAATGGCATCAACTTGAGTTTGCCAGTCCATGGTGGTTACCCGGGCCCGGGAAGCCACTTCACTAAGGGTCGATAAGTTACCATCAATGATGGCGCCAACATGGGAAGCGCCTTCCGTGGTGTACTTTTGAGCATCGGTATTGGCCTGGTTGGTTAACGCAGCAGCACCCAGGTTAACTGTGATGATTCCCAGAGAAAACACGGCCAAGGCCATAAGGACAACTGTAAACAACAGCAGTTTGGTGGATATTCGGGATTTGCGAATGGCTTTATCCGGGATATAGTCAGCTGTATTTGCAGCAGTTTGTGGTGTCAGATCGGTTTGCTTGGTTGGTTCCAGATCCAGCAGCGGTTCTAGATTTTTGTTCATAATAACCCCTTTCAAATATCGTTTTGCAGGTTATCCAGAAAATCAGGGGCCAAGATACGGCCGCAATGATTTTAGCAGGATGTAAGTTGATTTAGGACAAGTGCATACTGACATCGCAAAAGACACCAGTGTTATCATTATATAACTATTTATAACAAAAATCTACCACTTCATAACTAATAATTATCATTGCCGAACAGGTTGTGGCTGGTTGCAGCTTGGTTGCTGTCTGTTAGTTTAATCGCTAAAAACATGCAATATAAATTAAAACCAGACAGAGTGCCTGGTTTTAATTTATATTGATAACAATTTGGTTTTGGCCCATTGCATCGGCTGCCGACAGGGCCTGAGTTACTTTTTTAATCAGTATTTCGTAGGAAATATCATCAGTGAGAATGGCAGTAACCACACCAATGGAAACTGTGTAATAGCAAATCTGGGGAGTGGTTGCGTGGAAAAAAGCGGTGTTTAAGATTTTTCGTCTGAATTTTTCAGCCATTTCTGCAGCACCGGCGGGATCCGTATCTGAGAGAATACAGGCGAATGTGCAATCATCCCATTGGGTAACCAGATCCCCGGAACGTTTCAAGGTTTTATTCAGTATGGTGGCAATCCGGCGATGACAGTCAGTGTTGGATAATTGTTCTTGACAACGAGTAGGTTTCTCTAAAGTGTTAAATTTGATCAGAAGGATTGATAGATAACGTACGGTAGTCTTTGCTTTGTTGATGGCCTCAACGAGCATTGAATCAAATTCTTGACGATTGCCAATTGGAGTAGGGATATCCGTGACGCAGCCGTATCGCTTAGAAACGTCTTCATTTGCAAAAGCGTCATCTGGGGGAACGCAAAATTTACTCATTTTCAGAATTCCTTTCTGATCATAAAAAATATTGACCTGATAGTATTTTATACTTGATTTGGGCGGAATGTAAAGCTTTTTAATCAAAATCAAGCGCTCGTGAATATGTTTATAATTAACAATAAAGGGTAAAATATGGTAGAACGAAGACCTGCAAATTGACAAAGACAGCCACAATAATCATACGCATTTGATTATTGAAAGAATGGAGAACGGGTAATAAAAATAAGGTGTACAGATTGAGCGACATTCAAATTCAAAAAGCAATAGACAACTGTACGGTTAGTGAGGAAAGAATGGATTTTAAAAACGCAAATCTGGTGTATTTTACAGGTACTGGAGGAACAGCTCGAGTTGCTGATGCGTTCGAACATTCGTTAAAAAAAAGAGCAATTGCGGTTCAACGCACCGAGTTAAGGGGTATAACTGAGCCAGTTGTGTTTGGCGATGTATTGGTGCTGTTGTTTCCGGTGTATGCATTTAATGCACCAAAACCCATTACGGAGTGGTTAAAAAAAATTCCGCCTGCCAAAGATCGACCGGCGGTGGTCATTTCTGTTTCAGGTGGAGGCGAAATTTCGCCCAATACAGCGTGTCGATGGGCAACAATTCGTCATCTTGAAAGAAAAGGTTATGATGTAATATACGAAAAAATGATGGTTATGCCATCTAATTTTTTGATCGGTTACGATGAAAGCCTTTGCGCCATGGTTCTTCATGCAACACCAGTAATTGTTGAAAAGGTGGTGACTGAAATTATGGTAGGAGAACGGCATCGAACGCAGCCCTATGGCATCGATCGAATCGCATCAAAACTGGGATATTTTGAGATGATTGGGGGAAGGATTTTTGGTCGGCGACTTAAAGTCAACGAGAAATGTATTGAATGCGGATTGTGTGAAAAATTGTGTCCTCAAGAAAATATTAAAATTAGTGAAGGTAGGCACCATTTTGGCAATGAGTGCGTCATCTGTATGCGTTGTATTTATGGCTGCCCTCAAAAGGCTATTGAACCGGGAATTGGAAAATTTGTGGTGCTTTCAGAAGGCTTTGATTTGAATAAAGTCGAAGACCGCATGGATCATCTGACCGTATATCCCCGTATCAGCAGTGCCACCAGCCATTCGTCACTTCGAGGTGTACGGGATTATCTGATTGAAAGTGATTGTTTTAGACAATAAAAGAATTGGGTGTTAAGGAATTGAAAGTGAGAAACAGCAATGGATTATCAGGAACTCAGTGATTTTTTTGTGCATCTGGATCGTTCTTATTTTATTGACAATGAAATGAAAGAATTTGCAGATCGGGATCAACCCCTGTCAATCGGTTATGAACAAACAATTTCTCAACCTTCTCTGGTGCTTGAAATGACTCAGATTCTCGCCCCAGAGAAAAACAGTTGTGTGTTGGAAATTGGAACGGGTTCAGGTTACCAAACAGCACTTCTGGCTAGATTTTCGAAAATGGTTTATACGATTGAACGAATTCCGGAATTATCGGAAACAGCCCAAAAGAGACTTAATAATTTGGGTTACAAAAATATTGTTTATAAAATTGGCGATGGCAGTGAGGGATGGGCAGAATTTGCCCCCTTCAATCGAATAATCGTCACGGCAGCGGCAGAGAGAATTCCCAAGGAACTCATTGATCAGTTGGCCAGAGGTGGAAAAATGATTATCCCTGTGGGGCCGCCGGAATTACAGGAGTTAAAGCTTATATGTAAAGATGATGATGGGCAGCTTAGGCAGCAGACCGTTGATCTGGTACGTTTTGTTGAAATGAAAGGGAAATATGGTTGGAAAAATAAAGCAGCAGTTAAATAGGATGTTTTTAAAACCCCTGAACCCTTTTTTAAAAGAGGATAGGGGTTTTAAATTTTTAGTCGTTATGGAATACAAAAAGCTGGTTGCGACCGGCTTTTTTGGCTCTGATTAGAGCGGTTTCCGAGCGGGTGAAAAGGGTCGTTAAGGAGTTTTCGGAAGTGCTTTTGTCTAAATAAACGCCGGTAGCCACTCCCAGTGATAAAGTGATGATTGTATTAATTGGTGAGGTTTGGTGAGGAATGCTCAAATTTACTACAGTTTTTCTGATGATTTCAGCGATATGGGCGGCTCCCTTTAAATTAGTGTCCGGGAGTAGACAGATAAATTCCTCACCTTCCCAGCGGGCGGCCAGATCACCGGCACGTTTTAATGTTTTTTTGATTGTACCGGCAACTTCCTGGAGACAAGCATCCCCTTCAGCGCGGCCATAAGTCTCATTATATAATTTAAAATAATCAATATCAATTCTGATCATCGAGAGTGGGGTGTTATTTCGTCTGGCTTTGCGAATTTCGATAGTCAGCATTTCTTCGAAACGGCGACGGTTGGCGAGTTGGGTTAAAGCGTCGGTATCGGTTGTGTTACTGAGAATTTCCCGATAATGCTTGAGCGCCAGCTGGTATTTTATTTTTTGCTCGACATTGGGCAGATCAAAGGGCTTGGAAATAAAATCAACAGCACCAGTTTGGGCGCCATGGGCTTTGTTTTCTTTGTCACTCAGAGTCGTTAAAAAAATGATCGGAATACCCATCGTACTTTCTTCCAGCTGAATTTGTTTACTGACTTCAAAGCCATTCATTTCCGGCATACTGAGATCCAACAGAATTAAGTCGGGGACAGGTTTTTGTGTAGCCATAGCTAAGGCAGCTTTTCCGCTGTTGGCAACAGTGATATCATATTTTTCTACCAGAGCCTCAGCAAGCATTTGGGTGTTCTTGGTTGAATCATCAACCACCAGGATTTTCGGTCTCTGATCTAGAACGCCAGAGCTGGTTAATTGAGTCTGATCATTTACGATTTGCTCTAATGCTGTTAGTTCGTCATCTTTGAGGCGAAGGTTTTTATTATACATCGGTAATATATGTTGGGACACACTACGTCCGTTTTTGAGTTTCTGAGACTCATCTCTGAGCAAGAGAACATGAAATGAAAAATCATAGTTGTTCTCATTGTCCCAGGCAGCAGAAAATTTGCCGTTCATGGTTTCAACCAGCGTTTTCACTAGTTCCAGGCCAAAACTGAGATTGTTTGCCATTGTGACGCCGGTGGCATCGGTAAATAAAAAGGGGTCTGCCAAGCCATTTTTTAAGGGCGAAATTCCAGACGTTTTAACATTAAAATAAATCTTAAAAACTGATTTGTCGGTATTTTCCGGGGTAGCTTCAAGGAAAATCTTACCTTGCTCCAGGCATTTCATGGCGTTAAGAATTAAATAGGAGATGATTTGCTTGAGTCGTTGAGGATCACCAACGACAGTCGTTGGAATCTTGGGATGAATTGACAATTCGATGGCAATGTTATGACGCTTGGCGCTGGCGATCAAGGGGATGATTGCATCCTCGACGGTAGTGTGAAAATCAAAAACAATCACATCATGGCCAGTCTTGCTATCGTTTGTCAGAAGCCCATCAATCAGATTTCCCAGAAGTGAAGAGGAAAGATGGATATTCTCCAGACAGGTTTTCTGATCTGATCTGGAATTGGCTTTGCTCATTAACTCAAAAAACAGGAACAGACTTTCCAGAGGTTCCTTTAGTTCATTTGATAAAATCGATATCAATTGATTTTTTAAAAAGTTGGCGCTCTCAGCATCTTTTTTTGCCTGATAGAGTTCAGTCAAATCTTTACCACAACAAAAGATAAGTCCATCGACCCATTTAAACTGCCAGGTTACAAAAAGATAGGAGTCAAAATTGGAGTGTAGACGAGTGGTAAGCGTCAGTGATTCCTTTTCTCCAGTCAATTTTTTTAGGCCAAGAATCAAGTTGGGCACATCGTTGGGATGAACAAGATCAATGAGATTTTTGTCATAAAGATCTGGATTCAGGTAGCCCAGCTTCGTTTCCCAAACCTGATTTGTTTGTAAAATAGCCCCTCGTTCATCGGCAATGCAAAGAAATTCTGTACTGATGGTAAAAAATAAGTCAAGGAGTTGACGACTTTGTTTACTAAGCGAAAATAGATTGTTCATAGCAATACTCCTTCAGCAAGTAAGAAGATTCGATAATTCAGACGCCAGGTGACCAGGTGTTTTTGATTTTGACATTCCGTTCTTTAAATTCAGGAATAATCGTTTTGGTGTTCCCGATTTTGTCTTTGAAACGCTGGATAATTTCGAAATCATCACGAAAATGCATGGGAATGAGTACCTTGGGATGAAAGGTTTCGATAAAATATTCGCCCGCTTTGTAGAAGGAGTCGCCCAGACGGGGATCCACCGGAACAAAGGCGAATTCCATGGGCAGGTTCTTCATTTTTTCCAGTTCAGCTTTATAGTCCTTTTCTTCCTGTATCGGATCGATATTTGGTTTTTCATTGGTGTCCCAGTCCCACCAATTGAGATCCCCGGCGTGGAAAATCCGATGGGAATTGGTAGCAATATAAAATGAGATACCTTGATCAGTGGAACCAAAAGTTTTGATGTCCATCCCACCCAGCGACATGTGCTGGTAGGGGCCAATAGTATGGGTTTTATGAGTAGAGGCTTTGGGGATATCATCACTTAATATATAGGTAGGGTGATAAACCCGTTCGGTTGAAAAAATATCAGCGGTGTAGTGGTCGCCGTGACCATGAGACACAAAAAAATAATGAGGAAGTCCCTTGCGAAGGAGACTGGTTGGGATATGGGTAAAACAATCAAAGATCAGTGTTTTATCTGCTAATTGAATTAAAAAGCCGCTATGATGCAAATGGAAAATTTTCATATGTTACCTCTCTTGGATCTTTTTTATATCGAGTAATTGGTTAGTACTATATTACCCAAATATAATGCAATTATACTTCAAATTATACCGGAATCGATTAAAAATTTGAAAATAAACGGATAAACTTGAAAAATATTCGGGAAAATAAAAAAATAATCCGAACGTTTTAAATTCTATTGATATTATTGTTCGGAAATAGTAAAATAAGTTTATCATTTAAAAAGGTGGAAAAATTGTGATAAAACGAATTTTTGTAGAAAAAAAAGACGAATTTGAAGTAGAAGCCAAGTCGTTGACACATACCTTTCAACGGATTCTAAAGATTCAAAAGCTTGAATCCATGCGTATAGTATATCGATATGATGTCCAAGACGTGGCAGATGAGTTGTTTGATCAGATTATTAGCACTATTTTATCCGAACCCAATGTTGATCAGGTATTTGAAGACTGTCTTGAAACGAGAGTTGATGAAAAAATATTTGGAATTTCGTATCTACCTGGGCAATACGATCAGCATGCCGATTCCGCGATTCAGTGCATTCAGATCGTATCCGGTGAACGGGCTTTAGTTAAAGTCGCAAAAATTGTTGTACTCACAGGGGAATTAACTCAAAATGAATTTGAGAGTATTAAGCACTACATGATTAATCCAGTGGATTCTCAGGAAGCCAGTTTAGAACCTTTTACAACCCTGGCTGATGAGGTTCGTGAGCCAAATGATATCAAACCGCTGGATCGTTTTATCACGCTAAATGGTGATCAATTAGAAGCGTTTCGTCTGGATCACGGATTTGCCATGACAACTGAGGACATTATATTTGTTCAGAATTATTTTAATAAAGAAGAACAGCGGAATCCGACCATTACGGAATTAAAGGTAATTGATACCTATTGGTCGGATCATTGTCGTCATACGACTTTTTTAACTCAGATTAAGCAGGTGCAGTTTCTGGGCGATGACCCCATTTCACAGGCGATGAAACGGGCCTATGCTGATTATTGTCAGGCCAGAACGGATCTATACGGCGAAAATTCCGAACGACCAATGAGTCTGATGGATCTGGCGGTTATTGGTACCAAAGCACTTAAAAAAGCGGGGCGGATTCCAGATCTGGATGAATCAGAAGAAATCAATGCCTGTAGCATCAACATGGTTGTCGATCATGATGGTGTCGACGAAGAATGGCTACTGATGTTTAAAAATGAAACCCATAACCATCCCACCGAAATCGAACCGTTTGGCGGGGCTGCGACTTGTCTGGGTGGGGCTATCCGGGATCCACTTTCCGGTCGAAGTTATGTTTATCAGGCAATGCGGGTAACTGGTGCCTGGGATCCCCGGGCGGCCATTGAAGATACCTTACCGGGCAAATTGCCGCAACGTAAAATTTCGACGGAAGCGGCCCATGGATACAGTTCATATGGGAATCAGATCGGTTTGGCAACTGGTCAGGTAACGGAAGTTTATGATCCCGGTTTTCTGGCCAAGCGGATGGAAGTCGGGGCCGTGATTGCTGCGGCACCCAAAGAAAATGTCATCCGGGAACGCCCAGCTCCTGGCGATGTGGTGTTGCTAGTTGGTGGTCGGACTGGCCGGGATGGTTGCGGTGGTGCCACCGGTTCATCTAAGGCCCATACTGAAGAATCGATTCTGGAAAGTGGGGCTGAGGTTCAAAAAGGAAATCCCGTCGAAGAAAGAAAAATCCAACGCTTATTCCGCAGTAAAGAACTGGCGAATCTCATTAAACGTTGTAACGACTTTGGTGCTGGCGGGGTATCGGTGGCCATTGGCGAACTGGCAGATAGTCTGGAAATCGATTTGGATAAGGTGCCAAAAAAATATGAAGGCTTGGATGGCACCGAACTGGCCATTTCTGAATCCCAGGAACGAATGGCTGTGGTGGTCGATCCTAAAGATGTGGATACCTTTATTTCTATGGGAAAAGCTGAAAACCTGGAGATTACCCCAGTTGCCGTTGTCACCGATTCAGGTCGGTTGATCATGAAATGGCGGGGTGCAGAAATCTTGAATATTTCCCGATCCTTTCTTGAAACCAACGGTGCACCACAATTTATTGATGTGGTAGTTGAGTCACCAATAGAAATAGATAGCGCAATAAAAACAGCGGATCAAGACCCGAAAAAAGATGAACAATTCGATTTTATCAATCAAATGAAAGAGACGCTAAAAGATCTGAATGTAGCCAGTCAGCGAGGTATGGTGGAAATGTTTGACTCAACCATTGGCGCTGGCACTGTGGCGATGCCCTATGGCGGCAAAAACGCTTTGTCACCAATGGACGGGATGATCGCCAAGATTCCGATGATTCATGGCGACACTACCACCTGCAGCATGATGACCTTTGGTTACAATCCGACCATCGCCAAAAGCAGTCCCTTTCTAGGCGGGATGATGGGAGTGCTTGAATCGCTGTCCAAACTGGTTGCGATGGGGGGCGATTATAAAAAGGCCCGCCTCAGTTTCCAGGAATATTTTGAACGGTTGGGCAAAGAACCAATTAAATGGGGCCGCCCTTTTGCGGCGCTCTTAGGGGCCCATCAGGTTCAGACAGCCATGGGAACGCCAGCCATTGGTGGCAAGGATAGTATGTCAGGCAGCTTTGGCGAACTGACCGTTCCACCAACCCTGATTTCTTTTGCAGTGGTGACAACTCACGTGGAATCAGTGATAACCAGTGAACTCAAGTCCAGTGAGTCATTGTTACAATTGTTTAGTTTACCGTTAGATAAAAATGGAGTACCGGACTTAGTTGCGGTGAAAGCTGTTTATGATGTCATCATTAAAGCGAATCGGGAAGGCAAAATATTGAGCGCCAAAACAATCGGTTATGGCGGTTTGGCTGAAGCAGTGACAAAAATGGCATTTGGTAACGGCATCGGGGTTGACATCAATGATCGGATCGATCCCGCCTTCTTGTTTAAACCACTGTATGGCAGTATCTTGATCGAAAGTTTTGAAATTCTGGAGGGCTCAACCCCCATTGGCAAGACCACTGATAATAATAAAATTGTATTTGGCAGTGATGCCATCGCAATTAATGAATTGATCGAAGTCTGGGAAGCACCACTGCGGTCAGTTTATCCTGAAAAAGCAGAAATCAGTGGGGCCGTGGAAACCTTAAGCTTTAAGGTCACACCGATTGTATACCACAAAGATAAACTAGCCAAACCTCAGGTATTTATCCCGGTCTTCCCGGGAACTAACTGTGAATACGACTCGGTCAAAGCCTTTGAGAATGCCGGTGCAAAAGCGGTGACGACGATTTTCAGAAATCAGTCAGCGCAGGATATAATCAACTCCATTGACGAAATGGCGGCGCAGATCAGAGCATCCCAGATGATAATGATTCCTGGTGGGTTTAGTGCTGGGGATCAACCGAACGGTTCCGGTAAATTTATTGCCTCGGTTTTTAGAAATCCCAAGATGATGGATGCCGTCATGGATTTGCTCAATAACCGGGATGGGTTGGTATTGGGGATCTGTAATGGCTTCCAGGCCCTGATTAAGCTGGGACTGGTTCCCAATGGTGAAATCTGTGAAATTACCGAGGAGATGCCGACCTTAACCTTTAACACCATCGGCCGCCATGTGTCCACCATTCCGATGACTCGAATCAGCTCCAATCTGTCGCCCTGGTTGGCCAATACCAAGGTCGGGGATATTCATCGGATGCCCATGTCGCATGGCGAAGGTCGTTTTGTCGCCAGTGATGCGGTGCTGAAAATCCTCATCGAAAACGGTCAGATTGCTACCCAATATGTGGATTTTGAGGGTGCCGCCACCCTTGATGGCCGCTTCAATCCCAACGGTTCTGTTTATGCGGTTGAAGGCATCACCAGCCAGGATGGCCGGGTCCTTGGGAAAATGGGTCACTCCGAACGAATCGGCAAGAATCTCTATAAAAATATTCCCGGCAATATGGATCAGCAGATCTTTAAAGCTGGCGTCAATTATTTTAAATAAATTATAAATAAGAAAACTAGTGTTAGAAAATTTAAGAAGCAAACACGAAGGAGATTAAAAAATGAGTACACCAAAAGTTGCGGTTATCATGGGCAGTGATTCTGATTTTGAGATTGTCAAAAAATGTCTGATTGCGCTGGAGAAATTTGGCATTGAATATGATGTTCAGGTTATCTCAGCCCACCGCAATCCCCACAAAATCTTTGACTATGCCACTACTGCCGAAGATCGGGGGATTGAAGTTTTCATTGCGGCAGCGGGAAAAGCGGCCCACTTGCCGGGAGTTATCGCTGGGATCACACCACTTCCGGTCATTGGCATTCCGATTCAAACCTCTTTTCAAGGTGGACTGGATTCGCTCTTGTCAATCGTTCAGATGCCATCCGGCGTACCAGTGGCCACGGTAGCTGTCAACGGCGCCGAAAATGCCGGGATTTTAGCAGCTCAAATGCTGTCAATTAAGTACCCGGCGATTCGCGAAAAGATGAAGGCCTTCAAAGTTCAGCTCAACGACGAAGTAATTGCGAAAAATGAAAAGGTTCAGGAAATCTTATAAGACATTTACAAGCACAGCATTGATTTAAATCAAATTTTAAGGAGATTAAAATGGAAAAATTAGAACAGTTATACGAAGGTAAAGCCAAGAAAGTTTTTAAAACCGATAATCCCAACGAATTTATTATTGAGTATAAGGATGACGCGACTGCTTTTAACGGCGAGGTTAAAGGTAGCATTGGAGGTAAAGGGGTCATCAATAATAAAATGACCGGTGTTATCTTTACAATGTTGGAAGAAAAAGGTATCCCCACTCATTTTGTCAAAGTTCTCTCCGAAAACGAACAATTGGTTAAAGCGGTGACGATTTTTCCATTGGAAGTGATTATCCGTAACACCGCCGCTGGTTCTATTTGTAAACGCCTTGGTCTGGAAGAAGGTTTGAAATTAAAATCACCGATTTTTGAATTCTGCTATAAAAATGATGATTTTGGCGATCCGGTTATCAACGATGATCACGCCATCGCCATGGAATTGGCCACCGCTGATGAAATTGCAGTGATTCGCGACATGACCTTTAAAATTAATGAGATCTTAAAAGCGTATTTTCTGGAAAGAGGGATCAACCTGGTTGACTTTAAAATTGAGTTTGGTAAAACCAACGACGGACAAATTGTTCTGGCTGATGAAATCTCACCTGATACCTGTCGTTTTTGGGATGTAAAAACCAATGAAAAACTGGATAAAGACCGCTTCCGTAGAAACCTTGGCCATATCGAAGAAGCCTACGAAGAAATGCTAAAACGGGTTCAGGCATAAAAAATCACTCGTATCATATAAAAATTCGAGTGCGGGAAAAATAAAATCAAATACCTGGAGGATACACACACCAATGATAAATGACAAGTTTCGCGATGAATGTGGAATAATGGGGGCCTATCTCAAATCGAAAGAGAATAATTGTTCTTCCTATATCTATTATGGACTTTATGCGCTTCAGCACCGCGGTCAGGAAAGCGCTGGTATATCAGTTAACAAAGACGGAAAGATTTCGACCCACAAAGAAACGGGCCTGGTCTGTGATGCATTTAAAGGCAACGTATTAAAACAGCTTAAAGGTAATATCGGAATCGGTCACGTTCGTTATTCCACTTCAGGCGAAGATGGGGTCACAAATGCTCAACCATTAACGGTTAATCACAGTATGGGCCAAATAGCTTTGGCACATAATGGAAATCTCATCAATGATAGTGCTTTACGGAACATGCTGGAAGACTCTGGCGTTGTTTTTCAGACGACTATTGATACCGAGGTAATGGTCAACATTTTAGCCAGAGGCCTGCGCCACGGGATGATTGAAGCGATTCAACGAATGGTCGAAATCATCAAGGGGGCCTATGCTCTGGTAATCACGGTTGGCGATAAACTGGTGGGCGTTCGTGATCCCTATGGTTTGCGGCCGCTTTGTATTGGTAAGAAGGATGAAGATTATTTTCTGACATCGGAAAGCTGTGCCCTGGATGCGATTGGGGCGGAACTGGTTCGCGATGTTGAACCCGGCGAAATTGTTGTCATTGACGAAAATGGCTTAACCAGTTATGGCCAAAACAACTGGGTTAAAAAGAAAGCCTGTATTTTCGAGTTGATTTATTTTGCCCGTCCCGATTCGGTGATGGATGAAACATCTGTTTATGCGGCTCGTCATAAAGCTGGCGAAATTCTTGCCAAAGAGTCACCAGTTGAAGCCGATGTAGTCATTGGGGTGCCGGATTCAGGAATTGGCGCAGCCATCGGTTATGCTGAAGCATCAGGGATTCCCTATGGTGTCGGCTTGATTAAAAATAAATACATTGGCCGAACCTTTATTCAACCCAATCAGAAGTTGCGGGAAGAAGGGGTACGGATAAAACTCAACCCATTAAAAGAAACCATTAAAGGCAAACGGGTCATTATTATCGACGATTCCATCGTTCGGGGGACTACCTCTAAACGATTGGTTGAGATTTTAAGACAGGCTGGCGCAACCGAGGTTCATTTCCGGGTTACCAGTCCGCCAGTCGCCCATACTTGTCACTTTGGAATTGATACACCGCGGCGAAAATACTTGATTGGTGCCAAGAAAACGGTCGAAGAAATCAGAGAAATTCTCGGTGCCGATTCGCTGGCCTATATTTCATTGGAGGGCTTAACCGAATCTGTCGGCGGTAAAACAACCTTCTGCCGGGCCTGCTTTGACGGGGAATATCCGATGGAAGTGCCAATTTTAAATGCCAACGACTAATTGGCAAGTGATGCTAGAAACTGGAACTAAAAATAGATGGAGGAAACATGTCAGAAAATCAGATAAAAACAGATGCCTATCGACAAGCCGGAGTGGACGTTGAAGCGGGTTACGAATCGGTTAAACTAATGAAGGCCGATGTCAAGCGGACCTTTAACGATCGGGTTCTTTCGCACCTGGGCGGATTTGGCGGGCTGTTCGAACTGCCCGCAGGTTATCAGAAACCAGTCCTGGTTTCCGGAACCGATGGCGTTGGTACCAAACTACGGCTGGCCTTTATGATGGATCGCCATGATACCATTGGCATCGACTGTGTAGCGATGTGTGTTAATGATATCTTGTGTCAGGGCGCCCAACCAATGTTCTTTTTGGACTACATTGCCTGCGGCAAAAACTATCCGGAAAAAATTGCCACCATTGTTAAAGGGATTGCTGAAGGTTGTATTCAGGGGAATATGGCCTTAATCGGTGGCGAAACGGCGGAAATGCCTGACATGTATGGCCTGGATGAGTATGATCTGGCCGGTTTTGCGGTGGGCATTGTTGAAAAAGATGATATTGTCACTGGTGCGAATATTGCTGAAGGGGATGTGTTGGTGGGGCTACCATCCTCCGGGGTTCACAGTAATGGTTTTTCGCTGGTTCGAAAGGTTTTATTCAAAGATCTGTCGCTGGACATCAATACCTATGTGGAGGATCTCGGTATGACCCTGGGTGAAGCCCTGCTGACACCGACCCGAATTTATGTAAAAGCCTTGGCCGATCTGATCAAACCATGCAAAATTAAGGGCATGAGCCATATCACTGGCGGCGGTTTCTATGAAAACATACCCCGGATGATTCCTGATGGACTTTGCGCCAAGGTCGATGCCAGTGTGATTGAAACCCTGCCGATTTTTAAATTTATCCAGGAAGCGGGAAAAATTGCCGCTGAAAGCATGTATGCCACCTTTAATATGGGGATTGGCCTGGTGGCTGTTCTGCCAGCTGACCAGGTTGAAGCCTTTCTATCCGGTTTAACTGCCAAGGGCGAAAAGCCGGTAATTCTTGGTTCCATTGTTAAAGGAGAGGAAAAAATCGAGCTATGTCTGTAAAAGCTTTAAAAAAAATCGGCGTGCTGGTTTCCGGCGGCGGAACAAATTTTCAGTCCCTGATTGATACCATTCATCACAAATATGGTGAAATTGTGGTCGTTATTTCCAATAACCGCCATGCCTTTGGTCTGGAACGGGGAGAAGCCGCCGGGATTCCGGCAGTGGCCGTCAATCCCAAGGGTTATCCCAGTAATGAAGCCTTTGATCAAAAAATTGTCGAGATTTTAAGAGGCTATGATGTCGATCTGGTGGTGCTGGCCGGCTATATGAAAATTATTACCCCGGCCTTTGTGGAAGCTTACCCCAATGCCATTATTAACATTCATCCGGCCCTGATTCCATCTTTTTGCGGAGCCGGGTTTTATGGGATGCGTGTTCATCAAGCCGTCATCGATTATGGCGTGAAGGTCACCGGGGCAACGGTTCACTTTGTTAACAAAGTGGCAGATGGCGGCCCGGTAATTATGCAGGAAACTGTTATTATTGCCGAAGACGACACCCCGGAATCGATCCAGCAGAAAGTTCTTAAAATTGAACACGAGCTTTTACCAAAGGCGGTGAAGGCTTTTTGTCTTGACCAATTGTCAGTGGAAGGCCGGCTCGTTAAAAATTGTCAAGCGTCAAATTAGATTGTGAGGGAACTTGTTAAGAAAAATAGGTAACTCGAAATTAATAAATGCCGAACAATGATTGCTTTGTGTGCAGTTTCCACAAACAATTTCGTAACGTGTAGACGAACAAGCGGTAGCCTGTACGTCGTACAGTGTAGAAATTGTTTCGTGCGAAACTGGGCACAAAGCTCACGGCACTTTCACAATTGCCTAAAGTAATAAATTTGGAGGAATAAAATGAGAGCATTGTTAAGTGTATCGGATAAACGTGGGATTGTCGAATTTGCAAAAAAACTGGCAGAAATGGGATGGGAAATCCTGTCTACCGGGGGAACCGCCAAAGCTCTACGAGAAGCAGGATTGACAATTACCGGCGTTTCCGAAGTGACCGGCTTTCCGGAATGTCTGGACGGACGGGTCAAAACCCTGCATCCGAAGATCCACGGTGGGATTCTGGGTATCCGCAATAATCCCGATCATCAGAAACAGATGGCAGAGCTTGAGATTACTCCCATTGATCTGTTGGTCATTAACCTCTACCCATTTAAGAATACGATTCTGAAAGAAGGGGTTGCCTTTGAAGATGCGGTCGAAAACATCGATATCGGCGGACCAACGATGTTGCGCTCGGCAGCCAAAAACTTCAATGACGTAACTGTCGTAGTCGATCCGGAAGACTATGCTGTAGTGCTCGCAGAACTGGAAGCAAACGGTCAAACAAACTATCAAACCCGCTATAAGCTGGCCTTAAAAGTGTTTGAAACGACCTCCAACTATGATACGATGATTGCTGACTACTTAAGAAAACGAATCGACGGGGAAGTCTTACAAGACACCATCACGATGACCTTTGAGAAGGTTCAGGATCTGCGATACGGTGAAAATCCCCACCAAAAAGCTGCTTTCTATGGCGAAGTCGTGCCGGTTAAAGGCGCCCTCACCGCCGCCAAACAACTCCAGGGCAAAGAACTTTCCTATAATAATATCAACGACACCAATGGGGCTCTGGAAATCCTAAAGGAATATGGGGATGAACCCACCATTGTCGCAGTAAAACATGCCAATCCCTGTGGCATTGCCAGTGACGAAAAAATTGCGGTGGCTTACAAAAAAGCCCATGACAGCGATCCGGTTTCGATTTTTGGTGGCATTATTGCCTCGAATCGCTTGATTGATGAGGCCGCCGCCAAAGAAATGGTGGAAACATTCCTGGAAGTAATCGTTGCACCGGGATTTACACCAGAAGCTTTGACAGTGCTGGCCGCGAAACCAAATCTGCGCTTATTGGAGCTGGCCGACATCATTCACAACGAACCCAGTTATGAAGTCAAAAAAGTGATGGGTGGTCTGCTGGTTCAGGAACGTGATACCAGCTTGTATGATGAGTTAAAAGTCGTCACCAAACGTCAGCCCAGCGAAGCCGAAATGGCCGAATTGCTGTTTGCCTGGAAAGCGGTTAAAAACACCAAATCCAACGCCATCAGTCTGACTAAAAATAAATGTCTGATTGCCAACGGACCGGGCCAGGTCAATCGGGTCGGCGCTCTGGAAAACGCCATCCGTCAGGCCGGTGAAAACGTCAGAGGCGCAGTGATGGCATCGGACGCCTTCTTCCCCTTTGACGACAGTGTCAAGGCTGCCGCCGCAGCCGGTATTACCGCCATCATCCAACCCGGTGGGGCTGGAAAAGATGCAGATTCAATCAAAGCCTGTGATGAGGCGGGGATTGCGATGGTGTTTACTGGCATGCGCCACTTCAAACACTAGTTTTGCGTCGATAATTGCCCGACTTCTGCGTTGGAGACGGTTTTGGCCTTGGTCACGTATTAATAGATACGCTCCCGTCGGCCAAAACCGTCTCCGCCTTGAATTCGAACAATTCTCTTTGCAAAACGAGGTGTTATAAAAAATGAAAGCAAAACGAGGAGAGACAGATGAAAATATTAATGATTGGATCCGGTGGTCGGGAGCATGTGTTGACATGGAAGCTTGCCCAAAGCCCCCGGGTTGAAAAAATATATGCCGCCCCGGGCAACGGCGGCATGGCAGAATTGGCCGAATGTGTGGATTTGTCGGTGGAAGATATTCCCGGCTGTTTGGCTTTTGCCAAAGAACATCAGATTGATCTTACCGTTGTCGGTCCCGAAGTCCCCCTAGTTATGGGAATGGTCGACGCTTTTGAAGCGGCTGGTTTAAAAGTTTTTGGTCCTAACAAACATTGTGCTCAGTTTGAGGGCAGCAAAGCCTTTACCAAGGAATTTTTATTCCGTCACAATATTCCCACGGCGGCCTATAAAGAATATACCGATTTTGATGAAATTATCAAAGATCTGGGTGTTTATGGCTATCCAATGGTAATCAAGGCTGATGGTCTGGCCGCCGGTAAAGGGGTACTGATCCCCGAAAATGAAACCGATGCCCGAGCCGGCATGGAAATGATCATGAAAAAAAGGGAATTCGGAGAAGCTGGCGATAAGGTCGTGATCGAAGAATTCTTAACCGGACAGGAAGCCTCGATGCTCTGTTTTGTCGATGGTAAAACGATTGTCCCGATGGAAAGTGCTCAGGACTACAAACGGGCCTATGACAATGATGAAGGCTTAAATACCGGCGGCATGGGAACCTATTCCCCCAATGTGCTGTTTGCCGATGAAACCCTGAACAAGCGCATCAAAGCAGAGATTCTGGATCCGATTATCAATGGTTTTATTGCCGATGGGATGGATTTTAAAGGTGTTCTGTTTATTGGCCTGATGATTGATAATGGTGTCCCGAAGGTTCTTGAATTTAACGTTCGCTTTGGTGATCCTGAAGCCCAGAGCGTTCTGATGCGGTTGGAATCGGATCTGGTCGAAATCATGGAATCTGTCATTGATGGCAAGCTGGCTGATTGTGAGATCAAATGGAGTAGTAAAGAAGCTGTTTGCGTAGTCATCGCTTCCGGCGGCTACCCCGGCACTTACGAAAAAGGCAAGGTTATCACCGGCATTGAAGATGTGCAAGACTGCGTCGTTTTCCACGCAGGAACCAAGCTGGTCAACGGCGAACTACAAACCAACGGCGGCCGGGTCCTCTGTGTCACAGCGCTGGGCGAAACCCGTGAAGCCTCCAGAAAAACCGTTTACGCCAACATCGGCAAAATCCACTTTGAAGGCGCCCAATACCGAACTGATATTGCAAAGTTTAACTAGCGGAAATTCATACTAAATTTGAAACTGAGCATAGTGACTTGGTTATGGATAATCCAACCCATTAATTTAAGAATTAGTGGGTTTTTCCATTTTAGGTTTGCACTGGGTTGAATTAAAGTCTAAAATAGAGGGTATAAAATTAAAAAATCCTGGTACAAAAAAATCAATCAGCTTAGCGTTGGTTGGCACGACGACTCCGATCATTTGAAGATGAACCGGTCGCTCGCAGCTGATAAACACAGCTGATTAGCATAAGCATGAGGAGTTAACGTGAAAAATAATATTGGTTTTATCGGTTGCGGAAACATGGCAAAGGCTATGATTGGTGGTTTGGTAAAGGGTGAATTATTCCGGCCGGAAAATATTCACTGTTATGATCCTGAAGACGCCGCCAGAGCTCAGGTGGCGGAAGAATATGGGGTTACGATTCAGGATTCCAATATAGCCGTGGCAGCCCAGGCAGACTATCTGGTTTTGGCAGTGAAACCCTTTTTATATGGCAAGGTGCTGGCGGAAATTGCCGGGAGTATCAAACCGTCGGTAATTATCGTCTCGATTGCAGTCGGTGTTGGCTTTGATGACATCAAGGAATTTTTGGGCAGCGATGTTAAAGTAATCAGAACCCAGCCTAGCACTCCGGCATTTGTCGGAGAATCCGATTCAACTCTGTGTCCAGATGATATCATGACGCAAGAGGACATTCAGGATATCATCACGATTTTTGAGAGCTTTGGTAAAGCTGAAATTATTAGTGAGAAGCTGATGGACGTGGTGCCCGGAATCGCCAGCTCAGCACCGGCCTATACGATGCTGCTGATTGAGGCCATGGCCGATGGTGGGGTTCTTCATGGCTTCCCCCGGGATCAGGCCTATCGCTTGTCAGCCCAGGCAGTTTATGGTGCCGCCAAACTGGTTCTGGAATCCGGCGAACATCCCGGAAAACTGAAAGATCAGATCTGTACCCCCGGGGGAACCACCATCGAAGCCGTCCGGGTTCTGGAAGCCAAAGGCTTCAGAGACGCTGTCATTTCAGCAGTTGACGCCTGCGCCAGAAAATCATTGGCAATGAGTAAGAAACAAGATTAATGTACAAATAGCATAAAACTAACCCTTTAGTTAGAGGTTGTCAATAAACTACCGTACCGACCAATTGTTAATCCGTTGTTCGCTGCGGAATCGGACAGGCTCTGCCGTGTCCGCTCCGATGCGTACAACATGATGTAACAATTGTCGGTACTGGGTTATCTTTTTTGACAGTCTGAACCCTTTAATAAAATCAAAGGTTATTGCGGAAGTTTGGTTAATCCATTAAGGAGATGATTTATCATGGATGAAGGATTAATTAAAAAAATACGACGAAATATGAGTCTCGAAGAGATGGTCTCGCTCTGTTCCGGCCGAACCGACTGGGAAACCATGGGCTATTCCAAATACGGCATCGAGCCGGTATTTATGGCCGACGGCCCCCATGGCATGCGGGTGATTGAGAATGACGGAGCCCTGGGGATTCCCCAGGGAAAACCAGCCACCTGTTTTCCGCCAGCAGTACTATCGGCCTGTTCCTGGGACGAAGGACTGCTTGAATTTGTGGGCCGAACCATTGCCTTGGAGGCCCGCAGTCTGGGCGTTGATCTAATTTTGGGGCCCGGCATCAATATTAAGCGATCGCCTTTGTGCGGACGTAATTTTGAATATTTTTCAGAAGATCCGCTGTTGTCAGGCCGGTTGGGGAAAAGTTTTATTCTCGGCGCAAAAGATCATGGCGTGGGAACGACAGTCAAGCATTATCTGGCCAACAATCAGGAAACCCGGCGCATGACGGTGGACGAAAAGATTGATATCCGGGCGCTGCGGGAAATCTATTTAAAACCCTTTGAGATCGCCATCAAAGAAGGAAAACCGATGGCGGTGATGTGTTCCTATAACAGCATCAATGGCAAGTTTGTCTCCCAGAGCAATTATTTTCTGACCCAACTGCTCCGTAATGAGTGGGGGTTCGATGGGATCGTCATCTCCGATTGGGGGGCTGTCTATGATCGGGTTCGAGGGGTATTGGCGGGAATGGATCTGGAAATGCCCGGCAATGGCGGTGTCAATAATCAAAAGATATTTGACCGGATCAAAGAAGGGAAACTGAAAGTCACCATTCTCAATGAGATGGTGGAACGGCTGATTCGGTTTTCCTTTCAGGCTAAGGAAAACCGTCGCAATTATGCTACTAATCTGGAAATTGAACCAAAAGGTCATCACAAAATCGCCCAACTGGCGGCGGTTGAAAGTATGGTGCTGCTTAAAAATGAAGCGTGTATTCTGCCCATTGATCGGACCAAAATCAAGAAGCTGGCGATTATCGGAAGCATGGCTTTTGATCCCCGCTATCAGGGCAGCGGCAGCTCAAAAATAAATCCCTACCATATCGATTCACCTTATGAACGGATTAAAAAATTGGTGGGCGATGAAATCCAGTTGTTTCCGCATCAGGGCTATATTCATGATGAGGTGGTGGAGCAGATTCATTTGGCCGAGCAGGCAGAGGAAGTCGCAAAAAACTCCGAAATGGCCTTGTTATTCGTGGGTTTGCCGGATCACGATGAGTCAGAAGGTTATGACCGGACCCATTTGCATCTGCCCCAAAAACAGCTTGCCCTGATCCGTAAGATCTGCAAGGTTCAACCTAAGACGGTGGTGATTGTTCAGAATGGCGGCGTTGTTGATATGAGCTGGGAACACCAACCCCAGGCCATCGTCGAGATGTTTTTAGGCGGTCAGGCGGGCGGTGATGCCATTGCCAAGCTTTTATTTGGCGAAAATAATTTCTGCGGCAAGCTGGCGGAAACCATTCCAATGCGGCTGGAAGACACCCCGGCTTATATTAATTTTCCGGGAATCCATGATGAGGTTGTTTACGGCGAAAGTATTTTTGTCGGCTACCGTTATTACGACTTTACGAAGAAGAAGGTCCGTTTTCCCTTTGGATTTGGGCTCAGCTACACCGATTTTAACTATGAACCGATTGATGAGCCAGCGTTAACAATCGATGCAGAAAAAATGGTTACCGTTAGATGCCGTGTTACCAATTCCGGCGTAATGAACGGTAAGGAAATTGTTCAGTTATACACGGGAAAATCAGATACCGCCATCCTACGGCCACTGCGGGAACTGAGGGCCTTTAAAAAAGTCTTCATCCCGGCGGGGCGTTCGGCCGAGGTCAGCTTTGAGTTGGGACTCAGTGATTTTTGCTATTATAATCCCACCACCAAATCCTGGGAGCATGAGTCGGGCAGTCACCAGATCTATATCGGGTCATCCAGCCGGGATTTACCGATTGTCTATCCGGTTCAGATTACCAAAGATCTGATCCATCCGATCAACCCCTTATCCTATCTCAGCGATTTTGAAAAAACCGAGCGGGGACAGACGATCTTAAAACTACTGCTCTCGGGCTTTGAAGAAATCATGGGGGATGACCAGACCAGAGAAGATGACTTTTTTATGACGATGCTGGCCAACACCCCCTTGCGCAAACTGGTTGAGTTTTCCAATGGCATCTTCACCGAAGAATGTATTGATAAGATTATTGAACTGGTCAATTCAGATCAGTCACTGGAAGGGATTACCTTCGAAAAGTTGGTTAATTGTACCGAAAAGAAAAAGGGTTTTTTCAAAAGTCTTTTCGGTGGTAATGAGGAAGAGTACCTCTGTATCCATTCTAAAGTTCGGGATCTGGTCGAGGATGAGGATGTTATGCAGATTCTCCGAAATTATTTTGGTGACGAAACTTTTGAAAGTGACTATCTGCAAATGGCCATCAAAATGGGAATCTGCTTTGATAAGGCTCAGAAATTACTGCCCGATGACTTTTTTTCCGACGAAAAGCTTAAGGATATCGATCGGGATCTCAAAGTACTGGCAAAGCTAAAAAAGAAGTAAGATGATTAAGAAAAAGCGTACCGATTTGTTACAATCTAAAATCGGTACCTTCTCTTTGTCGGGCTGGGGTATTATTTTAAAATAGTTCAGCAAATAATAATTAAGAAGGAAAGCAAAAGATGAATACACTCACCATTGATACATCCACTATTGTGGCAACGGTTGCCATATTAAATGAAGAAAAACTAGTCGGCGAAATGATTATCAATCATCAAAAAAAACATTCCGAAAAACTGATGATAGCCATCGATCATTTGCTCAGTGATGGGGGTCTTTCGATTCAGGATATTGATGTTTTCGGCATTGTCTCCGGCCCCGGTTCCTTTACCGGCTTGCGCATTGGTATGGCGACCGTCAAGGGCTTTGCTCAGGCTCTGAATAAACCGGTAGTAGGAGTATCCGCCCTGGAAAGCCTGGCCATGAATATTCCCTTTGCCAATGGTCTGATCTGTCCGATTCTGGATGCCCAGCGTAACCAGACCTATACTGGTGTTTTTCATTTTGAAGACGGCCAACTGGTTCGGGATCTGGCCGATGCGGTGATGGAAATTGACGAGCTCATTACTTTTTTACAAGAACGAAATGAGACCATCTATTTTTTAGGTGATGGCTTGCCTCGTTTTTCACAAGTCCTGCAGGAAGCGATCCCCACCGCCCGGATCGTTCCCAATTATCTCAACATGAACCGGGCCTCGTCAGCCGCTGCCCTGGTCCTTAAGCGGGCCTTAAAGGGGGCGACCAGCCATTATCGGGAAGTGGAACCCTTTTATATCCGGCCTTCCTACGCCGAAGAGCATAAAAAATGATGATCCATTATCGACTGATGGAGTCCCGGGATGTCCCCGGCGTTTTTAAGGTGGATCAGGCCTGCTTTTCACACAATTGGACCGAGGATTCCTATAAGGCAGAAACTAACAATATCCTCTCCAATTATATTGTCGCTGAATTAGATGGCGAAATTATTGGTTTTGGTGGCTTCTGGCAGGTGATTGATGAAGCCCACATTACCAATATCGCAGTACTGGCAGCCTATCGCCAGACCGGGGTGGGGCAAAATATTATCAATGCAATGCTGGCCCTGGCACTGGAGCAAGGTTGTGTGGCGATGACGCTGGAAGTCCGAGCGGATAATCAGCCGGCTATCAATTTTTATTTAAAAAACCAATTTACCCGGCAAGGACGACGCAAAGATTACTATGGCACGGGAATGGACGGAATCATCATGTGGAGGTACAAACTTGAATAAAACCATCAAAATAGTTACAGTGTTGCTGGGAATCCTTTTTCCGGTTATTATTTTTATCAGCGGCATTGAAGCAGCGGTGTTTGACAAAGCGTTTTACATGGATCAGATGGAAAAAAATCAGGTCACTGATAACACTGGTATCTATCCCCCAGATATGGAACTGGTGGTCGATGAAATCATCAGCTACCTCAAGGGCGACCGGAAGGATTTTGACATCCAGGCCCGTTTAGCCATTGGAAGTGCCAAAAACGTTGTCGACAGTGTTTCAATTTTTAATGACAAAGAAATCACCCATATGGACGATGTCAGAGACTTGTTGCTTTTCTTTCTCGGTCTTCGGGACGCCGCTCTGATTCTGGCGCTGATCGCTTTTCTGGTGCTGTTAAAATACGATCGCCAGGCCATTATCAAGGCCTTGTTCTATGGATCGGCCACGTTTTTGGTGATCTTGCTAATTGTTGGTGCGAGTTTTATTTTTAATTTCAATAACACCTTTATCCTCTTCCATCAGTTATTTTTTTCCAACGACTTATGGATTATGGATCCTTCCACCGACCGACTGATCTGGATTGTCCCCGAGCCCTTCTTCTTCGCCATGATCGGCCGAATGGTCATCTATATTCTGGTACCCCTGGGACTCATCACCCTGGGAACGGGGCTGGTTTTGAAAAAGAAAAACATATAAAATAAATAACGAGAAATTCTAATCGAGGTAAACATGAAAATTCTTAGTATTGAGACATCCTGTGACGAAACATCCGTGGCCATTGTTGAAGATGGCCGGAACATATTGAGCAACCGGATTTATTCCCAGATTGATATTCATCAGAAATATGGGGGCGTGGTACCAGAGATTGCCTCCCGCAACCATGTCACCAAACTGCCCTACATTATCGACGAAGCCCTGGCAGAAAGTAAACTATCTCTGGCCGAGGTGGACGCCATTGCCGTGACCAACGGTCCCGGTCTGGTGGGAGCGCTGCTGATTGGGCTCTCCACAGCCAAAGCAATGGCTTACAGTCTCGGAAAACCGTTAATCGGGGTACACCATATTGAAGGCCATATTGCCGCTAATTTTTTGCAGTTTCCGGAGCTTGCACCGCCATTTTTGACATTGGTGGTATCCGGCGGCCACAGTCATCTGGTCCTGGTGGAAGATTATCAGACCTTCAAGGTACTGGGGCGAACCATCGATGATGCGGCCGGAGAAGCCTTTGACAAAATTTCCCGGGTTTTGGGCTTGGGATATCCCGGCGGTCCGGCCATTGATGCTGCGGCCAAAAATGGCAACCCCGAGGCGATCGCTTTTCCCAGGGTGATGCTGGATAAAACTGAGTATAATTTTAGCTTCAGCGGTTTGAAATCGGCGGTGCTCAATTACCTCAACGGCAAGAAAATGAAAAATGAAGCGGTCAATCCCGATGATGTGGCCGCATCGTTTCAGCTGGCCGTTATTGAAGTACTGGTCAGTAAAACCATTGCCTGCGCTAACAGCATTGGGATTAAGACCATCTGTATGGCGGGCGGGGTGTCCTGTAATTCGTTGCTGCGAAAAATGATGGGACAGGCAGCCGCTGATGCGGGCATGACCTTGTACTATCCCGATCCCATTCTCTGCACCGATAACGCTGCCATGATTGGTTCGATGGCTTATTATAATTATATTAATGGGGAAGAAAGCGACCTGAGTCTCAATGGCATTCCGGGTTTAAAAATCGGAACCCGTCAATAAAGGCAGACAGGAAATACGGCCTGACGATAAAAGGGTAAACACGTTTATATAAAGAGAAGTGTACCCTCTTTAAAAATTAAAACAATCTTAAAAAAAATTAAGATGAACGAAAAGGGAAAAAATACTTGCAATCAACCTGCAAATCATTTAAAATACTATTAGCACTCAAGATGAATGAGTGCTAATAAATGAAATAAAAGGTACAGCGTACCCAATATAATCAAATGGAGGAAAAAATGAGTTTAAGACCTTTAGGTGACAAAGTAGTAATTAAAGTTAAAGCTGAAGAAGTAAAAACTGTTGGTGGAATTGTTTTACCAGGATCAGCCCAGGAAAAACCACAGCAGGGTAAAGTAGTGGCTGTCGGAACTGGCGAAATTATCGATGGTAAAAAAGTGCCATTGGATGTTAAGGTAGATGATGAAGTTATCTATTCCAAATATTCCGGCAATGAAGTAAAAATTGGCGATGAAGAGTTTTTAATCATCCGTCAGGCTGATATTTTAGCAATTGTAGAATAATAAAATTTAGAAAAACAGGAGGAAAATAATATGGCTAAAGAGATTAAATTTCGTGAAGACGCCAGAGCATCTCTGATCACTGGTGTAGATAAATTAGCAAATACCGTTAAGGTGACATTAGGACCAAAAGGAAGAAATGTTATTTTAGCTAAATCATACGGTTCTCCAACCATCACAAATGATGGGGTAACCATTGCCAAAGAAATTGAACTGGAAGATGCCTTTGAAAACATGGGTGCGCAGCTGGTTAAAGAAGTCGCTACTAAAACAAACGACGTCGCAGGGGACGGAACAACCACAGCTACTTTATTGGCTCAGGCAATTGTTCGTGAAGGTAACCGCAATGTTGTTGCTGGTGCAAACCCAATGGTTCTTAAAAAAGGGATTGAAAAAGCAGTTGCGACTGTTGTCGAAGAATTAAAAGCAAACAGTAAAAAAATTGAAAGCAAAGAAGCAATCGCTCAGGTTGCATCCATTTCGGCAGCCGATGCCGAAATTGGAAAACTGATTTCCGAAGCTATGGACAAAGTCGGTGATGACGGCGTTATCACCGTTGAAGAAGGCAAAGGAATGGGTACTGAACTGGAATTTACCGAAGGGATGCAATTCGACCGGGGCTACTTATCAGCTTATATGGTCACTGACACCGAAAAAATGGTTGCCATCCTGGATAATCCCTATATCTTAATCACCGACAAAAAAATCTCCAACATCCAGGAAATTTTACCAGTTTTAGAACAAATTGTTCAAACCGGCAGCAAGCTGTTAATCATTGCTGAAGATGTAGAAGGAGAAGCTCTGGCAACATTGGTTGTTAATAAATTACGGGGAACCTTTAACTGTGTCGCAGTAAAAGCTCCTGGCTTTGGCGATCGTCGTAAAGCAATGCTGGCTGATATTGCCGCATTAACTGGTGGAGAAGTGATCTCGGACGAATTAGGCTTAGAATTAAAAACCACAACCATTGAACAATTAGGCCGTGCCCGTCAGGTAAAAGTTGACAAAGAAGATACCATTATTGTTGAAGGTAGCGGAAATAAAGAGGCTGTTGAAGAACGAATCCGTCAGATCAAAGCGCAGATTCCAGAAACTTCTTCCGAATATGATAAAGAAAAACTTCAGGAACGTTTGGCTAAATTATCCGGCGGCGTAGCAGTTATCCAAGTTGGTGCAGCCACTGAAACTGAACTGAAAGAAATCAAATACCGTATCGAAGATGCATTAAATGCGACTCGGGCAGCGGTTGAAGAAGGCGTTGTATCCGGTGGCGGTACCGCTTATATTAATGCGATTCCAAAGGTTGACGCTTTAATTGAAACCCTGGAAGGCGACGAAAAAACCGGCGCTGGTATCATCCGTCGGGCGATTGAAGAACCAATGCGACAAATTGCTGAAAATGCTGGTCTTGAAGGATCGGTTATTGTTTCACAAATGGCGGGGAAAGCTGTTGGCGTTGGCTATGATGCTTCTAAAGGCGAATTTGTTGATATGTTCAAAGCGGGCATTATTGACCCGACCAAGGTTACCCGTTCAGCGATTCAAAATGCCGCCAGTGTTTCGGCAATGTTCTTAACCACTGAAGTAGCGGTTGCTGATCTTCCAAGCGAAGATGCCGGTATGGGCGGAATGCCAGGTGGCATGGGCGGAATGCCAATGATGTAAGCCTCCGGCTGCATCAGTAGATAAACTAAAATAATTAATATAAGCAACCAAAAAGGCAGTCTCTCGCGAGGCTGCCTTTTTAATTGCGGTTTTAGAAGCATTTAGTCGACATTGTAGGGGATCCCGGCGAATAGCACTTCCATCTCCGGTTGTTCCAGCTCTGCCAGTTTGATAATGAGACCATTGATTAAAGTGATCAGGGCTTGGGCATCGGGAGATTCATCATCGATCGGTTTGGCAGCATAAAGGGCAACCAGCATGGTGTTGCGGGTGGTTCCTTTCACTTCTTTAAACAGGGTATTTAATACCTTTTTTTCATTTTTAGTCAGTTCCATTTCTTCCTCCAATAATATATTATTGCTTTATTAAACGATTGTTACTCGGTTTCCAGAGCCAGTAAGGCGACTTCCCAGGAATCCGTTAACTCAGATAATTGCTGTTTGAGTGCTTCATAGGACAGATTGATATCAGCTGCCAAAGCCAGGTTATCATAGAAATCCGGAGCACACATGGCAGTTTCAATGGATTCGATTTTCTGTTCAGTCACTAGTATGGTTTCTTCAATTTCCTTAACCTGCTTCTTCAAGAGCCGAATACGGGCTTCTTCTTCTTTTTGCTTTTTGCGATCCGTTCGCTGCTGTGTTTTGGTTACAATTGTTTTATTCTCTTCGGCCAGAACAGCTGCCCGGGCGGAAGCATCCGCCTTTTGTTTTAAATAGTCATCATAGTTGCCCAGATGGATTTCCATCCCATCAGCTGAGAACTGGTAGATCTGGGTTGAAATTCGATTTAAAAAATACCGGTCATGGGAGATAAACAGTAAGGTGCCCTCATATTGGCTCAAGGCATTTTCAAGGATTTCTTTGGTGTCCATGTCAATGTGATTGGTCGGCTCATCCATCAATAAGAAGTTGGACTGAGAAATCATCAAGCGGGCCAACAGCAACCGGGCCTTTTCACCGCCAGATAGGGTGCCAATCGGTTTAAAGACCTCATCGCCGACAAATAAAAAGGCCGCCAGGATATTGCGCAATTCGCCTTCAGTCAGTTTCGAATCGACATCCCACAGGGCTTCCAGCAGATTTTCATTGTAGAATTGCTTCAGAGCCTGATGTTCCTGATCGAAATAACCGATATGGACCTTCTGACCCAGTCGGATTTCGCCGGCATCGGCGGCCAACTTTTTCTGCAAAATGCGAAAAAGGGTTGTTTTTCCGGCACCATTGGGTCCAATGATGCCGATTTTATCACCGCGATGAATTTCAAAATTCATATTCTGAAAAAGCAGACGATCGCCAAAGGATTTTTTAATCCCTGTCACCGCCAAAACGTCATTGCCGCTTTTAACCCGGGGGACAAAGCTGAAATGGCTGTTATGAGCAGTTTCGACCTTGTCGAGCAACTCAATCTTACTGAGGGCTTTTTCCCGGCTTGAAGCCCGTTTTGAGCTTTTGATGGAGTTATAAGCCCGGAACCGGTCGATGACTTCCTGCTGGTGTTTGATTTCTTTAAGTTGTTGTTGATACTGATGATTTTGTTCCATCATATCCTGTCGCTTTTTTAGTGCATACTGGGTATAATTGCCTTGATATTCTTTGATGTTTTTCTGGGATACTTCGATAATTGAAGTACAGACTTTATCGATAAAATAGCGGTCATGGGACACGATGACAAAAGTACCGGGGTAATTCTTCAGATATTGTTCCAACCACTGCAGGGCATCGATATCGAGGTAGTTGGTGGGCTCATCCAATAAGAGCAGTTCCGGTTCCTGAAGTAGGATCTGGCCCAACGTAGCACGGGTTTTTTCACCGCCGCTAAGCATCGAGAAGGCTTTAGTTTGATCTTCGGGCTTAAAACCGAGGCCATTGATGACACCCCGAATTCGGCTGGGGTATTCATAACCGTGTTGTTCGGCAAAACTTTCTTGCAATTCCCCAAACTCCAGCATCAGTTTTTCCTGCTCTGCCCCGGTGCTGTCGGCAATGGCAGCGCCAATTTGTTTGATTCGCTTTTCCATGTCAATCAGCGGTTTAAATACATCAGTGAGCATTTCGAGTAGGGTTGTGTTCTCGGCAATAGTGGACTCCTGAGATAAATAGCTGATGGTTAGTCCGTTTTTTTTGCTGATTCGTCCGGTATCAGGGATCAGTTCGCCAGTAATCAGCTTAAGCAGCGTCGATTTTCCGGTACCATTGCGGCCGACCAGACCGATTTGTTTTTTTTCATTAATGGATAGATTAAGATTATTAAAAATTTCATGAATGCCATAACTAAAATGCAAATTTTCGATATTGATTAACATTATTTCACCTGTTTTCGTTTTTGTTCAGTTATTTGAGTTCACTTTTACTATTCTATCAAAAAAAACGGCAAATTAAAATGAATAATTTGACGTAATTGGTTCATATTGATATAATTAGTTGACTATCCGAAAGAAAGGAGAAGTAATCATGCATCGCTTCTCAAAAAAAGTATCAATGACCGTCGTAAAACGGTTACCGAAATATTATCAATATTTAAGTGATTTACAACTCAATGATATCGAAAAAATATCATCCCGGGAATTAGCAAGTCTGATGGGCCTGACAGCTTCTCAAATTAGACAGGATTTGAATTCTTTCGGGGGGTATGGACAACAGGGGTACGGCTATAATGTGGGAGAATTAAAGGAGGCTATCAAGGAAATTTTGGGTCTTGATAGTGAATATAATTGTATTATCATTGGTGGCGGGAATATGGGTCATGCCATCGCAAACTACGAACGATTTAAGCGGGAAGGTGTGATTTTAAAAGGCGTCTTCGATGTTGATCCATTGACTGTAGGTACAGTCGTTGGCAGTGTAGTAGTAAAACATATGGATGAACTTGATGAATTTGTCAAAGCGAATGAAATTGACATCGCCATTTTGTGTGTGCCCCGGGAAGTCGGTCAGAAAGTTGCAACCCAGATTACAGAACTGGGTGTGAAAGGTATCCTCAATTTTAGCCCATTGGATTTGGATGTTCCCAGTGATGTAGTGGTTGAGAATGTTAACATTACAGATAGTTTATTCACGTTAACTTATCTGCTGGGTGAGTAAAAGATTAGTTGTAGAGTATGGGAAGAGTTTGATTTTCTTTAATCAGGCTCTTTATATTTTGTTCAAAAAAGAAAACACAACTGCGGATATATCGGTGAATTAAAAAAGAAACACTTTCTTTGTGTTTCTTTTGTTTTATAACAAGTTATTTAAACATGATTTTCGTAGTTTTTGATTTACTTCCCACTGGAGCTCTTAAAATTAATAAAATCCAGAACCTCTTGCTTATAGCTTTCCGGGAAAGAGAAGTACGAAGAAAAAGAATCCACTTCTTCGTTGGAAAAAACGTAAGATTTCAAAAATTCTTCACATGTCATCGGTTTCGGGTTGCTTGGTAAAAGCTTTGGCTGATCGGTTCTACATAATAAATAGTCCACAGAAACTTCAAAGAAATCTGCAATTTTTATCAGTAATTGGTTTTCAGGTAAGTTTTTATCTTTTTCATACTTGGAGATAGAGCTTTTATTTAGATAGAAAAGATTGGCAAAATTCTCCTGTGTTAATCGTTTTGAAATCCGCAACGCTTTTAATCGGCTGCCAAAAGTATTGTTTTCCATTTTTTCACCTTCTTTCAGTTTAGAATTGTTGGCATAAATGCACTGCCTATAGCGTAATTATACCACGTCTTTAACATTTGTCAAGATTTACGGTTGAATTAAAGGAATAAATCTTAAAGGGATAAAGCATCAAAAAGGCGCTCTTGCTTCTCTTAAGAGTCG
Source organism: Acetobacterium wieringae (assembly GCF_001766835.1). GTDB lineage: Bacteria > Bacillota > Clostridia > Eubacteriales > Eubacteriaceae > Acetobacterium > Acetobacterium wieringae. The sequence continues at coordinate 68,096 of NZ_LKEU01000037.1, read as the reverse complement.
TAGACATTCTCCGTATTTGACTTTTTCTGGAGATGCTTCATTGGCTGGAAATGGACTTTCCAGAGACTGACTGCTAAGAGCAGTCTTCGTTATTGTGTCAAATAATGCATTAAAGTCCGTATTGGCAGGAGGATCAGTTGATTTGCGTTTTGATTTTCCGTCTTCGGTTATAATTTCATCGTAACTCAGAGAGACCAGCGTTGATCCGTTAAAGGTTGCCTGAAGAAATCCCTGATAGCCATCATGGTCGGGGTTGCTGGTGATTGAATAAGTATCGAGGGTGTCAATTTTTATTGGTTCATGATCACCTTTGCTGGCCAGATCCAGAATTGCCTTGGACAAACTGATAAATTTTTCGGATGTTTGTGTCGCACCGGATATAGCGTCAGTTTCATCAGGATTTTGCGACATCAGCAATTCGCTATAAAGGCGGAGATAGAGAGCACTTAAATTTGCCACAGCCAGATTGGGCCAGGTTTTGTCAGAACCCTCGACAGACAGGCGATCAGACTTGTTTTTGTCGATTTCGTTTAAGGTTACCCGTGTAATTAGGCCGTTTTTTATTAAAATGTTCAATTGTTGGCCATAGCCCCGAGTGTCATAATATTTTGTGCTTGCGGAATACTGACCATCGATCAGGGCGCCAGAAATATCTGCCGAAAAAATTGAACCAGTTGCGGGATCATTGATCAGTTCTTTTTCAACGCAGCCAGTCAATAAAAGCGATAGCAAACCTGAGACCAGAAAGATAATCACCAGTCGAAGTCCGATATATTTTTTGGATTCATTTTTTTGCATCATTTTCACCAAAATCTGGATTTGTTTTAAAAAGAGGAGGCGTTCATCAGCGGCGGCACAATCTGTTTTTTTCGGGAAAAAACACCATTCATGTATTTGCTGAATTCACCGGGTTGAAAGCCAAAAGCCAGCTGGGCGAGATTTTTAGCTTCACCGGCGATGATTAGTTCGGAGCCCCCTAATATAATGTCGGTAACCATTAAAATAGCCAGATCCAGGCTTTCTTCTGCACACAATTTATTCATTTCCTGCAGAACCCCATCCAGTTTGTCAAAGATACCCCGGAAATCTCCAGTATTGATTTGTGAAACCCCAATTTTATAGGCTCCCATGGTGAATAGCTTCCGATCGGTGGAGATAATTTCAAAGGGGTGCATTTCTTTTAAATTACTGCCAGCCACTAACATTTTTTCGCCGTAACTCTTAACATCGAGATTCAAAATTTTCCCTAATTCCAGGGCAATAACCCGGTCTTCTTCAGTGCAGGTGGGAGAATTAAAAAGCAGCGTATCCGAGATAATTGCGCTGAGCATCAGTCCGGCCATATCTTTGGGGATGGCAACCTGATGCTCATGGTACATTTTGGCGACAATGGTGGCGGTGCAGCCAACTGGTTCAATTCGCAGATACAGTGGTGTAGCAGTTTGGATTTCAGCGACCCGATGATGGTCAATCACTTCAATGATTTCAGCTTCTTCAACGCCAACGATCGACTGGTTGCGTTCGTTGTGGTCGACCAGAATCACTTTTTTCCGGCTAAAGTCAATCAGGTTGCTACGGGAAATGGTTGAAAGAACCCTTCCGTCGACATCCACCACGGGGAAACGCTCATGATCTGAGGTTAGCATGTTTTTTTTGACATCATCGATGGTTTCGTAAGTCATGAAATATTCCAGATGGTGTTTCTGGTAATATTTTTTGATCGGAATTCCCTGACAGAGTAACCGGATGACTTCGAAGGGACCAAAGGCGACAATCAATACGGCCCCCTGGTAATTTTTGGGAATATCAAAAACGATATCTGGAGATGCATTGGAAACAATAATAATTCCGGCACCAGTGGCAAAGGCCCGGTTGAGATAGATATCCTGTGAAACGGTAACTAAAATGTCTCGACTGCTTAAGGTTTGACCATCCTCGATTTCGGTAATGGTATAAACATCGCCCCGCACTAGTTCGGATTTGATTGAGCCATAAACCTGAGCTTCAAGTAAATCAATGATGTTATCCAGTGGGGTTTCGCTGTCCCGCAGCAGCGATTTTGAAAAAGCATCGGTGTAGGCGGGAATAATATCGGACAGGGAAACCATCCCAATGAGCTGCTCTTCATCGCTGATTACAGGTAAGGAGCGGCCAGGATGATCAATAATCTGGCCCATGGTTTTTGAAACGGAGTCTTTTTCATAGGCCATCGAAAAATCAGTCAGCACCAGGTCTGAAACCTGGGGTTTGACATCTTTGATCAGTTCGGGTAAGCTGACGCCAAAGGTATCGAGAACAAACTGGGTTTCCTTATTAACGGGGCCCAGCCGGGCGGGAAAGACCAGAGTATGTCCCAGGGTTTGTTTTAAATGAGCATAGGCAATGGCTGAACAGATGGAATCGGTATCCGGATTGCGGTGTCCGAAGACATATATTTTTGGGGTCATCGGTGGATCTCCTTATTTATTTAGATAATGAATGCGTATTTAAAAATCGTAGGATATCTTTATAGACTAATTCTCGTTTATCTTCGTTTAGAATTTCATGTCGCATCAGCGGATAGAGAATCGACTCGACGTTTGCGACACCGAGTTTTCTTAGCTGCTGAGTTAGCTGCATTACTTCTTTGCCCATGCCACTAACGGGGTCATCCCGGCCAGCTAAAAAAAGCAAGGGAAATTCGCTGGGAATTTTTTTGAGATTCGACGTTTTGGTGGTGTAATCAAGACCATAAAATAAATCTCGGTAAAACCCGGCACTACAGGTAAAACCACAGAGATCATCGCTTAAATAGGCATCGACGTTGGATTTACTCAGGGAGATCCAATCATATTCAGTTCGGTTGGGTTTAAACTTTTTATTATAGCTACCAAAGGATAGCTTGGATAATAGTTTGGAGGGGGTGGTTTCACCATTTTTGCGGATCTCCCGGCGGGCAATGATGCTGGCGGTTTTGCGCATTAAGTTGTTGATACCGACAGTTGTGCCAATGATGATTGCCCCTTCATATAATTCTGAATAATCAATGATGGTTGTGCGGGTAACCACCGACCCCATACTATGACCAGTGATAAACAGCGGCAGTTCTGGATAGGCTTCTTTAAGCGCACCAGAAATTTCTTTGACATCGGAAACAACCCGCTCCCAGCCGTTGCCACTGGAAAAAAAGCCCAGGTTACCAGCGTCTTTGCCGGTTTGGCCATGGCCCCTTTGATCGTGGGTCACTGCCAGGTAGTGATTGCGAAATAAAAAATTCATTAACTCATGATAGCGTTGGGCATGTTCAGCCATGCCATGAACAATCTGAACAATACCCTTTGGTTTTGCGGGGCAGGGGGTTTCGTAATAGGTCAGTTTGACCTCATCAGATGCATAAAAACCATTGGTTGTTAAATCAATCATTTGCGGTCCCCTCTTTCATTTGGTCTTCTTAAATCTATTGTCACATTATAAACAAAATATCTTAAAAAAAACAGGTTTCCCGTACTAAAAAAGCGGTAATCAGTGTATAATTGAGATAATATCATGGGATAAGGGGTATTGACAATGAAATTAACGGTACTGAGCACGAATAGACGACTCAGCCAGAATCAATGAAACGACCGTTATTATGGGGCTTTTTTACCCTGAGCCTGGGCATTATTGGGGTTTTTGACCACTGGCCAGTGTGGTTGTTGCTTGGCGCAGCTGTTTTGCTGGCAATAATGCCGTTTTTGCTTAAAGATACCAAAATAAGCCAGGTGGCATTTGTTCTTGGCTTGTTCGGTTTTGGGGTAGTTTTGGGCTCCGGAGCCTTCCCGGAGACGGATATTCTAGGCAGCTTTTATGAACGGGAGGTATCCCTGATCGGAGTCGTTAATGATTATCCGATTCGCACCGAAAATCGGTTAATGATCAATCTGACAGCTCGTGAAATAGTAGATGCTGGCGATGAAAACAATCGTTTTAACAAGACTGCTGGGATCAGAGCAACCGTCTACTATCAAAGTGATGAAGATAACGCAGAGGAGCATGTTTCATTAACGACCAACGAAGAGCCGCAATTCGATCTGGCACCTGGAGATCTGGTGTTAATGAAGGGAAAATTATCTCAACCATCAGGTCAAAGAAACCCAGGCGGATTTGATTATGGACTCTATCTTAAAGCCCTGTCAATTGAGGGATTGCTGACGGTTAAACCGGAAAATATCCGCCAAATTGGTCATCAAGTGCGTCTGTATGATCGAATCTTGGGTATTAAACACCACCTGGAACACCAGGCGGAGCTCAATTTTTCAAACGATGTGGCAGATTTGCTCAAGGGCGTTGTTTTTGGTGAGAAAAATATCAATGAGGAACTTGGTCAGAGCTTTCAGGACGCTGGAGTGACCCATGTTTTATCGGTTTCCGGACTCCATGTGGGCTATGTGTTCTTGATGATTTCTTCTCTGCTGTTCATTTTGAAGATTAAAAAGCAGTACTGGATTTTATTTTTAGTTCCTGCTTTGTTATTTTATGTTGCCCTCACCGGTTTTGCGGCACCGGTGATCCGAGCTGCCATCATGCTTCTTTGTCTCACTGGCGGCCAGAGACTGCACCGAGAGCGGGATGCCCTGAATCAGCTGTGTTTGGCGGGAATAATAATTCTTTTTATCTGGCCTGCCCAGCTTTTTCAGGCCGGGTTTCAACTTTCCATGGGTGCAATGTTGGGGATCATTCTTTTTTATCTCCCGTTGTTGTATGCTTATGAAAAACACCGAAATAAAAAACGGGTTAACCCAAAAATCAAAGCGGGACCGGTGATTCAAGGTCTGGTGCTGACTTTTTGCGCCACGGTGGGAACCCTGCCGATTGTGCTTTACCACTTTAAGAGCTTTACACTGATGAGTTTCTTGTCTAATTTGCTGGTGGTGCCGCTGGTTGGTGCGTTTTTGTTGGTGGGGATGGTTTTTTTGGCAATCGTTGCGATTGTTCCCGGGTTAGCCCCCATCATATCAGTGCCGATCGAATTTTTAGGGGAATCCATCGTAGTGGTGCTCAAAGGAATTAATGATCTGGGAAATGCCGTAAATTTTGTGAGAATCAGTCGGGGCGGATTATCCCTGGCTGAAATGGCACTGGCGTTGTTGCTGGTCTTTCTGTTTTCCGGCTATTTTTATCTCCGGCAACCCTATGTTCGAAATACAGTGTTAAGTTTTGCACTGGTGTTGGTGCTGATTGTGGCAGCAGCACCGCTGTTGCCCAGAAATCTGGTCGTTACTGTTTTGGATGTGGGTCAGGGCGACAGCATTTTAATTGAGACTCCGGGTGGTCAGAATTATCTGGTTGATGGGGGCGGCTATCTTTTTGAACGAAGCAATCGGGTCGCAGATCGGGTACTCTACCCGGTTCTTTATGCTAAAAACATCAGGGGACTGGATGCCATCTTTTTAACGCATAACCATGTTGATCATAGTCAGGGGGTTGAAGAATTGATCTTTGACGGTTATCCGGTCGAGAATCTCTTTATGAGTGTCCAGACCAACAATGACGAACTTCTCAATCAACAGCTGGTTCCAGTGTCCTTATTAAAAAAAGGATCAGTGGTAAAAGGGCGTGACGGCGTAACCATTACGGTGTATAATCCAGACGGTTCGATCCGTCCGGTAGCAGATGAAGAGCAGAATAACGCGTCGCTGGTGATGGCTCTTTCCTATCAAAATTTTAATCTATTATTGTGTGGAGATGTAGAAACCGAGGTCGAAAAACAGTTGATTGCCGAATTGCAGGCCGAAAGCGATGAACGGGACTTTCAAGTGATCAAAATTCCTCACCATGGCAGTAAAACCTCATCTTCGCTGGCTTTTTTACAGGTGGTGGAGCCGGAAACTGCAGTGATTTCAGTGGGTGCCAATAATTCCTTTAATCATCCCAGTGATGAAGTAATGAATCGTTTGGAGGAAGAAGCTATCGCAGCACTGCGAACCGATCAAAAGGGCGCTGTGGAAATTACCAGCAATGGTGAATTCATTCGCATTAAAAGCTATGTAAATTAAAAAGTTTAAAACAATTATAAAAAAAGCAAAACTCAACCTAAATTATTGGAGAAACAATGTGAATTACAAAGAACTTAATAAAAGCTTAAAAAATAAAGAAATCAGTTCAGTCTATCTGTTTACCGGTCCAGAACAGTACATTGGCCATATGATGGAAAAAACACTGATCGGTACAGAATTGGCCAAGGGCTTGGAACCCTTGAATTTGACCACCTATAGCGATAAAAATTTGGATGTCTCGGAATTGTTGGCTACCTGTGAAACACTGCCGATGATGAGCAGTAAGCGGATGGTGATTGTCCGGGAAGAGGCCCAGTTGGATAAGATTTCCGATAAAAAGGATTTGGATCGGATCGCAGCCTACCTGGAAAAACCCTGTCCATCGACGCTCTTAATTATCTACTGGGAACAACCGGACAAGCGTAAAAAACTGTACAAAAGTTTGATCAAGACAGGTACCCTGGTTGTGTTTGAAAAACTGGATGCCAGCGACCTTAAGGCCTGGATTACCCGGCGGGTTAAAAATGCCAATAAAAAAATCAGTCGCAGTGAATTGGAGCTGTTTATTCAGCGTTCGATGTATTTGATGAATGAGAAAAAAACCATGGAGATGGTCGACAATGAACTCAACAGTCTGATTGACTATACCGGGGATCGCAATGAAATCACCAAAGAAGATATCCTGCTGATCTTACCGCAGTCGATTGAAGAGGGGATTTTCAAATTGATTGACTATGCCGTCAGCGGGCAAAAAGATCAAGCCCTGCTGATGTTGAATCACTTTTATCTGGAAGGGGAATCCCCTTTTGGTGTCTTTAGTCTATTGCTTCGGCAAATTCGGATGCTGCTGATGGTTAAAATATACAGTGCCCGGGGATTGCCGGCCAAAACAGTGGCGACAGAAATGAAGTTGGCCCCATTTATTGTCAATAAGCTGTTAAAAAACGGAAAAAATTATCCAATCGACAATTTATGGGAAATTATGCTACTTGGAGCAGACCTTGATGCTCAGATGAAACTGGGGGAAATCGATCAAAATTTTGCCCTGGAATTATTTTTAATGAAGATTGGATAAAACCCAAACGCCTCGTACCGATGCGTTGGCGTATTAAAAGGAAAGATGAGTACCACCAATACTCCCTTGGTCGTTGGTGGTAGGGTAGGATTGCAATAAGCGCTTGTTTTGCACCGACAGGAAGTTTGGTTGTTTTTAAACAATAAAAAAGATGTACCTGAGTAAGTACATCTTTGGATAGACCCTAGAGACACGGGTTTTGGGAATATATAAATGAGGTAATTAAGCAGTCATCTTGTTTAAGATTCTAGCCAAAGTACTTTTTTTACGCGCTGCTGTGTTTTTATGTAAAACACCTTTTGTAACAGCCATATCAAATTTCTTTGTTGCTAAACGAAAAGCTTCCTGCGCTGCTTCGACGTTACCTTCAGTAACTGCAAGTTCAAATTTCTTCACGGTTGTCTTAAGATTAGTTTTCACCATCTTGTTTCGCAGACGACTGATTTCATTTGTTTTAGCTCGTTTCATAGCCGATTTAATGTTAGCCATGGGTTCACCCCCCTCATTTATTTATAACATAGCAATTCTAACACATTTACAGTGACTTATCAAGAAAAAACGTGACAAAAAAAATATTTCTTGATAGAATATTGATCTAGGTATAAAAACAGGAATTAAAACATAATTTAACCATTGATATAGATTTGAAAGGTGAGGACAAAAAATTGACAAACAAACAAAAACATACCCGAAATTTTTCGATTATTGCCCATATTGATCATGGCAAGTCAACGCTGGCGGATCGGCTGATTGAAGACACCGGGCTGATGAGCAAACGGGACATGGAAGAACAGTTTCTGGATAATATGGATATTGAGCGGGAGCGGGGCATCACCATCAAGCTGCAGGCTGTCCGCTTGCTGTATACTGCTGATGATGGCGAAGAGTATATTTTAAACCTGATTGATACTCCTGGTCATGTGGATTTCACCTACGAGGTGTCCCGTAGTCTGGCTGCCTGTGAAGGGGCATTGCTGATTGTCGACGGTTCCCAGGGCATTGAAGCCCAAACCATTGCCAATGTTTATCTGGCCATGGAGAATAATCTGGAGGTCATCCCGGTTATCAATAAGATCGACCTGCTCAGTGCTGACCCGCAGCGGGTCAAGGACGAGATTGAGCATGTGATAGGCATTGAAGCTCAGGATGCGCCGCTGATTTCGGCCAAAGCCGGGCTCAACATCCGGGAAGTGCTGGAGGCGATTGTCAAAAAAGTACCGCCACCTGATGGTGATGTGGATGCACCGTTGCAAGCGCTGATTTTTGACTCTTATTATGATCAGTATCTGGGGGTGATTGCTTCGGTACGGGTCGTCCAGGGGAAAATCCGCAAAGGCATGAAAATTGATATGATGGCTGTCGGTAAAAGCTTTGAAGTTAATGAGGTTGGCGTCTTTGGAAAAGGTCTGTTTCCCATGGATGAGCTTTGTGCTGGTGATGTTGGTTATGTCAACGCCGGGATTAAAAATGTCCGGGACACCCGGGTAGGGGATACCATCACCGAAACTAATAATCGGGCCAAGGAACCCTTGCCGGGTTACAAAAAAGTAACCTCCATGGTTTTCTGTGGAATTTATCCGGCTGACGGCTCCCGTTATGAAGATTTAAAAGAGGCCCTGGCTAAGCTACAGCTTAACGATGCCTCACTGCTTTATGAGGCCGAAACCTCAATGGCTCTTGGGTTTGGCTTTCGTTGCGGATTCCTCGGATTGCTGCATATGGAAATTATCCAGGAACGACTGGAACGGGAATTCAATCTGGATCTGGTGACGACGGCCCCCAGTGTTATTTACAAAGTCATCAAAACCGACGGTACTGAGTTATGGGTGGATAATCCCACCAACCTGCCCAATCCGGTTGAGATTAAAACCATGGAAGAACCGATTGTCAATGCTGACATCATGGTGCCCTCTGAATACCTGGGGGCGATTATGGAATTGTGTCAGGAACGTCGGGGTGTTTATCTGACTATGGATTATGTCGAAGAAAACCGGGTGATCCTGAAATATGAACTGCCCCTGAATGAAATCATTTATGATTTCTTTGATGCCCTGAAATCCCGAACCCGGGGCTATGCTTCTTTTGACTATGACATCAAGGAATATCGGCCCTCGGATCTGGTTAAACTTGACATTCTGTTAAATGGGGAACTGGTGGATGCCCTGTCCTTTATTGTCCATCGGGATAAGGCAGCAAACCGGGGACGGGGGATTGCCAAAAAATTAAAAGAAGAAATCCCCCGACAGATGTTTGAAATTCCGGTTCAGGCAGCCATTGGCACCAAGGTGGTGGCCCGGGAAACGATTCGGGCGATGCGAAAAGATGTTTTGGCCAAGTGCTATGGCGGCGACATCAGTCGAAAACGAAAACTGCTGGAAAAACAAAAAGAAGGTAAGAAGCGGATGCGTCAGGTTGGTAACGTGGAAGTACCCCAGGAAGCCTTTATGGCGGTTCTTAAACTGGATTCCTGATTTAATGAAAGAAAAACCGGATTGGATGAAGAGCTCGTCCAATCCGATTTTTTATATTTTTGTCAACGGGAAGAAAGATCACGATAGTATTCAAAGGCTTCGGCGCCAGTGAACTTTTCGTGAACAACCTTGCGGATGCTCTGAATCATTGCCACCGGGTTGGCGGCCTGGAAGACATTTCGGCCCATATCCACCCCAGCAGCGCCTTTTTGAAGGGCTTGGTAGGTGATTTCAAGAGCTTCCTGCTCAGGAACCTTTTTGCCACCAGCAATGACAATCGGTACCGGACAGGCAGCAGTCACTTCTTCAAAATTATCGCAGTAGTAGACTTTGACAATCTGAACCCCGAATTCTGCCAGCATCCGGGTGGCCAGGGAAAAGTATTTGGTAGTGCGTTCCATCTCTTTGCCCACCGCCACGACGCCCAGGGTCGGGATGCCATAACGGTTGCCAGCATCGACAGTTCTGATGATGTTTTCAATGCTCTGGCATTCGTGTTCCGACCCGATAAAGGCTTGAATCGCCATACAGGTGGCGTTCATCCGAATCGCATCTTCGATATTGACGCCGATGATTTCTTTACTCATATCTTCTTTGAGCACTGAACTACCAGCGGAACAGCGCAGGGCAATTGCTTTGTTATGATCCGGTCGGATACAGGTACGCAGGGCTCCCCGGGTGGCCATCAGCACGTCCGCATAGTCCTGTAGAGGGGGGATGGCCAGGTCCATTCGCTCCAATCCCTGAGTGGGGCCCATGATATAGCCATGATCGAAGGCCAGCATGACGGTATGACTGCTGACAGGATCAAAAATTTTTGATAGCCGGGTTTTCATCCCCCAGTCGACATCGTCCATCCCTTTAACGTGGAAACTCCGTTTTTCCATGGGGTGGTCAAAACCAAAATCTTTGGCCTTTTTGATTGAATCCTGATCTGCCATAGTTATCGACTCAAATAAGGCGTTTTAGCCGGAGCTTCCCAAAAGGCAAGTTTTTCCGGATCCATCCGGGCAAAGAAAAGCTGGAAACCGGCCTGTTCCTGAACCGTTAAAACCTCTTCAACCCAGCTGGCCACAATCTTGATACCTTTTTCGCTGAGGTATTTGTGAACCCGTCGGAAGACCAGTAGCATTTCCATGATGGTGGTGGCGCCGGTACCGTTAACGATCACCATCACCTCTTCTCCCGCTTTCAGATCGAGATCGTTAAGGAGGGCATCGGCCATGATCACCGCAGTTTCATCAGCGCTGGCCATTTTTTGGCGACCGCCGCCGCCTTCACCATGCTGACCCATCCCAACTTCCATTTCATCCTCGCCGAGATCCGCAAAGGATGCGCCATTTTGTGGATGGGTAGCCGTTTTGCAGGCCACTGCAATGGTCGCCATATTGTCGGCAAAATCCTGAGCCAGAGCCGCCACTTCGGTCAGCGATTTACCCTGTGCGGCAGCGGCGCCACAGATCTTATAAAGAGGCACACAGCCCACCAGACCACGACGGTTGGCGGCGTCAGAGCGGGGGGCATTGGCAATATCTTCCTGGGTGACTACTTTTATAACATTTAGTCCCAGTTTTTCGACCTCTTTCATGGTTCGGTCACCGGCTAGCATATCACCGGCATGGTTTAAGACCACCAACAGCACGCCTTTGCCCTTGTCAGCCAGTTTTAAGGCTTCCACCACGGCTTTATAACCGGGGGCCGCAAAAATATCGCCAACAACCGAGATATCGATCATCCCTTCGCCGACAAAGCCTTCCAGAGCTGGTTCATGACCGGCGCCACCGATGGTGACAATGGTAACCCGATCGGCAGTGGCCAGTCCTTTGTTGATGATCAGGTTGTGGTCAGTCACCTCAAGAATGCTGGGGTTTGCCAGGGCCAGGCCCTCTAATAATTCCGCCGTAATATTATCTGGATTGTTAATAAATTTTTTCATCGTCATGGTTTTTCCCCCTTATTTATTTAAATTTGATGAGTGAGAATGGTTATTTCATTTCCATCAGTTCAAGAACGGTACCGTTAACTTTGACAAAAGCAATATCCAGATGGTCATCAACCGTCATCCGTTCATTTAGAACAGTCGCCTGGTGATCCTTGATAAAAGCATCGATGTTGGGGACTTTATAGGCGATGTGGGTAAAATTAACCACATCCGGATGAAACGGAGTACCCTCTTCAAATCGCAGATACTCAAATTTGAAAGGATTGTTATCCGGTCCGGAGATGTGAACCTTTAAACCCTCGGCATAAAACTCCTCTAAAACCGGTTCCTTAACGGGAACCCCGACGTGCATGATTTCGTACATTTTTTTCTCCCTTCAGATAATAAATATTATACAAAATATCCTGTGGCCAGTCCTTCATAGAAATAGGCGAAGGTGACTGAACCGGGATCTTTATGACCTAAACAGCGGTCGCCAATGTAGCGGGCGCGTCCATATTTTGCCAGCATTCCGGCGGTGTTATCAGAACCGCTTCGGGCTGCCCGGGCAGCTTCTTCCAGCGTTGTTTTCATATCGGTAGTGGAATTGCGGATCACTTCAGTAGCCGGAGCGATGGCATCCATCATCGTTTTATCCCCAATTACTGCCTTCGAAGTTGTGAAGAACTCGTCATAGGCACCAAGTAGAATCTGCCTGATAAAATCATCGGTAGTTGGCGCATCGGATTCAGCAGCTTCTGCCATGCCATAGACAAAAGCTGCAAACAATGGCCCGGCGGAACCACCGCTGACATCTTCCAGGGCATCCGTGAGGGATTCCAGGCCGTCTTTCAGGTTGGTGGTTTCATTCCAGGGCTCAATCTGGTCAAACATCACCTGGGTCAGCTTTTTCATGGTCGTACCATGATCTCCATCGCCCAGAGCACAGTCCAGATCAGTGAGGATATCAACATGATCGGCTATTTCCCGGGCGGCAGTAAGGAGCATCGTTTTGATTTTTAATGGTTCAAGTGGCATTGGTTCACCTCCACAATCGTTTACATCTTCGCCATCAGTATAACAAGTGTCAGGAGGCAAGTCAATCAAAAATAGCATATGTTAGCATTAAAGTAGATAAATATTTAACAAGTAACAAAAAATCGAAATATATTGACATATGATAACTATTGTTATATATTAAACAATATAAAAACTAACATTTGTAAAGAAAGTGAAGCAACGAGATGAAAGAGAAAGAGTTATTGCGACTGATCCAAATTTCAAAGTTATATTATGAAGAGAATAAAACTCAGGCAGAAATCGCCCGGATCATGAATATTTCCCGCCCGTCAGTGAGCAATCTATTAACGAAGGCCAGAAAAGCAGGGGTCGTGAAGATTGATATCATGTCCTATGATCACTCCCAAATGGGCTTGAGTCAGTCACTGTGTCAACGATTCAATCTGAAAACCTGTCATGTAATGGAGTCTGGCGAAGATTTTCACCAAACGGCAGCAAGGGTCTTGATGGAGTATCTTGCTAATGCCAGAGTGTTGGGTTTGGGATGGGGTTATAACATCAATAGAGTGATCGAGGCTTTGCCCCAGGCAAAGACTGGCGAAACCGCCCAGGGTATCGTCTGTCCGCTGATAGGAACAGCAACAGTACCGCATCGCGGTTATCACCCCAATGAATTGTCCACCGACTTGTCTCGTAAGACTGGGTTTCAGGCGGAATACCTGATCAGCCCAGCCTTTCCCACCACCGAACAGGATCAGGAATTGTTTATGAATACCACCAATTATCATACTATTCTTGAGCGGTGGCGAAAAACCGATACCGCTATTATTACCCTGGGCAGTTTTCCCCTGGTACCGGATCATGGAACAGCGCTGCGGTTTGGCAAGAAACTGACGCAAGAGAAAGCGGTCGGGAGTCTGCTGTCTTACTTTTTTAATTTGCAGGGCGAGCGGATCGAAGGGGATGATGATTACGCCATCCAGATTCCCTTACGGCTTTTGGCTCGGATCAAACATGTTATTGGTATTGTTCCGCCGGAGTCCAACACAAGTGCGGTCATCAGCTGCTTGCGAACTGGCTACATCAAACATCTGGTGATTGCTGAGCAAACTGCCAAGGACGTGATCGATCAAAATCAAAGCAATTGATAAGGTCAATTCTAATAGGTTAGTCTTGCAATAATGAGGATTTGTGGGTACAATTTAGTATAGAGATCAATTTTCGAATTTGATTTCAGATAAATTTTGAGAAATGTGTTCTCGATGATCAGAATAACCATGAGCTTGATAAATATAAAAAAGAACACATATGAGGAGAAACTGAGATGTTGCATATTGATCGTAGAAAAGAAATTTTAAATACAATTATGAACAAAGGTTCGGTTAAAGTTGCCAGTCTTTCGGAAAAATATGGTGTGGGTGAGGCGACAATCCGTCGGGATTTAAAATATCTGGCGGAGGAATATGGGATTACATTATCTTATGGTGGGGCGTTTAGAAAAGAAAAAATAAACTATCAGACGACCTCGGAAATGGATATTTATAAAAAACGGACCCAGAATATTGAAGAGAAGCGGTTAATTGCTCAAAAAGCGGCAAAGATCATTGATAATGGTGATACCATTGCGCTTAATGCCGGTAGCACAGTCGAGCTGATTCTTGACTATATCGAAGATATTCAGGATGTCAATTTAATAACGCTTTCACTGAATGTGGCCTTAAAAGCCTCGGCCATTTCTGGAATAACAGTCTATATGCCGGGAGGAAAGCTACGTAGTTTTTCTGGTGCCTTTTATGGGAAAGAGGCGAATGAGTTCCTAAAAACATTTAATATTGATAAGGCCTTTATGGGCGTCATGGCAGTATCGATTGACAAGGGGATTACCCATGGGGCGTTTGAAGAGGTAGAAATCAATCAAACTATTTATGAAATCAGCAGTAAATGTTATCTGTTGGCAGACTATTCGAAGTTTGATAAGGTTGCACTGACAAAAATGGTTGATTTAAATGTTTTTGACGGTTTTATTCTTGATGATAAAACTCCGGAAATTTATCGGGAATATTGTAAGAGCAATAACATCGAAATAATATAAAGATAATAGTTTCAATTATGGTATTGTATTAATGCTTTGGGACGCATCGAAAATGACGATGCGTTTTTTTATTTGATGAAAGGATTTTTGGAAAACGACAGTCAAATAAGATGCTATAAATTCGTAAAAAATAAACATTAAATTAATTAAAAAAAAGCATATTTGTTCGATTAAATCAAACATATTAACATAAAGTTAATATAATGTTAATATAAAACTATTATATAATATTGACAAGAAGATGACATCGTGTTATATTGTAGTTGAAATAAGCGGTAAAGTAAAATATTTTACGAAATAAAAAATCGAGGCCTCGAAAATATCTAAGAAAACTGCGAATTAATTATGTGTAGAAAGAGAGGAAATAATGAATTCAAGAGAAAGAGTGATGGCAGCAGCCAATCACCAGGAACCAGACCGGGTGCCAGTTGATATGGTACTGACGATTGATGTGTACCGCGATATGAAAAAGTTATTGGATATGGAATATTTGCCAGAGAACCCCAGGATGGGTCGATGGACTGAAGTTCAGATGCCAATTGAGATGATCAAAAAACTCGGGATTGATATGTATTACATTTCCCCGCGATCCGGTGTTTCGGTTCATACCAAGAGTTTTGAAGACGGCAGTTTTACTGATGAATGGGGTTGTTACTGGAAAAAAACTGCCATTGATGGCGGACATTTCTACTTTGAACTGGTTAATCCACCATTGGCACATGCAACATCTATTGAAGACTTGGAGAACTATATCTGGCCGGATCCTGAAGATCCAAAACGTTACGCCGGACTAAAGGAAGAAATGAACGAGGTTCGGGAAACGACGGATCTCGCAATTCTGGCAAAATTTGCCGGAGCGGTCTTTGAACTTGCAACCTATATGCGGGGCCACGAGCTTTGGTATCGGGATATCGTCAATAATCAGGAATTCGCCCATGCTCTAATGGATAAAATCTGTCAGATTCAAAAACGCACCAATGAAGTTATTATGGCTGAGGTCGGTGAATACGTTGACATTTTAAGACTCAGCGGAGAAGATCTGGGGATGCAGGATCGTCCACTGATGTCGCCAAAAACATTTAAAAAAGTTGTAAAACCCCATTTAAAAGAACATTTTGAACATGCCAAAAAGACCTTGCATCAATACAATCCGCAAGCCAAGATTATGCTGCATTCCTGTGGAGCTATCAAACCATTTATCGCAGATTTGATTGATTGCGGTGTGGATGTGCTTGACCCGGTTCAACCAGCAGCAGCTAATATGAATCGTTATGAATTGAAAAAGGAATTTGGGAACGACATTGTTTTTCATGGCAATATTGATATTCAAAAGATTTTGCCTTTTGGTACAAAAGAAGAGATTACCCACGAGGTTCGTGATGCGATTAGAGCTTTAGCACCTGGCGGTGGATTTTTATTATCCCCGGCACACAATGTACAGGGTGATGTCAGTGCAGAAAATCTGGTGCACATGGTAAAATGTGTTCATGAATTCGGAAATTACCCCATCAATTTAGAATAAAACGTATAAAAAAGGACAGGTGAAAAAAGTGGAGATTTTAAAAAAAATAGCAGAGACGCTTTATGACGGCGACGAACGGGCCATGCCGGGTTTAGTTCAGGAAGCCATTGATGTCGGTTGTGATGCTCAGGAAGTTCTTGATGCGATGATGGCGGGGATGGCGATTGTTGGCGAAGAATTCAGTCGTGATGAACTTTATATCCCGGAAGTATTGTGTTCATGTCATGCGATGATGGAAGGATCGAAAGTATTAAAACCTTTATTAACCGATCAGGACTCGAAGTCGCTGGGAACTGTTATTCTGGGCAGTGTTCAGGGAGATATGCATGATATCGGGAAAAACCTGGTGGGGATGATGCTCGAAGGTAGGGGCTTAAAAGTAATTGACATCGGCATTGATGTGCCAGCCGAAAAATTTGTTGAAGCGGCCATTGAGCATCACGCTGACATTGTCGCCTGTTCGATCTTGCTCACCACTACCATGCCGGAAACTCCAAAGGTTGTTAAAGCGTTTGTCGATGCGGGCATTCGCGACAATGTCAAAATTATGATTGGTGGCGCACCCATCACACAGGATTTCTGTGATCGAATGGGATGTGATGCCTTTGCGAAGGATGCTGGTGGTGCAGCTGCTCTGGCTGTTGAACTGTGCCTAAAATAACAACTAGCTAAATCAGAATAAAGAAAACCAATTGTGGTTGTTGCATAAATCACTTTTGTAAAGTAAAAATGCAACAACCAGTACACAGGAGAAGACATGATAATTATCGGAGAAAAAATTAACGGAACCATTCCGTTGGTCAAAGACGCTATTGAAAAAAGAGATTCCGCTTTTATCGCTAACCTGGCGATCACGCAGGCAGAGGCGGGTGCAGATTATCTTGATGTTTGCGCCAGTACCGCACCGGAACTGGAGATCGAAGCCCTGAAATGGCTCATGGATGTTGTTCAGGAGGCCACTGAGACACCACTGTGCATTGACAGCCCCAACCCCCGGGTTATTGAAGCTGTTTTTAAATATGCGAAACAACCAGGATTGCTGAATTCAATTTCGGGGGAGGGAGATAAATGTGACGTGTTGTTGGCGTTGCTGGCAGGAACCGCATGGGAAATAGTCGGCTTAACCTGCGATGATCATGGAATTCCCAAAGATGTTGAAACGAAGGTAAAGATCACCGAAATAATGGTTGAAAAAGCAGCAAAATACGGCATTGCACCGGATCGGATTCATCTTGATCCCTGTTTATTGGCACTGGCGACTGATAACGAATCGTTTATAAATTTCATGGCGGAAATCAGAGCGATCAGAGCTGTGTACCCGGACATACATATTACGTCAGGATTAAGTAACATTTCATTTGGGTTGCCAGGACGGGCTCAGGTTAATCGAACCTTCATGGCACTGGCAATTCAAGCGGGAATGGATTCAGCGGTAATGGATCCAACGAACAAAGATATGATGGCAACAATTTTTGCGACCGATGCGCTACTTGGACAAGACCGGAATTGCCGAAGGTACAGTAAAGCATTTCGTACCGGGATCATTAGTCCAAATAAAAAGAAAGTCTGACGGACGTACGTTTTAACGAAATGAATCATGTCAATCTCTGAAGTTGCCTTGGAATAGATTGGATGCTAAAAATCAAAGTGTTAATTCAGTTAGCCCATGCCCTCCAATTTATTTGTTTGCATTCCCTATTTTGCAATCAAAACAAACCATTATTTTTCATTCTAAGGCAACGTCAGGGATTGACTTATCGAAACGAAGATGTAAACGTTTGTTTGCGATTAGGACCAATGAATACACACAGACATTTTAGTAAATCATGTTAGGAATTACATAAATTAAATTTAAAAGGAGTAAGAAATGAAAAAGTATGTACTCGTCATTGATGAAGGAACCTCCGGTACGCGAGCTTTGATTTTCAATCAAAAACTGCAAATTGTAGCTCAGAGTTATGAAGAATTCACCCAGTACACCCCCAGTGAAGACAAGGTCGAGCATGACGCCGTGGAAATTTACGAAAAAAGCGTGGCTATGTGTCAAAAGGCGATTGGCGAGGCCATGATTTCACCGGAAGAAATTGCCTGCATCGGGATTACCAATCAGCGGGCAACATGTTTGGTATGGGATAAGCTAACCGGTGAACCCTTATACAATGCCATCGTTTGGCAGGATACCCGAACCGCCGCCTTCTGTCAGGAATTAAATGCTGGCGAATGGGGCGAAAAAGCAAGAAAGACCACCGGTTGGACATTGGGACCGGTTTATTCTTCGATGATGCTGAATTGGTACATTAATAATGTGCCTCTGATCAAAGAAAAAATTGCGACTGGCGAAGCCCTCTTTGGTACCATCGATACCTGGCTGATCTGGAAATTAACCGGTGGAAAAAAACATGCCGTCAGTTATTCCAATGCCTCGGTTATGGGCAGCCTTGATTTAAGAACCGGGAAATGGTATGAGGAATTCCTTGCTTTTCTTGGCATTGATACAAAAATATTTCCAGAAATCATTACGGACTCCGGAGATTATGGAGTCGTGCAGAAAGATATTCTGGGTGCAGAAATTCCGATTACCGGTGTGATTGCTGACCAACATGCGGCCTTATTTGCCCAGGGATGCCGAACGGCAGGCACCGGAAAAATCACCAATGGTACGGGCTCATTTTTGGATATCAACGTTGGTACCGAATGCGTCATTTCTGATCAGGGACTGAATACGGTTATTGCCTGGAAACTTGGAAATGTGATGACGTATGCCCTGGAAGGATATGAATCGGTGACTGGTTCTGCCGTTCAATGGTTGAGAGACGGCTTGGAAGTGATTGCCGAGTCCAGTGATACTGAAGCCCTGGCCCGATCCGTAGAAGATACCAATGGGGTGTACTTTGTTCCAGCCCTGGCAGGATTGAGCGCTCCTTATCATGATCCTTTTGCCCGGGGAACGATATTTGGCATCACCCGGGGAACGAAGAAAGCCCATCTGATCCGTGCCACCCTGGAAGGGATCGCCTTTAGACTAAAAGATATTATGGATGTTGTGGCTAATGAAGCTGGCATAAAGATGAAAGCGATACGGATTGACGGCGGAGCCTCAAAAAACAACCTATTGGCGCAAATGATGGCGGATATGATGGATGTTCAGGTAGACCGTCCATTCTCGGTAGAGGCAACCAGTTTAGGTGCGGCAGAAATGGCAGGACTTTATGTTGGGTTATGGAAAGAAGCAGATTTTGATGCAGCCCTGACGATTGAAGCAAGCTTTACCCCGGAAATCGTTGCTGAGAAACGCAACAAAGCATATGATGGATGGCAGGAAGCCATTAAGCGTTCAATGAACTGGAACTACTAGGGGTAATCAAAATAGCATCATGACAGAAGGTTTATGGTTAGTCTTACTGATCGGAACATAATGATTTGATGTTTGTTCCAAAAAAATAGAGTATTATGAAATCATAGCCCCTGCAAATTCAGATAATTTGCAGGGGCTAATTTTGATTAAGACACCGATTGATAAAAAAGTGGGAGACAAAAATGAAATTATTTTCTGTGAACGATTAACAATCGCAAAGTTCGCTGTGGGTACTTCTAGTAGAATACATATCGGCTATCGCACCAAATAGGGCGTGCGTGCCGGGGCGTTCCAATATTCGAGGTACTGTTCATTCATGCGAGCAAAAAATAACTGAAAGCCTGCTTGTTCCTGAACCGTCAGAACTTCTTCAACCCAATTGGCCACAATCCGGATGCCCTTGGAGCTCAGATATTTGTGCACACATCTGAAAATAATCAACATTTCCATAACGGTGGTGGCTCCGGTTCCATTGACAATAACCATGATCTCTTCACCAGCACATAGGCTTAAATCGTCAATCAGTAAATCTGTCATCAGGATGGCTGTTTCATCGGCAGTTTTCATTTTGTGTCGACCACCGCCGCCTTCGCCATGCTGGCCCATCCCAATTTCCATTTCATCGGTACCGAGGATGGCAAAAGCTGAACCATTTTGGGGATGGGTCGCAGTTTTATTGGCTACCGCAATGGTTGCCATGTTATCGGCAAAATTCTGAGCAATAGCGGTAATCTCATGGAGTGATTTTCCCAGAGCAGCAGCAGCACCAACAATTTTATAAAGTGGGACACAGCCCACCAGCCCCCGGCGTCTGTCGGCATCACAACGTGGTGCATAGGCCACGTCTTCTCGGGTTACAACCATTGATACCTTCATACCGATTCTGTTTGCCTCTTCCATGGTACGGGTGCCAACCAGCATGTCGGCGGCATGATTTAACACAACTAAAAGAGTCCCCTTGCCCTTGTCTGCAAGTTGAAGCGCCTCGAGGACTGCCTTATGCCCTGGTGCTGCAAAAATATCGCCAACAACAGCAATGTCAATCATTCCTTCACCAACAAATCCCTCCAGTGCTGGCTCATTACCCGATCCTCCCAAGGCGACGATGGTAACCCGGTTAGCGGTTTTTAGGCCCTTGTTGATAACAAGGTTATTTGGTTTTACCTCAAGTAGAAAGGGATTGGCAAGAGCAAGGCCTTCAAGTAATTCGGAAGTGATATTTTCTGGTTTATTAATAAACTTTTTCAGATTCATGACAGAGGTTCCTTTATTAGAGTTTGAATGGTGGTGCCCCAAAACTGATCCTGGGTAAGTATCCAGAACTGGGATAAAATCAGCACGGTATTGGATTGATAAAATATTAGCAAATATTGTTGATTAAAACAATATCGATGTCATGAAAACTAAATCTAATGTCACCAAAATCAAAACTATGGTTTAAATGAACGTAAAAGATTGTAACCCGGACGGTTATAAGATATAATATATTAATTAATTAAGATAAGATTATGGATAGAAAAAGGTGAAAGAATGTTGAAAATTGCGATTTGCGAAGATGAGGAACAACATAAAAAAATTCTGGTAGATTTAATTGGACGGTATCCATTTGAAGCAGAGTATTGTTTGACCACATTTAAGCATGGCTATGAACTTGTTGAAGCCAATCGCACGGGCATAAAATTTGACATTATTTTTCTTGATATGCGGTTGGATAACGAGGATGGAATAGATGTTGCTAATGAAATCAGAAAAACCAATGCAACAGTGCGGATTATTATTACAACCTCATTAATTGAATATGCCATCCAAGGCTATTCGGTTAATGCCAGTGATTTTTTATTAAAGCCACTGCCGGAAGAAAAGGTGTTTCATGTTTTGGAGAAACTTGAGCATGATATCAGGTTGTCAAAGAATAATTATCATGAAATCGAAATAAATAATGAACGCGTATTTATAAAATGTGATGAGATTTTATATTTTGAGAGTCTCGGTCGAAAAATTAAAGTAGCAACCTTCGAGTCCGAATATGAATACTATTATACGATTTCAGCACTGGAAAAAGAATTGGATTCGTTGCGGTTTGTCTTGTGCCACCGATCTTATATTATTCATTTGAAAAATGTCAAGAGCATCAAAACAAAAACTGCAATTTTGAAAAATGGTACGATGATTCCGATTAGTCCCAAACGAAATCAGAAAGTATACGATGCTTTTACCCGGTACATGGCAGGATTAATCGAATGAAAGCTTCATTAATCATTCGGAATATGATGCTCTTTAGTATTCCGTTTATCAGTTTCATTATCGGTTTGAACCTCTACTTTATTGATGTTCATGCTGATAACCGGCATCTGCTGGGGATTGTTTCTCTAGGGGCCCTGGTCTACATCAACGTCGTTATTTTTGTGATCTTAAATGTTCTCGAGCATGAATCGGAAAAGATCAATCAATATAAAAATGCTAATGCCCAATTGGAACTGCAACAGAAGCACTACAAAGAAATGCTCGAAAAGAACCACGAAGTACGGGGATTGTGGCATGATATGAATAATCATCTGATTACGCTGGAGTATTTGATCAAAAACCATGCCAGTGATGAAATTGAAAATTATCTGCGGCAATTTCACGAACTGCTCCAAAATTCTGCAGATCTGAACCGATCAGGAAATCATGTGGTGGATGCACTGCTGAATTATAAGATTAAGGTTGCCGCCGATCATCAGATTAATTTTGTCCACTACATTGCCATTCCAGAAAAACTGAAGATTAACAGCATTGATTTATCCATCATTTTGGGAAATCTCCTCGATAATGCCATTGAGGGGTGTATGCGGGATTGCCGACGGAATCAGGAAAAAATCATTAAGTTTAATATGTATTATAAGCGGGAGAGCTTACTGATTGATATCGAAAACACGGTTGATGAAAAAACGATTCAAAAGTCAGGAAACAATATTGTAAGCAGCAAGCGGAATGACGCAGATCATTATGGATACGGGATTTCTAATGTTAAACAAGTCTTAAAAAGTTACCAAGGAAATATGGTTTATCAAATTCTTGATGACCGCTTTAAATGCACAATTCTGATTCCGCTGGATTAGTGTACTCTGATCACAACCATACAAGCAGTGAAAAATGGTCTTTGTAAAATTGACAAAAGCCAGTGGATGCGATATATTATACAGGCATTTATAGCGTTAGGTTGAGGTGGTTTGTTGAAAGAAAAAGAATTGTCCCGTTTAATCCATGTCGCTCAATTGTATTATGAGCAAAATAAAACCCAGTCGGAGATTGCCAACGAATTGGCGATATCCCGACCTGCGGTTAGCTATCTTCTGAATAAGGCCAGAAAAGCAGGTATTGTAAAAATTGATGTCTTATCCTACTATCGCACAATCAGAGGACTCGGTAACGAGTTGTGTGACCGTTTTAATCTCAAAAGTTGTCACGTGGTCTCACTCCCGGAGGATCTTTATCAGACCGGTGCTGAAGTTTTACTGGAATTCTTACCCAAAGCGAAGCTGTTGGGGCTGGGTTGGGGTTATAATACCAACAAAGTAATTTCTGCTTTACCCCAGCAAAAACGGGGGGGGATCAGCGTTGGAATAATCTGCCCATTAATCGGTGCAATAACAGCACCGCAACAGGGATACCATCCCGATGAACTGGTCAAAGAGCTTGCCGATAAAACCGGCTATCACGGGGAGTATCTTAATTGCCCGGCTATCTCTGCCACGGCAGAGGAACAACTGGAAGTGATGGAGTCGGACGATTTTAAACAAGTTGAGGATTATTGGCGACGACTTACGACGGCGTTTATAACCCTGGGCAGCTATCCTTCCGTACCGGATCATGGGTCGGCGATGCGGTTTGGAAAAAAACTGATCGATGAAAAAGCGGTGGGCTGCCTGCTTTCATATTTTTTTAATCCCCAGGGGAAACAGATACGGAGTGATGAGGACTATTCGATCCAAATTCCGCTTGATCTGTTGGCCCGAGTACGCGATGTGATTGGATTTGTACCCCAGGAAGCCAACGTTTTTTCAGTAATCAGTGGTTTAAAAACTGGGTATATTAAGCATTTGGTGATCACTGAAGCGTTGGCAAGTGACGTAATCAAACAAATGGATGAACAAAAAAACGTCTAATACAAAAAACGCCGGAGCAATGTGATATGCTCTGGCGTTTTTTTAAAGCATGATATTTTGTTGATTATACTCGGTGAAAGAAAGCGCCTTACCAGCTGCCACCGCCGCCACCGCCGCCACCGCCGCCGGAGAAACCACCGCCGCCGGAGAAGCCGCCACTGCCAAATCCTCCGGATCCGGAGTTGGGCGGAACAATAATATCCGATGTGATTGTGTTCATGCTTCGCATTAAACTCGATACGAATAACACTGAAGTAAAATTGTTGCCGTAAGTGGTGCCATAATACCAGTTGGGCTGCTCAATGGCAATCGACTCAAAATTTTTGGCCCATTTGTCGGTTACCCCCAATACATAGGCGTAGGGCAAAATATTGAAAAAATACTGGGGGTTTTCATTGACCAGGGCCAGAATCCGGTCTTTTTCAGCTTTCTCAATAAAGTTTTTAAAGCCAAGTACCTGACCCAACCATAACCGACCCGTTTCTGTTCGCTGGGTAGCAATAATTTGAAAAAAGGCGGTGCCGAAGGTAGCTCCAAGTGCCAACAGTGCTGGCAGAAGTGAATTGTATTCCAAGAGAAAATTAACAACGAGTAACAGGAGCATCGCTACAAACAGGATTATAATTCCCAGGATCAGGCGTCCCACTGTTTTTTTTCGGGCTACACCCTTGCGATTGCGCAGGGCAGAGGTGATAATATTAGCGCCGACAATCGTGGGAGCAGCGGCAAAACAGGCGACAATCCCGATAAAAATCAGACCTTCAAAAAATGAGGTCAGCATGCCAAGTTTATAGGCGCCATTAATGACATAAGCTAAAAGCGGCAGCGTCATAAAAATACTGATGACCGCCAGACCGATTTTTGAAGCTGGAGTAAAGATTTGATGATCAGGGAGATCAAAATAACTTTTAATCTGTTCTTTGGTGGCCACGATGGTGTCGTAAAAACTGGCTGGAACACTGACGGTTGAAAAACTGTCTTTTTGATCAAAAAGATTATTGAACAAGGTATGCTCAAAATCTTCAGCGTTTTCGGGAAGATTTTTAACCTTATGGAAGATGAATTTTTTCTTGTCAACCTGTTCAATGGTCATATAACCCTTATCGGCCCAATACATCAGTAGAGACATAACCTCTGGTTTATCCAGGGCACCATCGACAATAAAACCGATTTGGGAGGGGGTAAAATTCTGTGGCGGATAGAATTCTACGGTTTCCACCGGTTTTTTATCCCGTCCGGTGAAGAGCCAAATCAAGGCACCGCCAAGCAGGGACAGGCCAAAAATAAGATACATAAAGGGGAGAAACTCATCGCCTGTAAAGGCACCGACAAAATACCCGTTTGGCAGATTGATTTTAAGGGTGACTCCTTGATAATTGGAAAGGGGCCGGTTTAAAGTGCCCTCAATGGTGTTTCCGCTGACGGTAAAATCAACAGCATCGGTGATGTTGCTGCCGTAGCCGCCGGAGATAAATTCTACCTGAGTTGGATCAAAGGGCTTTGGCATGATAATTTTGAAATGGGCGTTTTCAATGCTGGTATCCCAATTCTGGGGAATAATGTTAAAGTACACATCATCCATACTGTCAATTTTGTCATCGCCGGGATTCCAGACGTAGGAAATCGGATACGTTTGGGTGCCGCTGACATATTTGTCGCCATCCCCAATTTGAATCACGACATTGCCATTTTCTGTGGAGGTCTCATAATTAAAATTATCCACAGTGACATCAATTAACCGGGCATTGTAGGATGTTTCTACCGGCTGTCCGTTGATCTCCCGATAAAATGTCCCGCTATAAGGAATATAGCGATAGATGCCGTGGCGGGGCTCTGTAAAGGTGACCGTGATGTTTTCCTGAACCTGATAGGCGTGGTTTTCCTGAACGTTCATGGTAACATCATACTGGTTGATATCAAAATATTCCTGGGCAAAGGTGCTTCCCGGAAAAATACTTCCTAAAACAAGAAAGACAAGAAGTGTCAGAATGATCGGTTTGATTTGCTTTTTCACATGGTTTACCTCCCAAAAGTTTATAAAGACGGTGCTGTAAAAGCACCGTCAGAGGTTGTCGATAAACTACCGTACCGACCAATTGGTAATCTGTTGTACGCTGCGGAATCGGACAGGCTCTGCCGTGTCCGCTCCGATGCGTACAACATGATCTAACAATTGTCGGTACTGGGTTAGCTTTTTTGACAGTCTGAGACGGTGTTGTAAAAGCACCGTCAGTTTTGTTGTAATACATGAATAACCCGTTAAACCAGCTTAGCTTAGTTAAATTTAACCTGAACGTTTTCCCGTTCGGAAGCAGACCCGACTTCAAAGAAGGGTTGTTTTTTGAATCCAAAGATACTGGCAACCAAATTACTGGGGAAGGATTCAACCTTGGTGTTCATGGTGCGGACAACGGCATTATAGTATTTTCGTGAGTTGGCAATTTCATCTTCCAGCATTTTTAACTGCTGCTGTAAATCCAGAAAATTGCTGTTTGCCTGCAGTTGGGGATAGGCTTCAGCAACTGCGAAAAGGCTTTTTAAGGAGCCGGATAACGCGTTTTCATTGGCAATTTTTTCATCAATGCTGGTTGAATTCATGGCGGCTGTTCGGGCTGCCGTGACCTTGGTGAAGGTTTCTGATTCATGGGTGGCATAACCTTTAACCGTTTCGACCAGGTTGGGAATCAGATCATATCTCTTTTTAAGATAAACATCCATGGTGGAAAAGGCTTCTTCCACCTGATTTTTAATACTGACAAAGCTATTTCGTGATAAAATAAGCCATAGACCGATGATCACAAAAAGACCGAGAATAATTGGAATAGCAATCATTTTTTATAATCCTCCTTAAACAATTTTACTGGTATTATTATATCACGTCACCATACGGGCCACAATATAATTAAGGGATACTTTTGATTGGGGAGAAAGTCGTTAAATAGTATCCTTCTTTGACGATTTTATCCAGTTTAGAGTAATATTTTGCCTTGTTGGAAGGTAGCTTCTATATTATAATTAATACGAACAAAAATTCTGAATGAATTATAAAAAGTTGACAAGGAGAAACGATGAGTTATTCACATATACTATTCGATCTGGATGGAACCCTGATCGATTCGAAAGAAACAATCCGTTGTTCGTTTGAATATGCCCTGAAAAAAATGAATGTTCCTGATCCGAAAGTCACAAATGTTGATGCTTTGATTGGTCCACCGATGCTTAAGACGTTTCAGGATATTTATGGCTTTTCATTGGATGAGGCTAGAAAAGGCTACGAATTTTACTTGGAAGAATATGTAGGTAATGGCCAGATGTACCAGGCCAAGCTTTACCAGGGCGTTAAAGAGACCATTGCCACACTCTGCGAAAAAGGCTGTTTCCTGGCCGTAGCGACAACAAAAAACGAAACCAATGCACGGAAAATCGTTGAGCGTTTGAAGCTTGATATTTCAATTAATCGAGTTTATGGAACATATAATGATGGAACTCGCAGTAACAAGAAAGAAATCATTACGAATCTTTTAGACGACAATGGAGTCAAGGATTTAGCCGATGTAGTGATGGTTGGGGATCGTCACTTTGACATCATTGGTGCCAAAGAAGTAGGAATTGATTCAGTGGGGGTTACTTATGGTTGCGGCAGTGAAGATGAACTACGACAGGCTGGAGCCACCCACCTGGTTAGCAGTATTATCGAACTATTGGAGATAGTAAATATCTAGGAGGAAAACATGGAATCAAAAAATATTAATTTGGAACGGACAGCTTTGATAAAGGGTGATCTCAAATTCACCAATTTTGGCCAGATTATTAAGTCCACCCTGTTCAAAAAATTGGTCAGAACCTTCATTGATGAATTGACTGTAAAAAAGTCCTATCTGTTGCGGACCTTGGAGCCATTTAAAAATAGCAAGGGCGAGTTTAATGAAACGGCCTTCATTGATTTTGTTTATCTACTGAATATTAATTCGCTGGATGAGATTATCCAATCCGGATATTTTGATATCCAGTTTACCTATGAAGAATATTCCCAGCTGTTTCTGGGATTTCTGGAAGGGTTTTACAACTATTGGCGCAGTATTCAACGTTTTATGATTAAAACCGATGAATACAGTCCGGACGAAAATACCAAACGATCCAAGGCTTATTCCCTAGCCTCCAACAATGATGCCTTCAAAAAAATGGTGTTGGATCTTTATCGCAATATCCACTTCAACGTCACCGGGAAAAGCGTCAGCATTTACCGGCAGTTGCCCAGTGGTGCTCAGGTAGCTTTTCTAACCGACAAATTTGAGTTTGATCGGGGGGTTAAGAGCAAAAATGATTCACTGTACAAGGTACCCTACGTCTGGGAGGCAATTTTTGAACCACCAGTGATTTTTTATACGCAGTCCAGCAAGCGTGATGGGATTTTTCCGGTGAAGGATAAACGGATTTTACAAAAATTCTACCTGGATTGCGATGAATGGTTCGCCATTCCCGTAAAGGTCGGCCGTTTATTGTCGATTGTTTATGTTCAAAAAGAATTTTTAGCCCTGGGAGCAGGCTTATTTAATCTTTTTGAAATGGCTACTCCAGAAGAATTTACCAAACAAAAACCAGATGCGGTGGTATTTTTTGGATTGGACGGAGCGCTTTTTGAGGATGATGAAAAATTGGGCTTTGTTGCAAAAGAAGATGACGTCTATTATGGACTCTTGCCAGATACTGCAGAGATTGACTACTTTGGTTATATGAAAAAAATGATGCTGACCCTGCATAATGTTATTCAGATTGAAAAGAAGGCCATGCCGGTTCATGGCGCATTTGCCAAGATTCGGGTTGGTGGCCGGAAGTCAGCCAACATCATGCTGATTGGCGATAGCGGGGCCGGTAAATCGGAAACCCTGGAAGCCATCAATAAGCTTCCCAAAGAGCTGGCCTGTGACTTTGATATTTTGATCGATGATATGGGTTCCCTTCATTTTAATAAAGAAGGCGAGCTGATGGCCGTAGGTACCGAAATAGGCGCCTTTGTCCGACTCGATGACCTCCAGCCGGGCTACGCCTACAGTACCATGGACCGGAGTATTTTTATGAACCCCAATATCGTCAATGCCCGGGTCATTGTACCGCAGATGTCCTATGAAGAAATTTCCAGATCGACCCGGGTGGACTTTGTTTTTTACATAAATAACTATGAAGAAATCTCAGAGTCGGCCCCCGCCATCGAACTGTTTAATGATCTGGATCAGGCCTACGCTGTCTTTTCTGAGGGCAAGCGGATGGCCAAGGGTACCACTGGAGAAGTGGGGATTACGACAACCTACTTTGCAAACCCCTTTGGCGCGGTGCAGTTAAAAGACGAGCATGAAAAAATTGCCAAGAAAACATTCAAAAAAATGCAGGAAACAGGGGTACAAATCGGTATGATCCGGACCCAGTTGGGCATTCCTGGCTATGAACAGAATGGACCGTTCCAGGCTGCTCAGGCACTGATTCAGTTTATAGATATGCTAAATAAATCAGAATAATTTAGATGTTTCATTTTTGCCAAATCTGGTATATAATTAGAGTAAGTTTATAATCATTATAAGGGAGGAAAAAATGGGTAAATTACAAGGAACACAGACGTTAGTTAATTTAATGACATCTTTTGCAGGTGAATCTCAGGCAAGAATGCGCTATACGTATTTTGCATCCATCGCCAAAAAAGAAGGTTATGTTCAGATCAGTGAGATCTTCACAGAAACAGCCAACAATGAAAAAGAACATGGTGAGTTGTTCTACAAGCACATTGCGGCCAATGAATACACATTGGGCAATGCGGTTGAAATTCCAGTAAGTGCTACTTTCCCAGTTGCCCTGGGGGATACCAAAAACAATTTATTGCATGCAGCTTCCGGAGAAAACGAAGAATGGAACGAGCTTTATCCGAAATTTGCGGAAATCGCCAAACAGGAAGGCTTTGACGAAATAGCCGAAACCTGGCTTCAGGTTTGTGTCGCTGAAAAGGCCCATGAAACCCGTTATCTGAAACTGGCGGCGAACATTGAGTTAGGCCGTACTTTCAAACGGTTCAGTGATGTCAAATGGAAATGCGGCAACTGTGGTTATATTTATGAAGGTGCTGAAGCACCTGATGAATGTCCAGCCTGCAAACATGCCCAGGCCTATTTTGAATTATTTGTCGAAACCTATTAAAAATATAATTGTAAAAGTAAAAAGAAACGGGGTTTAATCCGTTTCTTTTTGCTTTCTATTAAGAAAGCTTTCGTTATTTTTCAAATGGGAAGTGGTATTGTTTAAGTCCCAATTCGGCTTTAATATCGAGAATGTCTTTAATCAGCGCTTCATTTACCGGGGTGCCTTTGTCTTTGCGATCGAGCCAGACTTCATACTCCTTTTCACCGGCGGTATAGATTCGTTCCTGACCGGGCATTTTCTCTGAGGCCCGAAGGTCTCTTAAGATGTCGCCGGTGATTTTCTTGAAGGATTCTGGTTCGGTAAAGTTTTCGATGTTAATAGCAATAAAGAAATGGCCAAGATGGTAGGGCTGAGCCTTGCCATTGGCGTCAAAACCAAGTAGGCCTTTTAAGAAAGACCCGCTCTGGAGGGCCGCCGAGAGGATTTCCACGAAGGTGGCATAACCATAACCCTTATAGCCACCGGTGTCTTCGCCGATGCCGCCCAGCGGTGTCAGGGCAGCCTCACCTTTGACTAAATCGATCAGGATCTGTTTAGTATCGGTACGGCTTCGTCCCTGGCGGTCAATGACCCAGCCATCGGGGAGATCCTTGTTTTCCCGGTCATAAACTTCAATTTTACCTCGCTGGGAAACTGAGGTGGCGCAGTCCAGCACAAAGGGGAAGGGCTCATCACTGGGTACCCCGACGGTGATGGGGTTGGTGCCGAGCATGTTTTCGACCCCAAAGGTTGGTGCAATCGACGGACGGGCATTGGTGCCGGTCATCCCGATCATATTGTTTTCGATGGCCATCAGCGGATAGTAACCGGCAAAACCATAATGGGTGGAATTTCGGACGACAGTCATTCCCATGCCGTAGATCTTGGCTTTATCAATCGCCATCTGCATGGCTTTTTTAGCAATGACATGGCCCATGCCATCGTGACCGTCGATGACCGCAGTGGTAAACGTTTCTTTGACGACTTCAAATTCCGTCACCGGATTTTGGATGCCCTGCTTGATTCGGTCGTAGTAGATTGGTTTTAAACGGCCGATGCCGTGGGAATCAATTCCCCGTTTATCGGAGCTAATCAGGATGTCGGCACAGATCTTGGCGTCTTCTTCAGGTACGCCAATCCCTTTTAAGGCATCGGTCATGAATGCTTCCAGAATGTCAAAGGGGATGCGGTAGGTGGTTTCGTCTTTCATTAATAATTCTCCTTGTCTAATTCGCTATATATTTATTGGGTGATAACAATTTTGTCAACATAAGATGAAGTGGCAGCGTGAAGCGCCCCGACGTAATCGCAGCGCAGGCTGATGATGTCGCCGACCTGATAGGTGGTTTTGGCATCGCTGACGTCAATCACCAGATGATCGGAACTGGAACCTTCGATGGTCAGTCCCGGCAAAAGGGGAAAGATATGGTCAGTATCGGTGTCCTGGCGACCCAGACCGCAGATGGCTCGACGACGGATTCCTTTATCCTCAAAGGTGGGGATTTCGCCGAAGGCATTGCGCCCGATTTCACCAACGGGATAGGTGGGTTTATCCTGCAACTCAAGGATCTCAACATCCAGAATAAAGGCATCCTGATGGAGATAATCATAGCAGTGATAATAGGCCGACTCCCGTCCAAACAGGATCACATCGCCCAGTCGCAGGTTGTTGATTTCCCCAGGAAGCGTTTCATTGTCGACCAGATAATAGGCGCTGGAATTCCCACCGGAAACAATCTCGCAGGGAAGCTGATAATTTTCTTCAATCCGGGCTTTAACCTTAAAAAAAGCCCCAAAGGTTTGGGGAGTGGGGATGGTGGCACCAACGCAGGTGGCATTGGTGGCAATACCACGGAGTTTGATATTTTTCATAGCGGCAATTTCTTTAATATCCTGATCCAGTTTCGCAAAAGCGGCTGCGATTAAGGCTTCAATTTCTGGTTTAGCGGGATTTCCGTCACCAATAAATAGACCTTCACGCAGATCCCCCAGGTCAAGCATGTAGAGGATGCCATGGATTTTGCCCTGAGCCTGGGCCGCCTGATTTAACAGCCGGATGGTTGTTATTTCGCTGTTTAAAGATAGTGTCGCATAGGCAACGGCATGATTAACCTCACTGGGCATCGGCACCCGGATCAGCCATTTTTCACAGGGTAGTGGGGCCAAATTTTTAAGGTTTTTTATCCGGGAATCACCGATTGTGGTGGCGCCTCCATCCAGAAAAGCCTGGGCAATTTCCAGGTTGCCGCCGGTACATTTAGTGACAGCAGTGACAGCGACCCCTAATTTATTGGTGCGCTGGATAATGGCTTGCGTATTTTCAACTATTTTTTGCTTATTGATTTTAAGTAAGGGATACATAAATGCTCCTTTGCAGTTTTCTGGAGTTTAGTATATCATAAGCGAAAAAAAAGCACAAATGATTGACAGCTGTTCCGCCCTTATTTATAATGAGGGTTGAAGATCATTAGGAGACCGGAAAAAGTTCGTCCCTTTTCGGGGGAGCGGATTTTTTTTTCGCAGCGGCGGATAAAATAAAGGATTTTTTATCTTTTAAAGATGTTTAATAGGCTATTGAACAGGTCGTCAAAAATAATAAAAGCAAAAGCTTACTGTTGTTCTGATTTAAGCAGGGAGATACAGGCAGGCGAGTAAATGGAGGAAATATGTCAACATACGAGCATAAAAGAATAGAAGAGCGCTGGCAGAAGCATTGGGAAGAAAATGAAACCTTCCGGATGGAAGAAAACTCAGATAAGGAAAAATTTTACGGACTGGTTGAATTTCCCTATCCCTCTGGCGTCGGGCTTCACGTCGGTCACGTACGTGCCTACACATCCCTGGAAGTGATTGCCCGAAAACGTCGGATGGAAGGCTTTAACGTCCTCTTTCCGATTGGCTGGGATGCCTTTGGCTTACCGACTGAAAACTATGCCATTCAAACCGGCCGTCATCCCCGGGAAGTGACTGATGAGAATATTGCAGTCTTTACCAATCAGTTAAAACGGATTGGCTATGCCTTTGACTGGGATAAAGAAATTGATACCACTGATCCCAGCTATTATAAATGGACGCAATGGATTTTTTTACAATTGTTTAAACATGGCCTGGCTTTTCGGGATCGAACCTATGTCAATTTCTGCAATGGTTGCAAGGTGGTACTGGCTAACGAAGACTTCCGGGACGGCAAGTGTGACCGTTGCGGTAGCGAAGTGGTGCAGCTGGAAAAAGACGTTTGGTTCTTAAAAATCAGAAACTATGCCGAAGAACTGCTAAAAGGATTGGATGACGTCGATTATCTGCCGCGGATCCGCCTGGAACAGGAAAACTGGATTGGTAAATCGGTGGGT
Organism: Acetobacterium wieringae; assembly: GCF_001766835.1. GTDB lineage: Bacteria > Bacillota > Clostridia > Eubacteriales > Eubacteriaceae > Acetobacterium > Acetobacterium wieringae. The sequence continues at coordinate 34,963 of NZ_LKEU01000037.1, read as the reverse complement.
GCTGAAGTTGACTTTACCATCGCCGGTTATGACAAAGCGCTGCGGGTCTTTACTACCCGGCCGGACACCCTGTTTGGCGCCACCTTTATGGTTATTGCGCCCGAACATCCACTGATTAACGAGCTGTCCGAAGCGATTACCAATATGGATGAGCTGGTTGATTATCAGGAACAGGCTAAACGCAAAACTGAATTTGAACGGGTGCAGTTGGCTAAGGATAAAACTGGGGTGCGGATCCTGGGCATCCAGGCGATCAATCCGGTGACAAATACTGAGATCCCGATTTTTATTGCCGACTATGTCATGATGGGCTACGGTACCGGTGCGATCATGGCTGTGCCTGGCCATGATACAAGAGACTGGGATTTTGCCAGAAAATTTAAGCTGCCAATTATTGAAGTTATCAAAGGTGGCGATGTTACCGAAGCGGCATATACCAATACCGATTCGGGCGAAATGGTTAACTCCGGCTTTTTAAACGGCTTGGAAGTCAAAGAGGCGATCCAGAAAACCATCGACTTCCTGGAAAAGGAAAAATTGGGTAAACGCACCATCAATTATAAAATGAAGGACTGGGCTTTTAACCGACAACGTTATTGGGGTGAACCGATACCGATTGTCCACTGTCCCAAATGCGGAATGGTACCGGTGCCTGAAGATCAGCTGCCGTTGGAATTGCCGATGGTGGAAAGTTATACCCCCACTGATACCGGTAAGTCGCCACTGGCCAATATCCCCGAATGGTATCAAACCACTTGTCCCGAGTGTGGTGGCCCGGCCGAACGGGAAACCGATACCATGCCCCAGTGGGCCGGTTCCAGTTGGTATTTCCTGCGTTATTTTGATAACAAGAACGATGAAGCCTTTGCCTCCCCGGAAAAACTGAAATACTGGATGCCGGTGGACTGGTATAACGGCGGGATGGAACACGTTACAAGACATTTGCTTTACTCACGCTTCTGGCATCAGTTTTTGTTTGACATTGGCTGTGTACCGGTGCGGGAGCCCTATACCAAACGAACCGCTCAAGGGTTGATTCTTGGCAACGATGGTGAAAAAATGTCCAAATCCAAGGGCAACGTGGTCAACCCCAATGTTATCATTGAGGAGTTTGGGGCCGATACCCTGAGAACCTACATTATGTTTATCGGGGATTATGAAAAAGCGGCGCCCTGGTCCGATAATGGTGCAAAAGGCTGTCGCCGCTTTCTTGATCGGGTCTGGAAACTTCAGGAGATTGTGACTGATGAAGCGGGCTATGGTCAGGTGTTGGAAACAGCCATTCATAAAACCATTAAAAAAGTCAGCGATGATTATGAAGAAATGAAATACAATACCGCGATTGCGGCGTTGATGACCCTGCTTAATGAATTCAACCGGGAAGGTTCAATTACCCGCGACGCCTTTAAGACTTTTCTGCAATTGCTCTATCCGGTCGCGCCCCATATCACTTCGGAAATCTGGCAGATTATGGACTTCGGTGGAACTCTTGATGATGCCGTCTGGCCGCAATATGATGAAGCTAAAACGGTCGATGATGTCATTGAAATGGCAGTTCAGATCAATGGCAAGGTGCGGGGAACGATTACCATTCCAGTGGCTGCCGATAAAGACGAAGCCAAAGCGATTGCTCTGGCTCAGGAAAATATCCAGGCGTATACCCAGGGGAAAACGGTTGTCAAAGAGATTTACGTACCCGGAAAAATTTTCAACATCGTGGTAAAATAGCAACGATGAAAGTGATTCATCTCTATACCGATGGGGGTTGCCGGGGTAATGGCAAGGAAGGTGAGAATCTGGGCGCCATTGGCGGGGTGCTGATTTATCCCGAAAAGAATGTGACCAAAGAGTATAAGCGGGCCTATGAAAATACCACCAACAATCAGATGGAGTTGTTGGCGGTGATTGAAGGCCTGAAACTATTAAAGGAGTCCTGTGAGGTGCATATTTACAGCGATTCAGCCTATGTCGTCAATGCCTATCTGCAGAACTGGATTGGCAGCTGGAAGGCCAAGAACTGGAGTCGGGGTAAAGCCGGGGCGTTAAAAAACCGGGAAATCTGGATCGAGCTGGATCAGCTGGTCAACCGCCATAAGGTCATTTTTCACAAAGTTAAAGGCCATGCTGACAATCCCTACAACAACCGGGCTGATTTGCTGGTAAATCAGGCCATGGATGAGTACCGACTGACGGAATAATGCTAATAATTTAGTTAAAAATAAAGGACTTAAACCAAATCTGGCTTAAGTCCTTTTATTTATGTGATTTTAAGCGTTTATTAAAAAGCCATGAGCAGGCCTTTATCGTTGGAATAGTAGGTGGTTAAGCCGTGCATCGGAAAGATGTAAATTTCTTTGAGATCAAAGCGTTTTTCCAGCAGATCCTTGAGAATTTCAGCCTGACTGAGATTATTGCAATGGGTAATGACCACCGGAAACTGGGGTTGGGTCTTGATTTTTTCTTCAACCATGCTGGCAAGACTGGACAGGGCTTTTTTGATGCCCCGGGCCTTAGTGACCAGCTGAATTTCGCCTTTATCATCAGATCTGAAAATGGGCATGATTGAGAGTGCTGAAGCGACTGCGCCAGCCACTCGATTCATCCGGCCGCTCTTAACCAGATTAGAAAGATCCTGGAGTAAAAACCGTAGATTCAGAGTCTCCAGATAAAGGGATAATTTTTCACTGATGGTGTCAAAATCCATATCGCCGGTTTTGATCAGATCCCGGAGTTTCATCACCATTAAAATCATCACCGGGGAGGTGGCGTGGGTATCGAAGAGGCTGATTTTTAGGGAATCATCTTCTTCAAGAACCATATTTTTAGCAACCCGGGCACTGTTGTAGGTGCCGCTTAATCCAGAAGTCATGGTAATCACATAACTTTCCTTATTTTTTCGCAGTTCAGCCGCAAAATCCTCGGGGGAGGGGCATGACGAGGAGGTCGCTGTTTTTTCAGCTTTCATTGCGGCAATCAGTTCTTTGGGATTGAGGGTTTCATCATCGATAAATTCGTGATTGCCAACGATTATTTTTAAAGGAACCAGCGAAAAATCAATCCCGTCCTTTTCCAGAAAATCTTTAGGTAAATCACATGAGCTATCACTGATTATTCGTGGTTTCACATTTAATTCCTCTTTTCAATCATTTATCTTTAGAGATTTATCTTTACGATGCTGATCAGCAGAGCAGCTAAAGTTCACATTCACCTGTCAGTAAACAAGCCAATGGTAAACGAATATGCTTAAAAAGAGCTTTCGTTAGTTTAAATGGATTCTGTCAGATATGGAACGCCATCTGCTAGTGTTAACTGAGTTAGAACGTCCTGGGTGATCAGGTTGGCTGCATGACCATAATAAATTTTGCTCAGACTGTTTTTTATTGAAAAACGTTTAATTTCGTTTTCCTTGAGTGCATCAATGGCAAGGATCAGTTCATTAAAATTATTGGCAACAACTGCGGCCCCCTGTCGTTTAAACCAACAGGCATTTTCGCCTTCCTGACCAGGGGTGGGATTATAAAGAATAACCGGAATTTTTTTGGCTACCACCTCACTCAGGGTGATGCCGCCAGGTTTGGTGACCATCAGATCACCAGCAGTATAAAATTCATGGATATCCGGAACAAAACCGAAGATCCGGGTATTTTGCAGGTTTTCCATTTCAAGTTCCCGTTGGAGATGTTGATTTTTGCCGCAGATGACAATGGTCTGGAGATTATTCATCCGATCAGTCCGTTGACAAATTTCCTTGATGTTTTTCAGTACCCCATAGGTTCCAGCAAAAATGATCAGGATTTTTTTATGGGGATTGAGATTATATTTTTTTAGAATGGCCTGACGGTTTTCCCTGGCATAGAAAGCGTCCCGGATGGGAATCCCGGTTTTTAAGATTCTTTCCCGAGGAATGCTCTCGCCGATCAGCGTCTCTTCAACGTTTTCGCAGGCGACATAATAACGATCGGTTTCCTGATGAATCCAGGGTTTAGGAATACAAAAATCAGTGACAACGGTAAAAAGCTTGATATGGGGGTAATTATCTTTTTTTAGAATGGCTGAGATGGTATAGCCATAAGTATTGATAATACAGTCCGGTTTAAATGCGTCAACCATTTTTAATAAGGCTTTGCTGGTAAAATTCCAGAGGTTGTACATCAGTTTATTATGGGCATATTCTTCGACATCGTAATAAACCCGTTCGTAAAAGCTGCTACCAATCGAATAGGAAAGCAGATAGGATTTTTCAATCATCCGGTTGAGCGTGGGATTGGTTTTATCGAACAGATCCTCAACCGAGACAAGATGACCCCGGGCTTCAAAGCTTTCTTTAAGGGTTTGGGCTACCATTTTATGGCCCGACCCGTGGGAGCAGGTTAAGATTAATATTCGTTTAGGTTCTAACATGGTAATCCGTCCTTTCATGAGATTTTTGGCGAAAACCTCCAAATAACGTATACCATTAGTTTAGTCAGAAAGGATTAGATTTCCATTAGAAAACTAGTCATCGACCTCGATCCCTAAAATGCAGATATCATCGGATGGGGGCTGACCCTGTTTGAATTTGGCACAGGCATCAATGATATGGCTGCCCAGAAGGTTGATCGGCAGATCCGGGTTCTGTTTGACAACTGAGATGATCCGGTCCATTGAGAACTCTTCCCGCTCAGGATTTTTGGCATCGACGAGACCGTCGGTAAAGAGCAGCAGTTTATCGTTTCGGGAAAAATTGATGCGCATATCAAAATAGTGCATGGTTTTCATAAATTGCTGCAATCCCAGCATCGGCAGGTTGGGTTTAAGCAGCTCGATCTTGTGATTGGCTTTTAAAAGCACTGCATCGGGATGTCCAGCGTTGGCAAAATATAAAACCTCTTCACTGGGATCCAAGACCAGAGCGATGGCGGTAAAGAAGGTGTTGTCCATTTGCTGGCTGATATCGGACTCAATCTGCTTTAACACCAGGCTGGGAGACTGGTTGATGCGACTGTCTTTCATGGTATAGGAATAGCTGAGTTTGATCATGCTGGTAATCATTGCCGCATCGATACCGTGACCGGTGGCATCAGCGATCAAAAGACTGATCTTGCCATTATCCATAAAATGAAAATCATAGAAATCCCCACCGACTTTGCGAAAGGGTTTTAAATAACTGTAAAAATGATAGTGATCGGACACAAATGAGCCCGGGGACGGAATAATCTTCTTTTGTAGGTTTTGTGCAAATTGTAATTGTTTATCAAAAAGTGACACAAGCGATTCATAGTGATCTGAGGTATTCAAACGGTGACCTCCGTAAGGTTCAATTTTTTTTATTATAGCATATTATTTTGAAATGTAATGCTGATTTCTTTAAAAATGATTGAAATTATTGATACTTACCCTTATAATGAAGTTATCAATATGAAATGAGGTGTCTAAAATGATTGAATTTGTATACGGTTCAAAAGGAAGCGGCAAAACAAAAAAAATGATTGACATGGCAAACACTGCGCTGGAGACCTGCGAAGGGGATATCATTTTTCTTAATGACAGAGACAAATATCGAGTAAAAGTAGATACTAAAATCAGATTCACAAACCTGGAGGAGTTTGGCATCGTTGGAACAGATCAGCTTTTTGGCTTCATTAGCGGGGTTATTGCAGAGAATTATGATGTAAAAATTGTTTTTATTGATAATACCTTACGGCTGATTGATTATCAGTCACCAGAGGACATTTGTAAAATTGTTCAAAAAATTCAACAACTTACAGAAAAACATGATATAAAATTCGTTCTCAGCTTAAGCTGTGAAAAAGAAGAATTGCCAGAATGTGTCACTAAATTAATATAAACGTTTCAGACGAACCTGATTAGCAATAAAACGGTTCGTCTGTTTAATCTTATTGAGGAAATAAATAAAACCCATGACAGACTATCGATATAACATCTATTCGATTTGGCTCAAAGAACGCTATGGCGAAAAAGTATATAAGATTCCAATCAATATCCCGGTGACCTGCCCCAACCGCGACGGTACCCGGGGGAGCGGTGGCTGTGTCTATTGCGGTGCCAAGGGTGGAGGCAACGAAACCTTGTCGGATCAGTTGTCCGTCAGCGAACAGCTGGAAAAAAATATTGCCTATATTGGCAAACGCTATCACGCAAAAAAGTTTATAGCCTATTTTCAGAGCTTTTCAAACACCTATTGTGAATTTTCAGACTTTAAGAAATGGATTCTGGCAGCGCTTCGCCCGGATGTAGTGGAGATTTCGGTTTCAACCCGGCCGGATTGTATCACCGACGAGCAGCTTTATTTTCTGGAAACAGTTAAAGCCGAACAGGGCGTTGAGGTAACAATTGAGTTGGGATTGCAGAGCGCTAACGAAGAAACCCTGAAAATCATTAAGCGGGGGCATACCCTGGCTGACTACGAACAGGCCATCGATCGGATTAAAGCAGCCGGTCTGTTAACCTGCACCCATATGATTCTGGATTTACCCTGGGATAGCGAAGCTGATGTGATCAGCGGTGCGAAGCTTTTATCCCGCAAAAAAACTGATTTTGTTAAGTGTCATAGTTTATACATCGAAAAAGACACGCTATTGGAACAGTGGTATCAAGACAGAAAGCTGACACTTCTCCCGAAGGATGACTATATCACCCGGGGAATTTTATTTTTGGAGTATCTTGACCCCAAAATTGTGGTACAGCGGCTAATTGGCCGGGTGCCCAAAGAGGACTCTGTTATTACCAACTGGAATACCAGCTGGTGGAAAATTAAAGATGAGCTTGACGCTCGCATGGAGCAGGAAAATAATTACCAGGGACGAAAATTCTCTGGGAAAAATAAAAAGAGGTAAAGTCCTTGGGAACAAAATATTGGCAAGAATTTCTCATCCCTTATCATCAGGCAGTGGATGAGATCGTATTAAAATTCACAAGTTTAAAAGAGCAGTATGAGAAAATTGGTGAATACTCCCCGATTGAATCGGTTTATGGCCGGGTTAAGAGCGTGGCCAGTATTCTGGAAAAAATTAATAAGTATGGCGTTGATATTGAAGCCCTGGAGGAAACCATTCAGGACATTGCCGGTATTCGTATTATGTGCCAGTTTGAAGAAGACATTTACGAGGTCGTTGAGTTGATTCGCAAACGGACAAACTGCGATATGGATGTTGTCAAGGTTAAGGATTATCTGAACGAAGCCAAGCCAAGCGGCTATAAAAGCTATCATCTGATTATCCGTTACCCGGTTTTTTGTGTGTCCGGTAAGCAGTCCATCCTCGTGGAAATTCAGATTCGTACCCTGGCCATGAACTTCTGGTCGATCATCGAGCATTCCTTAAACTATAAATATAAAGAAAACATCCCGGAAGCCATTAAAATGCGGCTAATCAATGCGGCCAATGCCGTCAACGAAGTGGATCGGGAAATGTCATCGATCCGTGAGGAGATCCAAAGTGCCCAGCGGCTGTTTGGTATTAAATCCAGTCTGGTTACCAGCATACTCGATAATATTGGCCATTTATACAAACTCAATCATGGTGATAAGGCCTCCCACTACGAAAAAATATTTGATGACCTGTTTGCTCAGGAGGACATTATCCAGTTGATCTTACTGCGAAAAGAACTGGAGTCGGAAGTCAATAAGATTGAGGCAGAGGTTTAAGAATCAAAAAACATGCTTGTTAAAAAAGAACAGTATGTTATAATAACACATTGTAAAACATATATAAACGAGGAGGTTGTCGATGTCTGGACATTCAAAATGGTCGACTATTAAACACAAAAAAGGAAAAGCAGACGCGAAACGCGGTCAAATCTTTACCAAGTTAGCAAAATATATTGCGGTGGCATCCCGGGAGGGTGGCAGCGATCCGGATATGAATGCAAAATTAAAAGAAGCCATCGCCAAAGCGAAGGCTGCCAATATGCCCAATGACAACATTGACCGGGCGATCAAAAAAGGTGCCGGTGAATTGCAGGGTAGTGTCTATGAAGAAATTACCTATGAAGGTTACGGACCGGGTGGCGTTGCGGTGATTGTTGAGACCCTAACGGACAACAAAAACCGGACTGCTGGCGATGTTCGTCATGCCTTTGATAAAAATGGCGGAAATCTCGGTACCAGTGGTTGTGTGGGTTTTCTGTTTACTAAAAAAGGCCAGATCATGATCGAAAAAGCTGATGGTCTGGATGAAGAGGCACTGATGATGCTGGCTCTTGATGCCGGTGCCGAAGATATTGAAACTGCTGAAGAAGGTTATGAAATCAGCACCGAGCCGGTGGATTTTGGCCAGGTTTGTGATGCCCTGAAACAGGAAGGCTACGAATTGGCTTCGGCTGAAATTGCCATGATCCCATCCACCGAAGTCGAACTGATCGATGCCACTGAAATTAAAAAAATGTTAAAAATGATCGATATGTTTGATGATAATGAAGATGTTCAGGCAGTTTGGCATAACTGGACAGGTGAGGAAGATGAATAAAAATACCCCGTTCAAACGATTTAAAGATGTTTTTCTTTATATCGTGATGACCATATTTTTGATTTTTTTGACTTCATCCTTTGTGATTGAGGATGTCTATTCGGCTGCGGATCAGTTGACCATGACCGAAAAGGGGATTTCTGATGTTTATTCCATTGCCGTCGGGATGGAACCCGAAATGCTGACCATCAATAATGGTGAAGCGGAGAGCGAAGATAAGACAACAGAAATTAAAACCGACGATGGTACTACCATCGTTATAACCGAATACACGTTGGGTGATAAAAATGAAGAGATTCTTGAATATCAACAGATCTTATATTCACTGGGTTTTCTGATCAGTCAACCCTCCAGTGAGCTGACAGAAGAGGTGCAGACGGCGATTAAAACCTATCAGGCGATGAAGGGTCTGGAGCAAACCGGGAAGCTGGATCGCTCCACCATTATCTCTTTGGTTGCCGAAGACGTTAAATTTGAAAAAGGCGACAGCGGAAAAGTGCTGCAAACCTATCAGCAGATTTTAGTGGCCCAGAAATATCTGGCCGCCGAGTCGGCCACGGGAACCTTTGATGACGCCACTGAGACGGCGGTGAAGGCTTTCCAAAAAGCTAATGGGCTCACCGAAACCGGAAAAATTGATGCTAAAACCATCAAAGCACTTGATGCATTAAGATAAAATTAAATAGGATTATCATAAAGCCGTCAGAATTGGCGGCTTTATTCGTTTGATGGTTTACAAAAACCGTCTATTTGATATAATGACAATACACATAGGATTATTTTTCATGGATGGGAAAAGAGGAAAGAAATGAAAGTTGTCACACCAAAAGAAATGGCGGTTATGGATCGCCATGCCGTAGCTGCCGGGACACCCAGCATTGAATTGATGGAACGGGCGGGGCATGCTTGCGCCGAAGTTATCAAGGTAGATCTTGATGAAAAGGCTCAGATTATCATTTTGTGCGGACCAGGCAACAACGGTGGTGATGGACTGGTCATCGGCCGGTCATTGATTGAGGATGGTTATACCGTCCATTTATTCTTGACTGCAGATCGGGAAAAATTGTCGGAAGACAGTCAGATCAGTCTTAAGCGGCTGGAAGATAAAAATATTCCCATCCGCACCCTGCAGGATGACGCTGATTTGGAAGATCTGAGTCTGATTATGAAACGGGCTACCCATGTGGTTGATGCCATCTTTGGTACTGGCCTGGCGGATAAAGAAATTCCGGCCAGTTACAATCGCATCTTTGATCTGGTTAATGATTTTGATCGGGAGAAAATTGCCATTGATATTCCGTCTGGCCTCAGGGGCGATATTGGTTTGACCATTGGAAATGGGATTTTTGCCGATAAGACCATTGTGATCCAGAATTATAAAACCGGTTGTCTGTTAAATGATGGACCTGATTATACTGGTGATACCATTCTGATTGATATCGGGATTGATGAAAACAGCATTCCCAATGAAAAATACTATACTCAGGAAAGTGATCTTAAATTTCCGCAGAAACGAAAAAAGAATACCCATAAATACGATTACGGCTCAGTGGTTGTGATTGCCGGTTCCAAGGGGATGAGCGGGGCTGGAATCCTCTCAATCGAAGGGGCCCTGAAAAGCGGTGGCGGTCTGGTGACTTGCTATGTGCCCCAGGATATTTATATTCCGGTGGTGGCCCGGGCCCCGGCTGAAGCTTTGATTAAGACCTATGACTGTAATATTACCTCGGACGACATCAAGCATGACCGCAAAAAGGTAATTTTAATTGGACCGGGGATTGGCCGGGCCAAGAATTATAGCTTTATTCTGGAGCATTTACTGGAAGGCAGTCTGCCGGTGGTGATTGATGCCGATGGGATTCATCATCTGGCCGTGGTGGTGGATTCTTTAAAAGAATCAAAAACTCCGGTGGTTATTACCCCTCATTTTGCTGAGTTTTCCAAGCTTATTGACGTGCCTCGGGAAGACATCTTAAAAGATCCTATTGGGTACGGTCAGAAATTTGCGATGGAATATCAGGTCGTGGTGGTATTAAAAGGATATCGGACGATGATCTTTGGAACCAATGGCGAAATCTGGTTTAATTCCACAGGAAATCCGGGAATGGCCACGGGTGGCAGTGGCGATGTTCTGGCCGGGATGATTGCCGGAATTGCCGGACAAAACGTCAATCTTTTTGAAGCTGCCCGGGCTGGCGTTTTTTATCACGGCAAGGCTGGGGACTATTATGCCGAGCATTTTGGCCAGAGTACCCTAACCGCACATAGCATTATTGAATCCTTAAAATATGTTTTAAAGTAAGTTGTTCAAAATCCCGGAATTACCGGGATTTTTTCTCTTTGTTTGGTGATTTGAAGATTTTGGGTTATAATAATCAGATGAAGTTAATGGCTAAATTTACCAGTTTTTTAAAAACGTGGCCAGGAATTTAGTGGTATCGGATAATTGAATTTGGGATAACTGGAGTGAATGATCTGGGAAGGAATAGCGTTGTGACAAATATATTAGTAAGAAAGCTGATCAAAAATTATGAGAATACCGGAAATTCCCGGGTGCGGGAAAACTACGGAAAATTGGCCAGTATCATGGGGATTGCTTCAAATCTGTTGCTATTTTTCATTAAAATAACTATCGGACTGGTTTTTAACAGCATTTCGATCACCGCCGATGCGGTCAACAATCTGTCCGACTCCGGCTCATCACTGGTGACCCTGCTGGGTTTTAAACTGTCCGGCAAACCGGCCGATGCCGACCATCCCTTTGGTCATCAGCGGATGGAATATATTTCCGGATTGGTGGTTTCCTTTATTATTCTTTTTTTAGGGTTACAGCTGATTGAGAGTTCGTTTGATAAAATTCTCCATCCGGAATTGCCCCAGTTTAGCATGATTACGGTGGTGGTTTTGATCATTGCGATTTTGATTAAGCTGTGGCAATGCCTGTTTTATCGAAAAATCGGGAAAACCATCAACTCGCTGACGCTGATGGCGACTGCCATTGACAGCCGCAACGATATTCTGGCAACCTCGGCCGTATTGGTGGCAACCATCATTACCTATTTGACCGGCTTTGACCTCGATGGTTATATGGGGGTGGTGGTGGCCATTTTCATTATCATCAGTGGCATCAATCTGGTTCGTGAAACCATCAGCCCGCTTCTGGGCACAGCGCCGTCGAATGAACTGGTCGATCAGATTTATGAAAAAATCCGTAGTTACGAACACATCATTGGTCTTCATGATCTGATGATTCATAGCTATGGGGAAACCCAAACCTATGCCTCAGTGCACTGTGAGGTACCGGCGGAACTCGACTGCCTGATCAGCCACAGTGTCATCGATCAGATTGAACGGGATTTTCTTAAAGATCTGAACATTCATCTGATTATTCATCTTGATCCGGTTATAACTAACGATGAAAAAACGACGGCGCTGAAAGAACAGGTGGAACAGACCATTGCCGGACTTTCACCGGAGATTCACATCCACGATTTTCGAGTGGTGTGGGGGTATAACCATTCCAACCTGATTTTTGATGTGGTGGTTCCCTACGATGCACCGTGGAGTGATGAGGAGCTGAGCATGATGATTGCCAATGAAATATACAAAATAAACCCGACCTATCACGCCGTGATTACGGTTGATTATAATCACTATGTCCCCAATCAGGACGAGTTTTGTGTTTAAATCGGTAGCCGGGCAAGCAAGTCCCGATTAATTTATTCAGATAGGTAATTGAGAAATAAAAAGCACTGAACAATGGTTGCTTTGGGTGCAGTTTCCACAAACAATTTTGTAACGTGTAGGCGAACAGTTCAGAGAACTGTCCGCCGTACAGTGTAAAAATTGTTTCGTGCGAAACTGGGCGCAAAGCTCACGGCAGTTTCGCAATTGCCTAATTTATTCAGATCTTAGGAGAAACAAAATAGCATGAGCAAGAAAAAACCTGCACAACGAATCTTAAACAATGCGTCCCGCAGTTTTCGTATTTTTACCTTCGGATGTCAGATGAATGAAAATGACTCCGAAAAAATTTCGGGAATGTTAAAAGCCCTGGGCTACGTCGAAGAAATGGATGTCAACAAGGCCGGTCTGGTCATTCTTAACACCTGCTCGGTTCGGGAAAACGCCGACGAGCGGGTCTTTGGCAATATTGGCGCCTATAAGACGGTTAAGAAAAATAATCCTGATTTAATTCTGGCGGTCTGCGGCTGCATGATGCAGCAGCCCGAAATCGTCAATCAGATTGTCACCAAATATCCCCAGGTTGATCTGGTTTTTGGGACCCATAATTTTCATCAGTTGCCGCAGATGCTTAACAACTACATGGTCAATGGCAAGCGGCTGGTGGAGGTCTGGGAAGATTCCGATACGATCATTGAAGATCTGCCGGTGGACCGCAAATATCCCTTTAAGGGCTTTGTGACCATTATGAATGGCTGCAACAATTTCTGCACCTACTGCATTGTGCCCTATACCCGGGGCCGGGAAGTCAGCCGCCAGCCGGAGCGTATTTTTTCCGAGGTCGCCGCCTTGGTGGCCGATGGTTGTGTGGAGGTGACACTGCTGGGCCAAAACGTCAATTCTTACGGCAATGATCTGGGGGATGAGGTAAATTTTGCCAATTTATTGCGACAGCTTAATACCATTGAAAAACTCAAACGGATCCGATTTATGACCTCCCACCCAAAAGATCTCACCGATGCGGTGATTGATGCCATCGCCGAGTGTGACAAGGTTTGTAATTATATCCATCTGCCGATCCAATCCGGCAGCAGCCGGGTCTTAAAAGCGATGAACCGCAAATATACCCAGGATGATATTCTCAATCGGGTTGACGCGATCCGCAAAAAAATTCCCGGGGTGGCCATCACCACCGATCTGATTGTCGGCTTTCCTGGGGAAACGGAAGAAGATTTTTTAGAGACCCTCAAAGTGATTGAGTTGTGTCACTTTGACTCAGCCTTTACCTTTTTATATTCGATCCGCACTGGCACTCCGGCAGCAACCATGGCCGATCAGATTCCCGACTCGGTTAAGCATGAACGGATCAACCGCTGCCTGGAAGTGCTCCATCGGATCAGCCACGACATCAATCAGACTTATCAAAATCAGGTGGTGGAAGTGCTGGTGGAAGAAACCAGCCGCAACAACCCCGAACGGCTGACTGGCCGGACCCGAACCGGGAAGGTGGTCAATTTTCCCGGTGAACCCGGCGATATTGGCAAACAGCTGATGGTTAAGATTACCCAGGCCAAAACCTTTAGTCTGGATGGTGAAAAAATTCCACAGGAGGACACCGATGGCGCAGCTCACTCCAATGATGACCCAATACCTGCAAATTCATGAGGAGGTACCGGAGGCCCTGCTTTTCTTTCGGCTTGGTGACTTCTATGAGATGTTTTTCGATGATGCCCTGACTGCTTCCCGGGAGCTGGAAATTGCCCTGACTGGCCGGGATTGCGGGCTGGAAGAACGGGCGCCGATGTGTGGGGTGCCCCATCATGCGGCCCAGAACTATATTACCCGGCTGGTCGAAAAAGGTTATAAGGTAGCCATCTGCGAACAGGTTGAAGACCCCAAAGAAGCCAAGGGGATTGTCCGTCGGGAAATTATTCGGGTGATTTCGCCGGGTACCATCTCTGAAGGAAAATTGCTGGAATCCAAGAAAAACAATTATCTGATGGCCCTATTTCTGGAAAACAATAGCCTCGGGATAGCCAGTCTGGATGTTTCAACCGGGGATTTTTACGTCACCCAGATCGAAGCCAGAAGTCGCGATCAGTGGCTGTCCCAGCTGTCCGATGAAATCGGGCGGTTATTACCGGCTGAGGTGATTCTTAATGGGGCACTGTTTAAAGACGGTCAGGCATTGACCCTGATCGAAAACCGTTTTGGAATACTGGCCAGTCTTTATCCGGAAAAATACTTCTCGGTCAAAAACGGCAGCCAGCGGATTACTGAACAGTTTCAGGTTTTTGCTCTGGGGGCGCTTGATCTGGAGCGCCGGGATCATGCCATTGCTGCCGCCGGGGCACTGCTACTTTATCTCGATGAAACTCAGAAACGGGCCCTGACCCATATTAAAACGATCCGCTATTATAACAGTAGGGACTATATGGTGCTGGATTTGTCGACCCGGCGCAATCTGGAGCTGACCCAGACCCTTAGAACCTTGGAAAAAAAAGGCAGTCTGCTTGGGGTTCTGGATAAGACTGTTACCGCCATGGGCGGACGCACCCTACGCCGCTGGGTCGAGGCGCCGCTTTTAAATCGTGATGCGATTCTTAAGCGTCAGGGTGGGGTGGCAGCTTTTTTTAATCATGCCGCCGATCTACCATCGTTTAAAACGATTATGACTAGGGTTTATGATCTGGAACGGCTCTGTGGCAAGCTGGCTTTTGGCACCGTCAATCCCCGGGATCTGCTGGCCCTCAAACAATCACTGGGGGCGCTGCCATTAATCCGGGATTTTGTGGTGCAGCTGGACGCAGAACCACTTACTGCACTGTTTGATCCGGATGAGCTGCTTACTGATATATGGGAACAAATTGAGCAGGCGATCGATGATCAGGCCCCACTGGTTCTAAAAGACGGACACGTGATTAAAACCGGCTTCCATCCAGAAATCGATGCGTTTCGGGAAGCTGCTGAGAAGGGTCAGGACTGGATTTGCGATCTGGAATGCCAGGAGCGGGAGCGCACCGGGATAAAAAATTTGAAGGTGAAATATAACCGGGTCTTTGGCTATTTTATTGAGGTGACCAAAAGTAATTTTGACCAGGTACCGGAGGACTATATTCGTAAACAGACCTTGGCCAATGCCGAGCGCTATTTTACGCCGGAGCTAAAAGAAATGGAAAGTCGGATTCTCGGAGCCCAGGAAGGGTTGCTCCGCTGCGAAACCCAGGTGTTTCAGGAAATCCGTGATGGTCTGCTCAAAGAAATCCCCCGGATTCAGCAAAAAGCCCGGGAAGTGGCGGAACTCGATGCCATCTATGCGTTGGCGGCAGTGGCGCTTCAAAACCGTTTTGTCTGTCCGGAGATTCGGGAAGACAGTACGATACTGATCAAAAACGGTCGCCATCCGGTGGTGGAGGATATGATTGGAACCAACCATTTTATTGGTAACGATTGTCTACTCAATCAGGATGATCAGCGGATGCTGATTATTACCGGACCAAATATGGCCGGGAAATCGACCTTTATCCGCCAGGTGGCGATTATTACCCTGATGGCTCAGATTGGTTCCTTTGTTCCTGCCGATGCGGCCAGCATCGGCGTCGTCGACCGGATTTTTACCCGGGTCGGAGCCAGTGACGATCTGGCCAGTGGTCAGAGTACTTTTATGGTGGAAATGACCGAGGTGGCCAATATCTTAAAAAATGCCAGCGCCCGCAGTCTGGTAATCCTTGATGAAATCGGTCGGGGCACCTCTACTTTTGACGGCATCAGCATTGCCTGGGCGGTGGTGGAATATCTCCACAATCCGGACAGCATCGGGGCCAAAACCTTGTTTGCCACCCATTATCATGAACTGACTGAGCTGGAAACCTTAAAACCGGGGATTAAGAATTTTTCTATCCGGCTTAAGGATACCCCCGATGGAGTGATCTTTTTAAGAAAAATCATTCCCGGTCCAGCTGATCAGAGTTATGGCATTGAAGTCGCCAAGCTGGCCGGTTTTCCGGCCGGAGTCACCCGGCGGGCTCAGGAAATTCTTGGCCATCTGGAATCGGGCGAAGATACCTACCGCCAGGAGCTGCTGGTGGCCGAACCGACGGTTCTATACGGTGACAGCGGCAACCAGTTGAATTTCTTTGATGTTGCTCAGACGATGACCGATGCCGAAGCAGAAGCACTCGAAACCATTCGGGAAATGCAAATTGAAAAAATGAGCCCCCTGGAAGTCATGATTGTGATCGACCAATTACGAAAAAAACTATAGTGATCGGAGTAAAGATGAAAACCAAAGAATTAAAACGCATTGTCAAGCGTTTGATGAATGATAAAAAATATCGAAATATGACGTTCGATCAATTATCGGATTTTATCGGTTTGTCTAAAAAGAAGGATCGCCAGATGCTGTCCCATGTGTTAAAAGAACTGGAAGTCAAATGTAAGGTCGAGAAAGACGGCAACGGCACTTACAAAAAGGGCAATGGTGCTCCTAAAATCGTTGGGGTGCTGCGGGGCAACCAGCGGGGCTTTGGTTTTGTTATTCCGGATTACTCGATTTTCTCGGAAGATGTTTTTATTCCCGAGAAGGCCCTCCATGGCGCTCTGGACATGGATACTGTCTGGGTGCGCCTAACGTCTAAACCGGGAGATAAACGACCAGAAGGAGAAGTGGTCGAAATCATTGCCCGAGGACATCAGAAAATTATTGGCCGTTATCAAAAAGGCAAGGGCTTTGGTTTTGTGGTACCGGATAATGATCGCCTTTGTAAGGATATTTTTATTCCCGAACGGCGGGGTCGAAAAGCTGTAACCGGCGATAAGGTGGTCACCCAGATCGTCTCCTGGTCGGAGACTGGTAAAAATCCCGAAGGCGAGATCCTGGAAATTCTTGGTAATGAAAGCGAACCGGGGATTGATATCCTCTCAGTCATTAAAGAATATGACATCCCGATGGATTTCTCCAATGACGTGGAGCGGGAAACCAATCAGTTAAGCGACCGGATATCGGAGAGTGAACTGGAAAAACGGCGGGATCTGCGGGACCAGCAGATTTTTACCATCGATGGAGATGATGCCAAGGACTTTGATGATGCCGTTTCGCTAACCCAAACAAAAGATGGTAATTTTTTGCTGGGGGTGCACATTGCTGATGTCAGCCACTATGTCCGGCCGGGCAGTGCCATTGATGAGTCCGCCCTGGAACGGGGCACCAGCGTCTATGTGGTCGATCGGGTAGTGCCGATGTTGCCGTTTAAGCTTTCCAATGATGTCTGCAGTCTGGTGCCCAACAAGGACCGACTGACTTTCAGTTGTGAAATGGAAATCAATAAAGATGGCCAGGTAGTGCGCTATGATATTTTTAAATCGGTGATCTGTTCCAAGGCACGGATGACCTATAAAAAGGTTAATGCGCTGCTGGCCGACCGGATCGATGAAGCCGCTGAGCTAAAACCCTTTCGCAGTGAACTGGTGTTAATGGAGGAGCTGCATGAAATTCTGCGGGTCAAGCGCCGCTTAAACCGGGGGGCAATTAATTTTGATTTCCCTGAAGCCAAGATATTACTGGATAATCATGGGTTTCCTGAAGAAGTGATCATTGATGAGCGGTTGATTTCTCACCGCATCATTGAAGAGTTTATGCTGGTCTGCAATGAAACCATCGCCGAGCACGTCTCCAAACTGGATGCACCGTTTATTTTTAGGAACCATCCCGAACCTCACCCTGAAAAGCTGGTCGCCTTTCGCACCTTTATCAATCGCTACGGCTTTAAGCTGGGGAAAAACGACGATCAGGTACCTTCCGGTCACGACTTTCAGCAGTTGGTAGTAGATATTGAAGGTAAAAATGAAGAACGGGTGATTACCCTGCTGATGCTAAGGACCATGCAACAGGCCGTTTATGAAGGCCGTAATCTGGGTCACTATGCCCTCGGGGCAAGCTTTTACACCCACTTTACTTCACCGATCCGTCGCTACCCGGATCTTTTTGTCCACCGCTATCTGGCCAAGGCGATGACTGGAAAAATCAATAAAAAATCATTGGATTATCTGGAGAAAAATATTGATGCGGTGGCCAGCCACGCATCTGAAACAGAGCGCCGGGCGGAGAACATCGAACGGGAAATCACCAAGCTCAAGATGACCGAGTACATGACCCGCCATCTTGGTGATGAATTTACCGGGCGGATTAGTGGGGTTACCTCCTTTGGCTTTTTTGTTGAACTGGAAAATACCATCGAAGGTCTGGTGCGGCTGGCAGATTTAAAGGATGATTATTATAACTATGACCCGGATCTGCATCAGCATATTGGGGAACATCGGGGAAAGATATTTAGATTGGGCCAGGAAATCAAAATAAAAGTGGCAAAAGCTGACGTGAGTTCCAAACAAATTGATTTTGTACCTATGGATTAATTAAGGAATCCGTGTTATAATGTGATGCTAGAGAAGAAACAGAGGAGTTGCGTATGGGTGAGACTATTAAAATTGTGGCCAAAAATAGAAAAGCACGTCATGATTTTACCATCGAAGATACCTATGAGGTGGGCCTGGTTTTATCAGGGACGGAAGTGAAATCGATCCGGGCCGGAAAAGTCAGCCTGAAGGAAAGTTTTGCCGATATCCACAACGGCGAGGTTTTCGTTTATCAGATGCATATCGATCCCTATGAGCAGGGGAATATTTACAATAAAGACCCGCTGCGCATCCGAAAGCTCTTGCTTCACAAACAGCAGATCCGAAAACTGATCGGGCTGAAGCAACGGGAAGGCTATACTCTGGTACCACTGAGACTGTACTTTAAGGATGGCCGGGTTAAAATGGAACTGGCCCTGGCTAAAGGTAAGAAGCTTTATGACAAGCGACATGCCATTGCCGAGCGGGATTCCGACCGGCGGATTCAAAAAAGCATGCGGCATAATGGCTAGTTATTATTTGGGGGTGTACTGGTTTCGACGGGGGTTTTGAAGCTTGAGTAGCGAGTCGATGTTGCCAATCATCGTTAAAAATGGCGCATAAATATAAACGCAAAAACAGAAAAAAGTTACGGGTTAGCTTTAGCAGCGTAATTCGCTCTAAAGTTTAATACTAAGACTTCGCAGCATAATTAATGCTGCACGCCTCCCAACTCAACCTGTGGTTTTGGGTTTCGGCGTTCATTGAAGCAGGGAACCGTTTTTGGTAGTGTCTCGCACCATTAACGATCAAGAGGCTGGTTCCACTTTTTCTATGTCATTGGAGAAAGAGGGGAATAAGAAAATAAACAATGACTGCACTCGGAGAAGCTCCTGTGAATGGACTTTCGGACAGGGGTTCGACTCCCCTCACCTCCACCAAATTCGCACGTAAAAATTAATACAATTAAGGCCACCTTGTGATGAGGTGGCTTTTGTATTTTTTGAAAGAAATGGCTTTATATAGCGGTTTGATAGCTGATGTAAATTTGACGGAATTAAAAAGGTTGTTAGTCGGAAATTGGGAATGATTGCTAAAGTGTAGAAAAGTTTTTACAAGAGTAGGGGTGTGCAAAAGGGTGCATTTTTTGACAGGGGTGTGCATTTTCTGGTTGGGTATTCTACTTCTTATAATAATTTTGTTGGCAATTCAGCAAATGCTATAAAAGAAAAAAGTTCAAGAATGCAAATGTTATACGACTACCTTCTCCGATACCTGTTGCAAGGAACTGCACGTCGGGCTGCGACTGATCGTGGTGTGGTGGAAACTATTCAAGCTATTATTACAGAGGTATTGACGTAAAAGTCCGAGCAGTCTTAATGTCATGTTCGGACTAAATTGTAAGATTAAATAGTTTCGCTATAGAAAAGCTGCGGGATATTATATATTATAGAATTCGCTTCTTCTCTTACATTTGCATTTTCACATTCGAGAAGATTCCTTTGGAGTTTATACTCCTGATTTTCAGTTAAAATAACGTAGTCATCTAAATACTCTTTAATGTATGTGGCAGATTCTCTTGAGAAACCATTTCTCTGTAAAAAAATTGTCATTTCATTAGTTGTTCCATACTCCACGTATTCATACCAGTTGTTTTTGTCTAGGGAGGTTTCACCATGAATACTTTTGTACATATTGGCATATCGCAATAAATAATTTGATATGCTGAAAAGAATGATGTTTTCTATGACCTCCAATGTGTCAGAAAACACAACATTTCTATGCTCCGGAGAATCATCATAATTTACAACTGTATAGCTATTCAAATAGAATGGGTAGGTATTATTCTGCCTGAATCGGATAGCCTGACGCATAATATAATTTAGACCGTGTCCCTCCATCCATTGTGCTAAGATGACAGCATACCATGAAAGCTTGCGGTAATTTCCGTCATTGTCTCTTTTTCCGAGGGTAGAAAACTCATATCTATCCCAATCAAAAATAGAACATAACTCTTGGAGAAAACCTAAGACGACACTATGATTGAATTTACCATCAGTAATTTCTGGAAAGCTGCTTCCATTTCTAATGGCATTTGCTAGTCTCCTGGTTTGGTCAACAGAAATATTTATATCATTATCTATGTATTTTCTACTGTTGCTAAATGACGCTCGTATTTGCTCAACGCCACCATCTGGAAGGTATTTTGAAAATTCCCTACTGACTAAGCTGTCCCTTTCATCCATGATATCTTGAAGCAAAATCATACCGAATTTCCGCATCATGACATATTCTTCTTCGGGCTGGTGATCATTATACTTATCAATAACCGAGTCGCCTGCAAGAAGTGTTTCAATGATATGTTTCTTTAATTTTGGTTTTAGGTCCTGAACAACAGAAAGCTTTTGTTCTTTTACCGGTTCCTGTAGCAACCCCAGATAATCTTTTTCTGTAGTGCGTTTGCCATCAGTTACAAAGAATACATTTCCATACAGATTAAATTTTATCCTGCCAACACGACCTATAAGGTTCTTAAATTCGACACCACTCATTTTAGGTCTGCCGTTATAATTATTTGCAATAAAAAGATTATCTGCGGGAAGATTAACACCTTCAATCAATGTGCTAGTGCAAAACATAGCTGTAATTTTTCCTTCTTTAAAAAGTTGTTCTATTCTTTGTCTGATTGAAGATGGAAGATATCCAATGTGATAAGCTACACCTTTCTCAATAATTTCTGTAAGGAAATAATCACCATGAACCTCCCGCTTTATGTCAGCTGCAAGTTTTTTTAATTCGGGTATATCTTGCTTTTGTCGATATTGTGAGAATTCTAGTGCTTTTGCAATAGCGGCACTTTTGCTGTTGAAATATGCAAGTGTTTTTTGCTTATGCTGGGTATCGTACTGCTCCATCAAAAGAATATAATCCATCACAGTTGTTCCTGATTGATTGATTTTACACACGAAGACCGGATTTTTAGTATGGTCATTATAAATGCTTATGGATTGTTCTTCGCAGTTTATTAAAAACTTGAATTGTGTAACAGGCGCAAAGGATGAGGTTACAGCATTCTCTGTTCCTCGTTCAGCTTCAGTTACCAATTTAAGATAAACTTCGGGGTTGGGTATATTAGGTGATGCGAAAATAAAGTGTGGCATTGGATTTTTTCTGGCAAGCATATCTATCACTTTATAGTAAAATGGACCACGACTGTTTCTTCCGGAAATCTTATGAGCCTCATCAACAAATATATAGTCAATTTCAAAATCTGGATTGTTTATGAGCAGATATAACAGTCTTTCAGGAGTCATTATCAAAATAAAATTGTGTTCTTCTTCGAGAGAAATGTCACTGGCTGCAGTAACAACGCGGTAGTTCTTCTCCTCTAGAATGTTTTTTAAATCGTTGATTGTATCACTGCGCACCTCGTTAATAAGAGCCTTTGAAGGGACAATTCGTGCAAAGTTTAACTTTTTGCCGTTCAAAATTTGTTCTTGAATGAACATATGCATTATAAATGATTTTCCCATTGAAGTTGGAGCAGAGTAACTCAGAAAATCTCCACCCATTCTATCGTAGATGTTTTTCTGTTGGAGAAAAAAAGTCTTTGTCTTATCTGATGGAATTGTTAGATAATTTTTGCAAAATGCAGCAAAAGCTTTTTCTTGCAGGGTTATTTCTTTATATTGAGAATCAACTAAGTCCCTTCCACGAAAATTTCCAACATTGGATAAAATAGAACCCGCATAATATTTTATATTATTGTTGTCTGGTTCTAATTCAAGTAGCAATGATATGATTTCCTGTGCCCACATTTTATGCTGATCTTTTTTTGTAGAATGTGTCGATTTAGAAAGCAAATCAGCAAAACGTAGGACTGCATCCGTATCAACCTCTCTATTTTGACGCTTGTCAATTAAGTGAAATTTTATGAGAGCATAGTTGTAAAGCAAATTATCATAATTACTATTTAAAAAGTCATTATTATCTATTTCATTAAAAATCGATTCGCCAAGATTTATTAAATTATTATTCATAAAGTAACATCTCCCTTCATAACATTTGTCATAATCTCTTTTTTATTGTCTTCAGCGTTATCGAAGGGAAGAATGTAAAAATAAAAAGAATGCCCATCAAGGTTATAATCTTTTATTTTTTGAGCAATGTAATCTGTGTGATGTGTAATGTCAAGTGCAAGCCTTTTTTCCATCATTTCTGCATATTGATCATTTGTGTAACCTGTTGGGTCTATGCCAAGAGTGTAACCAAGGAAAACACCATATGCAATTTCATAAATTCCGCTATTTCTTGGTTGTGGAATAATAAGCTGTTTTATAAAATCAATTTCATGAGGATTGTAAAAGCGGTTGAGAGCGGTTTTTTCCACCATTTTGATTTCTTTAGAACTGCGTTGCTCAATGCGATCTATTGCTTCAAAAGCATGGTCAATGGCATCTTTTATGTCACCCACAGTATCTGAAGCACCAAATACCATTTCGTATGTTAAACCACTATTGGAATCGCCAAGCGTAAGTAAGTGTATGCTTTCACATTCACTTGCATATGTAACAGCATCAGTCGCGATTTCTACACGGCTTAATATTTTAGGAGCATCAAGTTTTTCCTCGAGAAGAGTATAAACTAGCATTTCTCCAAGTTCGTTTCCTGTTCCTTTGGTATCAGCGGCACCATTTTCATTCATTACTTTTAAAGCCTGTGAGATAATAGTGTCTTCATCTCCATTAATATGAAAGTCTTCTAAGGCAGCGCGAGAAAATACATACTTTCCAATATTCCGATAAAGAGCAGTCTGAAGATCATCTGTATAAAACTTTTTGCCCCGCACCTTAAGATGAAATAAGCATAACTGCTCATTATTACTTATTCCAAGAACTTCTGAATGGTTGAGTTCGTTAAAAACACCATCCAAGGATTTCTTTTTTATTGTTCCGGTTATATCATTTTTCATAGTTACCTCCTGTTGATTTTTTTCACAACATATTCATGTAATACAGCTACAATTAAAAGTTCTAGTTCAGGCAATTCATATTAAATGATGAATATTTCTGACACCGATGCAAATGTTTCATACAATATATTTCATAACTGGGCCATACAAGGGAGTTTTATAAATTATTTTTTACTGTCACTTCAAATGAAAGGTCATCCGTTTTGTTAGGAAAACAGCTTATGCCGTCTTCAGTTTGAATGTCCAATTCAAGTTTGTGTTTTCCTTCAAAGTATCGTGCATCAAATCTTGCGATAATTGTAGTATTTTCACCCGGTTTTAAGTCTGATATAAGTATAGGCTGTTCCAATTGTTTTATTCGTGTAGAATCACTGTTTGTCAGTATGATAAAACGATTTGACCATTCCACCAATCCTGTGTTCTTTATTCTCCATGAGTGTGTAAATCTTTCATAAATAACTACGGTTTGTTCACCTTCCGGTTTTTCATATATAATTTGATAATCATCTCCGGAAATAGTAGGAGATGAAATATGCTCGGCTTCTTTCAACAGAGGAGCCACCCACGCCAAAAAAGTTATTTTACTTGCACGGTCTTTTACATTATCTATATAAGTCACATCTATAGCTGCAATTCCATCTTTCCCTTCGGGGTTATTTTGCTGACTGCAAACACAGAACAAAACATTAGCAATGAACTCCACGGGAGAAATAGAAGTTGCTGATATCATACGTTTTTTCGTATATTTGCTGTCAAAACCTATTTGAACAGTATCGGATAAATTGCTGTCGTCCTCTAAGATTTGCTGTAATGCAGCAATTAGATACGGTTGCTTTTCGGTGCTTATCATCTTACTGAACACTTCATTTACATTATTGTACAAAATTTCAGCAATATCTGTCTGTTGATTCTCTTTCATAAATTGAGAAATTTCATCAGGCAGATTTTTTGTGCAGTTTTTTACATGAGCAATATAGTTAGTTGTATATGTTTCAGGAAAAAGTGTACTCGCAATTAAATCATCGGAGTACCTTCGTCCTGTTTTACATAATGAAATGGCTTTGAATACAGAGCCAGAAGTAAAGCGTATCAAACCGATGCCTCCTTTGATTTTTCTAAAAAAACATCTACTTTATTTCTAATCTTGCATTGAAGTGGAACACAGATTCTTTCGAGAATTTCCTTGCCCGCAGATTGATTGTTTCCCATTTTCGTCATAGAGGTGAATGTGATATTGGCTTTGAACTTAAATTCTTTTTTCATCATCCCATTTGCTACTAATAGTTTACATAATTTTTTGCAACAAAATTCCATATTCTGATAACGATTTAAATGAATAGATTTCAGCATAGCATAAAAATACACAAGTAGCAAGTTGATCTCTGTGCAAGAAAACATTTAATGATTAAAAGCTTAATTTATATATAAAAAAGAATATATTTGAAAGCAGGCAACATTCGGGCATAAAACGAGGCATGAAACAGGCAGAGTCAGGGCATAAAATTTAATCGAAAAAAAACGTAAAATAAAATCATGAAAGGTGATAAGACCTTTGATACCGGACTTGCAAACATTCATATACCCATGATTTAGACCCGTTTCAATGTTCACTGCCTGATCAGCGGTGCCCAGAGCGGCGAAACGGAAACAAGTAAATACAGTCAACCCACTGGGAGCGGTTGGCCATTCAAGAAGTGAGGATTCATTTTTTATGGCCAATTATTATGGGAAGTCCTGCGTGGATTCTCACTTCGGTTTTCAGACCGAAGGAGGGTCTCCACAATGGAAAAAATTGAAAATCTACAGACAAACGACGGCAGCAAACAGTATTATATCCCGATGGAAGTGACATCAGAAACAATTAAAGATTTCGGTCTTAACTCGGCGGATGTGGTCTGGACTAAAATCGGGAACAAACTCAAGAGAGTTATTATGGTTTCCGTAACGAAGGAACAGTATTACGAGTATATGCGTCCACTGTGGCGTGAGGACAAGCGTGAACAGCGTCAGGAGCCGATGGTTTCGCTAGATAAAATGTATGAGGAAACCGAGTACGAAACAGCCGATAACTCTGACCTTGAAGCGGATATTTTAAAACGGGTCATGATTGATGAACTGCATAAGGCGCTTGATGAGTTAGAAGAAATTGACCGAACCATTATGGAAATGTACAGCCATGACCACAGTGAAGCAGAAATTGGAAAAGCTATCGGTATGAGCCAAAAAGGCGTTAATAAGCGCAAACACAAGGCGCTGCTAAAACTTAAAACTAGGCTAAACGATTATAAATAAGAAGTAAGAACCGCCTGCGCCACCGCAAAATGTGATGGCGCAGGTTTTTTTAGTTTTTTTAAAAAATTTTGGTTCTTAAAACATCTGCAGATGTCCTTTTACTCTCAGAGGGGCAAGATAGCAACTCGGAAAGGACGGTGTCAACTATGGGCAACCGATGCAGATCAGGCACAAAAGCAAATATCAGTCAGGAACTCGACCGTGAGTTATCTGACGTACTGATTGCAATTAGTGTCGTGTCAAGACGAATCGCTGACAGGATTTCTAAAGTCAGCGGCGACGAAAAAACCGGGGAAGGAGGCAATCAAAATGGGCAAAGTAAGCGAATTATCCATGCTCACCCTTGAACTTAGAAAATGCGGCGAAACTTTGGTAGATATCTCACAGGAACTGGCAGAAATGTTTAGTGGTTCAGATGTAGAAAAACAGCCTGCAAAAAAGAAAATTGCTAAGGAGACTAAGCCGCAAGAAGAAAAGGCTCTGACCCTTGAAGATGTTAGAGCAATATGTGCTGATAAATCCCGAAATGGATTTACAGAAGAGGTAAAGGAAATTCTCACCAAACATGGAGCAGAGAAACTGTCATCGGTAGACCCGGCAGAATATAAGGCACTACTTGCGGAAGTGGAGGTACTTGGCAATGCCGAATAAGCACGCAGTATTATCAGCATCCTCCAGTCACAGGTGGTTACTGTGTCCTCCATCAGCACTGCTTTGCTCCAAGATTGGCGATACTGCAAGTGAGTTTGCACTACAGGGTACTGATGCCCACGTCCTTTGTGAATATAAGCTAAAAATCGCACTGGGTCAGAAGTCAGACGACCCAACAGCAGAGTTACAGTATTTCGATGAGGAAATGGCTGACTGCTCGGATATGTATACTCAGTATGTGCTGGAGCAGCTTGCTGCGGCAAAGGAAAAATGTAATGACCCGATTGTTCTGATTGAACAGCGTCTTGATTTTTCCAAATGGGTTTCGGAGGGATTTGGGACTGGGGACTGCGTGATTGTTGCGGATGAAATGCTCACAGTCATTGACTTTAAATATGGTGTCGGCATTTTAGTAGATGCAGAGAAAAATCCGCAAATGATGTGTTATGCGTTGGGAGCCTTACAGCTGTTTGATGGTATTTACGATATTAATTCTATTTCTATGACCATCTTTCAGCCAAGACGTGAAAGTGTTAGCATCTATACACTTTCAAAAGAAGAACTTCTGAAATGGGCTGATGAAGTGCTTGCACCTACAGCACAGCTTGCGGCCAAGGGCGAAGGCGAATACAAAGCTGGTAACCATTGTCAATTCTGTAAGATTAAAGCGACCTGCCGTAAACGAGCCGAATATATCCTTGAACTAGCGCGTTATGATTTTGAAATGCCTTCCACCCTTGAAGATGACGAGATTGAGGCCATTTTATCAAAAGTTGACGTGCTGGTATCCTGGGCAGGCGATATTAAAGAATATGCTTTACAGCAGGCAGTCAACGGCAAAGAATGGAAAGATTGGAAGATCGTCGAAGGCCGCTCCAATCGGAAATATGTAAATGAGGATGCCGTGGCAGATACGGTCAGGGAAGCAGGTTATGATCCGTATGAACACAAAGTTTTCGGAATTACTGAAATGACTAAACTGCTCGGCAAGAAAAAATTCGAAGAACTGCTCTACGGGTTAACACAGAAACCGCAGGGCAAGGCAACTTTAGTACCAATTTCGGACAAACGTCCGGCTATGAATACAGCAGCAAATGATTTTAAGGAGGACAATTAATATGTCAATGAATTATACGAACCCAACCAAGGTAATCACTGGAGTAAACACGAGATGGTCATATGCTAACATTTGGGATGCAAAAAGTATCGCGGGAGGAACCCCGAAATATAGCGTCAGCCTTATTATATCGAAGGACGATACCGTAACCGTGAACAAGATTAAAGCAGCCATTCAGGCGGCATATGAGGAGGGCGAATCCAAGTTGAAGGGTAGCGGAAAGACCGTGCCTGCACTTTCAGTTCTTAAAACACCAATGAGGGATGGCGATTTGGAACGTCCAGACGATGAAGCCTATGAAAATTGCTTTTTTGTCAATGCAAACAGTGTGGCCGCTCCCGGTGTTGTCGATGCCGACCGTCAACCTATCCTTGACCGCAGTGAAGTATACAGTGGGGTATATGGCCGTGCGTCGATCAATTTCTATGCCTTTAATTCCAATGGCAATAAGGGTATCGCCTGTGGATTAAACAATCTTCAGAAAATTAAAGATGGAGATCCTCTTGGTGGAAAAAGCCGTGCTGAGGACGATTTTGCAACAGATATCGATGATGATTTTCTCGCATAAGGAGGGCAATAGAATATGACAACAGTTCAGAGTTTAATGCTTGCATTCTGCTTCGGATCAGTGATGGGTTACCTTCTCGCAGATGTGATATATCTTATCTGCAGTGCAGTTAAAAAGTTTAAAAAGAAAAAGGAAGACTCTGCGGAATAAGAAGCGTGATCAGAATCGGTGGGCGGCGTAGGTAATCCTTCGCCGCTTTGCTGATTGAAAGGATGTGACTAAATGAAAAAAAAGATTAAGTGCATAAATTTAGATCTAGAAACTTTTTCTGATGTGGATTTGCAAAAATGCGGCTTATATAAATATGCCCAATCTCCCAATTTCGAAATACTCCTGTTTGGATATGCTGTCGATGGTGGTGAGATACATGTGATTGACCTTTCCTTTGGGGAGAAAATTCCACAGGAAATTATAGAAGCATTAACTGATGATTCTGTCATTAAATGGAGTTTTAACTGTGCATTCGAGAGGATCTGTTTATCAGTATGGCTTCGTCGGAATTATTCAGAATATTTTAGCAGCTACAGCATTGAAGAAGACACAGTCGGAGACTATCTTGACCCATCGGCCTGGAAATGCTCCATGATATGGTCTGCATACATGGGACTGCCGTTGTCTCTTGCAGGTGTTGGTGCAGTCCTTGGTTTGGCGGAACAGAAACTGAAGGAAGGCAAAGAACTCATTCGCTATTTTTGTGTTCCCTGCAAGCCGACCAAAGTTAACGGAGGAAGAACGCGTAATTTACCGGTGCATAATGAAGAAAAATGGAATCTGTTTAAATTCTATAACAAACGTGATGTTGAAGTGGAGATATCCATTCAGGAAAAGCTGAAACAATATCCGGTGCCGGATTTTGTTTGGGAGGAATACCACCTTGACCAGGAAATCAATGACCGTGGGATTGCCCTTGATATGGCAGTGGTTGAGAACGCCCTTGATTTTGATGCAAAATCTAAGTCAGAACTGTTGCATAAAATGCAGGAGTTGACCAGTCTTGAGAACCCAAACTCTGTAATGCAGATGAAACTTTGGCTTGCAGATAACGGACTGGAAATGGACAGCATTGGCAAAAAAGAAGTAGCACAGGCGGTTAAAACTGCTCCAAAGGAGCTGGCAGAAGTTTTAAACCTTCGGCAGCAGCTTGCTAAATCCTCCGTAAAAAAATATCAAGCTATGAATAACGCTGTCTGTGCGGACGGCAGAGCGAGAGGAATGTTTCAATTTTATGGCGGTAATAGAACGGGTCGGTATTCTGGAAGGCTCATCCAATTACAAAACCTTAGGCAGAACCATATGCCAGATTTGGAGCTGGCGCGGGGTCTTGTGGAGTCTGGCAATTATGCTGCAATGGAACTTTTATATGATGATATCCCGGACACCCTGTCGCAGCTGATTCGTACTGCTTTTGTCCCACGTGATGGCATGAAGTTTATTGTTGCCGATTTTTCAGCGATTGAGGCAAGAGTGCTTTCGTGGCTTGCGGGTGAAAGCTGGCGGATGGATGTTTTTGCAGATAACGGGGACATCTACTGTGCGACCGCATCAAAGATGTTTCACTGCAACGTGGTCAAACATGGCGAAAATAGAGATCTCAGACAGAAAGGGAAGCAATGCGAACTTAGCTGTGGTTATGGCGGATCAGTCGGTGCATTAAAAGCAATGGGTGCTCTAGAATCCGGGATGCAGGAAGATGAGCTAAAGCCGCTGGTTGATGCCTGGCGTCAGGCTAATCCAAACATCGTTCGTTTCTGGTGGGCGGTGGATCGTGCCGTAAAAGAATGTATCAAACAAAAAACGTCAACAAAAACTCATGGTATTTATTTTTCTTATCAGAGCGGTTTTTTATTTATCACCCTTCCTTCTGGCAGAAAACTGGCTTATGTCAAACCCCGAATTGGGGAGAACCGTTTTGGTGGTGAGTCGGTGACCTATGAAGGGGTGGGCGGTACAAAGAAATGGGAACGTATTGAGAGTTACGGACCGAAATTTGTCGAGAATATCGTTCAGGCAATCAGCCGAGATATTTTGTGTTTTGCCATGGAGACTTTAAAGAATTGTATGATCGTGGCCCATGTCCATGATGAAGTGATAATTGAGGCGGATATGCGCATGTCACTTTCTGTTGTTTGTGAGCAAATGGCAAGAACACCAACCTGGGCAAAAGGCCTGTTACTGCGAGCCGATGGCTATACCTGTCAATTTTATCAAAAAGATTAATTTTAAAAAATCCTCAACTTTTGGCACCTCCCAAGGCTATGAGGTAGGGGGATTATTTCACTTTGAAAAAATCGGGAGGTAACGAATCACAAAAATGTGATCCGTGAAGATGGTACAAAAAGGCTGTAAAAGAAATATGCTCATCTGCTGATAAAGCACATGGCCAAAATTGGATTTCAGGATACAGAAGGATATTTTTACAAAAAGATTAGAAATATGGTTCTTAAAACATAGGGTTTTGTCCTTTGACTATTAGAGGGCAAAGCCCTACTTTTAGGAACGGAGGTATTTCAATGAAAGAATTGATACCCAAAGACGAATTCGGAATTTTTGCAGACACCCATGACGTTGCGAGGGTTGACAGCTTGTATGTGGCAGACTTTTTTGAGAAAAATCATAAAGAGGTACTGCGTGATATTCGAAAGATCGTTGACTCTGAATCTGGATTGAGTGCGGATTTTCGACAGCGCAATTTTGCGCCGTCCTCATACACGAATTTCCAGAATAAAAAACAACCATGCTACTGCTTGACTCGTGACGGATTTACAATGCTGGCAATGGGATACACTGGCAAAAAAGCTATGAAATTTAAGGAATTGTATATTCGCAGATTTAATGAGATGGATGACTTTATTAAGAATATGGTTTCAGCTAGAAAAGAGTTCCCACTTTTGACTGGAAATATCAAGCTGCTCCATGACAATCCAAAGCCGTATCACTTCAGCAATGAATGCGATATGTTAAATCGTATTGTAATTGGAATGACTGCAAAGCAGTTCAGACTTGCAAATAACATTGAAAAAGGAATTAGCATCAGACCATACCTATCCAAAGAACAGATTGATATGCTGGAAACTTTGCAGAAGGTCGACGTGGGATTGCTCGTTGCTTTTCCGAATTATGAAGATCGCAAACGCCGTCTGGAATGGTACAAAACCAAATTGGAGGAGGACAAATAAAATGTTTTATGTAAAAGAACAGTTAAATGATGCAATGGAAGTTTCCATCGAAATTGACGATGAGAATGTTTTCTGTCGCTGTCCGCACTGTGGCTCGGAGGTTCAGGTCGACTTGGCGGATGTGTTTGATGATGGAGAGATTGACCTTTTTGGTACATCGGTACTATGTGGCAGCTGCAGCAAAAAATTGATGGGAGGTAAGGACAGTGGCTGTGAGCAAGTATAACTGCGAAGGCTATCCTGATCCAATCACTTGCTGTTTTACATCCAATCTTGAAAAGGAAACAAAAGCAATAAGAGCGTACAGACCAATGGTATATGTATGCTCCCCTTTTTCAGGGGATGTTGCCGGGAACGATGAAAATGCACGAAAGTACAGCCGGTTTGTTGTTGAGCAGGGATGTATCCCAATTACTCCGCATTTGCTGTTTCCGAAGTTTCTTAATGATAATGCTTTGATGGAGCGAGAACTGGGGGTTCATTTTGGAAATGTTTTAATGAGCTACTGCAGTGAGGTGTGGGTGTTTGGAGAAATCATATCAGCAGGGATGGTTGCTGAAATAAAGAGAGCCAGGAGAAAAAATATCAAACTGCGATATTTTTGCAGCGATTTGCAGGAGGTTATTGATCATGCGTGATTTGAATATTGCTTATGGAAACAGCCGCGCGGCAAAACAATGGAGCAATAAGAACATTCGCTTCGATGAACTGAAGGAGCGGCTGAAAGTTACAATCAGAACATCAGAGTCAGCAGAGGAATATGCAAAGTTCTCCAAAGCAAAAAGAGATGATGCGAAAGACCACGGCGGGTTTGTAGCAGGTGTACTAAAGGGCGGCAGACGAAGAATTGATTCGGTGGAGTCCCGTTCTATGGTAGCACTGGATGGTGACAGAATAGATGAAGCGTTTTTATTGGACTATGAGAAGAATACCGCCTATACCTCTGTTTTATATACAACCCACAGCCATACGGATGAAAATCCGAGAGTTCGTTTAGTATTTCCACTTACAAGGGATGTCAATCAGGAAGAGTATGTTGCGGTAGCAAGATATCTGGCACAGATGCTGGGGATGGATTATTTTGACGAATGCTCCTATCAGCCGAATCAGCTGATGTACTGGCCTAGCACTCCGGCAAATGGAACTTTTCTGTATAAAGAGATAGATGGTGACTGGATTAATCCCGATGATATTTTATTGGCACACCCGGAATGGACTGATCCCACTAGACTGCCTACATCTTCAAGGGAGAGTAAGGCAAATACTGCAAATTTCCAAAAGGTGCAGGATCCGCTTGAAAAAGAAGGTGTGGTTGGTTTATTCAACAGAGTATTCTTCCCGGTTACACTTGCCATTGATACATTTCTCTCTGATGTATATGAACCAACCGACAGCGACAGTCGTTTCCACCTTATTGCATCAAGTAGTATGGCAGGTGTTGAGATAAAGGAAAACGGTAAATTTGTTTACAGCCACCATGCCAAAGACCCAGCATATCTCAAACTTTGTAATGCATTTGATATTGTCCGTATTCACAAATTTGGTAACGATGATGATAACAAATCGTTTAAAAGCATGTGTGAGTTCGCAATGAAGCAGGAAAAGGTAAAACTGCGTGTGTTGGAGGAAAGACAGTCACAGATTGATGATGATTTTTCGGATGATGGTGATTGGCGATCGAAGCTCAGATATATGCCAAGGAGTAAGTGCCTTGAAAACAGTGTGTGGAATTTGATGCTGATCCTAAATAATGATACCGATTTTGCTAATATCGCATTTAATGAGATGGCGGGCAGAATTGAAATTACAGGCAGTGTTCCGTGGGAACGCCCTGTGGACAACCGGTTCTGGCGAGATGCGGATACAGCTCAAATGAAAGCGCTTATCGACATCAAATATCAATCTTTTTCCAGCCGAAACCATGATGTGGCTTTTACGAAGGCGGTTGAGGATCGCCACTTTCATCCTGCCCGAGATTATTTTGACAGTCTGCCTGAATGGGACAAAGTTCAGAGAATCGAAAGCCTTCTCATTGATTATTTCGGTGCAGAGGACAACACCTATACGAAAGCAACTATGAGAAAAACTCTAATTGCGGCAGTGGCAAGAACATACCATCCCGGTGTTAAATTTGACAGTGCCCTTATTTTAGTGGGGACACAGGGAATCGGCAAATCAACCTTCTTTTCAAAATTGGCAGGCAGCTGGTTTTCTGACAGCTTGACTCTTACCGATATGAAGGATAAATCGGGAGCGGAAAAGCTGCAGGGATTTTTGATTTTGGAATTGGGCGAAATGGCGGGGATGAAAAAGGTAGATATTGAAATCATAAAATCATTCCTAAGTCGTACAGATGATATTTACCGTCCGTCTTATGGGAGAGTTGTCGAAAGTCATCCAAGGCAGTGTATTGTAGTGGGCTCTACCAATGCAGAAAATGGTTTCCTGCGCGATATTACAGGGAATAGACGTTTTTGGCCTGTGAATGTACACAGTGAATCCGCTAAAAAATCATGGCAGCTGACGGAGAATGAGGTATCGCAAATATGGGCAGAAACGCTTTATTTATACAATCAGGGTGAGAATTTATACCTGGAAGGCAAAGATTTAATAATTGCTGAAGAACAGCAGAAGCAGGCAATGGAAACTGATGAAAGACAGGGTTTAGTGGAGGATTACTTAAACACCCTGCTCCCGGAAAACTGGGAGTCCATGAGCCTCTTTGAGCGAAAGAACTTTTTAAGTGGCGATGATTTCGGCGGATCTAAGATAGGCACGGTGGAAAGAAAGCAGGTCTGCAATGCGGAAATATGGTGTGAATGTTTCGGCAACAATTTGTCTGCCATTAAATCTGCGGATTCCTATGCGATAGCTGCAATTATGATAAAAATCGATGGGTGGGAAAAAAGCAGCAAACGAAAAAAGATTTCATTGTATGGTCAGCAGAGAATGTATGAAAAGCTGTCATTGTCATAAATTGGCTTTAACAAAGGACTTTTTGACTTCTCATGACAATTATGACAACTATTATATATAGATTAAATATTATGTTATATGGATATAGGTGTATGTCTGTACGCACGTAAGGATTATATAGGATACGCTGTCATATTTGTCACATTGTCATTTCTCAGGAGAGCAAATGAAAGAAAAAGCGATTGAACAAAAACTTGTAATGGCAGTCAAAAAGCACGGTGGTATCTGTCCAAAATTCACATCTCCCGGATTTGATGGTATGCCAGACCGCTTGGTGCTCCTTCCCTTTGGAAAGTTTGCATTTGTAGAAGTGAAAGCGCCGGGAGAAAAACCGAGACCACTGCAGCTGGCAAGGCATGGTATGTTACAGCGGATCGGCTTTCGAGTGTTTGTGTTGGATGATGAGGAACAGATAGAAGGAATAATTAGAGAAATTGGAGGTGATGCCTTATGAAGTTCATACCACATGATTATCAGAAATTTGCAGTCCGATACATCGAAAAACATCGGATTGCAGCGATTCTATTGAATATGGGCTTAGGTTATGCTTTCGTCAAGTGAAAAATGGTCCAGATTTTTATTTCAAAAGTGGTCCACTAGTTGGTGCTCTTTAGCCAGGCGATGGTATCCTCCATCCGATAACTGATCTCACGGGAAAAGTCCATGATATGT
>NZ_LKEU01000036.1 GCF_001766835.1 Acetobacterium wieringae | reverse complement strand
TTACAGAAATCCCCTGTAAAGATGGAAAACTTTATCTGGCACCCATTTTTGATTGCTATGACGGCAGTATCCGGGGCTTCAGGATGGATGACAACATGCGGGCAGACCTTTGTGTTGAAGCGTTTCAAAACGCCTGCAGAGATGATGGTGCCGAAGGAATGATCCTTCATTCCGATCGGGGCACGCAGTTTACCAGCCAACGCTTTCGAAAGGTATTAAAAAAAGCAAATGCCATCCAGAGTATGAGTGGCACCGGGCGTTGTTATGATAATGCCCGGATGGAAAGTTTTTTCGCAACGCTGAAAAAAGAGAAGCTCTATAAAATTAATACCAAAAGTATGCCCATGGTTGAAGTCAAAACGATTGTTCATCGCTACATCCATTATTACAATCGTCGACGAATTTACAGTACAAATAATGGCTATCCACCGCTAGTTTATCGGGGGCTTTTTATCGACAATCACCAGCTCGCTGCATAGCATTCAAAGTTTTGATGATTGTTACCGACGATGAGGGCTGGCTATTCTATAGGGGCTTGGAAAATTCCTTGCGTGTTTTGACTGAACTATTATTGACAATTCCAACCGGGATAGAAGGTAGCCAGCAGCACTTCATTGGTTGCCGCTTCATCCAATGGCCATTCAATACCCGCTTTGGCTGCGACTTCAAGCACTTCCCGAATCGTATTTCGCGAGCTATGAACGCTTGCAGCGATCTGTCGCTGGGTGTAATTGAGACTGTTCAGTCTCAGGATTTCTCGATAATTTACCATAATTATCGACCTCCTGTAATGATAGTCACACATTTGTGTGCCAACTTCATTATAGGTTCAATTTATATGAATGGCTCACCTTTCGTTAAGGTGGGTCAGTTCAATCGTGATGATGGAACAGTTTGTCCGTGCAGATGGGGTTTCACGAACGGAATATACAGATTGAAAATAACCGTGGAAAATGACGATATTTATAGTTGGAATATTGGAATTCTAATCAAAGAATTTGGTGTGGATCAGAAGTTGAAAGCTGGTGAAAATATTATTGAGTTTAACCCAACTCATTCCGATGCATTTATGTATTGTTGTTGGTTGGATCAGATTACAAGAACTGTTACCGTCCAGGACATCAATAATTATATCAAATATTTGGGTTGTGAAAGTGATTCATTTTTATGCCATAATGGCAGTGGAATATGAGTTGGATTTGAACAATTATATTGTATGGGGTTCTTAAGACATAAATACAAATTTTCAGATAGCCTTATTAAAATGGAATTCTTGTTCTGACATGATCCGAGTGTCCAGAGTTTTGCGACCAATCCATGTTGATTACCAAGAAAAAATCTATCCATCGTTTCTTCTATAAGTGATTCAAGTAATGTTACAAGTAATGTTACAAGTAATGTTATAGGGGTATAAAAGATATGTATATATATAGAAAACGTGTAATTATATAAAGAAGGTAGGGTGACGCCGAATCTTTTCAATGTCACTATTTTTATTTTCTATTGTGACAAATATATCGCTGACAGAAGGAATTCTAATGGTGAAAGTTCGATTGAAGAATTTAATAACATGACAAAGAATATCCACTCCCTAAAATAAATTCAGATTTTAGTTGGGCTCATTAGAGTGAAATATGATTGAGAATAGAAAGAAGGAATCGATTATGATGTATGGTATAGGTTATGGTGGTTTTGGCTTTTTTATGATGTTTGGATTGTTTCTATTACTTGTTCTGGTTATCATCGGAGTGTATTTTATTGTTCACCATTTTACAAATTCAAATGCAAAAGAAGGAACCCGTTCAGGTGATAGAGCTTTGGAAATTTTGCATGAGCGGTATGCGCGGGGTGAAATCGACGACGAAGAATATAATCAAAAAAAAAGCGGAGTTGCGAAAGTTATAGCTAAGACATGATTGAAAAGGACAGTGTTTTCTGGAACTGTCCTTTTTTTGTGAGTTTGAAGTAATGGTCAAATTAATCTCATACTTAGTAATCATTATAAAGATTATAGAATAGCCAAAAATAGAAAGGATGCGAATAGGATGGATAAAGAACATTCAACTAAAGATCTGAAGAGTGCTTTGCCTGACGGAGAATTGATGAGTGATAAGCATGAAACCCATCAAGCACATAAAAACCATGCACATCAGGAACACAAGGACATTCCTCAAAAAAATGATGAACATACGCATAATCAAGGTCATGGTGGAATGAATCATCCGCATGATCCCGGCCAAGAAATTCCCCAGGCAGAAATGGAACATTCTCATCATCATATTCCAGCCAATGAGCAACATACCGAACATGATGACCATCATGATCATCACGCAATGATGGTGGCGGATTTTAGAAAACGGTTTTTTGTTTCTTTGATTATTACGATACCGATACTAATTTTATCGCCAATGATCCAGATGTTTATGGGTGTGGATTGGCGATTCATCGGCGATTCCTATTTACTGTTTGGTCTTTCTACCATTCTCTTTTTTTATGGCGGAAAGCCCTTCCTTGTCGGTGCCAGAGATGAGCTTAAGAAAAAATCGCCGGCAATGATGACACTCATTGCGCTTTCCATCACAGTTGCCTATATTTATAGTACGCTAACCGTATTTTTTATATCCGGTGATGATTTCTTTTGGGAGCTGGCCACATTAATCGTCATCATGCTTTTGGGTCATTGGATTGAAATGAAATCGGTGATGGGAGCGTCGCGGGCACTAGATGAACTGGTGAAACTCATGCCCGAAGAAGCACACCAGATAATGGACAATGGGGAAATCAAGGATATTCCTGTAAAACATTTAAAAGCCGGCGACTCTGTTCTTGTTAAACCGGGTGAGAAGATTCCCATTGATGGTTTAGTTTATGATGGGAGATCAGCCGTTAATGAATCCATGATCACCGGAGAATCTGCACCTGTTGAGAAAGAAGCGGGTGATGAAACAGTCGGAGGTTCTATTAATGGTGAGGGGATTTTAAAATTTAAAGTGTCTCGAGTTGGAGAAGACACTTTTCTGTCACAAGTGTTAAAACTTGTTCGGGAAGCCCAGGATTCAAAATCCAATACCCAACGATTAGCGGACAAAGCGGCCAAGTGGTTGTTTTATATTGCCGTAATCGCCGGAACCTTGACTTTTTCGGCATGGATGATCATCTCACAGGATCTTAACTTTGCCGTCACACGAGCCGTCACCGTCATCGTTATTTCCTGTCCCCACGCATTAGGCCTGGCAGTTCCGCTTGTAACAGCTGTTTCGACCAGCATTGGAGCCCGGAAAGGTCTTTTAATCAGAGATCGGGCGGCCTTTGAAAACGCTCGTAAGCTCAATGCTGTGGTTTTCGATAAAACAGGAACTTTGACCGAAGGGACATTTGGGATAACTGATATCAAGGCAATAGGAATATCCCGGGAAGAACTCCTTTTACTTACTTATTCAGTCGAATCAAATTCAGAACATCCTATTGCACAGGGAATCGTCAATGTAGGAAAGAAATTAAACCTCAAAATGAAGGAAGTAAAAGATTATCAGAACCTGCCGGGTAAAGGGCTAAAAGCCAACGTGGATGGTCGGGACATTATGGTTGTAAGTCCTGGTTATTTGCGGTCAGAAAAAATAGCCTTTGACGTAAATCAATATGAAAAACTTGCTCAGATGGGCAAAACGGTTATTTTCATTTTAGATGGTCGCACGCTCCTTGGCTATCTGGCATTATCAGACATTGTCAGAGATTCGGCCAGAGAAGCCATTGATATTCTAAATTCTATGGATATTGAAACCATTCTATTGACCGGGGATAACCAGAGAGTTGCCGCTTATGTGGGTAATCAGCTGAAAATCGATACAATCATTGCTGAGGTATTACCCCAGGAAAAAGCATCCAAAATTGATGGTCTTATTAAAGAAGGCAAGATTGTGGCAATGACCGGTGACGGCGTGAATGATGCACCGTCTCTGGCAAAAGCGGATTTAGGTATCGCCATCGGAGCGGGAACAGATGTTGCCATTGAAACAGCCGATGTTATTCTCGTACGAAGCAATCCGCTGGATGTGGTAACTGTTTTAAAGCTTTCAAAAGCAACCTATCAAAAGATGATCCAAAACCTGATCTGGGCGACGGGTTATAATATGATCGCACTTCCCTTAGCGGCGGGGGTCCTTTATAATCAGGGGATTGTGATAAATCCGGCTGTCGGTGCGGCGTTGATGTCATTAAGTACAATCATTGTGGCCATCAATGCAAAACTACTCAAAATTGATTAACCATTCATCTTTTGTATCAGTCAGCTGGATCGGGGAATAATGCTCTTAAAATCTTGCGAGACTGTTATATATACGGTAAAAAGAGTGAAGTAGATTATATGAAATTTGAGTTGTGAAAGTGATAAGAAAAATATAAAAGGGGCCGTGCATATAACTTTGGCACGGCTCCCCTTATGTTTTAAAATGATCTTTGACTTGCAGATCGAAGCAGAATAGATTAATAAAATACCCACCATCGTTTAAAGAATACTTATAATCATTATTCCAAATCATTCTTGGAAATTTGCTTTTTCTCTGAACCTGCTAACTCTGAACCTTCTGAATTTTTTGAATCATTATGATGTTTATGACCAGAATGACCACCGCAACATCCGATGCCGAATTTAGACATGACAAACATCAGCCCGATAAAGATTAAAATTGATATGATTGTTCCCATTGAAATGCTCCTTTAAAATTATTTGTTGTGTATATCATACAATAGACTTGTGAATAAATTATGGAGAAATTGAGTATTTCAACATAAATAAAATCAAATTTTCGAATAATTTCGCGGAAATTTGAGGATGGTAAAAAAAAGACACCTGCAAAACAATGCATGTGTCCATCTAGCTACAAAACAGAAAGAAAAATTACTAAGAAAGAAGGTTCTGATCTGAGGGTTTTTCCTCTGTTTGATCTGTTTGTTCCGATTTACCTTTGTTGCCACCCCTTAACATCATCGGCATCATGAGTACCATCATAATCGGGCAAATGAATGGCAGAAGCGTAAATAGAATACCTTGATAACCAAGTAATGTTATGATAAGTAATATTAAAATGGGTGCACCACAACAAAGGGCCATCATCATCATATGTGACATATGATGTTTTTTATTTTTTTTCAAGTTGTCCTTATTTTCATCTTTTTTACAGCAGTTCATCAGTATCAGCTCCTTAAAATTATTTGATCTATGTCTGCAAGTATACTTGATAGTTGTGGAGATTTTATGGAGATTTGAAATTATTAAAAATTTTTCAAAAAAAACAGATAATTCTGTTCCCGATGAAATGTTTATCAAATAATGATTGAGATAATCAGGATTTCATATTAAGATAAAAAGATAATCCTCTACTTGATTTAGCCGATAAGATAACATATAATGACAATTATACCATAACAGATAGCTATGATATGATTAAACAAGTAGTTGTGAAAGGTGTATTTATGAAAAGATATCCATTAATAAGGACTTTTGCCTTATACAGTATGTTTGCGTTTGTTTTAATGGGCATTGTGCTTTCCCTGGTTATATATGAACATATAAAAAATGATAAACTGGGAAATTTAGAAGAAGTTGCTAAAATTACAATCAGTACGGTTGTTAAAAACAATCTGACCAAGACAGACTTTGCTGATAACATAACCGACATTAAGGCATCTCAAATTAAATCTAATATCATTGAATCCATGGATTTATATGACATTCAATCGATCATGCTCATCAATCAGGATGAAAAAGTGATCATGGCAGATCACGCTGTTTTTACTGGTGAACTACCGAACCAAAAAGATCTTGAAAAAGTATTGAACGGTGAGGTTTCTTTCGTCGTTTCAGATGCTTATGCACTCAATAATGCTGAAGATGGAAATAAGGGCAAACTTGTCATAAATATTTATGAACCGATTATCTATGACGGCAAAGTTGAGGGTGTTGCCGTTCTGCAAATCCTTGAAAAAAACATCAGTGAACATGCAAACATGATTGTACAAGTAATAGTATTGACAGTCTTTGGCGGATTTTTGATCCTTTTTTTATTGTTGGTGGGGATACTTTATAAAACATCACAAACACTTCGACACCAAAACAAGGAACTGATTAATCAAAAGTCTGAAATCGAATTATCACTGAAAAGACTTGATGATTCCTATTTAAATACTGTCTTTGCTTTATCCAATGCTGTTGATGCCAGAGATCCTTATACAGCAGGACACTCCGAACGGGTGTCAAAAATATCCATGCTTTTAAGCAGAGAACTGAAATTGACAGCAGAAAATCAAGAAATTCTTGAATATGCAGGGCTTTTTCATGATATCGGAAAAATCGGGATACCCGATCATATTTTGAATAAGAATGGTAAGCTGACAGATGAAGAATACGAGGTTATAAAAAAGCATCCGGATATTGGGATTAGTATCCTTAGTAACGTCAGTTTTCTAGCGGAAGCCTTACCAATTATTCGCCACCATCATGAGAAGTTCGCAGGCAACGGTTATCCATGTGGGATCAGAGGTGAGGAAATTCCACTGGGTTCGCGGATCATTGCCATTGCCGATACCTATGATGCAATGACGACAGATCGACCCTATCGACAGCGATTTAGCCACGAGGTTGCAGTTGCGGAGATTCGAAAAAACAGCGGTACTCAATTTGACCAAAAATTGGTTGAAGCATTTATGAAAATTGAAAGTATCGTCAAAGATTTGAATTAGCAATTAGGTATCATCAGAAACAGTCATCATCAGAAATATTAAAATTTAAAATATTTTTCATCTCCATGATTTCTACAAAAGTTATTGTTATAATATCGTCAGACAAGAAGTGACAAGGAGGTGGAACAGGTGCAAAACAGCAATAAAAGTGTGAAAAGGACAATCTACGCTAAACTGATTCCAAAACTAAATCCATAGCGATGGCTTTCACAATCATAAAGGTAACAGAGGCTGTGTGTCAATTCAAATAGATTGAGCCTGAAGTTGAAAATCACAAGAACAAGAACCTGTTAAAGCAAAAACGGACAAAGAAAAGAGGAAAAAATGGAAGAAAAAGCACTACTTAACTCGAACAAAGAACCGAACCCGGTCAGCGCTACTAGCTCCATCAAGGGTTCCAGAAAAAAACACTTATCTACCAAACTGCTGGGATTTACCTTGATAATTCTGGCTGTTGCCGTCATCTCGCTTAGTGTTATATTTATAAATATGGGGTCAGCCGCCATTCTGGAACAGGCTCATGACGATGCCCGGAAATACACCAATGAAGGCGCTTCCCACGTTGGTGCCATCATTGCTGGCAATCTCAGCACCCTTAGTGAAGTAACTCTGCGCAGCGGCGTCTCCAGCATGGATTGGAACGCCCAGGTGGCCGCCATTGCCAGCGATGTTGATAAACTGGGGTATCAGGATATTGCCGTGATGAACCTTGACGGTCATGCCAAATACCTGGTCGGCGGCGGCGAGTTTGACTCTGCCGGACAATTCTGGTACACTGACGGATTCAAAGGCGAAACGGTTGTTTCCGATGTGGCCATCAGCAAGGTCACTCAAGAGCCGGTGGTCTTTGATGTCGCTCCGATTAAAAGCAATGGTCAGGTGGTCGGCTTGCTGATCGGCCGTCGGGATCCCACCTTCTTAAAGGACACCACCAATGCCATGGGTGACGGTGAGCGTCAATACGGCTTTGTGGTCAATAACGAGGGCGGTTTTATGGCCCACCCTGATGATGAGGTGATTATGAATCAGACCAATGTTTTTGCCGATATTGAAAAAAATGGCGTCTGGAGAGATTTTGGGATCGCCTTTAAAGAACTGGGTGCCGGTCAAACTGGAATGCTTTCCTACTCTTTAAATGGCGAAACGAAGATCGGTGCCACCGCACCCATACCGGGAACCAACTGGACTCTGATTATTGCCCAGTACGAAAGTGATGTGTTGGCACCGATGCATCATTTACGCAACGTCACCCTGCTGGTTTTGCTGCTGGTGCTGTTAATCGGCGGTGTGGCCGCCTATATTCTGGCTAAACGGATCAGCAAGCCGATTGTTGAATTAACCGCTCTGGCCGATCAAATGGCGTTGGGCAATGTGGATCTGGAAATCGTTGCCGCCAGCGAGGACGAAATTGGCACTTTGATGGATTCTTTTGCGACCATCATTGATAACCGCAAAGCCCAGGCTGATGCCGCACGTCGTTTGTCCGAAGGCGATTTTGCCGTGGCGATTGTGCCCCAGTCTGATAAGGATGTGCTGGCCTACGCCCTGATTGATATGGTCGCCGAAATGAATAAGGTCAATGAAGGGATTAAGAAAATCGGCACGGCCGCCCAGGATGGACAACTGAATTATCGGGGCAATACCACTGATTATACCGGCGCTTTCAAGGACATGATTATCAGCCTCAACAACATGGTCAATACTTTTGTCAATCCACTTAAAGTAGCCAGCAAGGCGATTGAACGGATCGGTAACGGGGTAATTCCACCGCCGATCACCACCGAATACAAGGGCGATTTTAACGATCTTAAAAATAATATTAATGCCTGTATCGACGGGTTAGGCGCTCTGACCGAAGGAAATGAAGTGCTGGCTAAGCTTTCTGCCAATGATCTGTCCCAGAAAA
The DNA here is from genome assembly GCF_001766835.1 of Acetobacterium wieringae. GTDB lineage: Bacteria > Bacillota > Clostridia > Eubacteriales > Eubacteriaceae > Acetobacterium > Acetobacterium wieringae. Next base: position 65,366 of record NZ_LKEU01000036.1, on the reverse strand, counting down.
TTGAGGGCAGTTATCAGGGGATCTATCAGGAGATTGGCGAATCGATTAACGGCGTTCACGATCAAATGGTACATATTGTCGAAATTGCCAACAACATGGCCGTCGGCAACCTCTGTGATCTGGACGGTCTCAAAGCTATCGGTCAGCGGAGTGACAACGATACGCTGATTCCAAGCTTTATTTCAATGATCGAAAGCATCGCCCTGTTGGTGGCCGAAACCCAGACGATGACCCAGATTGCCGTGGAAGGTGATCTGACCAACCGTGGCAACGTGGCCAAATTCCAGGGCGAATACGCAAAGGTCGTGGAGGGCTTTAATCAGACTTTGGATGTGGTTATTGAGCCCATCAATGCCGCCTCGGCAACGCTCCGGGAACTGTCCCAGGGAAATCTCCACACCGCCATGACTGGCGACTTTAAAGGCCAGCATGGTCAGATTAAAGAAGATATGAATCAGACCATCGCCTTCCTCAAGGAATATGTGGAAGAAATTACCCATACCCTGGAAGAAATTGGCCGGGGCAACCTGAATCAGGAAATCACCACCCAATACCTGGGCGATTTCCAGGCCATTAAAACCGCACTTAACAGCATTACCGCCAGCCTCAGCACCACCATGTTTGACATCAACTCGGCGGCTGGACAGGTTGAAAGCGGCGCCCGTCAGATTTCTGACGGCGGTCAGGCTTTGGCTCAGGGAGCCACCGAACAGGCCAGTGCGATTCAGGAACTGACCGCGTCAATTGATGAAGTGGCGCAGGAAACCAAACAGAATGCGGTTCGAGCCAATGAAGCCAATGAGCGTTCCATCGAGGTTCGCAACAATGCCGAAATTGGCAATGTCCGGATGAACAACATGGTCACCGCCATGGTCGACATCAATGCTTCCTCCCAGAATATTTCAAAGATCATCAAGGTTATCGACGATATCGCTTTCCAGACTAATATTCTGGCGCTGAATGCCGCCGTTGAAGCGGCTCGGGCCGGACAACACGGCAAGGGCTTTGCCGTCGTCGCCGAAGAAGTCCGCTCCCTGGCCGCCCGCTCGGCCGAAGCCGCCAAGGAAACCACCGGTCTGATTGAAGGCTCCATCGATAAGGTTTCGGTGGGTTCTAAAATCGCCGATGAAACCGCTGAAAGTCTGACCCAGATCCTGGCGGACATCGAGAAGGTCACCAGCTTAGTGGGTAATATCGCCCGGGCTTCCAACGATCAGGCCACGGAAATTGCCCAGATCACCAAAGGGATCGAACAGGTTTCTCAGGTGGTCCAGACCAACTCCGCTACCGCTGAAGAAAGCGCCGCCGCCAGTGAGGAACTCTCCGGTCAGGCCGAAATGCTCAAACAGATGGTCGGTGCCTTTACGATCAAAACCGACTCGGACAACTACGCCCCGTCCCCAGCCGCCCCCTCGTTCCAAGCAGAGCCAGTTGCAGTCGCTGAACCGCGAATTGATTTGGACGATTGGGACAATGATAAGTATTAATCTAACCAATACGGAAACATCGACTGCGTGAGAATTAGTACAAAAAATAAAAAGCTCCCCGGGTAAGTTGTAACAGATTGCCCGGGGAGCGCTTTATTTTTGGTTTTTAAAATATAGTTTAAAAAAGTGTTGCGCGGGTTGTTTTTTCGGTCGCTCTACACATACATACACTGTTCTACAGATGAAAGTGATCCACTGCCCAGGGGAAGGTGGAACTGGCCGAGTTTTGCATCTCATAAAACGCAAGAGTATTATCCAGTGAAAAACAACGCGTTTGAATTTGCTGCAATAAGCAGATTATAAAAAAACGAAGGCATGTTTTAGATCATTTTGTATACCAGGCGATTTTTCCCTGACTTCTTAGCTTCTAATAAGGCTTCATCACTCAATTTAATGATTGTCGAAATGTCCCTACCATCGTCAGGATAACTTGCGACCCCTAAAGAAACGGTTATTGAGGGTTGTGGCGAATTATCTATACTGCTTATATTGCATCTTATTTTTTCGCCAATTTTAATAGCATTATGCTTACTACATTTATTTAGTACAACAACAATTTCTTCTCCACCATATCGATAAGCTCTATCATTCTGTCTGATAGCATTCTTTATTGTTGCACTAACTTTTTGCAATACTGCATCTCCTGAATCATGTCCAAATTCATTGTTGAATTTTCTAAAATTGTCCACATCAATAAAAATTAATGAGTATACTTTATCTTTTGATATTTTCTTGATGTAATGATCAAAAGCTCTTCTATTATATAATCCAGTTAGTTGATCAATATCAATATCTCTTTTTAGAGTATTATAAACTTTTTCAAGTTTATAATACTTGTGAGTAATATTAACTGCTACAAAATAGGCTATAAGTCCAAATATTGTTCCAGATCCTAAGCAATGAACAAACTCGTTATCTCCCAGTAACGGCATCGCGAGATAATGATAGACAAACCCATATACAATCCCCAATATCACCATCGAAATGAGCATGAAGAATTTAAATTTCATAGCTGGTCTCCTTTACTAGTGATCCGCTTTTATGACACGTTTGATGTTTATAGGCGCATAAAATGTTCTGCGCCGCATACACAAAATCTATTTCACTTCCCCCCCCATTATTAATAGCCAAGTCTCTTTAAAATGTCGACTAAAGTAGACAATCTATCATGAATTATTTCGCTGCAAAGTCTAGAGAATAACTTTTGTTATAGAATCAGAGTGCCTCCATCTACAAATTCATATTCAGAAAATTTCCGAATGACAATAGTTTCACTATCGATAAGCAAGGTGCCTCAGAGCCAAGACCTCAATAAATTCCATTTATTTTGTTATGTTCTTAAATCCAAAAGACCGGTTCGTGTTTAAAATGCGTAGGCACTTTCATTTTGGAATTTTCATCATTGAGAATTTGGGATTCACATATTTTGTGATATATTAAATTTATCATATACTTATTTTCAGTTAATGTCAATGTTAAGGGAAACCATGTCATAATATTTATGAACCGATCATCTATGACGGTATAGTTGAAGGTGTTGCTGTTCTGTAAATCCTTAAAAAAACATCAGTGAACATGCAAACATGATTGTACAAGGATAGCATTGACAGTCTTTAGCGGATTTCTGATTCTTTTCTTATTGTTGGTTGGGATACGTTATAAAACATTACAAACACTTCGACAATAGAATAAGGAGCAGATTAATCAAAAGTCTGAAACTGAATTATCTCTGAAAAGACTTGATGATTCCTTTCTAAATACTGTCTTTGCTTTATCCACTGCTGTTGATGCAAGAGATCCTTAACACCCATCGTACGAAATAAAGTCAATGTATTAGAATATTTGATACATTGCTTTATTTTTTTTAGAATTTTTAAAAAGAATGTCTTTTCTCCATAAGTTCTACAAAAGTTATTGTTATTATATCGTCAGACAAGAAGTGACAAGGAGAATAACCAATGGAAGAAAAACCAATAACAAAGACATTTTCGGTTAGCGGGATGACCTGTGTTAATTGTGAAAATCGAATTGAGAATAAACTTAAAAAGCTTGATGGAGTAACAAATGTCACTGCAAGTTATACACGTTCACGAGTCAGTTTTACATATGACCCGGATTGTGTGAAGCTGTCAACCATTGTACAGACCATTGAAAGCATGGATTATCATGTAAAACGTGCAGGTGAAAAACAAAAAAACAAAACCGTTGAAAAGAAAAATATAATTAATGAAGTTTTAGGAATCGGCATCATCATTATTGCTGCATTTGTGATTATCAATTACTTTGGCGGTTTTAACATCTTTAACTCATTTCCAGAGGCAAAACAGGGTGTCGGTTATGGCGCACTATTATTAATCGGTTTACTCACTTCCATTCACTGCGTTGCCATGTGTGGGGGGATCAACCTATCTCAATGTGTTCCCAATGTAAGTATAAAAAGTGAAAAGAAAACGGCAAATCTCAGGCCCGGCATTTTATACAATACCGGTCGGGTGATTTCCTATACCATCGTGGGCGGGATCGTCGGAGCATTGGGATCAGTCGTCAGCTTTTCCGGTACAGCTAAAGGAATTGTCGCTGTTATGGCAGGGGTGTTCATGGTGATTATGGGCTTGAATATGCTGAATCTTTTTCCCTGGCTGCGTAAGTTTAATCCCAGAATGCCCAAGATTTTTGCCAGGAAGATCAATGAACAGAAAAAAAGCAACAGCCCGCTCTATGTCGGACTGTTAAACGGCTTAATGCCCTGCGGACCACTCCAGGCCATGCAACTCTATGCACTTTCCACCGGTGATCCGGTACAGGGTGCCTTATCGATGCTGGCATTTAGTTTAGGAACGGTGCCCTTGATGTTTGGACTGGGAGCGATCAGCTCATTGCTCAGCAAAAAATTTACCAGTAAAATGATGACCGCCAGCGCCGTGCTCGTTTTGATACTGGGCGTATTTATGTTTAGCAATGGCGTGAGTTTATCGGGTATTGCACTTCCTACCTTAACCAGTAGTGTGACAGCGTTGAATGAAGTGCAGCAAAATAATACAGCATCTGTCAACCAGGGGGTTCAGACAATTACAACAAAGCTTTCGCCGAACCGTTATGAACCGATTACCGTCCAAGTGGGTGTACCCGTCAAATGGACCATCGAGGCGGATGAAAATGACATTAATGGCTGCAACAATCAAGTGCTGATCCCCAAATACAATATTGAAAAGAAGTTAGTGGCAGGTGACAATGTCATTGAATTCACACCTATTGAAACAGGAACAATTCCCTATAGTTGTTGGATGGGGATGATTAAAAGCAACATCACAATTGTCGATTAAGCACAGGTAGTAAAGACTAAAAAAGGGTAGTATAAAAAGGAGAATTTAAATGAAAAAATCATATTATTTATGGGGAATCGTGTTGGGCATCGTCCTGACGGGGATTGTTATATTTTCTGGCTGTACCAGAAGTTCAGGAAACGCAGGCGAAACAGCGGTTAATTCTAATTCATCACAAACTCAATCAAGCAGTGAGTCTCAAAAAACGACAGAACAGCAGAGTGTCAGTAGTTCCGTTGCCAAATCAAATGCCGGAACCAAAGCCACAGTGAGTGATGGGGTTCAAACGGTAGCAACGACCCTGGATCGGGGCATTTATAAACCTATTGTTGTTCAAACGGGGATACCGGTTAAATGGATCATTACAGCCAACGACGGCGATTTGAATAGCTGCAATAATAAAATGCTGATCCGAAGCTATGGTGTTGAACAAAAACTGATTACCGGAGAAAATGTCGTCGAATTTACACCGACGAAGGCCGGTACCATCAATTATTCCTGCTGGATGGGAATGGTAGGAAGTACCATTACCGTTGTTGATGATATTAACCAATAAAAAAGAGTCATATATGAAAGTCAAGGAGGGCAATTTAATGAAAAAAGAAACAATCAAGATAACGGGCATGACCTGTGCGGCCTGTGCCGCCAGAGTAGAAAAAGTTGTCAGTAAGATGGCAGGGATAACCAGTGCATCAGTGAATTTTGCCACCGAAAGCCTGTCGGTAGAATATGATGAGGGCGTGGCTTCCCGGCAAAAAATCAATGAAGTCATTGAAAAAGCCGGATACGGTACGGTCGAAATCAGTACAATCAGTGAAGTGACAATCCCGATTGGCGGGATGACTTGTGCCTCTTGTTCGGCTCGGGTCGAAAAGGTTTTAGGGAAGCTTGAAGGAATCACCAGTGCTACTGTTAATCTGGCAACGGAAAAAGCCACCATTCACTACGACACCCAGCAGATTAAACTCTCTACCATTCGCCAGGCCATTGAAAAAGCCGGGTATCAGGCGCTGGAAATTGAGAAAAAAACGGCCATTGATGAAGACAAACTGAGGAAGGAAAAAGAAATCCGAACCCTCAAGACTAAATTAATCGTGTCGGCAACTTTCGGGATTCCGCTGCTTTATCTGGCCATGGGGGCGATGATCTGGTGGCTACGACTACCGATTCCCAGTTTTCTGGAGCCGATGCAATATCCACTGACCTACGCCATCGTGCAAATCATTCTGGTGATTCCAATTATAATCGCTGGCCACCGTTTTTATAGTGTCGGTTTCAAAGCCATCATCCAGCGCAGTCCCAATATGGATTCATTGATTGCGATGGGAACCTCGGCGGCGATTCTCTATAGTCTCTATTCGGTTTATCAGATCAGCATTGGTAATTTCGGGGCAGTTGAAGATTTGTACTTTGAAACCGCTGGAGTTATCATTACCCTGATCCTGTTAGGAAAATATTTGGAAGCGGTATCCAAAGGGAAAACTTCCGAAGCGATAAAAAAACTGATGGGTCTGGCACCTAAAATGGCCGTTGTTATCCGGGATGGCGTTGAAATTGAAACACCCATTGATGAGGTCGAAATTGACGACGTGATCCTGGTCAAACCGGGGGGCAAAATTCCGGTTGATGGGATCGTCATTGAAGGAAACACCGCCATTGATGAATCGATGCTTACCGGAGAAAGTATGCCCATCGATAAAAAATCTGGGGATGCGGTATACGCTGCCAGTATTAACAAAAATGGTGTAATCAAATTTAGAACGACAAAAATTGGCGGCGATACTGCCCTGGCGCAAATCATCAAGCTGGTGGAAGATGCCCAGGGTTCAAAGGCACCGATCGCCCAGCTGGCCGATATTGTATCCAGTTATTTTGTTCCGATTGTCTTTGTGATCGCAGTGCTGGCCTTTGCTGGTTGGTATTTTACCGGTCATACCTTTGTCTTTGCGATGACCATTTTTATTTCGATTCTTGTCATCGCCTGCCCCTGTGCTCTTGGTCTGGCAACCCCTACGGCGATCATGGTGGGTACCGGAAAAGGTGCTGAGTATGGCATTTTAATTAAGGGCGGCGAAGCCCTGGAAACCACCCATCTTATTGATACCATTGTTTTTGACAAAACCGGCACCATTACTGAAGGTAAGCCTGAGGTAACTGACATTGTCACCGCAAATGGGATTGAGCGGGATTGGCTACTTCAAATTGCCGCATCGGCTGAAAAAGGATCAGAACATCCGCTGGGTGAAGCGATTGTCCGTGGCGCCCAAAAAGAAAACCTGGAAACCCTTAAGATTGATACCTTTAAAGCCATTCCCGGATATGGGATTGAAGTGGAAGTTGACGGTTCCCGGCTGCTATTGGGAAACCGGAAAATGATGGATGAGAACAGTATCTCCCTGATCACCCTGGAAGAAGAATCAGACAGACTTGCTGAAGAAGGTAAAACACCCATGTACATTGCCATGGATGGCACGCTGTCCGGGATTATTGCTGTGGCCGATGTCGTCAAAGCCAGCAGTAAAGCGGCCATTGCCAAGCTTCATGAAATGGGTATTGAAGTGGCGATGATTACCGGCGATAATAAAAAAACTGCCGAAGCCATTGCCAAACAGGTTGGTATTGATCGGGTTCTGGCCGAAGTATTGCCCCAGGATAAATCAAACGAAGTTAAAAAACTTCAGGCTGAAGGCCGAAAAGTGGCCATGGTTGGAGATGGCATCAACGATGCACCGGCTTTGGCACAGGCGGACATTGGCATTGCCATTGGCTCCGGTACCGATGTTGCCATGGAATCCGCCGACATTGTGCTGATGCGAAGTGATCTGATGGATGTACCCACCGCCATTAAACTCAGCAAAAGTACCATCCGTAACATTAAGCAGAATTTGGTCTGGGCATTTGGCTATAACGTCGCCGGAATCCCCATCGCCGCCGGACTGCTCTATCTGTTTGGCGGACCATTGCTGAATCCCATTTTTGCAGCAGCTGCGATGTCACTGAGTTCGGTTTCGGTACTCACCAATGCACTCAGATTAAAAGGTTTCAAACCATAAAAAATATTTAATAAGGAGAAAAGATTATGAAGAAGAAAATTATTTTGGCCGGGGCAGCCCTATTATTGTTAGTTGTCCTATCCGGTTGTCAGCAAACTGATGTTGTCGGCAAGACCTCCATCACATCCTTTGATGCGGTGCTTCAGGTCATTCCCAACCAAATTGCCGAAGATGAGATAAATGGTGGCTGGGCACTATCGGCACCGGATGGAACCGCCCGTTTTATCTGGAGTAAGGATTACAGTAGCGGCACCCCTCACGATGTGATGCTGGAAGTTGATGCTAAACCATTCATCGCAGCTGGACTTGATGTCACCAAGCTTCCCGCCGGAATGCTCGTTGATGATAAGATTATGGTCGGGACAATGTTAGGGGATGAAAAATTAACCTACAGTGGCGAAGTGACCCCGCTGGCATCCTATGAACAGCTTGTCAATCTGAAACGTGATCATATTAAATATCACACCGCCCTTGACCATTATGGGGTTGACATTGGTGATGGGAATATGTTTGAATGGGCTAAAGACCTGAGTACCAATGATAAAGACATTGTCTTTGTTTTAAATCCACAGATTTTTATTGATGCCGGCGTTGATCCGGAAAAAGTTGAAGGCTGGGTTTTCGCCAAGGTCAGTGCCGAAGACGAAGATAAAAAACCAATTGAAGTGGATAAATTTTTAAAACCGTTCAATATTAAATAAACTAGAAAAAAAGAGGTGTACAAAATGGAAAGAATAATTTTAAATGTCGAAGGTATGTCGTGTGCTCACTGTGAAAGAGCTGTAAAAAATGCAGTTGGCGAACTCGACGGAGTTGAGCGTGTTATTGTCGATCTTACTGGAAAAACTGTGGCAATCGAATATGAACCGGGTAAATTAACCTTTGAGAGCTTCAAAACTGTCATTGAAGAAGAAGGATACCATGTGACAGGAAAAATATAACTAATTCATAATTAGTTATGAACGAGGAGATTGCTATGGAACATAGCTTAAGAACAAAACTATCGTTGACGATTGCCCTGATTATGTTACTTACTGTTGCCTCGATCAGCTTTTTATCAAACATTTTAATTGAAAAAGAATTCACTAATTATCTTACCATTCAACAAGAGAAACGAACTCAGGAAATAACAGATAGTTTGAGTCAGCAATATGATATGGACACCAAAACCTGGAACGCAGATTTTGTCCACACCATCGGGATGTATGCCCTTTATGACGGGTATATTGTCAAGGTTTATGATTTACAGAATCAGACGATCTGGGATGCGGAGACCTGTGACATGTCCTTATGTACAGCAGTGATGGATGATATTTCACATCGCATGAATACGAAATATCCGCAAATGAATGGTGAATTTATGTCAAAAACCATCTCAATCACTAAGAATGGTAAAGTCATTGGAACGGCAGATGTCAGCTATTTTGGACCATACTTCTTAAGCGCAGATGATTTTCAGTTTTTGAATGCACTCAATACAGTATTAATCGGAATTGGCGTTTTCTCACTTGTTTTTTCGGTTATTGTCGGGTCAATCCTAGCAAAACGATTAAGTCGCCCAATCTTACATACGGTCACTGTAACAAAACAAATCTCTGAAGGTGATTACGATGTACGAATCACAGAAGTTTCAAAAACCAGGGAATTAAATGACCTCATTGTTGCTGTCAATCATTTAGCTGACTCATTGGGAAAACAGGAGTCACTAAGAAAACAGTTGACCGCTGATGTAGCTCATGAACTGCGAACTCCTCTTACATCGATTGGAACCCATATTGAAGCCATGATTGAAGGGGTATGGGAACCTACAAACGAACGCTTGAAAAGTTGCCATGATGAAATATTGCGCATAGGTAAAATTATACAGGATTTAGAGAATTTGGCAAAAGTTGAAAGTGATAATTTAAAGCTTGATAAAACACAGATCAATCTGAATGCGTTATCAGAAAAAGCAGTGGCGAACTTTGCCGCAGAAATCGATAAAAAGAAGTTGAACGTATCGATTGAGGGGGAAAGTTCAGAAACATATGCTGATCAAAATAGAATCAGCCAGGTGATCATTAATCTAGTTTCAAATGCGGTAAAATATACACCGGAGCATGGTATCATTAAGATTTTTATTTCTGAAGATAAGCAGTTTGTTCGATTAAGTGTCAGTGATAATGGGATTGGGATACCTGAAGACGAACTCCCCTATGTTTTTGAGCGCTTTTATCGCGCTGATAAATCTAGAAATCGTATGACCGGTGGTTCAGGAATTGGACTGGCCATTGTTAAGTCAATCGTTACTGCCCACGGGGGAATGGTTGAGGCCGAAAGTCACTTAAACGAAGACAGTAGTTTTGTTATCAAGCTGCCGAAAAATAAAATGGAATAGGAGTAAAAAAGATGGACAGATCATTTGAGCTTAAAATAGACAATGCAGTTTTAGACTACATGCGAAAAAAAAGAAAGAGTAATTTAACACTTACCATCAGTTCTACAGGTGGCGGTTGCTGTCCAACTTTTGAGGTTTCTGAAGTTTCACTTGTAAAGCCAGATCAATTGGACGCATTTGATATATTTAAACAGAATGATGTTACCCTATATATCAGCAAAAATGCAAGGGTGATAAGGTCGACACTGCATTTTATACTTAAAAAAAATTTGATTGCGGCAACGATCCAAGTCGAAGGTTTAAGCCTAAAAAAGCGGGATTAATGCTACCCAAGCGAGTTACTGTAGTATAATGAGAAAAGTGTCACAAGAAGATTTCATACACGTGATGATAGAATACGTTGATGTTCAATTGAGCAACTGGGAAGTATAGAGGTTTGGCAATAATGAACAATCATTTAAAAAAAGTACTTATTGTTGATGATGAAACCAAAATAATTGAGGTGGTAAAGTCTTTTCTGGAAAGTAAAGGCTTTACCGTCTTTACGGCGGAAAATGGTAAACAAGCCCTCGATATCTTTGACCGGGAAAACATTGCGCTCATCGTATTAGACCTGATGCTTCCGGATATGACGGGCGAAGAAATTTGTATTCAGATCAGAAAAAAATCCCGGGTGCCGATTATTATGCTTACTGCAAAAATTGAAGAATCAGATATGCTAAAAGGCTTGAATATCGGCGCAGATGATTATATTACGAAACCATTTAGTTTAAAAGCCCTAAATGCCAGAATTGAAGCAGTTCTGCGCCGATCAAGTGATGATCTGGTGCCGCTTTATAATAAGGCTTCTTTCAATGGCGGTGATTTGGAGGTTGATTTTGAAAGTCATCTGATCAAAAAGAATCAGGTGGAAATTAATCTTACTCCAAATGAGTATAAACTACTGGCGGCGTTAATAAAATATCCCAGTAAGGTTTTTACCCGGGAGGATCTAATCAGAGTAGCGTTGGGTGATGAGTTTGAAGGATATGATCGGGCCGTGGATAGCCATATCAAGAACCTGCGTCAAAAAATAGAAAAGGATCCCAAAAATCCGGTCTATGTCCTGACTATTTATGGGATTGGTTATAAATTCGGGGGTGAAACCCCCGAAACATAGGCTATCAATAAAGTTTTTCCACGCCCTTGTGGTTAATTTGGAAAGCGAGATCCTTGATCACTTCACCAGCTAAGATCAGACCTGCTACCGACGGAACAAAAGAAATGCTGCCGGGAATGGATCGTCGATCGGTACATTTTCTTTCAGTTCCCGGTGGACAAATACAATTGGATTGACAACTGTTGGCTAGATTTTTTATTTGTTTAATCGGTTCTTCCGTTGAAAACACAACTTTTAAATGCTTGATCCTACGTTTTTTAAGTTCTTTACGCATGATTTTGGCGACCGGACACATGCTGGTTTTGTAGATATCGGCAACCTTAAAAAGCGTCGGGTCTAATTTGTTTCCGGCACCCATACAGCTGATGATGGGTGTTTTTGTGTTTTCTGTTTGGAGCACTAACTCAATTTTGGCCGAAATGGTATCGATGGCATCAACTACATATGAGTAGGAAGAGAAGTCAAATTTATCAGCGTTTTCAGGTAAAAAGAAGCATTGATGAACGTCGACCTGAGCATTGGGATTGATATCCAAAATCCGTTGTTTCATCACCTCAACCTTGTTTTGGCCTACGGTTTTTCGGGTGGCGATCATCTGGCGGTTGAGATTTGTCAAACAGACCTTATCGTCATCAATGAGATCAAATGAGCCAATGCCGCTGCGGGCAAGGGCTTCAGCAGTATAACTACCCACTCCGCCAATGCCAAAGATGGCAACGCGTGCCTGCGCCAGTTTTTCCATGGCATCCCCGCCAAGTAATAATTCAGTTCTTGAAAATTGGTTTAACATTAAAAATTCTCCGTTCAGATATTAATGGTTCATTTTTTTTTACTTTTATTTACAGAGTCAGCTATCATAATCATCTAAAAAATGATGTTTAACCCCTTCTTGCTTATATGAAATAATCGTATTGAGATTGACGTTCTCGACGCTTTTGAAAATATTGCTTTCGATATATGGGCTGGTTTGGCGGAATTTTTTCAGCAGCGTTTTCATTTCCTGACGCTTTGAGGCTCCGCCTTCGTTGTCTGAAATCATACAATTTTCGGTAAATCGGCAGGCACATTGAATAAATTGCAGGTCGTTATGTAATTTCCAGCTGATGATGGCCTCTTCCCGGATCAGATACATCGGTCGGATTAACTCCATATTCTCAAAATTGCTGCTTTTTAGTTTGGGCATCATGGTCTGAATCTGGCCGCCGTAAAGCATGCCCATCAGGATCGTCTCAATGACGTCGTCATAATGATGCCCCAGGGCGATTTTATTGCATCCCAATTCTTTGGCATGATGATACAGATGACCCCGACGCATCCGGGCACAGAGATAACAGGGTGATCTGTCAATATCGGCCACCGAATCAAAAATCTGCGATTCGAAAACAGTGGCTTCAATATTCAGCAGTTTCAGATTCTTTTTGATCATTTCCCGGTTGATCGGGTTATAGCCCGGATCCATCACCAGGAAAACCAGTTCAAATTCGAATTTATTATGTTTCTTCAGTTCCTGGAATAGCTTGGCCATCAGCATCGAGTCTTTTCCACCAGAGATGCACACCGCAATTTTATCGCCTTCCTTGACCAGCTGATATTCATTGATGCCACTGGTAAAGCGGCACCAGATACTGCTGCGATACTTCTTCTTTAAACTTTTTTCTATTTCTTGATAACGTTCCATGATAACTCCTACTTTTTAGTTAAGCTTGTATAACAATAATCAAAGATGTTCATAAACTCCTGCAATTCGCTGTCAGTGGTTAAATGACAGAGACTGATCCGCCAGGAAGATCTGGCCAGATCCCTGCTTCCGGTGACCGTCAGAACAGATCGTGAGGGAGTGTTGTCGGTGGAACAGGCTGATTTGGTCGAAACGCAGACTTCCTGATCACTCAGCGCAGCCTGAAAGACTTGGGCCTTGACACCTTTGATACTGAGATTAAGAATGTGGGGAATCGAATGCTCAGTGCTGTTGAAAGATACCAGCGGATAAGCTGATAACTGTTTTTTTAGCCAGTCGTTTTTTTCAGTTACCTGGGCCAGCCGTTCTTCCAGCTCAGCCAGGCACAGTTCAAGGGCCAGTGCTGTTGCCCCGGCACCAGCGGTAAAAGGCGTGCCACTGCGATAATAACTGGTGCTGGCACCCCCATGGATTTGTGTTTCAAGGATCAGGCTGTCGCTTTTTAGTAGCACGCCCATGCCATTCAGGCCGAAAAACTTGTGGGGTGAAAAGGTAACCAGATCAATTTGATCTAAATGAATTGGTATTTTTCCGACAGCCTGGGTGGCATCCACATGAAAAAAGCAATTGGGATAAGCGGCAACAATCGTTGCAATTGATGGGATCGGTTGACAGATTCCCAACTCGCTATCAACATAATTGATCGAGACCATGATTGTATCCTCTCGAATTAATTCATTTAAATGATCCAGGTCAACAGTACCATCTTTTCTGATCGACACCAGATCAATTTCATAACCAATCGATTGTAGCTGCTTGAGGCTGCCGCTGACTGAAGCATGTTCCAGACAGGTCGAGATGAGGTGTCGACCATTTTCACGATAATTTCTGGCCATACCCTTTAGTGCCAGGTTATTGGCTTCGGTGGCTCCAGAGGTGTAGATAACCTCCGAAGTTGAACAATTCAGCAGATTTTTTATTTTGATAGTTGCTTGTTTAATCAATTGCTTAGCATTTTTCCCGGACAGATGGGTGCCGTTTGCATTACCAAAAGCAACTTGATTGATTTGGCAAAATAAATCAAGCACTTGGACATCAACTGGGGTGTCGGCAGCGTAATCTAAATATATCAAGTCGTAACTCCCTTCTAAAAAACCAAAACGGTTAATAACTTCTAAAATGACTCAAAAAAATACCCAGATGATTAGTATGAAATCACCAGGGAATTATCCAATTATACTACAAGAGACGTACATTAACAATTGAATATTTTTGTTTTAAGATTTATCTTGGTAACATAAAACAAAATACTGGCTCTGAAAAAAAAGTATTGACAAGAAAATAAAAGGGAAATATAATAAAATCATATAGAAATAATATGATATAAATAATGAAAAGAGGTATCACGATGTCAAAAATTGCAAAAAATCTGACCGACCTGATTGGAAATACACCGCTGCTTGAACTATCAAATTATGAAAAGAATTTGGACTTAGAGGCAAAAATCGTAGCCAAACTGGAATACTTTAATCCCCTTTCTTCGGTTAAAGACCGAATTGGCTTTGCGATGATTGATGCAGCTGAAAAAGCAGGTTTGCTCAACAAGGATTCAGTCATTATTGAGCCTACCAGTGGCAATACCGGTGTTGGTCTGGCTTTTGTTGCTGCAGCTAAAGGCTATCGTTTAATTTTAACCATGCCTGAAACAATGAGTATTGAACGACGAAATCTGGTTTCTGCGCTCGGCGCTGAACTGGTTTTGACCCCTGGTTCACTGGGAATGAAGGGTGCTATTGCCAAGGCTCAGGAACTGGCGCAAAGCACCCCCAATGCCTTCGTGCCACAGCAATTCGAGAATCCAGCCAATCCTGAGATTCATCGAAAAACGACGGCGGTTGAGATTTGGGAAGACACCGATGGGGAAGTCGATATTTTTGTTGCCGGAATTGGAACCGGTGGAACCATTACCGGGGTTGGCGAAGTTTTAAAAGAAAAAAAACCAGGGGTGAAAATTGTCGCCGTTGAGCCGGAAGCTTCTCCCGTTTTATCAGGTGGAAATCCTGGGCCACATAAAATTCAGGGAATTGGTGCCGGGTTTGTTCCAGGGGTACTCAATACCGCGGTATATGATGAAGTCATTAAGGTCAGTAATGAAAATGCGTTCCAGACCTCCAAAGAAATTGGTCGACGGGAAGGATTGTTGGTCGGTATTTCTTCTGGGGCTGCCATCTATGCAGCCACCGAATTGGCAAAACGACCCGAAAATAAAGGCAAGACCATTGTGGTTTTATTACCGGACACCGGCGAACGTTATTTATCAACAGGCTTGTTTCAGTAATGAAAATTTCCACTAAGGGCAGGTATGCCTTGCGTTTAATGCTGGACCTGGCGATTAACAACACCGGGGAATACATTCCCATTAAGCGGATTGCTGAACGCCAGGAGATTTCAGAAAAATATTTGGAACAGATTATTACCCAGATATCACGAGCTGGCTTTGTTCGTAGTGTCCGGGGATCTCAGGGGGGGTATCAACTGGCCAACCCCCCGGAAGATTATACTGTTGGCATGATTGTCAGACTTTTGGAAGGTGAATTATCCCCAGTTATTCTGAGCGACGAGGCAGGGAATTATGAGGAAGCAGATCGTCATGTCACCGCTGATGTCTGGCAGGAAATTAAAGATGCCATTGATCAGGTAGTCGATAATATTACCCTGGCAGAACTGGTCAGACGTTACCATGAAAAAGGTAATTGTGAATATTTTATCTGATTTAGTCGACTATAGTTAAGTTTAAAAAAAGAAAAATCGAAGAGATCAGTCGGTTTCAAGCGATTCACCGATGAATTAAAAATGGCAGGATTTGAAGCATAGCACGCTTTCAATCCTGTCTTTTTTTAATACATAAAATCATATCAGAATAGTACAAAAACGTATTGACAAATACAAAAGCATCACATATAATAATCCTACCAAACATATAGGAGATATATGTTAACAGGGAGGAGATTAGTAAATGTCATTAAACAAACAGGAATTATTTGATAAACTGGCAGCTTCAATTGTGGATATGGATGAGGATCTAACCATTGAACTCAGTAACAAGGTGATTGCCGAGGGCGTGGATGCGTACGAAGCGATTGTTAATGGCTTGACCGTTGGCATGAACCAGGCTGGGAAGTTATTTGATGAAGAAGAGTATTTTGTACCGGAATTACTGATGTGCTCAGATGCCATGTATGCCGGGCTAAATTTATTAAAGCCTCATATCAAGGTCAATTCACACGAAACGAAAAGAAAAGCCGTCATAGGCGTGATCGAAGGAGATACCCATGACATTGGTAAAAACCTGGTAAAGATTATGCTGGAAACAGGTGGTTATGATGTGATTGATCTCGGACGTGACATTGCCCCGGATACTTTTGTGGAACGGGCTAAAGAAGAAAATGCCGAGTTTATATTTATCTCAACGCTGATGACAACAACCATGGAAGGAATGAGCGAAGTTGTTGAAATTCTTAAAGAGCAGAAAATAAGAGAAGATTATAAGGTATTAATTGGTGGTGGGCCGGTTTCCCAGTCTTATGCAGATAAAATTGGCGCCGACGGCTACGCAGAAAATGCGGCAGAGGCCGTGAAGTTGGCAAATAACATTGCCGCCGCTTATGGCAATGAGCTCTAAAGCGTACTCAAGTAAATTTGCAAGACAATTAAATGGAGGAAATCATCGATGTCATTAATACAAAGAAATGAAGAATTATCGTCTCTGGAACGGGTCGTGCTGACTCTGCAGCGTAAAGAAGTCGATCGAATCCCGGCGATTCCCCTGGTTTGCGGTGCCTCTTATCGGGTGACCGGTTCCCGCTATGATAAATGGTCTCAAGACGCTGAAATTGCCACCCAAAGTTTACTGGCAGCACAGGAACTGATTGGTCAGGATGCCTTTTTGTTACTGGTTGACCTCTCAGTGGAAGCGGCAGACTTTGGGCAGGAAATTATTTATCCAAAATTCAGCACAGCCTATCCTGATTTTAACAACCAATTTATTAAGACTCCAGGGGAATATGAAAAAATCGAAAAAATAAATCCCCGGGAAACGACTCGGATGAAGCAGGTCATTGATACGGTTAAGGGTCTATCAGCTGCTAAAGGCAATGAAGTCGCTATTTTCGGATTTGTTTATGGTCCACTGGGCGTTTTATCACAGATTAGAGGTCATAAAGAATTGTTTGTTGATTTGATCAAGCATCCTGAGGAGGTTTTGGCGGCAGTTGATGTGATTACAGATGTACTGATCGAATATGCCGAAGCTCAGATTGAAGCCGGGGCCCATTCCATTGTCATTGATCCGCTGTACTCTTCAGGAACAGTTTTAAGAAACACTACCTGGGAGAAATTTGAAGGCCCTTATCTAAAACGACTTGCTGATGCGATTCGGGCGGCCGGTTCGGCAGTGGCCATTCACAATTGCGGTGGTGGTGTTTATTTTGAAGAAGTTATCAAGTGGTCTGATCCGGTGGCGATCTCAGTTGCCTATCCGGCCCATGGTGCCAAAGATTGGGAAGAACATGCAAAAACCTGGGGTGACAAGATTATCACCATCGGATATTCCGATCCCGCCGAAACCGGTCTGGTATTTACTGCTGATGAGGTGCTCGAAGATGTTAAAAGACAACTGGATCTGTTCAAAAAACACAATGCTGGTTTTATCCTTTCTTCTGGCTGTGAGTTCCCGCCCAATGGTAATTTATTAAATGCTGCGGCAATGGTGGAAGCTTCCAGACGATACGGGCGCTGGTCGATAAAGTAATTTTCAAATAAATAAAGTACAGAAGCGGAACAATTCAATATAGCAATAAAAATGAATTAAGTCCAAGTAATCAATGACAACAATTTAATAAGGATTGTTGTCATTGTGTTTATTAATAGCAAGTTCAATGACTAACAGATAGGAAAGTGATCGTATGACAATACAAATTGATATTTTTTCTGGTTTTTTTGGTGCCGGCAAAACCACATTAATAAAGAAGCTGATCGATGAAAATGTGTATTCAAAAAAAATAACACTGATTGAAAATGAGTTTGGCGAAATTCCAATCGATGGGGCATTTCTAAAAAAATACAACATTGAAATAAAGGAAATCAAGGCCGGGTGTATCTGCTGTTCTACCGTAATTGATTTTACCAATACTTTGCGAGAAATCATTAAATCGAAAGAAACAGAAAGAATCATCATTGAACCGTCGGGAGTCGGTAAATTGTCCGAAATCGTCAAGATTGTCAAGAAACTGGAAGAGGATGATGACATTCATCTCAATCTGGTGATTGCCGCCGTCGATGTGACCATGTACGAGGAATTCACCGAGTTGTTCAGTGAGTTTTATGGGGACCAGATCAGTCACGCCAGTACCATTCTCTTAAGTCGAACCCAGAACGTGGATAATGCGGAGTTAGGCAAGGTTGTTTCAAAAATACGGGAAATCAATGAGACCGCATCGATTGTAACCACACCCTGGGATGACATAAGTGGCATTGACCTGCTCGGTCTTTCTGAGGCGGATGGGCAACAAATTTCCCGGGATGAGGATTTAAGTGCGTTTGATCTGGAATTTGATGATCATGATCACGACGATGACGATCATAATCATGATATTTTTACAAGCTGGGGTATCGAAACGCCAAAGATATTTCCGGAAACTCAATTAAGAAGTATCTTTGAAAGTTTGAAGGATGAGGCGGTTTTTGGAAAAGTGGTCCGGTCAAAGGGCAAGGTACAGATTGATACAGTTAATTGGGTGGAGTTTGACTTTGTTCCCAATGCCCTGGAAATCAGAGCGTCCGAACCCGATGAAATCGGGCGGATTACCGTAATTGGCCATGATCTGAATCAGGCTATTCTGGACACCGTTTTCTGATATGCGTATCAAAGTGATTGCCTGCGAGGTCATGCAGGCGGAAATAGAGAATCTGATGCCGATTCCGGATCGGGATTTTGAATTTGTCTCGATGGACTTTCATTTATACCCCCAGAAGCTAAAGGTCGAGCTCCAACGGCTTATTGATGCTTCCCAGAATTATCAAAAAATCATCCTGGCATTTGGTTTGTGTGGTGGGTCTGCTAATGGTTTAATTTCTAAAACAAGTGAACTGATTATTCCCAGAGTACATGACTGTATTTCGATCTTTATGTGCTCAGATACCTGTAGAGCCTTTGATTTTCAAAAAGAAATGGGAACTTTTTATCTCAGCAATGGCTGGATGATTACTGAAAAAAGTATTCTCTCGGATTATCAGCGTATTTATGACCGTTTCGGTGAAAAAAAAGCCAGACGGATGTTGGAAAATATGTATGATGGCTATAAAAAAGTGCTGTTTATTGAAACATCAGCAGAACCCAAGGATATGGTAATTGAGCAATCCCGAGAAATTGCAAAGCTGTTTGAGGCGGAATATCAGACGGTTAAAGGTGAAATCGGCTTTATTGAAAGAATTATAACCGGTCCCTGGGATGAAGATAACTTCATAACGCTGCTCCCCATGCAGGAAATTTCCGATGCGGATTTTTCAAAAAATGCGAGAAGCGCGTAATACTTCAAAACTTATCGAAGCCAGCAAATAATAAGAAATGAGGAATTTTAGATGAATGATTTAACCCCAAAAGAACGGATCCTCCGTTCCTTAAATAAAGAATCCGTTGATCGGGCACCGGTTATCTGTCCCGGTGGGATGATGAATTCAGCCATCGTTGATGTAATGAATAAAACTGGCCACACCTTACCGGATGGCCATCACAATAGTCAATTGATGGCAGAAATTGCCAATGACGTTCAGGAGAACACCGGTTTTGAAAACTTCGGTATTCCCTTTTGCATGACCGTGGAAGCAGAGGTACTGGGCAGTGAAATTAATTATGGCACCCTGGCCTGTGAACCAAAAATACAAAAAGAAGTGTTTCCTTCGGTTAAAGATGTCATTTATCAGGACTTGGGAGCGATGGCCAAAAATAAACGGGTTAATGCGATTATTCAGGCAACCTATCAGTTGTCAAAAGAATATTCAGACATACCGGTATTTGGCAGTATCACTGGGCCGCTCAGTACCGCCGCATCACTGGTTGACCCGATTCCGTTTTTAAAAGAACTCAGAAAGAATCCTACCGAAGCCCATCGGGTGGTTGATTATGCCACCAATCACATTATCGAATTGGCGAGGCTGATGGTGGAGAGCGGCGCCAGTGTGATTACCATTGCTGATCCCACTGCCACCGGAGAAATCTTGGGACCGGCGATGTTTGATGAATATGCGGTGCGTTATCTCAACAAAATTATCGATGCGATTCATGAAACCAATACACCGGTCATTGTCCATATTTGCGGAAAAATGAATGCGGTTAGAAAATTTGTGCCGGCAATTAAGTCCGATGCGATCAGCACCGATTCCTCCATCAGCTTGAAAAAGTTGAAAGAAGACTATCCTGAATTAACGACCATGGGGAACCTCAGTACCTATCTGCTGGAATTTGGTGAAGCCGAAAAGGTTGCCAGACAAACCGAAAAACTTAAATTGGATGGCATTGATATTATTGCGCCAGCTTGTGGACTCAGTACCTCCACACCGCTGATAAACATTACCGCAATGACGAATCGGGTAAAGGGGGCGTAACGATTATGGTAAAAGTAAATTTTATCGGCGAGAACAAAGCTATTCTGGTGGAAAAAGGCACGACGATTTTAGCAGCGGCCCAAGAACTGGGGATTGTAATTGAATCGCCCTGTAATTCCGAAGGGGTTTGCGGAAAATGTAAGGTTAGAATTTCTGAAGCAAGTCTGAAAAATGTCGAAGAATATGGAAAACATCAATTGTCAGAAGAGGAAAAAGAACAGGGATTTGTGCTTTCATGTCAAACTTCTGTGACCGGTCATGTTGATGTTAAGGCCGTTGCGAAAAATCGTAATAAAACCCTGCAAATATTAAACCACGGTCAGAGCTTTGATATCGACGTCAATAGTTTTATTAAAAAAGAATATACCAGCAATGGAAAGACGATTGTAACTGCCGGTGGCAAGGTTTTAGGTGAAGAAGACGGGGACACTACGACCCAGAATTATGGCGTCGTTGTTGACATCGGAACGACCACGCTGGTGGCAACACTGGTTAATATTAACACTGGTGAAGAACTGCACTCCGTCTCAGCCCTAAATCCCCAAAGCCAGCATGCTCAGGATGTTTTGTCGCGGATTAAATTTGCCTCTGATGAAAAAGGGCTGGATGCGATGTACTCAATGATTATAAAGGAATTGAACAAGCTGATTGAAAAAGCAGCCAGACACACTGGTGTTTTACAAAAGCATATTTATGAAGTGATTTTTAGTGGCAATACCTGTATGATACATTTGGCTGCCAACGTGAATCCTTATTCATTGGGTAAATACCCCTATACTCCAGCCATTACCGGGGGAAGCAGCTTAAGCTACAAAGAACATCTCCTGGATATTTCCAGGCTGGGATCAATTTATCTACCGCCGATTATATCTTCCTTTGTGGGGCCAGATATCACATCCGGTGTTTTGGCAACCCGGCTTCAGGATAAAGAACAGGTTACTTTATTTGTTGATATCGGAACCAATGGTGAAATGGTCTTGTCTGATCATGGCGCATTAACGGCGACCTCAACCGCCGCCGGACCGGCATTTGAGGGAATGAATATTTCTTATGGAATGCGGGCTGAAAAAGGCGCAATTGAGTATTTTGAAATTGACGATCATGGCGAGATTGACATCCGAACCATTGAAGATGGCGAAGCTATTGGTATTTGCGGCAGCGGTCTGTTGGACATTGTGGGGGAACTCGTGGTTCATAAGGTGATCGACAAACGGGGCAGACTGGCATCTCCAGAGAATACTGATTTGAAACAGAGCCTCAGAAACAGATTGGTCAAAATCGATGGAAAAATAGCCTTTGAGGTTGCCAGTGGGGTATACCTTACACAAAAAGATATCCGGCAGGTACAGCTGGCTAAGGGCGCAGTGCGAGCAGGTATTGAGTTTTTAATGGATGCAAAGCAACTGCGACCCGAAGATGTTGACGAGATTCAAATTGCTGGTTCGTTTGGCTTTCATCTGCGGGCTAAGAGCCTGATAAATATCGGACTGCTACCAAAAGAATTTGAAGGCAAAATTGACTTTGTCGGCAACACGTCAAAATCCGGAGGACTGGCTTTTTTACTCAATCAGAAATATCGCGATGAGATGGAAAGCCTGGTTACCGAGATTGATGTCATTGAATTGTCCAATGGCGAAAATTTTGATCGGATTTTTGTTGACTGCCTGTCTTTCGACAAGAAGAGTGCCTGAGCTCAAGTAAATTAATGAATACAGAAAAAACTGTTCCAAGGTTCAACTGACAAGTGGATTGTGCATGGAAACAGTTTTTTACTATTAAAACCACAAGGGATTTCAAGTTACTCCTCCGGACGATACGACTGATGGAAGAATTTGGATTATCCGGATATTAAAAAATGAGGTCTGCAGAAGTCGAAGCGCTTTGGTCAGCAGTTACGATCAAATGTTTATCGATTAATCAGATCGGAATTATTTGTTATAAATATAAAAAACCAGTTGACAAATAGCTGAAGATACGTTATATTTGTTTCATATTAAACACATAGGATATATATGCAATATATTTTTTTAAGGAGGCAAAGCAATATGTTGAAAAATGAATTATGCACTTTATCTGGGAGAAATTTTTCCATGTGTTGCAATAGCACCGACTATCGGAACGATTGCTAAGCATGATGAGATATTGCATTTGTCATTCCATTTAATGGCATTTGAATATTTCTTAAGAAAGGAGCTGCATCATTGAGTAAGTCAAAAAAGAGTTTTTTCAAAAGAATATTCAAAAACAATGAAAAAAATGACCAACAAAAGAATTTAACAGATCAAAATAAAGATAATTTAGAAAGAAATGAGAGGTTGACAAACGTGAGCGAAAGAAAATTAGGATTCGATACATTACAGGTCCATGCAGGACAGACCCCAGACCCAGTAACCGGAGCAAGAGCTGTTCCTATTTATCAGACAACTTCATATGTATTTAAAGACACGGCCCAGGCAGAAGGTCGCTTTGCATTAACGGATGCTGGTAATATCTACAGTCGTTTAACTAACCCGACTACTGATGCATTTGAACAACGGGTTGCCGCCTTAGAGGGTGGTTCAGCCGGACTGGCAACAGCTTCTGGGGCCGCGGCGATTACCTATGCCATTCAAAATATTGCCAGTGCTGGAGACGAAATTGTCTCAGCCAGTACTCTTTACGGCGGAACCTTTCATCTTTTTGCTGAAACACTGCCTAAATTTGGTATCAATACAATCTTTGTCGATCCTGATGATCCGGAAAATTTCAGAAAAGCCATCACTGATAAAACAAAAGCATTGTTTATTGAAACCCTTGGAAATCCCGGTATTAACGTTATCGATTTTGATGCAGTTGGCAAGATCGCAGCTGAAAATAAAATTCCTTTAATCGTTGATAATACCTTTGCTACCCCATATTTATTTAAACCACTGGAACACGGTGCCAACGTCGTCGTTCATTCAGCGACCAAATTTATTGGCGGTCATGGAACATCCATCGGTGGAATTATTGTTGATGGCGGCAACTTTGACTGGACCAGTGGAAAATTCCCGGATTTCACAACACCGGACAAAAGCTACAATGGCATCAAATTTGCAGATTTGGGCCCGATTGCCTATGCAGTTAAGATTCGCGCTCAATTGTTGAGAGATACCGGAGCCTCATTATCGCCATTTAATTCCTTCCTGTTTTTACAGGGTCTGGAGTCTTTATCCTTAAGAGTGCAAAAGCATGTTGATAATACCAAAAAAATAGTGGAGTTCCTGGAAAATCATCCCAAGGTCAAAAAAGTAAATTATCCTGGTCTCAAGTCCAATAAGTATTACGAGCTGGGTCAAAAATATCTGCCATTGGGAGCCGGTTCCATCTTTACATTTTCCATTGATGGTACGATTGATCAAGCCAAAAAGTTCATTGACAGTCTGGAAATCTTCTCGCTATTGGCCAATGTTGCCGATGCAAAATCCCTGGTTATTCATCCAGCTTCGACTACCCATCAACAGTTAAGTCCTGAAGAACAGGCAGCCGTTGGGTTTGCTCCGGATGTGATCCGTCTATCTATTGGTGTTGAGGATGTTGATGATTTGATTTACGATATTGAACAGGCTTTGGAAAAAGCACTGCAAAAAATAACTCCCCCTCAAAAAATTTGATTTTAAAACTGTAAGAATGGACATCTGCTGTTATTGCCAAGGCAGCAGATGTTTTCTTTTCGGGCTGATTAAGGTTTCAAATATTTACAAAGAATCCTTAACGATAAATGAATTGAGGTGTCACTATGCCAATTTGTGTAAAAGAAGGTTTACCGGCCATTGAGACCCTTGCCAGGGAAGATATTTTTATCATGACTGATAAACGGGCGACGCATCAGGATATTCGGGTGCTTAATCTATTGATTGTCAACCTCATGCCAACAGTGATTGCAACTGAAACGCAACTGCTTCGTTTGCTCAGCAACACCGCACTCCAGTTGAATGTCGAATTCTTAAAAATTTCTGACCAGCTGACTGGCGATAAAACTGTAGATCATTTTAAACAGTTTTATCACAGTTTTGAAGAAATAAAAAATAACCACTACGACGGTATCATAATTACAGGGGCACCGGTTGAAAAACAAGAGTTCGAAGCAGTTGCTTACTGGCAGGAGTTGTGTGACGTGTTGGAATGGGCTAAAACGCATGTTTTTTCTTCACTCTATATTTGCTGGGGGGCTCAGGCGGCACTCTATTATCATTATGGTATCAAAAAGTCTGTCCCGTCGGCTAAGATTTCCGGAGTTTGTGCGCATGATGTAAATAATCGTCGACATCCCATTGTCAGGGGATTTGATGATTTCTTTTATGCTCCGCATTCCCATTATACTGCGATCGCCCGGGAAGATGTACTGACTATACCACAGCTGGAAATACTGGCTGAATCGTCGGAAGCAGGTGTCTATTTGATTTCCGATATTACGAATCGGCAATTGTTTGTTACCGGTCACTGTGAGTATGATCGGGTAACTTTAAAAAATGAATACATACGGGATTATTTACAGGGTTTAAAACCAGATGTACCTAAAAATTATCAGCTGAAAGGCGAATTGGGGATATCGGATCAGACGACCTGGAGTAGCCATGCTACCCTATTGTTTGCCAATTGGCTGAATTATTACGTTTATCAGCAAACACCCTATCATTTAAAGGAGTTGAGTTTTTGACACATAAAGAGATAATACTTGCAGGGATAGCCCTTAAGAAGACCCCCCGGCTTCCTGTTATGATCCTTTCGAGCGGGGTATGGACAGATTATCGCAATGGTTTGACCCTTCAGGATGTGATGATCGGACAACCGCAAAAAATTGCCCAGACGATTATTGATGACAACAAAAAAGTCGGCTCGGATGTTGTTTGGGTTGCTGCTGATTGTAGCAATGTGATTGTCAAAGCCCTTGGGGGAAAATGCACCTTTAATCTGCTGGGAGAAGCATCTACTATCGATGAGCCCCTGATTACCCGACCCGAAGATGTTGATCAGTTAAGGGTAGAGGATCTGGAAAATTCCCGGGAGATTGCCAACCTGCTGGAAACAGCCAGAATTGTTGTTGGTGAGATTGGTGACGAGTACCTGGTGGCGGTCAGTCAATGGGGTGCATTTACCCTGGCTGGGCTGCTGCTGGGGATGGATAATATGATGAAGACAGTCTTAAAGGATAAACCGGGACTAAACCATATCATGGAATTTACGGAGAGACTCCTGTTAAAATACTGGAATTTGTTCATAGATGCCGGAGTCGAAATGGTCAATCAGGCTGAGCCGCTATCATCAGGCGATGTCATTTCAGCAAAGCTATTCAGAGAAGCATCTTTTCCCCGTATTAAGTCGGCCAATCAGGCTATCAAACGCATCAGCACTCGATCTTTACACATTTGTGGCAACACGACAAAAATTCTAGATTTAATTCCTGAGACCGGAGCCAATTTATTTTCGATGGACTACAAGGTCAATTTAAACGTAGCCAGCGAAAAACTGTCCGGGAAGCTGGCCTTTGGTGGCCAGCTGGATCCGATTCGGGTGCTGCTGGAGGGGACCCCGGAAGAAATTGAAGCAGAGTCACTAAGCTGCATCAGAGATGGCGGAGCAGCAGGATTTGTGTTGATTCCGGGTTGCGATATTGCACCGCAAACCAAACTTGAAAATGTTCAGACAATGATTCAGACGGCGCATCAGTTTGATGTGACAGAAATATATTAAAAAGTTTGAAGGAGACAAACATGAGTAAGTATAGTAATTTAAATTCACAGTTGATCCACGGCGGTATTGATGGAGATGAAAAAACCGGAGCCGTAAATGTGCCTATTTTTCAGACATCAACCTATAAGCAGGATGGACTGGGAAAAGATCGGGGTTACGAATATTCCCGATCGGGTAATCCCACCCGGGAGGCTCTGGAAGCTCTGATTGCCGAATTGGAGGGGGGAATCGCCGGCTTTGCCTTTGCCTCTGGCATGGCAGCCACCACGGCGGTACTCAGTCTTTTTAAAACTGGTGACAAAGTAATCATTTCGAGTAATGTCTATGGTGGTACCTTTCGGGTGCTCGACAAAGTTTTCAAAAACTTTGGACTAACCTATGATATTGTTGAAACAGCGGATCTTAAGCTGCTTGAAGACAGTTTGACCGAAGACGTCAAAGCAATTTTTATCGAAAGTCCGGCCAATCCACTCCTTACCATTACCGATATTGCGGCGGTAGCAGAAATTGCCAGAAAGCGTGGCGTGTTAAGTATTGTCGACAATACTTTTATGACCCCCTATCTTCAAAGACCGATTGCCTTGGGGGTTGATATTGTTGTTCATAGTGCTACAAAATATCTGGGTGGTCATAGTGACTTAATTGCCGGTCTGGCTGTTGTCAATGACAAAGCTCTGGCAGAGCGGCTCTGGTTTATTCAAAATGCCACTGGTGGTGTATTGCAGCCCTTTGATTCGTTTTTGTTGATACGGGGGATTAAAACTTTGGGTGTGCGAATGGATCGTCACATTGAGAATGCCACATTCATTGCCGAGGCTTTGCAAAAAACGCCTGGGGTTAAGGCCATTTACTATCCCGGATTACCGCATGGTCAGGGGTATGCGATCAATAAAAAACAGGCTGACGGACCAGGTGGGATGCTCTCCTTTGAGCTGGATGAAAAGTATAATATCTATAAATTTGTGGAGTCGCTGAAGTTAATAACCTTGGCCGAAAGTCTGGGCGGCGTCGAATCCCTGGTTTGCCATCCTTCCAGTATGACCCATGCATCGATTCCCTATGAAATCCGGCAAAAAGTTGGTATTGTTGAAAATTTGATCCGCATCTCGGTTGGAATTGAGGATAAACAAGATATTTTAGCGGATTTGGAACAGGCATTTGCTAAAAGTTTAGAGGCATAAGATGGCGTATTATAATGATATCAGAGAATTGATTGGCAATACGCCAATGGTGAAGCTTAACCAGTTTCAGGTCAAAAAAGGGGTGAATATTTTTGCCAAACTGGAACTCTGGAATCCTGGCGGCAGCGTCAAAGATCGGATTGGGGTAGCGATGATTGAAGATGCCGAAAAAAAAGGGTTACTTAAACCAGGTGGCACAATCATTGAAGGCACCGCCGGGAACACGGGTCTCGGCGTGGCCCTGGCCGCCATCAATCGCGGTTATCGGGTAATCTTTGTGGTGCCAACTAAATTTTCAGTGGAAAAACAGACACTGATGCGGGCCTATGGCGGAGAAATTGTGAACACACCCCGGGAACTGGGAATGCAAGGAGCTACGAGCAAGGCCCGGGAGTTGCTGAAGTCAATTCCCGATGCTATTTCGCTACAGCAGTTTGAAAATTCATCTAATCCAGGTATTCATTACGACACCACGGGGCCGGAAATTTTTAATGATCTCGACGGAAACATTGATTATCTGGTGGCTGGTGCTGGCAGTGGCGGCACCTATTCCGGGGTGGTGCGTTATTTGAAAGAAAAAAATCCCAACATCAAAGGGATTTTAGCAGATCCCTACGGTTCAATCATGGGCGGCGGGACAGCCGGTTGCTATGATATTGAAGGGATAGGCAACGACTTTATTGCCAACACAATGGATATGACCCTGGTTGACGAGGTTATCAAAGTGGATGATCGAACCGCCTTCGATTTGGTGCGATTACTGGCAAAAAAAGAGGGCATTATTGCCGGAACTTCATCTGGAGCAGCACTCTACGGGGCACTCAAACTGACAGAAAAAATTGAGCAAGGCAATATTGTTGTGATCTTTCCTGATCGTGGCGACCGTTATTTCAGTAAGAATTTGTATGAGTAGGGAATCAAGATAAAAAAAGTGATTTTAGCTTTAATTTATAAAGCTTCGGTTAGATGATTCGAACCGAAGCTTTTTGTACTCCTAAGTTGTTTGTTAATGATGCAACGGCTGTGATTGGGATAAATGGTTAAGGCATCCCTGACAGGTAGTTTTCTGGCAATGGTCGGCAAGAATTTTCTGTAGAGCGCAGGCACTACTGCTGTGGGAACGGACAATTGCAGCCCCGGTTTTTTCGCCGCTTTTGATAGCATTGTGAATCATCTTGTGCGATACCGTATTGGTAAAAAGTACGAGTAGGTCGGGGCTGCCAATGACATTTTTCATATCTGCTGGCATTTGGGTAAAAACCTTAACCTTATATTGATAGCTTTTGCATATTTCTTTATATTTGCATACCATTCGGTCATGCCCTCCAATAATAACAATCCCCATAATTCAAACCTCATCATATTATTCATATAAATATTATATGAATAATATGATATCATAAATCGGACAGCTGTTCAAGGATTTATCGATAATTGTTAAAAATTAGTTAACAACAATTATTAAAAAAACAGCGTCGCAATTTAGCACATCAAGTATTTAAATCAAGTGTTTAGTTGTCAAGGCGATCATCTTCACAGACAAATGAAAAGGAGCCAAGTTCATGGATACTGCGATCTTGACCACATAACGGACAGTTCGTATCTTTTTTAAAACTAAAAAGATCAAATGAGGTTGCCAGGGTGTCAATCATTAAAAGACGTCCGGTTAAATTGGGAGTGAGATCTAGCAATTGTTTTATCGCTTCAACGGCCTCGAGTACCCCAATCACCCCGGGCACCGGGCCTAACACACCGGTTTCAGAGCAACTGCCAGCAGTCTGACCATCAGCTTGAGGAAACAGACAGCGAAAACAAGGGCCGTCATCAGGAATCAAGGCGGTTACCTGGCCGTAATATGACAAGGCACCAGCTTCAATCAGCGGCTTATTTTCCAGATAACAGGCATCGTTGAGCAGGTAACGGGTTGGCAGATTATCCAGACCGTCAATGACCAAATCATGCTGGCCAATTAAGGTCCGGGCATTTTCAGTACTGAGAGCTTCGGGATAAAGCGTTATATTCAGCTCGGGATTAATTGACTTAAGGGCGATCCGGGCCGATTCAACTTTTAACAGACCGATTCGGGAATTGGAATGGAGGATCTGGCGATTCAGATTACTGATTTCAACCTGGTCAAAATCGATCAGGCTCAGGTGAGTAAGTCCAGCCTTGGCGAGAACCAGATTGGCCGGACAGCCCAGACCTCCAGCTCCGACGGTTAATATTCGGGCGGATCTAAGCTTGTTCATATCAATCGCTTGCGATAAATCCATGGGCGGACAAAGGGTCTGACTGGTGGTAAACTGATTATCAAAAATTAGGCTGATCAAGTCAAAATAAAAGCCTGCTGTCTGCTGCTCGCCAATATTCAGACAGGCTTTAGCCAATTCGATTGGCAGCAGGGTGCCTGAAAAGGCGGCACTGAGATCAGATCCAAGTATATTTAATTCATGAGTTATGGCTTGATGATCGGCAAAACCCTTATTTTGCAGGGCGTCTAGAAATAGCTTCATGGCGGCCTGATCGTAACAATAGTTAAAGCATCCCTGCCAGGCGTCATAAACTGAAACTAGGGTCGGTGTAAAGGCTCTGGTGAGAGAATCACTGAGAAGCGATTCTGCCAGCTTGCGGCAAAAGCGGTTGTTTCCCTGGATCAGATTAAAATCAGCAGGCGTCGTGACGGTTTTAACCAACTGGAGGGAGATATCCGGGTTTAGATCCCGCAAGTTTTCACAAATGGGTTCCCAATTGTCCGGGTTACCAAGAAAGCAGTCAATCTGACCAATGCCCATGGCAACCAGGTAACGAAGCAGCAGGTCGGCGATCTTAAGATCTGGAGCACAAACCAGTATTTTTGTCGTCAGCAGTTTTTTTTGGCCAGCACCACCGATTTCTGGCATAATGATCTGACGCAGATAGCGTTTAATCTGGGCAGGGTCGGTTAATCCTTCGGTTGGAGCCTGATTCCCGTTGGGGGCAGCGTCCTGATCAGTCGCTTCGATATTTTTGACTACATCTCCTTGTTGTTGATCTGAAGCCTGTTGCTGGCAGTGCTGCTGATAGTTTTGGATGGCATCATGGAGGGCATCAGCGGCGATGTTTGAGCACAGTAGCTTTTCAGGTGGCAAACCGCCAAGTGCAGTAGCGACATCAGCATTGGTAATTTTAAGGGCTGCGGCAAGGGTTTTTCCACTGGCAATTACGGTAAGCATGCTACTGGCGGCAATGGCAGCACCGCAACCGAAGGTTTTAAAACGCACCCCTGTCAATTGCTGATCTGAAACTTTTATATAAATTGTAATTCTATCACCATCGATCGGATTACCGGCGTGTCCCACGCCATCAGGCGTGGCAAAATCGCCAACATTACGGGGATTGGAAAAATGGTCGAGTACTATCTCGTTGTACATGATATACCTCCTATGCATATATCACAATTATACTATGGAATTAATATGATATACAACTGAATTGAATGATCTTAAGTAAAAGAAAAAATTATTGATGTGATCGAATAGACATGTCGAATCACCTTGACATTAATAGGCGAATCGGTTAGTATTGACTAAACATACTGAATCACTATGAATTGATATAAGAATGGAGAATGATATGGATTTTGGAACATTATGCATCCATGGTAACAATAATAAATATGATAACACCGGAGCCATCAGTGTCCCGATTTTTCAGACGGCTACCTTTGCTCATCCTGGGGTTGGCGAGAGTACTGGTTATGATTATACCAGACAACAAAACCCCACCCGGGAGCATCTCGAAAATATCCTGACCCGGATGGAAGAAGGTGTCGATGCGATGGCTTTTTCATCGGGGATGGCAGCCATCAGCGCGGTGATGGAACTTTTTTCCCCGGGGGATCACATCATCGCCTCGGACGATCTTTACGGTGGTTCTCATCGGCTTTTTCATCACATTTCGATTAAGAATGGAATCAGCTTTGATCTGGTTGATACTGCCGATCTTTCGTTAATCGAGCCGCTGATCAGAACCAATACCAGAGCTTTATTTATTGAAACGCCGACCAACCCGATGATGCAGGTCACCGATCTGGCTGGTGTAGCCGAGATTGCCCGCAAACATCAGTTGCTGTTAATGGTTGACAACACCTTTTTGACCCCGTATTTTCAGAAACCGCTGAAATTAGGTGCCGACATTGTAATCCATAGCGGCACCAAATACTTAGGTGGTCATAATGATACCATTGCCGGTTTTGTAGTCACCCGGGATAAAACCCTGGCTGACAAGCTGCGCTTTATTTTTAAAACGACCGGAGCTGGGTTAGCACCCTTTGACAGCTGGCTATTAATTCGGGGAATCAAGACCTTACCGATTCGGATGGATCGACAACAGCAAAATGCCGGCGTGATTGCCAGGTGGCTATGTCAACAGGAACGCATTAAGGCAGTCCATTATGTAGGTCTTGAAAGCCATCCCGGCTATCAGATTTCCAAACGCCAGTCGACGGGTTTTGGCGGGATGATCTCTTTTGAAGTGGACAGCGAAAAAACGGCTCACCATATTCTGGAAGGAGTAAAACTGATTCAGTATGCTGAAAGTCTGGGCGGAGTGGAGAGCTTAATCACCTATCCAATGCTGCAGACCCATGGCGATATTCCAGAAGAGCAGCGTGAAGCCAAGGGGATTAATAGTCGCCTGCTACGCTTGTCTGTTGGAATTGAAAGTGTTAATGACCTGATCGATGAGCTCGATCGGGTTTTAAAGGAGACGGTCCAATGAAATATAACTTTGACGAAATAATCACCCGGGATAATACCAATTCCATTAAATATGATTTTGCCCATCGGCGTGGGATGCCAGAAGGGCTTTTGCCACTTTGGGTAGCTGATATGGATTTCAAGACCCCGGCCCCGGTTGTCGAGGCCCTGGTTGAAAAGAGCAAGCATGGTATTTTTGGATATTCAGAAAGCGGCCAGGATTATTTCTTTATCTTGAAGGAATGGTTTAAAAGCCGGTTTGGCTGGAATATTCAGCCGGATTGGCTGGTGACCACCCCCGGAGTGGTTTACGCCATTGCTACTGCCATCCGGGCGCTGACTAATGCAGGTGACAGCATCATTATTCAGCAACCTGTTTATTATCCTTTTGCTGAAATGATCACAATCAATGAGCGGAATCTGGTGGTGAACCAGTTAGTTTATGAGGAAGGCCGCTACTGCATTGATTTTGACGACTTTGAAAAGAAGATCTTAGAGAATAAGGTCAAGTTATTTATACTCTGCAATCCCCATAACCCGGTGGGGCGAGTGTGGACCCAGGCAGAGCTGACCCGCCTGGGCGATATCTGTTTAAAACATGGGGTCATCGTCATTGCTGATGAAATTCATCAGGATTTTGTCTACCCGGGCTTTAAACATCTGGTTTTTGCTAGTTTAAAGCCGGAATACTTAAGTAACACGATTACCTGCACCGCCCCCAGCAAGACTTTTAATCTGGCTGGGCTTCAGGTTTCCAATATTTTCATCGAGAACCGGGAGATCCGCAAAAAGTTTAGAAAAGAAATGCATAAAGGCGGTTATAATGAGATCAGTATTATGGGCATTGTCGCCTGTGCGGCCGCCTATTCAAAGGGGCAGAAATGGCTGGAGGAATTAAAGGCTTATTTATTTGATAACTTAAGCTTTGTCAGAACGTACCTGGCAGAGCGGCTGCCCCAGGTAAAGCTGATTGAACCAGAAGGAACCTATCTGATCTGGCTGGATTTTAGTGAACTGGGCCTTAGCAATTCGGAACTGGAAGATTTAATTATCAACCGGGCGGGGCTTTGGCTGGACGCCGGAACGATGTTTGGCGCCGGTGGCGATGGCTTTCAGCGTATCAATATGGCGGCACCCCGGTTGATTCTGGAGCAGGCCCTGAATCAGCTGGAAAAGGCCATCAAAAATGACTTATAAAGCCAAATAAATAGCGAAATAAAAAGGCAGAGACTTCTAAAAAGAATGTCTCTGCCATTTTTGTTTAAGATCGGCCAAACGGTTCAGCGCCTCATAGAGGGTTGCTTCTTTTTTGGCAAAATGCAGGCGGATCAGGTGATTGACATCTTCCCTGAAAAAAGTAGAGCCGGGGACGGCCCCAACGCCGACATGTTCGGCTAACCAGGTGCAAAAAGCCAGATCATCATCGGCTTTATAGGGGGATACATCAATCATCACATAATAGGCACCCTGGGGTGTACTGTAGCCAAGGCCGATATCATCAAGACCGTTTAAAAAGAGCTGCCTTTTGGCAGTATAGTGTTTGCGCAAATCAAGATAATAGTCATCACCAAATTGCAGACCAACGGTGGCAGCTTCCTGGAGTGGTGCCGCCGCACCGACGGTTAAGAAATCATGAACTTTTTTAGCGACATCAATAATCGTTTCCGGAGCGATGATATAGCCTAACCGCCAGCCGGTGATTGAATAGGTCTTCGATAAAGAACTGCAGGAAATCGTGCGTTCAAACATACCAGGTAAAGAAGCCAGATAAATGTGTTCATGGGGTTTATAAACAATATGTTCATAAACTTCATCGGTGATCACATAGGTATCATATTTTTTAGCCAAATCAGCAATAATCGTCAGTTCTTCCCGGTTAAACACCTTGCCGGTGGGGTTGGAAGGGTTGCACAGAATCAGTGCTTTGGGATCCTGTTTAAAGGCGGCTTCCAATTCATCCGTATTGAAGTTAAACTCAGGTGGATGAAGGGGGACATAGATCGGAACAGCACCGGATAAAATGGTATCCGCCCCATAGTTCTCATAGAAAGGTGAGAAAACGATGACCTTATCACCAGGATTGGCGACAGTCATCATCGCGGCCATCATCGCCTCGGTGCTCCCGCAGGTCACTACAATTTCGGTTTCCGGATTAATTGATCGGCCCATTAACCGGGACTGTTTTTGCGCCAGGGCCTCCCGGAAATTTTGCGCTCCGCAGGTAATGGAATATTGATGAGGCCCCTGATGGGAAGCTTTTTCCAGGGCTTCAAGAATTGGTTTTGGTGGATCAAAGTCAGGGAATCCCTGGGACAGGTTGATCGCATTATACTGATTGGAAATACGGGTCATCCGTCGGATTACAGAATCGGTAAAGTCAGCAGTTCGGTTACTCAGTGGTTTCATTATGCACCTTCTTTAAATTTCATAGATTAAGGTTCGCTCATCGATTAAGCGTTTTGCCTTATGTGTCGCCCGCTCCAAATCACCATCGTTTAAGATCGTGACATCACCAGGTTTTACGCCTAAACGGGTTTTAAGCGCAGCGGCCACCCGTTCTTTTAAAAGGTCATCCGGTTCATTGTTATCATCTGATTTTTCGATTTCAAGCCGATATTTAACCGAGTGATTCTGCTCGTATAAACGAATCAGGTATTCGCCGGTAATTCCTTCAGTTCCCCGGATGACAAACTCAATATCACTGGGGAAGATGTTAACTCCGGAGACGATAAACATATCATCGAGGCGACCGTGAATTTTAATGCGGGTGTGGGTCCGGCCGCAACTGCAGGGTTTGCGGTTGACTGAGCCAATATCACCGGTTTTGAAACGGATCAGTGGTCGGGCTTTTTTACGCAGGGTGGTGTAGACGAGTTCACCACGTTCACCATCGGGTAAGGGTGCTCCGGTTTTTACATCCAGGACTTCAACCAGAATGTGATCCTCAGCGATATGGAGGCCATCCTTGGCTTCGCACATCCCGGCGCAGGCCCCGAATATATCTGATAATCCAAAAAAGTCATATAGCTCGGCATTCCAGACTTTTTCGATGGTTTCCCGGGTGGTTCCAATCGAGCCACCGGGCTCGCCGGCTACAATGATAGTACGAATGGCCAAATCCTTGGCAGGGTCAATGCCCATTTTAAGGGCTGTTTCGCCAAGATACAAAGCATAAGATGGAGTTGTCCAGATAATCGTCGGTTGGAATTCTTTTAAAATAAAAAGCAGTCGTTCCGATGGCACAGTTCCGGCCCAGATACAAAGGGCTCCCAAATTCTGGGCCCCGATGACATCCGGTCCACCGACAAATAGTGAAAAATTCAGAGCGTGAACATAACGGTCATGTTTACGCATCCCGGCACCATAAAACAAGCGACTTTCGACATCCTGCCATTCGTCGAAATCCTGTTTGGTAAAGGGGCTGAGGGTTGGCACTCCGGTTGAGCCGCTGGAAGCCGACACAAAAACGACATCATCTTCACTGACGGCAATCATGTCGCCTAAAAGCCCGCCTTTGGCCTGCCGTTCCCGTTGGGTGGCCTTATTGGTAAACGGGAATTTTTGAATATCTTCGAGCTGGTTAAAATCGGCTGGGGTCAGTCCGGCCGCATTAAAGGCTTCTTTATAATAAGCAGAATTGCTGTAGGCAAATGTCAGTATATCTTTTAATTCGCGACGCTGTAATTCTTCCAGATCTGCTCGTGGCAGGGTCTCGATTTTTTCATCCCAATATTTTTTCTCGCTCATAATTCCTCCTTGGTGGTATTCCAATTTTTTTGTATCGCTGCCCACTTTGCATCCCGCTGTACTGCCAGTATTTCAATGTCTGCATCGTCTAAATGTTTAAAGCGACCTTGTGATAGCAGATAATCTTTAATTGATGAAAAGTCGCGGGGGTTTTTATTAAGTGTAAACTGTCCGTTTTCGTATTCGGCCAGATACCACAAACCGCAATCGATCATTTTTCTGGCGATCTCAATGGTTTCATTGACGGGAATGCCCCAACCAATCGGGCAGGGGGCGACCACATGGATGTAGGTTGTGCCCTTTATTTTTGAAGCCTTTTCAATCTTATTGATAAAATCGGGAAGATTCCCGATACTGGCGGTGGCAGCATAGGAAATATTATGGGCTGCCACAATCTCAAAGAGATTTTTTTTGGGGCGTAGATTACCGTGAATATTTTCACCGCTGGGGGTCGTGGTTGTTTTGGCGCCAAACGGGGTTAAACCGCTCTTTTGGATACCGGTATTCATATAGGCTTCATTATCGTAGCAGATATAGAGAATATCATCGTTGCGGTCAATCGCCCCGGATAAGGCCTGAATGCCGATATCGGCAGTTCCGCCATCGCCGGCCAACCCGACCGCTTTGAAATTCTTAATCCCAACCGCCCGGGCACCAGCTTCAACACCGGTCAGCATCGAAGCGGTTCCGGCAAAGGTGGAAATGATCGAATTATTGCTAAAACACAAATGCGGATAATTAAATCCAACCGCCGACATACAGCCGGCTGGCAGTACCGAAATAGCCCTCTCGCCCAGAACTTTAAGAGCGATCCGCACGGCCAGACTGCCACCGCAACCGGCGCAGGCCTTATGGCCATAAAAAAATTCACTATCCGTGATCGTTTTTGCAGTTATTTTATTAGTCATCAATGGTCATCCCCAGTCCGATAAAATTAACATGTTGCCCACCTGTTTGCAGATGGCGAAAGATTGCGGTGATGTTTTCCCGGCTGATATCACGGCCGCCGAGACCGGCAATGAAATTATAAGTTTCCAGACGTAAGCCATTCTTTGCAATAACCGAGTTAACATTGGTATAGACGGTGCCTTCATAACCAAAGGAAATATCTTTTTCCAACACCCCAACAGCTTTTGCTGATCCCAGTGCCGCAACCAGATCATCACTGGGAAAGGGCCTTAAAAAACGGAGCTTGAGCAGGCCGACCTTTTCGCCACGCTCACGCAACTCATCAACCACCTCGCGGCAAAGGCCGGTGATACTGCCCAGGGTAATCAGGATATAATCGGCATCGTCAAGACGGTAACCCTGGGTCAGTCCACCATAACTGCGGCCAAAAATTTCGGCAAATTTCGCATCGGTTTCTTCGATAATCCGTTTGCTGCCCAATATGGCTTTGTGCTGGAGATATTTAAATTCCATATTATTGTCGGGACCAACGCTAAAAGCCAGGTTTTTCGGGTTATCCAGACTCATTTTGTTCTCAGTTTGAAAGGGTGGCAAAAAGCGGTCAGCATCGGTCTGACTGGGGATTTCCACGGTTTCGTAGGTATGGGTCAGCACGAAGCCATCCAAATTGACCATAACCGGGGTTGATACCAAGGGGTTTTCGGCAATATGGTAGCTTTGCAGGGCCATGTCCAGGCTTTCCTGGGCATCTTCAACATACACCTGGATCCAGCCACAGTCAAGCTGTGAGAGGGAATCCCGCTGGTCGCCATAAATATTCCAGGGTAAGGCAGTGGAGCGGTTGGCATTCATCATCACGATCGGAAAGCGACCGCCGCTGGCATAGTGCAAACATTCCGCCATGTACAGCAGACCCTGTGAAGAGGTCGCCGTAAAGGTGCGGGCGCCCATGGCACTGGCACCAATGGCACAGGATAGAGCGGAGTGTTCCGATTCAACGTGGATCAGTTCGCTTTTTAAACTGCTGTCTTCCACCATTTCAGAAATTCGCTCGACCACTGTTGTCTGCGGGGTGATCGGGTAAATCGAAATAACCTGGGGGCGGGCCAACCGAACCCCTTCGGCAAAGGCATCATTGCCTGATAAAAATGCTTTAGTCATTTGTTTCTACCTCCATTTTAATGGCTTGCTTGGGACAGACTTTTTCACAGATGCCGCAACCCTTGCAAAAGTCGTAGTCAATATCCAACCCATCAGCTGTTTTAAAAATAACACCGTCGGGACAGTAAAGATAACATTGCAGGCAGTTGATGCATTCACTCGTAACGATAATCGGACGTTCATTTCGCCAGCCGCAATTTTTTGTAACCAGATAGCCGGCTTCACTGGCAGTGCCTAAGGGGTAATCTGACAATTTTTGGGGTTTCTGATAATGTCGTAAATAAGGCTTGCTCATTTAGTAAACCTCCTTAAAATGATCATAGGATTCTTGTAGAATCAACTGGTTTTTGGCCGCGTGGGTTGCCGACAAATACTGATTACTGGCCTGCTGCAATGATGATAGCGAAACATCGTCAGAGATACTTGCCAGGGCTCCGAGCATTGCTGTGTTACTGAGGGGCTTTTTGATTATGTTAAGGGCAATCAGATTTGCATCAATTGTCTGGATCTGTGAAAAATCACGAAATTTTTCTGGGGTTGCGGTGTTAATCAGGGCGATGCCATCGTCTTTCAGATCGTTTAAATAATCAAAAGAGAACAAACTGTCATCCAGAAAGATTAAATAATCACAGGCTTTAATTTCACTCCGATTGATAATTGCCTGCGTATCAATTTTATTAAAGGCCTGAATTGGCGCACCGCGGCGTTCGGGGCCAAAAGAAGGAAAAGCCAGCGAAAATTTATTGTCGATTAATGAAGCGGCCCCCAAAATTTTAGCAGCGGTAAAGGCCCCTTGCCCGCCGCGTCCATGCCATCGTATTTCAATCATATTGTTTCCTCGATTCTTAAGTAGTGTTTTATTTGCTGGTTTTATCCAGTTTTTTTGCGGATGAATCCCCAATAACCTGAAAGATCTGTACCAGCAGCACCAGAACGATCACACAGATAAACATCACTTCGGGTTCATAGCGCTGATAGCCGTATCGGATGGCCAGATCGCCAATACCACCGCCGCCAACGGTTCCGGCCATAGCCGAAAAACCGATTAATGACACCGCAGTGACGGTAATGTTTTTAATCAGCGATGGTAAGGCTTCCGGCAGCAGAATCTTCAGTACAATCGACAATTTACTGGCCCCAGAAGCAATGGCGGCTTCCAACACGCCATTATCAACATCGGAAAAGGAGGCTTCAGACAGTCGGCCCAAAAAGGCAATGGCCGCTACTGCCAGAGGAATGACCACAGCATTGGGACCGATCGATGTATGCACGATCGCCTTTGATACGGGAATCATCAATACCAGCAAGATCAGAAAGGGGATTGAACGGGTGATATTAATAATGACACCGACAATTTGATTGATGGCCCGATTTTTGAGAAAAAGTGTGTTCGATGTTAAAAACAATAGCAGGCCAATACTGCCACCAATGATAATGGCGGCCAACAGGGACGAAATGACCATTTGCATGGTTTGACCAAAGGTTAGAAACAGAGCTGCTTTTAAATCAAAGTCCATGATTGATTACCTCCAAATCGGCCGTATTTGCGGCAAGAAATTCGATTGCCAGTTTTAGTGGCTCAGTTTCGCCAATTAGCTGAACATATAGTATCCCAAGCGGTAAATCGTTGATGTATTCAACCTTTCCCAATAAAATATTAAAACCAATCTGAAAGGTATTGGCAGCGTAATAAAGAATCGGGTTGTTGGCATTGTCCCCCTTAAACGTCAGGCGGATAATTGGCCCTTGCATCTTGTCAATAATTTGCTCAGGCAAATTGAAATGACTGGTATGACTTAATAACTGTCGGGTGAAGTCTTCCCGTGGTTTGGTGAAAATATCATAGACATCGCCAATTTCGACGACCGAGCCCTTGTTCATTACCGCACATCGGGTACAGATACTTTTGATGACATCCAGTTCATGGGTGATGATGACAATGGTGATACCAAATTTTTTATTCAGGTCTTTTAATAAGCTTAAAATGGATGAGGTGGTTTCCAGATCAAGAGCGGATGTGGGCTCATCACAGAGCAGAATTTTGGCATCATTGGCCAGTGCCCGGGCAATTGCAACCCGCTGTTTTTCACCACCTGAAAGGTTGGCGGGGTAGGAATTGGACTTCTCCGATAAATTGACCAGATCCAGTAATTCTTTGACCCGGGTTTCAGTTTCCGCTTTTGATTTCCCTGCTGCCTTTAAAACAAAGGCAATATTCTGATAGACGGTTAGATTTCGGGCCAGATTAAAGTGTTGAAAAATCATCCCGATATTGCGACGGAGTATTCGCAACTGTGTTCTCCGATAATTGGTGACATTTTCGCCGTCTACCAATATTTCACCGGAGGAAACAGTCTGTAATAAATTGATGGTACGAAGCAGGGTGCTTTTGCCAGCACCACTTGAACCGGCGATACCAAAGATCTCACCCTTTTCAATTTTAAAATGGGCATCATTAACAGCCTCAAAAATTTGTTTGTGCTGTTTAAAGCTGACAGAGACATGCTTGAATTCAATCATAATCGTTACCTTTTTCTATAGGATTTAAGGCAAAAGCTCAGTTCTTTAAATTAACTGAGCTTTTGTTAAAATTTTAATAGTCAGATGGTCTTTGGAAAGAAACATATTGTTTGGTCGGATCCTCGATTACTTTTTTAAAGTCATCGGATTCGATTGCGGCAATGACATCTTTCGCAAAATCGGAATCTTTATCTTCAATTCGGACAGCGACACCATTGATGTAGCCCTCAGACAGTTTTTCATTATAAAGGGCATCAGAAAGGTTGAGTCCTGAACTGAGTGCATAATTACCGTTAATCACGGCAATGCCGACACTGTCAAGACTTCTTGGTAATTGAGGCGCTTCGATTTCGACAAACTGTAAATTTTTAGGATTGCTGGAAAGGGTGTTTTGAGTGGCTGTTTTAGGATCGACAGCTGGGTCGATGGTGATAATATTGGTTTGCGCCAAGACTCGAATAGCCCGGGATAAGTTAGTCGCATCATTTGGAATCGCTACGGTAGCGCCGTCTTCGATATCATTAATGGTTTTATATTTTTCGGAAAAAATTCCCATCGCAGCAGTGGGAACTTCTTTGATGAAGGTTAGGTCTAAGTTGTTCTCTTTGGCAAAGTTGGTCAAGTAAGTAGAATGCTGAAACAGGTTGAGATCAATTTCACCGGCGGCTAATGCTTTGTTTGGTTGAACATAGTCTGAGAATTCGACGATTTCAACGGTGTAGCCTTTTTCTTCCAAGGAAGGTTGAATTGCTTCTGTGAACATATCGCCATATGGTCCGGCACACACGCCCACTTTCAAAACCTTTGCTGGTTCGGTTGTGGCAGCACTTGATGAAGAACAACCAGTGAGGGCGATCAGCAAAATGCTTATAATTGCAATAAATCCGATAATTCGTTTAGTTTTCATTTGAGATCCTCTCTTTTCTAATCATAAAATTTTTATTTTTTTGGTTTATCTACTACATGTAATTACTACATCAGACAACACATGGATTTAGTCATGAGGTCACCACCTTTCATATCATAGTAATTTTATATGTTTAATGCGATTTATTATAACAGGAACCATTTGTTTTTGCAAGAATAAAACACACAAAACATATAAAAATAATATGAATAATGTTATTTATTTCATCAGCCATTTCTATTGACAATTAGCACGTTATTATATATAATTTATTACATATAGGAAAAGTATGAAAAGAGCGTTGTTTGAAGGAGGAACTATTATGAAAAAACTACTCATTATAAAGACCGGATCATCGGATCAACATGTGATCAACAAATGTGGCGACTGTGATGTCCGCATTGCCCAATGTATCGGAATACCATATGATGATGTCCGGGTAATTTCAGTCTATGAAAATGCCGTACCAATTCTGCCGGACGATATTGCTGGCATTATTATTACTGGTTCCCCTTCAATGGTAACGGATTTGGAACCCTGGGGGGTAGCAACCGCGCAATGGTTAAAACAGGTTGTTAAAAAGAACATTCCTGTTTTGGGTATCTGTTTTGGACATCAATTGCTTGCCCATACCTTTGGTGGTTCGGTTGACTATCATGAACAGGGTGAAGAAAAAGGCGAGGTTGAGATTCATCTTACTGAAGATGGCAAGAAAGATCCATTGCTGGGGGTATTACCAGCCCGTTTTAGTGCATATTCGTCCCACTTTCAGACCGTTACCAAAATACCACCTGATACCGTGATATTGGCAGAAAATGATTTTGAGACGACTCATGCACTTCGATATAAGGAAAACGTCTGGGGCGTTCAATTTCATCCAGAATGTGTAGGCGATGTATTTTGTAATACTATTGAACATAGAACATATGGTAAAGCCTTATTAAGGCGCTTTTATGATTTAGCTGTGACAGCACAAAATGATGAAAAAACAATGCGTTGGCACAATAGCTAGTTAGATTAGAATATGATAAAAGAGACGACAAAAAACAGGATTACTAAATCAAAGAGTCTAGCAATCCTGTTTTTTTATAGCGTCTCGTTCATGCTGCCGGTTCGATAGCCTTTTAAATCAAGGCTGATATAAGTGAAGCCAATGGTTTTAAAACGATCATGAATTTTACTGCGAATACCTTCATTAACTAAGGTTTCGAAACCGGCTTCATCGGTTTCGATCCGGGCCAGGTCACCGTGATAGCGGACGCGCACCTGATGGAAGCCGAGATCAAGAAGGTATTGTTCAGCCTGGTCGATCATCTGCAGGCGATCTGGGGTAATATTCTCGCCATAAGGGAATCGGGAAGACAGACAGGCAAAGGATTGTTTGTTCCAGGTGGGAAGATTCAATTCCTTCGACAGCTGACGGATTTCATCCTTGGAAAGCTTGGCAAATCGTAACGGGCTTTTGACACCTAACTCGGTTACCGCTAATAGTCCCGGTCGGTAATCACCATCATCGTCAGTGTTGGAGCCTTCAATAACGTAATTTAATTTCTGAAGAGTCACAATTTCTTTGATCTTGGTAAAAAGCTCGGACTTGCATAAATAACAGCGGTTCTTGGGATTATGGGAAAAACCTTCAATA
Organism: Acetobacterium wieringae; assembly: GCF_001766835.1. Taxonomy (GTDB): domain Bacteria; phylum Bacillota; class Clostridia; order Eubacteriales; family Eubacteriaceae; genus Acetobacterium; species Acetobacterium wieringae. The sequence continues at coordinate 22,112 of NZ_LKEU01000036.1, read as the reverse complement.
TCCAGCTCTTCCGAATCAATTATAAAGTGATCGACACCCAATTCTTCAGCATAGGCGGTGGCTTCCTGTAATTCGCGCTTGGGAAAGCTCTCGGACCGGGCGGTCACTGCAACCGCTTTTTTTCCTAAGACATCGTAAGCAACCTTTAGCAAAAACGTCGAATCAACACCACCAGAAAAGGCTACAGCGACACTTTCCAGTTCGTTCAGGTAATCTTTTAACGCTTGATATTTATTGGTCAGGTTATCCATAATACACTCCTTCACATTAATCATAGTAACTATATATGATTAATATTTTATTGTATTTTTAACCCGTTGTCAAGTGTGATTGTGGGGAATAAATGGCCTGAAGGAGGGAATTGCTTTACAGTCGTTGAATACGGATCGGATGAAAAAAACGCAGATAATCAACTTGAATGGTCTCGAATTTCTTTCCCGATGTTGATAAAAATATTTATTCATGTATACTGTTAGCAATGGTTTAATGAATTAAACCATTAAACGGAGGAAGGGAGTACCAGAAATGAGTAACGAGCAAAAAGCGCTGATTGAAATGTTCAAAGATTGTCAACCACTACTCACCGCCATCGGGGATGAAACCCGACAGTTAATCATGGTGGCAATTATGGAAAATGGGTGCTATCCTGGCATTCGGGTAGGGGAAATTACCAAAAAAGTCAATCTGTCCCGACCAGCAGTATCCCATCATATCAAAATCCTGATGGATGCTAAGATTGTTAATGTGAGTAAGCAAGGAACCATGAATTTTTATTATCTGGATCCGGAAAAAAGCAGGTTGCTGCATTTAAAAACATTGGTGGAGCATATTGAACTGTTAATGAAACAATGCAAGTAGCGTATCAAATTACATACTCAAAATAAAGGAGAAGAAGATGATATTTTATTTTACCGGAACCGGTAATTCGTTGTATGTGGCAAAAAGAATTGGTGATGAACTGGGAGAACGACTTGTCGATATAACCACGGCTATGAAAGAGAAATCTTTTGTTTATTCGCTTTCAGGCGATGAAAAAATAGGCTTTATTTTCCCGGTTTACTTTTATGGCGTACCTTCAATTGTAGCTGATTTTATCGCTGAGCTTATAATTGAACAAAATCTGGAAGCCCGCATGCAACCTTATGTATTTAGTGTGATGACTTGTGGTGGCGGAATGGGCGGAACGCCGAAAATGCTGGAAGATCTCCTGAAAAAGCAAAAGGTGTCGCTCGATGCTGCGTTTGAACTTAAGATGGCCAGCAATTACATTATGATGTACCAACCAACAGGGCCAGCGCTACAAAAGAAAATACAGATTGCAACAGATAAAAAGCTAACTGACATTATCGCAGCGATATCTAAGAAAAAGAAAGATGATGGCAGCAAACGAAAAAAATCGTTTTTGACCAAGGTGGCCTATCCGCTATACGTCCATGGCCGAAAAACCAGGCTCTTTTATGCTGATAACAAGTGTAACGGTTGTAGAAAATGCGAGAAAATTTGTCCTGTTTCGGCGATTCAAATGGTTAATAACAAGCCGGTTTGGACGGCAAAACAATGTACGCACTGCACCGCCTGTATCAACCGCTGTCCCCAGAAAGCGATTCAGTATGGAAAGAAAACCCTTAAGTGGCGACGGTTTGAAAATCCCATCCTAAAATAATTAAGAATCCATAAATTTTTCCGTCTTCGTTCTTGACAGTTGGAGCCATACCAAATAAAATAAGAGATGTATAGTAAAATGATATTTAATTAAGATGGATTCTATATTGAAGTGTTTGTTTTTGGCAAAAAGCAGAAAGTTCAAAACGAGGAAGAAAAATGGAAGCCAATATCAAAGATCGAATAAAAAAACTGTTAGCCCTTGGTAGAAGTCCCAATCCCAATGAAGCAAATTACGCAATATTAAAAGCAAAAAAGCTGATGGTTGAATACAAGCTGACTGAACGGGAATTATTGCGCCATGATGAAAATCCGATTAAAGTGGATAGTGATATTTATTATACAACCCGCAGTGAGCATTGGATGACTGGCCTGGCGGATGTGATTTCGGAGAACAACTGCTGTGTCTTTTATATGGTCACGCCGTCCGGATCGCAACGCCATTATATTATTTTTCATGGTTACGAGGAAGATGCGCTGATTTGCAACAGCATTTTTGCCTATGCTGTTGATTGTGTGCGAACCCAGATCAAAGCGATAAAAAAAGTGATGAAGTTAAATGAGCAGCCAGCTAATATCATTAATGAAGCGTGTGAAACTTATGGTAAGGGTTTTTATGAAGGTTTGGATGACGCTTACACGACCCAGGAGTATGTGCATCAGGAGTGGGGGCTGGTGATGGTGGTCCCACCGGAAGTTAAAGCAATTCTTGAACCGATGGAACGTGCGCACATTAAAGAGAAGAATCATGATGATCATTATTCGTTTTATGCTCAGGGCTACCGTGAAGGCAAGGTCTTTACGACCCAAAATAAATTGGCAGATACAAAAGAAAAAACGACAGCAGAAGATAATCCAACGACAAATCAAGAAGCTGTCTGAAAATCAAAGGTAAGCAAAAAAACACCGGCACCTTGTTTTTAACAAGTTATCGGTGTTTTGTTGCGTGATACGGAGGATTATTATGTTAAAATAAAGAAAATAGACGGATCTTATAGCTCAGGTTATGGTAATTGAAAACAGGAAGCTGGCATTTTTTGTTTATCGGCGCGCAAATTGGATAAAAATATAAATAAGCCAATATACTTACCGATAAGGAGAATGATTGATGAAATTCAAGTATAAAATCGTAGCCCTGTTTGTGTCGGCCATTGTTTTAATCAACCTTGGAATCGGTATTTATGCGGTAAACAGCATGCAGAATAAAGTGCTTGATGCTGCCCGCTCCAAGCTCCTGAGTGATGCTGCTTTGGGCGAGGCTTTCCTGGATCAGCAGATTCCCGGGGACTGGATTATTAAAGAGGGCGATTTGTACAAAGGCTCGGTGAAAATGAATGATAATTTCGGAATTGTTGATCGAATCGGGGAGTTAACAGGGGATACGGTAACGGTCTTTCAAGATGATACCCGGGTTGCCACAAACGTAAAAGATGCAGAAGGTAATCGGGCGGTTAATACGGAGGCAACCGACGTGGTTAAAAAAACTGTTTTGGATCAGGGCGAAACATACATCGGTAAGGCCAATGTAGTGGGTGTCTGGAACCAAACAGTCTATAAACCGATCACCAATGCCAAGGGCGAGGTGATCGGCATCTGGTACGTGGGAATTCCCAATACCATCTATGACAAATTGGCTATGGATTTCAGAAATATGCTGATTTTATTTTCCATCGTGGCCGTTACGCTGGCGGGTATTGTCATTTGGATCATTACTGACCGGATGACCCGACCATTAGTGATGCTGGAAAAAGTCACCAATCGGGTAGCGCAAGGCGATCTGACGCAACAAGTTGAAACGGTCAAAAGTAAAGACGAAATCGGCGTATTAGCCGTGGCGATTGAGCGGATGATCGTTAATATGCGAACAGCTTTAAAAAAAATAGCGGATTCTTCGGAAGAGGTTGCCATGGGTGCCCAGAATATTTCCACGGCCAGCACATCCCTGTCGATTGGCGGCACGGAACAGGCCAGTTCCATTGAGGAACTGACTGCCTCCATCAACGAAATTGATGAGCAGACTACCATCAACGGCGAAAGTGTCAGTCAAGCTGTTGCATTGGTCCGTGATGCCCAGGCTAAGGTTAACAGCGGTGACCGGGAAATGCATAATATGCTGGCCTGTATGGATGACATTAATGATTCATCGCAGAATATCGGAAACATCATCAAAGTAATCGATGAGATTGCCTTTCAAACCAATGTACTGGCATTAAATGCCAGTGTGGAGGCCGCTCGGGCCGGGGAACATGGCAAAGGGTTTGCAGTGGTCGCCAGCGAGGTAAGAAACCTCTCCATCCGCACGACTGACGCAGTAAAACAAACCTCCAGTTTGATTGAAGCATCGGGAAAGAATGTCAAAATCGGTATCGAAGTGGCAAATCGGGTGTCGGAAGCACTGGACGAAATCAAAGCGAGTATGAAAGCCGTTGAAACCCGGGTTGAAGCAGTTGGCAAAGCATCAGAGCAGCAAACCCAAAACATTCACGAAATCAATTCAGGGATCAGTATTATTGCCAACGTGGTTCATACTAATTCAGCAACATCGGAAGAAACTGCCGCCGCCAGTCAAGAACTCTTTAACCAGGCTGAGATATTAAAAAGACAGACCAATCAATTTAAGCTTCAGTAAATCAGGGTAATTTTAAAAGGAATATCAGTGGATACAACAAAACAAAAGACTCAGAAAGCTAAGCATCTGAGTCTTTTGTTTTACTGGTTTGCAACGCTACTTTAGTTTTTCAACCATTTCTAATACTTCCCACAGCGATTTGCCCGATTCCTGGGCGATTTTTTTGACATCCTCATATTCCGGGGTAGCCCGGGTAATATCGCCCTGTTGGGATATTTTAATGGTTACTTCACCCAGTGGAGTTGCTATTTTTTTAAAATGCCGGTGCATGCAGGTTCGCTCAACCGGGTATTTGCGAATGCCGATGGTGGAGGTTTCCTTTAGAATAATTTCTTCAATCAGCGGCAGCCGGGCTTCGCTGCAGAGAACCGTCAGGTGGATGCCTGGGCGGTTTTTCTTCATATAGACCGGCGTGTAAAAGGCATCCAGGGCACCGTTTTGCAATAAAACTTCGAGGACATAGCCAGCCATTTCGCCAGTCATGTCATCAACATTGGTTTCTACCACCATAATGGTGTTGGCTTCAGATTTACGCCCCTGAATAATCCGCAGAGCATTTAAAACCCCAAAATCCTTGCCGCCAAAACCATAGCCGGTTTTTTCCGGAATAAAACTGGGGGTGGTCGGGGAATAGGTAGCCAATTCAGCGAGAATGGCCACCCCGGTGGGCGTGGCTGATTCACCGTCTATGGCCTTGGAATACATTTCGAAATTGGAATTACAGAGGATCTCTGCGGTGGCTGGAGCTGGTACCGGTAAGAGACCATGGGCACAGCGAACCCAGCCGCTGCCGACATTTATTTTGGAACCATAAACCAGATCCGGTTTTAAGGCATGATAACAGATGGCCGCCCCGACGATATCAACAATTGAATCGAGAGCGCCAACCTCATGAAAATGAACCCGTTCAACCGAAACATTATGAACCTTGCCTTCGGCGACTGCCACCCGCATAAAAATAGCCAGAGCAGTTTTTTTAACCTCGTCTGAGAGGGTTGAATTTTCGATGATTTCTTTTATATCATTAAAGTGCCGATGATGGTGTCGGTCAGCTTCCAGGATAACATGACAGCGAGTGCCGGAAATTCCCTTTTTCATGGTTTGCTCGGCTTCGATACGAAACCCGCTGAGATTCAGCTTTTTCAGTTCAGCGTCAAGGTATGCTGGATCAATACCCAAATCAATAAAGGCACCCAAAACCATATCCCCACTAATACCGGAAAAACAATCGAAAAATAAAACCTTCATGGACAATTCTCCTTCTTTGGGCCACGCCCTGATGAAATTTCGCTTATGTTTATAGTTTGTTAATTTTTGATGCCATACAGGCAGCCCCAAAACCATTATCAATATTGACAACACCAATCCCGCTGGCGCAGGAGGTCAGCATCCCCAGTAAAGCCGAGATTCCACCAAAGCTGGCGCCGTAACCGATACTGGTGGGAACGGCAACGATGGGTTTATCGGTGAGTCCACCGACGACTGAGGCCAGAGCACCTTCCATACCAGCCACCACAATAATGACTTTGGCGTGATTGATAATTGGGACGTTGCCAAGTAGCCGATGAATCCCGGCGACTCCCACATCATAGAGTCGTTTGACCTGATTGCCCATCACCATGGCAGTTACAGCGGCTTCTTCAGCAACCGGAATGTCTGAGGTTCCGGCCGTGACGACAAGAATATAATCTTCGGTGGTTTTATATTCTTCCCGTTTGACGACCACGGAGCGGGCTTCTTCGTAATAAATAGCATCAGGGGTAATGGATTTGATGGTGTCGAAGACGTCCCGTTCAGCCCGGGAAGCAAGGATGTTGCCAGTGGATCGGGTCAGCATGTTTTCGACAATCCCCTTAATCTGGTTCAGCGACTTTCCGGGACTGTAAATCACCTCCGGATAACCGTTTCGTAGCTCCCGGTGATGATCCACTTTGGCATAGGAAAGGTCTTCATAGGGCAAGGTTTTTAGCAACTCCAGAGCGGTATTGACCTCGCATTCGTGGTTTTTGACGTCTTCCAATAATTTTGTTAATTGATCTACATTCATAATTGTCTCCATTACTGCTGATGAGTCAGCAAAATATTAAAAAATTTGTTAAAGTGACAAAATATAATTGGTCATTTCAGTTAAGGTCAGGTAGTTGCGGAACTGATTGGTGTTTATTTTAATCCCATTGGTCTGCTCCAGTTGGTTAATCAGATCAATCAGACCCAGCGAATCGCCGCCGAGATCAAAAATAAAATGACTGTCAAGCCCAATCATCGCTGGCGAAATTTTCAGAATATCGGCCCAGCAATTTGCCATCTCATTATATGGTCCATCCAGGGTTGATTCAGAAACGTTGCTTAAGGGAATGGCCAGATCATAATGATCATAGTCGCCGTTTTCCCAGGCAACAGCCAAAGCTAACCGGTTGATTTTTCCAGAGGTGGTTCTGGGTATTTCGTCAATCATCACACCCCATTTTATCGGAAGCTGCCAGGTGGCAGAAATAGACTGGCCAGCCAGGGTTAAAGTTTCCGGATTTTTGGAATCACTAAAGAGAATCAGACAGTTGTCCTGAGTGTTCCGGTTTTTGCCCTGAACAACAATCAGGTTGGTATTCTCAGGCAAGGCCTGCTTGCCGGTTTTTTCCAGATCGGAGACCAGATAATTTTCACCGTTGACGATAATAATATCTTTATAGCGGCCAAATATATTCAACCAGCCATTTCGAAAAAAGCCCAGATCGCCGGTGTTAAAATAACCGTCTTCATCCACCCCGGTAGGGGTGTTTTTAGTTTTGGAATAATATCCCTGCATGACATTGGTGCCACGAATATGGATCAGACCCAGATATTCCGGATCCAAAACATTTCCGTTCAGATCTTTAATGACGACCTCATTACATTCGTCCAAAACACCTACTGACATCCGGCCGATGGTATCATCATCAGGATCACAGAAGAACAGTTTTTCGCCAATGGCAATGCCGCTGCCCAAAAAATAATCCATCCGGAAGGGTGAACCGTAGGGGGTGTAAGCCACACCCATGGTGGTTTCACTAAGACCGTAGGCTGGTTTTAAGGTATCCCGGGTCCAACCCATTGGGGCTGTTTGATCTTCGAAAGCGGTTAAGGAAAGGGGATTGACATCTTCGCCACCGCAAAAGCAGATATAAAGAGTGTCAAGATTTACTGCCCGATTCTGTTTAATGCCGACTTTCAGCAATAGTTCGATGCCAAAAAGGGCCGCTCCGGTGACAGTGGCGGAAAACTGCGAGAGCTTTTCCAGCCAGCGGTTGGGGTTTTTTACAAACTGCAGCGGGCTCATTAAATACTGAGGAAAGTTGTTGACAATCGGAACCAGATGATAGCCGACAAAACCAAAGCAATGGGATAGCGGCAGCCAGCTTAGATAGCGTTCCTGCACATTGTCGCGGACGATGATACTGCTGGCAACACCGCCTTCTTGGAGGTTGCGGGTAGTCAGAACAGCGCCTTTCGGATCCGAAGAGGTACCGGAGGTAAACTGAATCATTCCAGGATCTGTGTCACACACTGAAACAATGGTTCCCGGGGACGATTCGGTCAAGGCCCGAAACATCAGCTGGTTGTTTTCAAACAGGGTTGTTACCCCTTCCAGATCACTGACAATGATGGGGTCTTCCAGTGTGTTAAGGACACTTTGCAGATAAGCCCGTGATTTTTCATCCTGGGCCAGGGGTAGGATGGCGGGAACCATGCCGCCCAGGATGCCCGCCCAGAAACAGGTGATTTGGGCCTGGATACTTTTTAGCTGAAACACCAGCAGGGATCCTTTTTTTAGACCGGCTGACTGGTAACCGCCGAGGACTTTCATGGCATTTTCAAAAAGCGTGGCGTAGGTCTGAGTAAATTCCTGGCCATCGGCCTCCAGATACGTGATGGTGACATCACTGGTTTTTAGCTTGATAAACGAGTCTTGTATATTCATGGAAGTCTCCTCAACAATTTGGTCAGATCCACATTAGATCATGGTATAACCACCATCGATGGCAATGGTCTGCCCGATGATGTAATCGCTGCCTGATGAGCAAAGAAAGGAGATAATCCCCAATAAGTCTTCTTCTGTTCCCAGTCGACCGGCCGGGGTATTTTTGGTGTGCTCAGTCAGGGCATATTTGGGGAAGTTTGAATTGGCCATGTCGGTTTCAATAACTCCTGGAGCGATGGCATTAACCTGAATGTTGAGACGAGCAGCTTCCCGGGCCAGGGCTTTGGTAAAGGCGATGACACCACCTTTAGCGGCGGAATAATGGGTAAACCCGAGTCCACCAACCCGACCGGCGATGGAAGCCACATTAATAATCTTACCCCGTTTTTGCTTTTCCAGCACTTTGTAAACCGCATGAGTGGCGATAAAGGTGCCGGTTAAATCAATGTCAATCACCGCTTTCCAGTCGTCCAAGGTCATGGCGCTGAAGGTTTTAACGGGGAAGATTCCAGCGTTGTTAATCAGCACATCAATTTTCCCGTAGGTTTCCATAACTATGTCGACCATTCTGATGGCGTCTACTTCGGACGAGATATCGCATTGTACAGCAATACATTTGGTCGGCAGCTTTTCGGCAGCAGCCTTGGCAGTTTCAATATTTCGACCAATAATAACAATATTGGCCCCTTCATTACTGAGATATTCAGCAAACGAATAACCAATTCCCCGGGACGACCCGGTGATGATAATAACCTTATCCTGATGTATACCGGCCATGTTCTTAACCCTCAATTTCGCCAATAATCTGGCCAACTAAAACGCGATCATCTTCTTGCGCCAGGATCGCAGAAAGAACCCCGTCGGCTGGGGATTCGATGTAGATAGAAATTTTATCGGTGGCTGCTTCAGCAATGTTATCACCTTTTTTAACCGTGTCGCCAACAGCCACAAGCCATTGTCTTAAATTGATTTCTTCAGCGCCTTCAGCGAATTCGGGGATTGCTATTTCGTATTTCATTTGGTTCTCCTTTAAATTTTTTCTTCAAGATTAACAACTATTTGTTTAAGACACAGTTTAACGTTTATGACTGACAATTTCGTCAATGGTTCTTTTAGTAGTGTTGCTGCCAAACATCTCATCGAAGGCCAAAATGAACTGGTCACGCAGATCAGGCAGGTTGATCGGGGGACATCCACAGGCTTCCATGGAGGTGACACCTTTGTCTGCAATGCCGCAGGGAATGATGGCCTTAAAATGTTCGAGGTTGGGGTTGACATTAATCGATATGCCATGGAGGGTAACCCCATGGGATACCGCAATGCCCAGAGCGGAGACTTTCTTTTCTTCGCCGGTTTCGGGTTCTACAACCCAGACGCCGCTGCGGCCTTTGATCCGTTTGCCTTTTAGCTGATAATGAGCCAGCAGATTAATAACCACCTGTTCCAGACAGCGAACATATTGATGTGCCCCCTTGACATACTGATCAAAGTGCAGAATTGGTGAAACAATGAATTGACCATTGCCATGATAGGAAATATCACCGCCACGGCTAACCGCTGTCAGAGCAATACCTTGATCCAAAAGTTCAGCTGGGGTCATGAGCAGGTTCTGCTCATGAGTGCCCCGACCCAGGGTGATAACCGGATAGTTTTCCTGAAAAAGCAGGGTGTCCGGGCATGTTTTGGTGACACATTTTTCATGGAGTTGTTCCTGAATGACAAAGGCATCTTCATAGGAAATCAGTCCCAGGTCAATCCAAATGAGGTCTTTTTTCATGCTTAGTCCTCCAGGTGATACAGTTTCATTTTGCGGTACAGGGTACTCCGGGAAATACCCAGGTACTCAGCTGCTTTCTTGCGTTCAGAAAAAAGAGCTAGGGCTTTTTTAATGGTGGTGAGTTCGATATTTTTTAAGTCCACATTGGGTTGCTCTGTTAGTGTTTCAATAATCTTTTGTTGTACAGGAAGATTTTCTTTCGGGGTCAGCTCAGCGTTAATATTGGGTAAGTAACTGGCAATAAAATAGTTGTCAATGCGATTGGTTTCGGTAAAATTGACGGCCTGTTCAATGGCATTTTTAAATTGTCTCACATTGCCCGGCCACTCATATTCCTGCATCGTTGCGATAGTGGAAGGGTGGAGGGGCTCGATGTATTTACCGCAGGTCTGGGTAATGTCACGCAGAAAAAACTCAGCCAGAATGGGAATGTCTTTTTTTCGTTTGCGTAGCGGTGGAATATTGATTTGCAATACATTCAGTCGATAGTAAAGATCTTGTCGAAACCGCCCCTTTTTAACTTCTTCGGCAAGATTTTTATTTGTAGCGGCAATAACCCGCACATCAATGGGAATATCCTTGTTTCCACCGATGCGTTGGATGTACCGCTCCTGTAAAACCCGTAGCAGGATGGTCTGGGTGTTTAAGGGCATTTCACCAATTTCATCGAGAAAAATGGTGCCGCCCCTGGCCAGTTCAAATTTTCCGATTTTTCCGTGTTTGCTGGCTCCCGTAAAAGATCCTTCTTCATAGCCAAAAAGCACACTTTCAATCAGGCTTTCGGGAATTCCGGCACAATTAATGGCAATAAAGGGCTGGTCTGATTGATGGGCATTATGAATGGCCTGGGCAAACATTTCTTTTCCGGTTCCACTTTCGCCTTCTAAAAGAACCGTCGCACTACCTTTGGCGGCAATTTGTGAAAGATGGACAGAGCGTAGCAGTTCAGAGCTTTCTCCGATGATGTCATCAAAGGTAAATCGGGTGCCTTTGCGTTTGGCTTTTTCTGAAACCTGAATAGTTTTATCCAGATCTTTCAAGGTGGCAACAGCTCCAGCAACAGTGCCATTGTCATGAAGAATCAGTTTGCTGTTAATCAGGCAGTTGATTTTTTTACTCTTTGTAATAATGTGTTTATCTTTTTCTTCAAATGATGGCGGAACATCACCGTTATGATCGAGAATCGTTTCGCCGTCCATAATTTCCAGAATATTTTTCCCGTAGGATTCAAAGGTAGTGGTTTTTAAAATCTTGGCACCTTGAGAATTGATGCCAATGATTTTGCCTTTGAGATCGACGGCCACCACCCCATCGGTCATTGAGTCGATCAGGGTTCGCAGGTAGTGATTGGTTAAATCAACCTGGCGATGGGATTCGGCAATACAGAGCTGTCGGGAGATTGCTTTTGTGGCAGCAACAACCATGCCCAAGGTATGGGGATAGGCCATTTCTTTAGGCCCGGCCATATCCATGACGCCAAGCAGTTTGCCGTTGGCATCAAGAATCGGTGCGGCGGAACAGGTTAGTTCGTGATAGCATTCATAGTAGTGCTCGGCGCCGATTACCTGAATCGGCTGGAGCAGATCAATGGCTAAACCAGTGGCGTTGGTGCCAGCCATGTGCTCATTCCAGATGCTGCCCCGAACCAGATTTTTGGTGAAGGCTTCTTTTAAAATAGCTTGGTCACAAATCAGTTCAAGAATGACGCCATTAGGATCGGTAAGGGTGGTGGAAAAACCAGACGTGTTGACAAATTCCTGTAATTCAACCATAAAGGGAATACTGACATCCAGAAGCAACTGATTCTGTTCGAGGCGTTTTCTAAAATTTTCTTCGCTGACTGTTGGAGTGCGATTTAAAGCCCGGGGATCAAGTCCTGCTTGTTGACAGCGTAGCCAGGAATCAATGATCGGTTTACGGACATGATGTCCGACGTTCCCGGATACGACAAAGTCTTCCCAGGTTTTTTTAATCATCTCAAAATCAGCAGAAATTTTCAACGCGTTCACACTCCTCTATTTTGTTGGTTTGTTTCTTGCGAAGGCGATTGCTTTTGCAATTGATTAACAAAGGGTATCAGGGGGGGATCCCCTGATACCGAGAGTCGAAAATCTATTTGCCAGCAGCCAGTTTCTGAAGATCACCGTTGAGTTGTGCAAAAATGTATACGGGTGCACAACCGGGATAATAGGTTACTGATTTAGCCAGTGAGGCTGCTTCCCGAACTTTGTCTGCTGAGGGGAATAGTTCCCAGCAATCGCCGCAAATAAAGACGTTTTTACCGGCACAGAATTGCGGATCAATGTCTGGCACACCACCGGCGATGACCACGACTTCACCGGATTTAGCCAGGAAGGTTTTCATGTCGATGCCGGAGTTTTTAAATGAGTCCAGAGCTCCTCGAACATTGACAAAGCAACCAGGACAGGTTTGCTGCATGATGCAGGTTAATCCGGCATACATCCCAATGGGATCACCTCCGGGACGTTTAAAATGTTTCATGACTGATTCGATGGAGTTCCCCAGAACGTCGATTTTAGCTAAATCGATTTCGCCTTGACCTTCGGTTCCGGCACAGCGGATCGCAGGTATTTCCATCGGTTCAAAGCCCATAATCGAACAGGCGACCGAGTCGACAGCGACGGTGTCGGTGCCGGCGACAATCAGGTTCATTTCAATCGGGGTTCCGGCGTGCGGTCCCTGACCTTCCATTCCAATAACGGAATCAACAATCGTCAAATCGGCATGGCGAATTCGATACATGTCAGCCATTTTCTGGCCCAACTCGATCCGGTGGGCACCTTGCTGTTGATCATTGGGGTGACAGTTAGGGATGATCCCATTCCAGTTTTTAAGGCCTAAGGTAACGGTACCGGCCAAATGAACCTTCATTTTTGGCAGGTTGATGACTACATCGGCATCCATAAACGGTTTAAACACGGTGGCATGTTTGAATAATTTGGCCCCTTCAATTTCTACGGGAACGACATCATGTTCGTCGAAATAAATGACTTCGTCAGCACCGCCAAGTTTAGCAGCTTCTTCCATTTTGGAATCTTTAAAAGCAGGTTTAGCCCGGCCAACATGCATGCCTAAGGAAGGGTTATCGCCGACGACGACTTTTCCGGCTTTGGAGTTTTTCTTAACATAAGAAACAACAGCTTCGATGGTTCGGGGATCGACAACGGCGTGGCTTTCAGGCGGGGCCTGGAAAGCAAGGTTCGGTTTAATTAAGACCGTATCGCCTTCCTTGATGATGGTATCAAGGGAACCAATAGCGAGTTCAACTGCTTCGGCAACAGCGGCTTCAATTTTTCTGACATCCTCTTCAATCCGGACATATTTTCCGTTCATGAAAGAGGCATTGCCTTCAGGTTGTGCAACCTTTACAACAGATACTTTTGTTTTACTCATGATAATCTCCTTTTGGTATAGTCACCATATATTTGCCCATAAACATGGACGTGTAATTATATACCCGCAATAATCATGCCAAAACAAAGTACGCTTAAAAAAGCCGGAAACTGGTTTTTTTGATGGTGAATCTGTGTCTCGTGTGTCAAAATGAGACGCTTTTGTGTATCATTATAACACGTGACACACGAAGGATGCCTTAATCCCAGAACTGATAAAACATAAGTTTCAAATTAGGTGTATTCGTCGGCGATGTTTTTTGTTATAATTTTGGGAGATGAGGTATTATATATTAGGAAAAACGATGCCACCAACAGGATCGTTTGTTTGATGACCTTTTTCAGTTAGTTAAATAAGAAAGTGAGGATACCATGCGTAAAGTTCTATTGTTAAACGGCAGTCATAAATCAACCAAAAGCTATACAATGATCATTGCCGAACAATTTGCATCGGGGTTAATTGAGTATGATCCGGAAACAGTCGTCGAGACCATCAATTTAATCCAGAAGAATATTAGTGCCTGTACCGGCTGCCATAGCTGCTGGACGACCACCCCGGGAGAATGTGTTTTTCAGGATGATATGACGGAACTTTTCCATCAATATGAAGAGGCCGACATTGTGATCTGGGCCACGCCGCTGTACCATTATGGGATCTCCAGCGCCATGAAAAAATTTATGGAACGAACCCAACCGGCTTTGCTCCCATTTATTGACAATGAAGGGCGGGGAACCTACGGACATCCCTTCAGGAACCCAGAAAAAATGCAAAATAAAAAACATGTGCTGATCAGCACATGTGGTTTTCCATCGAAAAAGAACAATTATGAAGGAGTCGAAGAACAGTTTAATAATCTTTTTGGCAAGGATAAGTGGGAAAAAATTATTTGCGTTGAAGGTGAACTGCTGGGGATCCACCAGCTGGACAATCTGACCGGCCCGTATCTGGATCTGGTTAAAATAGCCGGAAAAGAATACGGTGAAAACTTGAGCATTTCACCAAAAATACGGGAAGGTCTGGCAAAACCCTTTGTGGAAACGCCAACCTATCTTCAGACAACAAACCTGAGTTGGGGAGTGGATGATACCCGGATGAAGGATTCTGATGGTGGTCTGATCGCCTGGAATTATATGAAAGAGGTTCAGGCTGCCTTTAATCCCAAGATCCGGCCTAAAATGAATGCGGTGCTCCAGATTGATTTTACCGACATAAAAGAACGCTATCAGCTGGTGATCAAGGATGAAACCTGTACCTTACTCCGAAATGATTTTGCCCGGGAGACAACGGCGATCAGCATCACGCTGACCACTCTGGAGCGTATCCTGGAAGGTAAAATTGATGCCGCCCAATCGCTATTAGAAAAAAAATACGCCGTTGTTGGCGATATGCGGGTTTTCAATGCCTTTCTCGATGGCTTGTTTGGACCGGTCAATTTAAATCCCGATAAGAAAAAACGGCTGGTGCCGATCAGTTTTAAAAACACCCCCTACTGGTTCTTTGTGGCCATGTGCCCATGGATTTTCTGTTTTCTCTTTGCAGATTACAATCCCTTGATTGGAGTAGTGATTCCGATGATGATCAGTGGTATCCTTTGCGGTATCAAGCGCGGCACCGATCTGGTTTATTTTGAAAGGGCGACTTTATTAACTTTTTCTCTGCTCAGTTTAATGGTGGTAACCGTTGGATCGGATTATCAGGGAAACACTTTTGCAATCATCGGGTATTTTGCCCTGGCACTGATTTGGGTCATTTCGACCTTAAAGACGGTTCCATTAACAGCAGACTACACCCACTATTTCAATGGCCGCAACGCCCTTAAAAACGTGTTGTTTCTAAGAACCAATCGGTTGTTATGTTATATCTGGTCACTGGTATTTCTGGCCCAGGCAGGCCTGGCCCTATGGCTTAATACCACGCTGCTGATCAATTTTGCTGCGATCATTCCGATCCTTTTGAGCATCCCAACCTTTGCATTTTCACTGTGGTTTCTAAAATGGTACCCCAGTGAGATGGCCAAACCCAAATAAAAACAGTAAAATATAGGTAATTGCGAAATGAAAAAGCACCGAACAATGGTTGCTTTGAGTGCAGTTTCCACAAACAATTGTGTAACGTGTAGGCGAACAGTTCAGCGAACTGTCCGCCGTACAGTGTAACAATTGTTTCGTGCGAAACTGGGCACAAAGCTCACGGCAGTTTCGCAATTACCTAACAGTAAAATATTATAGGAGAGCTAATGCTAACACTGGATAAAATATACCACGCATCATTTACATTAAAAAAATACATCCGTCCCACCGATCTGATTCATGCGCCCAAAATCTGTCCAGACAGTGATATTTATTTAAAAACCGAAAACCTGCAGATCACCGGATCATTTAAGGTTCGGGGGGCCTGCTATAAAATATCCCAGCTTAGTGACGAAGAAAAAGCCAAAGGCGTCATTGCCTGTTCAGCTGGCAATCATGCCCAGGGAGTGGCGATGGCGGCGGCGATTAATCAGATCAAAGCTCTGATCTGCCTGCCGGACGGTGCGCCGATTTCTAAGGTGGAGGCCACCAAAGCGTATGGCGCCGAGGTTTGTCTGGTTGAAGGCGGCTATGATGAGGCCTATGCCAAAGCCTTGGAGCTTCAGGCTGAGAAGGGTTATACCTTTATCCATCCCTTTGACGATGAGTTTGTCATCGCCGGCCAGGGCACCATCGGACTTGAATTATTGGAAAGTCTGCCGGATCTGGAGGCAGTGATCGTCCCAATTGGCGGCGGAGGTCTGATTTCCGGGATTGCCTATGTCCTTAAATCCTTAAAGCCGGATGTTAAAGTTTATGGGGTGCAGGCCTGTGGCGCACCCAGTATGGAGCTGTCGATTAAAAACAATAAAATCTGTCGGTTACCTCAGGTATCCACCATTGCAGATGGGATTGCGGTGAAAGAACCGGGTGAGTTGACTTTCAGCCTCTGCAGTGATTTTGTCGATGAAATTGTCACGGTGACTGAAGACGAAATCTCGACTGCTATTCTGACTCTGATTGAACAACAAAAGCTCATTGCTGAAGGGGCCGGGGCAGTGGCGGTGGCAGCAGCGATGTTTGGCAAACTACCGATTCAAGGGAAAAAGACGGTCTGCATTGTCTCCGGCGGGAATATTGATGTCACGATCTTATCCCGAATCATTAAACGGGGATTGCTTACTTCCGGTCGAACCTGTTCCTTTAACATTGAGCTGCTGGATAAGCCCGGTCAGCTGAAGAAGGTTTCCCAGATTATTGCCGATCTCGGTGGCAATGTCATCTCCATTCACCATGAGCGGAGCAATGAAGGATCAGATATCAATGGCTGTTTTTTGCGGATCGAGCTGGAAACCCGGAATTACGAACACATTCGCCAGATTCGGGAAGGTCTGATTCAAGGTGGTTTTAAATTGCAGAATTAAAATGAAAATAATGCCGTTTGGTGATTGATTTAAAAAGAACGGGGTATATTTTTTGCGATAGGTCTTTTAACATCTGTTTATCGGCGGTGTGCTTTTTTATCAGAACGGGGCGACTCTCAAAAAGAGCACACTGAGATAAATAAAAATTATAACTTCTAAAATCGTTCGATTATTCCAAAGGAAAAAAGAAATAAATTTGATGAAAAACAGGAGGAGAAAAATGTTAACCAATATCAGCGAAGATCTAAAAAAGGTGTTTTTATTTGGTGTCGGAGCGGTGGCGATTACCGCTGAAAAATCAAAGGTTCTCATCGATGAACTGGTGGAAAAGGGTGATCTGACGGTTCAGCAGGGCAAAATTCTCAATGAAGAACTAAAACATAATATCAAAGAAACCATCAGAGATACAGTGACGGTTAATGTAGTCAAAGAAGAAACAGCTCCGAGTGCGAAAGTCGTTATCGATAGTCTTGATCAGATGAGCCCCGAAGAACTTCAGAAGATTAAAGACAAACTGGAGGCGATGACGGCGGCAGCCCCAGTTGAGAAGGAAATCATTGAGGTTTCTGATTTAGAAGAAAATGTCAGTGAAAAGGAAATTGATGAACTTAAGTGATGCCGGTGTAACAGTAAAAGATCTAACCAAAAATTCAATGGAAACCAATGGAAGACGGCTTAAAATAATTATTTCCATTCTGGTAAAACATGAGATTACCAAAGGGTTGACTCCGGAAAAACTTCGATTGATCATTGAAGACCTGGGGCCAACCTTTATTAAAATTGGCCAGATTATGTCGATGCGTCGGGATATTTTTCCCAGCGAGTATTGTATCGAGCTTGAAAAACTGCGTTCGCAGGTTACCCCGATGCCCTTTGATGAATTTATCCGTATTATTGAAGAAGAGTATGATTGCCCGGTCGATGAGGTGTTTCGTACAATCAACCGGGTTCCGCTGGGATCGGCTTCAATTGCCCAGGTTCATGCTGCCGAATTGGTTGATGGTGCCAAGGTGGTGATCAAGGTGCAGCGCCCGGGGATCTATAAGGTGATGGCTCAGGATGTGGTCCTTTTAAACCGGGCCACCGGAATTCTCAATCTTGCCAGCAACATCGGCGATGTGGTCGATTTTAAGATGATCGTCGATGAAATGTGGAGTACTGCCCAGCAGGAAATGGATTTTTTGTTTGAAGCCAAGAATGCCCAATTATTCAACGAGCTCAATGCCGAAATCAAATACATCGGTTGTCCGCGAATTTACAATCAGTTTACGACCTCAAAGGTTCTGGTTATGGAGGACATTGTTGGGATCGAAATCAATGAAAAAAAACGACTGCAGGATGCCGGTTATGATCTTCAGGAAATTGGAGTTAAACTGGCCGAAAATTATGTCAAACAGATCATCGATGATGGTTTTTTTCATGCTGATCCCCATCCGGGCAATATCTTTATCAGAAATGGTCAGATTGTCTGGATTGATCTGGGGATGATGGGGAAACTGTCCAAGCGTGAAATGGGACTACTACGGCGAAGTGTCAAGGCCGTGGCCAGTCGTGATGTCGAAAGCCTGGAAGGGGCCATTCTATCGTTGGGGGTTCACAAGAGTCGACGGATCAATCATTCACTGTTATATGAATCGATTGACCGGATGCTTGATGTCTACGGCACCGAAGAACTCAGCAATATCAATATGGGCCGATTTTTAGAAGAGATTTTGCGGATCGCTGCTGAAAATCATATCGGCATGCCCCGGGGGATCAGCATGCTGAGCCGCGGGATGATCACCATCGAAGGGGTCATTGCCGAAATCTCTCCGGACGCTAATTTTGTCCGGATCATGGCCAATCACATGGCCGGACAGCAGGTTGCCAATTTTGACTTGAATAATTTTATGGAAACAAATCGCAGAAAAATCCTGATCTCCGGCGAAAAGGCCATCAGCGTTCCCGGCCAAATTTCCGATTTTTTGAGTCTGGCCAATAAAGGGCAGCTGAAAGTCAATCTGGAGGTGATGGGTTCGGATGAGCCCCTGGCTGAAATTGATAAGATGGTTAATAAGATCGTGATCTGCATTATTCTGGCAGCGCTTTTAATTGGTTCGAGCTTTATTGCCACCACTGACATGACCCCTCAATTTATGGGGATTCCAGCGCTGGGAGCGCTGGGCTATTTTACGGCAATCATTCTCAGCCTGGCGCTGACAATCTCGATTCATCGCAAGAAACGGAAGCGCTAAAAAAAGATGCTATAATAATATTTGCAAAATGAATTAACAGACTCTTAATTTAAACTTTTCAAAATCTTAACATATGCACTTTCAGCACATGTTAGACTTTTAACAGCGATAAAGATAAACAGGAAACTGAGGATCTTTATCGCTGTTATTTAGTTTCTTAACTATTACATTGATATAAATTAGCAGAAGATGGAGAGAAGTATAAATGAAATGGTTTTATGATTTAAAAATTGGTCGAAAAATAATTTTGGGATATCTGATTATCGCCATGATTGCTGGGGGAATTGGTGCCATGGGACTGATTGGAATTCAAAAAATAAGCCAGCAGGATGTGTATCTTTATGAGAAAATGGCCAAACCACTGGGGGAACTGGTTTATATTGTCGACTCCTTTCAGGGAATTATCGGCAAAGTTGATGATTTAACCCGGGCCACAACGCCGGAAGACATTGATGCCATTGAAAAAGAAATTTTAAAAAGAAACGCTCGATTCGACTCAAATCTTAAAACGTTTCAAACGACCTTGATGGATTCGAAAGCCATTGAAATCGCCGATGAAACCTATCTGCTTAAAGATCAATTTGATGCCATGGTCACCGAAATGATCAATCTGACACGTGCGGGGAGATCAGCCGAAGCAGGAGTTCTAGCAAAGAGCAGTGAGTTTGAAACAATCTATACGCAAATTGAAGCCAATTATCGTGAAATGATGGAGCTGAAACTGGTGATTGTAAAAGATACCGCTAAAAGTAACCAGGCTATTGCGGCATCATCAACTTTGTTAACGATCATCTTGTTGGTTGTTGGAGTAATCCTCTCGTTACTGCTGGGCTTTCTGATTACGTCAACCATCACGAAACCGATGGCTCGAATTAATGTGATGATCAAAGAAATGAGTATGGGTCATTTGGGGATGCGACTGAAGATGGAGCGTCAGGATGAGGTGGGAGAAATGGCGGAGGCCATGGACCATTTTGCGGATGATCTGCAGCACGTTGTCATTGAAACCATGCATCAGATTTCAAACGGGAATCTGTCGGCTAACATTGAGGCCAAGGATGATCAGGATGAAATAACCCCGGCGTTAAAGCAGACCATAAAAACCATTCGGGGACTGATTGCCGAGTCTACTTTGCTAGCTCAAGCAGCTGTTGCCGGGCAGTTGGAGATCCGTAGCAATGCCGATGCCTTTAATGGCGGGTTCAAAGAAATTCTGATTGGCTTTAATCGCACACTGGATGCCCTGGTTGTACCAATAAACGTTGCCGCTGAATATGTCAGTCAGATTGGATGTGGGATCATCCCCGAAAAAATAGAAGACACCTACTATGGTGATTTCGAAACCTTTAAGAATAGCATCAACGCCTGCATTG
Organism: Acetobacterium wieringae; assembly: GCF_001766835.1. Classification (GTDB taxonomy): domain Bacteria; phylum Bacillota; class Clostridia; order Eubacteriales; family Eubacteriaceae; genus Acetobacterium; species Acetobacterium wieringae. Next base: position 1,635 of record NZ_LKEU01000036.1, on the reverse strand, counting down.
ATGGCTTAGCGGCGCTGGAAGATGGTAATCGGGTGCTGGGTCTGATGAATCAGAATGATTTTTCTCAGTCAATTCAGGGTGATTACCTGGGGATTTATGCCGAAATTGCCGAGTCCATCAATGGGATTCGTCGGCTGCTGCTGACCATCACACGAATAGCAGGGAATATTCGGGAAGGCAATCTCAGTGATTTGGCCGATTTAAAGCAGAATGGCAAGCGCAGCGAAAATGATAAATTGATGCCGACCCTGGTGGGGATGATAGAAAATATTTATCAATTGGTGGCTGAAACTGAAACCATGGCTCAGATTGCGGTGGAAGGTGATTTAAGCCATCGCGGTGATAGCAGTAAGTTTTGTGGTGAGTATGCCATGGTCATTGAGGGATTTAATCAGACGCTTGATGCGATTATCGAACCGGTCAAAGAAGCATCCAGCGTGCTTCAGGACTTGGCCCAAGGAAATCTTCAAACGGTGGTTAAGGGTGCATACAAGGGCGATCATGCCAGAATTAAAGAGGATCTTAATCAGACGATCACTTCATTGGCGGCCTATGTGGGTGAAATAACAGGTACGTTGGCGGCAATGGGACAGGGTAATTTAAATCAGGAAATTACCACCGAATTCAGAGGCGATTTTTCAGCCATCAAACGATCACTTAACGACATCAATCGGCAACTGAGTACCACCCTTGCCGATATTGATGGGGTTTCAGCCCAGGTGGAGGGAGGTGCCATCCAAATTTCTGACAGTAGCCAGGCATTGGCACAGGGGACGACCGAACAAGCCAGTTCAATTCAGGAATTGTCGGCATCGATTGAGGAAGTGGCCGTTGAAACCAAAGATAATGCTAGTCGCGCCAATGAAGCCAATGAGCGGGCGCTGGCAGTGAGAACAAATGCCATCGATGGCAATTCCCAAATGCAGAAAATGGTGGCCGCTATGACAGCGATTAATGAATCGTCACAAAATATTTCCAAAATTATCAAGGTTATTGATGATATAGCATTCCAGACCAATATTTTAGCCTTGAATGCCGCAGTGGAAGCGGCCCGGGCCGGACAGCACGGCAAAGGTTTTGCAGTCGTTGCCCAGGAAGTCAGAAATCTTGCAGTACGCAGTCGATCCGCCGTCAAAGAAACCACCAGTCTGATTGAAGGCTCCATTGATGCGGTAAAAGTTGGTAGCCGAATCGCCGATGATACAGCGCTCAGCATAAAAGAAATTCTGGCAGAGATTGAAATTGTTACCGATCTGGTAAAAAATATTGCCGAGGCGTCTCATGATCAGGCTTGCGCGATCGAACAGATTAATCAGGGAATTGAAATGGTATCGACGGTAGTTCAAACCCATTCCGCCACTGCCGAACAAAGTTCTGCCGCCAGTGAAGAGCTGTCCGCACAGGCACAGCTGCTTAAACAGATGGTTAGTGCTTTTGAAATCAAAGAAGTCGAAGCCGTGATATATTAAAGCGGTATGCTGAGTTAACTTCAAACAGAGCTCTCGGAGCAATGTCATTAAGTTAACGACAATATATACGCCACAGATTATTAAACCGCCAAATGCAATTGACATTTGGCGGTTTTCATTATCCGAACCAATAAATCCGGGCATGCCAAATAAGCCGACGATGTCC
>NZ_LKEU01000035.1 GCF_001766835.1 Acetobacterium wieringae | reverse complement strand
CCATTGTGAGCATTCTCCATTTCCTCCTTGTTCTTTGGTCAGATACAAGGATAATTGACTTGAGTTTTGCCCGCAATGGATTTTTGCAATATTGTGCATTTTCCAACTTGCAATACTATGGATTTTTACTTTGCAACTTTCTACATTTTTATTTTACAATAAACATTGGTTATGATGCGTACGTTCCGATCCATATCGATAATAAACGAAGTCGAAGATCAAAATATGTTGCTTATGTTTTTACGCATCAAGAAATTTCTGCAATTATTTCATGTAGCGACAAAATCTATCCCCATCGCAGATCAACCATGCACCTTGTTATGCCGATTCTTGTCAGACTCCTTTACTGTACAGGACTGCGAATCAATGAGGCCTTGAAACTTCAGTTAGCACATGTGGATCTCGTTAACGGTATTCTTCGCATTGAGCATGCTAAGTTTGATAAGGATCGATTGATCCCCCTTTCGCCGAGTATGAGAAACGTGCTTGAGCAATACTGTGAAATGTTGCATCCGCTGTATCTTCCTGATGACTATCTTTTTATTGGTATTGCCCGAGAACCATATTCTCACCACGCTATTTACTATCGATTTCGTGAGCTTCTTCAACAGGCGGGTATTCCACATGCTGGACGAGGAAATGGTCCAAGAATTCATGATATCCGGCATACATTTTGTTGTCATACTTTACAGAAATCGGTTGCGGATGACGTTGATCTCAATGCTGTCCTTCCAATATTATCGGTGTATCTGGGACATGAATCCATTGCAGCAACCAGTCAATACCTCAAAATGACAGCTGAAGTTTATCCTGCTGTAATGGAGGCCGTTAACAGTGTCTGCTCATTTGTGATTCCAGTGGTGAACAAATGAAGCCGACTGATTTAGCAAAATATATCAGTCAGTACCTGACGGTTTATCTAACCGGTACAAAAGGACTGAGTTCCAATACCATCGCATCGAGAAGAGATACATTTATTCTTCTTTTTCAATTTCTTAAAGTTGAAAAAAAGATGGATGCAACTAAAGTTGTTATTTCCGATCTTGGAGTTGAACTAATCCTTGATTTTCTCAATTGGATTGAGATTGTGAGAAAATGTAGCATATCGACCCGAAATATCCGTCTTTCGGGGATCAAAGCATTTTTTCAATATATCCAAACACAGACCCCAGATTACATGCACATATCCCAACAAATTTTATCCATACAGCCTAAAAAGTGTCCCGAAGAAATCATGGAATATTTAACACTTGATGGTATAAAGGCTATTCTGGATGCTGTTGACACCCGTTCCTTTTCAGGAAGGCGAGATTTAGTTCTGCTCAGCGTTTTATATGACAGTGGGGCCAGAGTACAAGAAATTGCAGACCTCATCGTCGGTGATGTGCGACTCCAAAATCCGGCTACTGTTCGTTTAACTGGAAAGGGAAATAAAAAACGAATTGTTCCATTAATGAAGCCGACGGTTCAATTACTTCAGCAGTATTTAAATGAAAATCACCTTCTTTCATCGGAGAATTATTATCAACCAGTGTTTTCTAACAGGAGTAAATCCAAACTCACACGTGCTGGGATTGCTTATATTTTAGATAAATATGTCTGCAGTGCAAGAAATAAGGCGCCCCTGTTGGTGCCGGAAAAAGTTTCGCCTCATTCCTTGAGGCACAGCAAAGCAATGCATTTACTGCAATCAGGCGTCCCACTTATCTATATCCGTGATTACCTGGGACATTCCGAAATAGCGACAACCGAAATTTATGCCCGTTGCGATACTAAACAAAAGCGGAAGGCTCTTGAAACAGCCTACACTGTTTTGCACAATCCACAATTACCGGCATGGGAAAAAGACGAGGATCTCATGCAATGGCTTAAATCACTTTGCTGATTTACATCTTACAGGGTTGTAAAATGTAAAGTTCACATGGAGACGATCGCATATTAGTGCCCGTTTTCATGTCAACTTTACATTTTGTCAAACTTGTCATTTCATATTTCAGTCGACAAAATGCATTACTCGGTTCCTTATGAATACATCAAACAGGAAGACGATGTGCGACTGACCCGATCAATTGTCGAAGTGTTCTACCACAATCAGCGGATCTGCTCCCACAAACGCCTCCATGGCCGCTCCAACCAGTATAAAATAGTGTCAGGCACCGATCCATATTTTGTGTTATCCTATAACTACGTAAGATACATATGGATCAAAGAAAAATCTTTTTATTTCCAAGTTTTTGATTCCAAGAACTTCGTCTACAGCTTTTGTTTCACCTGGAAACGTTTTTGCATTTAATTCATCGAATGCAATAATTGCACCTTTTGGCATATGAGGTACAAATATTTCTAATGCCTTTTTTGTAGGTTCATATAGATCTAAATCCAAGTATAAAAGACTGATGACAGTATGAGGATTTTCTTCAATGTACTTTTCAGCAGTTTGACATAGGTCTCCTTGAACTAATTCTACTTTGGGAATTTGGTTAATTGCTCTATTAATATCATAAACTTTGATCGCATCAACGATTTCATTAAAAGAACTTCCTTTCATTCCGCCAATCTTCAAATTCCCACTAATTCCAGTTTCATCATCGTTACCGTGTATACTCGGAAATCCTTCGAAAGTATCAAATCCTACAACTTTTCTCGTATGATTAACGGGTTCAAATATACTACTCAATTTAGCCCATGTTAAAAGCCCATTTCCATGTAAAACACCACATTCAATAATTGAACCATTTACTCCAATTATCTTCTGAAATAATTCATATTTTGTAAGAAATTTGGCAATGCTTTGTCTTGTTGCATATTTTCCAAAGCTCTCTATTTTATCGATTAAATCAATATTTTCGTTCCTGAAAAGCTTTTCGGTTTCTTTAAATTGATTTAAATCCTCTTGATTCTGATATTTTTTTTCTTTACTAATCATAAGTTATATTACTCCTTATCCTTTTTCCATTCAGGTGAGAATTCATTTCCTATTTGTATAAATGATTCTTTATTGTTCCAATTTGCAAAAGATGATTGATAACAGTTTTTACATGAATTATCCATTAAATTATTATCATTCACCCTTTTCCTAAAATCGACATATTCTTTCGAATTCCACATCTTATCAAAATCTTCGTAATCATTAATATTAAACAACTTCATCGGTGTTGACATACATGGTCTTACATAACCATCGGATCCTAAGAAAAAATCTCTCCAAGCTACAAAACACTTCTTATGATAATTATCTTCAGCAATATCTCCGCCTTGTATATAAGGTAATTTAATACTGATATCTAATTCCTCCGCTAATTCTGTAGCTTGCTCAAAAATCTTGTTGATATCTGATTCAGAATTATATAAAGATTCATGCAACATTCTTTCGTTAAATATTGTCATATAAACAACTTTTAGTTCTTGCAGACCTATCTTCTTCGTAAGTTTTACCATATCTGGAATTTGATGAAGATTCGACTTCATTGCGGTAAAAACGAAATTGATATATGGTTTATCTGTATTTCGGCCTTTTTTTTCTTTAACAATTTCTTTCAACGAATTGACGATTTTATCGAAATCTGATCCTACCCTAATTCGACTATTACTCTCAGCATCTGCACCATCTAAACTAACTGCAATTATATCAACATTATAGTCAAACAACGCTGATTTAATCTCATCAAGCTTCATCCCATTTGTACAAAAATACTTTCTAACATTATACTTATCCAATTTTTCTAATATTTTTATAAATTTCGGATGAACTGTAGGTTCACCCCATCCCATCAGCGTTACTTCTTCAACATGTCTCAATACTGAATCGAATTTTTCCATCCAATCGAAATCGAATATAGTTGGCTCAAATTCTGCATCATTTCTACCGCACATTACACAGCTTAAATTACATAAGTTTGTTAATTCAAATACCAATCTCCTCGGATATGAATTCAACACTTCTTTGTTATCATTAATCTCAGCTATATTAAATACACTATTCTTGTTTTGGATTTCATTCATATTGTTTGACTTAAACAACTCCAAAGTTTTAGCTCTTAAAACCATATCATTCAAAACCTTTCTTTTGTAATATTATATAAATAAAAACTAACCCGTATTATTCACAAAAACATAATAAAACCCGTCAAAGCCTATGAAAGCATTACTTTCTATAATGTACACGCTTGTCAAGACACGAAATCAGAAATATTTAGATAAATCTCCTTTCGCATTTTGATCAGGCAGCCAATGCCATATTTTCATAGAATACAGCTGCCGGTGTTTTGTAATCGAATCGTTGGTGACCACGCTTGTGGTTATATTTAGCGATGTATTCCTTTGTCATAGCTTTCACTTCAGTAACGGTTTCCGGGTACAGCAAATACAAGCGTTCCCATTTATATGATCGGAAAAACCGTTCAATGGCAATATTGTCGGTAGCACGGCCTTTACCATCCATGCTGATTTTAGTTGTTTTGAAGCTTTTAATCAGGTCAATATAGGCATTTGACGTAAACTGACTGCCCTGGTCACTGTTAATAATCTCAGGTGCGCCATAGTTTTCAACGGCATTTTTTATAACACGGGTGACCATATCGGTTTGCAGGGTGTTGCTGATGGTGTATCCCACAATATAGCGGGAATACCAGTCAATGATAGCGGTTAAATACACAAATCCATTTGGAGTTCCAATATAAGTAATATCAATGGACCACACCTGATTCAGTCGGTCAATTTCCAGATTTCTCAGCAGGTAGGGATAGGTTTTTGCAGCTTTGGCCCGCTTACTCAGATTAGGACCGGGATAGAAACAGACAATATCCATTTCCATCATATAACGTCTGACAAGACATCTGCCCACGTTATGAAAACCCTGTTTATGCAGTTCATTCCGGATTCGTCTGACGCCAAAGGCAGGTTCCTCGTAATGAATACGATCAATGGCATTTTTAATATTGATTTCATCCCTGGATGGCAAAACATCTACAGGTACATGATAAGCTGTCGATCGCGATAGCATCAGAAGTTGACACTGTTTTTTTATGGTTAAGGAAGGGTGCTTCCAATCAATTAACGCTCTTTTTTCTTCATTTGAGAGATTTGAATTTGTTTTTTTTTAAGCCAATCGACATCCAGTGTTAATTCGCCTATTTTCTTTACGAGCAGCTCCTTTTCATCTTCATGCTCCTGTTTGAGTTTGTCCACATCTTCATTTTTCTTATTGAAGACGGCTGACATATTGGCGATAAATTCGGTTTTCCAATACGATGGTTGCTTTTTCCTCAGGGGTCCAGGTTCGTCGTTTTTTACTCATGTGTATAGTTTATCTTATTTTCTGGATTTTGTGTCCAACTATTTGTGAACATTATAGTAAATTTCAACAAAAACCTGAAGGTGAGTTTTAATGGCGGGGATCTCTCATCCGATGCGGGACTACTAATTCCCCGGAGCTTTGACGAAACACTTGGTTTAAGCCGACTGATTGAAGGGTGTTTCCCACAAACAGCAAAGCGTTGTCATTCAACAGCCGATGTGATCCGACAGCTGATGTACACAACCATTGCCGGTTACCATGCGGATGATGCCTCCGACCACCTGCGTCTGGATCCGGCTTTCACACAGATCCTGGGGAAGAAAGCATTGGCTTCTCAACCAACGATTTCCCGATGTCTGAATCACTTTGATATCAGGATGCTGGAGACGCTTGACCACCTACTCCTTGATTTTGTGGAAAAAGCCTATGTAATGAACCAGCCGGAGTACGTGGTGCTGGATGTCGATTCGACCCATATTGACACCCATGGGCATCAGGAAAACTCAGCTTACAATTATCACTACGGGACAACCGGTTATCATCCACTCATGGTTTTTGATGGTTTAACCGGCGATCTGCTAAAAGCTGAACTTCGCAAAGGCAGTGTCTACACTTCCAATAACGTGGTCGCTTTTCTTGAACCGGTGCTGCAGTGGTATCGGACAAAGTTTCCGGACATCCAGCTGATTCTCCGGGGTGACAGCGGCTTTGCCACACCGGAACTCTATGAACTTCTGGATGATTTTGATGTATACTATGTCATCCGACTAAAACTCAATGCCAAGCTCTCGGCCTGTTCGAGGGCGGCTGACGATGAGTTTTATGCTAACTATGGGACTGATTACAGCAAAAGCCACAGTCTTTATCATGATTTCAATTATCAGGCCGGAAGCTGGGACAAATCCCGCCGTGTCGTCTGCCGGGTCGAACGCCATGCCGACGAGCTGTGCCCACGACACACTTTTATTGTCACCAACCTGACGGCTCATCCTCAGGAGGTCATCGGAGTCTATCATAAACGCGGGCAGATGGAAAATTTCATCAAGGAGGCCAAGCTTGATTTCGGCATGGATACATTGAGTCACTCATCCTTCCTGACCAATGCGGTTAAGTTGCTGATCCGCGGATTGGCCTATAATTTGATCAATTTCATGAAACGACTGGTTCTTCCAAAAATCTATCGTAAGTGCCGGTTGTTGACACTGCGTGTGATTCTGATAAAAGTAGCCGGCCGCCTCGTCCGTTCCGGACGATCCACCTGGTTGAAACTCAGCTCAAGCTTTCCATATCTGGAGCTGTTTCACAACCTGCTGGTCAAACTGGAATAATAACAGCCGAATCAACGCAGCGTTTTAAATGAAAAAACAAAGTCCCGGGGATTCGTCTACCCTTTTGAGCTGGTTTTTTGTTTGCTTATTGAGCAAGTCACTCAAAATTCGGTTATCATTGTGTCGTTTCATATTTTCCGGGTGCATCAACCTGAAAATAGCTTTAGTATGATGCTTTTTCACGAACTGTCCGGGTTTGTGAATAATTCGGGACTAATTCATTTTCAACCCCAAAATTTAGCTTCATTTATTGTAAAGCACTATTTATCCTTTCTGCCATTTTTTTCCCGCTAATTAAACTCTGATCACTCCATAAGTAGTCCCATTCGCCAAAACGACCTGCACATTTAATATTTATCTTATCTAAATAATTAAGTATCATTTCTCTATTTTCGTAAATATCTTTTGTAAATAAAACATTGGCATAATCAATTTGTCGAACATCTCTTACACGAATATCTATTTCTGAAAAATTCATAATTGGACCAAGCTTTTCGATCGTCTTCTCTAAGACCTCTTCTAATGAGTATTTTAGCGGATTTAGTTTTGAAAAATAATACTCCGCTTGAATTGAACTGCACCCCTCCGGAACATTATTTATTGATTTTAAGCTAGGTGCATAAACCCTAGAAGGCAAAATATCGTCATCATATATATAATACCAAAGATGTTTGGGAATATCCAGTTTATTAAAACCTAATGATACAATAATGCCAGAAGTATAGTTTAATTTTTCAGCTACCTCTAAAATTTCAGCTGGTACTCCTTTAATGATCTTGCATAATTCCGGTAAGGGTATCGTCGATACTAAATTTTCATAATAGTACGTTTTTTTATTATCTGTAATTACCATTTTCTTTTCTGGATCAATTAACACTACTTTTGAGTTAAAATCAATATTATTTTCATCGACTAGTTCTTTCAGGTAACTCTGATACCCCCCTTTAAAAGGATATCTCATTTCTTTAGCGTAAAAACGATTAATTTTGTCTTCTTCAAAAGCCCCTTTGATTACTTCTTGTATCGGTGCTTGGTAAACACGATCTCCAACCCATTTTGTTTCAAGTCTTTTAGCATCCACGGTCCAATATTTTTTTGTATATTTCATTGGAAAATGTTCTGCAAAATAGTCACCAAATTGAATCCTCAACCAGTCCTCGTAGTTTTTTATTAGAAAGGACTTTCGATTAATAAAACCCATAATAATTTTTGTTTTTTCTTCGGATGTTAAAGAAAAAATGTTGTTTTGTGCAGGGTGCTTTATCCAATGCCCATTATAATAATTGAAAGCCCTTGGTTTATGTTTAAAGCTCCACGAACTTTTTTCAAATATTTCAGCAACTTCTTTTACCTCCGTAAAGGAAAGATGAATGAATGTGTCAAAAATAAATTCATTAATATTAAATGAATGACATAGGCCTCCCCAATAATTTTCTTTTTCAATAATAATATTTTCGGTCTTTAAAAAATATTGAACAGCCATCCCTGAAATCCCGGCACCTAAAATAATTGTATTTAACTTTCGCAATTGAACTCCTCATTATTTAGCAAACACTTTATTCCTTGGCAGAAATCCATTGTTAAGTCTATATTGTATCCTACCCTTATAAGCGCATCTAAATTTGCACTAGACTCCATCAATTCATTTTCACGATAATTCAGTGCCCCAAAATTTAAATTAACATTAGATTTTGTAGCTTTTTTTATGATTTTCACTGCATCTTTTATCTTAATCGAAGTACCCGTACCTACTTCAAATTCTTTAAAATTGGCATCTTTGATCATTATGTTATTTAATAGAAAATTAATTATTTTCACTACATCTTCAATATAAATAAAATCACGCTTCTGTTCGCCAAATGTCAAGTCAATTGATCCCTTGTTAGATAGGCATTTGTTTAAAACATAAGTTATAAACTTATCATTATCATCAAGTCTCCCATACATATGTTCCATTTTCAAATTGTAGAACTTAATCTTTTTTTTCAGAGCTAAATCTCTACCCCAATCTTTAAATTGTTTCTTAGATAAAGCATAATGATTAGTATTCCTAAATAATACTGTATCAATATTCCAAAATTCTTTAACATTTTCTTGAGACGCTACTTCAAGTATTTCCAATGGAAACACTAAATTAGTGTTAATCATTTCTTTTAGACTTTCAGCCTTACGACCATAACATGTTGCCGTATGAAAAATTGCATCAATGCCAGGATTTTCCATAAAAACTTGTTTTATATTGATTTTATCAATATCATAGTACTTAACTTTAGGAATAGCTTCTTTAATTCTAAAAATATTTGATGTACTTCGCTTCAAAACAATAACCTGGTAGTTATTATGAATAAACTCTTTTAAAAGATAACTTCCCAAAAAACCAGTAGCTCCTGTTAATAAGATTTTCAAATTACAACTCCACTGCTTCTTTTATCGTTTCAACCATATAATCAATCATTTCATCTGTCATTCCTGGATAAACCCCAATCCAAAACGTATCATTCATAATCACATCTGTTTTTTTCAACTTTCCAACAACTCTATATCCCTCACCCACTCTTCGCATTTCATCAAAGCAGGGATGCTTGATTAAATTACCTGCAAAAAGCATTCTGGTTTGGATCCCTTTTTCCTCTAGATATTGAATCAATTCATGCCTTTTTACTCCATTTTTACAAGTTATTATAAAACCAAACCAACTTGGATTTGAGTTTTTTTCTGGCATAGGAAGTATTAACTTTTCTTCCAGACACTGCAATTCACTTTTTAGTTTTTTAAAGTTGTAACGTCGCTTTTCAATGAAAGATGATAATTTTCTTAATTGTGCTACGCCTATTGCTGCCTGCAAGTCGGTTGCTTTTAAATTATAACCAAAATGCGAATAAACATATTTATGATCGTATCCCAATGGAAGCTCACCAAACTGTTTATCAAAACGATGTCCACAAAGATTATCCTTTCCCGAGGGACAAGAACACTCCCTTCCCCAATCTCTAAGAGATCTAATGATTCTATTTAAAAGCGCATCATTAGTATATACTGCTCCACCCTCACCCATTGTCATGTGATGAGGAGGGTAAAAACTAGATGTGCCAATATCTCCAATTGTGCCTGTGAATTTTTCCTCTCCATCTATTAAATATTGTGATCCTAAAGCATCGCAATTATCTTCAATCAACCAGAGATTATACTTGTCGCAAAAGTTCTTTACCGATTGTATGTCAAACGGATTTCCCAAGGTATGGGCTAGCATAACAGCTTTCGTTTTTTTTGAAATTGCATTCTCTAACTGCGAAACATCAATATTATATTCAGGAATCGTCACATCTACAAAAACAGGTATCGCACCATATTGAATAATTGGAGCAACCGTTGTCGGAAAACCAGCCGCAACGGTTATTACTTCGTCGCCAGGTTTAATCGCCCTATCCTTTAATAACGACGAAGTTAATGCCATAAATGCTAGTAAATTAGCCGATGAACCTGAATTAACAAGACTACAGTATTTGACATTTAAATAGGCCGAAAACTCACGTTCAAAAATATCAGTATATCGACTTGCTGTAAGCCAAAACTCTAATGCACTATCAACCAAATTAACCATTTCTTCATTATTGTAAACACGTTTTGCATAGGATATCTGTTGCCCTTTCTTATAATTTTTAGTTTTATGATATCCTTCGCAGTATTCATCTACCATCTCTAATATTAAAGTTCTAGCTTCTTGTTCTGTCATACTATCAAACATTACTCGCTCCTTTATTAGTACAATTCAATTACACAATCAAATTATAATATTCTACATTTAACTTTCTTCCTTGAGATAAATCTATCACAAAATCTATTATTCTCCATTCTCTAAAATAGATTAACGATTATTTAAAACCTTAATTTAACAAACCAAATTATCCTAAGCCGATCACTTATAAAACAAAATTAATTTTACCATTTTATCCATGGAGCTTTTCCAGTTATCACTAATTCTTCAAGCATTTTTTTTTCCCTAAGTGTATCCATACACTGCCAAAAGCCATGGTGTTTATAGGCAACTAATTCACTTAAATGAGCGCATTGTTCGAGTGGATACTCTTCAAAAACTGTTTGATCATCATCAATCAGTTTGAAAATTTCAGGCTTCAGTACCATGAAGCCACCATTAATCCAGCCGCCATCTTCCTTCTTCTTTTCTTTAAAATTTGTCACAACTCCGCCTGTATCGATGTCTATAATTCCAAACCGTCCCCCTGGTTGAATTGCAGTAATTGTCGCAATTTTTCCATGATCTGAGTGAAATCTCTCAAGTTCATTGAGGTTAACATCACTAATACCATCACCATATGTAAGCATAAAAGACTCTTCTCGAATGTAATGCTCAATTCGTTTAACCCGGCCACCCGTCATTGTATTTAGGCCAGTATCCACGACTGTTACTTTCCACGGTTCTGCCACATTACTATGAATTGTAATTGTATTGTCAGTTGAAAAGTCAAAGGTAATATCACTTCTATGGAGATAGTAATCAGAGAAATATTTCTTGATGATATGACCTTTGTAGCCGCAGCAAATTATAAATTCATTATAACCATAATATGAATATGATTTCATAATATGCCATAATATTGGTTGTTCTCCAATATCTATCATCGGTTTTGGCTTTAAATGTGACTCTTCTGAAATACGTGTACCTAAGCCTCCTGCGAGGATTACAACTTTCATACTTTCCACCCTTCTAAACTATTCATTACACAACCTATTTAAACACATGGTCAATTATTACTCTTGACAACTCATTATCACTCATTATCAATTCTTTATTTTGTTTAAAAGTACGCTCAATATCTGCATGTTTATCTTTATTCTGAAAAAGTAAAATAAAACTATCTGTCAGTTTTTTTAAATACAATTCAAAATCACAGTGTTTTATTTTTTTATCTCGTTTATAATCGGTATATAATTGATTTAAATGTTCAAAGCGAAGAATAAATTTATCAATTTGGCTGCTATCTTTCTCTGATCCGTTATAACGTTCAAATAAGTATTGCCCCTCAATATAGGCGTCGTAGCCTTCGCTAGCAATTTTCATCATTAAGCGTACCTCTGCAGTCCAATAATCACTTTCGTAGTAATTTGTTTTTAATAGAGCCTCTCTTCTGAAAGCTGTTTGGGTAGGTGGTGGTGTGATGGCACAACCGAAAATTTTTGAATAATATTTGACAGATTTAAAGTAAGACAAATTATCAAAATAATTCTTTCTCAATTCGTCTTGCATGAAATGGATAATTCCCACTTTATTGTTATTATTAAAAATCTTTACAACATTCTCAATATAGCTATCAAGATAGGCATCATCACCATGTAGTGTAACAATATATTTACCCTTCGCCTTTTGCCATGTCCGATTAGTATTTAGTAGAAAGCCAATATTTTCTTCGTTTTTATATAATCTGATTCTTGAATCCTCGATTTTATCGACTATTTCGTATGTTTTATCAGTTGAGCAATTGTCACATACAATTATTTCAAAATTTTGATAGGTTTGTTTTAATACACTGTCAATAGCTTTCGAAATATGTTTTTCATCATTGTAAATAGGCATGCATACTGAAACAAGAGGTTCATTTCTATGTTCTTTTTCGATACCTAAAATCTGCTCATCAATTCCAGTAATTATATCCAAATCAGTACTAAAAGTTTTAACCTTAGTGTAAACCTTAATTGCTTCGTCGAAGCGACCTGTTAATTGATAAAGATAAGCCAAATTATAATTAATATCAAAGTCCTGACTATGCTTTTCGACCCCCTCAAGAAGTAACTCTTCGGCTTTATCTAATTCTTTATTATTAATAAGGATAACTGATTTTACAGAATATAAATTACGCTCTATCTGATCAAGCGCTTCCCTAACTTTTAAATCATCTTCGTTTTCCAACAACCGACTAATTTCTTCTTCAAATTTAATCAAAACTTCATCTATTTCCATACAATACCTCTATCTTTATTCTTGCAGTTCAGAAAAATAATTTGCCACACTTTGTCTTATTTCATCGCTTTTATCAAATTCTTTAACACTCAATTTTTTCGAATAATTTTTATTTAATGGTTCTACACTTTCATTCATATTGTATACGCAATTAAAGCAAAGCGTTTTCTCAACCGCACCCGTTAAATGCATCTCCCTTAAGTTTTTGAAAAGATCACAATACCAAGCTTCCTTAAGTGATACCTTATTTAAATCTGCCACTACCAGGTAATTTTGAAAGTCAACACAACAAGCAGTTAGATAACCTTCATAAGTTATATTAATAGCGTTAAATAAAAGTGAACATGGCAGGTTTCTTATCTGCGTGTCGCTGTTTTCCAGCGTCAGCAACTCATTAATTTCATACATCATTCCGCCCTGATTCGCAACATCTATATAGATTATTTCATCAACCAAACCATTGATTAGTAATTTTAATTCTATCTTTTCTTTTTCAGTAAATCGGGTAACAATGAATGAAGCGAATATTTTAAAATTCAGTTCGTTCTTAGATCGATATTCGGAAATAAATTTTAAATTTTTGATCACCTGTTCAAAATCATCGCGACCATGAATCATTTTATATGTTTCTCTGGAGCCAGCATTGATAGAAAACTTGATACTGTCCAATCCTGCATCTAACACCGACTTAACCCGCTCTGGGGTTGCCAATGCTCCGTTTGTCGTTAAATAAACATATTTATAACCAATTTCTTTTGCCCATTTCACATATTGATCCAGTTTTTTTGCCATAAATGGCTCACCAGTTGTATAATAACCCACTTCTTCAACGCCCTCATGATATGCTTCTTTTAGGATTCTTTTTAGGAAAGATTCGTCGATTGAACCTTTTTTTCTGGTCATTTTGGAATTTGCACAAAATAAGCACTGATGGTTGCACATATTTGTAAGTTCAATAAGCATATTCTTTGTAGGGAATTCTGGATTAATAGTAAATATAGGCTTTGATTTAGCTTCAATTCTTTTCATAAGAGAATTATCATCAATTTCAATAAATTCCCATTGAGAACAACTCGATTCTCTGCCAAAATCATCTCTAATGGGCACATCTTTCTGAACCTCTTTAACGCCAAGTATTTTTTCATTTTCTTTTATGAATTTTCCGTAATTGGCATTAATTGAAATGTTCGGATTACACCCCTCATCAACAACATAATGATTAATGTGCGCTCTAATTAGCTCCGCTGTTAAGAATTCATCTTTTCCTTGCTTTCTAAAATCGCTTAAAATATTTGTTACAATTGGCAGTAAACCATTGTTAAAAAAGCTATTCATTCATACCTCCAAATATGCTATATCTATAGGCGTTTGCAAAACTCAATAAATCCCTTGGATAAGCCATTTCTTGTTTGTTATATTTATGCAACTCCTCACCAAATCAGCTTATATTTATCCAAAGTGAGTATAGAATGGCTTATTTACGTCAGTCTTTATAATTCATTTCGCAATTACCTATGCTATATCTATCCATCTTTCTTCTGCTTAATTCTGGTTTTATGAAAAGTGCTTTTGAAATATCTCGGCTGTTAAAAAATCAATCTCATCATCAATGTCAAGTGAATGCTCTTTATCCATCAAATAAGCGTAACAGCTTTCTTTGTAAAAATCCTGATATTTCCTAAAATAGTCAACTTTCGAAAGATAGATCGCACCATTCAAGCGATAATACTTTGGTAGTTCTTGTCTTCTATAACCGATGTCTTTTTTTATAAAACCATCAATTCTCAAATCTTCCGGCACTTTTCCTGTGTATAAGGGTGAATGATCCACCTCACACAAACTGACCACGGCATTAGCCTTCTTATCATTTATCAACTTCACTGCGTTTATAATATCATCACTGGTACGTAAAGGCGAAGTCGGCTGTAATATCATAAAGTATTTAAATACTTGTCCCAGAGCGCTCAACCTCTCCAGAAGATCTGCTATAACGTCATTGGTTGCAGTAGCATCCTCCGCTAAATGCGACGGTCTTAGAAATGGCACTTCAGCTCCATACTCTTTGGCAATTTCCGCATAAGCCTGGCTATCTGTAGAGACAATAATTTTTTCAAAAACCTTGCTTTTTATAGCCGCTTCAATTGAATATGCCATCAACGGCTTTCCATTAAGCAGTTTTATATTCTTGTCTTTAAGTCCCTTTGACCCGCTTCGTGCAGGTATAATTGCTAAACAATTCACGCGTTTTCTCCCAAATCATAAAACTTCTTTTTGATACAAATAGATCCTTCTTTTAAAGCTCGGATTAATGTTTCGGTGATGATCATTGAAGTATTCACCTTTTCATAAGGGTTATTAAAATTATCATGTCGATAGTTTTTGATTGATCTTATACATTGATCAATTTCACTACCAACTGGTTGACAATTAATTACACTTTCTGACTGTAACCGCCCTTTTTGACGATCACCAATATTAATCGTAGGAATTCCAAAAGAAGGAACTTCGACGATTCCACTCGAAGAGTTTCCCATTACAAAACTTGCATACTTTACTGCTGACAAGTAACGCTTCATACCCAATGAATGGTATACTCTGCAATTCTCATGTTTTTTTACAAATTTATCGAGCAAGTCGTTGATGATTCGTCCATTACTGTCTGCATTTGCTTTTGTAAACAAATACTGATATTGAGGATTGATTTCAATTGCTTTTAGTAATTCCAATACTTGGTGTTCTGCTGTATCATTTTCTAGAGTAACCGGATGAAATGTAACAATACCATAGGGACTATCTAACTTCCAACTCAGTGATTCTTCCAATTCAGTTTTCGTGAAGAGTACTTCATTTATCGAATTTTCTACACCAAGAGCACCCACATTATAAATGCGTTCTGGATCTTCTCCTAACTGAATAACTCGCTTACGATAGGCTTCTGTACTGGTAAAATGTAGATAACTCATTTTTGTAATTGCATGACGAAAGGCTTCATCGACTGCACCTTCAGTCGTTTCACCACCATATAAATGAGCGATGGGGATCCGATGATTCACCGCCGAACAGCAAACCGCCAATGTTTCATAACGATCGCCAAGTACTACTAAAAGATCTGGCTTTGATCGTTCAAAATAGTCTGCAAAGCCGATCATTGCCAATCCCATTGATTTGGATATTGCCATTGGAGAGTCGGAGCTTATAAGAATTTCGATCTTTTCATCAATTTCAATCCCGTCTTCTTCAATCTCTTTATAAGTCAATCCAAATTCTGGTGCCAAATGTGCCCCTGTTACCACAACTCGAACGTCAACCCCCTCTTCAAGCTGAAGCTTTTGAATCACTCTTTTCAGCAAGCCATATTCTGCCCGGGTCGCAGTTAAAAGACAAATTTTTATCATAGCTCAATCAACTCGTCTTCCTCAAAGTCTCTTGCAGCCCTTTTTCCCAAAACCTCAAACCATTTCATTGGAGAAATGCCATCGCCCGGGCGCTTTATTGTTAAATTGTCTTTTGTAAACGCATCACCCATTTCGATTTTGGTTTCTGCAACAATGCTTTTTCTTGCAATCTGAATATTTTTCTTTTCAGATTCAGCAGGTTGTTTGATGCCATCCCCAAATGCTTTTTCAACATGACGAATAGCACATACCATTTGCTTTAACTCATCCGGCTCCAGACTAGCCTGATGATCCGGCCCATCCATTGATCGATCGAGCGTAAAATGCTTTTCAATAATCGTTGCGCCCATAGCTACCGCTGCAATAGGAATCTCGATCCCCATCGTGTGATCAGAATAACCAATTGGTAAATTAAATTCTTCCCGCATGGTCAGCATCGCCCTTAGATTGACCTCGTCAAAAGGGGCTGGATATTCAGTAGTGCAATGCAAGAGGGTAATTTCGCTACTACCATATTTTTTCAGGATAGCCACCGCTTCCGCCACTTCATCTAGTGTTGCCATCCCCGTCGATAAAATAATGGGTAATTTAGTTTCGGCTATTTTAATCAGATAAGGCAGGTTTGTTATCTCACCTGAAGGTATTTTCCACTGACTGATCCCTATCTGAAAAAGAAAATCCACACTTTCAAAATCAAAGGGGGTCGATAAAAAATCTAAATCCAATTTTGCGCAGTAGTCTTTTAATTCTAAAAACTGACCCTCGGTAAGTACCAGTTTCTTCAGCATTTCTAATTGTGTCTCCGAATTTCGACTATTCTTTTCCTGATACAAAGCTTTTCTTGCGTATTTTGTCACCAGTTTTTCTGCTTTAAAGGTCTGAAATTTTATTGCATTCGCCCCTGCTTTACTAGCAATTTCAATCATTTTTTTTGCCAAGACGATATTCCCATTATGATTAACTCCAGCTTCGGCAATAATATACGTATTTTTCATATTAAACGATCACCTATTTGAACTCTCACGTCGCAATCAAACTCAATTATTTCCAACATTGTATCTCTTGTTTTAACGACAAATGTGTCCTTATACTTTCCCACAACTTGACCAGGAATACCTATATAAGTTGGCGCTTCATCAATTAAACTTGCTCTGTTAATTTTTATCTCAGAATCATTAATATAACTTCGTGCCACTGGGCCTGGCTTTGCAATACCACGTATAAAATTGAAAATTTTTTCACTTTCCTGATTCCAATCAATCCGTTCATCACCATTTTTCCTAATTCCACAATAAAAACCAACTGGATGTATATCTTTTTGTTTTATTGGAATAATGCGGTCATCTTTTATTTTCGTTACTGCATCATAAAGCAAATTCGCACATTCTACATGGGCAATTTTTAAAACATCGCCATAATTATCATTTTGATCAATTCTAAATGTCTTTTGTACTATTATATCACCTGTATCGATTCCTTCATCAACATAATGAACAGTAATACCAAATTCCTTTTCTCCGTTTATTAAAGCCCAATTCAAGACATTTCTTCCCCGATAAAAAGGTAGCTTTCCAGCATGACAGTTTATCAGCTTGTGGGGACATAGGTTAATTACATCTTTTTTAAATATTTGATCAAATGACATCGAAACTAATAAATCACAATTATACTTATCAATTTTTTTAATAAATGAAACTGTATTGATGTTTTCTTCTGTTATAAAAACAATTTTATTCTTCTCAGCCATTTTTTTTAGAACTTGATCTGACTCCTTGAATCGTCCACAAACAAACATAATTTCTATACCGGAATCGTCTAATAACATTTTCAAAGCATTGTGTGCCCAAACTCCGTCTCCAAAATAACCAATTTTTAGTTTACTCATCAACTTCCAGCCTTTTCCTCATAATTTCAAGCTCGTTCAATTCACCCATATCCAACCAGGCCTGTTCACTGATCGGAAAAACACCAATTTTTTTCCCCTGTTGACGGTACGTTTCAATAATATCCGGAAATCCCTGCTCTTCATTTGTTTCAATTTCATCAATGACTCGCCCATCAACTACATACATCCCGGTATTGACAAAAAACGAAATTTCCGGTTTCTCCTTCATGGTCTCAATGTTGCCATCTTTGCCAATTTCCACTACCCCATAGGGAATTCGTATCCGCTTCATTGAACAAACCATGGTAATCAAATTCTCCTGTTTTTGGTGAAAGCTTAAAATCTTCTGATAATCTTCATCAACAAGAATATCGCAATTCGACAAAATAAAGGTTTTACTAATTTTCCCCTTCAATAAAGCAAGTCCTCCACCTGTACCTAGGGGAATTTCTTCATCCACGTAATTCAAAAAATAGTCTTTATCCAGTTCATTAAAATAAGCTTTAATCATGTTTTTCTTGTGGTTCAAAATTAAATAAAATTCATTGCAGCCATTATCGACAAAGCGATTAATGATGTGTTCCGCAATCGGAATTTCACCAATTGGTATTAGTGGCTTTGGCAATATTTTAGTGTACGGATATAGTCGCGACCCTAAACCACCAGCCATAATCACGACCGGAACATCGATGCTCTTCCTGGTTTTAATCACTTCATGATGCGGAAAGATAATCTCCACAACTCGATTTTTCGAATTTACGATCGGTAGAGCCTCTATTGATTGTGTTTTTATATAATTTTTTGCTCGATACTTCTCTTTTGTTGACAGATATTTCGGCTGATAATTGGCAATTTCAAAGATCTTGGCTTCCAGGCTTCCTTTTTTTAAAATCCAGCGTCTAATATCACCATCGGTCAAAGCTGCAACTAATCCCTGTTCGGAAACGACAAAGAGTACCTTTTTTGCAACCCGATCCAGTTGCGCCATGGCTTCAATCATACTGCAGTTTTCATTGATAAGAAAGTCTTTAATATCCATGGCATATCCTTTCCGGCTTAAATATTATAAATATCAGTTTTATATTTACCCAAATTCTCCCTAAAAAAAACAATGGTCTCTTTTAATCCTTCAGCTAAAGAATACGTCGGTTTCCAGCTGGTCAAATTGATGATCTTTTCATTTGAGCCCAACAGTCGATTCACTTCGCTTTTTTCCGGACGCAATCGCTCTTCATCGCAAATGATTCGTGCTCTTGGATTAATCTGCCTGATTAGTTCCTCAGCCAGTTCACCAATTGATATTTCCAGCTGAGTTGCGATATTGATTTCTTCACCTATGGTTTTATCCTCTTTGGCAATTGCCAAAAAACCAGCCACAGTATCCTTGACATAATTAAAATCCCGAGTTGGCGACAGTGAGCCAAGATGAAGTTCATGCTTACCCGTGAGTAGCTGCGTAATAATCGTTGGTATAACCGCTCTCGCTGACTGCCGGGGACCATAGGTATTAAACGGTCTGACAATGGAAATTGGCAAATTGAAACTGCGATAAAATGATTCCGCCAACCGATCCGCACCAATTTTTGTCGCCGAGTAAGGGGACTGCCCCTGAAACGGATGGTTCTCATCAATGGGAACGTACTGGGCTGTCCCATAGACTTCGGAAGTGGATGTTATCAGTACCCTTTGCGTTTCCAGTTCTCTCGCCGCCTGTAATACATTTAGAGTTCCTTTGATATTGGTATCCACATAGGTATCTGGCGAATGATAAGAAAAAGGAATGGCAATCAGTGCTGCCAGGTGATAAACCATATCGATTCCTTTCATCGCCGCTCGCACTCCATTGGGATCACGAATATCCCCTGCAATCACTTCAATTTCTTTCATCATTTCTCTAGGGAGTGTATCCAGCCAACCCCATGTATTAAAAGAATTATAGTATACAAATGCTCTGACTTTCTGTCCCCGTCTGACCAACTCCTCGACGAGATGACTGCCAATAAAACCATCGGCACCAGTGACTAAAACATTCTTCATCAATACCACCTACGCAAATTCCCGGATCACATTATCAAACACCTGCATGATTTCGTCATTTAAATTCATATCGGCATAAAGCAGATCGATAAATGTCTCCGTTGGCTTAATTACACTTCTTATTTTTTTTACATGATTCTTTTCCGTTTTAGTTTTTTGAATTTCATTAAAGAGAATCCCGTACTCCACCCGATTTATTGGCAAGGCAACCATTTTAAAGAAGTCATTGTCTTCCATCACTTTAATCTGTTGATCCATTTTCAGGTGGGTATGATGGGCTTCCTTTTCCTGATTTCTACGGGTTAGACTCTGTAGCACCAAGAGGCAGTTTTTGATTCCTGAAACCAGCCCCTGATACTCTTGATAAGCCGTTTTGAGCCGTACCAACTGAGAAAGGGCGTAAGCTTTATCATATTTTTTTGTCTGCTTCACTTGGTTTAGCGGATGTTCAAAAATATCGGCTTTTGTTAATAACTCAGCAATCAGCTGGTTTAGGGGTGTGAAAATGGATCCTTCAATCTTTGCTCCGTCAATGGTGGTGTTCACGACCTTCACCTGGTATTTACTGATTGTATGCTCTAGTTGTCGTTTCATTATTAAAAAGGATTCTGTGGTTTTTACCTGCCCACCATCAACACTTTCAGTGAAAATTTCACTAGAATGCAATACCATTTCTTGAATTTCCCCGATGATATGCTCGATTCCGCTTGAATAGCTTTTTTCTTCGGTGTAGGCAAGGTTCTGTCCAACCAGAATGATTTGCGAAAAACCGAGTTTAAAAAGCAGCTCCAAGGTGACGACCGCAATGGATGGAGCATCACTAACCATGTCAAGCGGTTCTCCATTTTCCGATTGCAAAAAATACGCCGCCACTGTATCCTGATTGGTAAGCATATGATATTTAGGTCCCAAATACTGTTCAATAACCTCGTAACCAACACTTGAACCAAAAATCATTGGTATTGTATCAACTCCCAGTTTATTAATTCTATCAAAAACTACTTGATTTTTTTCGGATGGGTCATAGGTGCAGATAGCATCTGGCTCAACGCCATGATGAATAAGTGTATTAATGGCCGATCCAACTGAAAAGATATAAGCCAGTCCTTCTTGCTTGATTTTTTTAAGGTTTTCTATTTCCAAATCAAGAGATGGCCCTGCTGCCACTAAAAGAGCACTTTTTTCTTTACAAAAATCATGATTTTCCAACAGAATGTTTGGGGTCTGCAGCACCACTTTAAAATTATTGACACTATTGATAATCCATCTTTTTTTATAAGTTAAATCAGTGTATAAAGAGGAGCGCTGTTCTTTAACAATTCGCTTGAATTCTGAAAGGAAGACACTGTACTCTACCTTGAAAATCTGCGGATAGGCTGGTAGTTCACAGATTAACAGTTTTTTTTCTTTTAACTGCACCGATTTTGTGTACAGGGTGTCAGCCTGATTGCCACATTGCAGCAGCATCAGATTTCTGCCGATACTTTTTTTTAGGATTTTATGATCAAGATAAGAGGCAAAAATGTCAGCTGAAGGTTCGATAATCGAATAGCTTGTTTGCGGATACTGGGATATAAAGGCCTCAATATGATAGCCAAGGCCAATTCCATAAAAAACAACATGGCTAACTTCATCGATAACCTGATCAGCTGACAATTTATCAACAATCGTTTGGGCTTCCCGCTGGGGATTATATTTGCTGTGGACATAAATGGCCTTTCCATTCCCACTATACTTCAAGGTCAAGTTTCCGTCTTTGGCTTCTTCAACAAAAACCTTTGAAACGGGATCTGATTCCTCCCAACTTTTAACAGCCTGATAAACTGCCGGGTATGCTTCTCTTAAAAACAGGATATTATCAGCTAACATGAGCCCCTCCTGTCGGAACAAGGAAACGCAGCTTTTCCTCAGCTGCTTCAAAAATTGGCAGGATTTCATATAAAATCAAGTCCCCGATCAAGACATGGTCTTGATTCAGCATGGCCTGTTCAAGCTCTTTGATCTTGTCATTTAAATCCACCAGGGTCTGAACATATTCGTTCCAGATGTCATAATTTAGAATGAATACATGCAGTTGATCAATCTGATCGATCCGATTCATGGTATTCAAAAGCCAGCCGAGGCCTTCAAAAAGCTCGGCCAGACGCTTCCAGGCATCGGGCCCCGGCGATTGATAATAGGCCTCGGCCAGGGGTTTTAAGAGTCCTAGAGCATTGCCGATATAATCAAAGGCTGAATTTAAAGTCTCTTCAATCAGCGGCTTCAATTCCAGGGTGATGGCCTCAACTTCAGCGATTGTCTCTATCTGGCCACTTAAATAGTCTTCATAATCCTGATAGACAACCACCCCATCAACAAGCAGGTGGGACAACTCAAGGTTATCTTCTGCCAGTACCTGGATGATTGCTGCCAGGAGCGGTTTTACTTCACTGACAGCATTTTTAAATTCTGTATTTTTTTTATTTATAATAAGCCTCATCTTTTTACCTGCTTTCACATTTCTGTTAATACTGTTATCGACAAGAATTCGATTTTTTTGAGCAAAACAAGTCATATTTAAAGTATAGAGGGATTGTTGCTTTTTGTAAAGAAAAGCTTGATTTTTCTGCGAAAAAAAAACCACCCGAAGGTGGTTTTGAAAAGTTTTGACTATTGTAATAATTGAAGCACGCCTTGTGGTTGTTGATTAGCCTGAGCCAGCATTGATTGAGCTGCCTGAGAAAGGATATTATTCTTGGTGAATTCCATCATTTCTTTAGCCATATCAACGTCACGAATTCGTGATTCTGCGGCTGTTAAGTTTTCAGAAGAAGTACCTAAATTATTAATGGTATGCTCTAAACGATTCTGGAAAGCACCCAGACTTGATCTTTGCGTAGAAACAGCTGTAATAGCCGTATCAATTGTTGTGATAGCAGCGTTTGCCCCACTCTGTGTCGTTAAGCTGAGACCCGCTACACCTAACGCAGATGCTCTCATGTCAGAAATTGATACATCAAGGTTTTGTTCCGAATTTGCACCTATATGGAACTTAATCGAACCAGCAGAAATCTGTACATCAGTACCATCTAAACCATCTTCGGAATAGGCCGGATTCGTTGTAATCGTAATTCCCAAATCTGTGAAGTTAAGCTGGTTAGCACCAGAGCCTATATTAGAAATAGTTTGGCTTCTACCCGCTCCATTATCTAGAGTAACGTTTCCACTTGACGCTGTAATAGTATATGTACCTGAAACAGCGCCAGTCGTATTAATTGTTGCTACTCCAGATACTCCAAATGCAGTGGATGCGCCACTCACTTTACTACCCAATCCTCCATTAAGTAATTTTTGAGTATTAAACTCGGTATTGTTCCCAATTCTGTCGATTTCTGCGGTTAACTGATTGATTTCAGCTTGGATCTCATTTCGATCTTGAGTGATATTCGTATCATTAGCAGACTGTACAGCTAATTCGCGCATTCTTTGAAGAATTGAATGTGTTTCGTTTAAAGCACCTTCAGCAGTTTGAAGTAACGAAATCCCATCGCTTGCATTAGTTGACGCCTGATCCAAGCCTCTAATCTGGCCACGCATTTTTTCTGAAATTGCCAAGCCTGCTGCGTTATCACCAGCACGATTAATTTTCAGACCTGAAGATAATTTCTCTAACGATTTTGTGGTTGCCGCATTGTTGGATGTTAACTTGTTATAAGTATTCAATGCTGTAATGTTATGATTGATTCTCATTGTTTTTTCCTCCGTTTTTTTATTATTCTTTAATTTGTAGGCCTTCCCCCGTACGCAAGGTCCGCCAAATTATAAGCTTTTTCGCTCTTGTTATTAATATCGGCTAAGTTATCTCTTACTTTAGAGATTTTTTAACTTTTTCTTGAAGTTTTTTAATTGGCCTTTGTTAATAACACGATCTTTCTTGGTTATATTTATTATCGGCTATTGTGCCGATGAGTTTAGATGTTTTTTCTCTGAAAATAAAAAAAAAGAAAAACCAATCTCAGCTTTCAAGTAAACTTGAACTATGATCAGTTTTTCCATTATTAAACGTTATACTTTTTCATCCAGCAACGGTGCAACCGAACCATTAAGCTGTTTTTCAAACACAAGCGGCGGTTTATAATTAGGGTCAGCACTGGGCGGCACATAGATCGGCCCCCCGACATATTTAATCACAACATCGGCCCTCTGGGTAACGACCAACTCCAGATCAGGAGGCATAAACTCCGTCTTAAAATTATCAACCGTCGGCATGGCACTGGGTAAGGAAGCCATCGGAATACTGAGTTCCATATTGGCGTACTCAGAATCAAGCTCACTTTCCATTTTTTTTGCCATCGAATTAATGCTGCGATTGGCCTGAGTAAAGCGGATTGCCCGGGAATCCCCATCTTCCATTTGAATATTCAGTTTTAAATTGCCGTCATCACCAATCTTGGCTGTTGCGGTATAGGTTGAGTTATCCCAATTATAGGTAGAGCTGGGAACAAAAGAATCCTGAAGGTTGATGCGAATTGGCTGAGTCTGAACCGGCTGTGCTTCAATCTGGTTATCAGATTGACGATTTTGGGAATGAACGGATGATAACGCTAACGGTTCCTTCTCAACATATTCGATCTTAATTGGGACGGTTTCAATCGTAATTAATTGTTCCATAACCTCCTCCTTTCTTCCTCATTTAAGACATATAGTCAAAAACGGACTGCTGAACCACACTTTGCCCCATTTGCAAAGCCGCCTGATAAGCAACCTTCTGACTTTGAAAAGCGATATAGGTAAAAGCAGCGTCAACGCCTTCAACCTCCGTTTGCCGTTCCTGCAAGTTGAAATTTTGGGTTTCATAGCGGGTCGTCATAAATTCCAAATACTGGGTTTTTGCGCCAATCTCCGTCGTTGTCTGATACGCTTTTAAGCTATTCTCTTTAAATAATCCATATAAACTGTCAACAGTTTTTGATGAATAAGCACCGTCTGACTTTTCAAACTCCGTGGCAATGCGACCCAATAAATCATAGAGATTATTTGATACATCTTCACCCGATACTGCGGTCGAATTTTTTCCCATTCCGATAAAACTCAGACCTGGGAAGGAATAGTTAAAAACCGAATTCCGATCGACTTCCCCAGTGGTTTCGTCAAATTTAACGCCAAGGCCGATATCCACATACATACTGTCATTCTCCAGTTTATTCGCCTCAGTTGAGCCTTTTACAAGATCATCCAAGTTGACACCGTTATACTGAAGTTTTCCACCTACAACCTCGAAGGGTTTCTGATTATTGGTGCCACCAAAAAGATAGGTACCGGTAATTTCGGTATTCATAGTTTCCAACATCTGTGATTGAATAGTGCGCAACTCAGTGGCAATGATCTTCCGATCTCCTTTACTGGTCGTACCATTCATTCCCTGCAATATTTTATCAGTGGCTTCTGCCAGCGATGATTCAATTTGACCTAACGTCGTTTCCGAGTTGGTTAGAAATCCATCGGCATGTTGAATATTATCCCGATATCCCTCTACCTTAGCCAGATTCCGTCTGATTTGATACCCTCGTACCGCTGATGACACATCCTCCGAGGTTTTGGCATATTTTCGTCCGGTTGCCACCTGAGTATTCAGTTTATCCAAATCAGATGACAGGCTATTTAAATTGGTGGAATACTTTGAGGTCATCATTCGATAGGTAATTCGCATAAATTCACTTCCCTTCCTGTTATAATCGTTTTATATCCGTTCTCATTCTACGGTAATCAGACACCCATCCGATTAATAATCGTGTCGAGATTTTCATCCAGTACGTTAAAATACCGCACCGCTGCTCCGTAAATCTTCTGGAAAGCTGAAAGGTTGATTCCTTCTTCATTGAGAGAAACCCCAGAGACTGAGTCTCTGGCGTCGGAAATGGTCTGGAACACATTGGTGGCAGTTTTAGAAAAATTGGTATATAACTCCACATCAGTACCCACTTCACTGACCACACTGGTCATGTATTCATTAAAGGTTCCGCTTAAAATGGTATTACCATCACTGTCCTTAAAATCAATTTTACTGCTCATATTTTCAATCATTCGCAGCACATTGTCAGAACCTGCCGGCGTTGCTTCATATCCAGTCGGAGTCGGATCAATTGCCGGATTACGGGTGGTATTAATATAAGATGGGTTACTGAGCCAAGCCGTTGACACCTGTATGTTTCGGGCAGTCAAATTTGCCGTTGAGGTACCGGAAGAGTCGGTAAAGAGATTCTTGGGATCGGTGCTATAATCATTGAGCACATATCCACCTGATCCATCCGATTCATAGATTTCACTGTTTAATTTATTCATCGTATCAGCAAACTGTTTGGCAAAAATATCAATCTTTTCATTATAATAATAAATGCCCTTGGCATCATTCTCCATTGCGCTGGCAAAACTGCCCTTGCCGTTGATGATACTTAAATAACCTTCAAGCTTGCCGTCGGTGACGAGACTATTGGCGTCATCTCTTAAATTGCCAACAGTATCGGTAATTAAAAGTTTTACATCAAGAGGATCGGTGGTGGCATCCAGACTCATTTCTGCGTACTTATCATTATCGACAATCAAAATTGGTTCGCCACCGCTGGGGTTTTCAATGGTGATGCGATAATGAGGAATGGAGAGGTTCTCCGAAATCCGATCAGCGGGAGACATGCTAACTTTGACGTTAGAAACCTCTGAAAGCTTATCAATCAACAAATTGCGCTGATCATACAGTTCATTGGGCGTATTGCCGTAAATCTCTTCCCGTTGAATCTGTTCATTCAGCGCTGCAATATTTTTAACATAGGTATTAAATTCACTCTTAACAGTAACTTCCAGGTTTTCGGTTTGCTCAGTACGAATTTCATCCAATTGATTGGCATACATGTTAAGCATCTGGGTGACTTTTTCGGCAGCGGACCTCACCACCTGGGCAATGTCCGAGCTGGTTGGCGTTTGTGACAAACTTTGAAGGTCGTTGATATAGCTGGACAATTCCCCCTGGAGGGCTTCGGCCGAAGCTTCATCAAAGACATCTTCCAGGTTGCTAAGACCCTTAACCATGGTTTTATAGCGGTTGTTTTCGGAATTCTGATTGCGATACCGGGCATCAATATAAGGGTCACGAAGCTGAGTGGTACCGGTGGCTTTGGAGCCAAGGCCGGTTGAAACCACTGGTGTTGCATATTTTTCAACCTTTCCACTGGTGGTCACCGACACAATATCGACCCGTTGGCGGGTGTATCCTTCGGTATTAACATTGGAAATATTATTTCCCACGATATTAATGCTAGCCTGGCTGGTATCCATGGCCCGACTGGCTATGTTATATGATACAAATGTTGCGGTCATATCATTTCTCCTTAATCTATTTTAAACACTCTTTTCAAAAGCGCTGGGAAGTTTAACACTGCCCTCTTCTTTTCCATCTTCGCCATACGTCATTTTATCCTGTTTTGCTTTAAACTGAGCAATACTTTTATTGACGGTATGCAGTTTTGTCTGGAGCAGGGTCTGACATTTATCTTTATAAAACTTAATTTCTTTGGCTGTTTCTTTAAATTCGGCCAGCAATTCTTTAAATCGTTTTTGTTCTTCTTCGGGCAGCTGTTTAATCACTTCTGAGATGTTTTCACCACTGACACCCAGTTTTTCCATGTAGGTGGCAACATCCTGATCAAATGTTTTAATTTGATACAAAAATATCTGCTGATGATTAAGGTTATCATTTAGCTCATCGATGCTATTGCTCTGAATCAACATCAATTCGTCTTTGAGTTTAGGTATGGTATCCCGATGAAGCTTAATAACCCCGAAAAGATAGTTATAAAAACTATCGAGTGTTTCTTGATATTCTGTTGTTTCAAGCATATTAAGCCTCCTCGAATCAAGTTCCCGACTGCTTCAAAGGGCCGGGAACTTATTTTAAAATCGCATCGACCAGATCACTGGTGGCTACGTGATAGGTACCGTTTTGAACGGCAGCTTTAAGCTCGCCTAAACGGTCTGAATCTTTGACGGTGACGTCATACAAAATGGCTGATTTAGCAGTGGCAACCCGACTGTCTTCAAAAGATGCACTGCGACTGTTGGAAATGTCGGTGCTGTCGGTTTTAGCAATAGGATTTTTTTTGTTTTCAGCATTAACACGACGGGCTGATTCAGTGGCGGTATCCTGGCCAATTTTGGCTTGAACGGCGGGATTATTGCCGAGTGAAATTTTCATGACTTTACCTCCTTTATAGGATAATCTATTTTGTTAAAATTTGTCTGAATTTTGGTGATATTTCTGCTTGTTATACTTATCGTCATTATAAAAGAAAACTTTAGCAAAAGAAAGAAAAATAATGATGGCGGGATGAAGAAAAAAATCCAGACAGCCTCGTAAGGTATTGGTGTCTGGATTATTAGGTGCGGGGTATGGCGGGCGATCTCGGATCGCCCCTACGGGATGAAGTGTTACGTTGGTTTTTTATTATTGCACTGGTGGTTTTGGTTCGTAGGGGCGGGTAGTACCCGCCCGGGCAACGGCATGATTTTTTGATTAACATTCGATTTGACATCGACGTTGTGGGCGATCTCGGATCGCCCCTACGGGATGATGCATTACGTTGGTTTTTTATTATTGCGTTGGTATTTTTTAGTTCCTAGGGGCGAACCGTGTTCGCCCGTTACCAGCATCGGCCTTATTTCGACAAAAATCGGATAATTTCGTCGGCAATGCGATCAAGTGGCAATTGTTTGTCAACAGCACCGATGTTATAGGCCACCATCGGCATACCGTAGACTACCGAAGATTTTTCGTCCTGACCGATGGTGTAGGCTCCGGTTTTTTTCATCTTCAGGAGACCATTTGCGCCGTCCCGGCCCATACCTGTGAGAATAACACCCACCGACTGTCTCCCGGCCACAGCCGCCACTGAATCGAAAAGAACATCAACCGAGGGACAATGTCCACTGACTTTTTCTTCCTGGGTGCATTTAACAATGTAACCGGTACCCCGTTTGGCCAGACGCATCTGGAAATTACCGGGGGCAATCAGAACCCGGCCGGGCCTTAAGGCATCGCCGTCCTCGGCTTCTTTAACTTCCAGTTCGCAGGTGTTATTCAGACGCTCGGCATAGAGTTTAGTAAACACCGGGGGCATATGTTGGACAATGATAATCGGAGGCATATCCCGGGGCAAACTGGAGATTACCGTATGGATCGCATCGGTTCCGCCAGTGGAGGCACCAATGGCAATGATCTTACTCATCGTATCAATGCCCTGATTGGTTACCGTTCGGCTTGGTGTATAGTCGCTTTTGCGATTGCCAACCTTGGCGGTGGAGGCAATTTTTATTTTGATAATCAGTTCATTAACAAAAGATGCCATCCCCCCGGGGCGGGTGACATTGGGTTTGGTGACAAATTCCACGGCTCCGGCGTCTAAAGCATCGAGAACGTTTTTGGAAACCGAGCTGACGACAATGACTGGCAAGGGATACTGCGGCATCAGTTTTTTTAAGAATTCAATGCCATTCATTTTGGGCATTTCAACGTCCAGGGTTAAGACGTCGGGCTTTAGTTTAATGATCAAATCTCTGGCCATGTAGGGGTCAGTTGCCGTTCCAACGACTTCAATGTCAGGATCTTTCGATATTTCCCTTGATAAAGACTCACGAAAGACCAGGGAATCGTCTACGATCAGCACCTTAATTCTTTGCTTAAGTCTCATCACGGATCCTCCACTTATTTTTCTTCAAGCAATTCTTCAATCACTTCGATTTCTTCATTCTTCAGCAGGCGTTCACAATCCAGCAATAATTGAACCTTGCCACCAGCTTTACCAATCCCTTTCATAAAGCGATTTTCAAAGCCGGTTTTGTTGGATGGCGGTGGCGCAATTTCTTCATCGTCAATGGTCAGAACCTCTTCCACGTTATCGACAATCAGGCCCACCGAAACCGCTTCAATATCAATAACCACAATACAGGTACGGTCATTATAGTCCACCGGTTCTTTGCCAAACTGCAGACGGACATCAAGCACCGGAATAATTTTTCCCCGCAGATTGATGATCCCTTTAATGTAGGTCGGTACCTCCGGAACCTTGGTAATCGACTGCATTCCAATGATTTCAGTTACATATTTTATTTCAATGCCAAATACTTCATCTTCTAAGGAAAAGGTTAGAAATCTACCGTGCTGAGTATCTTCTTCCAGATTGTAATTATCTACAACATTTTCTGCCATTATAAATCTCCTCTTCAAATATTTTTTAAAGTTTTCATTGTAACCATTATACTTGAAACGCCGAAAAAGGTACACCCTAATTTATTCATCTCTTTAACAAAATTCTTGTTCTCTTTTTACCCTGATTAATAGCGTTTAAACTTACTGTGAATGATGTGTAAATTTATATTCAAAAAAATGCTGAGCACAACGTGTTCAACAAATAATTAGTTATCTTAATTATAACCACATTAATCAATTAAAGGATCTTGAAAATTGAACTAATCGAATTATTCAAGTAGTGTGCGGGCGATCTCGGATCGCCCCTACGAAATAATACTATATTCAACTGAACTAGCTTTAAAATTCCTCAATCCGGCGATTCAGAGACTGTATCTTCATAATTCCCGTAGCCAGATCAAAATATTGGGTTCGTCCAAAATTTAGTCCCGTATCTTCGGCCAGAATGGGAATCCGTAGTTGGCTTAATACCTGCTTGACGCAAAGAATATTGCGCTCCCCGATGGCGCCCAGCTTGCTGCCAGGCTGAACCTCAAACATTTGGGCTCCACCAGCAATTTTTGCAACGATGCGGTTATTGCCGCATCCGGCTCGTTTCATCTCGTCTACCAGATCCACAATGGCAGTATCTGCAAATTTTTTGCGATTGATGTCCTTATTTGAAAAATTAGTACTGTCCGGTAGCATAATATGCGATAAACCGCCAACCTTTGTGACTTTGTCATACAAACATACGCCCACACAGGAACCCAAAGCATAGGTGACCAATACTTCCGGGCCTTTGGCTAATTTATAATCCGATATTCCAATTACAATTGCCTGACTCATATTTCCAGCCCTAGTTTTTGCATAATCGTTTTTAATGTATTGATCTCGGCAAACATAATCATGTTGCTCTTTAAATCGTTGGTTTCGCCCAGGAAATTTTCTTCAATAAACATTAATTTGTCACCAATTGCACCAAATTCAATAATCGGCACACTCATCAGAGCCCCGACCATGTCGATGGCCACATAGGGAACGGATACCTCAATGGTCAGCCCAGTTAAGGCCGAAATGGCATTGACATAGGATGAAGCCAGAATATTTCCAATTTCTTTGATGCCGGAAATCTTCATTTCGCTGAGTCCTTCTTCGCCATCATCTTCACCCACCAGAATGTCCATAATACTTTTTGCATCTTCCACGTTAAGTAAAAACATAATCATCCCGTGAGCGTCGCCGCTGAAATTGACCAGCACCGCTACTGTCATGGTTTCGGCCCCGCCCAGATTGGCAACTGCCTCATCAAAACCGGTGATCCGAACCGAGGGAACACTCATGTCCACCTTTTCATCCAGGATTGTGGCCAGCGCTGTGGCCGCATTGCCAGCCCCGATATTACCGATCTCCCGGAGCATATCAATTTGCATTTCATTCAGTTCATCATAGTTCTCGAACAAATTTATACCTCTTTCTCCTCAATCATTTTTCTCTTTATTACAGCATTCCGTTTATAATCGTATCGTTGTCCCAATATATTTTGCAGTGATCCAGGCTGTCGAATTCGAATGAAAAGGGCATTTCGCCAAAATAAATCCGGGTGCCCCGGTAGAGTTTTCGTTTTGCTGAAACTGATCCGTAATAAGAGACACTGGCTCTTTTTTTGACATAAATAATGGCATCTTCTATTTCAGCTATTTCTTTTTTCAGATTCAGTAACTGTCGGTCAATCTGTTTTTTCAGAGTGGCGATCTGTTCCATGGCGGGGCTGTCGTGTTTACGACTGAGCATGTCCTTCTTTTCCTGAGCCAGCAACAGCGCCGTTACCTGGGCTTCTTTTTCGCCGCTATCCGCCAGCTGCTGCCGGACTTCTGCCGCCTTTGCGCTTAATCGGTCGATTTCATCCTGATCAATGATTTTTTCTCCCAGAATCCGAATAATCGTGGGATATTCCCGATCATTTCCAATATCCCTGGCGACCAGCTCACCCAACAATTGTATTTCACCACCAACCACCAGTTCTTTACTGCCAGATAGATAAATATTACCATTACAGGTGATTTTGCCATCAATAATATAATCCACGGTAATATCACCGTCAACGTGCAAAACAGCATTTTCGATGTAATTGCAGCGGAGATCCTGACCGACGATCACATCTCCGGAGCTTCCACCATAGATACCCTTGGCAATGACCACATTCCCGGCAGCCTCGATTTTAGCATCTTCAACGACCCCTTTAATGATCAGATTACCCCCGGCTTTCACCGAAAAGCCGCTGCTGACATCCCCATCAATGGTCACGTCTCCAGGGAAATTAATGTTGCCGGTGGAAAAGTCGATATTCTTACGAATGTGCATCATCTCATCAATATTAATGGTATTGATAAATTTGATAATACCGTCACAGTCTGCCAGCAGTTTGGATTCATCGGCAGTCAGGCTGGTATTTTTGCCAGCTGGTATCTGGGGCTTTCTGCCTTTGTGGGCCGGAATCACCTGTCCATAAAGGTCTATCCCGTCAATTCCCGGAGTTTCTTTGGTAATCTCGCATAAAACCTGCCCCTTTTTTACCATCTGAAAATAATTAAGATTTTTATAATCAATGGTTTCATCTTCGCTGTATTCCGGTTTATAATCAGCGTCTTTTTTTACCAGCAGTTTGACGACCCCATCATTCCCATCAATCGGGTCAGTCGCTTCGGCGACCTTGATCCGAATTTTGTAGATCGGTCGCTGGGCCAGCTTTTCCACCGCACTTTCGATAATCCCGTGGACAATCTGGTTCTCAGCCAGAGCGGCCAGTAACTCTTCTCTGGTAAAAACGGTGTTGCCTTCTTCCTGTTTCTCCAGTTTGATAAAAGCCTGTTTTTTATCATCACTGACACTGACTTCAATCAAGGCTGCATGTTCTGTTTTGGCATTCTCCTCACACATAATCCATCCCCTTTTCCCTACGCTTTTTCTTTATTTCATCTTATTTATCTAAGTTGATTTACCGTCTTTTCCATGTCATCCGTGGATTGAATGATTCGTGAATTGAACGAAAAAGCACTGTTGGCCTGAAGTACTTTAACCATTTCCGAAGCTGAATCGGTCGCTGACGATTCAATATAGCCGGTTCTGATAATGCTGACGTTGTCTAACTGAGCGGCGCCCGAATCGGCCGTTGGTGCAAATTGGTTGGCACCTAACAATTCCAGACCATAGCGATTAGGAAATGAAAAAACACCGATTAATTCACTATCATAGCCAGCAGTGATATTGATTCGGTTGTTGTCTTTCCCCAAGACATAGTTACCGCTGATATCCACCAGATATTTTTGATCACCTTCGACGCTGGCGTGAAAGACGCCATCCCGGGTATAGGTAACGACATTTGTTTCCCGATTAAGAATTCCGAAAAAGCCGTCACCTTGGATGGCACAGTCCATCTCTCTTCGGGTGGGTTCCAGTTCCCCCTGGGTAAAATCAATCCCGATTTTCTGTACTTTGGCACCGTGTCCCGTACTGATGTCAGCACCGGCTCCACCGTTGATGTTTTCATATAAGAGCGATGCAAAAGCCACCACCTGAGGTTTAAAGCCCAGGGTATTAATATTAGCCACGTTATTTCCAATTACATTTAAGGTATTTTGCTGGCTGATCAGGCCCGTTTTTGCTGCATAAAATCCTCTAATCATGCTCGTTTTTCTCCTTTTTCGTTCCGGTATTAGTTATCCGAAATACTGCGATCCCGCTATTAGCCAACCCTACCAATGGTATTGGAGGCAATTTCACTGATCTTGTCGAATATTTTTAACATCTGTGTGCACGATGTAAAATTATTCTGTTTGGCAATCATGTCACTCATCTCTTCGGTCATATCAACATTTGATCGTTCAATCATCTCCTGAAACAGGTTGAAGGTTCCCGCCGGAGCTAATTGAAAGCCGGTGGCACTCTGAAAATACCCTTCTCCGACCGGGGTTAAATCGGCAGCGTTAGCCACCGTTGAGATATTGATCCGGGTTACTTCTGCACCATTTTGAACAATGGTGCCGTCCGTTTTCACCTTGAAATCACTGCCAGCCAGTTGAATCGGCTGACCGGCTGTGTTTAAAACCTGACCAACCCCTGGGAGCGTTAAAAAGCCCTGTTGATCCAATTCAAATTGACCATTCCGAGTCAATACCTGTCCAAAATTTGGATTCTGGATGACGAAAAACCCCTGACCTTGAATGGCCATATCCACCGACCGGTTGGTTTTCTCAAAACCACCCTGTGTAAAATCAATGTACTGCGCATCATTAATTGTAATGTAGGCACCGGGGCCAATGTCAGCCTGAGCAATTTGGGGATCAGTGCTCATCCGTGAGGCCATGTATTCGGCAAAGGTTGCCTGTATTGTTGACTGGTTTTTGTAGCCGGCCGTACTAACGTTGGCAACGTTCTGAGCCACGACATTAATGGCTCGCTGTCCGGATAACATCCCAGCTGCGGCTGAATAGGATCCTCTGTCCATTATAATACCTCCTAATTAATAATTCTTTAATTTAATAGTTTTTTAAACGGTTTCTCATTTTTATCATCGCCTGGGAGTGAATCTGAGACACTCGGGACTCTGTTACGCCCAGCACCTCGGCGATTTCTTTGAGTTTTAAGTTTTCATAATAATAAAGCGAAACCACCAGCCGCTCTTTTTCCTTTAACTGGTCAAGGGCTTCTCCCAACTTCATTTTCAGTTCATCAAACAAGATGGTGGATTCCGGTGAGTCATCCGCTCGCTCTTCGGTAATCAGCGGAGAAACTTCCATCATTTTTTCGTTTATGGCTTCTTCGTACGATAAAACAATGGAATTATGTCGCTGCTGTAAAATCTTCTGGAGATTAGCCTCCGATATTCCCATTTTGGCGGCAATTTCTGCTTCACTGGGTTCTCTTTCCAGGGCGGCATACAATTCGCCGTAGGTTTCTTCCAGCACTTTTGAAAGACTCCGCTGGCTGCGGGGGACCCAATCCTGCTTACGCATAAAATCAATCACTGCTCCTCTGATTTTTAAGGTAGCAAAAGTTTCAAATTTATTCCCCATCTCAGGGTCGAACTTTTCAACGGCATCAATCAGGACAATCATCCCCTGGTTAACCATATCGTCCAGCTGTCCGAAATTGTTGTAACTACCCTTAAATCTTAACACAATTTTCTTAACCAGACCGGTATATTGCAGAACGATTTCGTTCCGGATCTCAGTCGTGCGCTGTTCTTTATAGAGTTGCCAGAGTGCCATCGTCTTCTCATCGACAAGCTTTTCTGTCACTGGTGTCTCCACTGACTGCTCAAGCATCTGATCGACTGCCTGTTCTTCCGATACATTATCACTTAGTTCATTTTTTTCGCTATTTATTTCTGCAACATTCATTCTGACACTCCTTATTTTTAGAAGGATTTGCGTTGATTAGTTTTCCAACTTTATCATACCGATCACCTGAATCTGAATATTGGTATCTATTTCATTAAAGGATAGGACGGTTAGGTCTGCCATAAATTGTTCAATTAATCGCTTAAAATAAATACGCACAATTGGGGAAGTGAGAATAATCGAATGATCAATGATTTCCTTGAGTTTTTCAATTTGCTCGGTTACCTTTTCGACAATAGTTTGCACCACCTGAGGGTCGATGGCCAGATAGGTGCCATGCTCGTTTTTCTTCGCCGAATTGAGGATGATGTTCTCAATTTCCTGATCCAGCGCAATAACCTTGATGCTATTGCCATCGGTGTATTTTCTAGTGATGGTTCGTTTGAGTTTCTGTCTGACATATTCTGTCAGCATGTCCGTATCCTTGATACTGGTACCATGATCTCCCAGGGTTTCCAGGATGCTCTCCATATCCCGGATGGGGATTCCTTCATTTAAGAGGTTGATCAGAATTTTCTGGAAATCAGCTATCGAAATAATATTGGGAATGACATCATCGACAATGGCCGGGTTGGCTTTTGAGACGTTTTCCAGCAGCGTATTGATGTCCTGACGACTCAGCAATTCATGCATATGCTTCTTGATAACCTCAGACATGTGGGTAACAATCACAGAAAGGGCATCAATAACCGTATAGCCGTAAACCTCAGCCAATTCTTTCTCATTTTCAGTGATCCATTTTCCCTTAATGCCGTAAGCTGGCTCAATGGTTTCAATCCCATCAATGGGTTCACTGGTGTTGGTCGGATCAAGGGCCAGATAATAGCCGACCAGAACTTCGCCCTTGGCAATTTCTTCGCCTTTAATCTTAATTATATACTGGTTGGGGTTAATGAGTCCATTATCTCTTAATCGAACAGTGGGAATAACCACGCCCATGTCCATCGCAAATTGTTTTCTAAAAATAACGATCCGATCGATAAAATTCCCGGAGCTGCCTTCATCCACCATCGGCAAAAGGGAGTAACCAAACTCCATTTCAATCGGTTCCACCCCGATTATATTATAAACATTATCGATGTTACGGTAAAAATCAACTTCACTGCTTTCTTCCTGAATCAGCTGGGTCATCTGCTCAACCTCATCCACCACCACTTTGACATTGGAGCGACGGATTATCAGTAAACCAAATCCGCTAAGCATGACCGCTAACAGCAGGATTTGAAATGCTGGTGCGCCGGGAATAAAAGCCAGGGCCGCAATACCAATCCCGGCAATGACCAAAACCTGGGGTTGAGATAAAAACTGGTTCTTGACATCCACATTCAGGTTGTTTTCCGAAGCGGCCCGGGTCACAATCATGGCGGTAGCCACTGAAATCATCAGTGCCGGTACCTGGCTGACCAGACCATCCCCAACGGTGGCAATGGTATAAACCGAAACCACTTCTTCAAGGGGCATGGATCCCTGAACCATCCCGATAATCATTCCACCGACGAGATTGACGACCGCAATAATCATTGAAGCGACCGCATCGCCTTTAACCAGCTTGGTAGCCCCATCCATAGAACCATAAAACTCGGCTTCGGTTTGAATTTTCTGTCGCCTTTCTTTGGCTTCGGCATCGGTAATTGCCCCGGAACTAAGATCGGCATCAATGGACATCTGCTTTCCGGGCATGGCATCCAGCGTAAATCGGGCCGATACTTCAGAAATTCGCTCAGCCCCCTTGGTAATTACGATAAACTGGACAATAACAATGATAATAAAGACGATAAAACCGACAACGGCATTACCGCCCAAAACAAATGAACCAAAGGTTTCAATGATTTTCCCAGCTTCTCCGCCGTTTGAAAGAATCAATCGGGTTGAGGAAATGTTGAGGGCCAGTCGCAACAGCGTTGTAATAAGGAGCAGCGATGGAAAGATCGAAAAGTCCAAGGGCCCTTTTATATACATGGTTGTTAAGAGAATAATCAGGGATATGGATATGTTTAAAATAAACATAAAATCCAGAATAAATGGCGGCAGTGGTATAATAATAAGGGCGATTGTCAGAATTACAAAGACAACGACAAGGTTCTGAATGATTTTCATTTGACATTTTCCTTTTTACGTGTGCTATAAACCCAAGCCATTAATTCTGCTACAGCTTTGTAGAGTTCTGCCGGGATGTAGGCATTAATCTCCACCGATTCATACAGACTGCGGGCTAACCCCTTATTTTCTTTAACCAGTACCTTGTTTTCCTCAGCGACTTTAACAATCCGCAGAGCAATATGGTCTTTCCCTTTCGCCAATACCAGCGGGGCCACATCCTGGTCGGCATCATATTTTAAGGCCACCGCAAAATGGGTTGGGTTTCTGACAATAACATCAGCCTGAGGGACCATCTGCATCATCCGGCTCATGCTCATTTCCCGTTGTTTTTGCCGGATTTTCCCTTTAATTTCGGGGTTTCCTTCCGTCTGCTTATATTCGTCTTTGACTTCCTGCTTGGTCATTTTGAGTTTTTTTTCATAGTCGTAACGCTGATAGGCATAATCCAGAATGGCCACAACCGCAAAAATCATACAGACAGTCTGAACCATGGACATGGTCTGATCCATCATAAACATCACATTTTCATCAATCTTAGTGATTAGCATATCTGGTGTCATTGGAATCATGGCCAAAATGGTGGTATAAATAATGGCAATGATCAACGCTACCTTGGCCAGTGATTTAAGGAGCTCTACGAGTGATCGCAGTGAAAACATCCGCTTGATTCCTGATAGTGGATTAATTCGGTTAAATTTTGGTTTTAATGCATCCCCAGTTACCAGAAAACCAGTTTGTACCCCTGACATAATAACTGCAACAAACATGATTACGATTGCCACCGGCAGCACGGAAATAAAAAATACCAGAGCCCCTTCCCGAAATAACTGATTAACCCCGGACACGGTAAGGGTCTCCATGGTCGTCATTTTCTTCATTTGGGCAATATAGAGATTCTTGATCTGCTGATAGATAAATGGAACCAGCAGGTTTAAGATAAAAAAAGCCACAAAAAGCAGTACCACAGAGACAACATCTTTACTTTGAAAGGTATTGCCCTTTTTTCGTTCATCTTTTCTTTTTTTGGGGGTTGCTTTTTCGGTTTTTTCTGATCCTGCCATTCTTTTCTCCGATTATTAGCGATGTTAGACAAAAAACGTCAGTACCTGAGTTATTTTTTCCATCATCAGCAAATTCATTTGAGTCATAAAATTAGCCAATGCCGGGATTAAAGTGAAGATAACAATAAAACCAATGAAAACTTTAATTTGGATATTGATAACAAACACATTGATGTTCGGTACCAGGCGCATCAGGATCCCTACTGCAAATTCGGACACGATTTCAGTGACGATAATGGGGATCGCTACCTGTACGGCATAGATAAAAATATAGTACATCAATTCGATAAAATATACAGCCACCTTATCACTGACCTGTCCAACTCCCAGCGGAATAACCTGAAATGATTTAATCACTACGGTAAAGAGGGCCAGATGCGCATTTGAAATAAAAAAAACAAGCACGTACATCGCAGTCAACAAATTTCCGGTCACTGAGATATTGGCCTTGGTGGCCGGGTCATACATGGATGCCATACTCAAGCCCATTTGCATATCAATAACTTCTCCACCCAGTTGAAAAACTGAAAGAAAAAGGGTCATGATAAAACCAATTACAATACCTATGATAAAGCCCTGAAGCATCGCCCCGATAAACTCAATCCCACTGTAATTAATTACCTGGGTCGTTCCGAGTTCAAAGACAGCAAACATCGCAATGGCCAGAGATAAACCAACTTTCACGATACTGGGGACACTGTTTCGACCAAAAATCGGATTAAAAAAAATCACCCCGGCGGTTCGACAGCTGGCAAGCAAAAAAATCAAATACTGGTTCATGTCAAATGTCACATTTATCACCCATATTTATCTGTTAGATCTTGGTGGCAATCAGCTCAAAAATCCGAAAGACCAGATCCATCATCTGTTGAAGCATCCACCCACCGGCAATAATCATCATCAGTGCGGTGATGATCAGTTTGGGAACAAATGTCATGGTCTGTTCATTGATGGATGTAGCTGCCTGAATAATTGAAATAATCAAGCCCACCAGCATACTGATCAACAGGATGGGACCTGCCACCTTCATCCCGGTAAAGATTGCATCTCTAAAGATACCAATTAAATCACCTGTACTCATTAGCTGCTCCCTTCTTTAATTGTAGGTCATGATCAGGGTTTTGACGAGTAACCCCCATCCATCCACCACCACAAACAACATCAGTTTGAATGGCATGGAAATCATAACCGGTGGCAGCATCATCATCCCCATGGACATAAGTACACTCGAAACAATCATGTCAATGA
Organism: Acetobacterium wieringae; assembly: GCF_001766835.1. Classification (GTDB taxonomy): domain Bacteria; phylum Bacillota; class Clostridia; order Eubacteriales; family Eubacteriaceae; genus Acetobacterium; species Acetobacterium wieringae. The sequence goes on along the minus strand of NZ_LKEU01000035.1, from coordinate 172,333 downwards.
TCAGAAAAGGGATAAACAGCAAAAAACCAATCAAAAAGGCCCGTTTCAATTCACTGATGATAAAGGCAGGAATCACAACGGTCATAGGCAAGTCTGCTGGCGACACGTTTTCAATACCGGTTTGGCCTGCCTGTATTGCCAGACTTTTAAACAAATCCACATCCGTGGTGGTGGTTTGCATCAACATCCATTCTTTAATCGGCACCACTGCCAAATCCAAAAATTGCTGGGTGTTTATCGTACCGGCATTGTAGGGTTGCAATGCCACCTCATTGATCTCGGTTAAAACCGGTGACATTACAAAAAAGGTGATGGCCAGCGCCAGACCCACCAGAATCTGATTGGGAGGTGTTTGTTGCAAGCCTAATGCGTTTCTTAAAAACGACAGAACAATAATAATTCTGCCAAAACACGTCATCATTAAGAGCAGCGTCGGTACAATCGCAATCAATGTCATCAGAACAATGATTTTTACCGTATCCGAGCTTTCCCCAGCCAACAAACCTTCCACCGATAACTCGGCACCATAAGCTTTTACAGCAGTCAGAGAAAACAAAATGGCTAAGACCGTAAGGCTAATCAGTATTTTTTTTAAACGCACACTTCTATTTTTTGATGTCTCAATTATATCATTCATTCTGTTTTTCCTTTTGAGAAAATGATTTTACCATACTCAAAAAGCTCTCTTTAGATAGTTCCTGCTTTTTTTGATAAGGAATGGGCTCATCCAATTGTGATAAAATTTGAATGTTATGTTCCGTGACGCCAACCAGGTACTGAACTCCCTGGATGTCAACGATAATAATTGAACCGTTTTTCCCGACAATTAATCGTTCGATGACTTTCATATGGTGTTCGCCTGATAATGATCCTGGCCGTTTGATGAACCGTTCAATATACCATCTGCTTCCATAATAGGTTAAAACAATGACCCCGATGGTTCCCAATAGTGCCAGAATAATTGAAAATACATCACTCGAACCCAATTTGAACCTGCTCTCTTTTATTTGCCAAGGGCACTATTAACGGTTTGAAGGAGACGATCTGCTTTAAATGGTTTTACGATAAAATCCAGCGCACCATTTTTGATGGCTTCGACGACCATCCCTTCCTGACCCATGGCCGAACACATAATAACCTTGGATTGGGGCTCAAATCCTTTAATTGCCTGAAGCGCCTGAATACCGTCCATCACTGGCATTGTAATATCCAGAAGCACTAAATCCGGTCGATTTTCTTTGTATTCCGCCAGGGCAATTTCGCCATTTTCAGCTTCGATAAAATCGGTATAACCACCCTTTTTTAAACTATCCTTGATCATCATCCGCATAAAAGCCGCATCATCTACAATTAAAATTTTACTCATTTTCTTCTCCTTTAATTCATGCTTTGAATTTATTATCTATACTAATTTCTGCTATTTTTTTTGTTCAGAATTATCTCTGACTTTAATAATTTCGGTAATTTTTACGCTATAGTTATCATCGACAACGACCACATCACCCCGGGCAATTAATCGTCCGTTGGCAATGACATCCACCTGATCGCCTGCCTGGCGATCCAGCTCAACAATATTCCCCAGTGTCAACTCGGCGATATCTTTTATTTTTTTTCTGGTTCGGCCCAATTCTACCGTAATCTGAATTGGCACAGACATCAGTAAGTCCAGATTATCACCAGGGATATTCATTGGTTGCTCTTCACCAAGTTTTCGATATTCATAGGGATTGACCTGCACCGGTTGTTGGGGTGGGGCATAAGCCGCTGGTGGCGGATCATTTCGAACCACCCGAGCCGGTTCTGCTGGCGGAGCCTGGGGTGGTTGCTGGTAGGCCACTTCCGGTTGTACCGGCGGGGGCGGGGGCGGGGCAACTTTTTCCTCATCGTCCATGCCACTGGCACCCATCGACATGGTTACAATTTCCCGGGCCAGAGCAGGTTCCATGGCACTGATAAATTCACTTTCAACCAGGCCTTCAATGCTCAGATTAAACTTTATACTAACCAGATTATCGCCCTTCAAGGAAAACAAATCACGAATACTGGCTTTACTGGTAGTATCCAGTAGGGTTGGCGGTGAAATATTGACAACTTTTCCCAGAAATGAAGCTAATGCGCCTGCTGCCGCTCCCATCATCTGGTTCATGATTTCACCAATGGCACTTTTGCTGATTTCATCAAACTCAATATCATCACTGGTGTCCATATCAAACAACTGTGACAAGATTTTTTTCATGTCCGACTCTTGTAACAGCAGGACATTGGCCCCTTCGATTCCCTCAACATAGTTAATCAAAACCCCGATTACTGGTTCAAGGTAAGCGAACTCAAACTCTTCGACTCCGATTGTTTCAATTCTTGGCGTCGTAATATTAACCTTGGTATTTAAAATGGTTGACATTGCGGTGGCGGCTGTGCCCATACTGATGTTCATAACCTCGCCGATAACATCAACTTCCATTCCGGATAGCTTATCTGGATTTTCTACTGCTTCTGTCATATGAATAGTTCACTTCCCCTCTCGTTAAGCTCTTTTATCTGAATCGCTCTTTTTTTCTTGTAATCACCCATTTCTCCCCTAAACCAGACTTCATCGTTGACAACAATATCAACCATCGAATTTGCCGGTTTATTCAACTTGATGATATCTCCAACTTCCAGCTCATAAATATCCTGGGAGAGTACCTCCGTATCACCTAGGACACCTTTTATTTCCAACTCCGTCTTTCTGATTTCATTGATAATATTTAAGCGTCTCTTTTCCTCTGCCTGTTGATCGCCTCTTTTGATATTCTTCTTGGTTTGAGACATTTTCTTTTTAAAGAGCATATCCAGGGTTGTCGCCGGAATACAGATGTTAATCTTTCCCTGGGTTTCATTTACTTTAATACTCATAACGATAATGACGACATTTTCATCGGCCCCAATCCCCTGAAGAATTCGGGAATTGGTTTCAATTTTCATTAACCGGGGAGAGATTTCCAGATAATCAAACCAGACGTTTTTCATCAGGTTGATCATCCCTCTGAAAAAATACTCCATAACCCCAATTTCAATTTCAGTAAACTCCCGATCTTCCTTCAAGGGCTTTCCTGAGCCACCCAATAACCGGTCAAAACTGCAAAAACCAACGTCTTTGGAAAGATCCATGATGACCAGATCTTCTTCATCTTCGCTGTCTTTAATATCAAAATCAATCAGCCCCATTAAGACCGAATCGGGGAGGGCATTATTAAACTCGTAGTACTGCTGTTCTTCCACCTCGATTATTTCTACCAAACTGTATGTCTGCAGAATTCCTGTTATATGAGAAGACACCAGCCGGGCATAATTTTCATAAATACTGAATAAATGCTTAAGTTGCTCTCTGGTAAAAAGCTTTGGTCTTCTAAAATCGTAATCTTTAACCTTCTTACCGGCCACCGGACTTGGCGCTTCCGGCTCATCTTTACCACTGATCAGGCTGCTTAAAAGGCTATCAATTTGACTTTGCGAAAGAATTTCTGCCATTTCGTTTCTCCTAAGTGTTTGTCTCTAATTCTATTGTGCAACTGTATCTGTTCCTGTCGCAATGTCACTGAAGAAATCTTCAGTTTCGGAAATAATGATTTCAACCCGGCGATTTTTGGCACGGTTTTCTTCAGTATCATTGGGTGCGATGGGCCGATACTGGCCAAATCCCACTGACAATAATTTTGCCGGATCAGTAATATAGCCATTCTGCAAGAATCTTAGCACCTCATTGGCCCGGCTGCTGGATAAGTCCCGATCATCAACTGGTGAATCAGCCTGGGCCGTGTGTCCATCAATTCGGATTGATTTTATCGTCGGCTCCACAGCTTTAAAGGCCTGGCCAATGTCTGATAAGACCTGTTGTCCGCCGGGTTTAATCCGGGAACTGTCGGGTTCAAAAAAGATTGATGACATAAACTTGATCGAAACCGCTTTTTCATATTTTTCAATACTGACTGCCTCATCCAAGCCATTTTCCTTGGTATACTGACTCAGGTATTGGTAAAGATCTTCCAGATCAACAATCTCTTCCACCGAAATATCCTCGTTTGGCGATGTTGAACCGTCTGACTCGGTCGCTGTTCCGGTCGTTTCATATACTGCTGCTGGATTAAATATCTCAACCAGTTGCTTATACTTTGCTGCATCCAGCGTTGACATCGAAAAAAGTAGGATAAAGAAGATTAAAATCAGGGTGATCATGTCTGCATAGGTATTCAGCCAGGCATCTTTATTGATTCCTTTTTTGTTTTTATTTCGCTTACCCATAGTATATTATACCCCTATTTTTAACTTTCAACAGCTTTTCCTTTTTTACCTTTGGATTTTCCACCTTTTGAAGGAGATTCACCATTTGCCTTTCTGATTTCATCTTCCGTTAAAAAGTTCATTAATTTATCTCGGATGTACTTGGGATTCTCGCCTTCTTTTATGGCAACTACCCCCTCGATAATCAGTTCTTTTATTAGCAGATCCCGCTCCTGGGCAATTTCCAATTTACTGGAAACTGGCATAAAGACACAGTTTGCCAGTACCGATCCATAAAAGGTCGTAATCAATGCGACCGACATATCGGCACCCAGGGTGCTGGCGCCACCTTCAAAGCTCATGTTTTTTAACATGTTTACCAAACCAATCAGGGTTCCGATCATCCCGAAGGCTGGTCCCAGCGCAGCGCCCATATCATATATTTTTCGTTCGAGATCATTTCGTTCCGAAATATAATCGATTTTCTGATCAAACCAGGATCTTAATTTATCCGGTTCAATGGCATCGACAATTCGCAAAACGCTTTCCTTTAGAAACTCATCCTGAATATCGGCAGCCTTTGCTTCCAGAGCCAACAATCCCTTACGCCTCGCCTCTTTGGAAAGTTCTGTCAGAATATCCACATACTCCAGAGGGTCTTGTTTACTTTTAAAAAATATCATCTTTAAATGTTTGGGGATATGTTTAAACGATTTGATCGGAAAGGAGGCGATCAGCACGAAAAATGTTCCCCCGATGGTAATAAACATACTTTGAGGATCAATGAAATTCATTAATGCCCCGATGTTAAAACCATTTGCAGAACTGAATGTCATCCCAAAAAACATCGTAAAGACGACTAGGACATAAGCAATGATTGTTGAAATTTCCATAAATTTATACTTCCTGTCAGAAATTTAGTGGTTAACGGCTGAAAATGTTGCGTTTGTATGCGATTATCTTTGATAACACCTGGGCAGAACTTTCGTTTACCACATAATGTTTGCCATTCATCAGGCGAATGGTGGTATCTGGTTTTTCTTCAATAATTTCAATGATCTCACAATTAAGTAGAAACTTTTCATTCTTTTGTTTGTTTAATCTGGTTAATTCTATCATATTTCCACCTTAAAATATATTTTTTATTTTCATAGTATAACCTAAATAGAAGTAATTTTCAACTTTTTACTAAGTAACAGCCAGATACCAAAGGGGTACTAACCCCTTTGGTATCTGGCCAGGATAAAAAGCTCATCCCGAAGGATTTTTTCACTTCGGGTGAGCTCTTCTTAATTATTATTTGCTATCGTTTCAGGTTAATCAATTCTTCCAGAATGGAGTCAGAAACAGTGATGATTCGAGAATTTGCCTGAAAACCACGTTGGGCAACAATCATGTCGGTAAATTCCTGAGATAAGTCAACATTTGACATTTCCAGGTTGGCTGATTCGGTGCCGCCGGTGCCGTTGGTTCCGGCTTTAGTCGCAATGGGCGTCCCGGAGTTGGCAGATTCCATGAAGTAGCCATTCCCATCTTGCAGTAGACCATCGTTGTTAGCGAATTTTCCAAGTGCCAGGTAGCCCAAGGTTACGGGTTTATCACTTCCGGCTTCGATTTTTCCGATGATGGTGTTTGGTAAGCCACCGCTGGTATCCAGATCCAATAAATTTGCAAATTCTGTAGCATCAACATTTAAATTAATGCTACCAGATTCTCCTGTTAATGCGATATTTGGATTCTCTGCGTCAAACTCCCAATCTTCTGGAACTGAAAGATACTCTGTCACGCCACCCTGAGTTTTGATGGTTGCAAGTACTGTAACTTCGTCACTCGGGATAATTGTCGCATTAAACGGACCGTCTCCTGTAAACTGACTCGTATCAATCTTTAATCCGGGCATTCCGGAAAAAGTCAGAATTCCGGCACTTGAAACACTTGGGGTTCCATATGCTGTAAATGGGTCTTCATTTGTATCCGTTAACTCTGTTTCCTCACCAATAACATAACTACTTCCAGATTTCGCAATGCTTAAGGTTCCAATAATATCAGTAGTTGGCGGTATCGTAAAAGCGCCTGCAAAATCTCCACTTGTCGAGTCGACTGAAACAGTGTAACCAACCATCAATTCAACATTTCCGGTATAATTCGAATCCTCTGGCACCGTTACGGAATTTAACCAGCTAAATCCTGATGCTTTCGTAAATTCTGGATCCCCAGCTTTGATCCCGGTAATCTCGCCCGATTTACCAATGGTGATACCGGTATATTTAGCCAGTTCTGCTGGTGGAACGTTAATTGCCTGAAGATCGTCAATTGCCAGAGTACCATTGGCATCAAGAACAGGATTGTTATCCACATCCAGTGGTATTCCCATGACCTTGCTACCGGCACCATCGGTTAGATTTCCCAAGGCATCAAATTTTAAATTACCAACCCGGGTATAGCGGTTTGCTCCGGCCTCCGGTTGTACAACCAGGTAGCCTTCACCGGCAATATAGACATCCAGGGCTCGACCGGTGCTGGCTCCAGAGGAAATAGTATTGAGCATATCAATGCTGGCAACCTTGGCACCATAGCCCAACTGGCTGGCATTGGTCCCGCCAGTCGTGTTGGTTGCCTCAGTAGCGGTTGATAAATTCTGATAAAGCACATCACTGAAGACCACTCGACTGGCTTTAAAGCCGTAAGTATTAACATTGGCAATATTGTTACCAATTACATTTAATTTGGTCTGGTGGGCTGCCATCCCGGAAATTCCTGAGTATAAAGATCTGATCATTTTTGATTCCTTTCTGTGCCGTTCGAAGCTTATCTGTCGGTCAAAGCTTCCAGTCTCCTCATCGAGGTCCAACTATATAAACACGGCACCATCAATATCATTGAATAGTTTATTTTTCATTTCGTTTTTGTCCATTACGGTAATAACTCGTTTATCTGCCGCATTGACGATAAATGCTGAATTATCCATCATAATTAAGGCATTGCCAATCCCTTTTTCCTGAGCTTTATCACAGGCATCGCCCAATTTTTCCAAATCACTGTCGGACACTTCAATATTACGCTGTTCTTTTCTGATACTGGCGTGTTTTGTAAATGTAACACTGTTTTTAATTTGTTGATCGAGAAGCTCCTGAAAGCTGTTTTCCGTTTTATCTGGATTCGTAACTTTTGAGGTCTGATTCGTGGGATTGGTGATTTTTTCGGTTTGTCGAATGATGGCATCATTTAACCGATAAAAATTTCCATTGATTCTGTCCGTCATTGGATCACCTCTTCTTAACACTAAATGTCAATTATTCTGATTTCGCCTGAGCCACTTCCATAATACTACTCATCGGGTAAGACACACCGTTTACAATAACCTGAGCATCACCGTCATATAAATTAACACCTTCAACAACCCCTGATACCACATGGAGCGATCCGTCAGAAGCGTTTTCTGCCAAGGTTATCTCTTTTCCAATCAAGCTCATGGAATAGACTGTTTTAGTCATTTCATTCAGTTCAGTCAAGGCCTGCACCATTGAAAACTGGGCCATCTGGGTCGTGTATTGCGAGGTATCTGCGGTATTATTCATATCCTGATTCTGCAACTGGGCCACCATCAACTTGAGAAAATCATCCATATCCATCGATGTGCCGGTTTTCTTTGTCGAAGTAGCTGTTGTTGCTGATGTCGTTGCTGCAGTACTTAAATAATTATTAATACTATCAATCGCCATTATATTTTCCTCCTTAAATCAAGTAATTCACACGGTGGTTGGTATAGTTCTGGAGATTCTGGGGAATTAATACCGGTTCGTCTTCATCACCATTTGTTGTGATGCTGTTTAATACCCCGCTGTTTTTAATAAACCGTTCTCTTAACAGAGCCTGATTTTGATTTTGATTGGGATCAGAACCATTGTTCATCATAAATGCTGCGTTCTGACTATCGCCACTTTGTTCTACCGGGGTATTTAAGTGCACCGTTTCCACTTGAACATTCTGAAGCGCCAAACCTCTAACCAATTGATTAATTTGTTTTCCCAACAGTTTTTGGGTTTCCTGGCTGACAGCCATAATATCAATGATCAGTTTTCCCTGATCGTAACTCAATTTGACATCAATATCGCCTAAATTATCTGGTGACAGGGTCATTTGAAATACCATTGGCTTGTTGGGTTCGAAATTCTGAAGAATTTTCTGCTGAACCTGCTGAGCGACCTCAGTTTTGTTCGTTGCTTGAACTTCTGCGCTTTTGTTTGAATTAACAGCGGCCATATTAATTTCCTGAACACCCTTTTCACCCAGATTCTGTTTTTCTGTTTGATTGATCTGGTTGGTTTGAACATCGATTAATTTAAATTGGTCGGCCTCTGATTCATCCGTTAATACAGGTTTGTTTGCGCCATCAACCGCAATTTCAGATTTGTTTTCCAAAGGTTGATTCCCCTGTAGCTGTTGGCTTTCATGAACGGTCTTTAAATCGGAACCTTCGACTTTGATTGACTGGCTAACCAATTCCTGATCCGGGTTGCGTCTATTGGTTGTTATTTCAACTGAATCTAACTCAGACCCAACGAGTTTTTGCAACTCCGGTTCACCTTTAATTTGGAAAACCGTTCCATCATTCAAACCTTCACTGTTTTGCACCACTACCGGTGTGACTTCTTCCCCGATTTCTTCAAATGGTGTCATACCTTCTAACGCAGGTGACAGTAATAGCTGACTACTCTCCGTTGTCACGGTGAGCATTTGCCCCTGTTCACCCATAGCTTCCGGCTCTTCAACTCCTTGAATACCTAATTTCAGGTTAAGCCGTGTCAGCGCTGTTTCGATACCTCCCTGAAAACTCTGGATAGCCATTAACTGTGCTGAATCCAGTGTTGATAAAGAACTGCTTTGCTGTCCTTCATCACTTTTTAGCTCCGCTTCCTTCGGTTCTTCAACTTGATCATCAGCAGTCGTGACCGCATCATCTTTTAGTGATGTTTGATCGCTTTGCCGTCGATTGTTTTCTGCAATCGATTTGGCTTCCCGCTGATTCTTTCGAACCTTCTCCAAATGATGATCCGCCTGGTTGATCGTCTGTTTTGACTGATTAAGCAAATCCTTAAATTGAGCACTGTTTTCATGTCCACTTGACTGACTGGTGGATGGATTTTCTGGTCCACTCATTCCTCTCAATCCTGCCATTGTCGACCTTCCTGTCGCTTGAAACTCTAAATTCATTGCCTACCTCCCTTCGTAAGTTTGATTATTACCGATACACAATCGTACCGCTAACATGATCGAACAATTCAAATTGTTCGTTTATTATAACAGCCGTAACGGCTGTGATAATCATATGTATACTATATAAGCCAAAATAACCGCTGTAAACATCTAAATCACAAATTAAATTGGATTTTAAGAAAACTCCTATTTTAAATAATAATTGTTCCCGTTAAAAGAATCTTTCCTGAAAAACAAACCGTTCATTATTATATAACAGTCAAGGAAAACCCTGCAACTCATTTTATGGTTAATTTCTGACAAAAAAAAGCAGCGACAATGCCGCTGCTCATTATGGTAATCACCATCTTAATTGCAACTGGCTGTCATGTACCACCGTATTTAGACCCTGTAGTTTTGCGTCCTTACTTTTCAATAAGTATGCCAATATTACGTTGTTGTAATATTACGATATAATCCTCTCATTGTCAATGAAAATATTACTTTCTTTAAGGTAAAATTCTTGTAAACACCTCTATTTAGCTGTATTTATCTGCGTTTTGACCCTACCAGGTTGGTTGTATTTATTGCTGACTATCTTCCATCTCATTGTCATAATCATCTTTGGCAATCAACCCCTGATGCAGTTTTAAACCTAAAATACCCTGGGCAATGTTCGAGGCATGATCACCAACCCGTTCAATATTGGTCAACAGATCCAGAAAAATGACTCCGGCATAAGGATTGCAGATTCCCTCGTTAAGACGACGGATGTGGTCATCCTTTAAGCTTTCTGTCATTTCATCAATTTCTTCTTCTTCATCAAGAATTTTATAACATAAGCTTGACTCTTCTGTTTCCATTAATTCTACCATATCTCTGAGTGTGTTGGAAGTCAAACTGATTAAATTTAACACTTCCTGATTGGCAATATCACTGAAGACGATTTTGTTAGTCGCCCGCATTTCAGCCAGCTCCCCGATATTCATGGCATGATCGCCAATTCGCTCGAGATCATGGCTCCCTTTCATGACGAAGGCCAGACGATCATTTTCTTCTTCCGACATATTTTCGTTTGAAAGCTTAACCGAGTATTCCACGATGCCCTGTTGAAATTCATCAATGCGTTCTTCCCGCTTTATTATTTCTTCTACCAGCTTTTCATTCCCATCCATGATGGATTCACAGGCGATTTTAAAATTCTTAAAACTCATTTCGGCCAGGCGATTTGTTTCTTTAACAACCTGACCTAAAGCAACAGAAGGATTATTGAGCAATCGATCATCCAGCTGCAATCCTTTTTCTTCTTCTTTCTCAGGATAGATCCGATCCAGAAAGGTGACAAAATAACCAATCAGGGGAAACAACACAATGGTGTTGGCAACGTTAAAGAAGGTATGCGCCATGGCGATCTGTCTTGCCACGTTGGGAACCGCCTCTCCACTGCTACTGATAAATACGCCGGAAATACTGACAATGAATTCATAAATGGGATTAATCGCCATGATGCTGTCCATCCCAACGAGCAGGATCATCACCCAGATGGCTCCAAAAACATTAACAAAAAGGTGGATAAAGGCCGCTTTTTTTGCGGCCGTGGAGGTGCCAATGCAGGAAATCAGAGCGGTCACACAGGTTCCAATATTGGTACCGATTAAAATGGGAATACAGATTTGGATCGCACCGGTTCCCCCAATACTGGCAAATACCCCTGACAAGGCCAGTGCCTGGAGCAAACCAATGGAGGCACTACTGCTTTGTATGATACCGGTGATCAGGGTTCCGATCAAAACTCCCAGCAGCGGATTCTTTCCATAGGTTGACAATAAATAAATGAAATCCTCACTCTCCCGGAGTGGCTCCATTGCCGTTGACATCGCAGCGATACCAAAGAATAAGATCCCAAAACCAAGCATGATACTGCCCCAATCCCTATTTTTTTTGCGGGAACTGAAAAGCGTTATCAGGGCACCAAAGCCGATGAAAACGGGTGCGAGTTCCGTCACATTAAAAGCAATTAGCTGAGCCGTGACCGTTGTTCCAATATTGGCACCGAGAATAACCCCAGCCGCCTGGGTAAGTGTCATCAGCGCAGCATTGACAAAACCAACCACCATCACCGTTGTGGTGCTTGAACTCTGAACAATCATTGTGACAACGGTTCCCACCAGGATCGCTTTAACCTTATTATTGGTCAAAACTTCCAATAGTTTTTTCATTTTTGTTCCAGCTACCGTTTTTAAGCCTTCGCTCATCATGTGCATCCCAAAAACAAATAACCCTAAACCTCCGAAAAGGCCAATCAACATTTCTAACGTCATTATTTCCTCCAAAATAATCATTGATTAAGGCAACACCTATTCCAAATTAATAAACATAATGAAAAACCAGGCATTTGCAACCTAATCTCCTTATGTTAACCAGGATAACCGAATTTCTCTAAATTATATCACCTTTTTGAATTTAACATAATTTTAACATTAACCAATCCGTAAGAGAACCTTTTTTTAACTTTTTTAATTTGCTTCTTTATTATCGTTGCATTTTTATCGTTAACCACGTTAATAAACTTTATGTAGATCATTACAGGTTTTATTTCAAGAAATAAAACGAAGTTCGTCTAAATATCAAAAGTTTGGGTTGACATCAGGGCTTGTATTTGATATTCTTCATTCTAGTTTACAAATTAATAGCAAAAGCGTTGAGAAAAGAATAACTCAGTGGGTCAATGGTTTAAAGCGAACAGATGCTGGTGGAAGATCTGTAATCAAACTCTATGAATGGCACTTTTTGAGCTGCGATACCATTAATTCCTTGGGTGATTGACTGGTGTTGCCGTGAAATTCGTTAAATTTTTAAGGTGGTTTGTCAATGTCGGCAGACAACTTGGGTGGAACCGCGGTTATACCGTCCCTTGTTTTTTAACAAGGGACGGTTTTTTTTATTAAACCTAAATGCTATTTAAGAATAATGATAATCAGGAGGAAAAAAATGTCAGAATTTACCATGGCTGAAATTGTCAGTCTTGCCAAAATGAGGGGAATTATCTTCCCCGGTTCAGAAATTTACGATGGTCTTGCCAACAGTTGGGATTATGGCCCACTGGGTGTTGAAATGAAGAACAACGTTAAAAAAGCCTGGTGGAAGAAATTTGTCCAGGAGTCACCTTATAATGTGGGTCTGGATGCTGCCATCCTGATGAACCCCAAAACCTGGGTCGCCTCGGGACATGTGGGAGGCTTCAATGATCCGCTGATGGATTGCAAAGCCTGTCAATCCCGTTTTCGGGCTGATAAGCTAATTGCTGACTACTATTTTGAAAAGGGCGAGGATGTCATTGTTGATGCCTGGTCCAACGACGAAATGAAGACTTTTATTGAAGAACACAATATTGTCTGTCCGGAATGCGGTAAAATGGATTACACGGATATCCGTCAGTTCAATCTGATGTTTAAAACCTTTCAGGGGGTAAATGAAGATACCGCCAGCGAAATCTTCCTGCGCCCGGAAACAGCCCAGGGTATTTTTGTCAATTTCAAAAATGTTCAGCGAACGACCCGCAAGAAAGTCCCGTTTGGAATCGCCCAAGTCGGCAAGTCCTTCCGAAATGAAATTACACCGGGTAACTTTATTTTTAGAACCCGGGAGTTTGAACAAATGGAACTGGAATTTTTCTGTGCGCCTGGCACCGATCTGGAATGGTTTGATTATTGGAAAGCGTTCTGTAAGAAATGGCTGTTTGACCTCGGGATGAAAGATGAAAACATCCGCTTCCGGGATCACGAGAAAGAAGAGCTTTCCCATTACAGTAATGCCACCACGGATGTGGAGTTTCGCTTCCCCTTTGGCTGGGGCGAGCTTTGGGGCATCGCTGACCGAACCGATTTTGATTTAACCCAACACCAGAACCACTCGGGAAAAGACATGAAGTACACCGATCCGGTTACCAATGAAAAATATATCCCCTACTGTATTGAACCATCGTTAGGGGCTGACCGGGTTTTCCTGGCCTTCTTATGCAACGCCATGGAAAAAGAAACGATTACCAGCGGTGACAAAACCGAAGAGCGCAACGTCATGCGGATACATCCCTTCCTGTCGGCCTACAAGGCTGCTGTCTTACCGCTTTCTAAAAAACTAAGCGATAAAGCCCTGGAAATTTCCACCCTGCTGTCAAAACACTTTATGATTGAATACGACGAAGCGGGCAGCATTGGCAAGCGTTACCGACGTCAGGACGAAATCGGTACGCCTTTCTGTGTCACCGTCGATTTTGACACCCTGGACGATGAATGCGTTACCCTCCGGGACCGCGACACCATGGATCAGGTTCGTATCCCCATCGCTGAAGTGGTCGATTATATTACGAAGCGGATTGATTTTTAGCGAACCTTTTTTTTTAAAAAAAACGATCCCTGTTCGAAAGCTTTCGAACAGGGATCATTTTTGAGTGATAAATTAAAATTAAGCTTCTTTAATTGCCAATACGTCTTGTGGACATGCTTCAACACAGATACCACAAGCGATACATTTTGAAGGAACATCCCGATCTTCTGATTTAACCAGTACGCCAAATGGACATGCTTCAACACATTTTCCACAGTTTACACATAATTTTTTACTGATCATGTATACACCTTTGGCATTTTGAGTGATGGCTCCTGCTTCACATGCTTTAGCGCATTTACCGCATTGAACACATACCAATGTTTTAGGGCTACCATCTTCTTTTTCAGTGATGCGAATACAAGCCAATTCTGAAACTGGTTCTTTGTAGAATGCGTTTGCACATGCTAATTCACAACCTAAACACTTGACACATGCTGACTGATCTGCTACGACTACTTTTTTCATTGTTACTCCTCCTTAAGGACAATCTGATCTTTTGATCAAATTTATGTTTGAATTTTTTCAACTGATTTTCATTCTACTGATAAAGCCCAAAAATGTCAACCTAATCCGGAATTTTTATAGGTATTTATCGTGTTTCGCTACTAATCTTCTTCCCGCTGATAAAATATTACAGCTCTTTGCCCGTACTCCTTCTAAACAAGGTTAATTTTTTATCAATTAATTCCCTGCAACAAAAAAAGCTCTTCACATTGGAAAAGCTTCTTTTGCTAATTATGAATGCTGTTTCAGTTTTTCAGCCTGGTCGTTGGTGATCAAGGCATTGACCATTTCATCGATGTCACCGTCGAGAAAAGCATCCAGTTGATAAACGGTCATATTGATGCGGTGATCAGAGATCCGTCCCTGGGGAAAATTATAAGTCCGAATCCGCTCGCTGCGGTCACCAGTGCCGACCTGACTTTTCCGGTTTTCGGCAATTTCACTTTGCTGTTTCTGCTGTTCAATTTCATAAAGTCTGGCTTTTAAAATTTTTAAAGCCTTGTCTTTATTTTTCAGTTGGGACTTTTCATCCTGACAGGTGACCACCATCCCAGTGGGAATATGCGTAATCCGAACCGCCGAGTCCGTGGTGTTGACACTTTGCCCCCCATTTCCGGAAGAACGATAGACATCGACTCGCAGATCATTGGTGCCAATTTCAATTTCGACGTCCTCAGCCTCGGGCAACACTGCCACCGTAGCGGTTGAGGTATGAATCCGGCCACCCGACTCAGTACTGGGAATCCGTTGTACCCGATGAACCCCGCTTTCATATTTCAGCCGACTGTATACCCCAGTCCCTTCAATGGCAAAAATGATTTCCTTGATTCCCCCGATGTCGGGAATACTGGAGCTCATGATCTCACTTTTCCAGCCTTGTCGCTCAGCATAACGGGTAAACATTCTAAAGAGATCGCCGGCAAACAGGGCTGCTTCACTGCCACCAGCTCCAGCCCGAATTTCAACAATAACGTTTTTATCATCATTGGCATCCTTGGGAAGCAGCAGAACTCTCAGCTCCTCTTCCAGTTCCACCTTCTTTTTTGACAACTCGTCCAACTCCGCTTCAGCCATTTCTTTAAAGTCTTTTTCCAGTTGTTTATCAGAAAGCATCTCTTTGGTATCGTCAATAGCTGTCAAGGTATCGGAAAACTGATTGTATTTTTGGATAATCGGTTCGATATGGGCGTGCTCCTTAACCAGTTTTTTCCATTGGTTCTGATCAGCGATCACCTCGGGATCGCTGATCTTTTCATTTAATTCAGCATACTTTTCTGCTAAAAAATCTAACTTATCTAACATGGTGCTCCTTAATTTTTATTTAATTAAATTTATATTTCGGTTGACTTGTTTTAATAAAGGTCTACTCAAATTGAAACGCTTCCTTCCATTCGTCGAAGAAAAAAACGGCCAGGGTTCCCGGACCGGAATGCGTCAAAACCGTCGAACCCAAGGGAACAATCTTAAAACGCTCAGTATTGAAGCGCTTACCGGCCATTTTGACAAACAGATCGACTAGTTCGGGATTATCGGCATGACTGATGCCGATGGTCTGTCGATCCATCTGATCCCCATTTTCTTCCAGATAATCCACCATTTTTTTAATCAGCTTCTTTTCACCTCTGACCTTGTCAATTTGCTGCAGTTCTCCAGCTTTGCTCACTTCCAGCAAGGGGTTGATGTTAAGCATATTCCCAATGATGGCAGTTCCCTTATTCAGTCGACCACCGCGATACAGATATTGGAGATCCGTCACTGTAAAGACATGTTTGACATGATCAATATAATAATTAATCCGCAGCATCAGCTCGTCCATGCTAAAGCCCTCCACTGCCGCTTGTGCCGCGCCATAGACAATGTGTCCCAGACCATAGCAAACCGCTTTGGTATCAACGACATTAAAGACCGCCTCGGGATATTTTTCTTTTAAATCCCGTTCCGCCAACGCCGCTGCCTGGTAGGTGCCGGACAGACCACTGGAAAAGGCCAGATAAATAAATGGCTGTTTTTCAGCAATTAATTCTTCAAATCGCTTATAAAAATCCCCGTAGGGAATCTGAGATGTTTTAAAGCGCACCCCTTTACGCATCTTGTCGCAAACAACTTCAGGTGAAATATCAATCCCATCACGATAATTTATTTCATCTTCGACCACATAAACCGGCATGATCTCAATGTCAAATTTTTGTTGATCGCTTTTAAGTATATCACAGGCAGAATCGGTTATGATTTTTATGTTCATCGTTGGTATCCTTTCCCACTTGATTTAAAAGCTTATTTTATCATAAAATTAGTCATTTATCAAAAACAATTCTTGGGCATACTCCCGGGGATCAGCAAAAAGTACCCGTCCCTTACTTTCCAGATAATCTATTAATCGTTTGGTCTCCAGATTCATAATCAATTCATCGGGAAAACCAACCGTATCCAAAACCTTGTCGACATAGGGAAAATCACCAATATCTGAGGCAAAGTGGGTATCACTGCCAATAATAATCGGTATTTCCAATTCTTTACAACGGTTGGCAATCCATACGCAATTCGGCTTGGAACCCTTGCGGATAAAAAAAGAACCGTTGTTTATTTCAATTAAGGTGTTGTGTTTTTTTGCTGCCTGCAAAATCGCCTCGTAATCCAGTTCGTAGGTAGGATTGCCGAGATGGCAAATAAAGTCAACCTGGGGATTGGCAATGGCCCCCAGTACCGCCCCGGTATTGATGGCTTTTGTTTGCGGTATAAAAGTGGGGGTGTGCAACGACGCAGAAATTATTTCCAGCGAGTCAATAAACGTCATCGGAATATCGGTGTTGCCATCCGCATCGATAATATTACTCTCAATCCCTTTTAGTAATTTGACATTGTTTATTTTCCCGGGAATCACCCGATAGTTGGCAAAAAACAAGGGCGTTGGTGCTCCGGGCAAAGCCGGACCATGTTCGGTGATGCAGATCATTTCCAGATTTTTTTGTGCGGCCGCATCAATTAACTCGGTGATGGTGTTATAAGCATGCCCACAGGCAATTGTGTGGGTATGGGCATCTAAAACATACTTTCTCATTTTTTAACTCTCTTTTCTATATATTTCTCGAATGTGCCTAATCGTCGGCCGGTTTTTTTTCTTCCAGTTTTTTCTTGGCTTCCCGTTTCTGTACTTCCAGGTCATTCTGATGGGCAACCCGATCACAAAAAACCTGGGCAGAATGGTAACCGTACTGCTTGGTACGATTATTGATGGCGGCGGTTTCAATGATACAGGCCAGATTTCGACCTCCCGAAACAGGAATCATCACTTCCGGCACCTCGATTCCCAATATATCCAGGGTTTGTTCATCCAGACCCAGGCGGTCATAAGGTGAACGTTCATCCCAGTTCTCCAGGCGAATAACCATATCAATTTCGACGTCCCGCTTCACGGCTCTGGCGCCATAGAGGGTTTTAACATCGATAATTCCGATACCGCGAATTTCCATAAAATGCTGAAGCAGCTCCGGAGCCGTTCCCATCAGATGACCATCCCGAATCCGTTTGACCTCAACCACATCATCGGCAATCAGACAATGCCCCCGCTTAACAATTTCCAGTGCTGTTTCGCTCTTACCAATGCCACTGGGCCCGGTGATCAATACCCCCACCCCAAAAACCTCAACCAGAACCCCATGTAAGCTGATCCGGGGGGCTGAGAGCTGGTCAATATAATTGACCAGATCGTAAAAAAGGGTAGTGGTTGTTACTCTGCTCTTTAAGAGGGTTCGACCATATTTTTGAGCCGCCTCTTCAAACAGATGGGTCTCATCCTGATCCCAACATACAATAAAACAGGGGAAATCATAGGAAAAAAAGTCATCGATCTTCTGTTTTCGGACCGCTGGATCCAGATCCAGCAAATAGGAAACTTCCACCTTACCAATAACCTGAATTCGTTTGGAGTCAAAGTGTTCATAGTAACCATGAAGCTGCAACCCGGGTCGGTTGATCCCGCTGTTTAGCAGATCCAATTCCGTTGACTGATAATAAATTTTTTCAAGTTTAATTTCTTTACAAAAATCATCCAGATTTACTTTGCCATTCATTCTTCTATCTCTTTTCATTGATTTACTGCTAATTAGTCTACTCAAGTTATTCTACCTCAAAGTTTCCATTGTTAAAAGTTTTTTATGTCTTGTTTTTAAAATACGCAAAAATCGCCTGGGCTGTTTTCACCTGCATCCCAGGAACCGCCTGGAGTTCTTCCAGGGTGGCTTTTTTGATTTTCTCCACCTGTCCAAAATGAGCCATCAGGGCTTCCCGGCGTTTTTTGCCAACGCCGGGGATTTCCTCCAACTGGGAAGCCAGCATTTCTTTTTTTCTTAAAATCTGATGGTAACCCAGGGTATAGCGGTGCACCTCTTCGGAAATCTCAAACAGAAAAACGCCCAGCGGGGTAGCCTTTTTGATCGGATATTCCGTACCCTTAAAAAAAATCCCCCGGAGTCGATGGTGATCATCCTTAACCAATCCGCACACTGCAATCTCCACCGGGTAGAGCGACACAATGCTCTCTGCTGCGTTGACATGTCCGCTGCCGCCATCGATCATCATGATTTCCGGCAAGGGCAAAAAATTATTACCCTCCGAGGCTTTCATGGCTCGTTCCATCCGTCTGAAAATCATTTCCTGCATACTGGCATAGTCGTTCTGTCCTTCCACCGACTTGATCTTAAAGCGGCGACAGGCTTTCTTGTTCAGCTTGCCTTCTTCAAACACCACCATACCTCCAACATTATTGGTGCCGCTGATATTGGAAATGTCATAGGCCTCAATACGACTGGGCGGCCGGGTTAAACCCAGCAGCTCCGAAAGTCCAACCAGGCGGCTTTTGGAGCGAATTTCTTTTTCACGTTTTTCCAGCAGCTGCTGTTTCAGAGCCAAATCGGCATTGTCCGCCACCATTTCCAACATCTTTATTTTCTGTCCCCGTTGCGGTGATAATACTGCAATTTTTTTACCGGCCAGATCCCCCAACCATTCTTCGATGACTCTTTTGTCTTCCAGCATTTCTTTCAAAATGATTTCCCGGGGAATAAAGCCACAGCTGGCATAATATTGTTTAACGAAGCTTTCCAATACTTCCCGGGAACTGACATCACCAATGTCTTCGAGAAAAAAATGATCCCGCCCCATCAGCTTCCCTTCCCGGACATGAAAAACCTGAACACAACCCAGACTCTCACTGGCAGCAAAACCAATAAAGTCCTGATCCTGTTTGGTGCTGGAACTGATTTTCTGCTTTTCGACGATATGCTCAATCCCCGCAATCTGATCCCGGTATTTAGCCGCCGCTTCATAATTCTGGGCAAGCGCTGCCGCAGTCATTTTATCGTTCAGGTTTTTTAACAGATCTGGATGTCGACCATTTAAAATATCCAGAATCGACTGGATATCCTTGGCGTACATTTCTCTGGGCACATTCCCCTGACAAGGGGCCTGACACTGGCCAATGTGATAGTTCAAACAGGGCCGACCGGACTTTTTGCCATAAGCAACCTGACGGTTGCAGGTTTTTAGGGGATAGATCTTTAAAATCGCTTCAATGGTATTTTTTACCGCATAGGAACTGGTAAAGGGCCCAAAGTACTTACCTCCATCTTTTTTATACTCCCGGGTCATCAAAATCCGGGGATATTCCTCATTAACCGTAAGCCGGATCCAGGGATAGCTTTTGTCATCTTTTAGCAGAATATTATAGCGGGGATGATGGGTTTTTATCAGATTACATTCCAGTATCAGCGCTTCCATTTCCGAATCGGTAACAATCGTCTCAATGGTTTCGATATGGGATACCAAAACAGCTGTTTTAGCCGTCAGCTGACTGGTCGAATGGAAATATTGCCGAACCCGGTTGCGTAGATTAATGGCTTTCCCGACATAGATTATTTCGCCCGGTTTATTTCGCATTATATAGACCCCGGGGTTCTGGGGCAGATCTTTTAATTTCTCTTTATCATACATAGATATCAACCTTAAATAAATATTTTTTTGGAATTTTTTGTTTATTCGTCACCACATTTTGGTATAATAATAATACTTTTTTAAACATCCGATTATTAAACAGAAAGGAAGTGTTACCATGTTTGAAAAAATAACTGTAGATGGCCACAACACCCTGATTTCATTCGGTAATTTCGAAGTGAAGATTGTTCCGAAAATTTATGGTGGATTTACCCTGACAAAATCAATTAAAGACAATCCCTTTAAAATCATCGAAATACGTGAGATAAGACTTCCACTATCAGAAAAAGAAGTTTTAAAGGAAGCGAAAGATTTGTTAAAAAGAAAATATGAGTCCATTGACTTCAACAGCTATTGTACC
Source organism: Acetobacterium wieringae (assembly GCF_001766835.1). GTDB lineage: Bacteria > Bacillota > Clostridia > Eubacteriales > Eubacteriaceae > Acetobacterium > Acetobacterium wieringae. The sequence continues at coordinate 151,635 of NZ_LKEU01000035.1, read as the reverse complement.
ACATAAATCTTGAGATCAGCTTTTTTTGATCCAACTTGTTTCTAAACAAGTTGGATCCGTTCTTTTTTTGATCTTTGCTCTGACCTGATGCGTTATTTGTCATGATTCCTTTAATTTCTAAAGTGTTTGTTAAATAAATTGACAACGACCTTCATTAGGTGCTATAATGAAAAAGAATTAAAGTGTATTTATTGATTTCACATATTTTTGCAAGTCATTTTTACGTTGAAATGATTTACAAAAATATGTGTTTTTGTTTTTGCATTACGATTTACAATTAATAGTTAGGAGGTACCAAAAATGAATAACGGTACAGTAAAATGGTTTAACGACGAAAAAGGATTTGGTTTTATTTCAGTAGATGGCGGCAATGATGTCTTTGTCCATTTCTCAGCAATTATCGCTGACGGTCGTAAGAGCCTGGTTGAAGGACAACGCGTTACTTTCGATACTGAAAAAACTGATCGTGGCTTACAGGCTACCAATGTTTTTCTTGCATAATTAAGTCTTTTTTAAAAGCCCCACCAGCTGCGCTGGTGGGGCTTTTTTTCTTGCTCGCTCCTAACTACCGTACCGACCAATTATCAATCTTCTTTAGGCGGCTCCGATTTGAGATGACAGCCCGGGCAGCCGTCGCCCCCTTTGCAGCCTTCGCAGGAAAAATCTCCGGCCTTCATTTTTTTTACTTTTTTGAAAATTATATAACCCGCCGCACCTAAAATTATTGCTGCTAAAATCCAGGTAATCACTTCTATTCCTTCTTTCTTCAATTACGCTGATCCAATGCGCACAATGGAAAATTAACTAAAAATTCGACTGCCAACCTGATAAACAATTAAGGCAATGGTATAGGCTAAACCAATTTGATAAGCCAATGCAAAAAGAAAATCACGCCAGTTTCCCAATTCTTTTTTCATAGTGGCGATGGCAGCCATACAGGGTGATGCCAATAAAACAAAGATCACGAAGCTGTAGGCGGAAACCGGTGTAAAGATCAGACTGACCGCATCGGTAAAGCTGCCTTCCTGACCCGACAAAAGTACACTCATAGTACTGATAATCATTTCTTTGGCGGCAATGCCCGTTAGCAGCGCTACTGAAGCGACCCAGTTACCAAAACCCAGCGGGATAAAGATTGGCGCAATGATCTTGCCAAATACCGCTAAAATGCTTTCATCCGGCGTCTGAGCCATTTGCAAGCCTGGGGTAAAGCTCTGCAAAAACCACAACACCACTGAAGCGGCAAAGATAATTGTTCCAGCCCGGACAATAAATTCTTTGGTTCGCTGCCATACCTGAGTGGCGGTGTTCTTAAGCTTTGGCAGTCGCAACGGCGGAATTTCCAGCAGGTAACCAGAATCGGCTCCCTTAAACCAGGTTTTCGACAATACAAATCCCGATGCGAAAACCACCGTCAAGCTAACCAGATAAAGGGAGAACACCAGCAGAGTCTGATACTCAACAAAAAACACCGATGCCATCAAAACATAGATGGGCATCTTGGCCCCACAGGAGATAAAGGGCGTTAATACCGCCGTCAGCTTCCGCTCCCGTTCATTTTCCAGGGTTCGGGTAGCCATTACTCCCGGCACCGAACATCCCAATCCCACCACCATCGGAATAAAGGATTTTCCAGATAAACCAAAATGCCGAAAAATCCGATCCATAATGAAGGCAACCCGGGCCATATAACCGCTGTCCTCGAGAATGGAGATAAAAATAAACAACACCACCAACTGCGGTACGAAGGTCAATACTGCGCCAACCCCGGTAATAATGCCGTCATTGATCAGGGCAATGATCCAATCTGCTGCTCCCAAGCTCCCCAAACCAGCAGCTACCGTTACCATCAGCACATCATTGATAAACCACTCAATCCCACCAATGGTAATTTCACCCACCAGAGTAATCGATACATAATAAATCACAAACATAAAGAAAAAAAAGATTGGCAGGGCTGCATAGCGGTTCATCAGCACCCGATCCAGTCTTTCCTGGAAAGGGATGCTCTGATCTTTGGTTTTTTTTGTTGCCATGCTGATCCCATCGGTGATGAAGCGATAGCGATAATCGGCAATAGCACTGTCTACATCATGCTTTGACAGCACTTCGATTTTTTTTCTGACCATATCGATATCTGCTAATAACTCAACATTTTTAGCAATTTTCAGAAGCACTTCTTCATCTTTTTCGATTAGCTTAATGACCCGGAACAACCGTGGGTAATCGGGTAAAAGTTCAGGATACTTATTCTGAATAAGCCCGTCAAATTCATTGAATAATGCCATTATTTCCGGCGGAAAGATCTGTGGAAATTCTTTAAGTCTTTTTATATCTACGGTTTTTTCAACCTCTTTGATCAATTCGTCAATTCCGGTTTCCTTCTGGGCCGAAATTTCAATAAAGGGATAGCCGAAGATTTTTTCCATCTCCCGAACATCGATTTCCACCCCGGTTTTCTTAACCACATCCATCATGTTCAGGGCGCCGATCATCGGACAGTTCAGTTCCATCAATTGGGTGCTTAAATATAGATTTCGCTCAATGTTGGAGGCATCTATGATATTGATGATCAGATCCGGCCGTTCATCCAGCAAAAAATTCCGGGAGACGATCTCATCCATCGAGTAGGGTGCCAGTGAGTAAATGCCCGGCAAATCCACCAAGGTCATGTCACTGCTGGTGCCTCTTAAGTCTCCCTCTTTTTTTTCAACCGTTACTCCGGGCCAGTTCCCCACGTAGAGATTACTGCCGGTGAGACAATTAAACAGCGTAGTTTTTCCCGAGTTGGGATTTCCCACCAACGCAATTTTATATTTCATTTCCATTCCTCATTTCCCTTTTTCACTAAATGCTGATTAATCTTAAAATAACGAAACCACCTCAAAAGGTGGTTTTTTATTTATTACTGAACCATTAAAATATTTTCAGCATCTTTTTTCCGAAGGCTGAGGGAATATCCTCTCAAGCGAACCTCTATGGGATCGCCAAATGGAGCTGTTTTATTAACTTGAATCTCTACCCCTGGTGTTACACCCATGTCCATGAGTTTGCGACGCATTAAGCCTTCTACAGCAATTGAACCAACACATGCCTTCTGACCTGGTCTTAAATCTTTCAAAGTAAACATAAACACACCCTCTATTCTTATGGTTTAAATTTAGTTGTCGTCGCCATCATTTGTTAAAGATGGCTTTCTTTTTGTTAGCTTTATTATACTCTAATTGAAATTCATTGTCAATTAGAGTCTGTAACTTTTTATGGCCTTAAGCATTTTTTAAACGTATCAAAAAAAGAACGCTGAAACAGCGTTCTTGAGGTTATCAATGAACCACCGTACCGACCAATTGTTAATCTGTTGTTCGCTGCGCCATGCGAAATCCGCTTTGCTCCTTTCGCATTGGTCGCGGGCAGTCGCCAACTACAAGCAAGCTTGTGATTGGCTCGTTGCCTACGCGCAAATCGGACAGGCTCTGCCGTGTCCGCTCCGATGCGTAGGGTCTGACCCCTAGGTCACAACATGATGTAACAATTTTCGGTACTGGGTTAGCTCTTTTAGCTCTTTTAGCAATTCGGTAAAATTTTCTTGAGATACTGGCCGGTATAGGATTGGGGCACCCGGGCGATTTCTTCGGGAGTCCCAATGGCAATGATGGTGCCGCCGCCCTCGCCCCCTTCGGGGCCAAGATCGATGATGTGATCTGCCACCTTGATCATATCCAACTGATGCTCAATGACAACTACCGTACTGCCGCTGTCAGCCAGACGCTGAATGACATTGATCAGCTGGTGGACATCGGCAATATGCAAACCGGTGGTGGGCTCGTCGAGAACGTAGAGGGTTTTGCCGGTATTGCGTTTACTTAATTCAGTGGCCAATTTAACCCGCTGAGCTTCCCCACCGGATAATTGGGTCGATGGCTGTCCCAGTTTTACATAACTGAGACCGACATCGTAGAGGGTTTGGAGCTTTTCTTTGATTTTGGGAATATTGCCAAAAAATTCCAGGGCTTCCTCCACCGTCATATCCAGTACATCGGCGATGTTTTTGCCCTTGTATTTGACTTCCAGGGTTTCCCGGTTGTAGCGCTTGCCGCCGCAGACCTCACAGGGTACATAAACATCGGGTAAAAAATGCATTTCAATTTTGATAATTCCATCACCGCTGCATTTTTCACAACGGCCACCCTTGACATTGAAGCTGAATCGGCCTTTCTGATAACCTCTGGCCTTGGCTTCCGGGGTTTTGGCAAACAGATCCCGAACCAGGTCAAAGACCCCGGTATAGGTGGCCGGATTGGATCGGGGGGTTCTGCCAATCGGTGACTGATCAATATCGATTACCTTATCGATGAATTCAACCCCATCGATACGGGTGTATTTCCCCGGCTTTTTCAGGCTGCGATACAGCTTCTGGGAAATCCCCTTGTATAAAATCTCATTAATCAGCGTGCTTTTCCCGGATCCGGAAACCCCGGTTACACAGATAAATTTCCCCAGCGGAAAATCGACATCCAGATTCTTTAAGTTGTTCTCCCGGGCACCGACAATCTTAATTACCTCGCCGCTGCCTTCCCGACGCTTTTGCGGAATCGGAATAAAGCGCTGGCCACTGAAATACTGGCCAGTGATCGACTCCGGCACCGCCATTATCTCTTCAAGACTTCCCTGTGCGACAATCTGGCCACCGTGAACCCCGGGCCCCGGGCCAATATCGACAATGTGGTCGGCAGCCTGCATGGTTTCCTCGTCGTGCTCCACCACAATCAGTGAATTTCCCAAGTCGGTTAAGCGCCGCAGCGTTTCCAGCAGTTTCTGATTGTCCCGTTGATGGAGACCAATACTGGGTTCATCCAGAACATATAATACCCCCACCAGACCTGAGCCAATCTGGGTGGCCAACCGAATCCGCTGGGATTCTCCCCCCGAAAGTGTACCGGCATTCCGGGACAGGGTCAGGTATTCCAGTCCAACATTTTTTAAGAAATTGAGCCGGGCCTCAATTTCTTTAAAGATCGATTCACCAATCATCATTTCCCGGTCAGTCATGGTCTGCGCTTTAAAAAACTCAAGCAATTGACCAATGGCCATATCGGTTATTTCGATGATATTTCGATCATGAATTGTCACTGCCAGACTGGTGGGATTGAGCCGTTTACCGTGACAGGTGGGACAGGGGGTTTCTGACATATAGCGTTCAATTAAGGACCGCATCCGCTCCGAGGTCGTTTCCAGATAACGCCGCTCCATGTTTTTAATCAACCCTTCAAAGGTGGAGCTGTAGGTTCCTGAAAACTTGCCTTCGTAGGCGATTTCCAGAACCACGTCGCTGCCATATAGAAGCGCCTGTAAAAATGCCTCGCTGGCATCTTCCAGGGGTAACTCAATATCAAACTGATGTTTTTTTGCCAGCGCCTTGATCAGGTTATAATAATACTTGGAATCACTTTTTAAACCAAAAAATTTAATCGCTCCATTGGCAATCGATAAACTTTTATCAGGGATCAGTAGATCCGGATCCACTTCCTGATGAAAGCCCAGACCGTGACAATCCGGACACATCCCAAAGGGATTATTAAACGAAAACGTCCGGGGCTCCAATTTGTCCATGGCAATGCCGCAATCGGCACAGGCCAGTTTTTCGCTAAAAAGCTGGGACTCGCCGCCAATCACGTCACAAATCACCAGTCCCCCGGATAGCTTCAGGGCAATTTCCAGTGAATCGGACAACCGTTTGCCAAGGTTATCCTTGGCCACCAGACGATCCACCACCACTTCAATGGTATGCTTTTTATTTTTATCGAGATTGATTTCATCCGTGACTTCCATCGCCTCCCCATCAACGATAATCCGGACAAAACCTTCTTTTTTGATATGATCGATGATCTTTTTATGCTGTCCCTTTTCCTTCCGGATTACCGGAGCCAGAATTTGAAATTTGGTCTTTTCAGGTAGGGCCATGATGCTGTCGACAATCTGATCCACCGATTGCGACTGTACCACCTTGCCACACTTGGGACAATGGGGAATCCCAATCCGGGCGTAAAGCAGCCGCAGATAATCATAAATCTCGGTGACCGTCCCCACCGTGGATCGGGGGTTGCGGTTGGTGGTTTTCTGGTCAATGGAAATTGCCGGGGATAGGCCGTCAATGCTTTCCACATTAGGCTTCTGGGACTGACCCAGAAACTGCCGGGCATAGGAAGAAAGCGACTCCATATAACGGCGCTGTCCTTCAGCATAAATGGTGTCAAAAGCCAATGATGACTTCCCCGAGCCACTCAGCCCGGTAAAAACCACCAGCTGATCCCGGGGTATTTTTAAGTTAATGTTTTTTAAATTGTGCTCCTTGGCACCTTTTATTTCGATATATTTCATATTTATGTTTATTCTCTCCTTAATTATGCCGCATGAATTATTAAATGAAAAAACACCATTAAGTCATGGTCTGGTACATTCGTTGGCGGGTACTAGCCGATTCTGTAAATTAAAAAACAACTAAAATTTAGTTTCAGCCATCCCGCTATAACATCAGCTTAAGCTATCTTCGGTAATTTTTGAGATGATGAATTTCGTCCCGCAAATTGGCAGCCCGTTCAAATTCCAGGGCCTCGGCCGCCGTCAGCATTTCGACTTCGAGTTCTTTAATCTTCACATCAATATCCAGCGCTTCATCACCAATTGCATAGGTTGCCGGTTCCTCGGCCACCTTGGTCGCCTCGATAACAGCATGGATATCTTTTTTGACCGAACTGGGGGTAATACCATGGGCCTCATTGTAGGCGCTTTGGATACCCCGGCGGCGATTAGTTTCGCTGATAGCCCGATCCATCGAGGGTGTCATCTTGTCCGCATACATAATGACATGACCTTCCAGATTACGGGCCGCCCGGCCAACCGTTTGGATCAGCGACGTTTCTGAACGGAGGAATCCTTCTTTGTCAGCATCCAGAATCGCCACCAGACCAACTTCCGGCAAATCAAGACCCTCCCGCAGCAGGTTGATGCCCACCAGCACCTCAAAGGTACCCAGCCGTAAATCCCTTAGAATCTTCATCCGCTCGATGGTATCCACATCCGAATGCAGATAGTTCACCAGGACACCATTTTCTTTTAGGTAGTCGGTTAGATCTTCAGCCATTTTCTTTGTTAACGTGGTGACCAATACCCGATTGCCCCGACCGGTGGTTAGTTTGATTTCACCGAGCAGGTCATCGATCTGACCAGCAACCGGGCGAACCGTAATTTCCGGATCGATCAGACCGGTCGGTCGAATAATCAGCTCAACGGTATTCTGGCTGTGTTCTTTTTCGTATTTGCTGGGGGTTGCCGTAGTAAAGACAATCTGATTGATCTTGCTTTCGAATTCGGAAAAATTCAGCGGCCGGTTATCATAGGCTGAGGGTAGCCGGAAGCCATAGTCCACCAGGTTACTCTTACGGGCTTTATCCCCGGCATACATCCCGCCAATCTGGGGAATCGAGACATGGGACTCATCGGCAATCATCAGAAAATCTTTGGGAAAATAATCAATCAGGGTATAGGGTGGTGATCCTGGGGGCAGCCCGTTGATGTAGCGGGTATAATTCTCAATGCCGTTACAATAGCCCATTTCCCGGAGCATTTCAATGTCATAGTTGGTCCGTTGCAGAATCCGCTGGGCTTCCACCAGACGGTTGTTTTGGGTATATTCGTCATAGCGTTGGCGCAGTTCCTGTTGAATTCCAGCAATCGCCCGTTCCAGATTTTCCGGGGTGGTGGTGTGGTGAGACGCCGGGAAAATCGAGACATGGTTCAGCTCCCCATAAATCTCCCCGGTCAGGGTATCAATCTCAGTAATCCGTTCAATTTCATCCCCGAAAAATTCCAGCCGGATCGCCTTGTTTGACGAAGCCGAGGGAAATATTTCCAGAATATCGCCGCGCACCCGGAAATTGTTCCGCTCAAAAGCAATGTCGTTTCGGGTGAACTGAATATCCACCAGCTTACGGATAATCGTATCCCGATCTTTTTCCATCCCCGGACGGAGTGACAGCATCAAATTTTCATAATCAAAAGGACTTCCCAGTCCATAAATGCAGGACACACTGGCCACCACAATTACATCCCGACGTTCAAATAAAGCTGCCGTAGCAGAGTGACGTAATTTATCAATCTCGTCGTTGATGGACGAGTCTTTTTCGATAAACAGATCCGAATGCGGTACATAAGCTTCCGGTTGATAATAATCATAATAGCTGACAAAATACTCCACCGCATTATCCGGAAAAAAACTCCGAAACTCATTGGTCAGCTGGGCCGCCAGGGTTTTATTATGAGCAATCACCAGGGTTGGCTTCTGAACCGCTTCAATTACCTTAGCCATAGTATAGGTTTTTCCGGAGCCAGTCACGCCCAGTAAGGTTTGATACTTTAACCCCGCCTTAATTCCGTTGGCAATTTTTTCGATGGCCGGTCCCTGATCACCCTTAGGTTCGTATTCCGAGACAACCTTAAATGCGTGCTTCATATCTTTCATCAGCACCCTCCAATCAGTTTGATGAACATTCGTTCCATTATTCTATCACAGCTTTTTTTTAATGGCAAACAATAATCCTTATCATTTAATAAAATCTTAATTATTCCTCACCAATAGAAAAAGCATGCCGTTATGGCATGCTCATAGATTCTAATTGGTTCCACTAAGAACTTGTAAGGCTTTTTGTAGTTGAACATCTTCTTCGTCGGTGAAAAAGTTATTCTTCATAAAGTCAGTCGCTTCAATCACGATATTTGGCTCGAGACCTTTTTCGTGAATGTTGTTGCCGTTAGGGGTGAAATATTCGGAATTGGTCACCTTAAAGCCACCGCCATCAGTGAGACTGATGATTTCCTGAACAATCCCTTTTCCAAAGGTCTTGGTGCCGACCAGCTGGGCAGCGCCTGTATCCTGAAGAGCCCCAGCCAATATTTCAGCGGAACTGGCCGAGCCGCCATCAACCAGGGCAACCATTGGCAGACTAAGCTGTTCTTCGCCATCTGAGGTATATTCGGTTTTATTGCCGTTTTTATCAACCGTATAAACGACCATGGTTTCGCCCAGAATCCGATCAGCGATTTCCACCGCTTCCTTTACGCCGCCGCCGGGGTTACTACGCAAATCAATCACCAAACCGGTAATATTTTGAGCCAACAGTTCACTTAGCTGGGCTTCAAAATCATCAGCGGTTTTATCCGTAAATTCACTGATCTGGATATAGCCTTTATCGCCGATCACCCGGGATTCCACTGTTTTTGCTTCAATGGTTTTGCGTACCAATTGCATATCAATGACTTCTTCACCACGTAAGAGGGTGATATTAACGGTGGTATCAGCTGGCCCCTTTACCTTAGCCACTACCGCATCCGAACCGATCGTACTGACATCTTCACCATCCACCTTGATAATTTTATCGCCCGTTTTGATCCCGGCCTGATCAGCCGGTGTGCCTTTTTGCGGGGCAATTACATAGGTCACGCCCTGATCATCCTCTGTCACGACGACCCCAATGCCTTCATAGACGCCAGTGGCTGACTCCATATATTTCTTAAATTCTTCGGAGGTAAAATAACTGCTATAGGGATCACCCAGACTGTCAAACATGCCCTTGATGGCCCCATCAATTAAAGTGGTGTTATCAACATCCTTATAATACTCCAGACCAATCTGTTCTTTTAGCGCTAATAGTTTTTTTATCCCGGCGGCTGTTTCACTGCTGTCAACCGTCACAATCAACTTGTTGCCGATCAGATAATTGCCAGTTGTGGCCACTGTGAAGGTGATGATATTTGTGATGATCAGCACCACAATTACCACGATGAGTTTGGTTTTTTTTGACTTATTTTCCATTTTTTCACCTTATCCTAAATTTTATTATTATACAAATAAAACAGGAGAAAAGAATCATGATTCTTTTCTCCTGTTCTTTCGTTATAGTCTACAATGTTTCGCTTAAAAATATCCTAAAGGATCAACAAATGATCCGCCGGAAAGTACGCCGAAATGGAGATGGGCCCCGGTGGAATCCCCGGTGGAGCCGACGTAACCAACCACATCGCCTTTGTTGACAGTTTGGCCTGCTGATACTGCAAAACCACTCATATGCGCATACATGGCCTGGAGGCCGTTACCTAAATCAACAATAACACAATTTCCATAACCACCGTTCCAGCCGGCTGATAACACCGCACCGTTGCCCATAGCAAGGATCGGTGTTCCGGATGGGGCACCCATATCGACGCCATAGTGGGTCCGGTAATCACCCCAGATCGGGTGCAACCGGGTACCAAAGAAATCATCATCCGCGGATGGATAATAGCCCGGACACGGCCATTGATAGGTTCCGTTTGATGGGACAAAGGTCGTGCTGCCACCAGTGGTTGACCCGCCAGAAGCGGCTGCCTGGGCTGCCATCATTTCCCGAACCTGAGCTTCAATGCTCGCTGCGTTGGCTGCTTCAGCCGCCACAATTGCCTGATACTCAGCGACGATCGCCTGGTTTTGGGCCAAGAGACTGTCTTTCTGAGCTTTAATTTCCTGCTGCTGGGCTAAGGCCGTTTCCTGCTCAGTTTTTTTAGAAACTGTCTGCAGCCGGTCGGCCTCAATTTTAGCTTTCTTTTCATCGATTATTTTCTTTGTTTCAGCTAAAGCGTCCAATGATGCCTTATCCGATTCAATGATATAGCGGGACATGTCAACCTTGGTAACAAAGTCGGCAAAATCGGATGAAGTAAATAAAAACTCCAACATACTACCATTTCCGTACATGTACATAGTACGGACACGTTCGTTCATGGCTTCTTCCTGTTCTTTCCGTTTGGCTTCGGCAATATTGAGTTCTTCCTGAGTTTTGGCAATGCTCGCTTCCAATACGGCTATCTCAGAATTAATTTTATCAATGACGCCCGTGATTCGGCTCATTTCTTCGTTGGCCTTGCCGATTTCGGCCTCGATACCAGCAATCGTATTCTGGGTCATGTCAATCTGGTATTGTGCAGCCGCCTGTTTTTGATTACTTTCTGCCAGCTGTTCGGTCAGGGATGCAGCATTAACCGGAGATATCAGTATCCCCAATGTCACCATCATACCCACTATGCCTGAAATAATATGTTTTTTTGTCATCCAACAATCCTCCTGTGTTTGACTAAGTCTAATCATTTATACATCCAAGAATTTGCGAATCGCAAATACGCTACCAACGGCACCGATAAACCCTCCGTAAATCAGGAAGAAGAAAATCAATTGTCCCATCACTGCATCGGGAGAAGCCAAACTGGCATCCACTGGCAAAAATAAATTTCCGCCAACTAATCCCAAAATATAATAATAGGTGATCCGAATAATCAGGAAAGCAACAATGGCTCCCATCAACCCCAACAGCGTCCCTTCCAGAATGAACGGCGCCCGGATATAGGCGTTGGTTGCACCCACATATTTCATAATGCCAATTTCCCGTCGTCTTGCAAAAACGGTTAATTTAATCGTATTGTAAATAATAAAGATGGAAATCATTGATAACACCACCAATACCACTATACTTAAAGTATTGGTAAATTTATTGAAACTCACCAGTGCTTCCACATATTCCTGACCATATCGGACGTACTCAACCCCTTGGCCTTCAAACGACATGGCCAGGGTTTGAACTTCATCCATATCATCCGGATCAGTCACCCGGACAACAAAGGATGCTGGCATTGGGTTGTTTTCTGAATTATAACCACTGAGCAGCGGCGCATAATCTTCCAGACTGACGGTGAACTTTTCCAAAGCTTCTTCGGCACTTTCAAAGGTAACTTCTTCAATCAGGTCACTTTTCTCCAAAGCCTGTTCTATGGTTGCTTTTTGAGTGTCGGTAAAATCGGACTGGAGAAAGATTTTCAGTTCCAGTTTCGATTCCACATCTTTGGTCACTTCCTGAACATTGATGGTTAAGATCAGAAAAATCCCCAGGATAATCAACGCAGCAATTACCGACAGCACCGAAGCCGCACTCATCAGGTTATTTCGTTCAATGCTTTTTAAGGTATCCCGGACAACATTTTTGGGCATTGTTTTAATGGAACTAAACTTCATATCCGTACCTACCTGTCGCGTCATCTACTTTGAGAACACCGTCTTCCAATGTCAAAACCCGTTTTTTCATGGTATCAACGATTTCCCGGTCATGGGTAACCACCACCACAGTTGTTCCTCTACGGTTGATTTCTTCCAGAATACTGATAATCTCATAGGATGTTTCGGGATCAAGGTTTCCGGTCGGCTCATCACAAATCAAAATAGAGGGGTTGTTAATAATCGCCCGGGCAATAACCACCCGCTGTTGCTCACCACCAGATAACTCATGGGGATAGTGGTTCATCCGATGGGATAAGCCAACCATATCCAGAGCCAACGGCACCCGTTTCTGGATCTGCTTTTCAGATTTTCCGATTATTTCCATGGCATAGGCCACATTTTCATAGACGCTTTTGTTTTCCAGCAGCCGAAAATCCTGAAAGACAATCCCCATTTTTCGTCTTAAGAAAGGGATTTCTTTTTTTGACAATTTTGAGACATTAAAATTATTAATGTATACTGAACCTTCTGTCGCTTCAATCTCTCTTAAAAGAAGCTTAATAAATGTTGATTTTCCGGCCCCGCTTCGGCCCACCAGAAAAACAAACTCACCCTTATCAATAAAGAGACTGACGTTTTTAAGCGCATCGCTCTTGTTTTTATCGTAACCCTTGGTTACATTTTTAAATTCGATCATATCTTAGCCACTCCTAATTTACTTATCATTCGCTTGCTTTGACAGGGCATTTTAACACGCGCTATCCTATTTTCTGCTTAAATGTTTTTTGACAAGTTAAGATTATTTTAATCAAAAGAATGTTAATTGAAAAAGACTTCCGGGTATTGGTCCGTTTTTTGGCCTTCAAATCATTCCTCATTTGAAACTGTATTCATTTTAGCATACTTTTTGAATAATTTCATTAAAAAAATAAATATTTTGTAACAAATGTATCGAAATTCGTCCGAATTCCTGTTTTTCTATTGATTTAAGAAATTCAATTGGCAAAATAAAAAGAGAAAAGACGTTGTTCATCTTTTCTCATCATATATACCGTGTAACGGTTGGAAAAATTAATTCTAAATATAGGGACTAATTGGCGATCCATACAAACGCACTTCATAATGAAGATGAGCACCTGTTGAGTCGCCAGTGCTGCCAACCGCTCCAACGGTCTGACCGGCCGCAACAGTTTCACCTGATGATACATTAATTGCACTTAAATGGGCATATACTGCCGACAAACCATTGCCGATATCAACAATGACACAGTTTCCATAACCGCCATTCCAACCGGCTGAAATCACAGTTCCGTTTCCGGCACAGGCCACCGGTGTCCCGGTTGATGCGCCAATATCGACGCCAGCATGGAAGCGGGAATCACCCCAGATGGGATGGATTCGCCAGCCAAATTCACTGGTAATATTGCCATCGCATGGCCAGACATACGAACTGGAATATACCGGAGGAGCCGTTGATCCGCCACCGGAGCTGTCGCCACCGCCAGTATTGGTCGTATCCCCGCCTGTCGAGCCATCCGTCGTACCGGTGCTGCCGTTATTTTGAGCTGCCTGCTCGGCGGCGGCCCGCTGTTGTTCGTAATAGGCCTGTAACTGGCCTTCAATATCTGCCGATGTGGCTGCTTCAGCTTCTTCAATGGCCTTGTATTCTTCTAAGGCTGCCTGGTTTTGGGCCAATAGCTGATCCTTTTGAGCCAAAACTTCTTCCTGTTGAGTTAGTACAACTTCCTGTTCGGTTTTTTTCGCTACTGTTTTTAATCGATCTGCCTCAATGCTCAGCTTCTTTTCATCGATCACTTTTTTCGTTTCTTCCAGAGCATTCAGGGAGTCCTTGTCTGCCGTCATAATGTAACGAGACATATCTAATTTTGTAATAAAATCCGAGAAATCTGAAGCTGAGAAAATAAATTCCATGATACTGCCGTTGCCGTACATATACATCGCCCGAACCCGATCGCTCATGGCTGCTTCCTGTTCTTGCTTCTTGGCCTCAGCAATTTTCAGCTCTTCCTGTTTTTTTGCAATATTTGCTTCGATGGAAGATATATCGGCATTGATCGCGCCGATTATTCCATTGATCCGGTTTACTTCTTCATTGACTTTGCCGATTTCGTCCTCAATCCCATTGATGGTATTCTGAGTCATGTCGACTTGATACTTTGCTGCAGCCTGTCGAGCATTACTTTGAGCTAACTGCTCGGTTAACGAAGCTGCATTGACGGGTGCTGTTAAAAATGCCAAAACCAGGGAACCAGTAACGATACCTGATACAACTCGATGTTTTTTCATTTTTCCCCTTTCCCACAATTAATAATTGTGACCCTGTCTATTTGTTACTTTTACAGTAATTTTATTATTTTTGTAACGGTTGTATTATACCATAAACCTGTCGTAATTAAAACAAAAACAATAAAATAACTTGAAAATATTTTGTATAAAATGTTTAATAATACGATGTTTTTAATTTTTTCATAATAAAAAAGACACTCTAGTAATTCAGAATGTCTTTTTATATTTGTAAAAAAATGCTTAACTTAAAAAGCTGCTTTGTAGATCGCAATCACGTCTTCTTTAGTTGGACATTTGGGGTTACCACCGGTACAAATATCGGCCAGTGCCAGATCAGCCAATTCACTGAAATCTTCTTCTTTGACCCCGATTTCTTTTAGTCCGGCCGGAATCCCCACATCTTTGGAGAGTTTTTTTATGGCATCAATGGCCATAATATTGATTTCTTTCGGTTCACGGCGACTGGTGTCCACGCCCATCGCCTGGGCAACATCTTTTAGTCGATCACCAACAGCGTCAGCATTAAACGCCGTAACATAAGGCAATAGAATGGCATTGCAAACCCCATGCGGCAAATCATAGAATCCGCCTAACTGGTGCGCCATAGAATGGACGATTCCCAATCCGCCATTCGAGAATCCCATCCCGGTGACAAACTGACCATAAGCCATGACATCCCGGGCATCCAAATCATCACCATCTTCAACGGCCTGTCTTAGGCTACCAGAAATGGCTTTGATGGCTTCGAGATTAAAAAGATCAGTGAATCGTGAAGCACCGGCTGTGGTATAACCTTCAATGGCATGCGTTAACGCATCCATACCGGTGGCAGCCGTTAATGATTTTGGCATTTTGAGCATTAAAACCGGATCATTGACCGCTACGGTTGCCAGACAGTTGGGATCAACAATAACCATTTTGAGTTTACGCTCTTCATCAGTGATAACATAATTGATAGTCGCTTCACTGGCGGTTCCGGCGGTGGTATTAATCGCCACAATTGGCAGGGATTTATTGGCAGTTTTGCCAACGCCTTCGTAATCCCGTAAATCCCCGGGATTGGTAGCCAGAATGGCAATTCCTTTGGCGGTATCCTGGGGCGATCCCCCGCCGATACTGACGACAAAATCGCATTCATTTTCCTGTAAAGCCTGAAGACCAGCATTTACATTGGTAACAGTAGGGTTGGGTTTAACATCTGAAAATAAGGCATACGGAACTTTTGCTCCATCTAATACATTGAGTACATCTTGAACAATACCTGCTTCAACAAGTACCTTATCGGTTACAACTAAGGCTTTTTTCACGTTCATACGTTTGATCTCTGGCGCAATCAGTTCAATTGCTCCCGGTTCCATAATGACTACTGGTGGAAAATAATAGGTTCTTGCCATAAGAACACCTCCAAAATTATTCGTTTACATGATTATATGCCATCGAAATGGCTGAATAAATGGAAATTTTTTCTTGTTTGAGATACATTATTGAAATGATTGATCAATAACATGGAATAAACCGAACACAATAAATAATAAACGGCTTTTCTTATGATTTATCTCTTATTTTTAAGAATACTATTATATGATTTTAAAAAAATTGATAGAATTACGTTTTTAAAGAGGTAAATATGAAAAACATCAGTATTCTCGGGTCAACTGGTTCGATTGGAACCCAGGCCCTGGAAGTGGTTTCAGAAAACAGCAACGTTTTAAATATTGTCGGCTTAACCACCAATACCAGCATTGATCTGCTGGAAAAACAGATTGACACCTATTCACCCCGGATTGTCTGTGTGATGGATGGCGATACTGCACTGGTACTGGAAAAGCGCCTCAAAAAAAGGGGTTTAGCGGTGGACGTGGTAACTGGTTTAGAGGGCCTGATTGCCGTTGCCACGGCATCGGAAAATGATTTGCTGCTCACGGCGGTATCCGGAATGATTGGTCTGCAACCGACTCTTGCCGCCATTAATGCAGGCATTGACATTGCTCTGGCCAACAAGGAAACACTGGTAGCCGGTGGCCAGCTTGTAATGGATGCAGCAGCCGCCAGCGGGGTTTCGTTGCTTCCGGTTGACAGTGAACACTGTGCCATTTTTCAATGTCTGATGGGCAATAAACATGAAGAAATTGATCGGATCATTATTACCGCTTCCGGCGGGCCTTTCCGGGGATACAGCCACAAACAGCTGGAGTCGGTTACACTGGCCCAGGCCTTGAAGCATCCCAACTGGTCGATGGGAAAAAAAATCACGATTGATTCAGCCACCCTGATGAACAAGGGGCTTGAAGTCATCGAAGCTAAATGGCTTTTTAATCTGCGCAATAATCAGATTGACGTGGTGGTTCATCCTCAAAGCATTGTCCACTCAATGGTGGAATTTATCGACCATTCCACCATCGCTCAATTGGGGCTGCCGGATATGGCCCTACCGATTCAAATCGCTTTTTTTTATCCCGAACGGGTCGCCAACAATCGACCCGCTCTGGATTTTAGCCAGATTCGTGAGCTGACCTTTTCCGAACCTGATCGGATCGCCTTTCCCTGCTTACAGTTAGCCTATGATGCCCTGGAAATTGGTGGCACCATGGCTTGTGTCCTTAATGCCGCCAACGAGATTGCTGTGTCTCGATTTTTAAATCAGGAAATCAGTTTTCTCGACATTCCCCGAATCAACCGGCAGGTGATGGAACAACATCAGGTGATTGTCCATCCCAATCTTGATGATGTACTGGCGGCAGATGCTTGGGCCCGGGAAATTTCAAACGCTTATAACTAAGCACTTACGATCCAGAAATGGTACTTCTTTTAAGCGACATCTTCTGCAACTAAAAAGACAGCAGTAACTATTTACTACTGTCTCTTTTTTATTCGTCTTTATTTGCCACTAATCCCGCATTAAACCGTTTGCTTGATCTCGACGCTATTTTTAATTTTTATTGCTACCAATACCATTGAAATAATGCTACCAAGTATTAGTGTAAGTGCTGCAATTTGCCAGTCTGCCCGTGCCGATGTTAAATTAAATGTCTCACGTAAAAATTTCAGAGCATAAGGTGACAAAAACTGTCCAATCCCGGTTCCACTGACATAAATTGAAATGGCCACCGCCGCATATTTCGGGCTTGTTGCACTGGCAGCTACAGCCATCACAATCGCAGGGTTAAAAATTCCAAATCCAATTCCAAAAATAATGGCGCCCAGAATGAGCAATGTCAGGCTGTTCGCTGAGAGCAAAATCACAAAGGACAACCCCACACACAAAACACCGAATGAAGCACTATACTGTTTTAATCGTTTAGCAATGTTTCCATAGAGTAACCCCACCACAAATGCTGAAGCCGTAAAAATACTCAGAACTGTGGCGGATTGCGTAGCATTACCAATTCCATCCGCTTTCATAACCATGGCCACATTTGTCATAAAACTGAATTGAACCATATTAACCAACCCACAAGCAACTGCTAGAATGTAGGTCATCGTTGTTACTTTCTTTTCTTTTATCGCCGAATCGTCGACTTTTTCCGGTTTTTTAACCCCGGTATCCGGGAGTTTAAACCAGATAATCAGCGCAATTGGAATCACCAGTAAAAAACCAAGAAATGAAAAACGCCAATTATATGCGGCCAACATGCCACCCATCATCTGGAAAACCATTCCTGCCGCTGCACCAACCGCACTCTTGAAGCCCATCAGCTTGTTCGCCTGTTGGCCAGAGTAGAGGTCTGTAATGACCGCCGATGCCATTGGGAAAACCAAGCCGTATCCAGCACCGAAGACAAACCTCATAAATATCATAAATTGAAGATTTCCAATGAATGCTGATGGAATCCCACCGATAAAAATTAAAACCATCGCAATGGAAATAATTTTCTTAATACTTATGTATTGGGTCAACTTACCGGAAATCAGGGCAAAGAACACCATCATCAGCGAAGGAATGGTTGACAATAATTTAATTGTCTCCGGCGCCGCATCAGGAAATGCTTTTGCAATTTCGGCTAATGCCGGTGTCGTCATGCTGGTTGTATACATCAGTAATGCAACCGACAATGCAGCGATCTGAACCCATAGACTACTGTTATTACTTTTTTCCATTTTGTTTTCCTTTCGAGTGTAAAATATAAACGTGGTTAATTTATTAAACAATAACATCTTTTGCTGTTTTTGTCACCTCTTTTTTTGTTAATTATTAATTTTATACTGTTATATGCTTGTAGTAATCGTTTTTACATCGCTTTTTTTCGTAATTTTTGTTATTTCAATCGTATCATCACCATATCATTTTTTTAATATTTACCTTTATTTGTAATATTAGTTTGTATATTTTACACGTTTAATCTTTTGGAGTCGTTCCTGCTTCGTAAATTTGCGCAAAAAAATACCATCGCTCGCTGATCTCAAACCAGCAACAATGGTATTTTTTTGCATCGTTAAGCAGTTGCTAAATGCTTAACCCGCTATGACCATAAAATTTTTCTCAACTTTAAGTTGGATGGCATCAATCATCCCCCGAGACTCTTCGATGCACTGGTCAATAAAGCTATTTTCAAATCGCAGGCTCTGAAAGAGCAAACGAATTTCGAGTTCGGCCAGATACTCGCTGCTGCAGTCCAGATAACCATCATCCCGGGAGACATGGAGTCCATGAACAACAGCCAGATTTGCCAATGCCAACGCCTTTACTTCCAATCGGTCAAGTCCAAGCTTGTAAGACCGGTTGATGTTTTCGACAAACCCTACCGACGCACTTTCCGTTTTCATCAATGTATTGGTGTCACACAACTCATGATAAAACTGGTTCAAATGACGATTCAACCGACAATTACGATTTTGTATCCGAAACTCGATTGCGGTTCTTAACATCACATTGCATCCAGGGAATTTTTCGTCGATGGCCTTCTGGGTTTTTACTTTATTCGCAACCATATACTCATTATACACTTCCAGTGCCAGGTTGTTCTTATTTTTGAAATAATATGCAACCATCGCTTTGTTTGTTCCCGAGTCTTCAGCGATTTGTGCCAGTGTTGTTTTTGTAAATCCATATTCATAGAATAACTGTTTTGCAGTTACATAAATCTTTTGCTTTGTTTCCAGACCGGTTTTATAATTAGCCAACGTTTCTTCCTCGCTCTCTGATATTGATCTTATTCTAGCATAAAACGATTTTTTTGCAAGGATCGATCATTTTACACCGCTAAAAAAAGGTAATCTGATTGGAAGCTGGTAGCTGGTTGAGACAACCCTGTTTTTCAAGCGTTTCAATCACCGACTTACTGATCTTAGTACGATTCTGCAAATCCTCCCGGGACATATAAGGGCGCAGCTGCGCTTCTTCAAAGATCCGCTGGGCCGCTTTATCACCGATTCCTTCCAGGGCATTCAGAGGCGGCAGCAGGGCATCCCCAATGATTCGGAACTGACTGAAATGAGACTGATAGACATCCACATTTTTAAAACTGTAGCCCCGACACATCATTTCATGGGCAATCTCCAGCACTGTCAACAGTGACTTTTCTTTGTTGGAAGCCTTGGTGCCCAGTTCTTTAATCTGGTTCATCCGCTGCACCACCACCCCCTTGCCCTGACTGATCAGCTGGGCATCAAACTCGCTGGCCCGAACCGAGAAATAGGTAGCATAATAGGCCAGCGGATAATAAACTTTGTACCAGGCAATCCGGAAGGCCATGGTCACGTAGGCGGCCGCATGAGCCTTGGGGAACATATACTTGATTTTTTTACAGGAATCAATATACCATTCTGGTACCTTATTCTTGCGCATATCTTCTTCCCATTCCGGCTTCAGTCCCTTGCCTTTTCGCACCGCTTCCATAATCGTAAAAGCCGTTTTTGCCTCGAGACCGGCATAGATCAGATAGATCATGATATCATCCCGGGTACAGATGGCTTCTTTGATGGTGGCTTTCTTATCGCGAATCAGATCCTGGGCATTATTGAGCCATACATCGGTGCCATGGGACAAGCCGGATATCCGGATCAGGTCCGAAAAGGCTGTCGGCTTGGTGTCCAGCAACATTTCCCGGACAAAGCTGGTGCCAAATTCAGGAATTCCGCATACCCCCAAAGGCGACTCAAAATCATTATCCTTAAAGTTCAGCGCTTTCGTGGAGGTGAACAAACTCATGGTTTTTTCATCATCCAGCGGGATCCCCACGGGATCGACGCCGGTAAAATCCTTGAGCATTTTAAGCATCGTCGGATCATCATGTCCCAGAATATCGAGTTTCAGCAGTCGCCCACTGATGGATTCATAGGCAAAATGGGTGGTGACGGTATCGCTTTCGGTGTCATCGGCCGGACGCTGAACCGGACAAAAATCATAAATATCCTTGTAGGTTGGCACCACCATAATCCCGCCGGGATGCTGTCCGGTGGTTTTTTTAACCCCGGCACAGCAGGAGATCACCCGCTCCAACTCGGCCCGGGTTACTTTAAGATTTTTTTCATCATAATAATTTTTAACAAAGCCAAAGGCTGTTTTTTCAGCAATGGTGGAAATGGTACCAGCCCGGAAGACTTTGCCCTTACCAAACAACACCTCCGTATAGCGATGGGCTTCGGCCTGGTTCTCACCGGAAAAATTAAGGTCGATATCGGGTTCCTTGTCGCCTTCGAATCCTAAAAAGGTCTCAAAGGGAATGTCAAAGCCATCTTTATCAAGCTTGGCGCCGCAGTGGGGACAATCGGCGTCTTTTAAATCCGGCCCCACCCCAACCTCCGTGCTGTTGAAAAACTCGGAATGTTTACAGCTGGGACAACGATAATGTGGCGCCAGCGGATTTACCTCCGTGATCCCACAAAGGGTGGCTACAAAGGAGGATCCCACCGAACCCCGGGACCCCACCAGGTAACCATCTTCCATGGAATGGTAAACCAGTTTCTGGGCAATCAGATAGAGGACCGAGTAGCCGTTGCCAATAATCGAATCGAGTTCTTTCTTAATCCGTTTTTCAACGATCTCCGGCAGCGGTTGACCGAAGAGCTCCCGGGCCCGGCCTTCGACCATTTCTCTAATCTCTTCATCCGATCCTTCAATAACTGGCGGATAGGTGCCATCAGGAATCGGCAGGATCTCGTCAATCATCGCTGCGATTTTGCGGGGATTATCAATCACCACTTCCCGGGCGGTTTCGTCATCAAGGTAGTCAAACTCATCCAGCATTTCCTGGGTGGTTCGATAATACAGCGGCGGTTGTTTGCCAGCATCCTTATAACCTTGGCCGGTAAATAAGATTTCCCGGTAAAGGGCATCATCCTGATTGACAAAATGGACATCCCCAGTGGCCACCACCGGCTTATTCAGACTTTTTCCCAATGCAATGATCCGCCGGTTCAAAGTCTTCAGGGCCTCCTGATCCGCCACACTGTTATTATCAATCAGATATTGATTATTACCCAGTGGCTGAATTTCGAGATAGTCATAAAAGCTGGCGATCTGCTGGATCTCATCCTGAGACTTATTGTGAACCATGGCAGAAAACAATTCGCCAGCTTCACAGGCCGAACCAAGCAAGAGGTTTTCCCGATTTTTTGCCAGCAGTGACTTGGGAATTCGCGGCTTTTTATAAAAATAATTGAGATGCGACTCCGAAACGATCCGATATAAATCCTTGATGCCCGCCTGATTTCTGGCATAAATAATAATATGGTTGGTGGCATTAAGACGAATACTCCGTTCCCGGCTGGACAGGGTATTGAGGGCCTGGATTGACGTACAGCCTTTTTTCTCAGCCAGATCTAAAAGTTTGACAAATACCTTGGCCGATGCCGCCGCATCATCCAGGGCCCGGTGATGATTCTGAATATCAATTTTAAAATGTGAGCAAAGCTTTTTCAGATTATGGCGGGTAATCTGGGTCAGCAGACAGCGGGACAGAGCCAGGGTATCCACTGCAGTATTTTCCCGAACAATGCCATGATCAACTAAGGCCTTATTTAAAAAACTCATATCAAAAGGGGCATTGTGGGCAACCAGGATGGTCTCACCGGCAAAATCTAGGAATTTTTCCAGTGCCGCCCGTTCTTCCATCCCATCGGCCACCATCTGATTTGTGATATTGGTCAGATTTGTGATGAATGCCGGTATTTCACAATGGGGATTGACCAGGGTTGAAAAGCTGTCGATGATTTGTTTATTTTTAATGCGAACCGCCGCAATTTCAATGATCTTATGATTACCCGGTACCAGACCGGTGGTTTCCAGGTCAAAAAAAGTAAATTCGCCACAGAAGTCCTGATCCTGATTGCCATAAACCATGTTCAGTTGATCTTCAACCAGATACCCCTCCACCCCATAGAGCACCTTAATTTTTTTCTTGCGGCCCAGTTCCATCATTTCCGGATAGGCCTGCAGTACACCGTGGTCGGTGATACCGATGATATCATGCCCAAAATTGGCGGCCTGCTTCATGATCTGATCGACCTTGCTGACCGCATCCATGGCACTGAACTGGCTGTGCATATGAAGCTCCACCCGTTTTACTGGAGCATCATCGGTTTTGATGGTTTCTTTGGAAAGATTGATGTTGCGGGGATATAACATCATTTCCTGGGAATATTCATCATAATTGATTTTGCCTTCTACCAGATACCAGCAGCCTTCGTTGATTCCAGCGATGACCTCTTCTTTGTCGGTAAATAGTTTACCGGTAATACTGTTGGTATTATCGGTGATATTAAAGGTCAGCAAGGTCTTATTATTTTTCAGTGGCCGGGTATTGACTCCAAACACCCAGCCCCGGATGACCACACTTTTTCCTTCCGATTCGCCGTTGATATTAAAATCGATATTCTTCAACCAATCCCAGGAATTGGTTATTTTTTTTCCAATGACCACATCGCCGGGCTTTTCAGCCTTGGGAAGTTTGGCCGGGCTTTGGGTAGCGCCTGAATTGGATGCACTGCTGCTTGAAGCAACCGGCTTAATGGCCGCCAATCGTTTTTCCAGATCCTGCTGACTTTTTTCTGCCACCGAGCCTTCATCGGTGAAACGCACCACCAATTCTGATTCCAGACCATAATGCTCGGCAATCAGTCGTTTAAAACGACCCGTAAAAATCGCCAGCGCTTCACCATCCAGTTCTCCGGTGGATCGCCCCCGGACATAAAAGGTATTGCCTTCGGCAATCAAGGTATTAATCAGCAGAATATTGGCAATCTTCTGATTGATGCCAATCAACAACTGACTGACCCCCTGGCCATCGGTAGCCAGAAGATGCTCACCATCCTGATAGTTTAGTGGTGCCACCTCGATTTCCAGGGCCTTGGCATAATCAAATATTTCCTGCATTTCTTTTTTGATAAATTCGGTGTCCGTTTGTTTTTTCGGACTGGAAAATTTAAAAATCAATTCCTCGTTTCTGGAATTGATTTTTATACTATCGGTAATCAGATGATAATCCGCTATTATTTTTTGATATCGTTCCTGTCGTCGGGTTAAAATACTCAAAGATCTCGCCTCACATTTTTTCTATTTCATCCATTAACACCGAGATAATTTCATCCTCGGCAATGCTTTTTATTATTTCACCCTTTTTAAATAATACTGCTTTATTTTTTCCGCCAGCAATGCCAATATCCGCGGCCTTGCCTTCCCCGGGGCCATTGACAATACAACCCATCACCGCAACCTTGATGTTTTTTTCAACGGTTCGCAGCTGCTTATTAATTTCTTCGGCGATACCGATCAGATCAATTTCAGTGCGGCCACAGGTGGGGCAGGAGATCACTTCAACCCGGGGTCGACGGCCAGTGTATAAGCCAATGTCGCTGAGAATATCCCGGGCAACCTCGATTTCTTCCCGGGGATCACCAGTGATTGACACCCGCAGGGTATCCCCCAATCCATTGAGAAGCAGATAGCCGATGCCCAGAGCGGATTTAACCGCCGAGCTGCGCAGGATTCCGGCCTCAGTGATCCCCAGATGGAGTGGATAATCATAACTTTTAGAAAATTGTTCATAGGATTCGATGGTGAAGCGCACATCCGAAGCCTTCATCGAAACCACCATATTATCAAAGCCAGCATCTTCCAGAATCTGGATGTGGCGTTGGGCTGACGCGACCATCCCGGCCGGGGTGGCCTGACCCCCGTTTTTTATCAGGATTTCTTTTTCCAGGGAACCGGCATTGACGCCAATCCGGATCGGGATGTCCCGTTCAGTGGCCATGGCAACAATTTCCCGGATGCCCCGTTCCGAACCGATATTCCCTGGATTGATGCGCAACTTATCAACCCCATTTTCCATGGCACTTAAAGCCAGTCGATAATCAAAATGAATATCCGCCACCAGGGGAATACCGATGCCCTTTTTAATCCCAGCAATCGCTCTGGCCGCCGCTTCATCAGGTACAGCCACCCGGACAATCTCACAGCCACCAGCTTCCAGACTATTAATCTGGGCAATCGTCGCTTCGATATTTCTGGTATCGGTATTGGTCATTGACTGGATGGCAATAGGGTTTTCACCACCAATGGCTACCCCGCCGATGTTGACCACCCGGGTCTTTTTTCGTATTTTCATATCCCTCTCCTATGCCGCCAAACGCATGACATCATTCACAGCAATCAGAATTGCCAGGGCAATCAAGGCGATAAAACCAAAATAATTGATCTTCATTTCCAGTTCGGGACTGAGTTTCCGGCGCACCACCATTTCAATCAAAATAATAAAGATCCGTCCGCCATCCAGCGCTGGCAATGGAAACAGGTTGATGATCCCCAGATTGACACTGAGCATGGCAGTAAAGGCCAGTAAAATAATCAGTCCGCTCTGTAAAAAGGTATCCACCATCGATACCATGCCAATCGGACCAGCCAGTTGATCCAGACCCACCTGGCCGGTAAACAACATCCCAAAGCTCTGAAAAATCAGACCGGAAAACCGCCAGGTGTTTAAAAAGGCCGTGCCGATGGCATCAAAGACATTGGTATGACCGGTAAACAGGGCCACCACAACCAGGCAAACCACTGCAAAAATGATGTTCATCGCCGAACCGGCCACCAGTACCAGCAGCTTTTGGCCCCGGCTTTTGGCTTCATAACTGCGGGGATCAATAGGGATATTGGGATCTCTGGGAATCAGGTTTCCGTCTGTATCAAATTCCGGTTCTTCACCCCGCATTTTACAAAAACCACCCACCGGAAAGGCCCGAATTGTGAACAGGGTTTCTTTGCCCTGTCGGCCAAACAGTTTTGGCCCCATGCCAATGGCAAACTCTTCGACAAAGATGCCAGTTTTTTTGGCAACCATAAAATGTCCCAGTTCATGCACAATCACCAGGACACATAAAATCAGTAGTGTAATCAGGATGGTATAGAGATTCAAATTTTCACCTACGCAATGCCAATGGTTAGTTTGGCAAAAATATAAATTAGCGGAATAATAAATAGGATACTGTCAAAGCGATCCAAAATTCCGCCATGACCGGGCAGGATGGTGCCAAAATCTTTTATTTTGGCCTTTCGCTTAATCATCGAGGCGGTTAAATCGCCACACTGTCCGGCGATGCTGCCAAAAACCCCAACAACCAGATATAAATACCAGGGCAACACAAAACTGAAATAGGAGCTCAGAATGGTGCCGTAAAGAATGGTACATAAGGCCGCAACGACTACACCACCGACTGAACCGGCGATGGTTTTTTTGGGACTAATCAAAGGCGCAATTTTACGGTTGCCAATTGATTTGCCGATAAAATATGCCGCTGTATCAGTTGTGAACGCAATCACAAAAATCAGCCACATATAGTAGGGCCCTTTATTAACCGTTTCAAACAAAAACAGGTGACCAAACATAATCGGCACATAAATAAGTCCCATCAGGGTCGCACTGCCACGCTCAATTCCCGCATTTCCAGATAGGATTTCATAACAGAAAATAATGATAAAGGCTACCAGCAGAACCGGCATCAGAAAGTAATAATCCAGCTTAATGGTCACCATCAGCATCACCGTCAGAATAATCATTAAAACCACATTCATTTTTGGCCGTATCATTTTATTGATGGCACGGGTATATTCCATTGTTCCGACAAATGCCAGGATTGACACGCCGACAACCAGGATAAACCCTCCGGTATAGAGTATAAAAATAAGCAACGGCAGACCAATGACCCCAGTCCAGATTCGGGTTTTCATAGAGCTCTTTTCAGCCCGTCGATTTTCAGCCAGTGCCCGTTCTGCCCGACGACTCTCAAGACTGCTACTCGGCCGATCCATAGCGCCGATTCCTTTTCTGATAATTTTTAATCATTTCATAATAGACGTCGACTTCAAAATCAGGCCAATAAACGTCTGTAAACATAAATTCGGAGTAGGCCATCTGCCACAGCATAAAATTGCTAAGCCGGCTTTCCCCACCGGTCCGAATCAACAGATCTGGATCTGGTTGACCTTTGGTGTAAAGTTGATCACTGATGTGCTGTTCTGTCACGGCTTCCGGATCAATCCTCTGAGCGATCAGTGCTTTGACGGCATGAAGAATTTCATCTCTGCCACCATAATTCAGGGCAATATTTAACACCAGCCCAGTATTTTCTGCGGTGGTGCTCATAGCCTTTACAGCGGCTTCTCTGACTTTTTTTGCCAGTCCATTTACGTTGCCGATGACATTAATTTTAACATTGTTTTGATGGAGTTCGCCAACTTCTTTATGAAAATACTCAACCGCAATATTCATCAGTCCATCAACTTCTTCGGGACTCCTTTTCCAATTCTCAGTTGAAAAAGCATACATAGTAATTATTTTTATTCCAGCATCAGAGGATGCCCGGACAATTTTCTTCAATGTCTTCATGCCAGCATTGTGGCCAAATAACCGGGGCCGATTTTTCGCCTTCGCCCAACGGCCATTACCGTCCATGATTATGGCTATATGTTCCGGCAGATTATCGCTATTTAACTGACTCGTCATATTGCACCTCTATTTCTCTTATATTTAGGCAATTGTTTTCTTGTTTGTAATATCAATATTATATGCTATTTTAAAAGATTTGTAAATTCTCTCACCTGGAGCTCAATTGAAACAAGATTTCCTTAAGACTCAATTCTCCATCTTCATAACAGCTTTTTCTCCGTCAAAAAAGGAAAAACCTCAGGCTAAGCCTGAGGTCTTCCTGGAAATTATTGTGAAAATGAGAATTATTGATATCAATATAACATCTTTCAGGCAAAAAGTAAACGATTAAATAAAAATAATTTTATTTTTATTCTGATTAAGAATAACCTTAACCATTTTAACGTTGCGTTTATCATTTTAACCGTTACCCATAGAATTAAAATCGTCGCTGCTTACTATAATCATTTTTTTGTTGCTGAAAGATAACGATACAGAGTCGGCACCGATACCCCCATACACTTGGCCAAATACCAGACCGTGCCCTTAACCGAAAAAGTACCCATCTCATTGAGTTTTCCGACCAGTTCAATTTTTTCATCCTTGGATAAAGACTTCAGTTTTTTCAACAGATCCCGGGAGATGTGATTTAAATTATTGTCGACCAATTCTTTGACATCAATGTTTATTTTATCCGGGCCTTTTTCTTGTTCAGCGGTCTCTACGAGCGGTGGCCGGATCATCTTATCCAAGAGTTCTCTGGCGGCAATTAAGTCCTGGCAATCCGAGTTGATACAGATCATCCCGATTAAAACGTCATTTTCATCCTTAATAAACCATGATGCCGATTTAATTGATTCTTTCTTCTTGAATTTTTTGGGATCATTGTTCATATAGGGTACTTTTTTGTGCACTTCACTTCTGAGAATTCTCAGATTCGTTTCAGTAATCGGATCACCAACCTTCCGACCGCTGATATGGCCATTGCGAATCGCAATCACGGAATGATGCCAGTCCGTCAGATCATGAAGTACCACTTCCGTATTATCGCCCATAAAATCGGCTAAAAAATCTACCAGTGACACATAGTTCTGCAATTTTTTGTTCAAACTTCCCCTCGCTTTTTTCATCGTCACATTCAGTCAATAAGATACCCATGATCATTTGCCGAAACGGCATGACCATGGGCGTTTAAATTATTCGATCTGTTTTTCAGCATTAGTAATCTTATTTTACAGCAATGGCTTCAATTTCGAAAAGTGCTGCCTTGGGCAAAGCCGCTACCTGCATACAGGAACGGGCAGGATACTCTGCCTGGCCTTCAAAGAATTCGGCATAAATGTCATTGACCACCCCAAAATCAGCCATATTTGCCAGAAACACCGTGGTTTTAACAATATCGCTCCGACTGAATCCAGCCTCTTCCAAAACAGCATTCAAATTGTCCAAACCTCGTTTAGCCTGCTCCGCTACGCCTTCTGCCAATTCACCGGTTTCCGGAATCAGACCCAACTGACCCGACGTGTATAAGGTATCCCCCACTAAATAAGCGTGTGAATATGGCCCTACTGCCGCCGGGGCTTTCTTCGCAATTATTGCTTTTTTATTCATATTGACTTCTCCTTAAATTAGTTTTTTGCCTATCGATTCAGTTTAACATACGACTTAACAATTTTCACCAGGTAACTCCATTCAATTTAAATATTTTGATTACAATCAAACCCGGATTTCTCTGCTGAGCAGCTGAACCGGTTTGTCAGAAAAGGTCAACACTTCCTGAGCCAAGCGACTGATTTCATCTTCATTGTGACTGACAAAAATCACCGTCCGTTTGTCTTGGGCCCAGATCTTTGAAAAATCGTCGATCAAACGATTTTTAAGCGCACAGTCCAGACTGCTAAAGGGTTCATCCATCAGCAGCAATTCGGAAGGGTATAAAAACGCCCGGGCAATCGAAACCCGCTGGCGCATCCCACCACTGAGTTCCGAAGGATAATGGTCTCCCACCGTTGCCAGACCTACCAATTCCAGCATCGCATCGATGTCGGCATCATGAAGACTCGGCTTCTTAATCGATTTTTCTTTAAAGACAAAGCGCAGATTTTCCCGTACGGTTCGCCAGGGCAGCAAGCGGGGCTCCTGAAAAATATACGAGATCGACTGAAAGTTAATTCCTGCTATGGTTCCACAATCAGGTTGTTCCAGACCACTACAAAGATTGAGTAGGGTGGTTTTGCCAGCCCCGGAGGGCCCGAGAATGCCAGTTATTTTATTTTTTTTAATCACCAGATTGAAGTTCTCAAAAATAGTCTCTGCCCCATATTTTTTACTGAGGTTTGTTATGACAATGGACATTGGCCCTCCTCCTTTCGATTATTTCCAATCACATGGAGGGTGATCTTTTCAATGGCAAGGCTACAGATCACGATGACAAGTGTCCAGGAAAACAACAAATCGGTTTCCAGATATATTTTGGCATAATACAGATTCATCCCGATGGATGGCAAGGCATTGGCCAGGACTTCAGCGGTAACGGTAACCTTCCAGCCCAGACCGATGGCATTCATCAGTGCTGAAACCGCAAACGGTTTAACCGATGGTATATAAATATCCCGGATTATTTTAGTTTGATCGACATTATAAATTTTAGCCATCTCCAACAGCTTTTTATCGGTGGTTCTCACCCCCTGTACCACATTAGTCCAAGTGACTGGAAAACAGATCAGAAAGGTGACTACTAGCGGTACCACCCCCGAGGCAATCCACAAATTAATCAGAATAATCACCGAAACCACGGGCAACGATTTGATGGTACTGACAAACGGATTCATGATCTCATAAAAAGCTTTGTTGAGTCCGCCAGCCAGACCCAGCACCAGACCCAGCGCCACTGAAATAAAAACCCCTCCGAAAACCCGTAGCAGGGTTGCCCCGATACTCACAAAAAACTCAAAATCCCCTGCCAGGATAATCACACCTTCAAGGGTTTTAAGCGGCGATGGCAGCACCAGTGGGCTATCGACCCACCAGGCTGCCAGGGCCCAAAGAAGCACCCAAAAAATGGCGACTCCTATTTTTTTTATGATCCTATTGAACGGTCTTTTATTTTCCAAGAACGTAGAACTCTTCACCAGGAACTTTTCCTCCAACAGCTTTTGGTTCAAAACCGGCTAATATGGTGTAGTATTCATTTAAAGACTGCTGAGCCTCTTTAACTGGAATAAAGACAATATTACAATTGGGAATCGCTTTCTCAGCCAGGGACGCATCGGTCATGATCCCAGCTGCCACAATATTTTTCGCCCCTTCGGCCGGGTTCTCATTGACTGAATCAATTGAGGCTTCGTAGGCTTCTAGGAATTTCTTTAGTACCTCAGGGTTCGCTTCAGCCCACTCTTTATTAACAACCAATGTTGTCATTTGCAGTTGCGAACCGTTGCTGGCCGCTTCCCAGGCTTCTGACATATCCACAGCGATTTTGATATTCGGTTTTTTTGTTGTAATCGTCGTCACAAACGGTTCCGGAATCATCGCAATGGTGGCCTGTCCAGCCGCCAATTGTGTGACTGCTTCACTGTGTTCCGCCACATAATTAATAGTGACATCAACACCTGGTATCAAGCCATTTTTTTCCAGTAAGTAATTCAGCACATATTCCGGGGTTGAGCCCTGTCCGCTGGCAACAATGGTTTTTCCTTTTAAATCAGCAATACTGGCTACCCCAGCGGTTTCATCAGCAACGATATAAAGCACGCCCAAGGTGTTGACCGATCCCAGAACAACCTGTCCCTCAGTTTTATTAAACAACACTGCGCCCAGGTTGCTGGGCAGGGCGGCCAGCTGAAATTCTCCGCTGATCACACTGGCCGTCAGTTGATCCGGTGCACCGGCCACAGTAAATTCGGTGGTCACATTTTCTCCCAGATTGACGCCGTTAACAATCATTTCGGCCATTCCCATTCCAGTTGGTCCTGCCAGAGTTCCAACCTTAACAGTTTGTGGTTCTGCTGGCTTTGCCTGACAAGCAGTAAAAGACAGGATCATCCCCATCATCAAGCCAGCCAGCACAATCATTTTCTTTGTGTTCATTTTTTTAATCATTTTCTTCTTCATCCTTTACTAAAACTCTTTTTTTGAAACAGTTAATTTTGAATGCACTTCTTTTAATTTACCCAACTGACCGTTTAAAGAATTTATCTCGTCCATATTACCGCATAAGGTGACGCAAACAATGGAGATGCCTTTATCCGAAAGTGGTAAGCCCATCCGACCAATGACCAGCGATTGATAGGATGCAATAATCCGATTAAACGCTTCCTGAACTTCCTGTGGATTTTCTAAAATTGCAGTTAGCACCGCTACACGTTCGATGTTCGATCACTCCTTTCAAATTACTCAAAAAAACTTCCTGTTAAACAGGAAGGCAGCAATAAAACAATCTGCTGATGCAGATTTGAATTTTAAACTAATTCCTTCCAAATCAGAACTTCTTTTTTGTCAGGTAAACACATTCAATTGTAATCATTTTAACATTTATATAGTTTATTTAAAAGAAAAAGAAGCTGTAAAAATTCGATTTTCGATTCATATTTCGAAAAATACCGGCTTGCGTATTGATGCTTCTTTTCTTTTGATGAAACGACAGTTCGTCTTAATAAACCAATTCGCAAGCCAGGCTTATAAATTTCAAAATCATCCCTCATTTCGACTTCATTATGCAGTAAAAATAAGGTAATCACGGGATAATTGTGCTACAATTATTTTATAAGTATTTTGAGTTGTTACTCTGAATTCGTGTTGTGGCAACTAGATAAATATCCAAGGAGAGTTCCATGAAACCAAAAACGAAACACCTACTGTGTTTGTTTAGCATTGTGCTGTCAATGTTTTTTCTGCCAGCCCCAATCCTAGCCAATGAATCAACTAAAACAGTTGCTATAAACAATCCCAGTGAAGTGAGTGGGGAAGCGCAAATGACTATCAATACCCTGTCCGAAATTCCTGATGTGGACAGCACCGGAAACATCGATTCGCAGGTCGTAATCATTTACAAAAATACCAGTCCCTTAAATGTTCAAAGTCTGTCTTTATCGACCAATGAGGTTGTCTCCGGCGAAACGATCTCAGATCGAGTTGATGTTTTAGAGGTAAAAAGCGATGTCGACATCGATGCCTTTATTAAAACCATCAATGAAAACCCCAATGTTCTGGTGGCCGATCGCAATTGTATCTTAAGAACCTATGACCTGCCAAACGATCCGTATGTAACCGATGGGAGCGCCTGGCAGTTTGTAAGCATTGGCGCTGATCAAACCTGGGATCAGGTAGCCAATTCTGAAACCGTTGGTATCGCTGTTTTAGACACCGGTTTAAATACCAGCCATCCCGATCTGGTTGGCCGAATCATTGCCGGTTATGACTATGTCAACAAGAGCGATGCGGTAACGGATCAAGATGGTCACGGTACCCTGGTCAGCGGTTTTATTGCCGCTACTGCCAATAACGGCATCGGTCTTTCTGGTGTCGCTGGCACCGCCAATATAAAGATTGCCCCCTACCGGGTCGGAACCAAGGGTCTCTCGGTGGCCAATATCTGCGCTGCTCTGATGGATGCTGCTGATCGCTCTGATATTAAAGTCATTAATATGAGTTATGGCGGTTATGAATACAATAACAGCGAGGCTGCCGCTATTGCATACGCAAAAGACCGGGGCAAGGTTCTGGTTGCAGCAGCCGGAAATGAGGGAGAACCAACAGATCCGGAGGCCGGACTCCCTTCTTATCCAGCTTCCTACGATGGCGTTATTTCGGTGGCCGCTACCACTCGAACCAATGAGCGGGCTACCTTCTCCCAGTATAACAGCATGGTCGATCTGGCTGCTCCTGGTGAAAATGTCTATACGACCTCAATTTCTAATGGTTACAAAAGCGACAGTGGCACCTCTTTCTCTGCTCCGATTGTTGCCGGTGCCTGCGGCGTGTTGCTGGCTGCCAACGGTGATTTAAGTGCCCGCGATGTCGAAACGGCTCTGACAAGCACTGCGCTTGATCTGGGTGATCCTGGCAAAGATGATGCCTTCGGTTATGGTTTAATCCAGTTGGATCAGGCCTTACAAAAGGTTGTCACGGATAAACCTTTATCGGTCTTATATAAAACCCATATTCAAAATCTTGGCTGGGAACCGCTCTTTAAACGAAATGGCGAGCTCAGCGGCACTTCCGGTTTAGGTTACCGCCTGGAAGCCATTCAAATTCTCTTGGATAATCCTGGCTACGACCTGGGTATTGCCTATCACACCCATATCCAGGACATCGGCTGGCAGGATTGGCGTTATGACGGCGAGCTCAGCGGTACGTCCGGAGCAGGATTACGGCTGGAAGCCATTCAGATTAAACTCACCGGCGCCGATGCCAATCAATTTGACCTCTACTACCGTACCCATGTTCAAAATTTGGGCTGGCTGAGTTGGGCAGCTAACGGCGAACAATCCGGCTCCTCCGGCTACGGCTACCGCCTGGAAAGCATTGAGGTAAAAGTTGTTCCCAAAGGAACCCCCTTTGATACCTCCGGCGATTCGTTTATCACTAATCCGGTATAAAACACCCCCACAGATTGACAACAAATTTAAAGCCGACTGAAAATTTAAAACTTTCAGTCGGCTTTTTTGTCCAAATTATTCAATTGATTTGAGTGATTCCACCATGCTGATTCGCTTGATCAGTGGGGTCATTAGAATATTAACTATAAAGGTAAAAGCCAGTGTAAAGACCACCGAGTAAATAAAACTGGTTGGCTCAATTTCCCGGGCAAACATGGCAATATCGGTTTCCACGGTGTTGATGATAAACCCATCCAGCAGAACGCCTAAGAATAAACCAACCACGATCCCAATCGCCGAAAGGACAATGTTCTCCCGAAAAATATATTTGTATACTTCCATGTCATAGAAACCCAAGACCCGGATGGTGGCAATTTCCCGGACCCGTTCCGAAATATTTATGTTGGTGAGATTATAAAGCACCACCGCTGCCAACGCCCCCGCCGAAATAAGCATCACAACGACTACAATACTCAAACTGCTGAGGCTGTCTGATGATGATTTAACAATGTTTCCGGTAAAGTTCACTGCCACCACCCCATCTTTGGCCAGCCACTCATTGGCAATGGCATTTTCCAGGTCGGTATTGGTATCGGGAATATTAACGTAGGCCATATTCACCATCAATGGGTTTCCAAAGGCTTTTTCATAAACGGCTGGCGATAAGTAAAGATAATTTTCCAGATAATTTTCGGTGATGGCACCTAAAACCACCTCGTGACTTTCGTCATCATTGTAAATCCGGATCGTGTCCCCGACCTTAAGTCCCAGACTATTGGCAACTTTTTCCGATAAAACAGCACCAGCCGCTTCCAGATTAATGGCTTCTCCAGAACTTCTGTCCTGCAGGTGAATAAAATGATCAATCTTCGCCGCTGTTTCCGGTACAAACAGATAGGCAGCTTTACCACTCTCCGTTCCCGCTTTTTCAATGGTCATCTTGGACTGATGGGCCAGCATATTTTCACCAAAACGGCTATCACTATCCAGCATTTTTTTGAAATTGGCTTTTTCGGCCAGCGTTCCTTCATTTTTTAAAGCCATGTAGCCATCAAAAACGGTAATGTTCTCAAACTGCCGGGGGATCATCGAGAAGATTGCATCCTGAAGCCCGAACCCGGCTAGAATCAGGGCCGTGCACCCGGCGATCCCAATCACGGTCATAAAAAATCGACCCTTGTAACGCAGCAGATTACGGGCAGTCACTTTTTCAATAAAACCCAATCGTTTCCAGATAAACGGAATGCTTTCCAGAAAAATTCGTTTTCCGATTTTAGGAGCCTTGGGGCGCATCAACTCCGAAGGGTGTTCTTTGAGCTCATAATGGGTAACAATCACCGCCGCCGCCACGGTGCAGGAAATCGCAATTAAACAGGAAACGATAATCGGCAACCAGGGCGGTGCAATGACTAAATCGGGCACCTGATAAAGCAGACCATAGGCACTGGAAATTAGATACGGCAGCGTATTGATCCCGATAATTAAACCAATTGCAGAACCAATGCTACCTGCTAATAAGGCATAGATAAAAAACTTCGAGCCGATCTGATAATGCCGGTAACCCAGCGCTTTCAGAGTTCCAATCTGGGTTCGCTGTTCTTCTACCATCCGGGTCATGGTGGTAAAAGACACCAGCGCTGCTACCAGTAGAAAAATAAGGGGAAAGACCCCGGAAATATTATCAATCCGCTGGGCATCCTCACCATAGCTGGTATAGCCGGGGTTATCATCACGGTTGAACAGATACCATTTTCCAAATTCCAGATCGCCGATTTTCGCCTCTGCTTTGGCCAGCTCATTGGCTGCATTGGCCAGTTCGGCCTCACCCTCGGCCCGTTTCTGAACCAGCTGGGCTTCGCCATCAGCTAGCTCCCCCCAGCCAGCCTCTAATTTGGCCTGAGAAGCAATCAGGGTTCCCAGTCCCTCTTCCTTGCCCGCCTCGAAGGCAGCAATCCCGGCATTGAGCTGTTTCTTACTGTCGGCCAGTTTTGTCCATCCGGCCGACAACTGATTCTCACCATCGATTTTGGCCTGGGCCAGAGCAGCTTCTGCCTGGGGTAGCGTCGCTTCCAACTCGGCCAGCTGGATTCGCATCCCGTTTAGCTGGGCCTGAAAAGCATAAATATCATCGATCCCCTGCTGGATCTGATCTCTTCCAGCGTAAGCCTGGGATAAGCCCGCTTCGACTCCGGCAATCTGGCTGTTGATCTCAGCCAGTTGGGCTTCTAACGCAGCCAGCCGTTCCTGATAATCTGGAGCAGTCGGATCCAGGCTCTCAATCTGGCCTTCAACTCCGACCTGCAGCGCTTTAAGGTTTGCCAAGGCACTTTCACCCTGGGTAATCTGGTTTTCCAGCTCAGCCAGCTGAGCTTCCAAGTCCGGCAGTTGACCTGAAGGATCCTGCGCTTCCATTTGAGCAATACCGCTTTTTAACTCACTGATACCCTGGCGCAAGGTTTCCAGTTGGGCTTCCCCTGCCGCCAGTTCCTGTTTTAAGGTCGCGGCGCCATTAATCAGCTGAGCTTCACCCTGAACGATCTGATTCCGGGCATCATCAAGCTGAGCCTGAGTCTGAGCGATGGTGAAGTAATACTCATCCCAGCCAGCACTGAGGGCTGCCTCGCCATCAACCAACTGGTTTCTGGCATCAGCCAAGCTAGCCTCACCTTGGGCGATCCCCGCATTAAATTGGGCTACCCCATCGTTGTACTTGACCCGGCCCTTATCCAGTTCAGCCTGAGCCTTGTCCATAATATCGCTGTAATTGATTTCCAGTTGTTCGATTCCCAACGCTTCCAGCTTATTTTCCAGGCTAACGATGGCTGACGCATATTCATCAGAATAGGGCTTAACCCCATCGACACTGGCCTGAGACAGGAGATAAACTTCAGTAAAACGTTCAAAGGCGAAATTTTCAACCGGAATGAACCCATAATAATCGACCTCCCCTCGACCAACCGAGGTACTGCCCCGCTCGATGGAAACAAACTGGGGTGATCGGACAAAACCGACGATGGTGAATTGATCCCGTTTGATCGACTCGGAGAGGGCTTTATCGCCGACCTCCGGGAATAACTTAATGACTTCGCCCAGTTGATAAATATGGCTGGAAACCCCCATGCCTTTATCTTCCTGGGGCTGTTCCATCAGTATTTCTCCGGCGTTTTCCGGCAACCGCCCAGCCACCAGGACTGGCTGATTAAGGGTCTGATCCCTTTGGAAAGCCATCATTTTAATGACCGGTCGCTTGTCGCCCCGCTCAATGATTACATCTGCCGAATAGCTGGGCATTACGGTTGCCACCCCCGGGGTGTTCTTGATGGCCTCCACATCGGCTGGCAAAAAGCCATAGGTGGAAACCAGCCGCATGTCCATCAGTTGCTGGTTCTGATAGTACTCACTGACTGTGTGTTTCATGCTGGGGCCGGTTGTTTTAACCCCCACAAAAAAACAGATCCCCAGAGCAATAATGGCAACGATCGATAGAAAACGGTTCCTGGATTTTTTTATTTCTCTGAGTGTATCTTTTTGCAATGCTTTCATTGGACTGTCCTTTGTTATCATTATTTTATGTCCAACTCTGCCACCAATCGTACGTTAATATAATCTAGCTAAGTTAACTGCTAAGGCAAAGTAGAACCTGTTTATTTTTAATATTTTACCATGTTTTGATTAAGAAAACACCCAATTACGGGTAAAATAATTCGACCGCTCAGGGAATGCTGAGCGCTTCGTTCATGGTAATCAACGCGATTATTTTTTCCCCCACCGGAATTCCGGTTAATTCTGCCAGGGCTTGGGCATACAGATTGATCTGCGTTTCATAGCCATTAATGATCTCCTGGCGGGTATCTTTTAAATAATCTGTTTTATAATCGATGATCACCCATTGATTGGCTTCAATAAAGGCACAGTCAATAATTCCCTGAACAATGATCTTTTCAGAAATTCCCGCCCACTCTGCTCGTATTGCTGCCGGTGGGTAAGCAAAGTTAAACGGTATTTCCCGCCTGATTGTTTCAGCTGACAATAACCGGAGCCCCAGAGCTGAGGTATAAAACCGAACCAGGTTATCAATGCAGATGGTTCGGGCCAAAGCTTCTGGCAGAAATTCTTTTTGAATCAGGATTTCAATCTGGTTTGCCAGATATTTTTTTAGAAAGACCGACAGGGTCAGCTGGCCATTATTTAGCAATTCATCCCGAATCGGTTTTAAATCGACCACTTCCATCAACAGATGGAGGGCCGATCCCCGTTGCGCAGCGGTGAAATCCGTCTGTTTTTGTTCCAGAAATTTTGGTTTCTCCTGTTTTGGAGTAATCGTTCCAAATCGTTTAGTCGGATCTGTCAAATCGCTTTTCTGATACGTTTTAACTTCGGTCACACTCATCTTACTGGGTAGTTCGTTCTCCGCTTTGGCCGGATAGCTAAAATCCAGGCGCTGGTAAATAGCCTCCCGGTCGGCCTGTGAAATGTAACGTGTTGCCTTATCTACTACTGCTTTCGGATCATCCCTCCCCGAATCATTCACTAGTGACCGATCAGCTGAATTCTGCTTGATTTCCGTGTTTTCGGTAAACCGATCAGCCTGATGATATACAATGCTAAAATCATCCAGCTCCCGATTGGACAGCGCCGGATCCCGGCCCGCCAATACGCCCATCATCACCCAATCCAGCAAACTGGCGGCATTGAGAAGGTGGTATTCGTCCGACTCGTTGTACCATTTTTGCCAGGCTTTTTCACAGTTCTTCACTGTTCCAACGATCACCAGCTTTTCTTCAGCTCGCGTCATCCCCACATACAGCAGCCGCATTTCTTCAGAAAGCATTTCGATGTTACTTTGGGCCTTGCAGACCTCCTTGGCCAGCGAATTATGTTTGTAGCGTTTTTCCAAATTGACATAGTCCGGGCAGATCCCCAGCTCTTTATGGAATAACACCTGGGCATAATTACTGCGCTTATTAAAGCCTTTTCCGATTCCGGTAAGAAAAACAATCGGAAATTCAAGCCCCTTACTTTTATGAATCGTCATCAGCCGAACCACCGCCTGATCATTACCAACCAGGGCTGGCGGCGAAATATCCTGTTTGTATTTCTTCATATTTTCAACAAAGCGGATGAATTGATACAAACCCTTGAGGGTCGATTTTTTATAATCGCCAGCCCGCTTCAACAAAATCCGTAAATTGCACTGCCGCTGTTCACCACCGGGCAAGGCCCCGACAAAAGCATAATAACCGGATTCCAGATAAATTTTCCAGAGAAAATCTTCCACTGGCATCAGCTTGGATTGATCGCGCCATTTTGTCAGTTTTTGATAAAAGGCAGCCAGTTTTTGCGCCAGCTCGTCAGCTTCAGTCTGAGCATAGGCTTCCGCAGCCTGATAAAAAAATCCCTGAGGATGGGCAATCCGCAGCCGGGTACATTCGGTGGTGGTAAAATTGCCGATCGGTGAGGTCATAATACTCAGTAGCGGCAAATCCTGATGCTGATTGTCCATCAGGTTCAGCAAGTTTAGAATCATCGTGATTTCCAGCGACTCGTAATAATTGGTACCGCCGTCGAAATAGGTGGGAATCCCCATTTCGCTGAAAACTTTGAGATAGACATCTCCTCTTCCGACAACACTGCGCATCAGCACTCCAAAATCACCATAACCGATGACACGTTCCTGATTATGGCGAGTATCAAAAAAGGTTGTGCCAACCAACGCTTGAATTTGCCTGGCCACAAAACGGGCCTCCACTTCGACAGCCGTCAGATTTTCCTGTTCCACTTGATCAAAAGCCTCACGATCACCATCCTCGGTTTCCTGCTGCTGCTCTTCAATGATATGGATCTCGGTTTTTTGATAGGGCCCTTCATGGGGCAGACCCTTGTTAAGCCGAGCCTGTTCATCATAATTGACTTCCCCCAGTCCGGCACTCATGACTTTCTCAAAAACAGCATTGACGCTGTTGATCACCCCCTGGGCTGATCGGAAATTCTGATTAAGGGTCACCAGACGATTATTGGGGTCTTCATCCCGACCAAAACGTTCATACTTGCCGATAAAAATAGTTGGATCAGCCAAACGAAAGCGGTAGATGCTTTGTTTAACATCCCCGACCATAAAATAATTATTATCCCGAACAATTTGCTGGAGGATGGTTTCCTGCATTTCATTGGTGTCCTGATATTCATCCAGAAAAATATAGCGATAGCGGGAGCGAACCTCTGCCGCCA
Organism: Acetobacterium wieringae; assembly: GCF_001766835.1. GTDB lineage: Bacteria > Bacillota > Clostridia > Eubacteriales > Eubacteriaceae > Acetobacterium > Acetobacterium wieringae. The sequence continues at coordinate 111,565 of NZ_LKEU01000035.1, read as the reverse complement.
CATCCGGATCCATCAGAATCTTAAGGGTCAGCTGCTCCAGGTCATTGTAATCGACGAGGTTTTTCCGGGCTTTCTGGGCCTGAAAGGCCGCCCAAAATTTTTCGGTCAGTGCCACCAGATCGGCCATCGGTTTTTTCAGATCATTAAGCTCCTGAACCATCTCCTCCAGATTGATGGCAAAACGTTTCTGCAGTTTTGCGATACAGCTCTTGGCTTCATCCCGATATTTTTTGATTTGCTCATTATGTTCCTTATTCTCTTTGGCCGACCCTTTAAAGCGTTCATAGCTAAGATTTTTTAACGCTTCCAGCCCCGCAACCAGATCGTCTTGTAGCGCTTTTTTTAGGGAATTTAGCATCGCCTCTTCACTTATCATCTGCTCATGGGTTTTCTCAAAACCGGCAGCAGCGCTGAGGTCTCTGGCTTTAATGGCGGCATCCATGGCCCCCTGAAGCTCGGTTTTAATTATTTTTTTCAAGGCCTTACCCCACACCGATGTTTTCAGGCTTTTCTGATCGCAATCAAACAATGTCAAGGCCTGACGACTCCAGCTCCCGGGATTTGGCTGGGTGGCCAGAAAACGGTAGAGGGTTTCCACTGTGTCTTTTAATGCCTGATCATTTTTATTGCCACTGTATTTTTCGATCAGATCCAAAAAATCGATATCCCGATCATTTTGTTTCTGATTTATTTCCTGGCTCTGCTCGGACGCTTCTGAATCTCTCCGGGCGATGGCTTGCTGGTATTCTTCTTCAAAGACCTCTTCCAGAGCCTCTTTTTGCATCAATGCCATTTCCGTATCATTGCCAATGGCAAAACCCGGGTCAATGTCACCCTTATGAAAATATTGGCGTAAAACGCTAAGACAAAAAGAATGCAGGGTGGAAATGGAAGCCCCCCCTAAACTATTTATTTGCTTCATTAAAAAGCTGCGGTCATTTTTGGGGTTTTCCAGTTCCCGGGCCAAAGCCTGACTCAGACGATTTTTCATTTCGCCAGCAGCCCCCCGGGTAAAGGTCAGAATGAGCAGCTCATCAACACCAACCTTTTCTTCCAGAATAATGCGTATAATCCGCTGGATCAGCAGTGCTGTTTTACCTGATCCGGCGGCAGCAGAAACCAACATGTTGCTTTCCCGGTTTTCGATTGCTTCTAACTGATCACTGGTCCACTTCATTGCCTTCTCCTTCCCGGATTAGTGTAAAGAACTGTTCTTTTTTCATCGCTGATTTCAGCACCTCATACCCGCCCTGGCTGATCGCCTCGTCAAACTGGCAGATGCCTTTGTAATCGCAATACTGACAGGCATAGTCTGCACCTTTTTTATAGGGCCGGATCTTTATATCACCCTGATAAATATTTTTAATTTGACGGATTACGGTTTTTCGGACGTAGTCGATAATGTCCGTAAATTCGTCCTGTTTAAGTTTGAATTCCGACCGGTATACTGGCAAAATGTCCGATGTTTTAGCATCAGCATCATGATCCATGGCGGCAATGACCAGATCATCATCCAACAGCAGCCCATTAAGCTTAAAGGACTTGTTAATGGCTGCCTGAACATTCTCGCCAAAATCCAGCCGAGGCATCGGATCATCCACATAAAAGTAGAAGGTTCCACCAGGCAGGATCTCCTCAGCCGGGATAACGGTCATCGCCCCGTCGAGATAGACCAGCAGTTGGAGCGAAAGACCATAATAAATGTCATCGTAACCCAGTTTCTTACTGCCAGTTTTATAATCAATCACCTTGACCCAGGTGTGGCCGTCTTTTTGATAGAGGTCCAACCGGTCAATTTTGCCGTAAATTTTGACCTCACCCAGTTTGGCATCCGGTAGGCTTAACTCCTGTTCAAAGCAGAACTCAGTAGCCTGGGGTTCAAAATCCCCGGCACACAGTTGTTGCACCAGAATGTCAATCGACTTTTTACCCACCCGTTCCAGTTTTTTGCCTAAATACTGGTTTTGGCCAGTGCTGTTAAAAACATTGGTTTTGATCTGCGGCAGGCAGCTTTCCAGCACCTCTTCCAGCAGGGTATCCCGTTTGATTTTTGGCAGGGTACGCAGATCAAGTTGCTGCTCCCGTACAGCCCTAAAAAAACCGTCAATCAGTTCATGAAGCAGGGTACCAATTTCTGGCGCTGCAATCGTATAAATAGGCCGCCCCTCCGGTTTTAAACCATATCGGACATAATGGGAAAAGGGGCATTGACGGTGGGTTTCCAATCGGGTAATACTGGTTCGCAGATTTTTACCGTAAAGCGCAGCAGCCTCTGTTCCGGTCATGGCCTGAGAAACTCCGGCATAGTTCAGGGCCTGCATCAGATTGTCAATGTTTTTTCGGTAGGCCGGATTGTTTTGATACCAGTCTAGTACTTCTGCCCACAGTACCCTTTCCTGCTGGGTCGCACTAGACTCGGTCTGGCTTTTACGGAGGTAATTGACCAGGTGCCACAGGGTCGCATCGGGAGTACTGAGGCTGTTCCAGAACGCTGCTACCCCATCAGTAAGGGTTGAGATGATCTCAATTGTCGGAAAGATTCCCAGAATCTGGCTGACCAGAATACTGGGCTGCTGACTGTTGCCTTCCAGATCGGCTAAAGCCCAATGGAGGACCAACCGGGACTGTGGTTTTGTCAACAGATCATAAACCAGAAACCGTTCCTGATCCATCTGAAAACTGCGATTGTTTTGCAGCCAGATCTGGTTCGCCCCAAGAATCTGCCGTTCCAGATCTGAAAAAAGATTGGGCTCGCTCCCAGCGCCGGGAATTTTACCTTCGTTCAGACCAAAAACAATCAGAACCTCAAAAGCCGAGCTACGACTCCGGCGTAGATCAGTGATGCTGACATAGTCCCGATAGGGTGGAATAATCCCCAACTGATAGCCCTGAAATCCGCTTTTTAAGATCCGCAAATATTCTTCACCAGTCACTTCATCACTTCCCATGGTTTCGACAATCTGATCAAAGACTTCCATTAGAATATTCCAAATCTGGTGATAAATCTCCATCGCTTCATAATTTTGTTCCTGTAAAAGTTGTTCCACCAGGGCCTCAATTTTTTCCGGGGTTTTGATTGTGACCAGAAATTCATAGAGGGTTCGGGTATAATCCTGGCAGGTTTGTCCAGCCTTGAGCGCTGCTTTGAGCTGAGCCAGGGGAGTAATTAGTTTAACCCGCAACGCATTCAGACTTACAAGTTCCAGAGCCGAATTCTGGCTGATTTTGGAAAATTCCTGCTCCCATTGTTTGCCCCGGATGCCAAACTCCAAAGCATAGTTTTCCAGATCTTCACATTCAGACAGGGAAATCGGTGAAAACCCGGTTTTAACAAAACCAATAACATCATCAAGCCGGTAGTTACTCTGGATCGCCTCCAACGCTGTCACCACTGCTTCAACCAGATGATTATCGCCAATGGCCCGCAGATCATCCATGAAAAAGGGAATCTGATATTGCGCAAAAATGCGCTTAATAATGCTGCCGTATTCGTCCAGATCACCGGCCAGAACCACTATATCACGAAAGGACAGCCCCTCTTCCCGGATCAACTCAAGAATCGTGTGGGCACCCATTTCCACCTCTTCCCAGGTATTCTGGCATTGGATCAAGCTGATTTGATGGACTGCTTCCAGGTATTTCAGCTTGGGATAGGCAAAAAGATTGGCTTCGAGGTGAGCAAGCTCCGGTTTTTTTTGATGCACACTAGAAATCTTTTCTACCTTAAATGAAACCTGGGCCCGAGCCCCGATTGCTTTGATGGCGTCCATGGTAGTGGCTGTTAAGTGAAACACTTCTAGATCCCTGGCAACGGGATTGGGATCCCAGGGCAAGGCAATATGGATTTCTGTGGCTGTTTCCAGCAGATTTCCAATCATCCGGTAATCCTGGGCTGAGAAATTCTGAAAACCATCAATCCAGATTTCACTATCTTTAAGAAATTCTGCCGTTGGTATTTTTCCGCAAACAAAATTACGTAAGTCTTCTTCGTCTTTACGATCATTTCCCAATAATTCCTGAAAATGGCGATAGATTTTAATCACATCTCCCAATTTTTGAGGCATGATCCCCTGATTCAGGCGCTTTCTCGTTTCTTCCAGATTTTCCGGTGAGATCTCATTCTGCTTAAGCTCACCAATCAGATCTGCTATGTTTAGCAGAAAACCGGGTTTCTTCACGCTCGATCGATAAATGGTTAATTGTTCCTGAATGTCTCCCAGGGTTTTTTGCAGCAGCATATTTTTACCGTGGCTGTCCATATAGGTCTTGGTCAGTCCACCGGTTTCCTGAAGCACCCGATTTTCCAGCCGTTTGGGACTCAGCACTTCGACATCAAGCAACCCGGACAACCGATTGGCCTTGATCAGGGCTTCTTCGGCACCCAGCGTAAACTGTTCCGGTACCACTAAATATAGCTTTTCTTTACCTGCATCCAGGGCTGCACCAATCTGGCGATAGACTTCCTCACTCAAACGCTGAGATTGCCGGCCGACGATCATTGTAATTCCCATCCGTTTTTCCTTTCTGAATTTCTCCCTCTTAATTATCCGCTATTCTAAAAAATCACCATCCCTTTTTGGAAGATGGTGATCAAAACTGTCCTGAATATTATACGGTCACAAAACCTACTTTTTTGCGCACCTTTGACAGGGTTCGCCAGGCAATCTGGGAGGCCTTTTCGGCATGAACATGCATAATCTGTTCCAGATAAGCCTTTTCACCGAGTAACCGGTGATACTCGTTTTGAACTGGCAAAAGGGTATCGGCGACCGTTTCGCCGACGGCCAGCTTGAAATCTCCATAGCCCTTGCCATCAAATTCCCGGGTGACTTCTTCCAGACTTTTTCCGGTGGCACAGGAATAAATTTCCATTAAATTAGAAACCCCAGGTTTTTCTTCACGATTATGATAGACAGCCATATCCGAATCGGTAACAGCTCGTTTAAACTTCTTGACAATCGTTTTAGAGTCATCCAACAACGAAATAAAGGCATTGGCATTTTCATCCGATTTGGACATTTTTCGATTTGGTTCCTGAAGACTCATAATCCGAGCTCCCGACTCGCCAAAATACGCTTCCGGCACCTTAAAGACGTTACCAAAATTCTGATTGAAACGAATGGCAATGTCCCGGGCCAGTTCCACATGCTGACGCTGGTCGTTGCCCACCGGCACCAGATCGGTTTGATAAAGTAAAATATCTGCGGCCATCAGCACCGGATAGTCAAACAAGCCAACCCGGATGTTTTCCCCCTGCTTTTGGGATTTGTCTTTAAATTGCGTCATGCGGCTCAGTTCGCCCATATAGGTTGAACAATTTAGAATCCAGGCCAGCTCTGAATGCTCCGGTACCATTGATTGCACATAAAGGATCGATTTTTCCGGGTCAATCCCCAGGGCTAACAGCAGCGCAATCGATTCATAAGTCCGTCTGCGTAAATCGGCCGGGTTCTGGGGCATGGTGATGGCATGCAGATCAACCACACAAAAAAGGCTACGATAGTCCTCCTGCATCTTTACCCAGTTTTTCATGGCGCCAAAATAATTGCCAATGGTAAAGGTTCCCGATGGTTGGATGCCGCTATATACTATTTTTTTTACTGGTGCTTCTGTTGTCATAGTTACTCCTTATTTTAATGGCAGGTCATTCTTGGTTTTCGACCAACTGCCATGATCTCTTTAAATTTCTGTACTGAGCAGGTTTATGGTAATTCCAATTCTGTCAGTTCCAGCGAATCACAATCAAGTTCCAATTCTTTGATCATTCGCTCGAAAATATCATAATCGGCTGTCGTGAGAATTTGGGTACTGCCAACTTCCTCCTGGGTGTTGAAATAGTTAAACTCGGTCAGGTGCTTGTTTAACTGCCGAACCAGGCCATTGGCCGGGTTGATCAGCTCAAGCTCCGGGTACATTTGTCGGATGGTGACTGCCACAATCGGAAAATGAGTACACCCCAGTAACAGTTCTTCGATAATAATGCCTTGTTTGATGCCTTTTAGTAAAATCGGTTCAACGGCTTCTCGGATATTATTTTTCAGGATTTTTAAATCACCCTGACCATCATTAATGACCTTGGCCAGGGTATGGGTTCCCTGAGCGATATACTCGACCTCCCGGGTCCACAACTCCAGTTCCTTTTCGTAGCCCCGATTTTTGACGGTGGCCGTTGTGGCAATCAGTCCAACCAGACCGCGATCCCGCCAGTTGAGCGTTTCCTGAACTCCGGCTTCAATGACACTAAAGAGCGGCACCCGGGCGCTCAGCTCAACAATCAGCGAAGAAAGGGTGTTGCAGGCTAATACCACAGCTTTTACCCCTCTATTTTCGAGATCACGGATTATGGTATTTGCCAGCATGATCAGTTCGTCGTTTTCCCGCTCACCATAAGGCATTCGCATTGAATCGCCAAAGTAGAGATAATTTTCATTGGGCAGCCGGTCTTGAAGTGCTTTCAGGACGGTAAAACCACCGATGCCCGAATCGATGACGCCAATGGGTCCATTGTTGTCCATCGTTTCACTTCTTTCCTGATTGATCACGGAATATAATCCCTTTTTCCTTACTCATGTCATCGATGATCGCCAGAGATTCCAGGGCGACACCCTGCTCACGGATTAACGCCCCGCCATCCTGAAAACCTTTCTCGATAGCGATTCCCACGCCCACCAGGGTGGCCCCGGCCTGATTGATTAAATCGATTAACGCTTCGACCGCTTTGCCATTGGCCAGAAAATCATCGATAATTAAAATACGATCGGTTGGATTTAGATATTTCTTTGATACCATAATTTTATAAGCCTGCTGTTTGGTATAAGAATAGACATCACTGGAATAAATTTCCTCGTCTAAATTAAGCGATACATATTTTTTTCCAAAAACCACCGGACAATAGTCAAAATACCTGGAGGTACTGGTTGCAATGGCAATTCCTGATGTCTCAATTGTCAGGATTTTATTGACTCCCTCTCCGGCAAAGCGTTTGGCAAAAACCTTTCCCATTTCTTCAAATAATTTCACATCCAACTGATGATTTAAAAAAGAATCCACTTTTAGGATTCCCTGGCCTTTGACGAGGCCTTCTTGTCTGATTTTTTCTTCTAATAATTCCATTGACTGCTCCTTCGTAACCTAATCGAATTATTATAACATACTCTTGTTGATTTGAACAACCACGATTCCACTCCGTTTCTTTGCAGAAAGAAAGGCGGGAATCTCTTCCCGCCTCAGGCTGTTAAAGTCAGCTTTATTGTTCTTTTTCTTTTTGTGCCGCAGCGATAACTTTTTCAGCAATAATCATTGGAGCTTCTTCATAACGAACGAATTCCATTGAAAACTCACCTCTCGCTTGGGTCATCGAACGTAACTCCGTGGCATACTTGAACATTTCCGCCAGCGGTGCTTCTGCTAAAATTCGTTGTCGTCCCCCCGCTGCTGATTCCATTCCCATGATACGCCCACGTTTTTTGTTTAAATCACCCATGATATCACCCATATACTCTTCCGGGACGGTAATATCAATGTGATAAATTGGTTCCAGAAGAACTGGTGCCGCTTCCTTCATGCCTTTGCGGTAAGCCAAGGTGGCCGCCATTTTAAAGGACATTTCATCGGAGTCCACAGCATGATAGGATCCATCATAGAGCGTTGCTTTGACACCAGTAACCGGATAACCAGCCAGAACACCTTCAATCATACACGCTTCCAAACCCTTTTCCACGGCCGGGATGAAGTTACGCGGAACCGCCCCACCAACAACCTTATCAACAAATTGAAATGGTGCATTGGGATCATCGCCGGGCTCAAAATCAATCCAGACATGACCAAACTGGCCGCTACCACCGGATTGTTTTTTATGTTTTCCTTCAGCCGTTGCTTTTTTCTTAATGGTTTCCCGATATGGCACTTTCATATCAACCAGATTGACATCGACACCGAATTTTTGTTTCAGTTTTTGAGAAATAATTTCCAGATGCATCTCTCCCAAACCGGAGACCAATGTTTGCTTGGTTTCCTTATTTCGGCTCACTGTCATGGTTGGATCTTCTTCCACCAGACGGTGCAGGCCAGTGGCCAATTTATCGATATCTGCTTTGGTTTTGGGTTCAATCGCCATCGATATAATTGGCTTGGGCAATTCTATTTTATCATACACGATGGGCGATTTGATGCTGGTTAAGGTATCCCCGGTAACCGTATCATTTAACTTGGAAAACGCTCCGATATCCCCAGCTTCCAGCTTTTCGACCTCGATCTGTTTATTTCCTCTTAATACGTAAATATGATTGGCTTTTTCTTTAACTTCCTGGGTTGCATTATATACTTCAACTGAATGATCCAAAACCCCTGACATCACTTTAAAAATTGATAACTTGCCAACATAGGGGTCGGCAATCGTTTTAAATACCAATGCCGAAAATGGTTCATTATTGCTACATTTGCGCTCGATTTCTTTTTTGTCCCGGGGATCTTTTCCAATTTCAAATTTCCCCTTGCCTGGCGATGGCAGGTATTCTATAATCATGTTTTCCAGGGTTTCCACCCCAATATTCAAAACGGCAGAGGTACACAATACCGGAATTATTTCACCATTATCGATCCCCTGACGAATCCCGGTATGGATTTCATTCCGGGTCAGTTCTTCACCTTCAAAGTATTTCTCCATCAGACTTTCACTGGTTTGGGCTACTGACTCCATAATCATATCCCGATAGGGTTCCAGTTCTGCTTTCATTTCATCTGTGATGGGCACATCAAAACAACGATTGTCTTTTCGCTGGCTACCAGTCAGATCAACGATGTTGACAACCCCATTCATCGCCTCTCCTTCACCCATTGGTAATTCAAAAGGCACAACCTTATTGCCAAAGGTTTCTTTTAATTCGTCCATCACCTTGGCAAAGGTGGCATTTTCACGATCCATTTTATTAACAACAATAAATGCTGGAATATTTGTTTTTTCCAAAAGTTCGATAGCTTTTTCAGTTCCGACCTGAACACCCGAAAGTGCATCAACGACGATAACAACCGCATCGGCCACTCGAAGTGCCGCATAGGCATCCCCAATAAAATCAAAATAACCTGGCACATCAATAAGATTGATCTTATGTCCACCAAATTCTAAAGGAATAATAGATGATGAAATTGAAAACTTTCGTCTTTTTTCTTCTGGATCAAAGTCCGATAGGGTATTTCCCTCGTCAATTTTTCCCATACGATCAACGGCACCTGCATTAAATGCCAATGCTTCAGTCAAGGTTGTTTTTCCGCTCCCACCGTGACCTAGTATAAGAATGTTACGGATGTTCTTTGTTGGATACGTTTTCATGCTGTTTCCCCCTCGCTTATTTTGCCAATGATTTAATTGGTTTTTTTGGTATAAAGCTATTTTATATTATTTCTAAAAAATAATCCACAAAAAGATTTATTTATAGATCTTCTTTTATTTTTTTCATAACTTTTTTTTCAATTCGCGATACCGTCATCTGGGATTTGTTAATAAACTCGGCCACTTCTTTTTGGGTTTTACCCCGAAAAAATCGCTGTTCCACAATAATCCGTTCAACCGGATTAAGTGATTGAATTTTTTGCTTTAAAAGATCGATATTCTCGACATTTTCCATATTGTTATCCAGGTTTCCCAATAAATCCATCAGGCTGACTTCCTGTTCATCCTGATTGCTTTCATATTCCATTGATAACGATTTCGGATAGTACGCATTGCTACTTTCCATCGCTTTTATGATACTCTCTTCTGATATCTCCAGATACACGGCAATTTCAGAGATCGTTGGCGACCGCATCAGCTTATGTTCCAGGGTCGTTCGGGTTTGGTTTATCTCCCGATTGAGATCCTGAACCTTACGAGGTATCCGGATCAGCCATTCTCGATCCCGGTAATAGCGCTTTATTTCGCCAATTATCGTTGGTGTGGCAAAAGTATCAAACTCATAGCCGCGACTGACGTCAAAGCGTTCCACCGCATACATTAAACCCAGACAGGCGACCTGAAAAATATCTTCATTATCGCCGTTCTTATGCCCATATTTCCGGGACAGAATCTTGGGAATATAAAGATAATTCTCGATAATCAGATCTCTTAGCTCCCGATCCCGTGTTTCTTCGTACTCGGCAAATAGCTTTTTGACATCTTCCTTACTGTTTTTCTTTCATATTTCATGGGTCGTCGATAGGTTCTTGATCATGGTAATTGAGGTTCCAGATCCTCTCTCACTAACTATTTCCACCCTATCCATTAGTGATTTGATGATAAATAAACCAAACCCCCCTAATTGTTGGCCATTAAGATCCGGCTTGGCCACTGTTTCTGGCTCAAAACCAATACCTCGGTCGGTTACCGTAAAAACTAATTTATTGTTCTCAACAACATAGGTCAAATCGTAGGTTGTATCGGTATTCTTACTATGGTTTAAGGCATTTGTACACGCCTCGGATACGGCAACTTTCAGATCTTCCACGTCGCCGATTGAAAATCCCATATTATTTGCCACTGACGCAATTGTTAGCCGTGCCAGGCTGACATACTCAGGTTTGGTCGGTAATGTCAGTTTTATACTATCCATTCTTCTTCCCCTTCTCAATTTGCTTAGTTTACAGGGTTGTCTACGATTTCAATGATCTTATCAACGCCTGTGAGTGACAACAATTTTTTGATGTTGGGCCGTGGATTTATCATAATAATTTTTTGTCCCATTTCTTTTGTTTTATTTCGCAATTCAATGAGAACCCCCATGCCGGTGCTATCCATATAAGATAACTCAGAACAGTCTAAAATGATTTCCGGGGCCTGTGTTCTTATTTTTTCTTCAATTATTTCCCTGAATTTTTCAATAGAATAAATGTCGATTTCGCCTTTAATACTGACCATACTTGTTTTTTCCATTTCAATTATGCTGTTACTGCTCATATAATCTCCATTTCACAATTAATCTGTAAATTCAAAACAAGGCCCAATGAGGTAACCACCGTCATTGGGCCCAGGGCTGTAATCCACGGCCTATACCTTATCTTTTCTATTTCTGGTTTGAAAAACTCCCAAGCCTCTCTTCAAAATCGATGCGGCCTTAACCACGGGGTCAATCACATCCTGTTTAATGGTATTAAACGCCAATTCAACCTCATCTACCATCAGATTTGACTTATCCACAATCTGGGCTGTCGATTTTGTGATATCGTCGGTATTTTCCATAATGCTGTGAAGAGCCAAACGGTTTTCTTCCAAAAGCTTTGTGGTTGTGTCGAAGGTTGCTGCCAGACTTTTAAACAGCTTAACTAAATAAACGGTTCCAAATACGAAGGCAACACCCACAAGTAATAGAGCCAGTTCCCACAAGCTAAAATTTAGCGTTATCATTTATGACTTCCAACCTCTACTCTTCTTTAGCTGCAACTTCAGCCTCTTCACTTGACTCCGCTTCTTCTTTTTCAAGGGCTTCCAATTCCTCACTCAGATCAGCAATATCCTGTTCAACTTCGTCTTGAATTTCCTGAATTTTGCTTTCAATCTGATTCTTATATTCATTTACCCGTTCAGTAAATTGTTCTTGCATATCCTGGAATTGTTCTTTGAGATTTTCACCATATTCAACGGCTTGATCATAGGCATTACCCAGTGCGCCTTCAGTGCCTTCAATCAATTTCTTTCGAGTTTCATCGCCTGACGATGGCGCCAGCAACACACCCAATGTCCCGCCGATGATGGTTCCCAGAAAAAGTCCGCCAACAAAATATAATTTGTTACTGCTCATTTTAATTCCTCCATTATTCATTGTGATATTTATCTCATTTTACCTCATAATCTCCTCAATTAACAGTTATTTCTTAATTTTTTTATTTCAAAGAAACTATTCGCCAAACTTATCATTAATTAATTGCACCAGTGCATCCACTGCTTCAGTTTCGTCATCGCCTTCGGCCTGAATCTCAATGGTTGTTCCCTGAGAAATCCCGCCAGCCATAATGCCCATAATGCTCTTGGCATTAATTGAATTTCCTTCTTTGATTACAAATATTTTTGATTTGAACTTTCCGGCTGTTTGCACAAACATTGACGCAGGGCGGGCATGCAAACCTGTTGCATTTAAAACTGTTACTTCTTTTTTTATCATTGTAATCCTCCTAATGATTGTTTTTAATTATATAGATTTAATTTTTTCATTGATTCCTGTACAAAATCCATTATTTCCTCACCCGTCTCCATATTAAGAGCGGCCGTAGCGATGGCCTTTGCATCTTCATAGCGAACACTGCGAATAATCTTCTTAATCTGAGGAATTGATAACGCACTCATACTGAATTCATCAAGACCCAGACCCAATAGGAGTATTGCCGCCAGAGGATCGCCAGCCATTTCACCGCACATCCCGGTAAAGAACTGATCTTTTTTGTCCGACGTAGCCGTTACCAATTGAATCAGACGCAATATAGCTGGGTTAAACGGGTCATATAGGTATGAGACTTCCTGATTCATTCTGTCTACCGCCAGCGTATATTGACAGAGATCGTTTGTGCCAATACTGAAGAAATCAACCTCTTTTGAAATAATGTCGGCGGCAATCGCTGCCGACGGAATTTCAATCATAACTCCCACCTTTACGTCCTTGTCATAAGCAATCTGCTCATCATCCAGTTCTTTCATGCAGTCTTGCAGGATGGCTTTTGCTTGTCTCACCTCGGTAATCGAGGAGATCATCGGAAACATAATATGTGCATGACCATATACACTGGCCCGCAGGATTGCCCTGAGTTGGATTTTAAATAAGCCGACCTCTTTAAAACACAAACGAATTGCCCGTAAACCCAAAAATGGGTTCAGTTCGTCATCCATCGGCAAATAGGGGAGTTTTTTATCCCCGCCGATATCCAGGGTTCGGATAATTACCGGCCCGTCAGGAAACGCTTCTAATACTGAACGGTAGGCCGCAAACTGTTTTTCTTCGCCGGGCATTACATCGCTGTTCATGTACAGAAATTCGGTTCGGTATAGCCCAACACCGACACCTCCGTTCTTCAGAACTCCTGCCGCATCATTGGGTTCACCGATATTTCCAACCAGCTCAACCTTTCTGCCATCCAGCGTAATCGCATCCAAATCTTTTAATTCTTCCAACTCTTTTAAATAATCCAGATATTTTTGTTTTTCTTTTTCGTAGGACTCCAACTCTTCATTGCCGGGATTAACGCAAACCCTGCCTGTCAAACCATCAACAACCATTAAGTCTCCGGTTTTAACAGTCTCCGTAATATCACACAAACCAAGAACAGCTGGAATTTCCAAACTACGGGCCATAATGGCGGTATGCGATGTTCGACTGCCAATATTGGTGGCAAAACCCTTCACCCGCTTTTTATCCATCTGTGCCGTATCCGATGGCGTCAAATCATCGGCGATAATAATCACATCTTCATCCAGTTGGGATAAATCTGCCTGGACAATTCCCAGAATATTCTGGAGCACTCGTGTTCCGACGTCTTTTATGTCGGCTGCCCGGGCGCTGAAATAGGGATCATCCATCTGATCAAAGATCTCATAAAAACGATCGGTTACAATCTTAACCGCATTGTCGGCACTGAGATGACTATCATTAATTTCTGCTTCTACCCCTTCAACAAATTCCGGATCATCCAAAACCATGGCATGGGCTTCAAAGATCGCACCTTCTTCCTCCCCGAGCTCACTAATTGCTTGTATCCGGATTGTTTCCAACTGCTCATGACTTTTCTTTATGGCATTCTGAAACTTTTCGATTTCTTTGTCTGGGTCTTCAACTTTATTTTTATTTACTTCAACTATGACTTTTTCGTAAACAAGTGCCTTCGCAATGACAATACCAGGTGATGCAATGATTCCTTCTTTAACAAACATCTTAATTCTCCTTTAATTATTAGAGGTTTATATCTCACTTCTTCCTTCAAAGGCTTTAATTAATGTGATTTCATCTGTATATTCAAGATCCGCACCGATGGGAATACCCTTTGCCAACCTGGTGACTTTTACACCAAGGGGACTGATCAGATTCCCTAAATACATGGCTGTGGCCTCCCCTTCTACGGTAGCATTTGTTGCCATGATAACTTCTTTAATGTCATTTTCTCCAAGACGCAGTAATAGTTCTCTGGCTTTGATGTCCTGCGGTCCAATCCCGTCCAGCGGTGAGATGGCACCATGCAGAACATGGTACAGCCCATTATACTCCCGGGTTTTTTCAATTGCAAAAATATCCCGGCTGTTTTGTACAACGCAGATGGTTTGTTGATCCCGCTTCGGATTCTCACAAATATCGCAGATTTCTTTATCCGTGATGGTATAACACTTCTGACATAGTCCAATTTTAGCTTTAGCAGACGTTAGTGCCTCAGATAAGCTTGCAATCTCTTCATCCGAGAGGCTAAGAATATGAAAGGCTAATCGTTGTGCTGATTTTTCTCCGATCCCCGGTAGTTTACCCAACTCCAGAACCAACCGCTCAAGGGTTTTTGGATAATAACCCATCGAGCACTACATTAAACCTGGAATATTCATTCCACCGGTAATTTTGCCCATTTCAGCATTAACCATGTCTTCTGCTTTGACGATGGCCTCATTGACCGCAGCAACCACCAGGTCTTCCAGCATTTCAATATCATCTTCATCAATCACTTCCGGATCGATCTTAATTGACAGAATCGTTTTTTTTCCTGTTGCAACCACTTTAACAGCACCACCGCCTGCAGTAGCTTCTACTTCACGTTCTTCCAGTTCGGCTTGTAACTTCGCCATATCTTGTTGCATTTTCTGCACTTGTTTCATCATGTTATTCATGTTTCCGCCGCCCATTCCGACCGGCAATTTTCTTTTTGCCATTCTATCCTCCTGTGATTTTCTATTCTTAATAACTTCATTATTATAACACTAATGGTCTATGATTATCACTATCTTTTTACCCTAATTTTACAGTTCGTCATCGGCATTGATTATTTTTACTGCCTGATCATTAACGATTCTCAAGGTTTTTTCGACCAGGTCAAGTTCGTTAAAATTCTCGTCTTCCAGTTTAATTGTGATCGAAATTTCCTTGCCCAACTTTTGCAAAAGAGCCATTTCAAAACCTTTAATTAACTCTGGTTTATTGACAAACTGGTAAAAGTTTCTGTTTTCAGGCGAATAAACAATCAAAAGATGTGTCTCATCCTCCAACGTCGGTTCACCGCGCTTTAAAAACATAGCCTGACCTGAGTTTGTTTTTCCGATTTCTTCACAAAGCATTTTAAAGAATAGCATCCCATCGTGACGGCTGCTTCCACTTTTTATTTTAATATCCGATTTTGCATGAACCGGAGCCTTGTCCGATTCACCTTCCGGCCCCTCGTCTGCGCTATTAGTTGTTTCAGATTTCTCTGCTGGCACCGAAATAACATCTGCCGCCGACTTGCTTATTTCACTTTTTACTATTTCATATTCAGCTGGACGTTTTAGTGACTCTGCCTGAATTTCTGACTTTCGGCATGTTTTCTCCAGCCTATCGTGAGGTCTACTTTGCAGCAGCGGTTTTTTTTCGTTGTTTTGGAAAACTGTTTCGACCGCCGGAATCAAAGCTGTCTGTTGATCACCGAGGCATATCTTTAACAAAGCCATTTCAACGATAATTGCCTGTAGATTACTGTATTTGAGTTTATTTTTTTCTTCTATTAAAAGGCTGATCATTCGATATAGTCGGTCAAACGTTAATTCTTTTCCTAATTGTTGGTATATGATAAAGTCATCAGGACTACAGAGTAGTATTTCTTTAGCCGTGTCTTTTGCTGTTTTTGTAATCAGCACTCCCCGTAGAAATTCGATGATCTGATCCATTAACAGTATTGAATCTTTACCATTATCAACCAGGTTCCGTAAGTTACTCAAGACGCCAGCGCTGTCATGAGCAAGAATCAGTTTTACCAGGTCACCAATAGCCTGTTTTTCTGCCATACCAGTAAACGCCAGTAGGTCTTCAACCGTGACATGGCCAGCTTCATCCTTGAGATCAATAATCTGATCCAATAAGCTGAGAGAATCACGCATTGAGTTCTCCCCCCGGCTTGCAATAAAATCAAAACTCTCATCGGACATGGTCACCTGAATATCCTGACAGATTTTTTTCATCTGTTCGATGATTAACGCTTTCGGTATCGGACGGATTTCATAGCGTTGACAACGGGATAAAATTGTCACCGGACATTTATTCGGTTCTGTTGTCGCCAATATAAATACGGCATGTTCCGGTGGTTCTTCCAGCGTTTTTAATAGCGCATTAAAAGCCTCTTTTGTGAGCATGTGTACTTCATCGATAATGTATACCTTGTACTTGCCAACAGTCGGCGGATATTTTATGCGCTCACGAATTTCGCGAATTTCATCGACGCCGCGATTGGAAGCACCATCGATTTCGATGATATCCATTACTCCCGGACGATCGATTTTCAAACAAACATCACAGCGATTGCATGGGTTTCCATCAATTCCATTGGGACAATTGATTGCTTTTGCAAATATCTTTGCCAACGATGTTTTTCCGGTTCCTCTAATTCCGGAGAAAAGGTAAGCGTGTCCAACTCGGTTAAACTTAATCTGATTTCTTAGTATTTTCGTAATACTATCCTGTCCCACAACCTCATCGAAAGTTTGTGGCCGATATTTTCGATAGAGCGCTAAGTATGACATTGTTCCCTCATTTTCCTGTACTTAATTTTACTTTATTCTACTTTATTATATTACAATCGTAATTAATTGTATAGTCAAATGCATGCATACCCCATGACAGTCATTTATCAAAAAAGAAGTTCCTTTTGAGATATCAAAAGGAACTTCCTAAATTTTTATAGAAGATGAAACGGTAGTTCTTTTTCTTTTTTAGCTTTTTTTGCCTGTTCTTTTTCAGCTTGAGCTTTTTTTCTTTTTTCGGCAATTTCTGCGCGAACGTTTTTTTCTTTTGCAATTGCACGTTCAATCGCACTTGCCGTCAATTCTTGCAGTTCTTTTGCTTTATTCCTGATTTCTTTCCGTAGCCGATCCTCCAGCTCGATTTTGTTTTTTTCCTTTTCTTCGGCTTCTTTTTGACGAGCCCGCTCGATTTTTTGTGCTTCTTCTTGCTCGGCCTTTAATTCTGCCTTGGCTTCAGTTTCTTTTTTGGCTTCAAGCTCTGCTTGTTTTTTTGCTTGTTCCTGTTTTTTTGCTTCTTCCAACGCTTGTTTCTCAATCGCTGCTTTTTTAATTGCAGCTGCTTCTTCCTGAACTTTATGATGCACTTTTTCGATTAGTGCCTTGGATTTTTCTGCCACTGCCTTAGCTTTCTTCTCTGCAGCTGCTTTTGCTTCTGCTGCTTTTTGAGCAAGTTCTTCCGCCTCTGCTTTGGCTTTCGCTTCTACTTCTGCCTTGGCTTTTGCCTCTGCTTCTACTTTGGCTTTTGCCTCTGCTTCTGCTTTGGCTTCTGCTTTGGCTTTTGCCTCTGCTTCTGCCTTGGCTTTTGCCTCTGCTTCTGCTTTGGCTTTCGCCGCTGCTTCTGCCTTGGCTTTTGCCTCTGCTTCTGCTTTGGCTTTCGCCGCTGCTTTTGCTTTGGCTTTCGCCGCTGCTTCTGCTTTGGCTTTCGCCGCTGCTTCTGCTTTGGCTTTCGCCGCTGCTTCTGCTTTGGCTTTCGCCTCTGCTTCTGCTTTGGCTTTTGCTTCTGCTTTTGCTTTTGCCTCTGCTTTGGCTTTTGCCTCTGCTTCTGCTTTGGCTTTCGCCGCTGCTTCTGCTTTGGCTTTTGCCTGTGCTTCTGCTTTGGCTTTTGCCTCTGCTTCTGCTTTGGCTTTTGCCTCTGCTTCTGCCTTGGCTTTTGCCTCTGCTTCTGCTTTGGCTTTTGCCTCTGCTTCTGCTTTGGCTTTCGCCGCTGCTTCTGCTTCTGCTTTGGCTTTTGCCTCTGCTTCTGCTTTGGCTTCTGTCTTTAATTCTTTTTCGACTTCTACCTGTACCTCAGTTTTTGATGCTTCCGATTTCTTGGGATTGCTATCACTCGAATCCTCGGCATTATCCTCTTTGCCCGTGATCACTCTGCCAACCTTTTTTATAAAATCGTCCAATTTTCCCACTTCTTCATTCCCCACTTCACTTGAATTCGATAGATCCGAACCACTTTGAATAGCTGTGTCCTTTGTTAATTGTGATTTAGGTTTACTTTTACGAGCCATGACGATCTCCTTTTTAATGACGTAATTTTCCTTCTATTTTTTATAAATGGCCTTGGTGCACTTATAAAAAACAGAATTTTGATGTATAAAAAACAAATGACCGAAGCCATTTGTTTTTTATACATTTTAATTTTTAATCTTCAGTTAAAATAGAATTTTTGCAATATCCTTATGTGGAGATGATATTACCGAATAACTCGTAATGAGATTCGATTCTGCCATTTCCGTCTGGGCCGTTTGAATGGCCATTTTAACAGAAGAAATTTCGCCAGTGATTAATACAAAGCCTTTACCACCCAAGCCTCTAGCAATTCGAATTTCCAGGAGTTCTACGTTTGATGCTTTCGCACAAATATCTCCGATTAAAATTGAAGAAATTGCATTAATCGTTTCAACAATACCCAGCGATTTCACATCACCGATTTCCCCAGCGCCTAGCATTGCTGGCAGAACATCAGGGTGAATATTCGGTATAACGTGAGATTCTAACATATGGATACCACCCACATGCGCCCCATTCTTTATTGACGCCTCAACAGCACCGACATCTCCAGCAATAATACTGACGTATTTTCCAGGACATAAGGGTGATGCCATCAGCAGCTCAACATTAGCGGATTTCAGCATTTCATCAGTGGATTCTATACCAACTGGAATGCTCTTAAATTCCATAAAACCAACTGCTTTTTTCAAAATACCACTTCTTTCTATACTGTGAATGTTTTTATTTTACCAGATTGCGTTAATGCGTTTTAAACGAAAATGAATCCGCCTAAAATTGTAAAGTTAATGAACTGTGTAATAAAGATTGTTACAGCAGGAGGGTCGATATGGGTATCGCAATGGCTATTTAAAGTTTTTGCAGCCCATTCACCAACAAATGCTGTGAACATACCTGTAATTGCTGCGCCAATAATGGCAGCAAACGGATTCAATGTAGCTGAGAATACGATTACTGCGGTTGAACCAGAAGGTAAAACAATATGATGCCATCCTTCAAAATAATGTCCGCACATAATCAGGATCAGTGAGATAGCAGCAACAGAGAACCCAATTACTGGTGTCATTGAGAATAAGTATGCAGCTTCTTCACTTCCGCCAACTAAACCTAATGTACCTAATGTAGCAGCAACGCCACCAATTAAGATACCAATACCTGCGCCGTAAGTAAGAACAAATCCTAAACGGCTTCCAGTAGTAATCCATTCGCGTTTTTCACCAGCTGGTGTTTTTCCTGTGATACCAGTTTTACCAAATACTAAACGTACAATAATACCAGACAGCATTACGGTGAAAGCAACAGTGTCGGTCCAGCCGGCAGCGCCTTCTCCCAAAATACCATTAAAGAGAATTGGTCCAACCAGTGGTCCAACAATGTATTGGATCAGGAAACCAACCATACCGAAGATACCACCAACGATCAATACCATTGGATCACCAAATTTTACCAGTGGTGTTACGATGTCTTGACCATTTTCAATATGATTTCTTGTCATTGCAAACGCAGCACCAGCTACAGCACCAGCGAAGGCAACATGTGGACCAAACCAAGAACCAAAACTAATAATACCAATTGCAGGTGCCCCAAAATCTCCACCCATGATTGCCGCCAAAACGGTTAAACCGGTGAAAACAAAGGCTGTGATCCCGCCCATAAATGTGGCTAAGACGCCACCGCCAAATGCGGCGATTAACATTGTAAAGTCCATAATTATCCCCCTTAAAATATGATTTAGGACTCGATAGTGATTTTTTCACTATCCGCGGCTGAAATCCTACCGCTAATACTAGCAAAAACTTTTGAGCTCAGTTTACCTTCAGGAATATCCCCGATAAGTTGTCCTCGTTCCACATGATCCCCAACGTTTACAACTGCTACTGCAGGAGCACCTATATGTTGTGACAATAATAGGTTGACTTTAGTAAACGTCTTATCCGTTTCAACCATCGGAGCCGGAAGATCATACTTCGTCAGTCCCAATCGTGATACCAAACGGTAAACGTTAAACTGTTTGCCTTCTCTGAAGGGCACAGCTGATGTTGGTGCATTGTGGTGAGGATTTTTGATCCCCTTACTTCCCAGTTCTCGCTTTAGCATGGTATTGAACTTCCAAGGTTGTAAGTCCATTACACATGCATATTGACATAAGCCACATTCACAGCATAGAAAAGCGTTTGTAGCTTGAGTGGACGTATCGCAGGTTGAACCATAGGCAGCAATCCGCATTAACTTATGGGGTTCCAGGTTATGGCCCAAAGCGTATCGCGGACACAGCTCGGTGCAATAGTTACATTGCATACAAGCCATCCCTGCCATTTTCATGGTTTCCTTGATGGACTTTGTCTTAGAAATTATCAATGGATGATCTTTTGCTAAAACAATCAGTCCTTTCGTTGTTTTTGTAATCGTTGACTCTAAATCGACGATTTTACCCATCATCGGTCCGCCGTTGATCACGACAAAATCCGTGATGGTTGTTCCGCCGGCTAATTCCAAAGCTTCGCGAACAGTAATACCAAGTGGTACCTTTGTTGTGAGCTTATTCTTAACCTCACCTGTTAATGTCAAATATGTATCTGTAACCGGTTTATTGTCTACCATTATATCATAAATGTTCAAAAGTGTCTCCACATTTATAACTAATGTATTAACATTTAACGGAATTCCGGCTTCAGGCACAATCCGTCCCGTTGTTTCATAAACAAGGACCTGTTCATCTCCCGCTGGATAGAAATTCTTTAACAAGTGCATTCTAATCTTGGGAAATGCTGGTAATTCTTTGTTTAATGCTTCAATAGCAGGTGTATATTTCTTCTTGAGGCCAATAATGCCTTCCTTTGCTTGTGTGTGATCCATAACAGCCTGGAGTGCCGTTAACATTTTAACAGCCTCCAGTGCCATCAGTTGTTGATCGACGCGCAATAGTGGTTCGCATTCTGCTCCGTTGACAACGACGGTATCAACTTTGCAATTTAATTTGACCTGGGTTGGAAACCCTGCCCCGCCTGCACCTACAATGCCGGCGTTTTGTACCAATTCTACTAAATTTGCGCTCATGAACAACACCTCTATTATTTAATCGTAAATCCTCCTACTAATACACATCTTCGTTTACGAGTAAATGTCTTAGCAGATGTTAGACCTTCACCGGTCGGACCAGCAATGGTAAAGGTTGTATAGCCTTCCCCACCAACTCCGATACCAGCATATGAAGGGCCATTTTTAACAAAAATAGTGGTTTGCACTCTTTTTGCCATTTCAGTTAAGTTATTGATATTTGTTGAATGCATAATCGCAGTATGTCGATTACCATGTTCCAGCGCAACAGCCACATCAATTCCTTCTTTAATATCTTTTACACGAACAATGGGAAGGATTGGCATCATTAATTCTTCAACAGCGAAGATATGATCTTTACTGGTTTCCATAATGATTACCCGGATGGAGTCGTCAACGTCAATTCCAATACCTTTAAGAATTACTTTGGCGCTTCGTCCCACATAGTCACGACTCAGGCGACCACCGGGAATAACCAGCTCTTCCAATTCGGCAATTTTCTTGGCGTCTTTCAGTTCATAAGCACCATTTTTCTTCATGTTAAAGATCAGGTAGTCGGCAACTTGTTCGACGACAACAACTTCTTTTTCCGCAATACAGGGAAGATTATTATCAAAGCAACAACCATCAATAATATCTTTCCCGGCTTTTTCGATATCAGCGGTTTCATCAACCAGCGCTGGAGGATTTCCGGCACCAGCTCCAATCGCTTTTTTGCCACTCTGTAATACAGTCTTGACTACACCTGGTCCACCGGTAGCACAAAGCATGGTGATTTTGGGGCTGGCAAACATGGTATTGGCACTGTCAATTGTTGGTTCTGCAGTTGTAACAATCAGGTTTTCCGGACCACCAACCTCTAAAATCGCCTTGTTTAACAATTTAACTGTTAAAGCACTGGTTTTTTTTGCGCTGGGATGGGGTGCAAATACGACTGTATTTCCTGCCGCTAACATGCCAATTGAATTACAGATAACTGTTTCACTGGGATTAGTCGAAGGTGAAACTGAGCCAATCACGCCAAATGGAGACTGTTCAATTAAGGTTAACCCGTCATCACCAGTGAAGGCATCGGCAACAAGATCTTCCACACCGGGTGTTTTTACTGTTGCCAATTCATGTTTTAAAAGTTTATGTTCATAATTTCCCATGCCAGTTTCTTCAACTGCCAACTGGCAAATCATTTCCATATTTTCTTTTTTGAGCATTTCTGCCCGCATCGCTGCTATCAATTTGCTTCGAAAGGCTATTGGCTGTCTCATGAAGGTTTTCTGCGCTTCATAAGCTGCATCAATGGCGTTCTCCATATCATTAAAGATCCCAAGCTCACCATCTTTAAGTGGCTTTCCGCCTTCAACTGCACAATCGATTTCTGCCATTACTTTTTTTACAATATATTCTATACCTGTAGTATCTATATTCATACGAGGTACCTCCTGGATCGTGTTAATTTTTTGTCTTATTTTATAGCGTCTAGTCCAGCTTGAGCAACAGTCATGTCTTCTGCAACACTGCCGCCGCTTACTCCGATACCGCCGATGATTTTACCCGCTTCAAAAATCGGGAAGCCACCGCCAAACACAACCATTCTTCCTTTATCGCAGCTCGCAATTCCAAAAAGTTGTCCTGACTCTTTTGCAAGGTCAGCTGCCTGATCGGTGCCCATTTTAAGAGCAACTGCAGTATAAGCCTTATTGGTTGCGATATCCATACTGGCCAATAAAGAATCTTCCATCCGGTTAAATAATACGGTGTTACCACTGGCATCACAAATTACGATAACCATTGGTACATCGATTTCGATTGCTTTTGCAGCCGCCGCTTCTGCCATTTTCTTTGCCATATCTAATAATTTTCCAGTAGTCGTCATTTTTCTTCCTCCTGATTAATTAGTATTTTTATAACACAGCTAACGCACTCTTTGCAATAATCATATCTTCATCGACACTTCCACCACTTACGCCAATTCCGCCAATGACTTCGCCATTGACTTTTAAAGGATATCCCCCGCCAAAGACGACCATCCGACCATTATTGGTCCATTGGAGGCCATAGAGAGAGCCATCTTCTTTAACGACGCTGGCAACTTTATCCGTGGACATTTTCAATGCATTGGCAGTATAGGCCTTATTCACTGAAATATCAATGCTGACCATTAAAGCATCTTCCATCCGTTCAAAGTAGGCTAAATTTCCACCGGAATCGACCACTGAAAAGACAATGGGGACATTGATTTCTTCAGCCTTTACTCTGGCAGCAGCAGCCATTTTCTTGGCCAGTGTCAGTAGACTATATTCTTTATCACACGTGTCTTCATTGATACTTTCTGCTTGCTCAGTTTCTAACAGATTCAATTTTTCTTTGACCCGGTCGACTATTTGTTTTACAACACCATTAAACTCAACTGTCCGCGCCAGCACAAAAAGGGTATCCGAGAGTCGATTGACGAATTTTACCAATTCTGGACGACTTTCTTCATTTTCGCGATTATATTTTACAATCAATCGCTCACCGCGTCTGACAACGGTGCGGGCAACATGTAAAGCTGCTGATGCTGGACTGGCACCAGGAATAATGAACGCCTTTTGAGGACCAATAATTGCTAAATAGTGTTCCATCGTGCATTCCATGTAATCCACATCTGCCTGAGTAATTTTGTCCGCCAGCATGGTCTTGCCTTTTTCATCGCTGGCAAGTTCTGCACCTAAAACAAAAATTCGCTTCTGCAGGTAATGCAAAATTTCTTTGATTTCCTGATCATCGCAAAGAGAGTAAGCTAAACCAATGGCCGAATTTGCTTCGTCCATGGTTCCATATGCATCGACACGGATATTATCCTTCGGGGTACGACTGGATCCAAAAAGACCCGTTTCCCCTTTGTCCCCTCCTCGGGTATATACATTTGGCATCACATCACCCCACTAAACAATCTGAATTTCGTCAACAATGCCAACAATGGTCATATCCAGCGGAGCCATCTTGTCACCGTAAACATAACGGGCATTGCTCCCCGACGTTACGATCACCGTTTCTCCGATACCTGCACCTACTGAATCAACGGCTATTGCTGTCGACGAACTTGAATATTTTTCAAATTCACCATACTCATCAATTTTTTTAATGATTAATAATTTACATCCCACAAGATTCGGATCTTTCTGGGTTGATACGACGTTTCCAACTACTTTTGCTAACTGCATATATTCACCACCCTTATTAAACCCTGATAATCTGAAGCCCAAATTCCTTGGCGGCTTCCGCTGCATACCCTGTTAAAATTGATGCCGATGGTATCTTAATCACATTTGATCCCCGGGCTTTTAAAATATCAACCCGCGAGATAACGTTTTTGTCAATCAGACACTCACCAGTATTATGAGCTGAGACCTGATTTACCACCGCTTCGCTTTTAGCTGGGGCAGCTGTCTTTGTAACGATTAAATCATTTGTTTCTGTGGGAGTTCCACCAACACAAGTAGCATATAAGTCTTTGCCACATACTAACTTCATCCCAAAATCACGCAGTGTTTCAATGTTATTATTTAACATTTCCCGATATTTAGGCGATGATTTGCCCATCCCCAGTGATGCTCTTTGAGGATCATCCGGATTACAGGCATTAACTGCTGCAACTACTGGCGTTCCAGCCATAAATCCATGATTAATGAGCGATAACAGCACTGTATCAGTTATTCCCACCGCCAGTTTGGCAGCCGTATTCACGCTCATGGTAGCGATCACAAACATATCTGCCGATCCATATAGCTCTTTTTGGCTTTTTATGTTGCCACTGTGGTAAATTACATCAAGATTTAATTCTTTTTGAATCGCAACAGGATCTAACACCTTCATGCCATCATCAGAAAGAACAACTTTTAATTGCCAACCATCTTTTTGTAATTTCAACAGTGAATCCATCGAATCCTTAAAACCAATCGTCGCTCCCGTAAAGAAAACAACTGCTTTTTTAGGTTGATTTTTTATTCGCCTGACAACCTCGTCAACGATTTTTTGAATAAGTACATCCAATAATCCGTTTTCGAGCATTTTCTCCATGTCCAAATTCTATCACCACATTTCTTACCTTTGACAATTAAAGGCGATCCCTAAGGGTGTTACCAATAATGGTTCTACCGGTTTAATGGTCTTGATGCCTGTTTCATCTTCAAAAATCTTTTCAAAATCATTAAAGACACACGCTCCACCGACCACATAAATAACGTCAACATCATACCCGATCACAAAGCGGTTGACGATGGAAGCCATCTTCTGTACCACGGGCTTAATAATCGGGAAGACTTTTTTCTGTGACTCGTTCTTTTTAAGTTCTTCTGCTTCTTCAAAGCTAATGTGATGAAAACCTGCCAGTACCAGACTCATATGTGTCCCTCCGGTCGCTTCATCGGCTGTGAAAATAACTTCACCATCTTTGAGAATACTAATTCCAGTGGTTCCACCCCCAACATCAACGACCGCACCATTTTGGATGCCAAGCACCGTTGCAGCTGCAGTCGGTTCATCAACCACATTTGTTACCACAAAGTCGGCTGAGTCAACCACATTGGAAATAATCTTTGTATTCCCCGCCAGGATACCAGGAGGAATGGCTGTGGCGGCCTTGGCATATGTCAAGTCAACACCCAGGATACCTTCAACCTCACCTTTAAGTTTTCGTACAATTTGACTCGCACCGAGATAGTCAACGACAATTCCGTCGCGAACAACTGACGCGCCTTGAGTCGCTCCAGCAATGGGACGATCATTTTCATCAACCACTGCGATGACAATATTTGCAGTCCCGAGATCGACGCCAACTTTTAGCTCACCTGTGTAAGCATTGGCTTTTTTTTCCCGGATTAATTCTGCGAATTCCAATATTGCGTCATTACCAGATTTCCAATCCATTGTTTCACCTGTTTGGGATTATTTTTAGATAATCATCGTTGTTAAGTCCTGCCGCATTCGCTTCATCAGTATCCAAATGCATTTCATAGTCGAATTTATCGGATACACGCGCGAGTACATTGCAGAAAATTGTTTTTCTAACACCACATGTTTCGACACTGACCCAGTCTTTATCTTTTATGCCTAACTTTTGGGCAATATCAGGAGGCATATGAATATGCCGTAGGGCAACAATCACACCATGCGTGAGGGTAACGGTTCCGCATGGACCCTCGAGGATAATCCCCGGTGTTCCTTCCAGCTGTCCCGATTCGCAAACCGGCGCTTTGATTCCCAGCGTTCTGGCATCTGTCAGTGAAATTTCAATCTGACTTTCCGGCCGGGCGGGTCCTAAAATTCGAACCTTGTCAAAACAACCCTTTGGCCCAATCACTTTAACCGTTTCTTTTGCTGCATATTGTCCAGGTTGCTTTAAGTCTTTCATATTGGTCAGTTCATAACCTTCTCCGAAAAGTGTTTCAATGTCTTTTTTTGAAAGATGGATGTGTTTATTGGAGATTCCCAATACTACACGATTCGGACTATCTTTTTCAGCAATCAGTTTTTTAACTGTGTTAATTACGATTTGCTCAATTACTTGTTTTTCATTTTCGTTCATGCTAGCACCTTTTCTTCAAAAGATCATTTCTGTCTGAATCCTTCAGCCGACTCAGCAATTATTCCTCTGAGTTTATTTCTGCTGTTTCTTCATTTTCTTCTATAGTGACAACTTCAGCTTTTGGTTCTACCGGTGGGTCATAACCCACTGTTTCACTGTTGTAAATTAATTTTTCAATTCCTTCACTGGGTCTAGCAATCACTTTGGTTGCCCAAACGCCACGACCTTTAGCACAAGCCGCTGTAGCCGCATCAACTGCTGCCTTAACAGCTCCAATATCACCAGCCACCTTAATGGTTGACATCCCGTCACCCTTACACGCTTCATAGCCAATCAGTCTTACATTTGCTGACTTGACTGCCGCATCGGCAGCTTCAACCGCTGTGGCCAACCCAATAGCTTCTATTAGGCCAATGGCCTCTCCTCTATTCAAATCAACCCCTCCTTACGACAGTTCCGTATTATCCAGATTTTTGAAAGGCATTTTTTTTACCAGTCGGGCAGCATTGCTTCCAATTGCCCGTAATGTTGCTTCGTTACTGTAAGCTGGAATTCTGAAAATTGGCTGATCTTCTTTCAATTTGATAAAATGAAGAACAACTTCATTTTCAGTAATTCCAATGCCTACACCAAGATGCGAAAGTTCTGCACCCCGAAAAGCAAGCTCAACTGGATTGGCATCTTCCAATTCTTCGATGGAAAATGGCACGCCTTCCTCTTCAATTCCGTGCAATACTTCGTCAACAACTTTTTGAAACATTATATTTTTCCCATGGACTATTTTTATTTCTGGTTTTGGAGCATCAAAATCCATCCGCATCTTATTCACCTTCTTCGTAAGCAAGTACCAAACCGGTGGCGACTGCGTTACGCGGACCCTCAACCCCTCTGATATTCGCCCGTCCGGAAACAATACTATACTTGGATAAGGCATCTGTTACTAATTGGGGAATCTCAAAATCGAGAGCCGATCCACCAACCAGAGTAACAAATTCAATATCCCGAACATTTCCAGTCGGACTCACTCGTTCTAATGAACGAATGGCATTTACAACAAATACTTTTGTCTTTGCTTCGCGTCGGACAGCTCGGATTCGCTCCAAGGAGTAATTCCCCGGCATTGGCACCATTCCATTGGGTGTTAAAATAACCACCCGGGCAAAGGTTCTGGGATCCAATGGCTTATCAAAAAATTGAACAGTTCCATCTTCATGACGAATATGGAATAAACTTTCAACCTTAGCCAGGGGATACTTTTTAATATCTTCTGCCAGCGCCATGTTGTCATATCCTAATTCCGAAGCGATTAGCAGCGTGACCATGTTACCGGCACCTGCTAAATGAATGGATTTGATTTCACCTGCCCTGTTAATAATTGCTGCATCAGTCGATCCAGCACCCATATCGATAATTGCTAAAGGTTTATTGCTACCTGGTGTGGTAAGTGCACCACGGATGGCCATATCGGCTTCAACTCCGCCCACTTCAACTTTTACACCCAGTTCAGCTTCCAATTCATGGGCAATCATGTTCATCTGTAATTTATCTGCCTTAACCATGGCGGCAATACCGACGGCATTTTCCATCGAAAACTCTTCCGCCACCCCGCCTTTGACCGTTTGCGGCACAAATGTATCAACGGCTAATAAATCCTGAATCTTAATTGCACTTGGTAGTTGATCTGTCAGGTGCGACATGACCTGTCTGACCTTTTCAAGCATTCCACCAGCATTCGTGCCAGCTTCCCCTCTAATATCTTCTACAGGAGCTACGGAACGTATTGCATCCATGATTTTTTCAGCGCCGTCATCGACATTAACCTGGGCCTTTTTGTTCGTACCCTGAATAATAATTTGACCAGCCGGGATTTTTCTTTCTTTGACATCCCCTGCCGGCGTTTTGATAACAACAGCTGAACGATTCCCGATAAGCGCACGTGAAACAGGCACAACCTGCTTGGTCTCATCGGACGTTAAATCAAATACGGTTGCAATTCCGTATGGGTTAGATAGTTGTTCGACTACCGAACCTGCTGCGGCGACCTCTATGGCAGCTCGCATGTTTCTCGGCACCTTATCAATCAGCGAAACTTCATCAACAATCGGAATTTTTTTTGTAAGACGGTTATTAATTAAAACGCCATCATCACGTTGGACAATGGCACCATTAATAAATATGCCGTTATTAACAGCATGGTTAATAATCCGAGAGGAATCTTCAAAATCCACTTCTCTGGGGATAACAACGATCACTGACTCGCCCTTATCGCAATTATTAACTTCTCTTATGTCTACAGTCACACCCACGCCGATCCCCAATCCCCCTGGTGTAGAGGGATTGTGACCGATCATGGTTGATTCCGTAATAATTGTTTCCGTAATTGTTTCCATTGCTACATCACCAATTACGGGTGCAGCTTCATTGATCCGGATTAAATCAACATCTTCTACGGTTAAATCAGCTTTTTCAAGGGCTTGTTTGAGAGAGGCGAAAACTCCATGAATATTCTGACGGGTTCCTTTCATTCCAGTGGTATCAACAATACCACTGCAGAGAAATTCAGGCTTTCCGTCGACATATCGGGCCAGTGCGGTTTCCGTGCTGGCGTTACCAATATCTATTCCTGCAATAATCATCTTATGTCCTCCCAACACTTCCTAAAATACTTGCTTAGATAAATTCTTTAGATCGCTTTCTTGCATAGTAAACTTCTGCTGCTTCAGCAACTAAAGATGCAGAGATAGGAGCATTGTATTGATTTTTAAGTTCTGCAGCAATCGCCATTAATTCTTCTTTAGTTGATTTATATGGACGAAGGGCATTGTAGATTTCTAATAAACGGGCATCTGGAACAGCAATCAGTTCAGCTGCTCTTCTTAAATTTCTGGCAAATGCATCACGATTTACAGATTCAGCAACCTGCGCTTGCAGTTCAAGCGTTTCTGGTCTGATTCGTAAATCTTCTGGTGTCAACTCGCCAGCTAATAATTTATCTAATGTTAATTCTTTATAAGCTTTTCCCGTAGCAGATAAGATCAGTTCTGGTCTTTTATCTCCGATTGGATAATCAGCTTTCGAAACAGTTCCGCAAGCTGCTGGTGATGGAGCTGCAGCAGCACTCATAGAACTCATAACTTGTTTAACGATTTGTTCCAACATTTGTTCTTGTGTCATTCTGGTCACCTCCACTTATACAAACGAAACTTGTTGTTCGACGGCTTTTTTACCGGCTTCAACATGTTCAGTTTCTTTGATATGTAATAAGGCTGCTTTTGCCTGGTAAGCTGGACGAGCCATCTGGTCGTTTCTTACTGGAACAGGTGCCGGGCTTTCGCCTTTGGCATATTTTGCAGCATTTTTCCCAATCATTCGATATGTTTCCAAGTCGATCAATGGTGCTTGAGAAAATAATTCCAAGTTACTTAACTGTGGTAAATCTTTTTGGTGAATCAAGGAAGTGCCTTTTGACTGTAAGCCAATGCCGATTCCAGATCCAGACAGTTTAGCAGCCGTGTGGCCGCAAACAGCAACGTCAGAACTTCGGTAAACTTTAATAATTCGGGCTTTTAAACCTTCTTCTTCAATACCAGCGATGATTTCTTTAAGAACTTTATCATGCGGAATTCCGGTGATGGTTACGGTTTGAGAATCTGCAAAAGCAGGAGCCAAACCAATCACTACTTCATCACTTGCCATTCCCTGTTTTGCTTCTCCGACTGGAGAAAGTTTCACAGCGCCGGCAGCAGATGCAGCTGGTGCGGAAGCTGGCGCAGCGCCTGTCATTTCTTTTAAAACATCTTCAATAATGCTTTTTAACATTTGTTCGTTTATAGCCATTTTATTACACCCCTTCCTATATGCTTGCTGGGTCAACAGCCCATGGAATATCTTGGATTTGTGCCCATCTTTCATCACTGATTACATAACCAGTTTTTACTCCATGATAGGTATTTGGATAGTTTACTGCTGAAATACATTCCCATGTAGAGCTTAATTTAGAAGCAGTGTGTAAGTAGTCACCAGCACATTTCTGTAACTGGATGTTAAAGATCGATTCAGCGACATCTCTCATGCCACCTCGGTCTAGAGCTTTAATGAAGTCAACCGCAGTTGCACCGCGATTCATTAAATCTTCAACAGCTTTTAAGTCAGCTACAACATCACGGTCCGGCATGTCTTGAGATCCACGAGCATAAGTTGCAGCTTCAACTTCAGCATCAGTGATTTCGGTCAAGCCTAATTCTCTGAATAGGATCTGCATTGCGCGAGCGCCTTTAGCACGTGCAGCAACAACTGTATCTTCATCAACAGGTTGTAAACCGGCATCGATTTTTAAGTCACGTTGGATGACATTCCAATCATCATAATCATCTGCATCCCAGTTAGAGCCTGCAAACATATTATCATAGTTAGGTGTAGCAGAGTAACCAGAACAGATGTAGTCAGTTCCTGGTACCATTTGCATTAATGAACGAGCAACTCGTCGTAAGTCAGAGTGAGTAAAGGTCTGGTCATTAGAAGAAGCACACTCTAAATCGAGGCATGCTGCCAATAAGTTTTCAGCCAATACTTCTCGGATACCGCCTGGTACACCAGCTGGAACACCGATACAAGAAACTGAACCATTCTGGCTTCCTTGTACGCCGGCACCCTTAGTGATGTATAAGCATCGCGCTTCAAGATAAAGCATAGATTTGCCTTCTGCATAACCCATTTGTACTTCTGATCCGGAACCAGATGTAAAACGCATTTTCAAACCACGGGAAGCGTAGCTTGATGCCAAGAAAGCTTTAGAATATGGTGTATCATCACCGTCCATGAAAACTGGTTCTGTACCATATACAGAAATCGTTTCAGCGTAAGCAGTGTAACCTTTCATACCGAGGTCAAGTTCGGTCGCTTCTTCAACAGCACATTGTGTTAAGATACCAGGACGACCAACATTTGCACCAACCATGATGGCAAGCGCATTAAATGGCGCATAACGACCGATGCCTACTGTTGTTTCCATTTCGTCAAATCCACGGATAGCAGCTTCTGCAGCATCAGCAGCGATTTGAACCATGTTATCTTTTACGTTAGTAACGTGGCATTGGTTAGAAGGCATTAAACGAGCTCGCATTTTACTTTGAGCCATCATCATTTCTAACACTGTCATATGACCAAGTACTTCTACAATTTTTGCAGGAGTGATTGATGTTGTAATATCAACAACAACGTCTCTTGGTACATTAATATCAACAAGCATATTGGCAATTTTTAAAGAATCCATTGCCATATATTCCTGGGCTTTTTCTAAACGAATTGCATAGTTAGCGATGAATGTATCAAGCATATCAAAATCAGCTCGTTTTTTTCCATCCAGTTCAACAACTACCCCATTTTCAACAACCAGACTTGGTGTTGGATCTTGAGGGCTGTTCATTGCAATTAGACCGACTTCTGGCCATTCTTTAACGAAACCATCCTTTTTGACTGGACGAGCTGCTAAAGCTTCAAATCTTTTTGACTTCATAGTCATTATTCCTCCTTCTTTCTTAGAAAACTAACAACAGCTACTTAAATATAAGGAGTTGTTACAGGTGGGCAAGGACCGCCAAGAGCTTCTAAAGCTTGTTTACCAACTTCTCTAGCAGCATATACGGCTTGACGAACTGCGCCAGCGTCTCCAGAAATGAAGATCATTGATTCATTCGAGAATTTAGTACCGCCATTATCAGGTGAAGCATAACCACAAAGTTCTACGTTAGCAGCTTTTAAAGCAGCATCTGACATTAATACGCCGATACCAGCTGGAGCACCAACAATAATTGCGAAGGCTTTTCCGATTGGAGCACCTAAAGTCATATTACAAGCGAAGCTTGCACGGGCTGTATACTGGAATTCCAGATGTCCGGCAGCATTTGCATATACATCTCCGAAGGTTCTGTTTAAGTCGTTAAGAGCAACTTCAACAGCACGTTTTGCATCAGATACATCTTCTGCACCAAAGATAATTAAAGAACCATGACCTGCACCACCTTCAGTGTCTCTTGCCAATTCACAAGAAACAACTTCGCAATTAGTCGCTTTTACAGCTTCGTCAGCAGCGAAGATCTGAGGACCAGCACCAGTTCTGGCGGAAAGAATACCGATTGATCTGTATTTAGGATCAATTTTCATTGCTTCATGTAAAGTTCTGTCCACGTTTGCAATAACAAAACCAATTGTGTTTCCTACTGCAGTACCAACAAACTCAGTTAATCCGCAAACACCGGTTGCAGCGGCAACTGTGCCTGTTTCTTCAACTTCACTCATTTTCTTCATAACTTCTTCCATCAATTTGTTCATTAAATCATCTTTCATTAATTTACACCTCCGTAATTATAAAATATTATAGACTTGGTAAAATTTTCTCCACATCACCGTGTGGTCTTGGGATTACGTGTACTGAAACAACTTGTCCAACTTTGTCAGCTGCCGCAGCACCTGCATCAACTGCAGCTTTAACAGCTCCAACATCACCACGAACCATAACAGTTACTAACCCAGAACCGATTTTTTCGTAGCCTACTAATGATACGTTAGCTGATTTAACCATTGCATCAGCAGCTTCAATTACTGCCACCAGACCTTTGGTTTCGATCATGCCTAAAGCTTCGTTTGTCATAAGCTCTATCCTCCTTAATTACAAGATTTTGTTACTGAACTACCTATATTCTAATGCAAAGTCGATGATAATTACTTGTGCTGTTCTTATAAAAATATTCTGGATTTCTGCGATACATCTTGAAAACCTTTTACTGTCGCTGTTTTTTGTATCTGTTCATAAAAATACAGTGGAATATTTTGTCAAACACCTGCACTTTAATGTAATCCGTTCTGTTTTTTTGACATAAAAAGAACAGGTTCACCCTCAGGTTTTCCTGTTCAATATTTTTTACTTATTCTGTTGCTTTTTTTATCAGGATACTTCCCGATGTTTTTCGGCGAATTTTTCATCTTTGGGATGGTTATTCCCTAACTGTTCATCTTCCTCAAGCGCCGTTCCACGTCGCTCTTTCCGATACTCGGTGGGAGTCATCCCGGTGCTCTTTTTAAATACCTTGCTAAAATAATTCGGTTCGTGGTAAGAAAGATCCAGTGCTATATTGATAATTGGAACATCGGTATTTGCCAGCATATCCTTTGCGATTTCAATTTTACGTTCTGTTAAATAGGTTACAAAATTAACCCCAGTTTCCTTTTTAAAGATCTTACTTAAATAGTAGGAACTCATATTGGCATACTCCCCAACCTGATCAAGGGAAATATCCTTGTAACAGTTCCGGTCAATATAGTTAAGAATATCTTCGATATTGTTTTTACGGGTTTCTTTATTATCAAGCATCCGATCAAAAACCTTGTCAATAGTTTTCATGATTTCGATTTTCAGATCATAACGATTTTTATACCCATTGACAAATTGCATATTATTGCTTGAACAAAGAGGACTATTCAGCTCGTAACCGCACATATCCTGGGTCACAATATTAAGTTCCTCCATAAAATGTTTGATTTCTGCCTGTACCGACATAATATCATAGGTATGGTAATCATAAATCATGTCCAGATAACTGATCAGGGCTGTTCTGGCATCACTGTATTTTTTCTGGATAATAGCAAAAATAACTTCATTCATTTTTTCATCAAAACGTTCTTTGGCGTTATTCTTTAATGAAGCAATGCTCTGATTTATGGAATCCATCAGTTGTTGGGGGCGAATCGGCTTTAACAGAAAATCATCGACCCGAGCCTTGATGGCCTGATGCGCAAAATCAAATTCATTAAATGCCGTTATCAAAATGACCTTCTTTTCATGGTCTTCCTTTTTTATCGTTTTTAATACATCAATACCATTAATTTCCGGAATGTTAATATCCAACAGGATAATATCCGGATTTAAACGACGGATTTCTTCAATTGCCACCAATCCTGAAGATGCTTCGCCAATAACTTCAATATTTTCGCCGTGTTGACTAAGAATGAGTTTAATCGCTTCAATTTCTAAATGCTCGTCCTCAACAATAAACAGTTTATACATGATTATAATCCCCTCCCCGTTAGAGATTTACGAGGTATCTTAATAGTGATTTCAGTGCCCTTTTCCAGTTCACTTTTTATTTCAACCCCATAATCAACGCCATAGTAATACATCAGTCGTTTATTTGCATTATTAATCCCGATTCCGGTGTTCTTTTCCCGTCCATCCGCTTCATAGGTTCCGTCCAAAATTTTATGGATGCGATCATCCGGAATCCCTTTACCATCATCCACAATCTTTAAAATGGCGATTTCTTTAAGGATATCCGCTGTTATTCGAACTTCGCCACCCTTGGCATTGGGTTCAATCGCATGAATAATGGCATTTTCTACAAATGGTTGAACAGTCATAAACGGACATAAGATATCTTCCGCCATTTCATCCACTTTCACTAAGTAATTCAGACGATTACCCAGACGCATTTTCTGAATTGACAGATAGTTTTGCACATGCTCCATCTCTTCTTTAAGCGTGACGACATTATTTTTTTCCTTTTTTAGAGTGTATCGCATCATATCGGAAAACGCATAAATCATTTCCTGAGTTTTATCTGCACCTTCCAGCAGGGCCAGACGACCAATGGTATTTAAAACATTAAACAGAAAATGCGGATTAATTTGTGCCTGTAAGGCTTTTAAATCGGCTTCTTTTAGGGAAGCTTCAACCTCACTGCGTAATTTAACCTCTTCCATTAATTCCAGGTTTTTATTATGCAATTCCTCCTGGATAATGTGAATCATCTGTTTCTCAACCAAATAATTGGCAATGGTGTACAGCAGATCTGCCGCTGCTCTTACCTGAGTTAATGTCGTTTTTAAGGTTTTGTCATACAAATCTAAAATTTCAGGGTTTTTTGAAAAATCAGTTAATTCATGGCTGGTACCAAAAGGCAGACGCTTCATTTCTTCTTCATCAATTTTTACCTGGCCGGCCATAATTGCACCCAGATAATTTCCCTTTACCATGATGGGTACGGCAAGATCTACCAGTCCACCATGACAAATGTAAATCGATGGTTTTCCCGATCGTGCCGATTCAATACCGCCATGGGCATCCGACTGAAAACAGCACTCCCGGTTACTACTTTCTTTTCTGACACAGGTACAGTATTCTGAAAAATTACTGTATTCCGTAATCGGATTACCCTTGTAATCAACTGTTACAGCGGCGAGTCCGGTGGCATCTGAAAAAGAATCCTGAATTCTTTGTAGCACCTCTACGTCAATAATGTCAGTAATCTTAAGTAAGACTCTCATAAAACAACCCCTTTAGACAATAATCCCATAATTTTCATTTTACATCGATTTCCACTGAGTAATATTATAACACATACAGGAAATTTTTGGCATTTTTTTTACTGTTTTAGAATATTTTGCTTTGTATCAGCATTATCTTGCTTCGTATTTTATTATTTATTGTTGTTTTAGGTAAATCAGATATTTTCTTGACCCCAGCCATTTCAACCACTCCGAATTTTATCGGTTGTAATCAAAAACTTAATTTTACTTCGACTAACATCTTATAACCAGTACTTTTCCACCAACTTTATCCACAGATAAAATATAAGTGAGATTTTATCATATTCTTTTAAAAAACACTTGCATTTCGGTGTCAACTCCAGTATACTATACAAGTGTCCAAAAGTTATAAAGTTTTGGGGGTGTGGCGCAGCTGGGAGCGCGTCTGACTGGCAGTCAGAAGGCCAGGGGTTCGAGTCCCCTCATCTCCACCAATAAGAATTGCATTAGAGAGCCGTTTATGGTTCTCTTTTTTTATGCCTGCGGGTGGAAGATGAAATTGAACACTCGTATCACCATACCATTAGAATTTTGCCCTTCCAAAACTTAAAATAATCTCTCCTCACAGAGATTTCTTTTCTCTTCATCGATGATATCTGTTAAAATAAGCTTAAAAATTGTCATTGAAATAAAGGAGCCCTATGAAAACACTGCATTCGGTAATTCAGACACTCAATCCTTATGCTGCTTATGAAAAAACACAATCCACACGATTAAGGAAAACCTTGATGTGCGATAATGTCAAGCGCTTAAAAATTATTGGGATCATCGGTTCATCTGTCAATTTATTATTGTTAGTGCTCTATTATTTAGACCGTGGTTTTAGCGGGTTAACAACCATCGAGGCGACTTTGCGAATCTGCTGGATTCTGGCCAGTATTATTTATATCATCGGCGTTGGAAGCCCCCATTCTCCTGAGGCCATAAAGAAAAGACAGTTCATCTTTTTTTATGGCGCCACCGGACTCTGTCTGCTCTTTGCCAGTTTAATCACCGCCGTTTTATCAGTCGAACAAGGCTCCACCTTTCTCTATCTGATTAATATTTTACTGATTGGCAGCTTTTTATACCTCTCCTTGCCGGAAATGATTTGTATCATCGCACCCAGTTTCCTGGTTCTGGTACTATCCATTTTGTTTACCCCTGGTTCTATCCTGTTGGTTCAGGGAAACTTTGTCAATGTGATTGCCAGCACCGCTTTTGCCGTTGTCATTGCCCAGACAATCCTAACTTCAAAACTGACACAGCTCGCCAGTACTCAGACCATCCTGGATCAGAAAAAAGAACTGGAATATCTCATCAACCTGGATGGTCTGACCCGAATTCCCAACCGCCGGAAGCTGGAAAGTTACTATTCAGATCATCCCCACACCTCGTTTGCCCTGCTGATGGTCGATATTGATTATTTTAAAAACTATAATGACACCTATGGCCATCTACAGGGAGATCAATGCCTGATACAGGTCGCCCAGTGTCTGTCGCACTATCCATTCGAGGGGCTGACCACCCGTTATGGCGGTGAAGAATTTGTTACCATCATTATACTGGCTGATCTTGAGTGCATAACACCGCTGGTCGAAGCGATCCGCCAATCAATTCAAGACCTGCAAATCAGGCATGAAGCCTCTCCCTTTGGGGTTGTTACTGTAAGCATCGGTTATGTTGTCACTGAAACCCGTCGGGAAAACCACAGCAATGAAACCACTGTTCTAGAAGATTTTATCTTGAAGGCTGATCAAGCTCTATATCAGGCTAAAGAAAACGGTCGTAACCAGATCAAACTGTATCAAGAATAAATTACCACCAAACCAACACTACAAGTTTATCCGTTCACCCCAACACGCTACCAGTTTTTCCAGGGAATAACTGGCATTGGCAGGGCTGGTAGAAGGCAACTTGATGATCTTTTCGCCGGTTTCCCGATAACAATACCGGTTATACAATTCATAAGCCTTGCCGCCGTTGGCATAAATCGTTTTGATGGCGGACTGGTCCAATAATGCCCGGATATCATTTGGCACCACATTTCTGATTGAGCTGTCGCTTGAGCCATCAATATCACAGGAATAGATTACATCCCATAGTGCAATCTGATTTTCCAGTAACATCCTTTTTTGTTCTTCAATCGTGCCCGGGATCGGCCAGCCAACCAGGGCACTCATAACCTTCCAGAACCGGTTTTGAGGGTGCTGGTAGTAAAAACCGTGTTCCCGTGATTTTGCTGACGGGAAGGTTCCCAGGATCAAACTTTTTGAGTTCTTATTATAAACTGGTTCAAAGGTATGGATCATTTTTTCTATCCTCCAGCAATTTTTTTAAGAAAAAACAGCCGACTATCCCGCAAGATATCGACTGTTCATCAATGATTCTATTTCATTTTTCGCTTCTGGGCTTCCGCCATAATATTCTTCAGGGTCAGCAGCAGCGGATTACTCTGGCTGTTGCTAAGGGCATCCTTGGAATAGGTCAGCCCGGTCATCGAGTTGGCTTCACAGATGTAATACGTGTCGTTTTCGCCAAACAGAAAATCAATGCTGCCAAAGTAAATATCCAGCACTGCGGCTGCCTGCTCGGCAATTTCCACCACCGCTGCCGGTGGCGTAATAAACTGCAGATCGCCACCCTGGGACAGATTGGATTTAAAATTGTCGCCATTATCCCGAATGTAAGCGGTGGAGAATTTTCCACCACTTAGCATAATCCGCATGTCCCGGCCCTTTGAAGCGGCGATACACTCCTGAATCAGGATGTGATCATCAAAATTCATGGCGGCGTAAAGATCCAGAATATTCTCCAGTTCTTTTTCGGTTTTAATCAGTACCACCCCTTTCCCCTTACTGCCATGCATCACCTTGACCACACAGGGCAGTCCCAGTTCGCTGGCAATAAAAGACGGTGATGTTTTGGGGGTCATCAGCACCGTTTTGGGGAATAAGAAGCCCTGATTGGCGGCCCCCAGTTTTTGAAAGGTCAGCAGCTTATCAGCCGTGTTATTCAGACTTTCGGAGCTATTGACACACAGTACATCCAGGGATTCCAACATTTTAACCACCGCCTTGCTGTGGTAATTATTTCCTCCAAAGAAAGCTGACAAGGAAAAGTCCGGAATATCCACTGCTTCACCACCAATAAAACAATGCTGGCTTGCACCCGGTTCACACATCACCTGAACCTCACTGACGTCAACCGTACGAATATTGACACCCATCTTGTCAATCAGCGCAATAATTGTCTGGATTGACGGTTCAGCCAGGGTTTCGTGATTAACTAATAACCAGCCTAACATGTTTTGCCACCTTCCCGCAGACGTTTTTTCCACAGCGGTTCCGGGCGATCCTTGACCTGCTTCATTAAATCAGCAAACATCACCTTAATGTCAAAAGCCACTCCCGGCATCGCATTGGCTTCACATAAATAGAAGGTATCATTTTCGCCAAAGAGAAAATCGACACTGCCCATATTGATTTTAAGCAGCTGGGCCACCTTCTCGGCGGCCTCAATCACTGCGGCCGGTGGGGTGTATTCGACGATATGACCGCCCTTGGCCAGATTCGATCGAAAGCTTTTTTCATTCTGGCGGATAAATGATTTAACAAACTTTCCGTTGGCCAGAATCATTCTAAGATCCCGACCCGAGGAGGCTTTAATACACTCCTGAATAATAATCTGATCACCAATTTCACTGGCGGTACTCATACTAATCAGGTTATCCAGTTCTTTTTCATTGTTAACCAGCACCACCCCTTTGCCCTTACTGCCATGCATCACCTTCATCACCACGGGATAGTCAAACAGTTTGCTGACAAAGGACG
Organism: Acetobacterium wieringae; assembly: GCF_001766835.1. GTDB lineage: Bacteria > Bacillota > Clostridia > Eubacteriales > Eubacteriaceae > Acetobacterium > Acetobacterium wieringae. The sequence goes on along the minus strand of NZ_LKEU01000035.1, from coordinate 71,571 downwards.
CTTCGGTATACTCTGTGACCAATAGGGTTTTAGGGAAGCAGACCGCTTCAATCGACTCGGCGACCAACTGAAAGGTCAGCAGCTTGTCGTCGACATTTTTGATGGCGTCATACGAATTGATGCACAGTACCCCCAGTGATTCCAGCATTCGCAATGCTGCTGCGGTATGATAGTTTTTTTCCGTAAAGAAGGCTGCCACCACATAATCCGGCACCTCCATGATTTCGTCCCCGACATAGAGTTTTCCATCAAAGTCATGGTCACAGACCACATGGATCGTAAGCGGATCAACCACCGTCAGATCGACATGGAGTTCTTCCACCACCTTCATAATTTTCACAATTGAAGGATCTTCCAATTTACCGGGATTTCTTAATAACCAACCTTTCATTTTTACCTCCTTGATTTTTTTGTCTTAGGTATTTGCTAAATTATAAAACATCGAGTGATGGTTGCTCAGTGTACAGTTTCCACAAACAATTTTGTAACGTGTAGGCGAACAGTTCATCGAACTGTCCGCCGTACAGTGTAGAAATTGTTTCGTGCGAAACTGTGCACAGAGCTCACAGTACTTTCGCAATTACCTATTTATTTATCTGAGCTTTTAATTATCTGATGCACTTAAATACAAATGAGCGTATAAACCACCCAGCTTCATCAACTCGGCATGGCTGCCGACCTCCTTAATATCGCCTTCTTTCATAAAAATAATCTTATCGGCATTTTTAATGGTAAAGAGTCGGTGGGCAATAATAAAGGTGGTTCGTCCCTTCATCATCGCTTCCATGGCCTGGGTGATCAGGATTTCGGTTCGGGTATCCACCGACGAGGTCGCCTCATCCAGTATCAGCACCTTGGGATCGGCAATAATTGTCCGGGCAATGGCTAGAAGCTGGCATTCCCCTTCAGACAAGGTGGTAAAATCGCCACCGATCCGGGTCTCATAGCCCAGCGGCAATTTTCTGATAAATTCATCACACTGCGCTTTTTTTGCTGCCGCGATCACATCGTCCCGGGTTGCCCCGCTTTTTCCATAAGCAATGTTTTCTTCGATTGTTCCATCGAACAGCCAGGTATCCTGGAGCACCATCCCAAAAGCAGATCTTAAATTAGGTCGGGTCAGATTTTTAACGTTTTTTCCTTCCAGTAAGATGCTGCCCTGATTAATTTCATAAAAACGCATCAACAGATTGACCAGGGTCGTCTTTCCGGCCCCGCTGGGACCCACCACCGCCAGAATTTCGCCCGGCTCGGCGGTCAACGACACATCATGAAACAGGGTTCGTTCAGGAATATAGCCAAACTCGACATGGTTAAACTCAATCCGGCCGGATGCCGTGGTCACATCCAGTACCTCTGTGCCCAGATCTGGCTGTTCTTCTTCCTGATCAAGAAACTCAAAAATTCGTTCAGCCGCTGCCGCCCCGGCCTGAATAAAGTTCAGGTTATTGGAAATCAGGGCCGTGGGGCTGGCAATATTATTGGCATAGATCAGGAAGGCCTGAATCGTCCCAATGGTCATGGTACCAGTAATAACAAAAATCCCCCCAACCACACAGATACCGATATAGGCCAAGTTATTGATCAGCTTCATCAGCGGTGAGCTAAGGCCTGAATAAAACCGGGAACTCAGGTAGGACTTAAAGAAGCGCTGATTGATCGCATCAAATTTTTCTGACGATTTTGCCTCGTGGTTAAACGATTTGACAATTAAATGACCATCATAGACCTCTTCAATCAGTCCGTTTAAGGCCCCCAGTTCTTTTTGCTGCCGCCGAAACAGCACCTGAGTTTTTTTAGTGATCAATTTCATCACAAAATAAGACAATGGAATCGCCACAAAAAAGATCAGACTCAGCTGCACATTGAGTATCAGCATCATCACAATTATCCCGATGATGCTGGTCGCCTGAACCAGAATCTGGGTCAGATTACTTTCCAGCGCCCCCGAAAGGGTGGTGGCATCATTGGTGACTCGAGAAAGCAGATCCCCCCGTTCGCTCTGATCCAATACATTCAGGGTCAGTTTATTGAGTTTTTCCTGAATATCTGATCGCAGGCGTTTGATTGCCAATTGCGACAGATAGGTGGTGCGCATCGTCGCATAATAGGCGAACCCGGCACTTAGGATGTAAAGCGCTGCCAGAATCAGCAATTGCTGACCGATATAGGAAAAATCAATATCCGAATTTTTAGTAATACTATCGGCAATACTATCGGTCACATCTTTGGTCACCACCGGAGCGAAGATCGCAAAAATAGTGCTGGCAATCAAAGCAACGGCCACAAAAAAGATGACATGCCGCTTATCGTTTAAATAATGACTCAGTCGCTTGCCAAGGGCACCAAAACTGTATTTTCTTCTTTTTGCTTTCACAGTGATTCCTCCTTCCCATCGCTATAGGATTGGGATTTCAGAATTTCCTGATAAACCCGGCAGTCACGGAGTAGTTCCTCATGTTTACCCTGACCAACAATGGCACCATTGTCGAGCACCAGAATGCGATCGGCATGTTTAATGGTACTGATCCGCTGAGCGACGATTAGCACTGTTTTATCGCCGAATTTCTCACCAATGGCTTTGCGCACCAGCGAATCGGTTTTAAAATCCAGGGCCGAAAAACAGTCGTCAAAAACCGTAATTGGAGCTTTTTTAACCGCCGCCCGGGCAATCGAAAGCCGCTGCCGCTGGCCGCCGGAAAGATCTTTGCCCCCCTGGGAAATCGTACTGTTTAGGCCGCCTTCCCGTTCATTGACAAAGTCGAGGGCCTGGGCAATCGATAAGGCTTCAGTGACCTCCGCCTCACTGGCGTCAGCCTTGCCAACCCGGATGTTTTCGTGCACCGTGCCACTAAATAACACTGATTCCTGTGGGGCATAGGCAATGATACTTCTTAAATCATGCTGACTGCAATCCCGAATATCAACGCCATCAATCACAATCGACCCGGTGCTAACCTCATAAAGTCGCATAATCAGATTGACCAGGGTGGTTTTTCCGGAACCGGTGGCCCCGACAATCGCAGTTATTTTTCCCGGCTCGGCGATAAAATTCAAGCGTTCCAAGACATTGATCTCGGCACCGCTATATCCAAAGCTGACATCTTTAAATTCGATCCGTCCGGTAACGTTTTTTAATGCAACTGGTTCTTCCCGGTCCTGAATTGAGAAGTCAAAGTCCAACACCTCTTTAACCCGGGTGGCTGAAACAGCGGCCTGAGGATAGGCCATCAGTAATGCCGACACCAGACCCAGGGCTGACATAAACATTAAGACATATTGAATAAAAACCATCAATCCGCCGAGACTGACAATTTGCTGCTGTACTTCCTGAGCCCCCAGCCACAAAATAATCACCATCGTCAGGTTCATCATCAGCTGCATCAGCGGCGCAAAGAAAGCCACTGCATAGTTGGCTTTTACGGCAGCAGTCATCCCCTCCTGATTAGCCTGGCCAAATTTCTCTGTTTCATAATCCTGGCGGTTAAAGGCCCGGATCGCCCGAACCCCGGTCAGTTTTTCTTTCATCAGCAGGTTCAGCCGATCGACTTTTTGCTGCATCAGCTTAAATAAGGGCATGCTGCGGGCAGTGGTCAAGCCGATGATGATCGTCGTAATCAAAAACGATCCCAGAAGCAGTAGGGTCAGGGTGACATTCTCCCGAAAAGCCATCACCAGAGCGCCAACCCCGGTGATCGGAACCAGCAGTAATGATCGTAAACCGTTGATGACCACAATCTGCATCTGGGTGGCATCAGTGGTCGAACGGGTTAGTAGGGTGGCAGCCCCAAAGCGATTAAAATCCGTCTGAGAAAAACTCTTGACCTTGTCAAAAACATCGGCTCGGATCCGACTGGTAAAGGAAGCGGTGACATAGGCCGAGTAGTAGCTGGATGCCACCATACAAACCGCCGCTACCAGCGAAACCGCCAGCATCATCGCGCCGCTTTTTAAAATATAGGCAACATCCCCCTGGGCCACACCATTTTCGATAATATCCCCCATCATCGTGGGTAAATACAATTGGGCCGCCGCCTGGCTGAGGACAAATACAAAAACCAGAATCATCTGGAGTCGATAATCTTTTAAATACCGAATCAATAAACTGACCATCGGCTACTCCTTATCCACTAAAGCAAAGAAGAAGTTCTCTTTGACCAGGGTATCAATCACCCGAACCGGTTTTAACTGATTCCCGGAGATCCCCCGCATGATCATCAGATCACGATAGAGGGCATAGGTTTCTTCCTGAACAAAGGAAATCTCTGAAGGACTTAAGACCCCACTTTTTACCTTGGAACCAATCGAAGGGTTGGCCGTGCCCAGCTTCTCTTCCATAATTTGGCGATATTCCTGGTACTTTTCCCTGGCTAAGCGTTTTTCTGCTTCAATAAAGATCACATAGCGTCCCGGCGACACCGCCACATCGGCATAAACCGAATAATCCACCAGTTCACAGTCGGTGGCTTTGGCAAATTCTTTAACCGCCCAGGAAATGCATTCTTCGGTCGTCTTTTCCCCGGCAATGCTGACCATCTGGTTAAGCCGGTAGACAAATTGGATCTTGGGACATTTTTTATACCAGCCCACCACCCGAACCACATCTTTGATCCGATAGCGATAAAAGCCCGAGGTATTTGTCAGAACAATTTCATAATCCTTGCCGGTTTCCAGTTGCTCCATGGTCAGGGTTTCTTCGCCTTCTTCCTGATCGACGGGAATAAATTCATAAAAGGCCGAGTCCGGAATCAACACAAATTCCTGAGATTCCATTTCGTTGCAGATCGCCATGATCGACTCAGAGGCCGCATAGACGCTAAAATAAATAGGAATATCTCCCAGATAATGACGCATTTTATCGGTATAGACTGAAAATCCGCCACTGCCGATGGCATGCACAAAGGCCAGCTCCGGCCAGATGCGGGGAATAATTGGGGTCTCAAAGCCTTTTTCAAATTCACTTCGCAGTTCAGCCGCCCGTTTGGGGTTGGGCTTAATCTGCTTTTGCAGTTCGGCTTTAATATCATCCGGAATCTTTATATCGGGATGAATCGTGCCTTTTTCAATATCATCAACAAGTAGTTCCCAGTTTATTTCCAGATATTTCATTAAATCCGATACCGCTGTCATAAAAGCTGAAGCAATATACGATAACGACCGTTCTTCCAGGGCAAAGCGGAGATGGGCATATTTGGTATCCATAATTTCCCGGGGAAAGACAATTTCTTTGGGCGAGGTAAACATCAGAAACAGCAGATCTTTTATGCTGTAAACCCCCCGGCCCGAAATGGATCCGGCAAATAAACCATTGGGCAGGGTTTCAAATTTGACTTCCATCAAATTCAGACCACGACCCCGTTGCCACTTTTTCCCCAGAGCCCGGGCAATGATGGCAAAGCTGAACTGGGTGGCATATTCCCGGTACAGATCAACGGTTTGCTCCGAAACCGGAATCTTCTTGGGATTATCTACACTGCCTGAGGTCAGGGCATAGTGTACGATCTTATCGGTGGTCAGCAGATCCGTTTCGCCAGCAATCATCCGCTCGATATAGGGGGCATAATCATCGTAAATGGAAAATGGTACCATTTTTTTATAGTCTTCGATGGTATTTATCTGATCAAAGTGGTAGCGTTTGCCATACTCAGTATCGGCATTTTTTTTGAGCATATCAAGCATCAGCTGTTTATTAATTTCGGGGGCATTTTGGGTTAAATGATCAAAATTCTCGATTTTTTTATAGCCCTTTTTGATATTAAGAGAATAGACCAGTTTAGGTATTAATTTTATCATTTTTCGCCTTCCTTTGCCCAGCAAGTGATCCAGTCACTTTCCGGGTATTTTTTTACAAAAGTCGGAAGCTTGGTCTGATTGACATTCTTACCCGGCATAATCGATCGGGTAAACAAAGAGTCCCGATAACCATCTTTGACAAGGATCACCTCCGCTGCCAACAGTTGGTACGCTTCTCTTAACTGTTTATAACAAAAATTCATCTCAAACAAATGGTTTTCCAATACCTGTTTGAACACCTCACTGTTAAGCGTATTCGAATAAGGCTCCAGAATAAAGACCAGTTTTTTATTGTCCTGATCCCAAAAAATCTGATAAAAACGAATTTCTTCATTTTGCTTCGCAGCAACCGTCTGGAGGGTTCTTTCGATTTCATAAATCCTCATTTTCTGGTTTTCAATGGCCAGATATTCGGACTCCTTACAGACAAAAACAATCCTTGGGATCTGATCATTGATCTCCGTGACGCAGACAATATCTTTCATGTTGTAACGGTACAGCCCGGAATAAGAGGTGATAATCAGTTCGTAATAATCACCTTCTATCAATTCATGGGCCAACCGCGTTTTCCCATCTGTTGACCCCACTGGCAAGAATTCAAAAAAATAACCAAAAAGCGCCAGTAATCCGGCCGCATCCTGAGGCCGGTCAGGGATGTTGAACTTGCCTTCGCTGGCACCATAGCCCCACTCCAAAAACTTGACAGTCGGGGGTAAAATTTTTTTCACATCGGCAACAATTTTTGCTGCACTGGACGACATCCAACAGGAGACGACTGAAAATTCCGGCCAGATTTCCGCCACATCAAGGGTCTTTTTTTGCGCAAGAATCGTTCTTAACTCCTCCGCCCGCTCCGGGTTTGGCTGTAAATGTGCAACCAGTTTTTCCCGCAGCGCCTGGTCAATGCTGATTTTTTCAGAGATCTGACCTGTGCTGATATCTTCCAATAAGTCAGCGGCAGTGGCATTCATTTTTTTAAGCAAGATGTTAAAGTGAGCAATATTACTGCAGACGACCCCAACCAAATGCTTTTCTGCTAAAGCATAGCGAATCGTTAGATAATCGGTCGCCTCGTTGCTCAGGTCTTTCGCCAGCATCATTTCTGGCGGTAACACCATTTTTTTTAACATCTCAACCGGCATATCCTTGGCCGCCTGACCTGAGGCTGAGCCTATTGGAATGCCGCCTTCAGTTTTTCCATATTCCGAAGGGTTGGCAATGGCCAGCACCTTTTTTCCCGGAACCATCACTTCCGGAGCCAGCATTAATAGTATGATGGCCCGAATCTGTGAGACCAGGCCCTTGACCAGTTCACCGTTTTTACTTTCCGGCAATAGCTTTGGAATACCGGTGGAACCACTGGTAGCAATAAAGCTGGCAGCTGCTCCGTCAAAAAAAACATCGTGTGCCCCTGCTTTAAGCCGTTCGATTTCACCTTCGACCTGAGCATAGTCCGAAAATGGCACCCTGTTTCTGAAATCATCAATTGTTTTAATCTCCGAAAAACCCATTTTTTTTCCAAACTCAGTATTTTGGGCAGATTTTAAAATATCCTGAAGCACACGCAATTGTGTTACCTCAGGAGTTTTTTCCATCATATAAAAACTTTTGATTAAGTGTTCATTGGACATTCCCTTTAAATGCTCAGGAATACGCTCATCCCAACAAGCATCAAAGCTGTCATTCGGAATTCCTTCCGAAATTTTATCTGCTGTCATTTTTTCACCCTTATTCGATGGTTAAAATATCTGAAAAACCGGTCATATCAAATACTTCCTGAATTTCCGGTTTAACATTTTTAATCACCAGACTACCATTAAGGGCCTTGGATTTTTTCTGGATCAACAGCAATACTCTTAACCCGGCACTACTGACAAAATCCAGATGATCAAAATCCAGGATCATTTGAAATCCTTCTTTGCTGTAGTAGGCTTCCATCTCTTTTTGAAACTCCGGAGAGGTATTGGTGTCCATTCGACCTTCCAGTTCTACTACAAATAATTCGCCTTCTTGTTTTACTTCAATTTTCATTTTATTACCCTTTCTTTCTGAATTAATAATATAATTGCGCATTTTTAAATGGTATAAAGATTTCTTGTTTTGAATTTTAATTGATCATACCACAATAATTTGCAGTGTGCAATTACAAAAGCATACAAAATGTAATCTTGTATCACTATTCACAGCTACTGGATCGTCAAAAGTATCCCTGATAAACAGCTAATCAATATGACGATTGGCCATATTACCAACATTTTATAATGACGTCATCATTTTCGCCAAGGGATTTTTATTTTTGTTTACATATCGATTTTTATTTTACATCTTCGTTACATTCTATTTACAAAAATAATATTTTGTGCTAAAATCATTACACTTAGAATAAATCTGAGAACCTGTGATTTCAATTTAAATATAAAATAAACAAAGGGAAGGAATGTCATGAAAAAGAACTCTATTATCTCTATTATTATTATCCTACTTATCCTCCTGACCGCCATTTTGTTTGTTCGCGGCTGCAGCCAAGAAGGAAGCGAAATGAAAAGCTATACTGTGGCGGGGACCTACACCGAAACAGCCACCTATCAGAATGGGGAGATCAAGGTTTCTGGTGTCAACATTGAAAATGCCAGTTTTACCGGCAATCTGACCGTTGTTGACTCGGTCATCGATGGCGATATCCGATTGACGAACTCAGCCGTTCAGGGAGAATTGTTAGTCAAAGGCAGCGGCACCGTTTATCTGGATGGCGGTTCCTACCAGAATATCATCCTCGAAAAACAGGGGGTAAAAATTGTCCTTCTCGGTGCAGCAACGGTTGAAAATCTCACCGCCCGAGCTGCCGCCACGATCATCGTTGATAACCAAAGCAGGGTAAAAACGCTGAATGTCGACAAAGCCGCCAGTCGAACGTCGATTACCACCCAGGAAAATGGTACCATTGAAAACATCCAATCCCGGGGCATCAGCGATATCCTTCTGAATACCCCGACCAAATTGATTGGTTTCGGCACCAATGCCAGCGGTTCCACCTTGGTAAGCAATGCCGTTATTGAAAAAATTGTCGCCGAATCGAAGGTGTCTCTGACTCTTAATGCCAATGTGGGAACCGTACTGTTAACAGCAACCGGTGAAGGAACCGGTATCATCCTTGGTAATAATGCCGTAATTACATCCCTGGCCACCGAAACCCGGGTGGAAATTACCGGCGAAGGCAGTATCACCAGTGCCACCACCAACGATGTTCTGAATATCACTGGTACCATCACCCCGGATGTCGTGTATATAACCACCAAGCCGGTGGTTACCGATGCCAATGGCGGACTGACGGTATCAACCAACACGAACCGTACCGCCGATACGATTTCAGCTAGCGGTGGCAGCAGCACCTGGTATTCCGATTCCAGTAGTTCGGGAACGATCATCAACTCAAAATATGATGCACCGCCCCTGAACCCGGCTAATCCTGTCGTGCCACCATCACCGACTCCCCCCAGCCCACCCATTAATATCCCCGTGGAAGCGATTCAGGTCACCCCGGTGGAAGCCGATGTGATTATGGGCAATACCTTAAAACTAAATACCGTTATCTTCCCGGCCAATGCAACAAATCAAACGATCATCTGGGAATCCTCCAATAATAATGTTGCGACGGTTACCAATGGGGTGGTCACACCTGTAGCCAATGGCGAAGCCACGATTACTGCCCGAACTCAGGACGGCAATAAAACCGATACCTGTAAAATCACCGTTAAAACCAATATCGCTGCGGTCACCATGATTAATACCATCAATGCCACCAACAACGCGATTGCTGAGACCATTGCTTATGACAGCAGCTATAACCTGCCAGTGGTGGTCATTGTTCAGGGCTACGGCAGTGAAGTATTCCCCTGTTCTGTCACCTGGACGCCAAACACCGTTGATACTAAAAAGGTTGGCGAAACCCTCTATACGGGAACGCTGGTAATGCCAGCTGGTTATGTCAACCTGAATAACGTTGAGGCTTCCATAGCCCTCACCGTTTCTGCTCAACCTCTGATTACTGCCAGTTCTGAGCTGTCGTCCCAACGGGTCTACTTAAACGAAGATCCTGCGCCAATCTTTGTCGAGGCCAGTGTTACTGAAGCCAAGACCTTAACTTATCAATGGTCTTACCGCTTTGGCGATTCAGAAATACCGCTGCCAGAAATCACTGGTCCAATTTATGACCCGCCGGTATCAAGTACCCCCGGTACGGTCTATTATACCTGTGTCATCTCTTCAGAAAATGCTGAACCGGTAACGGTCTTGGCCGGTATTGTGGTTACCAGCGCTGATCCGGCGGTTTTGCCGGACGCTGCTGCTCCGGTAGCCGTTGACGAAACCAGTCCCACTGCTCCAGCTGCTGCGGATTTATCTGAAATGCCAACCATCAATGAACAGCCAACCAGCATTTCACAGCTCAGCGGTGTCGCTTTAGCAACCAGTCTAGCCCAGGCAACCCGGACTGCCCAAGCTGCCCTTGGCACTCCCAAGTCCGATGTTACCACTGCTTCTTTCACAGTGGATGCCCAGGTCACTGACGGCGGCGAACTCAGCTACCAGTGGTTTGAAAGCACCGATGCCATCAATGCCGATGGCAAGCCGATTGATGGCGCCACTGATAAAACCTTTGCTGTCGATACTTCCGGTCCAGCGGGTACCACCTACTACTATGTGGAAATTACCAATACAAAAGCAGGTTGCCTGCCGGTAACGGCCGTCAGTCTCCCGGTTTCTCTCACCATCGTTTAACACTCTGACAAACTAAAAAGAAGTGATCCGCCAACTTAATGGTGGTCACTTCTTTTTTTGTTATTACGCCTGTGATTAATACTTATTCCATTTCTACAATCAATTCGCCGGATTGGACACTTTGCCCTTCAGAAACGTAAATTCGCTTGACTTTGCCGTCTTCGCTGGCGACCATTTCGGTTTCCATTTTCATCGCTTCAACAACAACCAGGGCCTGGTTTTGTTTAACCACTTCCCCTTCGTTGACCAGTACTTTTAAAACCGTTCCAGGAATCCCTGAACCAATCTGTTTCGAGTTTTTGGGATCGGCCTTCAGCATCGTAACCTTCTGTTTCGCTGACAGACTGCGCTTGTCTTCAACGTAGATTTCCCGACGGAAACCATCCACTTCAAACATCACCGGACACATTCCCTCATCATTGGGTACACCAATACTGACCAGCTTAATGATGAAGCGTTTGCCCTTGGACACTTCAACGTCGATAACCTCACCCACTTTTAGTCCATAGAAGAAGGCATGACTTTCCATTCGCATAAAGTCGCCGTATTCCTGAATAAATTCAACATATTCTTTCATGACTTTAGGATATAGGGCTACACTTAACACTTCCCGGTCATCCAGCTCGCAACCGAATTCTTCTTTAAACTCCCGTTTGATTTTATCAAAATCTTCATCCGGTAATAATGCTCCAGGACGCACGGTAATCGGTTCAATGCCCTTCAAGACAATTTTTTGCAGTTCCGGATCAAATCCACCCTCCGGCTGACCAATCATGCCCTTATAAAAATCGACCACTGAATCCGGATAGGATAACTCCTTGCCCTTGGTTTTAATATTATCGACAGTCAGATCATTCTGAACCATAAAAATAGCCAAGTCTCCAACGGTTTTTGATGAAGGGGTTACTTTAACAATATCCCCCAGCATCAGGTTCGCTTCCATATATTTTTCTTTAACTTCTCTAAATTTATGCCCTAAACCAAAGCTTTCCACCTGAGCCCGGAGATTGGAATATTGCCCCCCCGGAATTTCCAGTTTATAGATCTCAGTGGAGCCGGATTTCAGCTCCGATTCAAACTTACTGTAAACCTGACGGGTCGTACCCCAGTAATCCGATAAAATCTGGAGTTCGTCCTCATTTAAGCCGGTATCCCGAGGGGTATTTTTGAGTGCGGCCACAATCGAGTTAAGCGCCGGCTGCGAGGTTAAACCACTGACTCCATTCAAAGCTGCATCGGCAATATCAGCGCCGGCCATTTGTCCAAAGAGCACCGTGGCTACTCCGTTACCGGTGGTATCGTGGGTGTGCAGATGGATTGGCATACTGACTTCCTGTTTTAACGCTTCAATCAGTTTATAAGCGGCGCCTGGTTTTAATAAACCTGACATATCCTTAATCGCCAGAATATGAGCCCCCGTTTTTTCAATTTCCCGGGCCATTCTCAGGTAGTAGTCAAGATTATATTTGGTTCGGGAAGTATCGAGAATATCGCCGGTATAACAGATGCTGACCTCAGCAATCTTATCGGTTTTTAAGACCTCATCAATCGAAATCTTCATTCCGTCCATCCAGTTGAGGGAGTCGAATATCCGGAAAATATCGATACCACTTTTGGCCGCTTCCTGAACAAAGGCCCGAATGACGTTATCCGGATAGTTTTTATAGCCCACAGCATTGGCGCCACGAAGAAGCATCTGGAACAAAATATTGGGTACCCGCTTGCGCAGTTCATCCAACCGTCGCCATGGTGATTCTTTTAAGAAACGATACGCCACATCAAAGGTTGCGCCGCCCCACATTTCCAGAGCAAAAAGATCGGGTACCAGGGCCGCCGTTTCCCGTGCAATCTTGATCATATCCCGGCTACGTACCCGGGTCGCAGCGATGGATTGATGTGCATCTCTAAAGGTGGTATCAACCAGCAACAGTTTTTCCTGATCCTTGATCCATTGCACCAGGCCAGCTGGACCCTGTTCATCGAGTATTTGTTTACTGCCCCGGAATTCGGTATCCACGGGAATTGTGGGGATATAGGGTTCATCATAATCCGGCTTGTTACCGAAGGTTTCATTGACGATGATATTTCCGAAATATTTGAGGACGTTGGACGCTTCACTCTTCTGATCTTCAATTTCAAACAGTTCCGGATGATCATCAATAAACTTGGTATCACATTTTCCGCCGATAAAGGTGGGATGCTGAAGCACATTGATCAGAAAATCCTTATTGGTCTGAACCCCTTCAATTTTCATCTCCTTGAGTCCCCGTACCGCTTTACGACGGGCATCTTCAAAGTTTCTGGAAAATGCAGTGCTTTTTACCAGCAGGCTATCATAATAGGGGGTGATTTCAGCACCGGTAAAACCATTACCGCCATCAAGACGAATCCCAAAGCCACTGCCGGTACGGTAGACATCCAATCGTCCGGTATCTGGCATAAAGTGATTTTTCGGGTCTTCTGTGGTAATCCGGCATTGGATTGCTGCGCCCCGGGTTTCAATCGCATCCTGACTGGGAATGCCAATTTCGGCCGAATCCAGTGGTAAACCCTGGGCAATTAAAATCTGCGACTGAACCAGATCGATGCCAGTAACCAGTTCGGTGACGGTATGTTCCACCTGAATTCGGGGGTTCATTTCAATGAAATAGTGATCGCCCTTCTTATCAACCAGAAACTCAATCGTTCCGGCATTCCGATAATTGACTTCCTTGGCCAGTTTCAGGGCATCCTTGCAGATGGCCTGACGCTGCTCGTCATTGATGCTTAATGAGGGTGTAAATTCAACGATCTTCTGGTGGCGACGCTGGATTGAACAATCCCGCTCAAAAAGATGAACTACATTGCCGTGGTGATCGCCAAGGATCTGTACTTCAATATGTTTGGGTTCTTCCAGATATTTTTCCACAAAAATGGTGCCATCACCAAAAGCCTTGGTTGCTTCACTGGTAGCCGAATGGAACTCTTTTAAGAGGTCTTTTTCTTCCCGGACAATTCGCATTCCCCGACCGCCGCCACCTGCAGCTGCTTTTAGAATAATAGGATAGCCGGCTTTCTTTGCAAACTCCAGGGCTTCCGAATCCGAGGTAATTGGTTTTTCAACTCCAGGAATGGTTGGCACATTGACACTTTTGGCAACAATCTTCGATTGAATCTTATCACCCATTTTTTCCATCATTTCATGGGTTGGTCCGATAAAGACAATTCCTTCTTCTTCACAGCGTTTTGCAAAAAGTGGATTCTCCGAAAGAAAACCATAACCAGGATGAATGGCATCGACTTCTTTTTTCTTGGCCAGGGTAATGATCTTATCCATATCCAAATAGGCTTCCACTGGACCACTGGTGCCAGTGATCAGGTAGGACTCATCAGCCTTGGTTCTAAAAAGAGACAGCTTATCTTCCTGCGCATAGATGGCTACGGTATGAATGCCCAGTTCCTGACAGGCCCGAATAATCCGGATGGCAATTTCTCCGCGATTGGCGATTAGTACTTTATTAAACTTCTTCATCTTTCCTTCTACTTTCCTGCATGCATTTTTATGCATCCTAATTCTCATTTGCAAAAAATTAATTGTAGCTATTATATAAAATTGTACAGAAATATTAAAGCTATTTTTTCAGGAATATCAAATTATTTTTTTCAGCTGCTTTTTCGTCTGCAGTTCTACCTGATTTCGCCTTAAAACGGATTTCTCGTCACTTCTGCTTAATGTTTACTTTATTTAACTTTTCGTCTGTTACCCGGCGGCGATATTTTTTCACCACCGTCATATCTGTTTTTTGGGGAGCCCGAACAATTCTTCTTGGAATTCGTTGATACGGTTTCGAATTGCTCCTTGCTTCATCAATTTCCTTTGCTTTGGCTTTTTCGATCCGTTCATTTTCCAGACGTTGAAAACCATAGCGTCTTTCGGTTTCTGCTTCCATCTTCTGGTTATCCGAATAAAGCGTCGTTGAGAGCCGTCTAACCAGAAAATAGCCAGGAATCACAATCACCAGCACAATTATCAGCATTCCGATATCCATTGCTATTTGCCTCGCTCCGTGATTTCCTTTTTTTGTATCCAGTCTTTCTGGTACGCCTTGCTTGAAACCAGAATTTCATTCAGAAACCGTTCATATTCTTTTCCATAATTCTTGTTTTTCAGCTGGATCAGATTTTTTTTCAGCATTTTTTCTTCCCGACTTTGATCGAATATATTCCCGTGGTTACTGTATTTATATTCAGCGACTGCCTGGATACAATCCATCCGCTGTTCAAACAACACCCGCATCTGAGCATCGATCGCATCGATTTCATTTCTGATTTCATCTAATGACTTCAATGGCAACCTCCTTAAATTAAAAAATCAGCCAGACAGATGGCGGTGGCAGCTTCCACCACCGGAAAGGCCCGGACAACAATACAGGGATCATGACGCCCCTGTATGGTCAGGACAGCCTTTTTTCTTTCCGCCAGATTAATGGTCTGCTGTTCTTTACCAATAGAAGGTGTCGGTTTAAAAGCCACCTGAAAAACAATTGGCATCCCGTTCGAAATTCCGCCATTGATGCCGCCGTTATAGTTGGTAACTGCCTCGATCTGTCCATCCATAATGCGCAGCGCATCATTGGTTTGAGACCCCCGCAGGCTGGCCACCTCAAAACCAGCCCCAAAGGTCACCCCTTTGACTGCCGGAATGGAAAACAGTAAGGCCGATAACCGGCTTTCAATGGATTCGAAAAAGGGATTGCCAATTCCCGGTTCCAGACCGGTAATAAAGCCTTCCACCATACCACCCACCGAGTCATCATCGGCCATCGCCTCAATGATCTCCTGTTTCATGGCATCTTCCAGTTTGGCATGATAAAGCGGAAAAGCCGGGTTTACAAAACCCTTGCTCAGGGTTTTGTAAACCTTCCAGTCACAAACCTCAGTGTCCTTTACATTCCCGATCGAAACAATCCGACTGCCGATTCCCAGCTCTGGTCGGATCACTCGGATGATCTCTTTGGCGATGGCTCCGGCAAATACCAGAGGTGCCGTCAAACGACCGGAAAAGTGGCCGCCACCGCGATAATCCTGAAAGCCACCATAGCGCACGCTGGCCGCATAATCAGCGTGACCCGGTCGCATCAGATCCTTGGTTTTGGCATAATCACCGGAACGGGTATTTTCATTGCGGATCAATCCGGCCAGCGGGGCCCCGGTGGTTTTACCATTGAAAACACCACTGAGGACTTCAATCTGATCGCCTTCCTTTCGGGGCGTGGCCAGCGGATTTCCCCGGGCGGCCCGACGGTTTAGCTCATTCTGAACCCGATCCAGATCGATGTCAATCCCAGCCGGAAGGCCATCAATAATGGCACCAATGCCATTGCCGTGGGATTCACCAAAAATTGAAACTTTAAATTTATTTCCCCAGGTCGAGCCCAATCCACTCACCTCCCATTACCATGAAGTCTTCCCAAAAATGAGGGTAAGATTTATTAACAGCTTCAGCACCATCAAGAATAATTTTGCCAGTAGCACAAATCGATGCAATCGCCACCGCCATAGCAATCCGGTGATCGTTATGACTCGTAACCTGGCCGCCAGTGAAACGGTCAACCCCATGAATCACCAGACCATCGGCAGTTTCTTCCACCTTACCACCCAGTTTGTTCAGCACATCAGCGGTGGCCATCAAGCGATCCGATTCTTTAAAACGGAGCCGCTCGCCATTGATAATCGTAGTGGTACCCTTGCTCAGACTCCCAACAACTGCCAATATCGGAACCAAATCCGGGCACTGGGATACATCAATAATGGTTCCTACGGTTTCAGCTTTTTTGACAATTAATTTATCTGCGCCAATACTGATATCGCCACCCATTTCTTTTAAGATGTCGACAATCACCTTATCTCCCTGTTGCGATGCAACATTTAAATCGCAACAATCCATCTGTTTACCAATGGTACCCGCCACCAGCCAGAATGCGCCCTGAGAAAAATCACCTTCAACCTGATAGTTACTGGGAGTATAGACCTGATTCCCTTTGATCACAAAACGCTGATCATTCTCATTGATAATCACAATCCCAAAACTCTTTAAAACGTCCAGCGTGATGTCAATGTAGGGTTTGGATTCCAGCGTTGATGTCAGTTCGATCACCGAATCGCCATTGAGAAGCGGCAGGGCAAAAAGCAGCCCGGTAATAAACTGTGAGCTAACCCCGCCATCTATCTGATAGACGCCTGGTGTCAACATTCCTTCCACTGCCAGGGGTAAATCCTGGTCCTTATTAAGATGTTCATACTGGATGCCTTTTTCAGCAAATATATCATAATAAGGTTTCATCGGCCGGGTAACCAGCCGTCCTTTTCCGGTAATGATCGCCCGCTTTGGCTGCAGCAACACAATTGGGATAATAAACCGCAGCGTTGACCCCGATTCGTTGCATTGGATCGTCTCCGACTTCAGCACCAGCGGATCGCAGCCCCTAATCGTCAGGGTAAAACGACCGTTTTGCTCTTCTTGCTTTTCAATGCTGGCCCCCAAAGCGATCATGGCTTCACAGGTGGCAATCATATCCTGTGACATCAGCACATTTGAAATCACGCTTTCACCCTTAGCCAACCCAGCCGCAATTATCGCCCGGTGACTGACACTTTTTGACGGCGGTATTTCCAGACTGCCGCTTAATAACCTTGGTGTAATTTCTATCGTTCTCATTTTCTTCCTCTTAATTTTCTATTATCACTTTTTCAACTTCGCAAATGGAAAAAAGGCTAACCCAGTACCGAAAATTGTTAGATCATGTTGTACGCATCAAGGCGGACACGGCATAGCCTGTCCGAGCTTGTGGCGAACAACAGATTAACAATTGGTCGGTACGGTATTCTAAATCTCTGTTTTTGCAACCACTATCTAAACAGTTCGATGGCCTGGGGTTTCTGGATTTTAACAATCTGGGCCTTGCCGATTTTTTCCAGGGCACAGATATAAAGCGAGTCATTCTCGAATTTTTTGTCAGTGAACAGTATTTCCTGAACCTTGTCCAAAGGCATTTTAGGCAGTTCGGTTGGTAGCCCGTAATTCTCCAGTATTTCGATGATGTTGTCGTAGGTATCTTTCTGACCGATCCCTTCAGCAACAGTTTTCTTGGTGATCTGGGCCATGCCAATGGCCACCGCTTCGCCGTGGGAATATTTCTTGAATTTAAAATAGGTTTCCACCACATGACCGATGGTGTGTCCAAAATTCAAAATCCGGCGCAAACCCTGTTCATGTTCATCAGTTTGGACCACATCCCGTTTGATCTGACAACACTTGGCAATGATCTCTTCCATATCTTCGACCAGATCCTCATAATAGGCATACCCCATCAGCTTAACAAACAGCGGTGCACTGCTGATGCAACCGTATTTGATCACCTCAGCCATGCCATCGATCATATAATGATCTTCCAGGGTTTCCAGAAATAAAGGATCGATGATCACGGCCCGGGGTTGATGAAAAGCCCCCACCAGGTTCTTGCCATAATCCAGATCAATCCCGACTTTACCACCAACACTGCTGTCTACCTGAGCCAATAGTGAAGTCGGCACCTGGATCAGATCGATGCCGCGAAGATAAGTCGCCGCACAAAAGCCACCTAAATCACCAACCACGCCGCCACCCAGCGTCAGAATCGCATCACTGCGGGTGATATTGCATTTAATCAGTTCATTGTAAATCTCGGCGGTTTGGGTCAAACACTTACTGGCTTCTCCAGGGGGAATGACGATGCTGTAAACCTTGGGCCCAGCTTGACGAACCTGCCGTTCCACCTCACCTAAATATTCTTTGGCGACATTTTTATCGGTGATAATCACCACCTTATGATACTGGGAAAAGAGCGCTTTCATTTGGGACAACCGCCCTTTAATACCTTTTTCAATAATAATCGGGTACTGGTGTGTATTCTCTGTTTTGCAAATTAATTCCTTCATTTTCTCGGCTCCTTTAAAATCTTAACCTCTATTATATCATAGTTTTTTCAATTTAAAACCATAAAGCACGTTGCCATCCTTAAAATAGTTTGAGTATTGTTTACACCTGTCTCTCCAACGAGGACAGATTGATTTATAAAAGAACCGCCTTTTTAAAGACGGTTAATAAAACACTAAAGCAGTACCGACAATTATTAATCTGATTGTACGCATTGGGGCGGACATGGCAGAGCCTGTCCGATCCCGCGGCGAACAATAGATTAAAATTGGTCGGTACGGTAGCTTACGCGGCAAACCTAAATAAGACGGTCTTTTGTACTTAGCGATCTTCCTTGAAATAGTTCTTGCCGAGCCAGGCCGGTTCTTTTTTGTTGCTGCTCTTGCGCATCGAGGTAAAGATCAACACAAACACCGTTGCCAGGTAAGGCAAAGCGGTAAACAGATAGATCGAAACCGGTAGGTTGTATTGCTGCAACCAGAAGCTGGCAATATCCAGAGCCCCAAAAAAGTAGGCCCCCAGCATCGCCTTCCCAGGATTCCACATGGCAAAGATAACCAATGCCACGGCAATCCAGCCCCGGCCACTGACCACATTAACCGGATAAATACTGATGTAGACCAGCGATAAAAAGGCGCCGCCCAGCCCACAGAGAGCTCCACAAAGAGCAATGTTGAAATACTTGTACTTATCGACCGGGATGCCGCTGGCATCGGCTGCCACCGGGTTTTCTCCGACCATCCGGGTATTTAGTCCCCATTTGGTTTTATAGAGATAAATATATATGGCAACGACTAAAAAATAGGAAAAATAGACATAGACACTCTGATTAAAAAAGATCTGTCCGAGATAAGGAATGTCTCCTAAAATCGGTAGCTTAACTGGAGCAAAAAAAGTGGTAATTGCTTCCGGTACTTTTTTCCCGACAAAGTTCTTACCAAAAAAAGCAGCGAAGCCAACGCCAAAAATACTGAGCGTAAGGCCGGTAACCACCTGATTAGCCTTTAAACTAATCGTCAAAAATCCATAAATCAGGGCTCCGGCAGCACCGGCCAAAGCGGCACAAAGAACCGCCGTATACGGATTACCAAAAGTAAACCCGGCAATAAAGCCAATGACGGCACCCATTTGCATCATCCCCTCGACCCCCAGATTGAGGTGTCCAACTTTTTCCGAAATAATTTCTCCCAGAGTTGCATAAAGCAGGCAGGTTCCGGCTTTAACCGCTGCTGCCAAGAAAAAAACAAATTCCATTTATGCAACCTCACTTTTCGTTTTATCAGAAACCAACCGATACTGCAGGACAAACTCGCTGCCCAAAATAAAGAACAGAATAATCGCCTGAATCATTTCTGCTACTGAACCAGGGATCTGGAAAGCCGTCTGAATATAGGAAGCTCCCTGAAGCAGCACTGCAAAGGCAAAGGAATTGACCACCACAAAGGGAACCTTAAGCCCCGACAGCCAGGCCACAATAATGGCGGTAAAACCCAATCCACCGGTAATTTCAGTTGACAGGGCCCCACTGACTCCAGTGGTTTGCATCATCCCGACCATTCCGCATAAACCACCGCTGACCAGTGCGGCAATGATAATGGTTCTGGTGACATTAATCCCAATGTAGCGGGCGGTGTTTTCACTTTCACCCAACACCGCTATTTCAAAGCCAATTTTAGAACGATTCATAAAATAATACATTGCCAGCACAATGATCACCGCCATCAAAATACTTAAATTAAAGCCACCCGCACTGGGCAGTAAGGCATTTTCCGGAAGATTGGCAATTTTGGGCATCCCGTTGGCCGCCGGATCTTTCCAGAAATCATACTGCAAGGCTGTTACCAGCGTCAGCGCAATGTAGTTGAGCATTAACGTGAACAGGGTTTCATTGGTTCCGAATCGGGCCTTGAAAAAGGCCGGAATCATCAGCCAGACGGCCCCGAACAAAAATGAAACGATGATCATCAGCACGAGCATAACCGGCAACGGCAAATCCGGAAGGAGCCGAACCACCAGGGTGGTTCCCACGGCGCCCATCAGAAACTGTCCCTCGGCACCGATATTCCAAAACCGCATTTTAAATGCCACCAGCACCCCCAGAGACAGAACCAGTAAGGGGACCATCTTTTCAATGGTTGCCGCAAAGCGATAAAGCGAACCAAAGCAGCCCTGGACAATCCCGATATACAACTCAAGCGGATTCGCCCCGGCTACCAGGACAATGATCGACGCCACGGCCAAAGCGGCCAAAACAGCTGATAGCCTGACAATTATTTTTTCCCGAGTTTTCGGAACTTCTTTTTTTACGATATGGAGCATGCTTCTTCTCCTTCACTTCTTACCCCGGACATCATGAGTCCTATGGCTTCTTTGGTGGTTTTTTTAGGATCGACAATTCCGGTGACCCGACCTTCACATAAAACCATGATGCGGTCACACAGACTCATCAGCACATCCAAGTCTTCACCAACATACATGATCGGTTTCATTTTTACTTTTTGTTCATTGAGCAAATCGTAGATAATCTGGGACGATCCTACATCCAACCCTCTGGTGGCATAAGCAGTCACCAGCAGTTTCGGTTCCAATTCAATTTCCCGGCCCAGCAAAACCTTTTGAATATTACCACCCGAAAGCAAACTGACGGCATGATTCTCAATGGCTGGGGTTGATACATTGAGTCGTTCCACCAGGGCTTCGGCCTTATCACGGGAAACTTCCCGGGAAATCCCCAGACCTTTTTTATTGCGGTAGTCTTTCAACAAAACATTATCAATAATATCCATCGAAGAAACCAGCCCCATCCCCAGACGATCCTCCGGCACAAAACTCAGACTAATCCCCATCTGGCTGATTTTCTCAGGATTTTTCCCAACAATGTTTTCACCTTCGAAAATAATTTCTCCCGATTTAATATGATAGAGTCCTGCGATTCCTTCACATAATTCTTTCTGTCCACTACCGGCAATACCAGCTACTCCCAGAATTTCCCCGGCATAAAGATCAAAGCTGACATGATCCAGAATATGAACCTTATTGCGATCGATGGCCGTAATGTCTTTTACTTCCAGGCATTTCTGACCCCGTTCCACCGAAACATATGGCACATTGAGTTCCATTACGTCGCCAACCATCATTCCTGCCAATTCCTGGGGAGTGGTTTCTTCCTTATTCACCGTTTGAATGGTCGTACCTTTGCGCATAATCGTAATCCGGTCACTGATTTCCATGACTTCTTCCAGTTTGTGGGTAATAATAATGACCGAACAACCCGTCGCCACCATTTTTTTGACGATTTCAAAGAGATTATTTATTTCCTGAGGGGTTAATACCGCAGTCGGCTCATCGAGTATTAGAATATCGGCCCCGCGATACAAAACCTTAAAGATCTCCAGACTCTGCTTCTCCGCGACTGACATTTCATAAACCTTTTTATTGGGATTAATATCCATCCCCAATTGATCGATCAATTTCCCCATCTCATCTAAAATCTTTTTCTTATTTAAAAAAGGACTTGTTTTTCGACTACCGGCGGCCACGTTCTCCATGGCTGAAAATACGTCCACCAATTTATAATGCTGCGGCAGCATTCCAATGCCCAAATCCAGCGCAATCTTAGGCGAGCTGATATTGACAGGCTGTCCCTTCACTTCGATCTGTCCTTCATCCGGCATATAAATACCATTTAGAACATTCATCAGTGAACTTTTACCTGCTCCGTTTTCTCCTAATATCGCATGGACCTCTCCCTTTTTTAATGAAAATTCCACATGATCCAGGGCTTTGACCTTGCCAAAAACCTTTGTGATGTTCTCCATTTTTACGACATACTCATTGTTCATGCTTTCACCTTTACTAAAAATAGCGGACAGAGCCCAAAGACTCTGTCCGTTAAACCGTTTTTTACTATTTTAAACTACCAACTACATTGTCTACAAACCAATCCATGCTCAACAGTGCTTCATCGGTCATGGATGTTCCAGCCGGTACTTTTACAGCGCCCGTCTGATCTTTTAACTCACCAGCAAAGATAACCAGCGAACCAGATTTAATTGCTGCTTCAGCCGTTTCAACCTGACCTTTTGCGGTTCCTGGCGCCAGTGCTGTCAGTTCGTCCAACAGGACAATTCCGTCATTCATACCACCCCAGTATTGCTGCGATTTCCAGGTTCCGTCAATTACTGACTGAACTGAATCAGTGTAGTAACCACTGAAATCCCAAAGCGGTGCAGTCATGTAGACTTCCGGCATGGTTGTCGCTGCGCTTAAATCATAACCGATTGATAGCTTACCTGCTTCTTTGGCAGCTTCCATGGTTGCTGTTGAGTCCTGATGTTGTGCAGTTACATCGCAACCTTGTTGAATCAGTGCTTCAGCTGCCGCTTTTTCAACCGTTGGATCATACCAGGTGTTGGTCCAGGAAACATTAACGGTTGCCGCTGGATTTACTGATTTTACACCCAAAGCGAAGGCGTTGATTCCGCGGATAACTTCGGGAATCGGCATAGCCGCAACATAAGCAATTTTATTTGTTTTGGTTGTTAAACCTGCAACAATACCTGACAGATATCGAGGTTCTTCAATTTTTCCAAAGTAAGTTCCTAAATTGTCCGCTGTCATGTAACCTGAACAATGTTCAAATTTTACGTCCGGGAATTCTTTAGCCGCTTCGACCATTCCATCCATGAATCCATAGCTGGTTCCGTAAATGATGGTACATCCTTGGTCAACCATATCTCTGATGGTTGATACAACAGCGCTTTTTTCTTCGGGGACATTTTCTTTAACAATGGTTTCGACTTTGCCACCCATGTTTTCAACCATTTTTGCCCGACCATTGTCATGTGCCTGTGACCAGCCACCATCATCCGCTGGCCCAACGTAGATAAAGCCCACCTTGGTAACCTCATCTTTTTTGGATGTTGATCCCGAACTGCATCCGGCAACGCTTACAACCACTAAAACCAGTGCAAGCATCAATACTCCCAATCTTTTTTTCATTCTCTTCCTCCTATTTTCTAATCTGGTCTAGAACTATTAAGAAAACAGTCCTAGCCACGATAATATTTTAACTAAAAAACAATTAAAATGCAATCTAAAAAAGTTGAATAAATCGACTGGTCGGACCATGTTTTTATTGCACTTACGCGATAAATTCGGTATTATTATACTGTAACCAGGGTGAACCCGATTCTTCACCCTGTTAATAAAGTTGTTTGCAGGTAATTGCAAAATCGTCATCAGCATTGTGTCCAGTTTCGTATAATACAATTTTTACACTATGCAGCAGACAGTTTTATGATCTGTTCGCCTACACGTTACAAAAATATTAGATGAAACTGCATAAAAAGCAATTTTTGCTCGCTATTTTTAAGTTTGCATGTGCCTTGAAACCATTTTGTATTGAAAGGAGTGTCATTTTGAAAAAAGAGAAAAAAAGCAAGAAACCGGAAAGCAAAGAAGTAAAAGATTCGAAGAAAGAGTCCAAGAAGAAAAGTGTAGCTGAAGAAAAAAAAGCAGGTACCGTTCCCAAAAAAGAGAAACTCAACCTGTCAAATCCCGTTTCTCCGGATTCTATTGCTGATCTTGCCGCAGTCAAGCAACTGATGATCGATTCTGCGGTGCTTTACCAGAATATTCTTATTTTGCCCCAAACCTTTACAATCGATGAATCAACCTATTCTCTATATCCTTCCGAACTGAAAGCCCTGGATATGATTGGACAATTTTCTGGTATCAACCTGACCCAATTGGCAAATAAACTGGGGATTTCAAAAAGTGCCATTTCAAAGTGCACCTCCAAACTGCTTGAAAAAGAATTGATCGAAAAAGAAAAATCGCCGCTTAACGTTCGGGAGGTGGTCTTTACCCTGACCCCGAATGGTCAATTTATTTTTAGTCAACTCGAATCCACCAATGCCAAACTGTTCGAGCCCTTTAATCAGTCACTGGCTGAATTCTCAGCTGAGGAGATTAACAATCTTCATCGCCTGTTTGTAACCATCAAGTCCAGTCTGACTGAAGTTATCAATCGTCAGTAATACTACCAGCCACTTGTTTTAGTAAACAAGTGGCTGAATTTTTATAAAGTGATCCGCCTTATAATTCTTCCTGGCGGGCAATTTCTTCCGCATTGCCAAAGGTTTCCCGAGAATATATCTTTTTCTCATAAATTTTAGTCCCCGGTCGTTCCAGTGCCCCCATCAGAAATTGATAATAGGCTCCCGGCGTAACAATGTTACCGGTCGCCGGCTTTTCAAAACCGGTATTCTCAAACAGTGAATCCGCCACCTTGACGCAATTGGTATTCAGCGCGAAATAGGTCTTTAGCGGCCCCTTCTTAAATTTATAAAACCGCGCCCCAGTACCTTTGTAGATAACATCTTCCACACCCGTGTAATCCCCTGGTGCCAGCATTCCCTGCTCTGCCAATTGGGTGTCACAAAACCATTCAAACATATTTTCCTGAAAGCGGCGATAATTCTCCTTAATGATCGCCAGCTCATCATCATCAAAAGCAACTTTAAACGAGATCAGCACTTTCCCATCATGAATAACAGATTCTCGCAAATAGCGATCCTTATCACAGATAAAAAGCACCCCGTCACTCATGGCTCCGCCCAGACGGTAGGAGTGTCCGTCAAAATTCCCGTAAGACAGGGCTTCATTTCCAAAAATCAGATCAACATGCCCAAACGCTTCCATAAATTTTTTGGATAAGTGCACCAGAATTTCCACATTCATAGGATTAATTCCCGCTTTTTCCGGTACCAAAACTTCCTGGGATAATATATAGGCGTTGGCATCTTCAGAAGCGACCTTTGCATCATATTTTCTAATCAGCCCCATCGGTACAAATATTCCCAATAATGATGGCAGCGCAATCCGCATTTTTCGCTGCATCCGCTTTGCCGTCTTGCTCATCTGTTCCTGCGTCTCCCAATCATTAAAAGCATCGAACAGTAACGTCACCCCATACCAGACCAGATAGAGTCCCGATACAATGGCAAAGCTCGCTGTCTGAAAATAACTGTTGATAAGCAGATAAATACCAAAAACAAAATTAAGCACCCCACTGATAAAGTAAAAGCCGAAATTAGGCACCCCATCCCGCCAGTAGGTTACTGCGGAAATTAATTTGGCAATACTATTAATCACCACATAAATTGCAAATACATACGGAATCAGTTCAGCTACAGTCAGCCGGAAATAAAACAAGGCCACCGCAAAACCTAAATTGACCAATGCCCCGATTACAGTCATTCGTTTGCTGCCACCGTGGGATTTAAAAAAGACCGAGACAAGATTAATCAAAGCAAAAATCACCAACGCCGCCATCAACAATACAACCAGTTGTTCCACCGAGGTTCTTGGGTGACTGATCATATATATACCAATTGCCCCAATACCAATACCTGAAAGCGTTCCAATGATTCGCTTCGTTTTTATCTCGTTCATCTTACTACCCCTCTCATCGACTGTATCGTTTTTATTTTTTTGCGATAAACAAAAATGCCTGCTGTTTTTTAGACCTTACTTAATCGCTTCGTCTAATTGATCCCCCGTCACAGTCACTTGATTATCCCGGTTATCGGCCAGAATTCCGAAACTTTCCAGTCTCATTCGCAGCCGTTTTTCACCCATCGCTTCTGCTTCTATTTCATAACTAATAACCCGAATCACCGGTACACAACGATCCAGTTCATTGAGAAAATCAATAAAGGCATCATCATTTCCGGTGCATACCACAACATATTCGCAGCGCGTTAAAATCTTACCATCAGGCCCGATAATCGTCTTTTCGTCGCTGTTTTGAAAATCCTGGTTAATCTGCATCCCCAGATTTTCATCAATTTGGACATCCGCTGCTCCAAACTCCACAGATATCACTCCCACCTTTGCCACTTCAGCCATCCTGCCAATATTCTCATACAAACTGACCGTATCCAACCGTTCCGGCAAACGACTCCGGTTATCGTCCAATTGTTGACTGATCACTCTCAACTCGTTTAAATAGTGCTCTTCGGACATTTTGTCAGGCAGTTCCATATTATAACGTTCTTTTTCTGCCAAAATCAGCTTTTTTTCACAATAACTTTCATATTTAGGGATCACCATTAAAGCCATCAGTATTACAATCACTGCTCCAGCAATTATGCCTTTTTGAATTTTTAGGTTTGTCTGGCGAGTTGTTCTCGTTCCTGAGTTGTTTTCACCGGATTTCCTTGACTTTTTGCTTTTCACCGTTTATACCTCAGCTATTTGAATGTCGAGTGTAAATTCCCATGTTTCTTCCATCGTGATTTTATCAGTCGAAACATCATTTTTTCGAGTGGTACTTACCATATTAATCATTTCAAAAACCGCCAAATTCGCAAGTTTTTCTTTAAACTCAAAAATCTCCTCTTTCTTTTTGGTTTCTCCTGAAATAATCAACCGTCCCTCCTGATAGTCGTAATTCGTCAGAAGCATCCCGGCGGGCAGCACTTTGTTAATTTCTAACATCGTTAGATGTGGCAACGCCTTTCCACTGCTGATTGTTTCTAAAAGCAATTGTCGATGTTCGAGTACCGCTTTTTGCTGGTTAAGATTGGTATAAATAACCTGGTACTCTGCTTTACTCTCAATTAACATTTCAAGTTGCCTGATCTCAGTCTGACAGGATGCCTCAAGAAACGTTAAGATCCCATAAATCACCAAAACACCCAGCAGTGCTCCGATGAAGATTTTTAGACCTTTTGATCGTGTTTTATCGGGCCGCTTCTTTTTAACCGAATTCACTGGTAACAAATTCATTTCATGCTTCAAATCAATTTTTTCCTCCTCTGATCTGCGCATATTTCATCAAACCGCATACGCATGGTGTAATTAAACATAATTGCGCCCGGGAAATTTGTTTGGTAAAAAACAGGCTCTGGTTCGCCTCCAGCAGTTCATCGATTGACTGCACGTCCGTTCCCATTGATTTTGACAGGTATTCCCGAACCCCAGGATGCAGACTCTCGCCTCCCATCAAATAAATAGTTCCATCCCGACCAACTTTTTCGGAGCCCAGCGGGGATATAAAGATCTGCTCGACCGCTTTTATTATTTGCTGCAAATAAACGACCCCATCCCAACCGCTTTCCAATTCGATCTGATTGTTCTCACTAAGGACGTTTCCTTTGTAATGGAAAAGCCGGGTGCTTCTGTTACCAATATCAATAATCAAAGTTGATTGATCGTCCTGTTCAATCAGCAGTGAATCAAATGTATAAAATTGCGGAACGATGGCATTTAAGCTCCGACCATTTTTTTTAAAAAACCGCGTATATCTGGTCAGTTGCGCTTTTTTTATCGCAACGCCCACTACATCTAATGTCTGTTCGTCCATCCCCAGACATTCAAACCATTGGTTCTGAATCCGAGCAACAAAATCAATTCGCCAATGATCCAGATCTTCGGAAGTAAGCAGTTGCATCTGCCAGTAAATTGCGTCTTCCAAATCTGCAAGTGACATCATTGGAAAGGTAAAAGTTGCTACCATCATCTCAGCTTGATTAATTAACAACATTACCTCATCCGTACGTTGATAGCCTTTAAATAATAACCGTAAAAGCTTACTGGTTGCCCGCTTCGTTTCAGGATTTGTTTCAGGCCAAATCTGTTTCGGATTTTTTTCAATGCGAAAATCGATAATTCGGACCGATCCCGAATCATTGACTTCACCTAAAACTATTTTAATCAACGCTTCTCCCCAATCAATGACCCAAAGTCGCTTGCTCTTTTTCAAAGGACTAAACACCCCCTAACATCTTCCAGTTAAACTTTATAATCTGACCTCCCGGTCTCGCCGTCAGATCGGGCTGCAATTCGATTGCACCACTAAAGTTTTTTTGATAATCACGATATTCACTTTTGACCTCCACATAGCGCAGATGATCCGCTGTTTTAAAAACACGAATTTCATAAAATCCACCATTTTCATCAGTTTGCTTCCCGTTTGTTCCCGAATAATTGACATCTCTTTCCAATTCAGCCTGTAAAATCGCCAACGCATTTTTTCCTGTCAAAATCGACAATTGATAATCCTGATTGTGAACATTTGCCTGCAGTTCGGCCATACCCCGGGTTAATGCATAACCTGCGCCCGCTGCCATGAGAGCCACGACCACCAACACCAACGGCAAGACAAAACCATTCTTATTTGTTATGATCATACGAACTCCACCACTCTTCCATGGGAAATGACTGTTTCCCGATAATATACAGCACCCTCAATGGCCAGACTGTACCTGACAATAATTTCCTGATTGGACCCGAGTGACAGTGAAAATGACTGAATGTGATTAAGAAATTGACTGTTACCACCAGACCCAATCGGGGTTAATCCATTTTTGAAAACCTTATAGCGTCTTAAAAATCCGTTACTATAGAGATAATAATTATAATAAAGATCCGGGCTTTCCAGATCCTGAAGATAGATCCGATTGTTTTTATAATAGATTTTTTCTGATTTCAGCACCTGTTTTTGAAAATACAGTGCGATATAGCGTTCGTTATAATACAATTCCTGATTGATTTTGGCCTGATTACTGATTGTATTGATGTAGATCAATCCGGATAACAGCATCCCAAGAACCAGGGAAATTACCATCAATGCAGTCAGTACTTCAATCAGGCTGAATCCCCGGTCATTTTCAGATTTATGGTTACTCATGCTGACTCCAGAAAACCTTAATATGAAACAGCTTATCCATGCTGTTTTTGCCTTTATGAATAATCTCAAGATGATACAAACTGGCTTGACTGTCTTTTCTTAATCCCGCCAGCTCGTAGTCCGGATACTTGCTTTCTAAAATGACCTCAATGGCTTCCTGCTGATCTTCTGTTGATCCGTCTTTTAGCGCAAGACCAATCTCATCAGCAATGCTATTAATTTCAACCGATTGTAAAAAAATGGCTTTTGATACGATTTCTGTTTTTATGACCATTCCATATAGACCCAGAATCATTGCCAGACCAAATCCACATACCGCTATGGCTATAATGGCTTCGATGAGCGTATATCCGCATGATGGTTTGATTAGTTGCCAAATACCCCTTATATGCTTATGGTTCATCTAAATAAATCCTTCCATTTCCCACCTGGACGACGATTTTTCTGACCACACCATTGGCGCCAGTGAGATAGACCGTCCCACCCTGAGATACAGTTCCATGTTCGTAAAGCCTTAATACTGCCGCTCCGGTATAGTCTCCTGTGAAAGTCAAGGTTTCCACGGCAATAAAATCCCGATGACTCACCCCGTTTTTGGTCCAGATCACCTGCATCCCCGAACTTAGAAACCGCACCTGTCGCTGGTATCCATCCATTATTGCCTCATTCTGATACTGAAGCAAAGCGTATAGAATACGATCACACTCGGCATCATAAGCGTTTTGGTTAAACGAACTTCGGCTGGCAAAACCGGTGCCATACAAAAAAACTGTCAACAGTGATAAAACCGCAAGGGATACCAGCAATTCCATCAACGTGTAACCGGCATTCCCCCGCAACTCATTATTATTTATCTCCCTTAATTGGGATGATGTAGTCGTTTCCATAATGAACTGCTAATTACCTGGACTGACTACTAAACTGATCGCTTCTGATGTGGCATCATAACTAAAACTCTTCCCTTTACTCACCGGTTTAAGTTCTGCATTTTTTAGATAGCCAACACGATGTAATTCTGTAACCAGTTCATTAAAGGTATCCACTCCCGTTGGCAGCTCCCCTTTTTCAGCCTGATAAAGCTCAATGGCGCTTTCAACAATGCGGATATTCGCCTGATCTGTCTTTTCCTGAGAATTTGCGAGAACACCGGTAAACCGTGGAATAGCTAAAGCCGCCAATGCCCCTAATATTGCAATCACGACGATCATTTCCATCAGTGTAAACCCGTTAAGATCATTTCGTCTGTGACGCTTCGGCTTGCCATTTGCTTTGCATTTACTTCCCATTTTTATCCCCTATCTCTTTTTACTCGATATTACCACTCTTGGAAAATAAAAAAAAGAGTAAATATTTAGCTTATTTACTCTTTGCACAACATAATCATTACAAATCCCATGCTTTTTTTAAAATCCCAATCCCGTTGTGAATCTGTTCATCGGTGAGCGAACCGTATCCCAGCAAAACCATACTTTTATAATGCTTTGGCAAACCGTGGATAAAATAGGGGGATACTGGATAAACCCGGATCCCCCGGGCCAGGGCCCGGTGATACATTTCTTCTTCTGTAAGGCCATTATCAAGCTGCACCAATAGATGATGACCGGCATTTTCCCCGGTTATTTTGACCTGACTGCCCAGGTTTTTTAATGCATTCATCAAAACAATCCGCTTTCCCTTATAGACTTTCCGCATTTTATTCACGTGTTTTTCAAAAAATCCACTGGCAATAAAGGCTGCAATCATTTTTTGCTCTAAACTGGAAACCGGTGAGCTGATAGCCTCCGCCGTCTCCTGATAGGCCTTTAGCAATTCTTCGGGTAATACCATATAACTGATCCGAAATGACGGAGCGATCGATTTTGAAAAGGTGCCCATATATATCACCCGGCCACTATTGTCAATACTCTGGAGCGACGGTAAGGGCTTTTCATTATAGCGGAATTCGCTGTCGTAATCATCCTCGATTATATAGTTTCCTTCTTCCTGATTGGCAAAATTCAACAGTCGGATACGACGATCGATCGGCATACTCATCCCCAGAGGAAATTGGTGGGAAGGCGTCACATAAATTGCGACATTCGAATAATTTTTCAGCGGTTCAATTTGAATCCCCTTTTCATCGATATCGATGGAAATAACCGGATTACCCATTTTTTCAAAAATATGATAGGCTTTTAGGTAAACCGGATTCTCCAATATCACCGGTTTATTTCGGCCCCATAACAGCCCTAAAATCTGCAGGAGATGATCGGTTCCTGACCCAATGATGATTTGCTCCTCATGGCAGCGCACCCCCCGGGAGTGATAGAGCAAATCCACCAGAGCTTTTCTCAGCTCCAGTTCCCCCTGAATATCGGGTTTGTTTAATAAGTTGTTGTCATCCTCATTAAAAGTCGATTTGAATATTTTCCGAAAGGCATCATAGGGGAAAATCCGCTGATCGATGGCATTGGGAGAAAAATCAATTGTAACCACTTCTGTTTTTTTTATTGTCGCTCTTTTATCCTGAATGCGATTCGCATCTCTCATAAGATAGGTTGCGATCTGACAAACAAAATAACCCCTTTTGGGAATGGCTTCCAGGTAGCCTTCCGCCACCAACTGACTATAGGCTGTATCCACTGTATTCACGCTGACTGCCAGATGACTGGCCAAACTTCGTTTGGACGGAAGCTTCTCGCCATATTTCAAGTTGCCGTCCGTTATTTCCTGCTTGATAAATTCATAAATTTCTGCATATAAAAAGGAACCTTTATTTTTGAATGGTATGGTAAGCATTACTCCTCCTAATCTGAATCCATAGTTTTTTGATTAACTGGGACTTTCCACCGGTTCAATTTTAACATATAATAGACTTAATTTAAACAAGGAGATTCAAATGCAAAATAAACAAAAGCGGGTTGCTGCGATCCATGATATATCCTGTGTCGGCAGATGTTCTCTGACTGTAGCGCTGCCGATTATCTCCGCCGCTGGATTTGATACCAGTGTCTTGCCCACCGCCGTTTTGTCCACCCACACTGGTGGTTTTACGGATTTTACCTATCGGGATTTAACCGCCGACATCCGTCCAATTTCTGATCACTGGCAATCTCTTAAGCTGGAATTTGATGCATTGTATAGCGGTTTTTTAGGCTCCTTCGAACAGATCGATTTGGTTGCCAGTCTCTTTGATCGCTTCCGTACAGAAACAAACCTGATCCTGGTGGATCCGGTAATGGCCGATCACGGCGAGCTGTATTCGATTTATACGCCCGAAATGGCCAATGGAATGACCACCCTTTGCGCCAAAGCGGATATCATCGTTCCCAATCTCACCGAAGCCGCCTTGCTGTTGGATGAACCGTATATTGGTGAAGACTACGATCAAAACTACGTCGAAGGCTTATTACTCCGATTGTCCCAACTGGGTTCCAAAAAAGTGGTGGTCACCGGTATTTCATTTGACCCCTCCAAACTGGGAGCGGCTACCTATGATGCAAAATCCCGTACGTTTGACTACGTCTTTAATGACCGGGTGGCTGATTACTTCCATGGTACCGGGGATATTTTTGGAAGTACGCTACTGGCCGGACTGCTAAGCGGCTTTAATTTACAAGAAGCCACTCAGATCGCCGTGGATTACACCCGGGAGTGTATTCTAAAAACGGTGGAGCTCCAGCAGGAAAAACGTTATGGCGTATGTTTTGAGCGGGCTATTCCTTTTCTGATAAAACGTTTGGGATTATAATTGTAAAAATTAGCTACCATTTTGATAACACTGTTTGGTCTATCGGATATCTATAAAAAATCGGGAGATCATTGATCTCCCGATTTTTTATTCGTCCAGCAGCTCTTCTTGCATCGCTTCGATCTTTTCATTGATCAACTCATAGGGATAACCTCGACCCATTAAACTCTTTTTGATCTGATAAATCAAGACTTTTCCTGCCAGCCCTTTTTGGCGCTGAGTACGCAGATATTTTTGAAAGTCCCGATCCAGCTTTTCTTGCTGCTTTTTTTCTTCCCGAACCAAGTCATCTTCCGATAATCCCATGGATTCGTCAGTTAATTCCAGGTTTTTGATCACTTCCAGAACCATTTCGGTGGGGTAACCCATCCGCCCCAGTTTTTCGTACAGCTTTTTTTTCTGTTGGAATGGCGTTTGACCCTTTAATAGCACCAAGCTTTTTTTTGCCACCATCTCACAACAGAGCATTTCCACTTCTCTGGGAAATAGATCAACCAGTGAAAGCAGTAAATCATCGCCAAGGCCCCGCTTTTTGAGATCCTGAAGCAGTCGTCGGGAACCATAGCAATTCAGCTGTCGATTGTTCTCCAGATAATTTTTCAGATATACTGCATCATCAATATAATGGTATTCATCCAGCTTTTGCATCACCTCAGAAATAATTGTATCCGGGACGTTCTTTTTCTTCAGGTATCCAACCATTTCACTGTTGGTTCGTGACTTAAAAGACAGATATTTTACCGCCAGATCCATTGCTTTTTCCCGAGTTATTTCACCCATCGCACTCCTCCTGCAAAAAAACACCAGCCACAGCTGGTGTTTGGTCGATTTTATTTTAAATGGACTTTTAAGGCTGTTAACATCGTTGCAAAATCCTTTGTTTCCGATAGCGGCACCGTAACTTCCACACATGTTATCCCACTGGTATTTTTGTTGTTACTTAAATTCTTATATGCCGCAATGACACTTTCTGCATCAGTCAATGATGTCATCGTCCCTATTTTTTCGCCATCGACTAAAACAGCTGCGCCGTCTACATAAAGCGCAATACCTTTACTGTTTAAGACATTAACACAGGTATCTAAATCCATGGGATTCTCAACCCGTGCCGGGAGCAGTTCAAAACCATTGCCCAAATGGATATTATCGTAATTGTAACATTCCCTGAGGTTGGTTTCAATTCGGTCAACTGCCGATTTAAAAACACCCGAATTCTGCACATAACCAAGACTTTCGCCATGATAAAAAACTTCAAATCCCTGGGTTTGAGCACTGACAACCCCCACTGATGCTAATATAAATAGTATCATGATGGTGACAATACTACTGCGCTGCCGCTTTCTTTTTCGTTGTATTCGTCGTTTTTCTCTTTCAATCTTTACAGTCTCGTCCATTTATTTACCTCTTGTAGTTATTCGTTACGTTTTTGTTACATAATGATACCATATTCTAATAAATTCTGCAAGATTTTTGGTAAAAAAAAGACACCGTCTTTTGGTGTCTCAGACTGTCATAAAGGATAACCCAGTACCGACAATTGTTAGATCATGTTGTACGCATCGGAGCGGACACGGCATCGCCTGTCCGATTCCGCAGCGTACAACAGATTAACAATTGGTCGGTACGGGAGTTTGCGACAACCTCAGTCACCGTCATTTCGGTGTCTCATGGTTTAAACATAGTCGCCGGTACTGATATTGAAGTAATTGCCAATCGGCTGGGCCTCATCGTTGACCCGTACTTCAAAGTGGACATGATTGGCAGTGGACGATCCGGTCGATCCCATTCCACCAATACGCTGACCCTGGGTAACCGCCTGACCTTCTACGACATCCACCGAACTGAAGTGTCCATAAAGGGTTGAATAGCCGTTACCATGATCAATGATCACACACTTGCCATAACCACCATACCAGCTGGACAAGGTGACCGTTCCTGAGGCCGCTGCATAAATGGCAGTTCCTTCGCTGTTTAAGATATCAACCGCAGCCGCCCGATAATGGTTGCTGTAGTAGCCGCCATCGTAGTCGCGGAGAATTTCTCCTACCCGGCCACTGGCCGGAAGCATAAACTGAGCCTGAGGTGTCTCATTGGCTGGTTCTTCCGCTGGGGTTTCAGCACCTGGAGCTTCAACCACTGGTACCTCAGCAACCGGTTCTTCCGGAATTTCAGCAACCGGTGATGCGGTCGTGTTGTTTTCCTCCGCTGGCGCTTCATTAGCCAGCTCTTCTAACACAGGCGTATCCACCGCCGGTACTTCATCTGCCGGAGGTGTCTCCGTCTGGACATCCTCAACAACAACCTCAGTCATCGGTTCTTCGATAACAGGTACATTTTCAACCGGTACCTCTGTCACGACCGCCGGGACTTCTTCTGTTGGATTTACCGGAGTCTCCGAAGTATGACTCGCAGCCGTATTGGCAGTTGTAATCTCCGGTTCAAGGACTGGTTCGTCTTTAGCAGCCTCAACCGAAGCGGTTTGAAGCGTTTCGGTATCTGTTATGGGTGTTTCCGGAGAAGCTGCAGCTGGTTCCGGATTGTCAACTCGGGCAACTAAAACCTCTGGCTCATTATTCTTATCCTGAGTCCTGATGGCAGTTATGACTTGGGTTACTTCTTCTGTTGTTAAAAAATCCGTTGATCGGGCTGTTCGAATTTCATAATCGCTACCTTCCCGGTTTCTTCGCCCGCTTTTATCCGCACTGGTTTCGCTGACTGCTGCTTCCAGCACTTCCAGACTGTCAACATAGCCAATACTGGTACCTTTGTAAATCACCTCGTAGGCCCGGGTTTGGGCATCAACTGCTCCGGCTCCCACTAATACTAAAAAAGTACAGACCACCACTGCGGAGCCCCGCATTTTAAACAGCCGCCTTTTGTCTTTGTTCAACGTTTCCTCGTGATTGACATGTTCAATCTCTACGAATTCATCATGTTCAACTTGCTTGGTCGACCAATTAAATCGGTATTTTTTAATTCTTGCTCGGACTTTTTCAAAAAAATTCTGAGTTTTTTCCATGCCTCTCCTCCTGTTACAATTTATTTACATTTATGATACCATATGGTTTTATATTTTACAAGTATTTTGTAAGTCAAAACTTTTTTTATTCGCTATGGTATTCGTTTATAAATCAGGAGAAAAGGTATGACACTAAATGCTGCTGCAACTATTGGCCATCGTTCCAGCCTAAAATTTTAATCAGCCTCAATTCTGAATAACCATAGGCACTGGCTGGATAATTGATTCGATCCGTGGTATTCGAATTAATGAGATAATCTGCCATTTTTCCATCGCTGTCCGTAATTACATCCGTAATGATAACCGAATGGAGCCAGTCGCCATTTTGTCCATATTGTAAAATATCGCCAATTGATCCCGAATAGACGTTTTCGTCAACAAGCGCCACCAGTCCATAGCCATCATTTTCGCTGGCATAGGTGTAAAATTCCTCGACCCCGGTCCAGGCAGGGCTCCGACCCCAGTCCACTTCATCCAGATCCACTTCTTCGCCGTACCATTTCCATTTGTTGTCACCGTCGCTGTCCATGGGGATTCCACCAGCAAAAAGACACTGCGAAATATAGTTATTGCAGTTACCGCCGTAACGATCATAACTGCCATACTCATCATTTCGCTCGACTTCAATGGCGTCAACCCAGGTCATGGCGTAATCCAGTGCCGCCTCAGTGTCATAGTAATGATCAACCGTTACAGTCTCGCTTTCCCATGCCCCTGAATTAAAACCATCCTTTTCCTCGGCCAACGCTTCGATAACTGCCAGCGCATCACTAAGCAGTTCATCTGCCACCACCTCAGGATCGTCATAACTGCCTTCAATTGCTTCTTCCAGCATCAAAAAGCTGTCCTCATCTTTATAATGTTCAGTGATGGCATAACCATCAGCGGTTTCCGTGAGATAAAAGGTGTGAGTAATCCCGGAACTGGAAGACTCCACATCGGGGATAAAGGCAAAGTTAACGGTATGGTCTTCTAACAGAACCACTTCGATCGCATCCGAATTGGTGTCAACGCTTGTCACAGTCAAGCCACATTGATAGTCACTCATTCTCAAATCATTACTCTGGCTTTGTCGCAGTTGGATCAGATAGTCCATGGCGCTCTGATTGACCCAGGCATTTTCACCGGTGGGATCAACAAAAATCCCGGTAAGGTCCTCCGTTTCCAGATTGGCCATGGCACGGAAATAGGTTTCAAAATAGTCATTGATCGGTTTTAGCATGGCACTATCGATTGTTTCATCACTTTCTCTAATTTTTATATTGCCTCCACTTTTAGCCGTATTACTTTCCGGTTTCGCATCAAAAATACTCGAAGCACTGGTCGCAACGGCATCTGAATTTGCCATGACACCGATAGACACGACACCCATTGCCATGATCGTCATGATCACCAGCCCGATCATTGTTCTTCTTCTTTTCCGCCTGATGGCATTTTTTCTTCTTTTCATTTCCCCACCTCTTCAGTATTTGTAACAATTATATATCTATAATGTGTACTTCTCGTGAACAAACCATGAAGATCTGAAAAAAACCGACAAACCGATCCTTTAATGATACTGTACCACCAAAACCAGACACTAATCCAAAAAATAAAAAAAACAGCTTGCGCTGTCAAGGTTGCCGATAAACTACCGTACCGACCAATTGTTAATCTGTTGTCCGCTGCGGAATCGGACAACAGATGCCGTGTCCGCTCCGATGCGTAGGGTCTGACCCCTAGGTCACAACATGATCTAACAATTGTCGGTACTGGGTTAGCTTTTTGACAATCTAAAAATAAAAAAACAGCTTACGCTGTCATCTTTATAAGTGGTGGTGCCCAGAGGCGGAATCGAACCACCGACACGGGGATTTTCAGTCCCCTGCTCTACCGACTGAGCTATCTGGGCATATATAAAACTTGGCAAAAAAATATGGTGGGCCTTCAGGGGCTCGAACCCCGGACCTACCGGTTATGAGCCGGTTGCTCTAACCAACTGAGCTAAAGGCCCCCAAGTAATTTCTAAAAAAAATGGTCGAGGTGAGAGGATTCGAACCTCCGGCCCCATGGTCCCAAACCATGTGCGCTACCAAACTGCGCTACACCTCGATACAATACTTGACTATTATAAATGTTTTCGTGTCTGATGTCAAGGACTTTTTTTATCTTTATGCTTTTCGATGTGATTTATCTTTGACGACTTGCTTATTATAGCACGATCACAAACCCTAATGCAAGTCTTTTTTTCACAAAAGAATCGTTTTTTTTGATTCTTTTGTGAAAAAGCTTGATCCGTATCTATTTTTCCAATACAGTTGCCTTGGCAGTGGTTGGTTCTTTTTCTCGGCGGTTCAGATAACCCTCAACCCGATTAACCCCCCAGCCAAAAATTCTGATCAAGGGATAGATATCCAAGGTTGTAATACCCAACACGATAAACATCGCTGGCAGAAAATCCTGGATTGGAGTCAGGAAAAACAAATCTTCCAAAAACAGCACACAGCATAAAAATGAAACCGTCATCGCAAAGAATAAGGCCCAGCGCTTATTATCAAGTGGCTGGCAGACCCGAAAAAGAATCACTAAGCCAATCAAACCGGTGGAAATAACCGCCAGCGTAGAAATTTGCTGATGATCGAGAGACAGGTAAGCGCCGACGATCATGATCGTCACCACATTAAACACCACCGTCAGCGCCCCCGGCAAGGATTTTTTGAGCACCTTTTCGAGAAAGTTGCCGGTAATCCGGTTCTTATTGGGCTCCAGGGCCAGAAAAACCGAGGGTGCCCCAATTGTCAACGCACTGATCAAAGTCAGTTGAATCGGTACAAAAGGATAGGCCTCATTGGCAATGATCACAATCACAGCCAGCAATAACGAAAACATGGTTTTCACCAAAAATAGCGAGGCCGCCCGGGTAATATTGTTAATAACCCGACGCCCTTCCATCAAGACCCGGGTAAAATTGGCAAAGTTGGAGTCCAATAAGACCAACTGTGAAACCTGGCGCACCGCATCGCTGCCTTCGGCCATGGCAATGCTACAGTCCGCTTCTCTTAAAGCCAATACATCATTGACCCCATCTCCAGTCATCGCCACGGTGTGACCTTGATTTTTAAGCGATTCAATCAATAGTCGTTTCTGCCCCGGGGTTACCCGACCAAAAACCGAATAGTCCAGCGCAGACTTACGAACATCCTCCTCGGTGGTGAGGGTAGCCGCATCCACAAAATTATCCCAATCCAGCAAACCTGCCCGATGGGCAACCTGAGACACCGTTACTGGATTATCTCCGGAAATAACCTTGATTGTGACTCCCTGATTTCTGAAAAACTCCAGGGTCTTCTTGGCTTCCTGACGAATTTTATCGCCCATCGGCAGCAGTGCCACCGTTTTGATATGATCCGGCAAGCTCCCATCCTCTTTAAACGGTTCCGAAGCATAGCCCAACATTAAAACCCGATTGCCTTCACTGGCATAGCCTTCAACCTTATCCTGAATTTCCGGATAACGCTCTTTTAAAATGAATTCCGGTGCCCCGATCACAAAAGTGCCCTGGTCGCTGAAAAAAGCACCACTCCATTTTCGCTCTGAGGAAAAAGGAACCACCCGGTCACACTGCCATTTGGGCGCCTCGCCCTTGCAACTTTCACAGAGAGCCCGATAGGTAGCATTGTCATCTTTTAAATTGGCAATCAAAGCCCGGATCGCCTGAACCGGATTTTTGTCATGACAAAGGGTTTCCATTGACAATACTTCCATATTGCCTTCGGTGATGGTCCCGGTTTTGTCCAGACAAAGCATATCGACCCGGGCCAGCGTCTCAATGCAATAAAGCTCCTGAACCAGCGTCTGATGCTGTCCCAACCGGATTACCCCAACAGCCAGTGCGACACTGGTTAAGAGTACCAACCCTTCCGGAATCATCCCAATCAATGCCGCCACCGTCTGGGTCACACCAGCCTGAAGCGGCAGCGCCTGGACGATCAACTGCTTATAGAGAAGCAGCAGACCAATGGGAACAATCACGATGCTGATGCTTTTCATAATAAAGCCCAATGCTTTCATAATTTCAGAGTTCGGTTTTTTTGCCACCTTGACAGCGTCAACCAGTTTTGAGGCATAGTTTTCCAGACCAACCTGAGTCACCAAAACGCTGGCTTCCCCGGAAACCACAAAACTGCCGGACAGCAGCGAATCGCCCTCATATTTCATAATCGAATCCGACTCACCTGTCAGCAACGATTCATTGACTTCCAGCTCACCTTTGACCACCCGGGAATCGGATGGCACCTGTTTGCCAGCCTTGAGGATCAGAATATCGTCTAGGACGATTTTTTCAAAAACAATTTCCTGGCGGTTGCCATCCCTGATCACCGTCACATGGGGTTGTGAAATCAACGAGAGCCGATCAATGGTTTTTTTTGCCTTAATTTCCTGAATGATACCAATCAATGTGTTTATTATGACAATATTAATAAATAGAAGGTTTTGAAATGACTGTACAAAAATAACCATTAATGCCAGGATGATGTTAAGCATGTTAAACAAGGTTAAACTATTATCCCTGACAATTCTACCAATGGTTTTTGTTTTGGATTGGGGCTGGATATTAACCTTTCCGGCGGCGATCCTTTCTTCAACCTGGACTTGACTCAGTCCAATTTCAAGGTTGATATGATTATCCATTTAATCCTCCCATTTTGTTATTTACTGGTTGGATTATATCACCGCAATCTTAAAATACCTTGTAGCGCCTCCCGCCGTTTAACAATTGATAACTGTTTCAAATTTTACCAAAAAATTTATTAAACAAAAAAGAAGTCTGCCCCAGGGACAAACCTCTTTATATGTGTAGTATTAATTTTTTTGTTATGCCAGACTTTCTCTGACCACTTGATTCACAAGCTTACCATCCGCCCGACCTTTAACCTTCGGCATCAGGGCACTCATTATTTTTCCCATGTCTTTGGCATCAACAGCACCGGTTTCTGTTATTGTTTCAGCCACAATTACTTTGATTTCATCAAGTGTTAATTGTGTAGGAAGGTAGCTCTCGATAATTACTATTTCTTCGCGAGCCTGCTGGATTAAATCGTCTCTTTGAGCTTTCTCAAACTCAGCCAGGCCATCCCGACGTTGTTTGAGCTGTTTGGCAATAATTTCAAGAATCTGGTCATCTGCCAGTTCCACTTGCTGATCCTTCTCGACTTGTAAAATAGCCGCCCGAATCATGGTAACGGTCGATTTCTTGACCTTATCCTTTTCCTTCATTGCTGTTTTTAAGTCAGCCTGTAATTGATCCTTTAATGCCAATTAGTCACATCCTATCTTTTTTTCATCTTTCTTTTTCTAGCTGCTTCTGATTTTCTTTTTCGCTTTACGCTTGGCTTTTCATAATGCTCTCTTTTGCGAATTTCAGACATAACCCCAGCCATTGCAGTTTTTCTTTTGAAACGTCGCAATGCACTTTCGAGTGTTTCATTTTCTTTGATTTTTACTTCAGACATTTTCAACCCCCCCCTCTTATCCGTTGCTAATTTCCGGTATTGTCAATCAACATGGTATGAGTCAAACTTTATTATACGCAATATTTAGAGCGCTGTCAATTATTTTTCAGCCTGGTGGCCATAATAATGGTCGGCCGCCCAATAAATGATAATGCAGATGCGGAACGGTCTGATTACCATCCTTACCGCAATTATTCACCAGTCGAAAACCACTCTCGGCAATCCCCGTTTTAAGGGCAATGCGATTGGCTACCGTATGAACATGGCAAATAATATCATTGCCTGCCTGAACCGACAGGATCGAATCAAAATGTTCTTTGGGGATAATAATCACATGAACCGGGGCCTGGGGCGCAATATCGTTAAAGGCGATGACCCGGTCATCTTCATAAACCACATCGGCGGGAATTTCCTTATTGACGATCTTACAAAAAATACAGTCTTGGGACATATCTTCCTCCTTATTATATAGATTCTCCGACTAACTTATCAGCATACCGACTAATATATGATACCCTAACCGGGATGATTCTACCACTTATTTCTTCCTCGGTTTTGAGTATCACTGGCAGATAGTTCTTGGTGTGGCCGGAATAGCCAGCATCATCGTGGGTTGCTTCAAAAAGCACCTCAACCACACTGTCATCATTTTTTTTAAGAAAGGCCGCTTCCAATTCCCGGGACAATTCGCTCAGTTCATGACTGCGGGAATTTTTCAGGCTTTCATCGATCTGATCCGGAAAATGGGCCGCTTTTGTTCCGGATCGCCGGGAATATTTAAATACATGGATCTGGTAGAAGCCTACCGCCCTGGCAAAGTCGAGCGTCTCAGCAAATTCTGCCACCGTTTCTCCGGGGAAGCCCACCATGATATCCGTGGTGATGGCGGCCAATGGAAAGACCTCCCGGATCTGGTTGACGATCTCCATGTATTCAGCCGTCGTATAACGGCGGCCCATCCGTTTGAGCACGGTATCACTACCGCTTTGCAAAGATAAATGAAAATGCGGACAGAAGCTGTTAAGTGCCGCCAGCCGCTTAAGCCGCTGAGGGGTTATAAATTTAGGTTCCATCGACCCCAGCCGAATCCGTTTAAGCTCTTCAATTTTGTCAAGGGTTTCAATCAGATCAATCAGATCAGTTTTACCGGTGTCTTCTTGATCAACCCCATAGGAGGCAATGTGAATCCCAGACAGGATCACCTCCTGATACCCCATTGCCACCACCCGGTTGACTTCATCAATAATCTGCTGCTGGTTGCGGCTTCGCACCGGACCTCTGGCAAAGGGGACAATACAATAGGTACAAAATTGATTGCAGCCCTCCTGAATTTTAATAAAGGCCCGGGTTTTTCCTTTGACCTCGGAAATCATCAGCGGTTCAAATACCTTTTCATCCATGATATTCGAGACAAAATCCCGCTGGCTGACATCATTGCGATGGGCAGTAATATAGGACAGAATGTCGCCCCGATTTTTGGTGCCAATCATTAAATCCACTTCCGCTATTTTTTCCACTTCCGCAGGAGCCACCTGGACATAGCAACCCACCGCACAGATAATCGCCTCGGGGTTGATCCGCTTGGCCTTGCGCATCATTTTTCGAGATTTCTGATCGCCCAAATGGGTGACCGTACAGGTGTTGATGACGTAAACATCGGCCACCTCGGAAAAATCCACAATGGTATAGCCAGCCGACTCAAAAAGCTCCATCATCGCCTCGCTGTCGTAGGTGTTGACCTTACAGCCCAGGGTCATAAAAGCAACTTTGTTATTTGTGTTGTTCATACCGCTTCTTTCCACCTCACTTCCAGAAATTTAATTGACTGAGCACCATCATCCCGGCGGTTTCCGTTCTTAAGATCCGTTTTCCCAGACTGACGCTGATCACTCCGGCAGCTTGGCAGGCCGCCGCTTCCTGGGGATCAAAGCCCCCTTCCGGGCCAATAATCACCGCAATTCTTAGCGGTTTATCAGCGACATGCTTTTTTTCAAAAGCGGTCAGTGCTTCTTTAAGGGTCTGCCGGTTTTCATCCTCATAGGCTAAGAGTATCAGATCGTAGCGATCCGTTTCCTGCAAAACACCAGCCAGGGTGAGTGGTTTCCCGATCTGCGGGATGATGCCCCGTTTCGACTGCTTGGCTGCTTCATAGGCAATCCGCTGCCAGCGTTCGATTTTTTTATCCTGTTTGTCTTTGATTTGTACAACCGCCCGCAATGAAGAAAAGGGGACGATCTCATAAACGCCTAACTCCACCCCTTTTTGAATAATCATTTCCATTTTGGTGCCCTTGGGCAAGCCCTGATAGAGGGTGATTAAAAGCTCCGGCGTTTCGCCCTGGGATGGTTCCTGGCTCTTTATATAGCCGGAAATTGTCCGATCTGTGGGGCTGTCCAATACAATCAGATAGTCATTGCCCAGACCATCACAAACTTCGATGCGATCATCTTTTCCCAACCGCAAAACCTTGGTAATATGTTTGAAATCTTCCCCGGAAATAACAACGGTGGATCCGGAGATCTGACCGGGTTCGACAAAAAAGCGATGCATGCTAGTCTCTTTTCTGGGCAACCACGCCAACCCACTCGCCCATTTGCTGAACATAAACCAGTTTGAAGTTTTCCGCTTCCAAAGCATTGAGGACGTCCCCCAACCGGTCAATGATGATGCCGGAAGAAATAAAGATGCCGTTTTCTTTCAGATAGGGTTTGATGATCCCTGACAACTCGACAATGGCGGCAGCCAGTATATTGGCCACAATCACATCGGCCTGTTCATCGATGACATCCAACAGATTTCCTTCGCGGATTTCAACCAGAGCGCCTAAATCATTGAGCTCCGCATTTTCCCGGGCAATTTTTACGGCCAGGGTATCAAAATCAACCGCCACTACTTTTTTTGCTTTCAGTTTACCGGCAATCAATGAGAGCACTCCGGTACCACAGCCAATATCCAGCACCACGTCGCCAGGCTTAATATACTCTTCCAGCTTTATGGCACAAAGCTGAGTGGTTTCATGGGTGCCGGTGCCAAAAGCCATACCGGGATCAATGTTGATGACGATCTCATCCTCTTCGGGGGCATAGGCTTCCCAGGTCGGTTTGATGACAATACTTTTGCCGACCTTGGTGGGTTTATAGAACTTTTTCCAGGAGTTGGCCCAATCCTCCTCTTCCACCTCGGTAATCAGCATCTCACAAGCACCAGGATCCAGACCAAAAGAAGG
Organism: Acetobacterium wieringae; assembly: GCF_001766835.1. Lineage (GTDB taxonomy): Bacteria > Bacillota > Clostridia > Eubacteriales > Eubacteriaceae > Acetobacterium > Acetobacterium wieringae. The sequence continues at coordinate 26,882 of NZ_LKEU01000035.1, read as the reverse complement.
CAGCATCTTCACTGAGCTAATCAGTTTGTGTACTGCTTCTTCGGTATCTTCCACCTCGCTGAAATATCCCCGCACAATGGAAACATTGGGATCAATTTCCAGAAGGGCTTCATCGACAAAATTAACCTTAGGATCTTGCTGAATTAAAAGCGCATCCTGCAAGGTCTGAATGGCTACGCCATCCGCCCCGGCTTCATAAAAAGCATTAACCACTGCTTCCTCCGCTTCCAATGTTGTTGTGATTTGAACTTCTTTCCAAAGCATTCCCTTACCTCCAGTTTAATCGTTGTGGTATTATACCACGTTTTCCGCATGTTTAACAATTGATCATTATAACCCATCTACCTTAGAAAAGAAATAGATTTTTTCACTTCTTTGTCTTAGTCTAGTACCGATAATTGTTACATCATGTTGTCTGCATCGGGGCGAACAGGCGATAGACCTGTCCGATCCCGCAGCAGACAACAGATTAACAATTAGTCGGTACGGCACAGTGCGGGTACAGAAATTTTTTGCCAGCTTTCTGTAAAATATCGTTAATCGATGTAACCGGTTCCCGATTAATGCTATAATGGCCATACTTAAATTAATTCAAAGTTATCTCTAGATAAAAAAAACAATACCGACAATTGTTAGACTCAAACAAAAATACAGATAGAAAAGGTGACACGATGGAAACTGAAAAGAAAAAACGCACCATTCAGGAATACGTTCCCGGTAAACAGGTAACCCTGGCCCACATTATTGCCAAACCCAAAAATGAAATCTATATTAAATTGGGCTTAGACGATGAAAATGCTGATGCCATTGGCATTTTAACCATTACGCCCAGCGAAGCGGCCATCATTGCCGCTGATGCTGCCACCAAGGCTGCTCCGGTCGAAATCGGATTTCTTGATCGTTTCAGTGGTTCTCTGGTCATCACTGGTCGGGTCTCTGATGTGAAGGCCGCCGTGACCGAAATCCTTAATACCCTTAATCATATTTTAGGTTTCGACATTCCTAAAATTACCTACTCTTAAATCAATGGCCAGCAATAAAAAACGGGTGGCCCTCATCGGAAAAATCGGCAGCGGAAAAACCACCCTGATGCAACGACTGGGCGAAGACGAACTCAAGTATTCCAAAACCCAGATGGTCACATATTATGACGAGTTTATTGATACCCCGGGGGAGTTTATTGAACTCCCGTTTTTTTCACGTCAGGCCATCAATATCACCATGGATGCCGGACTGGTGATCCTGGTCAATTCCTGCGTCGATCCTCAGAATGCCGTACCGCCGAACTTCGTTCACACCTATAACATCCCCTCCATCGGGGTGATCACCAAAACGGATCTGGGTGAATGCAATATCAAGCGTAGCCGTAATCTGCTGATCTATGCCGGTATCAATCCCAAACACATCTATGTGGTCAGCTCCTATACCGGCGAAGGCATCCCCGAACTGGAAGCCGCCATCCATCATTTTATGGAACCTCACCGGAATAAATAAAGATATCACCACCGCATCGTATTAATCAATTAATTGATTAATACTTCGTAGGGGCGAACCGTGTTCGCCCGCACCCTATTTAAATTAAGGAAGTGAAAACATGACCTATGACAGCTATGGCAATTTAACAGTGGCAGGCGTTGCCGACTACCTTAAAGAAAAAGCGATCTTTCCGGCTGATGCTTTCCTTACCGTGGTGGATTTACACGCCGTCAAGGAAAGTATTGAAGGCTTTGTCAATTTAATTTATCACGTCTATGACCAAACCGGTAAATCAGTGGTCATGAAACAAATGCTCTCGATGCCCCGGTTTCGGATTGAAGACGAAAAGAATAATACCGTCGAAGATACCGATTCCGAAGGCTGGACTCTGGATCTGGGCCGAATGCGTTCTGAAATTGCCACCCTGATTTTCTGGAACTCGGTTTATCCCGGCATCAGCCCAGAAATTTATCTTTTTGACGAACCCAATCGAATCATCGTCATGGAAGATCTGATGGATTTGAGTCTGCTACGATTTGAGCTGTGCCGGATGGTTAAACACGGGCACTTCACCGAAAAAATCGGCGCTTTTTTTGCCCGGAATCTATTTTACTCATCCAATCTGCATCTTACCAATTATAAAAAATCCGAGGTTGAACGCTTCTTTGTCAACCCCGAATATACTGCCCTGGTGCCCTTCCTTTTCCACGAAAACATCGGCGTTTCCTGGGAACGGGAGATGATTCCTGGCACCGCTGAAAAACGGGCTGAACTGGTTGAAAATCCCCAGATTAAAGCTCAGTTTAGGCGGCTGGAAGACAAGTTTCTTAACGATCGGGAATGCCTGATCCACACTGATCTTCATAGCTCCAACATCATGATCAGCGCAACGGATGTCCGCATCATTGATGGTGAATTTGCCGGTTTCGGTCCCCTGGCCCAGGATTTTGGCCGACTGACTGCCAGCCTGACCCTGAACTATCTTTCCTGGTTTGGCGATGACACCAAATCCGCCCCGGAAAAAGCCGATTTTCAGGCCTATCTACGAGATACCATCACCGATCTTTATACCACCTTCCAAACGGAATTTCGCCAACTGGTGGAAGCCCACCGGGAGGAAAGCTACAGCTTAAAAACACTTGATGTGGAAGGCTATCTCACCGATCAGCTGCAAAACGCCCTTGCCTACACCGGTGTCAATGTGATGTCACGACTGGCTAATCGGGGCATCTGTTACGATCTGCTGCGGCTGCCCGAAGCCGCCCGATTGGTTCCGACGCTACTGGGCATGGACATTTCTAAAGAGCTACTGCTCAACCATCGAAACTACACGACGATCACCGACTACACCCGGTTGCTAAAAAACCTGGTTTAATCATTAACAACACCTAAAATGCCGCTGTTTTCCAAAACGAAAACAGCGGCATTTATGTTACTGCACAAAACAGTTTACACCAGTACTGCAATGGTATCGCCAGCTTTTATATTGCCACCTACGATCACAGCAGTAAAGACAACCTCATTGGCCAAAACGCACTTTCCGTTTTCATCACCGATTTCACAGCCAAAGCATTTTTTTCCAATCTGGGTAATCTCCTGAATGGTTTCGCCAATTTTTACCCGGGTACCCAGCGGCAATTTAAACAGCTCGATGCCCTCGGTGGTGATGTTTTCATTAAACCGCCCCGTGCATAAACCTGCCCCATTAATTATTTTTATTTGATCGGTGTCATCACGGCCAAACAAACAAACCTGTCTTTGATCCCGGCCACCGTGATGATCCCCCTCTAGTCCAAACCCCGGGATAAAAAGAGCGGGTTGATCCAGACGATTGCGCTCACCCTTTTTTACGCTTCGATAAACAGCGCTAACCTTTCCCAATTGGTTCACCTGCTTCTTTCATATATTTTTATTGCCTCTTCATCGTGTTTAAATAAAATACTCGCAGGTGCCCTTTTCATTATAAGACTTTACCAGATCTGCCAGGGTAATATTGTCCACCACATTTTCAACTGCTTCTTTTATTTGCCGCCAGACATCAACTGTAACACAACGATCCGCCCGGTCACAGCCACCCGGTTCATCCAAGCAGGCAACCGGAGATAACTCCCCTTCCATCAGCCGCAAAATCATCCCTACAGTATAGTCTTCCGGCGGATTGGCCAGCTGATAGCCGCCCTGTGAACCCCGGACGCTCCGGACAAACCCCGCCCGGGAAATTTGGGTAATAATCTGTTCCAGATATTTTTCAGAAATTTCCTGACGCTCAGCAATCCGTTTGATGGGAATATACTCCCCGGTGTTATTAATCGCCAGATCCAGCATCAGCCGCAACGCATAACGCCCTTTAGTTGATATTTTCATAATCGGTATTCTCCTGATAATCGGTGGTTTTAATTGAGCACTGACAACATCCCCGCATAAGCCTGGTGATTTGTGGTCTCAATCCTCTTCCTTCCGCATTCTACTTCTCACATTTTTATATCGCATACTCAATTCATATCAGTTTTATATGTTTTTTGTTTTCATTATATGCCTCCAGCTTTTCTTTGTCAACTAAAAAATGCCGGATTTCTCCGGCATAAATTGACTTTTGATTAATACGCCTTGGCATACCGTCAATTGTTGTGTTGTCTTATACACATCAAATGATGCTTGGCGGGCGCTTTCGAACTTGTCGCCTGAAAATGATCAGGCATCTTTTTTCGGATGATTTTCCTTTTCTTCGGCTTCAACCCGAGACCAGAAACGTTTCCCTTCCGGATGCGCGTCTTCTCCGGTTACCTTGGCATACTCGTTTAATGCATGACGCTGTTCACGATTGAGCTTACGGGGTACTTCCACCTTAATAGTAATAAACTGATCCCCCCGACCCCGGCCGTTAACATTGGGTATCCCTTTTCCTTTAAGTCGGAATACCTTACCGTTTTGGGTACCTTCTGGTATTTTAAGCTTGATTTTGCTGTCAATGGTCGGTACCACAATGCTGTCACCCAACGCCGCCTGGGCATAGGTAATGGGCAGTTCATAATAAACATCGTCATCGCTGCGTTTAAATAAGGGGTCTTCCCGAACGCTTATATACACCAGCAGATCACCGGCACTGCCGTGGTTTGGCCCGGCGTTGCCCTGACCTCGCAGTGGCAGAATTGAACCGTCATAGACACCAGCGGGAATTTTGATGCTAATGGTGCGTTCTTTGGATTCAAGTCCGGAACCATGACAGGTGGGACACGGTTTATCAATGATTTTGCCTTCACCATGACACTTGTCACAGGTGTGAACCTGTTGAACTGTTCCAAATGGCGTCTGCTGTCTGACATAAACCTGACCCGAACCGCCACATTGGTCACAGGTTTTTGAAGTCGATCCTTTTTCAGCACCAGAACCGCCGCAACTTCCACATTCTTCATTACGTTTAATCTTAATTTTCTTTTCGATGCCAAAAACGGCTTCATGGAAAGACAGATTAATACTGATCTTCATGTCAGAGCCCCGGTTGGAACGTCGACCACCACGGCCGCCGCTAAACCCACCGCCGCCGCCAAAGGCGCTGAAAATATCGCCAAAGATATCCTCAAAACCACCAAAACCACCGGAAAATCCGCCGCCACCGCCGCCAAAACCAGCATTGGGATCAACCCCGGCGTGACCATATTGATCATAGCGGGCTTTCTTATCGGCATCACTTAGAATTTCATAGGCTTCATTGGCTTCCTTGAACTTTTCTTCAGCTTCAGCATTCCCCGGATTTTTGTCCGGATGGAACTCCATGGCTTTTTTTCGGTATGCTTTTTTTATCTCATCCGGACTGGAGTCTTTACCGACCCCCAGCACCTCGTAGTAATCTCTTTTTTCACTCATAAATACTCTCACCTCTTTTGAATCCTAAACACCAACTAAACAACTACTTATTATACCTTTTTGAACAGCAGAGTTAAAGTCTTTTTTCGTGGAGCGTCTATTTCAACAATCTGCAAATCATGGTCCGTAGGGGCGATCCGCGATCGCCCGCGCATAAACGTCAGTTTCTTGATCCACGCTCCAGGCGATCACAGATCGCCCCTACAATTGCCTCCACGAAACTTTTCAAAACGCTCACCCACATTTTGAGCCGTTTGCAGGCAGTCGCCAACTGCAGGCGCGCTTGCGCTTGGCTCGTTGCCTCCACGAAAAAGAGTGGCAGCCTTGGCTGCCACTGGTTTTTGCCGGTTTCTGGCAATTCTTACTCTTTAACTTCCTCATATTCAGCATCCACAACATCGTCATCACCCTGATCTGTAGTTTCCTGTTCGTCAGGTGCCTGTTGTGCAGCGGCTTGCTCATACATTTTCTGAGCTAATGGGTAGAAGGATTCATTTAATGCTTCGGTTGCCTTTGTAATGGCTTCCACATCATCCCCTTCACTGGCTGTTTTCAGTTCGGCAATCGCCGCTTCAACCTTAGCCTTATCATCATCCGAAACCTTACCTTCCATTTCTTTCAGGGACTGTTCAGTTTGATAGATCGTGGAATCAGCAATATTTTTAGCTTCTATCAAAGCTTTTACTTTTTTATCTTCTTCAGCGTGTTGTTCAGCTTCTTTAACCGCTTTATCAATTTCTTCGTCACTCATGTTGGTGGTCGATTTGATAACAACATTTTGAGATTTACCGGTTCCCATGTCTTTAGCGGACACATTGACAATACCATTGGCATCAATATCAAAGGTTACTTCAATTTGTGGAATTCCTCGTCGTGCTGCTGGAATCCCGGTTAATTGGAAGCGACCCAATGTCTTGTTATCCTTGGACATTTCTCGTTCACCCTGTAAAACATGGATGTCAACAGCCGTTTGATTGTCTGCTGCAGTTGAGAATGTCTGACTTTTCTTGGTCGGAATCGTGGTGTTTCTATCGATCAACCGGGTGAATACTCCACCTAATGTTTCAATTCCCAGAGATAATGGGGTGACATCAAGCAGTAATACGTCATGAACTTCACCAGCTAATACCCCCGCTTGAATCGCCGCTCCGATGGCTACACATTCATCCGGGTTAATCCCTTTGTAGGCTTCTTTACCGGTAATGTTTTTAACGGCATCCTGTACGGATGGGGTTCGGGTCGAGCCACCAACTAAAATTACCTTATCCAATTCATTTTTAGAAAGGCCGGCATCTTTCATGGCTTTTTCAACCGGTCCAATGGTGCTCTTAACCAGATCTGAAGTCAGCTCATCGAATTTTGCCCGGGTCAGGGATAATTCCAAATGCTGTGGACCTTCTGCCGTGGCGGTGATAAAGGGTAGATTAATATCTGATTTCATAACCGTCGATAATTCAATTTTGGCCTTTTCAGCTGCTTCTTTAAGTCGTTGCAGAGCCATTTTGTCATTTTTAAGATCAATTCCATGACTTTTCTTAAATTCAGAAGCCATCCAGTCAATGATCTTCTGATCGAAATCATCACCACCCAGGTGATTGTTTCCATTGGTTGCTTTTACTTCGAAAACGCCATCCCCCAGTTCCAGAATGGATACGTCAAATGTTCCACCACCCAAGTCATAGACCATAATTTTGTCATTGGCATCTTTATCCAAACCATAAGCCAGCGCTGCTGCGGTTGGTTCATTGATAATTCGCAGTACTTCCAGACCGGCAATCCGTCCGGCATCTTTGGTCGCCTGTCTTTGGGCATCACTGAAGTAGGCCGGTACGGTGATAACTGCTTTACTGACAGTTTCACCCAGATACGCTTCGGCATCCGCTTTAAGCTTTTGCAGAATCATGGCTGAAATTTCCTGAGGAGTATAACTTTTGTCATCGACGGTTACTTTACGGTCGGTCCCCATATCCCGTTTAATTGACGAAATGGTGCGATCCGGATTGGTAACTGCCTGTCGTTTGGCAACCTGTCCCACCAGTCGCTCACCATCTTTGGCAAAAGCAACAACCGATGGGGTCGTTCTATTTCCTTCGGCATTAGGGATTACGACGGCTTCACCGCCTTCTAATACGGCTACACAAGAGTTTGTGGTTCCTAAGTCAATCCCGATAATTTTTTCTTTACTCATATCTATTTCCTCCTGAATTGTTTACTATTTTTTAAATAAAAACTCGTTTCTGGTGATAAGACCAGCGAATTTTTGATTCTTTATGATTCTATTGCTAATTATAATTTCATTTTTTAATGCAAGCTGCTGCAATGCTACTTGCTGCAAACCTTAACCATGGCTGGCCGGATTACCTTGCCCTTGAATTTATACCCCTTCTGGAATACGTCCATGATCTCCTGGTCTTCTTTTTCTTCGTCCTCACCAACAGCAACGCCATGGTGGAGATTGGGATCAAAGGGACCTTCACAGATAATTTCTTCCAGTCCTTCTTCTTTGAGAACATCCTTAAGCTGCTTAAAAACCATTTCCAGTCCATCAATATAACCTTTGGCTTCCTCGCTGGCATCGGTTAAGGCGGCTTCCGCCCGCTCCAGATTATCCATTACCGGCAACAGCTTGGTAGCAAAGTTCTCTGATGCAAATTGATACATTTCTGTTTTTTCTTTTTGACTCCGCTTTTTAAAATTCTCAAAATCAGCCTGAAGTCTGATCAGGCGATTCAAGACGGCCTCATCCTCCTTTACAATCTCCTTTAATACCTCTTCCGGAGATGTCTCTGCGGTTTCCTCTGCTGCGGCCTCATCGGCTACTGTTTCTGCTTCATCTAAAAGCGCTTCATCTGTTTCAAAAGCGGTTTCTGTTTTAATTTCCTCTTCTTTTATCATCTAATCACCTATTTCATTAATAAATTTGAGATATGTAAATTTAACTCATTGCGGATATAGTTAAGAACCGACGACACATTGTCATAGTTCATCCGGGTGGGTCCGATTACGCCAAAGGCGCCCATCATTTCGCCATCCAACTCGTAGGTGGAAGTAATAATGCTGAAGTCTTTAAGATTTTCATTGTCATTTTCACTCCCTATTTTTATCCGAATGACCTGATTGCCATCCTTGGATGCCATCATTTCTGAGAGCACCTGCTTTTCCTGAACAATATTGATCAATTGCTTAATCTTATTGACGTCACTGAACTCCGGATAATTAAATAGATTGGTTAATCCGGTGGAGTGAACCTCCGAAGCGTCCTCCATCAAGGCTTTTTTTAGATGCGGGATAATCTCATGGATCAATTTACTTTCCGCCGGGGACAATTCCTGAATTTGATCGATTAAATCCGAACTCATCTCACTGAGAACGGTATTTTTTAAAAATCCATTAATCACATTGGAAAGCTTCAGCGCCAGGATGGTATCAACCTCCTGGGAAAGGGTTACCTCAATGTTTTTAGCCATGCCCTCCTGGGTCACTACTACCATAAGTACCCTGTTTTTAATTAAAGAAACAATTTGGACATGTTTACAGTTAAAATTTGTAACTCGAGGCGCCAGAACGACTGCTGTATAGTTGGTTAGCTGCGACAAAACCTGAGCAGTATGCGACATCGTCGGTCCCAGTTCAGTGGTATGATCCAGAAAACCGCGATGAATATCCGTCCGGATCATCTTCTCAAGTTTTTGGATCTCCATAATTTCATCAACGTAATAACGATAGGCTTGCTGGGTTGGAATCCGTCCCGAAGAGGTGTGGGGTTGAACCAGAAAACCCAGTTCTTCAAGATCAGCCATCTCATTTCGAATGGTGGCCGGACTGATACCCAAATTACATCTTTTTGAAAGCGTCCGGGAGCCAACCGGCTCGGCGGTATTGATGTAGTCACGGATGATCACTTCTAATATTTTCTTTTTACGTGCGTTAAGTTCCATGATTCACCTCGTTATTAGCACTCGCAATAATTGAGTGCTAACATCTGAGTTAAATATAACACCCTACCCCTACTTTGTCAACTAGTTTCTATAATGGCTTACTCACTTTTTAAAGTTTTCTTAAGTTATTTTTTCGACCTGATTGCATCTAGACAAAAGCCATAAATACCTGATTTCCAAAGTCCTGCCCCCTGGGTGTCAACTTCAAAACCGACCCGTCCCATACCAGTAATCTGGCGGTGATCAGCGACTGGATAACCTCACCAAACGGGACAAAATAGCTTTCTCCAAAACGGGCGCAAAAATCGTCCTCCCGAATCCCACCCAGTTTGCGTAAACCTAAAAACATCCACTCACGCATTTGCTCCTCCGGCGTCATCGCCGGTTCAAAAATTGACGGTGATTTGTCCGCTTTCAGCAACTGACAATACTCGTTAAGTTCATTACTGTTTCCATAACGTTGGCCGTTAAAATAACCATGAGCCCCCAAACCAAAACCCAGGTAAGGAACCAGTTCCCAATATTTTACATTATGTCGGCTCTCATATCCGGGTCGACAGAAGCTGGATATTTCATAATGCAAAAATCCCTGTTCGTTTAGAAAAGCATCCACGGCCCAGTGCATTTCCCGTTCCTCATCTTCATCCGGCAGCTCCAACTGCCCCGACTCCACCCAGTTGGCCATTGGTGTTCCCGACTCCAAAATCAGGCTATAACAGGAAAGATGGGTGGGGGCATATTTTATTACCGCCTGCAAGGTTTCCATTACATCCTCGAGCTTTTGTCCCGGCAAGCCCACCATTACATCCACGCTAAAATTACTGAATCCCGCTTCTTTTAAGAGCTCCATCGCTTTGATAAAATCGGCCTGACTGTGAACCCGACCAAGGATTTTTAGCAGAAAATCCTGCCAGGCCTGCAGCCCCACGCTGGCCCGATTGATCCCCGCCTTTTTGTAGCGTCTGGCTTTATCGGTAGTCAGCGTCCCGGGATTGATTTCAATGGTGATTTCGGCATCGTCCTTTATCTGAAATACTTCATTTAACAGCAAAAGGGTAGCTTCGATGTGTCTGACATCAACTGCAGAAGGTGTTCCCCCACCAAAATAGATGGTATCCACTGCTGGTAACGCAAATTTTTTATTTTCTTCGATAAATTTTCTAATTTCCTTATGCAAGGCTGCAAAATAATCTCTGATTACTGCCTCACTCTGACGAGAGAATGACGAAAAATCACAATAAGCACATTTTTTGAGACAAAACGGAATATGACAGTAAATTCCCAGACACGGGCCATCAGTAACACTTAACGTATTCATACTTAACTCCTCACATTTTAGGACTTTTTGATTCATTATATGCTATAATCATAACATATAATGAATCAAAAAACAGATCCTATGGAAGTCACAGAAAGGAAATCATCAATGAAAAAAACGACCACCCTTGCCATAATTGCTGGCGCAGCTGCTGCTATCCCCGCTTATTTTCTGGTTAGCAAACGAATCCGGAAAAAACAGTCACCCCCATCTACCACCTGGTCTGAAGCACTCACTAAAGAAACGATTCTCAACGAACCCCTGTCTGAAAATTTGCCTCCAGTAAGTATGTCAACGACCGAATCCGCTCATCCTGATAAACCGAGTAAAACCACCTCCGCTGAGGTTACTCCTGTTTCCGAGTCCGAACCACAAAAATCCACCTATCCGGGGTTGATTGCCCCCAATGGTCGGATCTTATATAATTTCAAAGATGAAAACAATCTGATTTTTTGTGAAGAAACCCAGTTGAGTAAACGTCTGATCCAACTGGAAAATTCCATCAACATTCGGGATATCGGCGGCTACACGGGAATCGATGGTCGCAAAATCAAGTGGCGAAAAGTGATCCGTAGTGAAGAACTGGCCCACCTTTCCGATAAGGACGTCGACTATTTTTCGGCCCTACGCCTTAAACATGTCTTTGATTTCAGAAATGAATCCAAATCAATGCGTCAGGCTGATCGGTTGCCCAAGAATACGGAATACCATCTGCTGCCAATTTTCACCAGTGCAGATATGGAACTGGACCATCAGGACTTCACTCAACCTGGCGTAATTGATGCATTTATGCGCCATATTTACAAAATCCAGACTGAAGATCGGGCCCAGTGCTTTGCCGAAGTGCTCAAATACCTAACCGAACCATCGGAATACCCAATTCTTTATCATTGCACCAACGGTAAAGATCGTACCGGTTTTATGACTTATCTGATTCTGAGCATTTTAGGCGTTAGTGAAGATGTGATCCTGTCTGACTATACGCTGACGAATCTGACCTTCGACGAGAGTTTTAACCTGCTGGGTAACATTATGTCTGAAGAACTGGGCATTGAAAATTATCACCTCTGGGAATTTTATGGTGTCAAGCCTGAGTGGTTAAAGATTTCGATGAACTATGTCAACACCAATTTCGGAAATGTGGAAACCTATTTAATGGAAAAAACTGATTTACGAGAGAAAGATTTTAAGAAGATTCGAGAGAATTTATTGGCAAAATAAAGGCCGTCATTGGGGTGGCTTACCCACCCCTACGAAGAAAACAATAACTCTGTTAACACATATAATGTCACACATCATAGTGTAGGGGCGAATCGCATTCGCCCGGAATGTTGGTCAATATACAAACGTCCCTCCGGCGGGTAAAACCCGCCCCTACGAATCCATATTTACAGTTTATTAAAATACGACTATCACACATTAGTTTGTAGGAGCGATCCGTGATGACCAAGGGGTCAGACCCTCGCCCTAAAAACCCAATCCCAAAATTTAGGAGGAAATGCCAATGCAAATGGAACAATGCGGAAAAATCGCCCGGGAGGCGGGCATCCTGTTAGCAGCCACCGACGGTCAGCTGCGAAATGCCGGGCTGCTGGCCATTGCCAACGCTCTGGAAGAAAACAAAGAAGCACTTGCAGTTGCCAATCAAGTCGATATGAAACGCTCTCAGGAAGAAAACCTGGGTGCCCCCCTGCTTAAACGTCTGACCTTCGATATTGCAAAGATCAATGACGTAATCCAGGGAATCCACAGCCTGATGGAGCTGACCGATCCCCTGGGAGCTACCAAGCTGTCAACCGAACTGGATGAAGGTCTGGATCTCTATAAGGTCACCTGCCCGATTGGGGTCATTGGGGTTATCTTCGAATCCCGACCCGATGCTTTTGTTCAGATTTCCACCCTCTGCCTGAAAAGCGGCAATGCGGTACTTTTAAAAGGCGGCCGTGAAGCCCTGGAAACCAATCGACTGCTTGCTAAAATTATCAATCAAGCCACCGCTTCTGTGGGTCTGCCAAAGGACTGGCTCCAAAACCTGGAAACCCGGGAAGACGTCACTGCCATGCTGGCATTGGATCACTACATTGATCTGATTATTCCCCGGGGTTCCAACAGCTTTGTTCAATATATTATGAACAACTCCAATATTCCGGTGATGGGCCACGCCGATGGCATCTGCCATGTTTATGTTCATGAAGATGCCAATCTTACCCAAGCCGTTGCGATCATTGTCGATTCTAAAACCCAGTACGTGGCTGCCTGCAATACCCTGGAAACCCTGCTAGTCAACGAAAAAATCGCCGCTGCTCTGTTGCCGCAACTTAAAACGGCACTGGAGGCCAAAAATGTTCATATTAAGGGGGATGCTGCCACACAGGCGATCATTGCCGTGGAAGCAGCTACCGAGATCGACTGGAAAACCGAATACCTGGATTACATCCTGTCAATTAAAATTGTACCCGATCTGAACACGGCCATTAACCATATCAACACCTACGGTTCCGGTCACACCGATGTGATTCTGACCACCACCGAAACCACCGCTCAAACTTTTATGACCCTGGTGGATTCAGCCGGTGTTTTTTGGAACTGTTCAACCCGCTTCAGCGACGGCTTCCGTTTCGGCTTCGGCGCCGAGGTGGGGATCAGCACCAGCAAACTTCATGCCCGGGGTCCGGTTGGCCTGGACGGACTGCTTAGTTATAAATACAAACTACTGGGTCATGGTCAATGCGTAGCTGATTATGCCAGCGGCAAAAGCCAGTTTACCCATGTGGCCAAGGACAGTAACTGTCCGATTTAGCCGCAAATTTAACAACCGGTATGACAAACGAAACGTTGCCATGACATGCCCCAACATCTAAAAATAAAATAGATAATTGCGAAATGAAAAAAATCGAACAATGATTGCTTTGAGTGCAGTTTCCACAAATAATTTTGTAACGTGTAGGCGAACAGTTCAGCGAACTGTCCGCCGTACAGTGTAAAAATTGTTTCGTGCGAAACTGGGCGCAAAGCTCACGGCAGTTTTGCAATTACCTAAAATATAAAATAAAGAGAGGTCTATTATGAAATCAAAAAAACTGTTGTTGTTTCCCTTGATTCTTGTTTCTCTCACGGTTCTTCTTTTTACTGGCTGCACCCCTGCCGCCGAAAAAAAGGATGATTCCAAAACCGAACTACCCAACCCGATGGTAGAACAGGCCTCAAGTGAGGCGATTAAGGATGCAATCGGGTTTACCTTCGAAACCCTGCCAACCGGCATCACGGATGTGAAATACTTCACTATCTCTGATGACATTGCCCAGGCCAATTTTACCCTGGGTGGTGTCAACTACACGGTTCGTAAGGGTGATGTGATGATCGACAACATTGCGGGTGTTTACACCGAATTCCAGAGCGGCGAAACTAAAGCAAACGCTTCCGGCATTCCGGTTCTCTACCAGACCAACCCCGATGGCATGGGCTTAGCCACCTGGAAAACGGACAAATATACCTATTCGGTTTATTGCGAAACCGGTTTTGATCTGGCGGGAATGGAAGTTGTGGTGAATGGGGTATCGTGATTGATCCCAACTCTTCGTTATCTCTGAAGATTAGTTCAAAAAGTAAAAATCCCTTGTTAAGAGCAGGAGCTCCTAATAAGGGATTTTTTTGATATCTGAAATCTTTATATTTTTTTTGCAGTTTTCTTGGCATCAAGAAATTGCTAATCCGGCAATGGTAACTGTCACATAATTATTTGTCGGATCTGCTAATTCGGTGATTTTAAAACTAATCGTTGCAAAGGAACCCGCAACACCTGTAACAACACCATTATTATCCACTTCAGCATTTGGTGTTCCGCTTACCGAAACCACCTCAACCTTATATTTTGTTTTGTCTAACAGCAAACCTTCAGCCCGGGTCAATAAATTTGTTCCCGTCGTAATGCTCGGTAATTGTAAATTATTTTTAGTCACATTTGTTCCCACATATACGGCGGTATATTTGAGGGCATCTCGTGCTGCCTTAAGCTGATCAGTAGCACTCTTACAATCGATCTGTTTCAAGTTTGGCAGATCATTCAAGTTTGCCGGCGAGTTGAGATAAACCATTTCATAATTATCCCATGTCGCTGTCGTGTAGTTACTCTTTGAACTTCTTAAGGTTTTAAATTCTGTTACTTGCGCATTATAGCCAGCAATATCTGACTCGGTAGCTCTATAATACAGGGTCGCTTGAGCATTGGTGATCATGCTGGTCGCATTATTAATCTTCGTTTGATCCATAAATACTTCTCTGGTCGATTCAATCCGATTGAAAATCTCATAATTGATGCAATCTCTGACATAATCATCATAAGATTTTTGCGTATACAGTGGAGCCACCTGAGCCATCGTGTTAGGCCACACGGTAAGATCGTCTCGCCAGGGTTTAGCGGCTGCTACTGCTATATCATAGCCACTATAATCAAGATCGAGGTTTATACCATCAGGATCAAGGTTTCTGATTGCCTTTTTGATATCTTCGGTCGCAGCAATAATGACTTCCGGACGACTATCTTTATTAATTACCGTTTGTTGCCATGTATAGTCTGTATATGCTGCTGCATATTTTTCAACGGTATCAACATAATCATTCCAGGTACCCGGGTCAACATATTTATTAAGCTGCTCGACATAACCTTTTCCAACTTGCATTTTGTTTCTCAGATACATCTCAATAACATTTTCAAAAGCATCCAGTTCTGCCTGATTTGTTCGAATGAGGAACTGTTGCGCTTCAATAATTTTTGCTGTTGCTTCATTTACTTTTGCCTGGTCAATGTCTTTTGTATAGCCTAAATACGGTTTGATTGTATTTTGATATGTTTGCCAGGATGTTGGTGTGTATGAACCAGCAGCATCTGTTTTAGCCAACGCCTCATTATAAGCAGTCAGGATCGATGCTGCATTTTCTGGTTGAACCAGAACGGCTTGAGCTCGCTTGATCGCATCAACTGCAATCTTAATCTCGGAGTCTGTATTCTCTGACGAAACAACATTCTTTGCAAGAACAGCCAAATAGGCACTCCAGGGGGCCGTCTTAAATACACTTTGATCTGAATATTTATCAATCAAATCATAATACTCATCAGTATTACCCCGTTGCTGTAGATTAAGTTGGGCTAATTTTATTAAATCAATAGCACGATTGATTTCTGCCTGAGTATTATCCGGGGTTACAAAATAGCCTTTCGATGCTATTTTCTTGGCATATTCAGTCCAGCTCTTAGTCGTATAGTCAGCTCTTTTCACGAGATTCAATACATCATAGTATTCTTCAAGATCGCCGCGTTCCATCAATTTTTGTTGAGCCCGGGTAATCTTCACCACCGCAGCATCAATCTGGGCCTGAGATTTATCAGAATCCATTTCATTGGCAGTTAAGATCTTCTGGTAGGCCGTCCACGATGTGGAGGTATAATCGACCTCTTTCATCGGCTTAAGGGTTCGGAGATCAGCAGCGTCGTCTGGATCTTTACCAAGAACAATATTGTAATTCAATATCGTGTTGTATCGCGCCAGATCACCGCCTTTTAGCAGCTTGTACTGAGCCTTTTTAATATTGGCCACTGCTGTGTTAACCTGAGTCTGCGACTTATCCGGATCCATAATATTAGCATCCAAGACCTTCTGATAAGTTGCCCAAGACGACGTCGTGTACTCACCTTGCTTCATCTCAACCAGTGGTTTTGTCGAAGTCGTATCAGCTGGGTCTTTTCCTAAATAAAGATTGTATTTCAAGGCTTTGTTATACTCGGTAAAATCACTGGCTCTTTCCACCAGCTTCAGGCTGGCTGCCCGCAGTTTTGTCACCGCTGTATTGATCTTCGCTTGTCCGTCCTGTGGTTTCAGAAAATTAGCGTCAATGACTTTCTGATAAGTTGCCCAGGATGCTGAAGTATAGTTATCTTGATCAAGACCAATTAACTCATTATATTCGTCAAGATCTTCGGCAGCTCCCTCTAATTTCTTTTGCGCTGCTTCGATTTTTTCGGTCGCTGCATCAATGGCTTCCTGTCCATCAGCCGGAACAACCACATTAGCCGCCACTACTTTCTGGTAGGCATCCCATGATGCCGTCGTATAGTCGGTTCGAATCACCCCATTAATGGCTGCGTAGTAATAACGCATGTCACCGGCCGGTACCAGATTCATTTGCGCTGACAAAATTTTAAGAACAGCCTCATCAATAACCTCCGGCTTGCTCATGGCATTCACTACCACGGAGCGAACCTCCTTCTGATAGGCATTCCAGGAGGCCGTGGTGTAGTCTTCTTTGCTAACTGCATCCAATACCGCCTGATAGTACGTTAAATCAGCTTTCTTAATCAACTTCTTCTGAGCTTCTTCGATATTTTTAATGGCTTTTTCAATATCGCTTTGGGAGAAGGTTTCATCCACGAAATTGGCATCAACCACATCCTGATAAATTGCCCAGGTGGTTTCAATATAGTCTTCTTCTTTTACTGCGTTAAGCAGTGCATTATAAGCAGTAAAATCAAATTTTTTGACCATTCTTTTCTGGGCTTCATCGATTTTTTTAACCGCTGCATCGACTTCAGGCTGAGTATTGTTTTCCGTCATGGCATAAGATGACACAACTCCCTGATATACTAACCATGACTCTGCTGTATAGTCTTCCTCACGAACGGCATCCAAGGTTGCCTGATACTCAGTTAGATTAACCTTCCACTGCAATTTTTTCTGAGCTTCCAGTATATTTTTAAGAGCAGTATTGATATCAGCCTGGGAGTCATCTTTTGTAACCACATTGTCAGCCACCACATCCTGATATACCGACCAAGTATCCGGGGTGTAATTCACTTCCTGTACAGAAGCAAGCGCTGCCCTATAAGCAGTTAAATTCTTTGCCAGCACCAGGTCTTTCTGTGCCGCCGTAATGTTGGCAATGGCCTGTATAATTTCTTCCTTGCTGTTATCCGTTGTCATCTCATTGGCATCGACAATTTCCTGATAATCGGCCCAGGATTCGCTGGTATATGAATAGGGATTAACCGCTTTAAGGGTCGAAAGATACGTTTCGTACTCCTCATTCACTTCGACTATTTTTATTCGAAGTCCCTCAAGCCTTAATCCTAGCCCTGATGTTCCAGCGGTTTCACCATTTCTAAACCAGGTATTCGGATCGTTGATATCCTTTAGCCAGCCCTGGTTCTGAACCTGAACATTGTATAAAAGACGATACCCCGGCATATTGTTGAGGACTAACCGGACACTTTCAAGACGCAGACCCTGCCCACTGGTTCCAGCTTCCGTACCCATGGCAAACGGACCCAAATCGCCCCGATTTTGCACATGAACATAGGTCTGAATGCTTGCCCCTTGCGGCAGCGAACCAGTTAGTCCCACCAGCAAAGCTTCCAGTCGTTTCGACTCTCCGACCGTGCCTGACAAACTACCATTGCTTTTCCAGGTGGTTTCCCAGCCATAATCCTGAATATGTGTTTTGTACTGAACTCCCGGTTCGGTAACAATTGATGCCTGAGCGCCTTCAGCCCATACTGCCGGCGAAAAAAGCACCGAAGTCAGCAAAACAGCCGATAACATCGAAGCTGTCGTTTTTTTTATTGCCATGACAAGACCTCCTTTTTTATGATCTGTCCTAAATTGCTTATATCATCGATCCGTCGACCGATCGTCAAATCTGAATAAAATTATTTTAAGACAATTATATCATACTATCCTGATGATGTTATCGTCAAAAAATAAAAAATCTTTAATGGATTCAGCAAATTTCCAAATCAAAACTGGGTTTTCTAAAGAAATAAAGCTCCCAACCGGCATCAGCCAGTTGAGAGCTCCATAATTAATACGATTGGGTCTAGTTGATTATTCTGTTACAGCAAGTGAGTTGGTCACTTCACTTCGCGATATCGTTTCATTTTTACTGTCTTTTATATCCACATAGAAGGTATAATTCCCTGCTGTTGGTGGCTTGTAGGTGTAGTAGTAGGTCGTTGAAAAAGCTCGAATAATCGTCTCTTCACTGTCGCCCTCTTTTTTCATGGAGAACTGATAGAAATAGGGTTTGATGCCATCTTGTCCAGTGGCCGACAGTCGGACACTGCTTCCCAATGCCATGCTGGTTTTGCTGATGAGAAAATCTTTTATCGAAGCTTTTTTAATCACGGCGTAGCTGTCGATGGTTTTTTCGGTAGTATTTGAAGTTACATCCTCATTTTTATTATCGGTTACCTTAACGAAGAATTGATAGGTGCCCACTTCGTCTAGCTTAAAGCTAATGATTCCCGGTGTCGCATCGGCTGTTTCGGTAATCGTCACCGGTTCTTCACTCCCCCGCTGATACGCGAATTCATAGTTATAATCGCCACTACCGCCAGTAACGCTGGTTGTCAACGTAACATCTTCTCCTTCATACTGCTTGCCAGTAGGCGACACGGAAAAACGTCGGATGATCGGTGGATCAATCACCTGATATTCCATCAATGTTGCGCCATCGCCATCAATGTTGCTGATCAGATTATTGGCATCGGTAACTACTACCCCAAAGGAATAAAGTCCCGGCTTCATTGGCCGATAGCTGATATATCGGGATGTGGTCGATGAACCAATTTTTGTCCATGTTTCTACATCATCTTCGTCGTTTTCGCTATCCAGCTTGTAATAGAACTGATACTTATAAGGAGTTTTTCCACCGATTCCGGTGGCGGTCAATTTAATTGTTGTACCAACATTCTGAGGTGTTTTCTTATCCACCACCAAACTCTTGACACCAACATTTCCCAGCACCTTAAAGCTGCCAATTTTTGCCGTAGTCGTTGCATAATTGTCATCCGTCACTTCCACAAAAAGGTTATAGGTACCTGCCTGATCTGGTACAAAATCAGCGTTTGCTATCCGGAGATCTGCTGTGGACTTCGTATCCATGTATTCGGTCACTGTTCCCTTGGTCCAATAGAAGAGATAGCTCATTTCACCAATCCCGGTATTGGAAGCCACCGTTGCGGTCAGCTCAACCGAGTCCCCAGCATAAACCGGCAATCCGGTTTTATTGGTTGTTAAGCTCACCACCGGTGGATTATAGACATCAAAATCAATGCTTTCGGTGGACGCAATCCCGTTGGCATCGGTAATTTTTACCAACAGAATATAGGTTCCTTCCGTTTCCGGCTTGAAGGTGGCATAATTCTTTGTTTTATCGCTCGGGATCAGACATGCTGCATAATCAGCTTCATCGATTGTATCCGCTTCATTTTCTCGCAGTTTCTGGTAAAAAGTATAGGTAAATGGTGCTTTTCCACCATCTGGAGTGGCTGTCAACTTAATTTCGGTGTTAATATCCTGACCTGACGGTTTGTTGGTTTTAAGACTTTTTACCCCGAAGGTTCTAAAAACCACAAACTTGCTGAGGGTATACGTTTCACTCGTCAAGCCAGAATCTTCATCCTTGGCACTAACATAAAAGGTATACGTACCGGCAATGTTCGGTGTGAAACTGGCCACATTTCCTGTTACATTGGCAGCATCGATGGTGCCTGATTTTGAACCAACCTTGTAACCGAAGGTATAGGTCAAATTGTCGCCGCCGGCACCGGTTTTTTTGGTGGCGGTTAAGTTAATCGCTTCTTTTACATAGGAACTGGTCAAGCTGGGTTGCGGTTCTTCTGCTTCAGGATCTGTTACTGTCAAACCGGTTATAATTGGCGGATCTGTTACTGTCAATGCCAGCGTCTTTTCAATGGTGTTTAAACTGACAGCCCCGTTTTTATCGGTAATTTCTACAAAAAAGGTGTAGTTTCCAGCTTCAGTCAATGAAAAATCGATACTTTTCAATGAAGGGTTTGCCGAATCAATATCGGTTTGCGCTTTAATTACATGGCCTTCATCATCTTCAATTTTATATGAGAATTGATAGGTGTAGGGTGAAACTCCGCCTTTACCGGCTGCTGTTAAGCGAATCGTATCACCGATAATCAGTCCGCTGGTTTTACTGGCTTTTAGACTGGTGACTTCCAGTCCAGTGTTGACCTTATAACCAGTTATTTTTTTCCTGACGCTACTGACGCCATCAGAAACAACTACCTCAAAGGTATAGGAACCACCGCTCAAAGGTGTATAAATAACATCGGATGGATCACCATCGTTATCCGGGAGCTTTTCTGTGCTGCCATTGACATAAAAGGCGTATTCCAGTGCATTTTCACCGCTTCCCTCTGCGACATCAGCCTTTAGAGTGATTTCTTTTCCAGGATAAACAGGTGTCCCTTTGACAGGGTTGGTCGAAAATTCATTAATAATCGGTGGATTCTTGATTTGATAGTTCGGCAGTTCTGAAACGACTTTAATTCCATTGGCATCAGTCACCGTCACCCGCAGTGTATAGAAGCCCACATTTTCCGGATTGTTAAAGGTGAGCACTGCTGTTTTAACGATCGAATCTTCTTGAATGGTCGCTGTAGTGCCCAAAGCATCTTCCCATTCAAAAGTATAAGAATAAGGTGATTTCCCGCCAGCCGCCGAGGCCGACAGTTTTATGGCTGAGTTAATTGATGTTCCCGAAGCTTTATCTGTTTTAAGCACTGCTGTCAGCGTTTTTAATACCACCACATTTTTTAGGGTTCGGCTCGCTATCAACTGATCCGCATCACTAACATCCACGACCACACTGTAGGTTCCTGCCGTGGTCGGCGTAAATTCAAAACTGTTATCATCAGTCTGGGTCACCGTCTTAACGACATTCGATCCATTTTTGATGGTAAAACGATATTGAATCGATCCCGTTCCGGTGCCCTCCTGCAATACTGCGGTGATCAGAATGGGATCATTGACATATATTGCCGCTCCGGGATCATTGCTATTGACCGCAGTAATTTCACCAATCACTGGACCATTGACAATTTTATAGTTTTCAATGGTCTCGGTCGTGGTTTGCCCGTTGCCATTGTCATCGGTTATTTCTACTTTCAGGGTGTAGTTACCAACCTGAGTCGGTGTGAATAATACTGTATTGGTTGTCGGCAGCGCTTTTTGATCTAATTCAACCGGACTGGAACCATCTAGTTGATAGGAAAACTTGTAAGTGTATGGTGTTTTGCCACCACTGCCATTGGCCGTCAATTTGATCGGGGTATTAACATTCTGACCAGATAATTTGTCCGTCACAAAGCTTTTAGTGGCTACTGCTGACAAGACCTTATAGCCGGTTTTTGTCGCCGTCGTCTTCAAACCGGTCTGATCGGTGACTTCGACTAGATAAGTATAGGTGCCGGCCACTGATGGCGTCACACTGATCGACGCTGCACTGCCATCAACCTGAGGATCGGTCAGTTCCACTGTTTTGGTACCCAATTTATAATAAAAATGATACGTAAAGGGTGCGGTACCACCCTCCACATCTGCCTGAAGGATGACTTCATCCCCAGCATAATGAAGGCTTTCCTCATCACGATCTGTGGTTAGCTGAACCAGCGGATTATCCTGAATGATAAAAACAAGTGATTCCGCTTCCGTCTGAATCCCATTGGCATCGCTGGCAACTACAGTAACGGTATATTCCCCGGCTTCAACCAACGGCAGACTAAAATTGTTCGTTGCCATGGCTACGCCCTTATATACACTTTCTCCGTCACGGTCACAGCTAAACTGATAGGTATAGGGCCCCTTGCCGCCACTTGCTGTTGCGGTAAATTTTATGGTTGTATTGCGGTTCTGGGGCGATGTCTTATCTGATTTCAGGGTTACCTCTGGTTTAGGTAATACTGTAACCGTGTTGGATGTGGCACTGGCTACCATAACGTCATTTTCATACACTTCAACATAGAACTGGTAATTACCAGCTGATGGCAGATTGAAAGCTTGTGTCGTTTCGGCCACTTTGGAAACAATCGGGATTTTTGTCGAATCTGAACCAAGGGTATAATAGTAGGAGTACACATAACCCGCCTTGGCTCCGGTTATGTTCGTTGTCAGGCTGACTTCATCCCAAACATACGCTGGACTGCCATCAGCTTTTGCCGCAGACAAAGCGACTACCGGAACAATTTCAAAATTTTCAATGGTTTCTTCAATAATTCGACCACTGCCGTTTTTTAGTTCCAGAATAAGATCGTAATAGCCGGCCTTTGTCGGAGTAAAGTTGGCCGTCGCTGCGGTTGAAAAATCCTGAATCAAAATTTCTTCGCCATCCTCATGGAGTGCCGAGAAACGATATTGATAGGCCGTTTTCCCGCCAGAACCTTCGGCATTTAAAAGGATCTCCGTCCCGATAGCATGGGCCTGCGAATTATCCGGTGATGCCGTAAACGATTTGACAGCCAGATCATCCACAATGGTATAATTCAACATCTCACTTTTAGCTATTAAACCTTGTTGATCAGTGACTTCCACATAAAGATTATATATGCCCGGTTGACTGGGAGTAAAGGTGGCTTGGGGTGTTGCCGAATTGCCAAGTTCCTGAGAAACCTCACCACTGGTATAATAGAAACGGTAATTTAGCGTCCCGCTGCCGGTATCGGCGACTGTTTCTACCGTCAGCAAAATCTCACTGTCATAATACTGAGGCGAGACCTTGCTGGCTTTAAAGCCATTTTCGGCAATCACTGGTTCATTGGTTACCTTGTAACCACTTACAGCCTTTAATGCTGTCTTACCACTGCCATCGGTTGCCCTGACATAAAAGGTATAGGTGCCGGCCAAAGTCGGGGGGAAATTAACTGCATTCGAGGCGGTGTCCATCGCAATTGTGCCTGTCGACTCCGTCCCATCATAGCTGATCAGATCCCAGAAAAAGTCATATTTAATGGTTCCGGTACCACCAGAGACTGCGCTCGTTAGCGTAACGGGATTACCCACTCCAATTTCAGTATCGGGTGAGACCAGAAATTCATCCACTGTCAAAAATTCGATAACGTTAAATGGTATTTCCGGATTTGCTTCCATTGCATAGTCTTTTGCCGTTGAGGGTGATTCACCGTAAAGTTCTACCAATAAGCTGTCTTTAAACATGCCGTACCCCTCCATGATTGTCACGGATTTTGGGATGCTGACACGTAGCAAGTTTGAGCAATTGCCAAAGGTCGGGTTTCCTTCTGTTGAATAAATGGCAGTCAGGGTAGAGGGCAGTTCGATTTCAACCAGGACATCACAATCGTAAAACACCCCATCTTTCAGGTAAAGGAGGTAATCCGGAAAGTTAATGCTGGTGATTGCCAGGCCCTTAAAAACGTTGCTGCCAATACCCACAACCTTTTTGCCACCCAGCGTGTCGGGGATTTCT
Organism: Acetobacterium wieringae; assembly: GCF_001766835.1. GTDB lineage: Bacteria > Bacillota > Clostridia > Eubacteriales > Eubacteriaceae > Acetobacterium > Acetobacterium wieringae. The sequence continues at coordinate 3,002 of NZ_LKEU01000035.1, read as the reverse complement.
ACTGTTGGTCCTCCATCAGCAAAGGAATACGCGGTGATCTCGACCCCTCCATCCACTGTCGTCCAGGTGAACGTGCCATTCGTCTCCATCGTCGTTATTCCACTGTCTTCGGCCCATACGTTAAGTGGCATAGAGGTCAGTATCATCATAAATACCAGTATCCAGCTTACCCCTTGTTTGATTCGTTTTTTCATCCCGATTACCTCCTTGTTATCACATATATTTATAACACTTCGATTATTTTATTTATTGCCTTCGCCATCATACAGCGTATTAAAGATATCGACATTTCAAATCAATTCGTTAGTTTTTTTTGGATAAATATTAAAGTGCAATTGCCCAATAACCCGAACAATTGCACTAAAATTTAAGAGATAATTCTTTTTTGCCTATTAATCTATGGATTAATATAGATATCCATGTTTGCCGTTGTCCCAGCTGCACCACCATCAAGAGGCGTAATTGTAAAGGTGACCGTTGCCACCGTATTGCCCTCATCGATTATTAAACCCGTTGTCGGATTAATCACTGCGGTACCGCTATCGATCCGAGTAAATGTGATGCTATAATCCGTTTTATCGATTCCCGCTGCAGAAATAATATCATTCGCCCGGGTCAGAATATTGTCCCCAACCGTGCGAACCCCAAAATTAGATGTGTTAATTTTGGCATTGGCAACTACATAAGCTGCGCTATAAACCAGATTTTTCTGAGCTGCGACAATTTTTGCTGTTGCAGCATCCACATCCGCCTGGGTGTTATCGGGTGTCACCGCATTTGCCGTCACCACTGTTTGATAGGTTGTCCAGGAAGCTGGTGTATAATTTGCTTGCTGGACTGCTGCCAAAGCAGCATTATAAGCCGTCAAGTCTGCGCCTTTCACTAAAATAGTCTGTTGAAGTGCGATCAATGTGGCCGTGTAACTGTCTATCACCGACTGGGGATAATTCTTTAAGGTATCAGCCGCAATAGTCGTAATAGCCTTCACCTGACTGTCATTGGTATAGGCGGTAAATGAAGCAGTGGTATAGGGACCATCACTTACCTTAATGTTTTTCGCTGCATTAAATGCCGTTAGATCAGCCGTTTTTACCAATTTCAACTTGGCACTGTCAATATCGGCGGTAGCCGCATCAATGGTTGACTGAGCAGTATCTTTGGTAATTGTATCATATACCCATTTACCGTCTGTCAGCGTTCCATAGTTCTCGCACTTTGCTGTATAGGTATTCCAGGTACTTGAGGTATACGGCGCATTGGCTGCATCTCCACCATACTGGACATAGAGAGCAATCGCTTTATTAAAATTTGTTAAATCAGAATAAAGCACCAGACTTTTCTGGGCTGCCAAAATTTTAGCAGTTGCTGCATCGACTTCGGCCTGGGTATTCATGTTTGTAACCACATTGGCATCAACCACAGCCTTATATGCCGTCCAACCAGACTTGACCATGTCCTGGGTCACGGCTGCCAAGGCAGCTTCATAATTTGTTAAATCTGCCAGTTTGAATAGATTTTTCTGGGCTTTGATTAGCGCAATGGTCGCTGCATCCACTTCGGCCTGAGTATTTTCTTCAGTCACCACATTGGCTTCCACTACAGCCTGATAGATCGCCCAGGTTTCTGGCGAATAGTCGGCTTCTTTTACGCTTTCAAGCACGTCATTATAAATGGTTAGATCTGCTTTTTTTACCAGGCTCAGTTGCGCTTTTTCAATTGCCGTGGTTGCTTCAGTAATTTTGTTGGCGATGTCTTCTTTGGTGACAACATTCTTGGCAACGACATCCTGATAAAGATCCCAGGATGCGCTGGTATAGTCATCTTCATTGACCTGGCCCAAGACCGCTTCATATTTGTCAAAAGCGACTTTCACTGGGGTTTCAACAATTTGTATTTCAATGGCTTCCAGCCTTAGACCCTTACCTTCTGATCCAGACAAAGCGCCATCGGCTACCCAACCCTGAGCCCAGCCTTGATTTTGAATATGGGTGCGATATTTGATTGAATAATCCGCAGCATCTGTGCCAGTCAGTTTGATTTCAATGGCTTCCAGCCGCAGACCCTCTCCCACAGAACCGGCCAGATCACCGTTTGACACCCAACCTTGAGCCCAGCCCTTGTTCTGAATATGAGTCTGGTATTGTATTCCTAAACCATCCGGCACATCTCCCGATAATTCAATCTCAATTCCTTCTAAACGCAGACCTTTGCCTTCCGATCCAGAAAGGCTGCCATCGTGCATCCAACCCTGAGCCCAGCCCTCGTTTTCAATATGAGTACGGTACGCCACACCAAAAGCCATATCTGCTGTGGTATCTGTTCCTTCGGCCAAAACAACGGTTGGCAAGCCCATGATCATCATGCACATACCTACGATAATACCTATTCTTAATTTTTTCACATTGTACCTCCGTTTATATTTGTTTTATGTTTCTTTTCATGTTAGCTTCTCCTTAGAATTTTACACCTTAATGCCCTTTTTTGCAATCTAAGTTTGACAGACTCTTATATATTGAAATTCCAACACAAATACCATTGGCACCTGCGTCGGGATTGGCTGGTTAGATCGGATGGCACTATAGTCTGGAACATCCTGTCACGGCTGTCAACGCTAAATCAATTTGGAGCGAAAAGATTCCCCCATATTTACCAGCCACTTCAAAAACTTAAAAAGACGACCCGAGTCCCGAAGAACCCGAATCGTCTCTATTCTCTGTTTTTAAAGCAACCAAAGTAAGAAACCGCAATAAAATTCTTACTTACTGTTCTTTGATCGCGTTTTCGATTATTCGTTTTCCGATTCCCAGCACCCTACTCAATTGCCGAATGCTACAACTCGTTTCCTTATGTATTATCCGGATACATTCATTTCTTTCTGTCTTGTTTAAGCTCATTATTCCAGAATATCGCTGATTCTCTTTAACCATAGCCTTGATCCCGTCATCAGTATATTTTACAAAAGTACTCGCATCAAGACAATCATCCTGATTAACCTCACACGA
>NZ_LKEU01000034.1 GCF_001766835.1 Acetobacterium wieringae | reverse complement strand
CAATGTCATTAAGTTAACGAAATAACGAAAGAGTCTTATGCTTGAAAAAGCGTAGGGCTTTTTTTATTTGTATAGATAAAAAAACTTGACAATATTATAAAAAAATGTGGCGAAGCCCCTTAAATATATTATTTCAAGGAGGTTTCAAATGAATGATTTCGCAACGAATATTTTAAAAAAGCTGGAGAATTCGATCGCATTATCCGAACAAAACTCCAGAAAATTCGTAAAGAATCCTGTCACTGACTTTACCCGAAAAAGAAAATTACACTATGCAGAGATGATCCGGCTGATCTTATCGATGGGCGGCCAAAGTTTGAAGCTGGAGTTGCTGGACTACTTTTCTTATGATACAGATACGGTTTCATGTTCTGCATTTGTCCAACAAAGAGAAAAACTGAAGCCTGAACTTTTTGAAAGTTTGTTCCATGACTTTAACTCGAAACTGCCTTCGGCATTCTTATATGAGGGGTATCGTCTATTGGCTGCTGACGGTTCAGATCTTAACATCGCCCACAATCCCGATGATCCTGATACTTTTCAGAATAACGGCTCTAATAAAGGATTTAATCTTCTGCACTTGAATGCGCTTTACGATTTATGTAATAAAACTTATGTTGATGCCTTGATCCAACCCCGAATAAGGTCTGGAGAATGTAAAGCGCTTATTGAAATGATCGAACGATCGCAGATTGAAGGGAAAACAATTGTAATTGCGGATCGCGGATATGAAAGCTACAATGTTTTTGAACACATTGCTAAAAAAGGATGGCATTATCTTGTTCGAGTTAAAGACATTACCAGCAATGGTATTGCCTCAAGTTTAAATCTTTCCTGTGATGATACCTTCGACCTTGATTATTCTTTTTTTATGACCCGGAGACAGACCAATAAAATCAAAGCCAATAAAGACCGCTACAAGTTTATGCCTAAAAATCAGGTCTTTGATTTTTTGCCTTTTGACAGTAAAGCAATGTACCCATATCATTTTAGAATTTTAAGATTTCCAATCGGTGAAAATTCATATGAAGTCATTATGACCAATCTTGACAGAGAGACATTTCCATTGTCTAAAATCAGGCATTTATATCATATGAGATGGGGAATAGAGACATCCTTCCGGGAACTGAAGTACGCAATCGGATTGCAGCATTTTCACGCAAAAAAGGTGGCCTATATTCTGCAGGAAGTCTTCGCAAAGCTGATTATGTATAACTTTTGTGCCGCAATCACAACTCATATTCTGATCGTCCAAAAAGAACGAAACCATTTATATCAGGTGAATTTCACAATCGCAATAGCAATCTGTATGCGTTTCTTCAAATGCAGAGATGATACACCACCAGATGTTGAAGCTCTAATTGCCAAGAATATTCTGCCTGTAAGACCTGGACGTAAAGACCCTCGGAAAGTCAAGATCAGGACGTCAGTCAGTTTCTTGTATAGAGTTGCTTAATTATATCTCATTTTAGACTTTTTTTATAGCGGACATCGTCGGCTTATTTGGCATGCCCGGATTTATTGGTTCGGATAATGAAAACCGCCAAATGTCAATTGCATTTGGCGGTTTAATAATCTGTGGCGTATATATTGTCGTTAACTTAATGACATTG